>NZ_FOQM01000095.1 GCF_900113735.1 Bradyrhizobium sp. Gha
GTGGCTGTTTTATCTGTGAGACGAATCACGCACGCCCCACATCACCGGTCGCTTTGGCTGGTTCTCCTGTTCCGGCAGGCGACGGCGTATAGCTTGATAATCGGCGACTAAGTTTGCTCGCGATCGGTTGACAGCCCGATGCCACACGCTTCCAGATTTCCGTGAACAATAAGGGTGACGAGCCGATTGAGGTCACTTTGAACGCTCGGCCAGCCGCGTCGGGATGGCGGAGGGCGGGCAGCACCACCTGGCAACTCGTTAGGCGCTAACGCGCGCTCTAGCGCTTACAGCCGAGGTCGAGATGCGCGCCGGATCGCCGCTCGCGTCCAGCGCAGGCGCGCGGCAGACACAGAGCCAAAGCGTGAGATCCCTGCCCTGTCGTTTCAGATCACGTACAGAACTCTCATACTGGTGATCACCGGCCCTCACCAACTGCCGATTGGCATCGACGTTCGCTTTTATGCCGCGCTTAAAGGCCAAGGTCGCAATCAAAATTCTCAAAGTGCTCCACCGGTCAAGGCTCACCCGGGTGGCCTTGAGTCGGGAACAGCTATCGTGACTTGAACTCTGGTCCCGACATTTCTGCGCCAGGATGGCTGTGAACCTGCCCGCCTGGTCGTGTACGTCACTCGTGTTCACCGTTGGCGGCTGGTCTCGCGATGGCTTTGGCCGCATCAGCACGCGACGCCTTCTCGGCTCGCCGCTCGTAGTCGTCGGCCAGAGCCTTAAGCTGGCTCGCAATCGCTCGGTCGGTCATCGTTTGGACAGCGCGGAGCAGGCTCTGTGCTATTGTTAAGTATTCCCTGCTTCGCTGTGAAGTTTCGCGGCTCATCAAGCCCCTCACTCAGTTCTCTCGCGCCTGATCAAACGCCGTTCGAATCCAGGATAACCAAGTGGGAACACTCGCCCGCGCTTATGTCCATGATAGTCCTCGATCGAAACGACGACCCGCACACTCCCAGGGCGCAGCCAGGGAGTGTGCGGGCATCCGTGAGTTAGCCGATCGAACTGGTGTTCG
>NZ_FOQM01000092.1 GCF_900113735.1 Bradyrhizobium sp. Gha
CGTGGTCTGGTTGTCCTTCACCTGGCTGCCGGTCGTCGCGCCGATGGTGCCGCCGAGCGTGGTGCTGCCCGCAGCCGCCGTCGTGCCACCGGCAGTGCCGGAAAACAGCACGTTCGAGAGCGCAGTCGCGCTGGAATAAGTGGTCGTGCCGCGCAGATCTGCTGCGGTTGCGCCCGCGATCGTGGTCGAGACGTTCGACTTGGTCGAGTAGCCGACCGTGGTCTGCAGCGCCTGGTTGGCGATCGACTTCGCGCTGTCGAGCAGTTTCGACAGCGAGGTGATGCCGGTGTTGGCGGCCTGGAGCACCTGCACGCCGTTGGCGATGCCATCGAGCAAATTGTTGATGTCGCTGGCGCGGTTGTCGAGCGACTGGGCGGTGAAGAAGTTGGTGGGGTTATCGAGCGCCGAGTTCACCTTCTTGCCGGTCGACAGACGGGACTGGGTGGTGGCGAGCAGGTCGGCGGTGGACTGGAGGGAGAGCAGGTTCTGACGAACCGACGCAGAGAGGACGATACCGGACATAACAACTTACCCTTCTGGTTTACGCGTCTTCGTTCGATCGCTTCGGATCGAGTGACGCGCGCAGCCTGAGGGGACATGGCTAACAAAGGGTGAAGTCCAGTCTCGAACCGCAAGCCCCGATTCACCATAAGGCGACGCAGGTCTTTTCGCGCGATGATGATCCCCCTGGAATGTCACGGCTTTTTCTGGCGTTTGCTTCCCGTTAACCATAACGAGCGGTTACTTTTTGGAAGCTGCAAAAGCGCGTTTCGATCGCATGCTGCAAAAAGAAAACGGCGGGGCCGAAGCCCCGCCGTCGATATTTTTCGTGATGTCAGCCGCTATTAGCGGAGCAGCTGGAGAACGCTCTGCTGCGACTGGTTGGCCAGCGACAGCGCGGAGACCGCGATCGACTGGCGGGTCGACAGCGCCTGGCTGTTGGCAGCTTCAACGTTGGTGTCGGCCAGCGTCAGGTTGGACGAACCGGTCTGCAGCACGTTGATCAGGTTCTTGTTGAAGTCCTGACGCACCTGCACGACCGAGAGGTTCGAACCAAGGGTTGAAGCCTCAGAACGCAGCGTGCTCGACGCCGTGTTCAGGTTGGCCAGCACCTTGTTGGAGGCTGAGTTGTCGATGAAGTCGGTGCCCTGCACCAGCGAGGCGAGACCCAGACCCTTCGAGTTGAAGGTCACGCCGGTGATGTTCAGGCTCGACTTGCCGGTCTCGTCGAACACCAGCTTGAGCTGATCGCCGTTGAG
>NZ_FOQM01000088.1 GCF_900113735.1 Bradyrhizobium sp. Gha
CGACAACAACGACTGACGCTCCGCATCGCGGATGAAACGGGTAGAGGATCTCAATCTCGGATCCTAGACACCGGCATTATGACGCTGGTTCGCCCGGCGGCGGAAAGAGCCACTTGGCGGCAGCGATCGGCCTGGCCCTCATCGAGAACGGATGGCGCGTCCTCTTCACCCGGACCACCGATCTCGTGCAGAAGCTCCAGCTGGCGCGACGCGAGCTCAACCTCGAGGCGGCCATCAATCGTCTCGATCGCTTCGATCTCCTGATCCTAGATGATCTCGCTTACGTCACCAAGGATCAGGCCGAGACCAGCGTGCTGTTCGAGCTCATCAGCGCTCGCTACGAGCGCCGCTCGATGCTGATCACCGCCAATCAGCCATTCGGCGAATGGAACAGGGTCTTCCCGGACCCCGCCATGACCCTCGCCGCTATCGATCGCCTCGTTCACCACGCCACCATCGTCGAGATGAACGTCGAGAGCTATCGCAGACGGACCGCCCTCGAACGAAAACGCGGTCCAGGACGGCCGCCATCGCACGCGACACCCAAAACCGTCGCTGATTGACGCTGCGCGACAATCAGAGTTCAACAAAACTCTTGCGCGCGACAATCATCGCGGCAATCATCATCAGGCCGCGACACTGCCTCGCCATCCTGTTTGCCGCGCACTTCCCACCCAGATTGCCGCGCTACATCTCTCGCTTCGACAATCCCCGACAGTTGATGGCCTTTCTCGGCCTCGTGCCGTCGGAGCATTCGAGCGGCGCCACCATCCGACGCGGCGGCATCACCAAGGCTGGCAACGCTCTGGCCAGGCGGGCTCTGATCGAGGGGGCATGGACCTATCGCATGCAAGCCCGCGTCAGTCGCAAGCTCCATGACCGTAACGAGCGCCTGCCTCAAGCTATCCGCGATATCGCCTGGAAGGCCCAGGTCAGGCTGTGCGTCCGCTATCGCCGCTTGTCGGCGGCCGGCAAACCCAAGGTGATCGTCACCACCGCCATTGCACGCGAGATGGTCGGCTTCCTGTGGGCGATCACTCGTCAAGTACAACTCGGGCCGGCCGCCTGAAGAGCGCTGCTCGACCATATCGGTGCCCAGGGCAGGAGGCAGGGCGCGGTGGGGAATCCTCGTGGCCTGTTATGAGCCGGCATTGCCGACGCTCGCCCCTTAGACCGAGGCAGCCCCAAGACGAAACCACGGTCATGCGGTACCCAACCCGCGCATGAGAGCTTGATCAACCGTCGTCTTTGGCCCTGCCTCCTACCGTGGGCACCTTCGAAGTCCAGCGTTCGGGCGCTCAGCCGGAAGCGGCCTCCGCTTGATCGAGTCCCTTGACAGCAAACATGAGAGCAGGCTGTTGAAGAACTCAGCCGCGTTCGCAAACGAAGCCTGAATCGTCGCCGTTATGTTCACGAACAGCCGCGCCGATCGATAGAGTTCAGCCAGCAGCTTGGCCGCTTCCAGGCCCTCGAACCGACGATAGCCGACTACGACGGCGCCGTTCTTCTGCTCGACGAACGCCTGGTCATTTTTTCGGTAGGGCCGGCAACCCGTGAAGACGATGTTGGCCGCCTCGCAGCAGGGTTTCAGCGTCTCGTTTATGAACACCGTATCATTGTCAGTATCGAAGCCGAGCAGCGCAAAAGGCAATTGTTTGCGCAATTCCGTCAGCACCGCGCTCAACAGCGTCCGTTCGCGCACGATCAGAGGAGCGCACTCCGTCCAGCCGGTAGCAATGTCGGTGAGCACGAGGGTCTGGATGAAGCTGCCGC
>NZ_FOQM01000087.1 GCF_900113735.1 Bradyrhizobium sp. Gha
ATGGAGAATCCCGGCAAGATCATGCTGGAACTGATCGAGGTCCAGACCGGCTCCTATCTCGGGGAAGACGACATCATCCGGATTGAAGACGACTACAAGCGAAATTAAGCCGCTTGCAGCTGAGAAGGCGGTACGAAGGGGTAGCCGCTAGCAGGCTGTTGAAGAAGTCTCTGGCGGGATGGAATTGGACGTGATTCTCTCGATGATTGAAGCGGGAGGCCGGGATGCGAGGATCGGACGAGCGGTCTGGATCGCTGTTCAGTTACGTGGATCTTGAAGCGCGGGTTCGTCCGGACCATCCCTTACGGACGATCCGGGAGATTGTGAACGCTGCGCTGGGCAATCTATCGAAGGCGTTTGCGGGGCTTTACACGGACTTTGGCCGGCCTTCGATTGCATCGGAGAGGCTGCTTCGGGCGATGCTGCTGCAGGCCTTCTACGGCATTCGCTCGGAACGACAATTGATGGAGCGGCTGGAATTTGACCTGCTATTCCGCTGGTTTGTCGGTCTGGGCGTGGCCGATCCGGTGTGGGACCACTCGATCTTCTCCAAGAACCGCGACCGGCTGTTAGCGGGTGAGATCGCCGTTAAGTTCCTTTCGGCCGTGCTGGCTCAGCCGAAGGTGAAGCGACTGTTGTCGAGCGATCACTTCTCGGTCGACGGCACGCTGATTGAGGCGTGGGCTTCGATCAAGAGCTTCCGCAGAAAGGACGGAGACGACAACGACAGCAAGGGTCCGGGACGCAACGCTGAGGCTTCCACAAGGAGAAGCGTTCAAACGAGACGCACCAAAGTACGACCGACCCGGAGGCCCGGCTGTATAAGAAGGGGGATGGGCAGCCGGCCAAGCTGTGTTACATGGGGCACGCTCTGATGGAGACCCGCAATGGTCTGGCGGTCGGCGGTGCCGTCAGCCAGGCCACCGGCACGGCCGAACGAGAGACGGCGCTGGCGTTGATCGATCGTAGTGATCGCACAGGCCGGCGGATCACGCTCGGCGCGGACAAGGCCTATGACGTCACGCAGTTCGTCCACGACTTGAGAGAACGATCGGTGACGCCGCACATCGCGATCGACGGACACCTCAGCAAGACCGGTACCCCGCGCAGGACGGCGGTCGACGCCCGCACCACCCGCCATGCCGGCTACGAGATTAGCCAACGCTGCCGCAAACGGATTGAGGAGGTGTTCAGGTGGATCAAGAGTTCCGCCGGTCTGGCCAAGGTGAAGCTACGGGGGCGCGAGCGCGTGGACGCCGCCTTTACGTTGGCGCTCGCGGCCTACAATCTTAACCGTCTGCCCAAGCTGCTGGTAGTGCAGCCATGAGCGTGCGGGGCAAATGGCGTGTAGTGGAAACGCCCGATCACGACATGGCCGGGGCGGGCTCTTACATCCTGTTCGCAGCCGACGGCGGCGAGTTCGCCCTGGATTGCCTCACGGGGGCAATATATGGCCGTTGCGAAGGCGATGCCGTGGAGTTCACGTGGGACGGCAGCGACGAGATGGAGCCCGCAAGAGGCCGTGGTTGGGCAGAAGAGCTCGCCGATGGTTCGCTTGAAGGCGAGATATGCCTCGAAGGCGGCGACGACATTCCCTTCATCGCCCGCCGATTGGCTACTTCTTCAACGGCCTGCTAGATCTTCTGATTGTACTCGCCAACTTCCGGATGGGTGCGCAGCACGCTGTTCACCATCTCGAACATGTCGTGCATGCGCTGCTCGGAGACCGGGCTCTCGACCACGACCACGAGCTCGGGCTTGTTCGAGGACGCGCGCACCAGGCCCCAGCTGCCGTCCTCGACCGTGACCCGCACGCCGTTGACGGTGACGAGATCGCGGATCGCCTGATCGCCGATCTTGGCGCCCTTCGCCCGCAAGTCCTCGAAGTGCTTCACAACCTTGTCGATGACACCATACTTCACCTCGTCGGCGCAATGCGGCGACATGGTCGGGGACGACCAGGTTTTT
>NZ_FOQM01000080.1 GCF_900113735.1 Bradyrhizobium sp. Gha
CGTCATCCGATGTGAGGTCGTTCGGGTTCACGGTCTTGTTCATCGCGCGGGTTGTCTCGAGAAGGTGCGATTAAACCTAGAGCCCCCGCCGCCGCATCGATTGATCCAGCTCAAGCGGGGGGCGATTTTGTTCACCCCGCTTGATAATGTTCAGCTATTTTCCACCGCCCAGCGAGTGGACGTAGACCGCCATCGCCTTGATCGTGGCCGGGTCGAGCCGCCCTTCCCAGGCCGGCATGACGCCGGCGCGGCCCTGGCTAATGGTCTCGATCAGGGTCGCCTCATCAGAGCCATAGAGCCAGATCTGGTCAGTCAAATTGGGCGCACCGAGCTCCTGGTTGCCCTTGCCGCCATCGCCATGGCAGGCGACGCAATTGTCCGCAAAGATCTTCGCGCCCCTGGCGGCATCGTAGCCCTTTCGGGTCGAGAGGCCCGACAGCGATCGCACATAATTGGCGACCGTGACGATCTCGTCCGCCTTCAGTACGCCGTCCTTGCCGAAGGCGAGCATCTGGCCCTCATGGGTCTTGGCGTGACCGGACCGTGCGCCATACTGGATGGTCTGCATGATCTGCTCGAGCGTTCCGCCCCACAGCCACTCGTCGTCGTTCAGGTTCGGATATCCCTTGGCGCCGGCGGCACCAGAGCCGTGGCACGGTGCGCAATTGTCGCCGAACACGGTCCTGCCCTTGGCGCGCGCGAGCGCCAGCAAGGCCGGATCCTTCTCGATCTCGGCGAGCGGCGCCGCCGCCAATGCCGCCATCTTCTCGCCGCGCAGCGCCTCGAGATTGGCAAGCTCCACCGCGAGGTTCGCTCGCGTCGAGTAGCCGAGCAGGCCGCGCGTGTTGCTGGAGATCAGCGGCCAGGCCGGATAGACGATCCAGTAGCCGATCGCCCAGATGATGGTGAGATAGAATGTAATCACCCACCAGCGCGGCAGCGGCGTGTTGAGCTCCTTGATGCCATCCCATTCATGTCCGGTGGTGGACCTGCCGGTGACGGAATCGAATTCACCTTGATGATCGGTCATGATCTCTTACTCCTCCCGCAACGGCAGGCGGGCTGCTTCGTCGAAGGCGGCCTTGTTGCGGGGCCAGAATGCGTAGGCGACGATCGCGAGAAAGATCGCGACGAAGACCGGCGTCCAGATCGTGGTCACGAGACCGGACGCGAGATTGTCGAGTGTCAGGATGGCTTTCATCGGTGGATGCCTTCTCAGCGAAGATTGGCTTTCTCGTTGTAGAGCTTGAAGTCGACCAGCGTGCCGAGCATCTGCAAGTAAGCGATCAGCGCGTCCATCTCGGTCGGCGTGCCGGCCTTGCCGTCGAAATTGCGCACGACGGCCTTGGCGTAGCGCTTGGTGAAGGCATCAGTGCCGGCATTGTCAGGATCGGCCTGGGCCTTCATGTCGGCGGCCGCGTTGGCGACCTGATCGTCGCTATAAGGAACGCCAACGGTCCGCAGGGTACGCATATGGTCGGCGATGGTCGACGGGTCGACCTCAGTTGAACTGAGGAACGGATAGCCCGGCATCACCGATTGCGGCACGATCGCGCGCGGATTGGTCATATGGGTCACGTGCCAGTCGTCGGAATATTTGGCGCCGACGCGAGCAAGATCAGGACCAGTGCGCTTCGACCCCCACTGGAACGGGTGGTCGAACATGCTCTCCGCGGCAAGCGAGAAGTGGCCGTAGCGCTCGACCTCGTCGCGCAGGGGCCGGATCATCTGCGAGTGGCAGAGATAGCAGCCCTCGCGGACATAGATGTTGCGCCCCGCCAGCTCCAGCGGCGTGTAGGGTCTGACGCCGTCGACCACCTCGATTGTGCTCTTGAGGTAGAACAGCGGGGTGATCTCGGCAAGGCCGCCGATCGCGATGACCAGCAGGATGCCGACGATCAGGATGATCGAGTTCTTTTCGAAGACTTGGTGGCGTGTCCAGAACGACATCGGAAGCTCCTCATTCCGCCGGCTGGAGAGCGACGGGCATCTGGACTTCCTGCTCGCCGACGCGAACGGTCATCCAGAGATTGTAGGCCATGATCAGCGCGCCGATCAGGAACAGCGCGCCGCCGGCGGCACGGATGACGTAGAAGGGATGCATCGCCTCGACGGTCTCGATGAAGGAATATTCGAGGAAGCCAAGCGAAGTGTAGGCGCGCCACATTAGGCCCTGAAGGATGCCCGACACCCACATCGCGGAGATGTAGAGAACGATGCCGAGCGTGGCGATCCAGAAATGCCAGTTGACGAGCTTCAGGCTGTAGAGACCCTTGCGATTCCACGCCCACGGCACCAGGCAGTACAGCGCGCCGAAGGAGACGAAGCCGACCCAGCCGAGCGCGCCGGAATGCACGTGGCCGATGGTCCAGTCGGTGTAGTGGCTCAGCGAGTTCACCACCTTGATCGACATCATCGGACCTTCGAAGGTGGACATGCCGTAGAAGGCGACAGAGACGACCAGCATGCGCAGCACGGGGTCGGTGCGCAGCTTGTCCCAGGCGCCCGACAGCGTCATCAGGCCGTTGATCATGCCGCCCCAGGACGGCATCCACAGCATGATCGAGAAGGTCATGCCGAGCGTTTGCGTCCAGTCCGGCAGCGCCGTGTAGTGCAGATGGTGCGGGCCGGCCCAGATGTAGAGGAAGATCAGCGCCCAGAAGTGGATGATCGAGAGCCGATACGAATAGATCGGCCGCTCCGCGCGCTTCGGGATGAAATAATACATGATCGCGAGGAAGCCGGCCGTCAGGAAAAAGCCGACCGCGTTATGGCCGTACCACCACTGGAACATGGCATCCTGGATGCCGCCCCAGGCGATGTAGGACTTGGAGCCGAAGATCGACACCGGCAGCGCGGGATTGTTGCCGAGATGCAGAACCGCGATCGTCACGATGAAGGCGAGATAGAACCAGTTCGCAACGAAGATGTGCGGTTCCTTGCGCTTGAGGATGGTGCCGAGGAAGACGAGCAGATAGGTGACCCAGACGATCGTCAGCCAGAGATCGGCATACCATTCCGGCTCGGCATATTCCTTGGACTGGGTGACGCCGAGCAGATAGCCCGTGCCGGCGATGAGGATGAAATAATTGTAGCCGAGCACGACGAACCAGGGCGCGAGATCGCCGGCGAGCCGGGCGCGGCAGGACTTCTGCACCACGTAGAAGGATGTCGCGATCAGGACGTTGCCGCCGAAGGCGAAGATCACGGCGGAGGTGTGCAGCGGCCTTAAGCGCCCGAATTGAATCCACTGCAAGTCGAAGTTCAAAGCGGGCCAGGCCAGCTGCGAGGCGATGATCAGACCGACCAGAAAACCCGCGATGCCCCAGAACATCGCCATGAAGGAGGAGAACTTGATCGGGCCCATGTTGTAGTTGGGCCGACCGTTGATCTCGGCGGGCGGTAGCGCCGCCGGGCGGTCATAGTAGCGGTTGATGATGAAGAACACCGCGGCCAGGCTCGCGGCCGCGCTCAGCCCGGCATGGAAGGCGAACGGAGCATCGAGCGCCTTGGCCGAGGCGATCAGGCACAGGAAGGCGGCCACCGCGAAAATGAACGCCAAGCCGCTTTCGCTTGTCGTCATGGTTTTGGAGATGGAGGGCTGGGGCATCGCGGATTCTCTCTGAAAGAACACGCCGTCCAGAAACCACATTCACCCTCGCGGGGAATTGATTGAAATCAAGTTAGATGGATTTCTGTCCATGTCGGGCTCATGCCGATCGGCAAGCGACATCAACCGCTTTGGCATCGCGCGGCGTCAATCGAAGCGACCTCGCAAGGGGAGAAGGTAAGAAGGGCATCAGTCGATCGCGGTCGCCTTCAGCGCGGCGATGACGTCTTCGCGCGCGATGATTCCGGCCAGCTTCTGGGCGCCGTCGAGCACGACGATGCTGCGAATACGATGCTCGACCATGATCTGGAGCACGCGCGTCAGCCGCGTGTCGGGACTGACGTAGATGAACTCCGGCGTCATGACGTCGCCGACCTTGCGGCTCATCAAGTCGTGATAGCGCGGCAGCATCTGACTCGGCGTGAAGGCAAAGCACTTCAGGATGTCGAATTTGGTGACGATGCCAACGACCTGACCATCGTCCTCGACCGGATAGGAGTTAAAATCGTCCTGCTCGAACATCTCGCTGAGCGCGAGCAGATTGTGGTCGCGCTGCACGGTCTTGACGTTGCGCGTCATGTAACTTTCGACGGTCTGCTCAAGGAATTTGTACACGGCACGTCCTCATCGATTTGTCCGTGCGGCGCGGACCGTCAGTGCGACAACAGCACGCAGCGCGCAGTTTGCGTAACCAGATATTCCGTGACGCCGCCGAGAATCAGCTCGCGGAAGCGGGAATGACCGTAGGCACCCGCGACGATCAGGCTCGCGCCGACATCGTCGGCAACCCTCCCCAGTTGCACGGCGGCGGTTGCGTTTCCCGCCTCCGTGACCCGCGCGGTCGCGGTGACGCCGTGGCGGGCGAGCCAGGCGGCGACGTCGCTGACATGCGCCATCACCGCCGAGCGGTCCTCGTCCATTTCCGGAATCTCGACGATGACAACATCCTTGGCCTTGCGCAGCATCGGCAGCGCGTCGGCGACCGCGCGGCGCGCCTCGGCCGTGTCCTTCCAGGCCACCAGCACACTGCGCAGATCGAGCCATCTGATTTGATCAGGCACGATCAGCAGCGGCCGGCCGGTCTGCATTACCAGATCCCTTGGGTTTGCCGTCGAAAAGGCATCGGAGAAGGTCGAGCTCTGCCCGCTGCTGACGATGATGTCGGCACAACGCGCCTGCGCCAGGACGTATCGTGCGGGAAAATCCATAGCGCTGCGCCATTCCGCACGCCCGCTGCGCGCCCGGGTCGCGGCGCGGAATTGCGCCTCCAGATCAGCAAGGCGTCGCTTGACGGAGCCCTCCTCCTGATCGATCAGTCGCTGGGCCTCGGCGCCATCAGTGAAATAAAGCGGCGGGGCGAATCGCGCCGCAGCGATCCCGACGATATCAGCCTCGAATCGTTCGGCGAGCTCGCCCGCGACTTGAAGACGCGCGGTATTGAGCTGATCCAGCGCCAGGCTAACCATCACGGTCGCGTATGTCATCGGGAGTCTCCGGCGAGGTGAGCTTTTCGTACACATTTTTAAGCCCGTAGCAGCGCGGCAGAATGAGGTAGATCAAATTGCTCCGCATCATGAAGCGGAAAATCCGCCGACGAAATGAGAGATCGGAACTTGCCTCGGAGGCTACCTTGAGCGAAATTACCGGCAGGCTCGCGGCTCTTCGCCACCAAATTGGAGCAAGCATTTGTCGCCGACCCGCGTCACGCATCCGCCCGACGACCATCGTGGCGAGCATTTCCGGGTCCGGATCGAGGGGTTCGGCGTCGGCACCTGGGATCTCGACCTCGCGACGCGCGAGTTGGAATGGTCGGAGACCGCGCGGATGCTGCTCGGCATCGAGCGGGGCGCGCCTGCGAGCTATGATCTCTTCCTGTCGCGCCTTGCGCCCGCGGATCGCACGCGCGTCGAGACTGCGATCAAGGAGGTCATCGAGCACGGTGGCGGCTTCGACGTCTCCTTCAGGATTGCCGGCACTTCCGATCGGGGCAAATGGATCAGGGCCCGCGCCGGTCTGATCAGGGATGATGCCGGGCTCGCGCGGCACCTGTCCGGCATCTTCCTCGATATCGACGAGGAGAAGCAGGTCGAGGAAGCGCTGCGCACGCGCGAGACTCACCTGCGCTCCATCCTCCACACCATTCCCGACGCCATGATCGTCATCGACGGTCGCGGCATCATCCAGCTGTTCTCGACGGCGGCCGAGCGCCTGTTCGGCTGGTCCGAGCAGGAGGCGATCGGGCAGAACGTCAGTATCCTCATGCCCGAGCCAGACCGAACCCGCCACGACGGCTACATCGCGCGCTATCGCTCGACGAATGATCCGCACATCATCGGCATCGGTCGCATCGTCACCGGCAAGCGCCGCGACGGCACCACATTCCCGATGCATCTGTCGATCGGCGAGATGCAGTCCGGCGGCGAGCCCTATTTTACGGGCTTCGTCCGCGACCTCACCGAGCAGCAGCAGACTCAGGCGCGACTCCAGGAACTGCAGTCCGAGCTCGTCCATGTCTCCAGGCTGACGGCGATGGGCGAGATGGCCTCCGCCCTCGCCCATGAGATCAATCAACCGTTGGCGGCGATCAGTAACTACATGAAGGGATCGCGGCGGCTGTTGGCCGGCAGCACCGATCCGAATATTACGAAGATCGAGAGCGCGCTGGATCGCGCCTCGGAGCAGGCGCTGCGTGCCGGCCAGATCATCCGGCGCCTGCGTGACTTCGTCTCCCGCGGCGAGTCCGAGAAGCGGGTCGAGAGCCTGTCGAAGCTGATCGAGGAAGCCGGCGCACTCGGCCTCGCCGGCGCACGCGAGCAGAACGTGCAGCTTCGTTTCAAGCTCGATCCCGGCGCTGACCTCGTCCTCGCCGACCGCGTGCAGATCCAGCAGGTTCTGGTCAATCTGTTCCGCAACGCACTCGAGGCGATGGCGCAGTCGCCGCTGCGCGAGCTCGTCGTCACCAATAGCCGCGCCGGAGACATGATCGAGGTCGAGGTGTCCGACACCGGCTCTGGCTTCCGCGACGACGTCATTCCAAACTTGTTTCAAACCTTCTTCACCACCAAAGAGACCGGCATGGGTGTGGGACTGTCGATCAGCCGCTCGATCATCGAGGCTCACGGCGGTCGCATGGTCGCCGAGAACAACGCATCGGGCGGCGCGACATTCCGCTTCAC
>NZ_FOQM01000075.1 GCF_900113735.1 Bradyrhizobium sp. Gha
CGACAACAACGACTGACGCTCCGCATCGCGGATGAAACGGGTAGAGGATCTCAATCTCGGATCCTAGACACCGGCATTATGACGCTGGTTCGCCCAGCTTCGGCAAGAGCCACTTGGCGGTAGCGATGGGCCTGGTCCTCATCGAGAACGGATAACCGGTCCTGTTCACCGGACCACCGATTACGTGCAGAAGCTCAAGGTGGCTCGCCCCGAGCTTAACCTCGAGGCCGCCGTCAATCGCCTCGATCGCTTCGATCTCCTGATCCTCGATGATCTTGCCTACGTCAGCAAGGATCAGCCCGAGACCAGCGTGCTGTTCGAACTCATCAGCGCACGCTACGAGCAGCGCTCGATGCTGATTACGGCCCAATCAGCCGTTCGGCGAATGGAACAAGGTCTTCCCGGACCCGCTATGCCCCTCGTCCATTTACCACGCCGACAATCGCGAGATGAACGTCGAGAGCGATCCCCGGCGGACCGCCATCGGACGAACGGCCACCATCGCACGCGACACCAAAACCGTCGCTGCTTGTCTGTCGGCATTTAACCGTGCCCGCGATTGGAGAATGGAGGACTGAAAGGAAACAGGAGATCTTCGATCGCGTCTGCACCTAGATTGGCTCTGATCTATTCGCGTTTCAGTAACTGATCGGAGGTTTCTGGCACGAGTGGCGTGAAGTCGACCAGGAGAACAGTGCGATGTCCTTTCGTGTTATTACACGCAAAGATCGGGAATACGTAATGGGCCACGCGCCGGTCGTCCACCGTAAGAATGTCTAAGGTCTCCTCGAGAGTTATACGCGCGCGGCGGGCATCGAACGGGATTTCGTTCGGATGCATATCCGCAAATGCCCTCTCGACCACCAAGCTTACGCCCCCGATCACGTTAACGCGCTCGAGCATCACGACTGTTGTACTGAGCTCGCCGTCGACGTGCGCGCGATTCGGACTGATGATTCCGGGGCGCGCCCCCTTCGCTTGCAGGGAGATCAAATGAAGTCCCGCCCGCAGCCAATCGCGAGCTTCATCGGGAAACAAAGACGACGGCGTGACCTGGAAGCACAGATCAACAACCTCCTGCAAGCCATGGTGCCGAAGCAGATTTTCCGGCAGGGGTTCGAACCGCCGCTCAGCGTCATAGTCGCGGTTCATTCCGGGCGGCTGAATAAATGTGGTGAACCGCTCTCCGCAACTGTCCACGAATGGTGGAAATGCCAGGAAACGGGTCCCGGCCGCGGCTCGCTTCACGTAAACTCCGACGGAGTAGTACCGATGGCGGCCGGCCTCACACCCGCCGCGGTTTTGGTCGATGGGAGCGCTACGGCCGGCATCGCGGGCCAATCCAACCCAATCCATCGCGGTCGCGCTAATCACGCATTGGATGTTCTTGCCGATTTCATGGGCGAATCCGTTACGCTCCAGTGCATCTCGATACCGGTCGATCGTCGGGTGCGGCCTCACGACTGCGGGGAAGGCCTTGTTCATGGTCCCATTCCTCTTGAATCCGAGTATTGTCTACTTGGGGAGATATCTTCATATTTTTGGCCGTTGAGACGAACCGAGGATCGATTGTTCATCGGCATCACCTACAATAGCTACTGCAAGATTATGCATCGCACGCAGACGGTGTGCCTAGCTGCCAATCTTCGGAGGTTACAGTGAAGCGTTAATCTGACCAAAGAGTGCTTGGCGGGGGAGCCGCTGCACACAAACACCAGTTCTTCACTGCCGAAGGTGCACGGGCGCTTGGAGCCCCGCGATTGGTGCAGCGGGCGCGACGACAAGCTGCACTGCTTGCGATTATGTCGAGCCGCTAAACTTGCGCACCAGTGAGTAGAGCGGTTCCCGATCGGATTGAACCTGGAAAGGACTACTGGCAGAATCGCAAAACATAGTGATGACGCGTAATGCCGATGAGTTCATTCGGCGCTTTCTCCTGCACCCCCTGTCGGACGGGCTCCACCGCATCGCAACAAGCTTCCTTGCCAATGGCGGACGCACCGATAAAATCGCCCTCTGCCGTCAACTCCTTGCTGTACCCAACGCTGCGGCTGATCGAGATGCCGACGGCCATCCCCTCGCCAAATCACCATGCGTCGCGTCGACGTCGCCCCGCGAGCCTGCGCCGCAATCATCCGTTTCGTTATGAAACGTCATGACCCACGCCCGCACCATCGACCCCGTCATGATCACCTTCTTGGTGGCAACGTCCGAGGTAGCCGTGGCCGCGTTCATCACGGAACATCCCGCTAATTGTTCGGCTGCGCATCCCAGTATCGCAAAGCACTCGATGGATCGCGCCTTTGGCCCGATCAATCGAACCCTCCATACCGGAAGCGGGGCGGGCTTGGTGCGGTGGCGGACATCTGCCGCAGACCCGGGATCAGCAGGCGACCTACTTCAATTGGAAGAAGAAGTAGTATGGCGGTCTGCTGCCCGCCGAGAGGCGCCGGCTGAAGCAGACCGAGGAGGAGAACGGCAAGCTGAAGAAACTGGTCGCCGATCTGCCGCTCGACAAGGATGCTGCAGACGTGATCCGCCGAAAGCTATGAAGCCTGGCCGTAAGCGCAAGCTGCTTGACGAGGTCCGCAGCGAATGGCAGGTCTCGATGCGCAGGGCCTGTGACGCTCTCGAATTTGACCACGTGACCTACCACTACAAATCCTGTCGGTCCGGCCAGGCTGCCCTCGAACAGAAGATCAGCTAGATCTGCCATGTTCGCATCCGCTACGGCGGTTCACGTCGTGCTGCGTCGTGAAGGCTGGCGCCATGGCCAGAACAAGACCCGGCGCGTCTATCGCGAATTGCGCCTGAAATTGCGCAACAGAGCGCTCAAGCGCCGGTAAGCTGCGCGACGACCGCAGCCCGGCGACACGATCGAACGAGACCAGGGCGATGCATTCCGTCCACGATCAACTGGCGCGAGAATAATCAGGACGATCAACTAGTCTATTACGATAAGCTCCGCCAGATGGCGCGCATGAAATTGTGGATCGCAAGAAAGCACAGCGCCATCACACCCCCGGCCGGTCCGAACCGATATTGCTAAGCGCGCGCCGCTCCGCCACTCCAGCCAACAGTACCCGCTCTGCGCGCAACGCAAACGCCATCACCTGCAAACGAGAGCAGTTCGTGTGGCAGCGACGCGGATGCTGATTTGCTTCTGCTATAACATGTCTTGTTTCATTTCTCCGCCGCAAACTCGCGATCCCCCAGATGCAGGGATTACGCGGCGTTACACAGCAACGAGCTGCAGACGTGAAGCGCACATCGGCATGGACCTGCTGCTGAGCCGGGGAATTTCGCCTCGTCGCCCAACGATGAGAACGCCTGTCACCATTGGCAAGAAAATCGCGGATAGGCTGTTTGTTGGACATGCGCGGCTGTTGTTCTGCTGGGTGCCTGCCATCATGTGAGGTACCAAAATCACGGCTCTATAAGTTTCTCAAGAATCAGAACGTCATAGTACCTTCCGCCGTAGGAAAACACCTCCGGAAGGTATCCAACGGCCGACAATCCGCACTTTCTCTCTGCGAAGGAAACACTGGTGGGCATATCCTTGAAGACAAACGCGGAAATGCAGTGCAACTTCAGGATTCTTGCTCGACTTAACAGAGTATGTGCAAGATGGGATCCGATTCCCTTTTGACGAAATGATTTTTGAACGTAGAGCGACATCTCGGCTGTATGCCTGACATCTTCGCTGAGGCGAAATCGAGTGAGGGCTGTCCAGCCGACCACCGCCCCCTCATCCACGCATGTGTACGACTCAAACGACGGAGACTCTTCGAATATAAAGTGTCGCATTTCTTTGATGCTGCGGGCCCGCGTTCCTTGGGTTGACTCCTTTGCACGACATGCAGCGTTGTAGATCTCCGTCACACTTGGTAGGTCATCTGCTCGCAACGGGCGGACTTGATATGACATTAGTGGTCTCCCAGTCTCGGTTTGCATCAGGGTATGGAGTCGAAGGAGTTATTTGAGTGTGGCGGTCTCTGAAGCCGCGTGACAACTACCGGTCTTGGCAGTTTGCGTGGACAGGCCTGATCGTAATTATTTTGGCAGCGCATAGCATGTCGAGAGCGAAGGCGAAGAGTAACGTCCACACGGAAGACAAGCAAACACCATCCGAACATGAGACCTAAGAAAACAAGGAGACTCAGTCAATGTTTCGACGTGCTACTTGTGCCGATGCCGACGAGATCGCAAAACTCTACAATCAGGCCATGAAGCCTGGCATCTTTGCCATGAGCCCATTTGCTCCCGATACTCGCAACAAGCGCGTCGCCTGGCTTCGCGAGCACAAAGACCCTTATCCTGCGTTTGTTTACCAGATTGATAATGGCAAGATAATCGGCTGGTGCTCCTTGAGTACGCTTTCTGTCCGCCCCGAATATACAGACGTGGCAGAAACATCACGTTATATTGACGAGAACCATCGAGGAGAGGGACTTGGTAAGCTAATGTTCGCACACCTCGTTGAAACTGCCAGGGCGTTGGGATTTCGACTATTGGTCTCAACAGCGTACGAACGAAACGTCCGAAGCTTAAAAAGCGCTGCCCCTTTTTTTGACCGCGTCGCGGTGCAACATGAAGTTGCATGCATTCATGGTGAATGGCATAATGTAGTATGGCTCTGGAAAAAGTTGCGATGAGTCGTAATTTGCGCTTCGGTCCCGATCATCCTCCGACAATCTCAACTTTTCAGACGGGTGGTTCTTTGAGCAAAAGAGCGGGTAGACGGGACCATCATCACCGGCCCATCGCCGCCATGACAGATACCCTCACTGAACTGCAGAACAACCCTGAGGCGGCCGGGATGCCGCACGCGAATGGCTCGGCCTCCTCCTCGATCGCGAGGTCCGCGCCCGCGACAACCGCCGCTTGACCACTGCGAAGCTCGGTCAAGTCGACGCCATCGAAAACGTCGACTACGCGTCCGGTGACGGCCCCCTGGTCGGGTCATCTTGATCGGATGGCTGACTGCACTATGCGCCCTGAGCGACGTTATTAGGTTGCCAATTCCACCGCATGAAGTCGTGGATGCGCTGATGCGCTTGGCGGGACGACCGGTAGGTGCGCCAGCGCGTCGGCGAGCCAAGCCGTAAGCGCGAAGCCGATACCCTGGCTTCAGAGTTAGAATGAATGTGCGAAAGAAGCCTCCGGCTTGGACGGAGGTTTGGGATGGGATTGGACAGCAAAAGGACGTCCATTTAGATGGCTCATCGGCGGGGTCGGTGAGTCGGCTGGAAGTTCTTGAAGGACCGTCGGAGCGCCGCGTGCGTTCGGAAGCTGAGAGAGCTCGGATCGTCGCCGAGAGTCTGTTACCCGGTGCTCAGGTGTCCGAGGTGGCGCGCAAGCACGGAGCGACACGCTGGCAGATCTACGATTGGCGACGGCGGTTTCGACAGCGAGGCATGTTGCCGCCGTGCGAGGCGTCCCCGCCGTCATTCGCGCCGCTGGTCGTGGAAGGTGCGTTGGAGGAGCGTCACGCTCCGGCGATCAAGCTTGAGATCGCGATCGGTGATGTCGTGCTGCGGACGGATACGGCCATTGATGCCGAACAGCTATCCCGGGTGATCCGTGCGGTGCGAGCGTCACGATGATCGCGGCCGGAGCTGATCTGAAGATTTACGTTGCCACGCGGCCGATCGACTTCCGCTGTGGCCACGATGGGCTTGCGGCGAAGGTGCAGGAGATGCTTCATCTCGACCCGTTTAGCGGAGCAGCCTTCGTGTTCCGCTCGAAACGAGCGGACCGGATCAAGATTTTGGTCTGGGATCGAACAGGCCTGGTGTTGGTGCACAAGCGCCTCGAAGGTTGCAAGTTTGTTTGGCCAACGATCACGAACGGCGTGATGCGGATGTCGCCGGCGATGTTCGCGGCCTTGTTCGAGGGGCTGGATTGGAGATTGGTCCGCCCGGAAGAAGCACGGCGCCCGCAGGCGGCGGGATAACTGCGGCAGAATGACTCGGCAGCTATTTTGAACGTGGCACGCGCGGCGGCGATGTGCTCGAAATAGCGAATGAGCATCGCGGCGCTGCGCGACGAAAACGAACGCCTTAAGGCGCTTTTGGAGCGAACGCAGGCGGCCTTGAGCGAGCATCAGGGGGCGCTGGTGGCGTCGGAAGAAGCCCGACGCCGGCTGGAGATCATTCTCGGCGAATTGCGACGCGACAGGTTTGGCGCGAAATCCGAGAAGCTGCGACCAGATCAGTATCATTTGCCGCTCGAAGACGTGGAGATCGCGCAAGGCATACTGGATGCCGCGCAGGAGAGAGCCGAGGCGGTGATCCAGGGCCGATCACGGAACGCACCAAATCATGGTTCTCATCGCAATCGCGGCTGCTTGCCTGCCCATTTGCCGCGGGTGGAGCGGATTATCGAGCCTGCGAGCACGCTCTGCCCGTGCGGTTGCGGCGCCATGACGAAGATCGGCGAGGACGTCAGCAAGCGCCTTGACGTGATCCCGGCACAATGGCGTGTGCTGGTCAAACGCCGCCCAAAATACATCTGTCGCCGCTGCTCGGGCCCTGTCGTGCAGGCGCATGCACCGGAGCACGTCGTGCCCGGCGGGCTGCCGACCGAAGCGGCCATCGCGCACGTGATCGTCTCCAAGTTTGGCGATCATACGCCGTTTTACCGTCAGGCCGAGATCTATGCGCGCCAGGGGATCCGGCTGGATCGGGCGACACTGGGCAACTGGTCGGGCCGCGCCTGCTTCCATCTTCAACCCATCGCGGACCACATGCGCCGCCACCTGGCCATGGCGGATCGCCTGTTCATGGACGAGACCACGGCACCGGTGCTTGATCCGGGGCGAGGTCAAACGAAGAAAGGCTACTTCTGGGCGATCGCCTCAGACGACCGCGGCCACAGCGGTCCAAGTCCGCCGGTCGTGCTGTTCCGATATGCCCCCGGTCGCAGCGGTGCCTTTGCTGAGCAGTTCCTCGACGGTTTTGGCGGACGCTACCTGCAATGCGACGCTTATGACGGTTATGACCGGCTGACCGAAGTTGCTCGACCGCAAGGGCCATGGACGCTCGTGCATTGCTGGAGCCATTTGCGCCGGCGCTTCGTCAAATTGGTGCGCAACAGCAAGTCGCCGATCGCCGAGGCCGCCGTTCGGCACATCGCACAGCTTTACGCCATCGAAGCCATGGTGCGCGGCTCATCGCCGGACATGCGGTTGGCCGCGCGCAAGGAGCACTCGCTGCCCATGGTAGCCGCGTTTAAGTCGTGGTTCGAGAAACAGCTGTCGATGATCTCCAGCGGTTCGACGCTCGCCGAGGACATCCGCTATGCGCTCAATCATTGGCAGGGGCTGACCCGCTTCCTCGAAGACGGGCGTCTCGAGCTCGACACCAACCCGGTCGAGAACGCCATCCGGCCAGTCTGCTTGACCAGGAAAAACGCTCTCTTCGCCGGTCATGAAATCGGGGCAGAAAACTGGGCCTTGCTCGCGTCGATCGTCGCCACCTGCAAGCTCAACGACGTCAACCCGGTGGCCTACATCGCCGAAACACTCGAGGCCATCATCGACGGCCATCCCAATAACAGAATCGAAGACCTCATGCCGTGGCGCTTCCGCAAGGCGTCAAGCCTGCGTCCATAGGGTGGCGGCTAAGCGCTTACGCCAAGCCTGCGGGTCGAGGTCATTGAGCTTGGCGTTTATGCCGCCCGCCGAGCTATGCCGGGTCGGGTCGTTTTCCCAAAGCGACCGGATTGGGCGGCGCCGCCTTCATTGGCACGCTGGCCGCCGCCGCGATGCTTATGTGCTATTTCGAGCACATCGCCGCCGCGCGTGCCACGCTCAAAATAGCTGCCTATCATTCTGCCGCAGCTATCCAGCCGCCTGGGACGCCGCGCTTCTTCCGGCCGGACCAACCTCGAATCCAGTCGATGCGACGCCTCGCACGGCGGCAACACGCCTGGTTGTCGAAGCCGCCGTTGCCGATCGTAGATCTGCCAGCGCGTCCCCTGCGCGCTACCTCGGCCACCCGCGCACCGGGCAACAGGCTCTCGGCGACGATCCGAGTTCTCTCAGCTTCCCGCGGCGCTCAGACGGTCCTTCAAGAACGTCCAACCGGCTCACCGACCCTTCCGACGGGCCGTCTAAATGGACGTCCTTTTTGCTGTCCAATCCCATCTCAAACGTCCAAACGTCCGTCCAAACCGGAAGCTTCTTCACATCTCGATCCCGAAGCAAGGGCTTTCGGCTAAGCGCGTACGCATCAGCTCAAGATCATTGTCATTGGCCGGCCGCGGCGGCCGATGTACGCTCCATCGCGCAAACGCTCAGCAGGTGGCATTGGCGGCGGACCGATAGACTCTCCCTGGGGGATGGGAACCAGACCGCAGGCGGCGATCCGCCTTGGGAGTTTCTTTGCGGGTTACCGAGCAGCGTGTCAGCCAGTCCCAGGGTTGCGATCCTTGTCCGGTTTCTCCCAGGGTCGACAAGCCGTTTGTCGCGTTCAAAACGCCTAAAGTCGTCCATTGAACCACGTGTACCAACTCACAATCAATCGCTTAGTGCGCGACACAGCGCTGGCACGCCCGTTGCTCTCAGGATGCCACAACACTGAGTGACGATACATCCACGGTCCGTGATGTCACTTGCTACCTGACTAGGAGAATGAGATGAGATTACTCATGCTTGTAAATACTCTCGACTGTTTAGAGGAAAATGGTGCACTTCTGAGTAATGCGTTTCGTCGCTTCGGTTGTGAAGTGGTTCTCGGCGACATCAACGCAATTGCGGCAGATGACTATCGCCATTTCACACAAGGAGTCCTGGCACCGGCAAATGGTGATCCGTACCATCCCGGCTCTGCAGCACTGGGTACTCGATCGACATATTTTTTTGACGAATGCCAGACAATCTGGGTCATGGGTTTACCCCATGATCGCGTCGCGCTCGACGTTTGGCAAATGCTATGGTTAGCGTCCCAACAAACCGCCTTTGTTAACAGCATTGAAGGCCTGATGTTTCTAAACACCAAACATGCGTTAGGCTATGTGCTGCCAAAAGAGAACAGAGTGTTTTCGTACATATCGAATGACTTCGCGTTACTTTGGGACTGCTATCGGCATATTCAAAATCAATCTTGGGTCGCGAAGCCGCCAAACTCCGCCTGCGGGCAAAACGTCTTCTTTCTTCCTCCAAACGGGCCAAACGTTCGGACAATACTCCAATGTCTTACCGGAAATACCGTCGCCCAAAGCGCACTCTATCATGGTGGAGGAGGTGGCTTCAAAGCTGAGTACGCTATTCTCCAGAAGTATATACCGGAAGTAGCTCAAGGCGAAAAACGAATTATCGTTGCTTGCGGCAAGGCGGTTGCCTGGCATGGTCGGCAAATGAATTCAGACGATCACAGGTCGAATGTAGCGCAAGGAGGAAAGGCCATATCGGTCGATATGCACTCAAGTGAAATCGAGCTTGCCGAGCTGGTCGGTCAAAAGTTGATGGCCCATGGGATCAATTTTATCGGCATTGATATGGCTTATCCGTATATCCTTGAACTTAATCTTGCATATCCGGGAGGGTTATCTGACGCAAACGCACTTTCCGGAGTAGATCATTCGGATCATATTGCGCAGCTAGTCATTGCTCACTTCGAGCAGTGACTTGCCGTCTCGTGTATCAGTGAAATGCCCTAGGAATTTCGTCCAGAAGGATTTAGAGTCCGCCCTAACGAAGGACGGACAGATGAAGTGGAGTTACCCCCGTCAGACCGGACACTCGGCTGCTTTGAGTGATGCAATGTACTGCCGCGGTGACCGGTAGCCCAGCCGGGAGTGCGGGTGTTCTGAGTTGTAATCCTCCATCCACTGGTCGATCGGCTGCAGGGCGGTGCTCGCATCAGGAATCGGGTTCATACGAACATAGTCACGCTTGAAGGTCTTGACGAACGCCTCGGCCATGCCGTTGCTCTCGGGGCTTTCCACCGGCGTGAAGCAGGGCTCGAGGCTACGCGTCCGGTGGCGGCCCTGGTTAGGTCATGTTAGGATGGCTGGCCGCGCTTATGCGGCCTGAACGACGTTCTGAGCTCGCCAATTCCAGGGCATGAGTCCGTGTAGGCGCTTGGCGGGATGATCCGGTAGACGTGCCAGCACGTCGCCAAGCTAAGCCTGTGGGTCGATGTCATTGAGCTTGGCTCTTGCGATGAGGCTATAGTATAGATGGCAGCCGCACGTCGGCCGCCCTCGTCGGACTTAAGGTCCAATTTTTTCGTCCCACGGCGGCCGCCCGTAGCTCACGCTCGGCAGCATTGTTAAAGGGCAAGATATTGCCGGCGCCTCAAGGTAAGCATCCGGTGAGGCTTTCAATTACCCACATTTCGAGCCGCTGCGATTTCGGCGCCGAGTTCGATATCTGTGAGTCTCGAGAGGCCGCGCCAGATGACAACATTTCCAGGCGGCGGATCGACCGCCTTGGCCAGGTAGCCACTCAATCGTGAGATAAAATGCAAGGGTTCCAGGGCGATCGTCGATGGGTGGCGCCGCTGATGAGTCGATCGAGCAACGCGATCTCGGTGTCCGTCAATGCGAGCTTCGGTGACGCATCTGGGGCGATGCGATTGAGCATGGTGAGCCAGAGGACGCGCCAGCTGAGAATGCAGAAGACCGCCATTAGATTGGCAAGTCGCTCCGCGGTCCGGAGTTTGAGTCTTCCGCCTTGCAGCCCGATTTCAGAATCTTGTGGAACACCTCGATTTTCCACCGCATGGCGTACCAGTTGAGCTTCTCGATTGCTTCGGAGCGACTGCGGACGGCTAGGTCCGTCATGAGCTTCCAATTGGTTTACGGCCCTTTGGCGTACCGCGCTCGGTGGCATGGGTTA
>NZ_FOQM01000084.1 GCF_900113735.1 Bradyrhizobium sp. Gha
CGATCTCCTTGAGCCGCGTCATCTCGTCGGGGCCGAAGGTCAGCGGGCGATTGGCGCCCATCTTCACGCCGGTCCAGCCGTTGTCGTTGTGCGAGGCGGTCACCATCGCGACAGCAGGCACGTCGAGATCGAATTGCGCGAAATAGGCCATCGGCGTCACCGCAAGCCCGATGTCATGGACCTTGCAGCCCGCAGCCATCAGGCCGGAAATCAGCGCATATTTGATCGAGGCAGAATAGCCGCGGAAATCATGGCCGGTGACGATCTCTCGAGGGACACCGAGTTCGGCGATCAGCGCGCCCAGCCCCATGCCGAGCGCCTGGACCCCCATCAGGTTGATTTCCTTCTGGAACAGCCAGCGCGCGTCGTATTCGCGAAAGCCGGTGGGCTTCACCATCGGCTCGGATTCGAAGGCGTAGGTGTTGGGCAACAACACGGATTTCGGCTTGGGAAACATTGAGACGGTCTCGTTGACGGCGGAAGGAATAAACCGCAGGCGTAGCGAATGCGCAGGCCGAGCGGAAGGCGGGATTGGCAGCTTATGGCTGGCAATTGCGGCGGTTTGGTAACGGAGAAACCTTACTCACTCTGCTCGGAGCGCGCAAAAGTTCGGCAAGGTTCTCGGCCACGATCGACGCTCTCTAGGGCGGATGCGCAGTTCATGCCCACAACTCGCGACATGGTTTTCGTCCGCACCGCGCTTATCCACTCCCGGATTACTCCGTCTCGCCCGGTGAACATTCCACAATCGCAATGGCGCAAGACGCGGTCTGCCTGATCAAATTCGAGCGTTAACTCCACCCTGTCTCGCGCTCTCCCCACAACGTGACGCGTAGGTGACAAAGGATGCGCACGGCCTCGATTCTGGCTGCGATTGCGGCTGGCTTGATCGCGTCGATCTGCCAAATGACGGACGCTCAACCGGCAAACGAAAGGTTGGCGAACCTGCTGATCAGTCCCGCGCCGACGACCCTGCACCTCAGGTTTGGCGATCCGACGCTTCCGCCGATGACACACACGATCTTCTGTCTGCGGTACCCGGACGAATGCCGCCCCCGCCTGCAGTTTCGTGGCGGCCCGGTTCACTTGACCGAGGCACGATGGAAAGAATTGAATGAGGTCAATGAGACCGTGAACAACGCCATCATCCCGGAATCGAACGAGCTGGGCCTGGCAGCGGAAGTCTGGCTCATCGATCCCGAGCGCGGCGACTGCAACGACTACGCCGTCAGCAAGCGCCACAGGCTTTTGAGCCGAGGCTGGCCGCAGCGGGCGCTTCTGCTCGGCGAGGTCGTGACCTCCCGAGACAAGCATCACTTGGTTCTGGTCGTTCGCACGGAGCGCGGAGACCTGGTGCTGGATAGTTTGAGTCCGCAGATCGTATCCTGGACGCGTGCACCCTACCGGTGGTTTCGAATGCAATCGCCGAGCAACCCGCGATATTGGAATATCGTCGCTCCGCGCACCGTGTAGGGCTCCGTGTCGGGCCGGTGGACCGAGGCGCTTACCTACTGTTCCAGCACCATCTGGCCGTTGGCGTATTCGAAACGCCTCAGCTTGGACAGGAAGGAGAGACCGAGCAAATTCTCCGACAGCGCCTCGTCCGGCAGCACCATGGCGTCGACGTCGCGAACGATGAGGCCGCCGACGTCGAGCATGGCGATGCGGGTGCGCGCGGCCTTGATGGTGCCGTTGGCCGTGGTGACGTTCGCGTTGTAATCGCCGCGCGACGGGCGCAGGCCGAAGCGAGCAGCCGAGGTCTCGTTCAGCGCCACCACGGAAGCGCCGGTGTCGATCATGAAGCCGATGCGCTGACCGTCGATGCGGCCTTCGGTCTGGAAATGACCGCGGCCGTCACGGGGAATGTTGAGGCTGCGGCCGCCGGCCGGAGCCGTCGCGAGCGCGATTGTGGTGCGCGGCACTGAGGTGGCGGACGCGGAGCTCATCTTGTCCGCCAGCTGCGCCATGAATGTACCGAGGCCGATCATCACGACCGCGAAGATCACAATGTTACGCATCACACCACTTCTGAGCCGGAAAGCCCGATTTCACCACGCGGCAGGCTCGTCCGCGAGCGAAGCCGGGGCCGGGCCGGTGCTATTTTGACGAAAAGGATGAGCGTACGGTTAATGCGCGGCGGTGCTTGTCAGGTGCCGCGCGGCTTCGCCCGCCGGGTGGGCAGCGCGTTCGCAGGATCGTCCGGCCAGGGATGGCGCGGATAGCGCCCGCGCAGGTCGGAGCGCACGGCGGCGTAGCTGCCGCGCCAGAAGCCGGGCAGGTCGCGCGTCACCTGGACCGGGCGCTGTGCCGGCGACAGCAGCTCCAGAACCAGCGGCACCTTGCCGCCCGCGATCGACGGATGGGTGTTGAGGCCGAACAGTTCCTGGAGCCGCACGGCGATGGTCGGCCCCTGCTCGGCCTCATAGTCGATCGCGAGCATCGTTCCGGTCGGTGCCTCGAAATGGGTAGGCGCCTCGCGTTCGAGCCGCGCGCGCAGCTCCCAGGGCAACAGCGCCATCAGTGCCTCGGAAAGGTCGCCGGCGGAGACGTCCTTCAGCGCCGTCTTGTCATGGAGCGCAGGGACCAGCCAGTCATCGCGCCTCGCAATCAGGGCTTGGTCGGACAGATCTGGCCAGCTCCCGCCTTCGGCCTTGCGCAGGAACATCACGCGGTCGCGCCATTGGATGGCGGCTTTCGACCAGGGCAACCGGTCGAGGCCGGCGGCGATCAGGCCGTCGGCGAGGATGCGCGCCGTCGCCTCGGACGGCGTCAGCATGAGGGGCGCCTCAGACAAGGTGATGGCGTGGAGCGCGCGTTTGCGGCGGCCACGCAGCGCCATCGCGCCGCGATCAAAGGAAACCTCGTCCGAGGTTTCGATGTGCTCGGCGAAATGACCTTCGATGTCGCCCTCGCTGATCGGCGCGGCAAGGAGAATGCGCCCGCTTGCCGCCGCGCCCGTCATCTCGGCCACCGCAACATAGGGCGCACGCGCAAGCGAAGACGTCTGCTCGACGACCGCGCCGCGGCCGTTGGCCAGCACGAAGCTGCCGTTGCCGCGATTGCGGGCAACACGGTCGGGGAAGGCGTAGGCGAGCATGATGCCCGTCCGCAATTCGCCCTGCCCCGGCATCACTTTCTCGAATGACGCGACTTGCGAGGCCCAGCGCCGTGCGAGGTCGCGGGCGCTGGTCGCACGGGGTGAGCGGTCGCGGCGGAATTGATCGAGACGCTGATCGAGATCGACGCTGTCGCCGCCGAGCCCGCGCTCGGTGAGGATGGCGGCGATTTCGGCCGCGGCCTCCCCGCCGCCGGCGCGATGCGAATCCACGATCATGCGCGCGAGCCGCGGCGGCAGCGCCAGCGCGCGCAGGCTCTTGCCTTCCGCCGTGATCCGACCGTCGGCATCGAGCGCGTTGAGCTCGGCAAGCAGGCTCTTTGCCTCTTTTAGCGCGGGCTGAGGCGGCGGATCGAGAAATGACAACGCGGCCGGATCGCTCACGCCCCATTGCGCAAGATCGAGCACGAACGACGACAGGTCGGCGCTGAGAATTTCAGGCTGGGTGTAGGGCGCTAGTGAGGCTGTCTGCGGCTCGTCCCAGAGCCGGTAGCACACGCCGGGCTCGGTGCGGCCGGCGCGGCCGCGGCGCTGGTCGACGGCCGCACGGGCAGCACGCACGGTCTCGAGCCGGGTCAGACCGATATCGGGCTCATAGCGCGGCACGCGCGCGAGACCGGAATCGACCACGATGCGGACGCCCTCGATTGTGAGCGAGGTCTCTGCAATCGAGGTCGCCAGCACGACCTTGCGCATGCCTTTCGGTGCGGGCGAGATGGCGCGATCCTGCACGGCGGCATCGAGCGCACCGAACAGCGGCACGATCTCGATGGAGGCATCCTGCACGCGCTCGCCGAGGAAATTCTGGGTCCGGCGGATCTCGGCGGCGCCCGGCAGGAAGGCCAGCACCGAGCCGCCGTCGGCACGCAGCGCCGAGGCAATCGCATCGGCCATCTGCCGCTCGATCGGCACATCGGCCTTGCGGCCGAGATAACGGGTCTCGACTGGAAAGGCGCGCCCCCCACTCTCGACGACGGGCGCCTCGCCAAGCAGCTTTGCGACGCGCGCGCCGTCCAATGTTGCCGACATCACGAGGATGCGGAGATCTTCGCGCAAGCCGAGTTGCGCATCGCGCGCCAGCGCCAGGCCCATGTCGGCGTCGAGTGAACGTTCGTGGAATTCGTCGAACAGGATGGCGGCGACGCCCGAGAGCTCGGGATCGTCGAGAATCTGGCGGGTGAAAATGCCTTCGGTCACGACCTCGATGCGTGTGGCGCGCGAGATCTTCGAGCCGAAGCGGACGCGGTAGCCCACGGTTTCGCCGGCGCGCTCGCCCAGCGACTTGGCCATCCGGTCGGCGCTGGCGCGCGCGGCGATGCGCCGCGGCTCCAGCACGATGATCTTCTTGCCAACAGTCCAGGGCGCATCGAGCAGCGCCAGCGGCACGCGCGTGGTCTTGCCGGCGCCGGGGGGAGCCACCAGCACGGCCGCGTTGTGCGCCTCCAGCGCGCGGGCGAGGTCGCCGAGCACGGCATCGATCGGGAGCGGCGTGTCGAAATTGCGGGGCAAGATTCTATCCGTTCGTCATGCCCGGCCAAAAGCGCGAAGCGCGTCTTCGCACAAGTCGAGCATCCACCTCGTCTGACCCGCCTAGAAAACAGACGTGGATGGCCGGGACAAGCCCACGGCTGTCCGGTTGAGCGCTTAGCATAGACTGAGGCTCATCTGTCTGTGATCTTGAAGGACTGGCTCGGGCGCGTCCAGATTTTGGATCGATCTGCGGTGCATGAGATTGGTGCGGACGAGCCTGGCGAAGACGAGCGGGCTCTGAACGGCTTTTTGGGCGGCCTGGGCCAGGCGCAGCAGCAGAAAGGCGATCAGGGCGACGGAGATCTGGATTCGCACGGCATTCTCGGAGGTGCCCACGAAGCGGGTGATCTTGAGGGTCTGCTTGACCCAGCGAAAGAACAACTCGATGGCCCATCGCCGGCGATAGAGCCCGGCAAT
>NZ_FOQM01000074.1 GCF_900113735.1 Bradyrhizobium sp. Gha
AGCGGGATGGGGTTAGTCTGAATCGATTTGGGATTCCCAAATCAGCGCGTTTCTGATTCACCATGCTGGCTGGATAGGAGGTCAGCATGAATGGGCAAACCTTATTCTCTGGATCTTCGCAAGCGTGTGGTAGCCGCGATTGAGGGCGGGATGTCCCGTAATCGGGCTGCCAAACAGTTTGGGGTGGCAATCAGCACGGCGATTGGCTGGATGAAGCGGGTCGATGAGACCGGCAGCGTTGAGCCCAGCCAGATCGGTGGCTACAAGCCAAAGGCAATCTCCGGCGAGCATGCGGTCTGGCTGTCGCAACGGATCAAAGACGGCGATTTCACCATACGCGGGCTCGTTGCCCAGCTCGCCGGGCGTGGCCTGAAGGTCGACTACCACTCGGTGTGGGATTTCGTGCATGCCGAGAAGCTCAGCTTCAAAAAAAAGCGTGGCGGCTGGCGAACGCGATCGTCCCGAGGTGGCGCGGCGGCGAGCCCAGTGGGCAAAGTATCAAGGTCGCATCGAAGCTGAACGATTGGTCTTCATCGACGAGACCTGGACCAGGACCGATATGGCGCCCTTGCGCGGATGGGCACCGCGTGGGCACAGACTTCACGCCAAGGTTCCTCACGGGCGTTGGAAGACCATGACCTTCCTGGCGGCACTGCGCCACGACCGGATCGATGCGCCATGGTTCATCGAGGGGCCGATCGATGGCGTGAGCTTTCGGGTCTACGTCGAGAAGGTTCTCCTGCCCGTCCTTCGACCTGGCGATATCGTCGTATTGGATAACCTCGGCAGTCACAGGAGCAAAGCAGTTCGCCTGCTCATCCGTTCGGTCGGCGCCAAACTCTTCTTCCTGCCAAAATACTCCCCCGACCTGAACCCGATCGAACAGGTCTTTGCCAAGCTCAAACATCTGCTCCGCAAAGCTGCCGCGCGAACCGTCGACGCCGTCTGCGCCGCAATCGGCCACGCACTCGATGCCTTCTCAGCCGAGGAGTGCGCCAACTACCTCAGAAATTCAGGATATCAAACCTAATGCCATCACGCTTTAGAGCTCTGGGCCTCCCCTAAATCGGTGGACATCCCAGCCAGTGACGGACATAGCCGCGAAGCACGAAGGAGTTGTTCGCAGGTTCATCGCCCATCAGCTGCATCTTGCTGTAAGTGTCGTGAACGAGCCATCGCTGCTCGACTACCTGCCGAGCATCACTGAAACCGCGGATCTGATCGTCGAAACGTGAGTTATCTGGCAGCGTGAACGCGCCATTCCCGTTCCGTTGGCGGTCACGGTCACCGCACGAGGTATAGGCATTTGCTGGCGACCTCGCTACCGGTCTGGTGAACTGCGGCATTTTCCAGAGCAGTATCACCGGCCCCCTAACGCGCGGATGGCGGCAGGGTCACTATTTCCGACCCCGAGCGCAACTTGAACCAACTCAAGCAGCAATCCAACTTACGATTGGCAGTCTGATCCTTTGCTGTCTCTCCTTTGCGAAAGTCGATCCGACAGTCCATGAGCACCTTTGTTACCGGAAAGTCGTATTCGCGCACATAGCTACCGATGGCGACCGTTACTTCTGACGAGACATAATCCCGACCGCCTTCAGATTAGATCCAGCACGTAGCTCAAGTGAGTATCGACTTCCTGGTAAGTAAATAAGCCGGATTGAATCATGTGCTGAAACTGTCCGAGCCTAAAAAAAGCCAATCGAATTATCTCGAACTACAGCTTCATGCGCTGTAAAGACTTCTTCGTCGTGCGTTCGAAGAGCTCGCGCGATGACGACGCTCGCTCTTCATTCAGGAAACGATCGCGTAGGCTCGGCCGATTTTGCGCCTCTGCGTGCGCTGCATCATCATGTAGTGTAAGCACTTCCTCCTCATCGTCATCTGCGATGATTAGCTTTCTGATATGCCAGTCGAGCATGTATGTCGTCCGGTCAATGCATTCGTCACTGAAGAAGTCCTTGACCTGATTAGCTAGAAATTCGGGCTTCTTCCAATTTTGTTGCTCAGTGGCCTGCACAGTCGCGCGCTTGGCTTCTTCTGCTGAGAGCAAATAGTTGTTTTGAGGCGGCCTCCGCTTGTCGCGCGGAAATCTGGAGCTGCTTGTAAATCAACGTAAAGCCTAGAGCAGTTACTGCAGGGCCGAGCAGTACTGACAGCCAGAGCCGCACGTGTTCGGATAACGCCGGATCGGCGGCAGTTTCAATCATATTGCACCCCATCGAGGCGGCAGAAATTGCAGCGCAAGTCAACTTGGAAACTGGAAATCTGGATGAAGATAGAATTTCACGTCTAGCTAGCACTTTACACATAACTCAATCTAAACTAGCGAGTGGCGGTCGATATATTGATGCGCTTTACGGGACCAAGACTTCGAACAAAATACTGGCACTATGGCATGCCACCATGTTCGTGCGGCAGAAGATGTCGCGATGGGCCAACCGTCGGGACGGCCTAAGCGCACCACCCTGGCTTTGTCGAGGCTGATCGAAACGCCTCCCATCGCGAATAAGTGCACCACATCCTTGTCTTGGGCGATACGCATTTTGGTCCGCGGCCGGCGCGATAGTTACGCCGCGAGCGCGGATTCATTGTAGCATTCGTTCCTGGTCATCATCGTCCAAGCATGGCTTAGCCCGAAGACAAGGTTGGTGTCCGACAAATCACTGACAGGTTCTATGGAAGCTGAATTTCTCATTTGCCGGCGATCGCGAGAAGGGCCACCAATCGGTTCAAAATGCGCCTAGGAAGGTGCAAGGGGATGGAGAAACGTCGGCGGACGTTCCTTGATGATGCTGGCGACAGCACATAGCAGGTCGGGGATCACTCTGATAGGCTGTGTCAGCCACATCCTAGCTAGCCAACTCGGTGCCGCCTACGAGGGCAACGACTTCGGCAACCAGCTCGGAACGGATGACGGCTGGCTGCCCGCGAGGAATGCATCAATTGTCGCGATGATGCCTTAACCAAGTCAGGGAACCCTCTCGGTTATTGGTTGAATGTGCCGCTTCATCTCGTCTGAGCTCAGCGAACAGGCGCAAAATGACGAACAGCGCGATCACTCCGGCTCCCAGCTCAGCGATGGCTTGGCTGGCCAACACTCCACTGAAGCCTGATATGAGAGGGAATAGAAGTAGCGCCGGTATGAATAGATACCCCTGCCTGGCGAAAGAGACCACCGCGCTAAGGCGTGCTCTCCCCAGCGACTGAAGCATGGTCGTCACGAAACTCTGAACACCGTAAAATCCAAAAAACAGGTGGAAGACGATGCAGCTCACGACGGCAATTTCTGCGACATCATCGCTATCGCTGAACAACCTGACCAACGGCCGGGCAAAAACGATAACGGCTACCGAATACGCAACGGAAAGCGCAACAGTGATAGAGATCATAAACTTCGCAACCTTCATTACACGAGCAAAGTCGCGCGCCCCCCAACCGAACCCCAGGACAGCCTGAGAGCCGATACAGAATCCGGTGATAGGCAGCGCGCCGATTGTCAAGAGTCTTACAGCAATTCCCACCGCCGCGATGAAATCGTCACCGAAACGCGCAGCAGCTCCGTACAAGAACATACCGGCAAGAGCGGCTAAGATACTTGTTGTCGTCGCCGGCGCCCCAATGAGCGCGAGCTGCCTGATGCGATCTACTCGTAACGAGACCTGAGATATGCTGACGAGCACAGTGCCGAGCCGCTTGGTAAAATAGGCGATGTAGAGGCTTATGGCGGCGATCTGCGATAGCAGCGTTGCTAGTGCCGCGCCTCGCACACCCAGGCCAAGTAAGAATATAAAAACAGGATCGAGCAGGGCGTTCAATATGAAAGCGGTCAGCATCGTCCACATACTGAATCTTGTGTTGCCTTCAGCTCTTGCGATGAAGCCGCTGACGATATTTACGAGCATCAAAGTAGACCCCGGCAAGAGGATCGTGGTGTAGTCGAGCGCGATGGGCAGGATGGTTGGACTTGCCCCAAGCACGACGAAGATGCCTCGTAGGGTTACAAGCAGGGCGATGGTCATAACCACCCCAATGGGAGCGGCGAGCGCGAGCGCCGTACTCGCACCTCGGCTAGCCTCCAACGCATTACCAGCACCAAGATGACGAGATATCACGGAGGCAGTACCCACACCGATCCCCTCGCCCACGGCCGCGAGCACGACAATGAGCGGCATCGTCATGCTGACGGCTGCAATCGCCTGCGCGCCGAGTGAGCCAACAAAGATCGCGTTAAGGAGCTGCTGTAATGCGTTGATCGACAAGCCGATGACAGATGGAATGGCGAGCTGCAGGAGAAGACTTGGGAGATTCTGGTCCGAAAGATCGATGTGCCGGCTTTTCTTCGGCATCGCATCGCGATTGCCTTCGACGACGAGCTCCGCATTGCGCTTATCCATGCTTCACGCCGTCTTGAGCTCTACGAATTCATTGATCGTCTGCATCAGCTCCTGTTGCAAGACCGTGCAAAGTTGGCGGGTCGCCTCATAATCGACCATGGTCGGATCATACGTGGTGTCGATCTGTAGACGACCGGATTGATATCCGACCTCGAACCAGAAGAGGTGGATCGCGGCTGCTTGATGCATGTGCTCGCCGATGCAAAGCGGACAAGGGTCGGTGTCTAGAAAACGGCGCGCGAAATGACGCTGCAAACCCGCGCGATAATTCACGCCAATTTTGGGAAGTGGCAGGCGATCGAGCCGGCACCGCAAGGCTGGATCTCGGTTTAGGAATTTCAGGGCCCGAAAGCCTATTCCCCCACGCGGCAGGGCATTGCGCTGCCGGTATATTAGACGAGCGCGGTCGGAACGCGACTCTCTTCCGGTGACCTTCAATGGAAGCGGAGCGAGCTCGCTGATAAGGCCAATGATCTGGGATGAATCGAAATCGTCAAACAGCCGACCTCGAGTCGAGGTTAGGCTATCAATCCAGAGCGAATAGTTGCCGAACAGGGCTCCACACGCACCGGACAGGGCAGCAAGAAACACATCAAAGTCCTGACAATGCGCTGATCTGGCTCCAATACTGAGGAGACCCGCTGTCGCTTCCGCCTCGATCTCAAGATGATACTTGGCCTGATCTACCGGAAGTGAACGGCCGTTCGCATCCTCCCGGCCAACGCCAAGACTTGCATCGTGAAGCTCCCTCGCGGTTCCTTCGGCAACCCTTGTGCCGTAAGACGAGGCCTCTCCGACGCGCAGATTGAATTGATCGTAGTCGATATCCTCCCAGTACTTGAGTTCGTCTGGTGCTTCGCTATCCGCGTAATGCTCGAGGCGCTTCAACCAGGAAGAAAGCCGTTGTACGGTCTCAGGGCCATTCACATCATGGCCTGCAGCAAGAGCGTTGTATGCGCCCTCCAGTGCTTCCAGGAATAGCCGATAGCCCATTCCATCCGCTACGAAATGATGCATCAGCACCAGCAGGTAGTAGTCGCCGCCTTCCGAAGTACGGAAGGCCGCGACGTGAACAAGAGGCGTGTGACCGTCAAACCTGAACACGTGTTGACGATTTGCAGAGACGATCTCGATTGTCCTGCGCTGGTCTGGGCCGGACATCCGAACGAGATCGATCTCCTCCACGATGCGCTCGGTCGGACAAGGCCCAATCCTCAACCGTAGGCCATCTTGGGTTCGAGCAACGCGCAGCCTGAGGGCTTCGTGCTTCTCGATGACATGGGCGAGAGCACGGTTCAGGATCTTGATATTCAGGATCCCGCCGCGCAAGAAGAACAGATCGCCGATGTTAAAATGCTCGTCAAAACCGAGAAGAGAATTCCAAAACGATATGATGGGGGCGACAGGGAGTAATCCGTTCGCCGAAGCGACGTTGGGGGATGCCGCCCCCGCTTCCGCGGCCGCCAACTCCCTGATGGTCGGCGTTCGATAAAGTTGGTTGACGGTGAGATTCAGCCCAGCTTTGCACGCCAGCGTCACGCAACGCACGCTCAGAAGAGAATCGCCGCCGATATCAAAGAAACTGCTGTCGATTCCCACCCCCTTGGCGCCTAATAGATCCTCCCAGATCTGAGCAAGAACTCGCTCGTTCCTCGTGCGGGGCTCTGCAGATGGACTGGTTTCCATCTCGCGGTAAGGGACGGAGGATAGGCGAGCACGGTCTATCTTTCCGCTCGTGGTCAGGGGAACACTGTCAACCAACCTGAAGGCTGCGGGAACCATGGCAGATGGCAGCCTGTCGCGCAGGTGGGCGAGAATCTCTCCAGAGCTTAGACTGTCGAGAGCGGGTACCACGCACGCCGTCAAGCGCCGGTCGCCATCGACACCTTCTGCTAAGACCGCGGCCTGTTCGATTGCCGGATGAGCTTCAAGGGCAAGTTCGACCTCCTCCGGCTCAATGCGGAAGCCTCTCACCTTGATCTGGTTGTCCGATCGGCCGCAAATCTCAAGAAGGCCGCTTGTTGAGATGCGTGCGATGTCTCCACTTCGATAAAGCACGTTGTATTGTCCGGCATCATAGGGATTGGGCACGAAACAGCGGTCAGTCCGATCCTGATCCTGCCAGTACCCAGCACTTAGACAGCGGCCAGCGATGCAGAGTTCGCCAGGGACTCCAACAGGCACTCTCTTCAATCGTGAATCGAGCACGTAGAGTTTGACGTTGTCGATTGGTCGCCCCACGGGGACAAACGTCGAGTTGTCATCAGCATCCGATGTTTCGTGCACGGCTGCGTTGGACGCACATTCCGTCGAACCGTAGAAGTTCCACAACGGCACGCCCGGAAACGAGCTGCGCCAGCGAGCGGGCAGCGAGGAAGGCATCGGTTCGGCGCTGCTTGTGACCAATCTCAAGGCGGTCCTTTGCGGCTGCCGTTCCTGGGCCGCGATGAGACCGGACAGAAGTGGCGGAGAGGCAAAAAGGCGAGTCACGCGATGTTTCGCCAAACTGCACAACAACAGATCCGGATCTAGCACCTGCTCTTGGGTGAGGATCAGCGTGGTCACACCTCGCAGCAGCCCACCAAAATACTCCCAGGCGGACGCGACAAGGCAGGCGGATTTCTGGACAACCATGACGTCGGTGCCATCGAAGGCAAAACACCGCCACATCCAGTAGAGCCGGTTGAGAATGGCCGCTTCGGGTATCAGAACCCCCTTGGCCCGACCGGTGGAGGAGGATGTGTATATGAGGTTCGCAATTTGGTGGTCTAACGGTCTGTTGCTAGGCGCGACACTATTCGTGGTCCTGCTGTAGCTTTCTAAGGTGGATAGAGAAATCGAAGGTATGTCAAAATCAGGCTCCGTGGCCATCGGGTGAACCAGGAGCTTTGCCTGACTATCTCGCAGGATATGTTGGATGCGATCACGCGGATAATCCGGCGCTATCGGCACAACAACAGCATGCAAGCCTCGCGCCGCAAGCATGACGGCGGCAACGTCCGGCGACCGGTCAATAAGCATGCCGACCAGATCGCCGGCCCCGACCTTCATATCCCGCAGTAACGAGCGGATGGCTACCACGCGCTTACGCAGCTGGCCAAACGTGACCTTCCCGAACTCGCCCAAAAATGCTAGCTTGCCGTCGTTAGAAGCGCTGATCTGCTCGAACGATTCAACAAGCAGACATTCGGACGGATATGGCTGAATCGACCCTTCCAGCGAATTCAGTATGGTGAGGTCTGAGGCGCTTAGGCAGCTCAGTTCTTGGATCGGCGCAAGCGCTTTATCGATACAGGTCGCAATCAGACCCCGCAGATTGTTGGCCATGCGAACAGCCAGATCACTTGAGATGATATCTTCCGCGTACGCGAGCTGGAGCGCAATTTCATTGCCATGATCTTGCGCGTACAGTGTTAAATCGAACTTGACATAGCCGGTGTCATATTCGCGGAACGTCAGAGCCAGCTCGTCCCGACCGACTGGTTCGGCGGCTTCGGAGTACATGTTGAACATGACCTGGAAGATCGGTGATCGACCCGGTTCGCGACATACCCTGGCATCCCTGACCATCCATCCGAACGGATAGGCCGAATTTCCGATGGCATCGCTGACCACGCCCTGGACGCGCCTGGCATGATCAGCAAAAGATTCACCGGCATTGATCGCGGCACGGATCGGCAGCATATTCAGGAAAAAGCCGATGATGTCTGCGCTGCCAGGTTGATCCCGTACAGCGTGGGGCATGCCGACCACAATATCATCCTGGCCGCTATACATTCGTAATAGCAACTGGAAGCACGCCAGCAGGGTTGTCGACGTGGTGCAGCTATTTTTGCGTGCGAATTCTCTAACCCGACTGGAGAGATCGCTGCCGAGCAGAACTGGATGCGAGGCGCCGCGGTATGACTCTGTTTGCGGGCGCGCCCTTCCTAGCGAAAGCACCGGCGGATCATCACCAATCTGACGACGCCAATACTGGCGTTGCTTCTCTAGCGCCTCAGGAGAAATGCGTTGTTTTTCCCACGCAGCATAGCCCGAGAGTGACGCACGGTTCTCTGGCCAAGGCGCCGCGGCATCTAAATATCTTTGCTGAAGATCTCTGAGCAGAACAGAAATCGACCAGGCATCGAGGATGATTTCGTGAGCTGTGATCAATATAAGATGATTTTCGGGACCAAACCGGACCATGCGCGCACGAAACAAGCGGCCGTGTGCGAGATCGAAATTGTCTTTCAGCTCCGTTCGCCGAGACTGTGCGATGAGCTCCTCAGCCGCGGAGGAGGTGAGATGAGACGCATCGATCAATTCAAGATTGGCGCATGGCGGGGCATCAAAACATTGAACCGGACCGTCTTCGTCGATAAAGCGCGCCGAAAGTGCCTGGTGAGAATGAATGACTTCGGTCCAGGCGCGATTGAACCGAGCTAAATCGATGCTTCCCTTAATCCGGAGCCCGCCTTGAATGATGTAGTTCCGGGCAGATGGATCGAGCTGCGCCAGAAACCAAAGGTGCTCCTGAAGTCGTGTCAGGGGTGATCGGTCAAGCTTTCGGTATTCCAAGGCTGTGCATGGATTGGGCTCGGCGCGAGCCTCGATCGAAGCGGCAAGAGATCGAATCGTCCCATTCAGCACCAGTCTGAAATCCGCTCTCACTCCGAGCGAGGTCTGCAACTGTCCCAATATGAGCATTGCGCGGAGCGAGTCTCCGCCAAGGCTTATGAATTGGTCATTCACACCTATGTTCTCGATACGCAAAATGCCGGACCAGATTTGACGCAACCGGACTTCGAGATCTGATTGCGGCTCCTCGTAGGGCGTTGACAATACCGGCCGTACACTCCCCGGATCGGGCAACGCTGAAAAGTCGACCTTTCCGTTCCTGGTCAGGGGAATACCGCCGACGTGGACGATTCTTTCCGGTAGCATGTAACTGGGGAGCGCCTCAGCAAGAAAATTCTGAAGGTCGCTTTCCGCCAGTTCAGCTGAAGCCGACACATACGCAACCAGCCGCGGCGATTCGGCTTGCGCGTCTGCTCCAGCTATATCTCGCGCCGTACGCTTTACACCAGCGCAGACAGAGGCGACTGCGACGGCGCCATGCACCAGGGGATGAGCGGACAAACGAGCTTCGATCTCTCCCAGCTCGATTCTGTGCCCACGAATTTTGACCTGACGATCCCGTCGACCGAGACATTCCAAAAGGCCATCGGAACGGAGGCGCCCAAGATCACCTGTCCGATATAGCCGCCGGAAGGACGGGTCGTTTGAGAATGGGTTTAGCCCAAACGCATCCTTGGTGCGGACATCGTCATTGACGTAACCGGCAGCGACACCGACGCCGCTAACACAGATTTCGCCGACTTCTGCTACATCGCACAGTCGTGGTCCGTCCGCGACATAAACCTCAACGTTTTGAATTGGCCTTCCGATCGGCACATAGGGCTCATCCAGCGCAGGAGGCACGGAAACCAGATGATGCGTCACGCCGTCGGCGCACTCGGTCGGCCCGTAATGGTTGAGGATGGAAACGCGGGGATACAGGGCAAGCCACGCACGCGCCAATCCGGGCGTTAGAGGTTCTCCGACCGTAGAAATAATCCGCAAGCCGTCTATGGCTCGCTCTGTCGCCGCAAGCGATTGCAGATATTCAACAAATACTGCCAGCATCGACGGAACGAGCTGGACTGTCGTAACGCCGGATCTTTGTATGGCTTGGAGAAAAGATGACGGGGATCTGAGTGTCGCATCATCAATGATTGATGTAGAGGCTCCGACGCAAAGCCCAGAAAGAAGCTGCCAAAGCGAGATGTCAAAGCAGTGCGACGCCGTTTGCGCGACGCAATCCGCCCGAGTGAGACCTAGGGCATCGATTTTCGCCGACAAATGATTGTTTAAGCCGGCACGTTCGATCATTGCGCCCTTAGGCTGCCCCGTCGAACCCGACGTAAACAGAATATAGGCAAGTCCATCCACGTTCGGCGATGGCATAATAGACGGGGTCCGCACCCCGGCCAGCGCCGCTTCTATAGCCACGAATTGAAGAGCTGGTTTGCTGCTCTCCTGGAACAGACTAAGCGAATCGGGACGGTCTCGGCCCATCAACAAAGCACAGCGGCTCTGCTCTATCATGAAGGATGTGCGGGACGCCGGCAGCGATGGATCAAGCGGCAAATACGTTGATCCAGCCTTCAGAATTGCGATGACCGCTGTCGCCCAGTCGAGGTCCCGCTCCCCCCAATAGCCGACAACTTCGCCGCGAGCACCCTGCTCTCGTAAGGTCGTGGCGAGGATATCGGATCTTGATCGTAGCGCCTCATATGTGAGTTTGTCTGCGCCGTGCCTCAGCGCAACTCTCTCCGGATCCAAACCTGCAAGCCGATTGATCGCCGTGATCACGTCAACAGGTTGACGTTCCATAGACTGCTTCTTGGCCGCTTGATTTTCCGTATTCACGCGCCCCGCCATTCGTCGCCTTCTTCGGGGCCCAAATCGGAACGCCGAAGCTCGTCATCAAGGTGTGCATGCGCAGCAACCCTGATTCCGCACGTCGTAAGGTTTTGTCCGTATGACCTTCTCGGTGTTCGCTTCTGGCTCGATGATCGGCATAGGAACAGGAGGACGCTAGGACGGCGCATCCACTTTGGCACCTACCTACTCTGGTAGAGAACCTGCCATCGTCTGCATGGTACCCGCAATCAACGCCCCTACATGCTCGTTAGAGCTTGCGATTAGCGGTATGGTCCGATTTCGCGGCCCCTGAGCCGACAGCATCATCCTATCGAGAGCGTGTTTGCCATCCCGGCGATACAGCGTGTACGGACGAAAGACTTTTTTCGTAACACCGCCAGACCGATGGTGTTCAAGCCGGTGATCGCCGCAAAGGGCCCCGGCGGCGCCTCAACATTACAACGAGTCATCGAAGCTCGCAGCAGCAGTCCCAAAGACGACCTTGAGGTCATCCAAGTACTGGCACCGGTAAACCAAGCGCCCCGGGCGTGATCTGAGGCCGGCAAACTGGACCATTTTTGGCTAGAGTTGGCGCTGCGTAAATCCCTCGACTGGGAGGAGCGACGACGATGAAGGCCTCGAAATTTTCGGACGCCCAGAAGGCGTTCATTCTCAAGCAGGGCAGCGACGGGGTTGCGGTGGCCGAGATCTGCCGCAAGGCCGGGATCAGCCAGGCGACCTACTTCAATTGGAAGAAGAAGTATGACGGTCTGCTGCCGACCGAGATGCGCCGGCTGAAGCAGCTCGAGGAGGAGAACGGCAAGCTAAAGAAGCTGGTAGCCGATCTGTCGCTCGACAAGGAGATGTTCAGGACGTGATCCGCCGAAAGCTATGAAGCCTGTCGGAAGCGCAAGCTCGTCGATGAGATTTGTGGTGAGTGACAGGTCTCGATCCGCAAGGCTTGTGAGGCCCTCGAGTTCGATCGCTCGAGCTACCACTACAAATCTCGTCGCTCCGGCCAGTCCGCCCTCGAGCTCGGATCAAGGAGATCTGCCATGTTCGCGTTCGCTACGGCTATCGCCGCGTCCACGTCCTGCTCCGCCGCGAGGGATGGCGTCATGGGCAGAACAAGACCCGTCGCATCTATCGCGGATTGGGCCTACAATTGCGCAATAAATCGCCGAAGCGGAGGGTCAAGGCCAAGCTGCGCGATGACCGCAGGCCAGCGACGCGCGCCAACGAGACCTGGGCGATGGACTTTGTTCATGACCAGCTGGCAAATGGTGGCAAGCTCCGGGTGCTCACGATTATCGATATCTTCTTCCGCTTCTCGCCCGCCCTGGAGCCGCGGCTCACTTTCCGCG
>NZ_FOQM01000073.1 GCF_900113735.1 Bradyrhizobium sp. Gha
TGCGGCCACCGCACGGCTTGGCCTTGACCGGCCCGAGCACGGCGGCATGCTGCCGTGGAACGGGACTGCATTCCTGGCTGGCACTTGCCGTCAGCGGCGGTTATGGTTGTCGGGCGCGGGCGACCTCGTGGCGAAGCGTGACGCGTCGGCTGCAAGCGTCACCGGACTGCCTATTTTGTCCTGCCGAGCTGAGGCGCCCGCGCGCCGAGTTTTGGCCGCCGCGGTTTCCATTGCGACACCAATCGTTCGTAGTTTCGCTCCGCCTGGGCGGCAATCAACATCTCACGGTCGCGCAGCGCCTTGATGTTGTAGGCATAGGCTGGTCCACGCCGGCTGCCCTTCTGTTGCGGATGTCCAGCTTGAAGTTGCATTGCGCGGGTCTTGTTGGCGACCAGCGCCGGGCGCGCCCACAGGTAATCCTCGCCCTTCGTCAACAAATGCCAGCAGAGCACCGTGAGCTTGCGAGCCACGGCCACCGCGGCGACCTGATGGCCACGCCGGGCGCGGATCCGTACGAAAAAAGCATGCAATGGACCGGGCGCCTTGGCCGCGGCCCAGGCAGCCGGTCGAAGCGACTGCCAACAGTATGGCGGTGTCGCGGGTTCTGGCGCCTTCACCTGCAGCGGATTGGCGATAATCACCCGTGCCACGAACGGCGGCATCGATCTTGTCGGTCTTAACGTGAGCCTGGGCGATCGCCTGCGCTGGAAACCACGCGCCTTTGAGCGCGATGATCCAACCGCGCGCAGACTCACCGTTCGCTCACCCCAGGCGGGCGGATAGTTGATGGAATACCCGACACGGCTATCCTTGCTGTACCCATTGCGCCGCAAGACGTTCTGCCAGATTGCCTCGACTTCCTCGCAACTTACGCCCGGCTTCGCGTTCTCAAGAGCGGGATCGCCGCCCTCGACAATAACTCCGCAAGACGCGCACTTTCACTGGGTGGCTTTCCGATAACGAACCGATTTCCCATTTGCGGTTCGGTGCGACGGCTGTCCCGCGCAGGCAGCCGACACGATCGAGCAGAAAATCGCAACGCTTATTGCAGGCCCCTTGGGCCTCATGTAAGCACCTCCCGGTTTAATGTTGTTTGCAGGTACTCTCCCGAAAGACCATGCCGGCCAAAACTTGCGCCCTCAAGGTTGGTGACGCACGCGAAAGTTCTTACAACCGACGCGATTGTCAGCCGGCAAAGGTCGGTAATATCGTAGATTTGCAGCTTCGCAGCACGACGGGATCAATGGCGCAACCAGCGGAAACGCCGTGCACTCGCAGAGGAAGGCTGCAATCTCGGGATCCGAGAAAACGAAGTCGCGCAAAACTGGCGACCACGTCGCCTCTCTACAGCCGGCACATCAATAGGTGGCAGCAACGCATCATTGCGTCGCGCCAGTACTTGCCGCCCTCGATGCCCCCCATTTCAATTCTCTCTCGGTCCGCCGAAGTCTCGACGGCAAGCAGATCTTTGTTGCAATGTGTCCAGTCTGCTGTGAGTACGGCCAAACGGCAACTGACGAAGCAAGCTTGGCACCAGCAGCAGACTTGAGGTCGCCACGGGAACATTGACTGCAGCAGAAAGGGCCGACTGATGCCGGATGAAGAAGCTGCAGTTCGCAGTTACTGCGATCGCGCCCCGGTCGACCAGACTCCTTGCGGCCGCGACGCAGGCCGGCTCGAGCGACGGATCCCCCCGGATCACGACTTCCGCCCACGCTCCCTCTACCGTTTCGGAAATAACGGGCAGCCTGAACGTCGCCGGGTTCATCGTCGAGCCAGGCAGTTGAGGCGGGCCTTCGAGACTAAGCACTCCGAGGAGTTCCCAGGCTCTGATTTCTAATAAATTCCGGAATCCCCGTCCTGTATTGACATCGGAAGGCGCGAGCCCGAAGCGATCAACTTCTGGACTTGAACGAGAACTGCGCGCCTTCCATCGACCGTCTTAAGTTACGCATCGCAACGCCTGCTCTTGCATTTCCCCGGGCAGAGAACGTTGCACGGCTCACACTCAAGATCGCCCAGAAGTCGTGGGCGCGCTCAGGTATTGTCGGGCTCGAACTCGCTCACGTGGTGGAAACAAGCCATATTCAATCGGACTCCACCGGTGCAGGTGAGGCAATGCCTCGAAATTTCAGCGCAGCTGCGGCGGCTGATATGCCAAGGCTGCTACCACTTGCGATGGCGGATGGGTCTTTTTGCGGAATTTGCAATCTTCGATCTCTCCCTCTCGCAACTCTTGCTGCCGTGGTTTCAGCGGACCGGAACTCGCCTTAAGCGAATAGTACCGGCTGATCGGGATTTAGTTGATATCAGTCTGCGCAGAGCAGGATTTCTGCCTTCTGTTTTTAAATTGACGCTTGACCTCGCGAGTTTTCCGAATACGAAGACGGAAAGCAGTTGTATGCGCAGCGCCTGATCGCGCCATTACGACGCGACGCCACGCGAGCTGACCAGCAGCCCGCCTTTCTGGCCTTTGAAATGCTGGAGTGCTAGGAACAATTCGATTGCAAAGCAGTTGCCCTCAGCAGATCCACCTCACGCCCCTCATCTCCGAGGCTGGCTGGCCCGAGGCAGCGTCACGATCAGTGACCAGAGACAACCCTCGCCGAGAAATTGCCGCGTTGACGGTGTTCGCGAGCAAATAAGCAACGGTCATCGGGCCGACGCCGCCCGGTACAGGGGTAATGTAGCTCGCGCGCTTGCTCGCTTCGGCGAACGCTACATCTCCGACCAGTTTGGTGACTCCGGTTGAATCGATCGCGCGATTGATGCCCACATCAATGACAATTGCACCTGGTTTGAGCCACTCGCCGCGGACCAGGCCTGCGCATCCGGCGGCAGCGACGACAATGTCCGCTCGCCGGCAGAGTTCGGGCAAATTTCGTGTCTGGAGTTGCGCACCTGTTACTGTGCATCCAGCATCGCCCAGCAGAATCGCCAAAGGCTTTCCAACAATATTTGAGCGGCCAATAACGATAACGTCGAGTCCGTTCAGGTCACTCACAACGGTCTTGATGAGATGGACCACCCCGAGCGGAGTGCAAGGAGCGAGAGCGGGGCAGCCGGCTGCTAATCTCCCGACATTGTAGGGATGAAAGCCGTCCACATCCTTGGCCGGATCGATGGCCTCAAGCACGCGCAAACGATCGATGTGGCCGGGTAGCGGAAGTTGAACGAGAATTCCGTCAATGGACTCGTCAAGGTTAAGTGCCTCGATCAACGTCAGCAGTTCGGTTTCCGTCACACTGCTCGGCAACACGTACTGCTGAGACTTCAAGCCCACAGCCTCAGCCTGCCTGGTTTTTGTCTTCACATACACGGAACTTGCGGGGTCCTTGCCGACAAGTACTACAGCCAAACCAGGCGTGACATCGCACTCTTCCTGCAGCACGGCTACCTCCCAAGCCACGCGAGCCCGAAGAATCTCAGCGATGGCCTTTCCATCAATTCGGATAGCATTCATGACCAATCCCTAAGGAATGTCCGCCGAGGTCGGTTCGAACTCTTGGGAGCCAGTTGCACGATCAGTGCTGAACCGTCACGCAGCCCCTGTGGCCAGCGCCAGACGAAATCAACTCTGACGCTCGCCTCCTCAGCGGCGCGGCGATTCGGGGGCGAGAGACGAGAGCTGTATAGGTATTCCGCTCTCGATTAGTGCAATGACTCGCGGGATAACGAATAAATGCTGCGTTTCGTCCGCTGATTTCGAGGACTTCCGCACGCGATGAAAGCAGTCGATCCTTGCACTTTTTTCCGAAACGAACCCGCAAGGCCTAACATTTCTTGGAGCAATGACTTCAGAAGAAGATGGTCGGGTCGGACACGGGTTGGCTTGGCTTGAAATGATACATCGTTCGGCGCGAGCGCCATCAGCTAAACTCGAGACTGATGGTCAGGAGCGGCTACTACCTGCCCCGCAGGAACTGCTGCTTATGCAGCATAAGCGCTTTGCATGCGATCTACTTCCGGCCGTCCGGAAAGATCGTGTAGCTCGGAGCCCAGATCCTGGAGAGTCTCCTTTTGACCGAGATGATGTGCCGTACAGGACAGTCGCTTCCTGCCTATGCGTAGCAACTCAGATCCGATGACAGGAAACTCGGCTTGCTCAGGCCGAATGATTGCAGCTCGCCCGACCACCTTGAAGCCACGCTCGCGGAACACGTGAAGCTCGCGCAGACGGTTGGATGAGCGTAGATATTCCGGACGGTGTTGTTAGATGCGATGTCCGCAAGTACAAGACGATCATCACCATACCAGGAGAAGATTTCCTTGGGGGCTGACGTTCGGGTTGCCTTCAGTATCAACCGTGGCCACCAGCATAGGGCCGCGTTTTTAATGTCGATGCATGATTTATCCTGTTCCTGTCACTGACCTCCACTCATCGTAAGACTCCTGAATCAGCTGGAGCCGAGATCTATTAGCAGTCGCTAGCGTCGCTGCGGCCCAAACTCGCTCCGCAAGGCCTCGGAATGGGCCCCCTGGCCGGGGACCGGCCCCAGTTCCGGAGCATTTTCCTCATCAAAAATCGGTGCCGGAGCAATCAGGTGAATTTCGCCTGTCGGCGTCGAGACCGCCACCCGTCGCAAGTGACAATGGTGCGTTACGTCTTCTATTTGGTTGAGCCGCCCATACGCCAGTTCGGCGGCTTCGAGTTCGCCCATTGCTTCGTGACTGGAAATCTGCGCAAACCGGGCGACTACTATTTCATCGAGGCTCGACCTGTTCCGCAAGCGCTTCATATTGTCAGCAAACTCTGGGCTGCGAATGAGTTCCGGCCGTTTGAGGAATTTAGTACAGAAGTTGATCCATTCACGATCATTTTGAACCGAGAAGATAATGTCCTTGGCGTCGGCGCACCGATATGCGCCGTATGGCGCGAGAGACGGGTGGTTTACGCCGGTTCTAATGTTGTGGTAGCCGCCGTAATCGAACTGAAGCACCGGAACATTCATCCAGTCCGCGATAGCATCGAAAAGCGAGACTTGAATGCTCGATCCCTCCCCCGTGCGTTCACGCTTGAGCAGTGCCTGCAAGATGGCATTGAGTGCTGTCATACCAGCCGAGATATCACACACAGAAACGCCCACGCGGGCCGGTCCGTGCGCTGTGCCGGTTATCGCACAGAGGCCCGTCTCAGCTTGGACAATAAGTCATATGCCTTCAAATGGGAAAACGGCCCGCCATCCCCGAATCCCGAAATGTCACAGGTAATCAGCCGAGGAAAGCGCATTCGAAGATTAGCAGAACCGAAGCCGAGCTTCTTCATGCTGCCAGGCTTCAGATTCTGGATGAAAACATCCGCCTGCCTGACCATTGCATCGAGGACGGCGCGGTCTGTATCGAGTGTCAGGTCGAGGCAAATGGATTCTTTCCCGCGATTCAGCCACACGAAATAGGCACTCTGGTCCCGGACCAGATTGTCATAATATCGTGCGAAATCACCGTCGGGGCGCTCGACCTTGATAACCCGCGCACCGGCATCCGCAAGCCGCGAAGACGCATGGGGGCCGCTACGGCCTGCTCGACCGCAATGACGGTCACGCCTTCGAGCGCATTTCTCATGCCGATGCCACAACGTTGTCAACATCATTTTGCTTGCGCCGGTAATTGAGAATGGAGAGCAACCTGCTCTGCTCATTCCCTACGATCGAGATACCCTCATCGACGCCCATCCCGGGTTTCGCAAGTAGCATGTCAGCCTGGGTCGCTACTGCGATGTGGACCGATGCCCTTGCCGACAGGTCCGTCTCAGTGCAGCTTCCGCCAACGTATGCGCCGATAGCATTTCTCTTACAGATCAGAACGCCCCTCGCGGTGTCCGCGATCGAGCCAACGTCGGGCATCTTAATCTGGATAAGATGAGCCGCTCTGGCTTTGGCGAACGATTCTATATCCTCAAGCGTATTGCATTGCTCGTCGACGACGATGCGGGCTTCGGTGCCACGTGCATCGAGCAGTTCGACGATTTTTGCGTACTCCTGCAGTTGCGCTTGCGTTGATCCAAAGTCTGCCGGGGACTCGATGTGAAGTCGATAACCGGGGACTTCATCGGCGATCCGAGCAATGAAGTCGGCAATCTTGTCCGCTTGCAGACCGATCTCGAGCCCAATCCAACCGTAAACGTCGAAATGCAGGATCGGATGATACCCGGGCTTTCCTAACTTTCTTGTGCGCTCGGCAACCCACTTGACGAAGCTGCGAAACGTCTCGCCTGAGGCACCAAACTTTTCGCGAGAATTGATCAATCCATGTGGCAGCACATCCACGGACTTCAGGATCATTTTGTCGACGTTCAGCTCCCGCGAATCACCGCTCTGAGCGTAGATCGGTATGGGCCTCTCGGGTAACGGCAGGGCAAATTCCGAGCAGATGATCTCGGCAAGGGTGCTCCGAGATAAATGTGCAGCAGCTCGAAGCAACGCCTGGCTTGCGCCATATTCGATCGCGAGGGGAAGCCGCTTTCCGTCATGGTGTGCGAGGACGCGTTCACAAGCCCCGCGGAAATTCGAGGCGTTCGCAGCGAGAAGCCGTGGTACGAGGATAGATCTGGTAAGTGCTTCGATGGTGTCTGCCTCAAACACGGGGTCGCGCCCGCCCGCTCCTGAGTATTGCACGCTCATCATGTCACCCCACACGATGGCATCATCCGACAACACCAGACCAATACTAAGCGACCGCGAGGGCATTCGGATGCCGGTGAACCCGGCCGTCGCGGCAGTTCCTAGATAGAGAAAGCCGTCATGGCCAGCCCCCGCGCGTATCGCAGCTTGATCGTCATAGAAAAAACTCCCGTATCCGGGAGCCAGGATTACATCCTTGATTGCAGACTGTGTCATTGCCGCTCAATCCGAGTTCATCGCCGCATTAATTTCCAGCGCACAAACGAGCCGGGAATCCAAACACACCATCAACGGCGTTTTCGATGCAGCGTCGATCTGCACTCCTCACTGGCTATCGCAGCACCCGTGAGGTCGCATCTAGTGAGCTATGCCCCCAGTTTTGCGGCGAATGATCCTTGATAAACGCCTGCACTGGTGATGGAGCCACCTATTGAACTTCCAGAACATGAGCAGTGTTAACAAGCTTCAGGTTCTGAAACGCCCTCAGTCCTTCTACGCCACCCTCATAACCGTAACCGCTCTGTTTTACGCCACCGATCGGAGCATCTGCAGATACGCCCTTTAGATAATTAACACTGACGGTACCGGCCGAAAGGCTGCGTATCATTCGTTGTTGCACATCGGGCGAGTTGCTGAAGATGTATGATGCAAGACCGTATTCGGTCGAATTTGCGCTTTCAATGGCTTCCTCGATGGTATCGAACGGCGCGACAGTGAGCACAGGCCCGAACGGCTCTTCGCGAAGCACCTGTGATTCCGGATGCACATTGCTTAGAATCGTCGGAGCCCAGTAGAATCCGGCTCGCTCAATGCGCTTGCCACCGCTTTCGACGCGAGCTCCGCGCTCCACGGCGTCCTTCGTCAGACGTTCCATCGCTTCAACACGCCTTGCGTTCGCCATTGGACCCATATTGCTTTCGGGGTCGTCCGGCAGGCCGACCCTGATTCTTTCGACCGTCTGAACGAGCTTTGATAGAAACTCCCTGTAAATCGGTCGAGCTACCAGGATGCGGTTCGGGGCATTGCAACTCTGACCAGCACATTCAAACTTGTATTCGGATATGGCCGAAACTGCCTTTGCGACGTCTGCGTCCTCAAAGACAACGACGGGAGAATGACCGCCCAGTTCCAGAACGCAGCGCTGCAGATTGACCGCCGCGATCTTCGCAAGCTGCTTGCCTACCGGCGTCGAGCCGGTGAAGGATAGCACTCGGATGATGGGCGACCCGAGCAGGTGCTCAGAGATCATCGGCGGGCTACCGAAAACCAGAGTCACGACGCCTGCGGGGATCCCTGCCTCTTGCAGTGCTTGCACGATATAGACGGCGGCGCTGGGTGTTTCCTCCGCCGCCTTTAGGATTACCGGACATCCAGCGGCGATAGGAGCTGCAAGTTTCCGCGCGTTGAGAACCGCAGGATAATTCCAGGGCGTGAACGCAGCGACCACACCAATCGCCTCCGGTACAATCTTCCGTTTCTGATCTATCGAAATTGCAGTCGACAATTCCTCCGCGTGGATGCCGTTCCACTCGAGTGTTTCGGCTGCGCGCGCGTACTCGGCCTTCGCTTCAGCCAAGGTCTTTCCCTGCTCTCTGGAAAGGGCAGCCGCCGCAAGCTCAATTTTTCCCTCAAGGATTCGGGCTGCGCGAACGAGACTCGCCCCTCGTTCGCGAGCGGGTGTTTCGGACCAGCGCTGAAGACTGAGTTGCGCAGACTTCAACGCATCATCAAGATCAGAGACAGACGCACTGGCGACTTGCCCGAACTCCTCCGCGGTGGCGGGGTTGACAAGCGCAACCACTGCGTCGTTCGCGCCGGAGCGCCACTTTCCATCGATAAAGAGTTTGAAATTTGCGTTATCTGCCATGCTCAATCGTCGCTCTGTTGTTCTCCGCTCACAGCGCAAATCTCACGCCTGGAGCACGCTTTCAACCGAACCATGACCGCAGACGATCTTCCCTGCGGTCGAGCTTAAGCAATCAGCTCATCCGTGGAAGTCTTCTCGTTCGCCGTCGCTGAACCTTTTTCGAGGAATCGGCCGCCAAGCTCGTTCGGTCGCCAGTCTTTAGATTTTTTCGCCGCTTCGGACGAGGTCGTCCATGACATGGCGCACTGCGCTCTCGGTGATCGACACGATCTCATCGATCTCAGCCTTGGTGGTTACGAGAGGTGGAGCGAAGCCGAGGATGTCGCCATGAGGCATCGCACGGGCAATCAGGCCACGGTCGCGGGCTGCCATGGACACTCGAGCACCGACTTTCAGCGATGGGTCGAATCGCCTCTTCGCATCGCGATCGCTTACGAACTCGATCGCACCCATCAGGCCGACCCCCCGCACTTCACCGACAATCGGAAGCTGTGCAAATTTCTTCTTGAGCTCCGCCTGGAAATACTCTCCCATTTCGCGGGCATTGCCAGGAAGGTTCTCTTTCTCGACGATGTCCAGAACGGCATTTGCCGTGGCGGCGCCAATTGGATGCCCCGAATAAGTGTAGCCGTGCGAAAACGGCCCGACCGTGTCAGCACCATCCTCCAGGACCTTGTAAACCTTTTCACCGATAATGGCCGCGGAAAGTGGGAAGTAACCTGACGTCAGGCCCTTCGCAACGGTGATCATGTCAGGTTCAATTTCGTAGTGCAGAGAACCGAACATTGAACCGGTGCGGCCGAAGCCGGTGATTACTTCGTCAGCGATCAGCAGAACGTCGTGCTTCTTCAGAACAGCCTGGATCGCCTTCCAGTAGCCTTCTGGTGGCGGCGTGATGCCCCCTGTTCCAAGCACCGGCTCAGCGATAAAAGCACCCACATTATTGGCGCCCAGACGGTCGATAAGCCGATCGAGTTCAGTCGCGCGACGAGCGGAAAATTCATGCTCCGTTTCGTCGGGATTCGCACCCCAATAGTGATGGGGAGCACCGGTGCGCACAATCTGCGGCAGCGGAAGATCCATGTGGTTATGGTAAAAGCTCATACCCGTCATAGAACCGGAAATCGCGCTGCAGCCGTGATACCCCCGTTCACGCGAGATGATCTTCTTTTTGTTCGGCTTACCTCGAAGGTTATTGTAGTACCAGACAAGCTTTGCTTGCGTCTCATTGGCATCGGAACCAGACATGCCGTAGAAGACCTTGCTCATCTTTCCTGGCGCCATCTTGACGAGGCGATCGGAGAGGATCGCGAGTTCGTCCGTGGTGTGCGCCGAGTAGCAGTGGTAGTACGCCAGACGATAGGCCTGCCGCGCAATCGCCTCAGCTACCTCGGCACGTCCGTAGCCAACGTTGACGCAGTACATGCCAGCGAAACCGTCAATCAACTGATTGCCCCGAGCATCCTCGATTCGGATACCCTTACCGGTTTCGATAATCGTCGGCTCCCCAAGCTTGCCGGATGCGAACTCCTTAAGCTGCGTGAAAGGATGCAGGACGGCATTTCTGTCCTTCTCGCAAATGTCTTTGACGTCAATGGTCATACGCACTTCCCTTCAATCTCAGGCGGTCGTGTTTAAGTTTGACATTTCAGTTTGGACACGCGTCGCACATCGTCCAAACACCGACGAGCCGCTTTCTGCGCCGGGACGGCTCGCAACACCATTTGAAAGCCCCAAGCGGCCATTTGTTGAACTACTTAAGCATTCAGGATACTGATGTCGCGAACATATTAGCGTCGTATGCCTTGCGGTTCAGAGGATTTCCTGCATTGTTAGGTCATTTAGCGCCGCGATTCACTGGACGCAGGAGTCGACTAATGCAGTACGACCGAACAGATGCCCGCATCCTCGAGATCGTTCAAAAGAACAACCGACTAACCTCCGAAGTGATCGGCGAGATGGCAGGGCTTTCGGCTACGGCGTGCCAGAGGCGACTGAAGAGGCTTCGCTCGGAAGGCATTATAGAAGCCGATGTGTCGATAGTTTCGCCGAAGGCGGTGGGACGATCCATTCAGATGCTGGTGCTGGTGAGTCTGGAACGGGAGCGTTCGGACATAATTGACAGATTCAAGAAAGCCATCAAAGCATCGGCCGAGGTCGTCAATGGCTTCTATGTCACCGGCGATGCTGACTTCGTCCTGTACATCACAGCGCGTAGCATGGAGGACTATGAACAGTTCACGCGAAGGTTCTTCTACGAGAACCCGAACATCAAGGGATTTAAAACAATGGTCATTGTAGATCGTGTGAAAGCGAGCTTTGCTATCCCGATCGAGATTCCATCCGAGAGTGAATGAACTCTACTGCCCACGTTTTAGCTTACCGCGGCAACTCTCTTTTTTGCTTTTTTGATCCTTGGTTCGCATAGAAGGACGCACTATCCAATTTCGAGGTCAATACCGCCGCTGCGCAGAATTTGGCGCATCAGGCCACGAGAGACACCGATAAAGAGCGGAAGATCTTGTTGGCTGTGGGGCAGCTGACGAGTAACTCGGCGTCTTACCACGAGGAGTCGGCGCTGCTTGGGCCATGATGTGAATGACGTCGTCAGCTGACAAAGTCGCACTTGCGCAAACCGCGCTGATCCTGCCGGTCATGCCGCTACTGGCGCAGTGACCGCGTTTGCGCTGACGCCTGATGTGCCGCAATTCTTATGTAAGCGCATTTCCAAGCCATTCTTTGTTCACTCGAAAGGCTCAACCGCGCTATCGTTTGGGCGCGTTGGAGCATCCGCCGAGCTGATTGAATCGAAAGGCATTAAACGAAGCCGCTGGCGCGGCATGTAGGGAGTCATAGCAAAGGATTGCCTCCTGTCTGAGAGGATTGCGGGTTTTCGAAGCCCAACCTTTAAGACAGGAGCTCTTCCGATGGCTGAGATCAGCCCACTTCGCCGCCGCATGATCGATGATATGACCGTCCGTAATCTGCCATCGTCGACGCAGCGATCCTTAGCTCAACGCTGTAGCGAAGTTGAGCCGACATTTCGGTCGTTCTCCGGACCGCTTCGACCTGGAGGATATCCGTGCCTTCCAGGTTCATCTGATTGTGACCGGGATGCCCTGACTAGCGCTGAACAGATCGTATGGGCGCTGCGATTTTTCCACGCTGTGACGCTTGTCCATGACACGCTTCCAGAGCGCATCGCGCTATGCGCGCAGATTGCCGGTCGTGCTGAGTGCAGTCGACGTCGTGCGCTCCCTAGAAACAATCCCAAGCCTCAAGAGCCGTACCGAGTTGACTACCGTCTATGCCCACCATCGGACATTGATCCGGGCCGAGCATGGCAAGGGCAGCAAGGATCGCTGCGTTCCAAGCTTTGGTTTCTGCGGACGTATTGGCTGCTCACTCGGCCAAAGCGATGGCTGTATCCCGGCCGCGACGACGAGCGTCCGCTCGTCCCGAACGTGCTGCACGCCGCCTTCCGTTCAGCCTGCGTGGCGGCCGGCTTGAGCAAGTCGGTGGCACCCATTAGCTGGCCGGCTGGTCAAGCGCGCAAAATTTCTCGCGGCAGCAAGCCGCCGACTCTGTTTCCGTAGCGGTTTCCAGCCACCGTGTTTGAATCGCGTGCGCTTCTTCGGTTGGTGGCTGCGTCCGCAGCGCGGATCGCGCCAGACACCCATCAGCAAGCATTGGTCCGACCGGGACCTTGCCCTGGCGGCATGGCCGCCCCAGAAGAACCTTGGTGCCGCGCAGTATCCAAAAGAGTTTCACAGAAGCCGTGGCTGCCAGTGTGGGTCGGCCTGCGGTTCGTGCGATCCGCTGTCAGTGAGGCTGGTGACGGCGACCGGCGCCCAATTCAGTGCTGCTGGTTGCATCTCCAGTCACCGTGCGTGGCTCGCCGGACCGCCGTCCCTCAGGCAAAGCGGGGCGTTACGTCGAACGGTTTGCCTTCCTTCAGGATGTGGTAGCAGGCGCGCGCGAGCTTGTGGGCCAACGCCTTGGTGGCAACGATGCTTTCTTGCGCTCGTAGAAGCGCCTGGCTTCCTAGCAAAAGCACCAAATTCGCCGCCTCGACAAAGGCCCAGGCCAGGTATTTGTTGCCGTTCTCGACGTTGCCCTCGCCTTTCTTCTTGCGGTTGCTGATGAGCACGCTGTCGACGCAGCGCGCGTATGACGCGAAGTTCCCGACATGGGCCAACCGATCGATGGGCCGGTTTGCAGAAACACGATGGTGGCGAGCGCCCGGCCGGTGCCGGAACGCTGGTCAGCAGGCCGTTTTGCGGCTGCGGCTTGACGCGCTCTTGCAGGCGCGCCTCCAGAACCTCGATCTGCGACTGGCGTCGCGATGACCGCAACATGGGCTTTGATTGCCAAGCCGACATCCGCCGACACGGGCAGGAACGGCGCGATGCTTCCTCGGTAGGATTGTGCCCGTCGGCAGATGCTCAGTCGTAACAGGTGGGCCAGATGGCGTGCGTCGGTCGTCACCGCCGTGCTTTAGCCGTACTGCTTGATCGCCGCCGTGTTGGCAAGCAGCACATGGAAGCCCGCATCCTGCAAGCCATCCACCCAGCCAATGCCAATTGTAGGTCGGCTCGATTACCACGCCGGACATTTGCCCTTGCAGCGGTCGTAGAAAGCAGACGATTTTCGAGAGTTCGTTGGGCAACCGCTTCTGCGCCACAAAACGATCGTTATCGTCGAACGGCAACAACAGCGTTGTTTGAATGCAGATCAATCCCGCCATACATCATCTTCGCCTCCCTGCGGTTCAAAGTGATTCGATCAGAACGAACTCACTTTACTTCCGCGGCCTTCCGCGCTGCGAAGCCCGGCTAGATGATCTTGTGCATACGCTGCGGCGCACATCCGCCACCCATCTCCTGGAGAGGGTTCGGCCATGCGAGTCTGGCCAATGCGGCTCGCTATATGTCGCGCGGCGATCAGGATGGAAGGCGCATTGCCTCGCCCTAATTGTTACCGGATGCTGAGCCGTTGCCTCACGTAAATTGCTCCCTTGGATCGGGAGCGAGCGGGGGCGAAGATGGGGTGGCTAAGCATGGCAACGCGGAAGGAACTGACGGCGGCAGCAGGCGCGCGCTATCGGCGTTCGGATCGCGCGAAGTAGACGCGGATATGGACGAGTTCGTCGACATCACCGGGTTCCATCGCAAACATGCGATGCGACTACTTCGAGGTCAGGAAGACGCGCGCCCAAGCCGAAGGGCGCGACGTCGAATGTATAATGAGGTCGAACACAACGGCTCGTGCTCCTTTGTGAGGCGTCAGACCGGATCTGCGGGAAGCGGCTGAAGGCGTTGATGCCTGCGTTGATTGAGGCGATGGAACGGCATGGCCACCTCGACCTTGCCCCCGAGATC
>NZ_FOQM01000072.1 GCF_900113735.1 Bradyrhizobium sp. Gha
TCTCGAGCCTGCCCGCCGCAAGCGGAATGTTGGTGCAGTCGTGACCCTCGCGACGACCGAATGTGAGTTTGATCTGGCATGCAAACCAGATTGCCAAAACCGGCTCGACCCTTGGATCGCAAACCGAAAGGAGCTTCCGCCGCTACGCCCGACCACACCAGCCTGATGGCGTGCTCGGTCAAGTCAAGGTCAAGCCGCTGCGCGGCGGCCCTCCGGGCCGACCTTGACGTGACCTGCGCGCGCCATCTTCACACTTCCACGGTCGGGACGAAGAGCTGGCCTGCAATCGAACAAAGAGCTGATCAAACACCTTGACACGCAAACTCCCCATGTGAGCAATCCAGGCTGCCTCGGCGGAGAAAGTATGGATTTGCTACGCTGCCTCGCGATGACTTGTGTGGCTCGCAGCGTCGCGAAAAACGCGGCAACGTATGCTCGGGCGGACGTAATGCCTCCGCAGGTTGCAACCACACCCGCGATTGGCCATGATGCCCTAAGGAATCGTGGGGCGGATGGCAATGACGGCAGTAGCGGGAGTCTCCGGCGCGACGGAGCGATCGACGACGGCCCATGTGGTGTGGGCGAGCGCGCTCGGCACCGCGATCGAGTGGTACGACTTTCTGATCTATGGCACGGCCGCCGCACTCGTGCTCAACAAGCTGTTCTTCCCGAGCTTCGATCCGTTCGTCGGCACGCTCGCGGCATTCTCGACCTACGCGGTCGGCTTCGTGGCGCGGCCGATCGGCGGTGCCATCATCGGGCACTATGGCGACCGGCTTGGCCGCAAGACAATGCTGGTCGCGACCATGATCGCCATGGGGCTCGGCACGTTCCTGATCGGCTGCCTGCCGACCTACAGCCAGATCGGCGTGTGGGCGCCGATCCTGCTCGTCGTGCTGCGCTTTGTCCAGGGCATCGGTCTCGGCGGCGAATGGAGCGGCGCTGTGGTCATGGTGGCCGAGCACGCCGGCAGCAGGCGCGGCTTTTACGGCAGCCTGGTGCAAATAGGCTTTCCGGTTGGCGTTGCCGCTTCCACCGGCATCTTCGGCCTGATGACGCAATTGCCCGAAGCGGATTTTCTGAGCTGGGGCTGGCGCGTGCCGTTCCTGATCAGCATTGTGCTGGTCGGCATCGGCTTCATCGTACGTCTCAAGCTCGCGGAGACGCCGCACTTCAAGAAGGTCGTCGAACGCAAGGAAGTCTTGGCGCAGCCGGTCTGGGACGTGCTGCGCCGCGACTGGCGCAGCTTCCTGCTCGCGATCGGCATCACGGTGTCGGAAGTCGGGCTAGCGTATCTCCTCACCGTTTTCGTCGTGGTCTATGCCACGGCAACGCTCGGCTTGCCGCGCCAGGTGATCCTGAATGCTGTCGTCTACGCCGCGATCGTCGAGTTCGCGACGCTGCCGCTGGCCGGCTGGCTATCGGATATCTTCGGCCGCAAGGCGCTGTATCTCGCTGGCGGGGTGTTCTCGGTGGCGCTGGCGTTTCCGCTGTTCTGGTTCCTCGATACCAAGGAGCCGGTGCTGATCACGTTCGCACTCGTCGTCACCATGACCCTGACACACGCATTGCTGTTCGGACCGAAAGCCGCGTTCATGCCGGAGCTGTTCCGCACGCAAGTGCGCTACAGCGGCGCCTCGCTCGGTGCCAATGTCGCAGCCGCACTGAGCGGCGGCTTCTCGCCGTTGATCGCAACCGCGCTGCTCGCCTGGGCCGGCACTTACTGGCCGGTGTCGCTCTACATCATCGCGTTGTCGATCATCACCATCATCGCGACGCTGATGACGCCGGAGACGGCGCGCGAGACGCTCAAGTCCTGACAGACTCGTCGTCAGCTCTGCTGTGTGAACGGGCGCGCGAGGCCCATTACCGCGCCTTCTGCGCGGTCTGGCGCCTTCTTATGCGCTTCTTGCCAAAAGCAAATGCAGCGAGCCGATCCATTAGGCGCGTTTATGCGGCGAATTTTTACTTCCAATTTTACTTCGCAAAATCTCAGCCATAGCCTCACGCGCAACTGATCACGTCTGCAGCCGGTCAATGGCGATCGGTGCGAGCGTTCACCGTAGCCAACGAGGGTTGCCATGTCTGACGAGACGAAGGGGAATTTCACGTCCGATCCGGCGGGAACGGCGGCGAAGCCCGCGAAAAAGCTGAGCCGGCGCACGCTGTTGAAGGGGGCGGCCGCGGTTGCGGGCGCGGCCGCAGGATCGGATGCAATCCGCGGATTCCCGACCATCTGGGCGCAGGAGATCAAGGACATCGAGTTGCGCCATGTCGGCGTGTCCTATTCGGTGGTGAAGGCGATCGGCGACCAGGCCGCCAAGGATCTCGGCTTCAAGGTGACGATGCAGAACCTCGACACCTCCGCTGCCATCAACCGCTTCATAAGCCAGCCTAATACGGTCGATATCGCCGATCTCGAGGGCTGGCAGGCCAAGCTCGCCACGAAGCGTGCCGTCATCCAGGGCATCGAAGTCAAGAAGATCAAGGAATTCGACAACATCCTGCCGATCTTCACCAAGGGCGAGATCGACGGCCACAAGATCCCGCGCCAGGGAATCTCGCCCTACGAGGCGATGTACATCGCCAAGCCCGACGCGACAGATTTGAACGACGGCGTCACCGAATGGGCGACGTTCCTGCCGCAGGTCTACAACGCCGACTCCATCGGTTATCGCCCCGACCTCGTCGGCCACGAAGTGACCGAATGGAAGGATCTGATCGATCCCAAGTTCAAGGGCAAGGCCGCGATCCTCGACGTGCCCGCGATCGGCATCATGGATGCCGCGCTCTGCTTCGAAAGTGCCGGGCTGATCAAGTACGGCAACAAGGGCAACATGACCAAGGAGGAGATCGACTTCACCTGCAACAAGCTGATCGAGCTGAAGAAGCAGGGCCAGTTCCGCGCGACCTGGACCACCTTCGACCAGTCGGTGCAACTGATGGCTGCGGGCGAAGTGGTGATCCAGTCGATGTGGTCGCCCGCGGTCGCTGCCGTCCGCGTCAAGGAGATTCCCTGCGTCTACGCGCCTGTTAACGTCAAGGACGGCAAGGAAGGCTATCGCGGCTGGTGCAACGGCATGGGCCTGATGAAGCATCTCTCCGGCAAGAAGCTGGACGCGGCTTACGAATATCTCAACTGGTATCTCTCAGGCTGGCAGGGCGGCTTCGTCGCGCGTTACGGCTATTACAGCCCGGTGCCTTCGACCGCGAAGAAATTCCTCACCCCGGCCGAATGGGCGTTCTGGTACGAGGGCCAGCCCTCGCCTGAGGTCGTCAACGATCCCTACGGCGTTGCGATGGAGAAGGCCGGCACCAAGCGCGACGGCGGCTCGTTCCTCGATCGCGTCAAGAACATCTCGTGCTGGAACACGCTGATGGACGAGGCGGCGTACATGAACAAGCGCTGGAACGACTTCAAGGTGGCCTGAGACCTGCATTCCCTGACGTCAACGAGGCACCGGCGCCGTCACGCGCCGGTGCTGATAAGCCCGACTTCGAGGCCATTGCTGATATGCAGCCGAGTCCAAGCCTGATTCCATCACGCTCCAATCTCGCCGGCTGGCTCTATGTTTCGCCGCTGGTCCTGGTGCTCGTGCCGTTCTTCGTGGCGCCGATCCTGGTCGTGCTGGCTGCGAGCTTCTTCGCCACCGACGGCTTTGGCGGGCTGACCCCGGGCTTTACGCTGGCAAGCTATGTCGAAGTGTTGCATTCGGCGCTGACGTTGAAGCTGTATCTGGCGACGATCAAGTTCACCGCGCTGACTTGGGTCTTGACGCTGATCATCGGCTTCTTCGTCGCCTATTTCCTCGTCTTCCACGTTCGAAACCAGCTCTTGGCGATCGGTCTTTTCCTGCTCTGCACCGTTCCGTTCTGGACCTCGAACATCATCCGGATGATTTCCTGGATCCCGTTGCTCGGCAAGGAGGGCCTGATCAACCAGGCGCTGCTGGCGATGGGGGTGATCCATCAGCCGCTCGAGGTGTTGCTGTTCTCCGATCTCGCCGTCGTCATCGCCTATGTTCACCAGCTCACGATCTTCATGATCGTGCCGATCTTCAATTCCATGGCGCGGATCGACAAGAAGCTGATCGAAGCCGCGATCGATGCCGGCGCCAGCCGGTTCGACATCATGCGCCTGATCGTGGTCCCGATGTCCAAGAGCGGTATCGCGCTCGGCACCATCTTCGTGGTCTCGATCGTGATGGGCGACTTCTTCGTGGTCAAGGTGATGTCCGGCGGCGGCTCGGCCTCGGTCGTCAGCGCGTTCTACGAGGACGTCGGCGTGCTGCAATATCCGACCGCGGCCGCAAGCGCCGTGCTGCTGACGCTGGTCCTGGTTGCGATCGTCTCGGTGATCCTGCGCACCGTCGACATCAGGCAGGAGATCGCGCGATGAGCGCTGTCCTTGCCGAGATGCCCGAAACGGCCACACCCGCAACGACCAAGGCGATCGCGCCCAGCAAGGGCGGCCGGCCCTGGACGTTCTACGTGCTGGCGACGCTGTTCGCCTTCTACGTCATCGCGCTCTACGGCCCGATGTTCTGCATCTACGTCCTGTCGTTCCAGGACATCCGCGGCGGCCTGGTGTTTCCGATGAAAGGCTATTCGCTGCACTGGTTCGTTGATCTCTTCACCCAAGTGCGGACCGGCGACGTCAAGGGCTCGTTCGATCGCTCGATCAAGCTCGCCGTCATCGTCACCATCATCACCGTGGTGGTGTCGTTCCTTGCCGGGCTCGGCTTCCGCAGGCGCTTTCGCGGGGACACTTTTGTCTTCTACATGATGATCGGCAGCCTGGTGGCGCCCGGGCTCGTGCTCGGTCTCGGCACCGGTCTTCTGTTCCAGGCGTTCGGTCTGAACGCAAGCTGGTACACCTCGGCGCTCGGGGCGCAGCTGTCCTGGACACTGCCGTTCGGCGTGCTCGTGATGTTCGCGGTGATGTCGCGCTTCAACCATGCCTGGGAGGAGGCGGCCTACGATCTCGGCGCCAGTCGCTGGCAGTCGATCCGGTTGGTGATGATCCCCGTGCTGGCGCCCGGCCTCGTCGCGGTCGCCTTGTTCGGCTTCACGCTGTCCTACGACGAGTTCGCGCGCAGCCTTCAGACCGCGGGCTCGCTGAACACGCTGCCGCTGGAAATCTGGAGCATGACGCTGAACGTCACCTCGCCCTCGCTCTATGCGCTCGGCACGGTGACCACCGTCGTCTCCTTCGTCGTCATCGGCGCAAGCCTCGGCAGCATCGTGTTGATCCAGAAGAAACGCGGCAGCCGGGCCAAAGGTTGAGCAAGGGTTGAGACGGGAATGAAGAGCGATCGCGGCGATATCGAACTTGCAGGCGTCTGCAAGAGCTTTGACGGCATCACCAATGTGGTCGACGGCGTCAATCTCAGGATCGCAGATGGCGCCTATTGCTGCTTCATCGGCCCGTCCGGCTGCGGCAAGACCACCATCCTGCGCATGATCGCCGGTCACGAGGATCCGACCTCAGGCGAAATCGTCATCGGAGGCCAGAATGTCGTCGGGCTTGCGCCCGTGCAGCGCCGCACCGCGATGATGTTCCAGTCCTACGCGCTATTCCCGCATCTGACGGTGCGCGAAAACATCGCCTTTGCATTGCGCGTCCGCGGTCAGTCGAAGGCCGATCGCCTGCGGGCGGCCGACGCCATGATCGACAAGGTGCGGCTGACGCAGTTCGCCGACCGCCTGCCGGCCCAGCTCTCCGGCGGCCAGCAGCAGCGCGTTGCGCTGGCGCGGGCGGCGATCACCGAACCCAGGGTGCTGCTGCTCGACGAGCCGCTGTCGGCGCTCGACGAGCAGCTTCGCGTGCAGATGCGCCAGGAGCTCCGGCGCATGCAGCAGGAGCTCGGCATCACCTTCATCCATGTCACCCACACCCAGCTCGAGGCGATCGCGCTCGCCGATCTCGTGGTGGTGATGGAGCAGGGCAAGATCAAGCAGGCGGGCGCGGCGCGCGATGTCTATGCCCATCCGCACGATCGTTACGTCGCCGAGTTCATGGGCGGGCAGAACGTGCTGTCCGGTCGGGTCGAGAAGGTCAACGGTGCGAGCTTCACCCTGTCGCAGGCGGCACCTGACGGCATCGAGGTGCCGCTGCAGGCGCGCGCGACCGTCAGCATCGGCGACATCGTCGATATCGCGGTGCGGCGCGACGACGTTGCTCTGGTACGGCCGGGCAGGGACCTACCGCCAGGTTGCACCACGTCGCTGCCGAGCCGCGTGCTCGCGATCGAGTACCAGGGCTATTTCGTCAAGGTGATGCTCGACACCGTGCCCGACGACGAGTTCGTGGCCTACGTGCCCGAAAAAACCTTCTTCGCAGATCCGTTCACCGTCGGCGATGTCGTGATGGCCACATGGGCCACCGGCAGCGCGTTGCCTCTCGCCTGAAGACCCCCGCGCACAGGAGCATGACCGTGCAGATATCCTTCACACTCAACGGCCGGCCCACCACTGTCGATGTCGAACCGGCAACGCTGGTCGCCGAGCTGCTGCGGGAGCAGCTCAATCTCACCGGCACCCATATCGGCTGCGACACCAGCCAGTGCGGTGCCTGCGTGGTCCATCTCGACGGCCTGCCGGTGAAGAGCTGCACGTTGCTGGCGCCCACGCTCGAGGGAGCGACGCTGCTCACCATCGAAGGTCTGGAAGGCGCGCCCGGCTCGAACCGGATGCATCCGATGCAGGAGGCGTTTCGCGAGCATCATGGCCTGCAATGTGGCTTCTGCACGCCCGGCATGCTGATGACCGCGGTCGCGCTCGCGACCGAGAAGAAGGATTTGACCGAGGCCGATGTCCGTCACGGCCTCGAAGGCAATATCTGCCGCTGCACCGGCTACCAGAACATCGTCGTTTCGGTCATGGCCGGCGCTGCTGCCATGAACGCCGCCAAGGGAGAATGACCATGGGCAATGTGATCGGAATCGGCGCCGCACCGAAGCGGAAAGAAGACCAGCGTTTCCTCACCGGCCGCGGCAATTACGTCTCGGACATCAAACGTCCCGGCATGACCGCAGGTGTGTTCGTGCGCTCGCCGCACGGACACGCGATACTGCGCGGCATCGACAAGGCTGCAGCGCTGGCGTCGCCTGGCGTGATCGCGGTCCTCACCGGCGATGACGTCAAGGCCGACGGCCTCGGCTCACTGCCCTGCGGCTGGGGCATTTCGGATGCCAAGGGCGTGCCGATGAAGGAACCGCCGTTCCCGATGCTGGCGCAAGGCAAGGTGCGCTTCGTCGGCGATATGGTGGCTTTTGTCGTCGCGGAGACGCCGGAGCAGGCAAACGCGGGCGCTGAGCTGCTGAACATCGACTACGAGGTGCTGCCCTCCGTGATTGGGGTGCTCGAAGCGGTCAGGCCGAATGCGCCGCAGCTGTTCGACGATGTCCCGGACAACATCTGCTGCGACTGGGAGCTCGGCGACAAGGCTGCGGTGGAGTCCGCGTTTCGCAGGGCCGCCCATGTCGCCAGGCTCAGCCTCGTCAACAACCGCCTGATCGGCAACCCCATGGAGCCGCGCGCGGCGATCGCGGAATACGAGCCTGGCACCGATCGCTTCACGCTGTGGACCACCAGCCAATTCCCACACGTGGTGCGCTTCCTGATGGGCGCGCTCGTGCTGAACATCCCGCAGCACAAGCTGCGTGTGGTTGCCCCCGATGTTGGTGGCGGGTTCGGCGTCAAGCAGTTCCACTACGGCGAAGAGGCCGTGATCACCTGGGCGGCCAAGCGCGTGAAGCGACCGGTGAAGTGGGTCGCCAGCCGCTCCGAGGGCTACGTCTCCGATCGCCACGGCCGCGATCACGTCACCGAGGCCGAGCTGGCGCTGGATGAAAACGGCCGGTTCCTGGCCTTCCGCGTCAACACGCTGGCCAACATGGGCGGCTATCTCTCGACCTTCGGGCCGAACATTCCGACCAATCTCTACGGTCCACTGCTCGGCGGCGTCTACACCACGCCCGCGATCTATTGCAATGTGAAGGTGGTCTTCACCAACACCGTGCCTGTCGACGCTTATCGCGGCGCGGGCCGCCCCGAAGCGACCTTCGTGCTGGAGCGCATCGTCGATGTCGCAGCCGCCGAGATGGGTATCGACCGCGTCGAGATCCGCCGCCGCAACATGATTCCGAAGGAAGCCTATCCCTATCAGACTCCGGTGCTGGTGCAGTATGATTCCGGTGATCCCATGGGCTGCCTCGACGGCGCGCTTGAAGCCGCCGACGTCAAGGGCTTTGGCGTGCGCAAGGCGGCATCCGCCGGCAAGGGAAAATTCCGCGGGCTCGGCTATTCCACCTATGTCGAGGCCTGCGGCCTCGCGCCTTCGCGCTTCGCGGGACGGCTCGGCGCACGCGGCGGCCTCTATGAGAGCGCCACGGTGCGCGTGCATCCGACCGGCCAGGTGACGGTCATGATCGGCACGCACAATCACGGCCAGGGCCATGAGACGACCTTTGCCCAGATCGTGTCGGACAAGCTCGGCGTCGCCTTCGAGAATGTCGACATCGTGTTCGGCGATACCGATCGCGTGCAGTTCGGCATGGGCACCTATGGCTCGCGTTCCCTCGTGGTCGGTGGTGCCGCGCTGTCGAAGGCGACCGACAAGGTGATCGCCAAGGGCAAGAAGATCGCCTCGCATCTGCTCGAGGCAGCCGAAGCGGATATCCAGTTCGAGAGCGGCAAATTTTCGGTTGCCGGCACCGACCGTATGAAGACGTTCGAGGAGATCGCGGGCGCGGCCTATGTGCCGCACGATTATCCGCTCGAGGTGCTGGAGCCGGGCCTGGAGGAGCAGGCCTATTACGATCCTGTCAACTTCACCTATCCCGGCGGCTGCCACATCGCCGAGGTCGAGGTCGATCCGGAGACGGGCACGGTGACGCTGGTCAATTACACCGCGGTCGACGATGTCGGCACTGTCATCAATCCGATGATCGTCGAGGGGCAGTTGCACGGAGGTATCGTGCAGGGCGTCGGCCAGGCCCTATTCGAAAACGCGGTCTATGACGAAGGCTCCGGTCAGCTCTTGTCGGGCTCGCTGATGGACTATTGCGTGCCGCGCGCCGACCATATGCCGATGATGAAGGTTGCGACGCACGCGACGCTCTGCACCCACACGCCGATGGGCGTGAAGGGCTGCGGAGAGGTCGGGACCATCGGCTCGCCCGCCGCTGTGATCAACGCGGTGGTCGATGCGCTGTCGCATCTCGGCGTCACCCATGTCGACATGCCCGCGACGCCGAACCGGATCTGGCGCTTGCTGCAAAATGCGTCGCTGCCGGTCGCCGCGGAATAGGGAGGACAACAATGAAGCCATGTGCCTATCATCAGCCGGTCCAAATTCCAGATGCGGCCAAGCTGTTGACCTCGATCGAGGACAGCAAGCTCCTCGCTGGCGGCATGACGCTGATCCCGACGCTCAAGCAGCGGCTGGCCAATCCGCCTGCGCTGGTCGATCTGTCGAGGCTCGGATCCCTCAAGGGCATCTCCGGCGACGGTGCGACCATCACCATCGGCGCGATGACGCCGCATGCGGTGGTTGCAGCCTCGAAACTGGTGCAGGCGAAAATCCCCGGGCTCGCGGCATTGGCCTCGATGATCGGTGATCCCGCCGTGCGCAGCCGCGGCACCATCGGCGGCTCAGTCGCCAACAACGATCCGGCCGCGGATTATCCCGCCGGCGTGCTCGGTCTCGGCGCCACCATCATCACCAGCATGCGTGAGATCGCGGCGGACGAGTTCTTCCTCGGCTTGTTCGAGACCGCGCTGGAAGCTGGCGAGATCATCACCGCGATCCGTTTTCCAGTGCCGCTCAGGGCGGGCTACGCAAAGTTCAAGGCGCCGGCCTCGCGCTATGCACTGGTCGGCGTGTTCGTCGCGAAGTTCGCCGATGGTGTCCGCGTCGCCGTCACGGGTGCGGGGCCGGGTGTGTTCCGTGTGCCCCCGATGGAAGCGGCGCTGTCGCTAAATTTCGATCCATCCGCGATCGCGGCGATCAAGATCGACACCGATGGTCTCACCTCCGACATCCATGCCGAAGCCGATTACCGGGCGCATCTCGTCACTGTCATGGCCAAGCGCGCCGGCGACGCGGCGCTCGTCTAGTTCTTTAGGGTTGATGATGACTGATGGTTCCGGCCGAACGGCCCTGCCGCCGGCGCCGACTGGCCTTGGCGCGCTTTCCGCAACGGAGATCATGGCCGGCTACCGGCGCAAGGCATTCACGCCACGCGATGTCGTTGACGACACGATCGCTGCGCTGGAGGCGACGAACGAGACCTGCAACGTGGTGGTGACGCCCATGTACGAGCAGGCGCGAGCGGAGGCCGATCGGCTCACGAAGAAAATGCACGCGGGGGAAGACCAGGGACTGCTCGCCGGCGTCCCTGTCACCATCAAGGACCTCATCTTCGTCGCGGGCGTGCCGGCCTATGCCGGCTCGCCGATGAACGCAGGCTTTGTTCCTGAAGCCGATGCCGCGGTGGTGTCGGCGCTGAAGGCGGCAGGCGCGATCATCACCTGCAAGACCACCACTTGCGAGTCCGGGTACAAGTTGACGGCCGACAGCCCGGTCACCGGCATCACGCGCAATCCCTGGAATCCTGGTCGCACCAGTGGTGGATCGAGCGGCGGCGCGGCGGCGGGCGTCGCTGCCGGCTGTGGCCCGATCGCAATCGGCACCGACGGCGTCGGCTCGATCCGTGTGCCGTCCTCGTTTTGCGGTGTGTTTGGCCTGAAGCCGACTTTCGGCCTCGTGCCACGCTCGCCCGGCTTCTCGCCGCCGTCCTGGGCCTCGCTCGCGCATACCGGGCCGATGACTCGGACCGTTGCCGATGCCGCGCTGACGCTGGAGATCATCGCTGCTTACGACGTTCGCGATGCCGCGAGCCTTCACCTGTCCGCGCGCCGCTTCGATACGGTTGCAGGGCGCCTGGATGGTATTCGCATCGGTGCCAGCGCCGATCTCGGCTATGCCGCCGTCAGCCCCGACGTGTGCGCGGCCTTTGGCAAGGCGCTCGCCATTCTCGATTCGTGCGGCGCGCAAGTCACCATGGATGGGCCGGGTCTCGATCCTGATATCCTCGAGCATACGTTGAAGCCGATCGCATTTACCGAGCAGGCGGCCGCAGTCTCGACCAAGACGCCGGCCGATCTCGCGGACTCCGAACCGCACTATCGCGATGTCGTCAGCGCCGGCCGGCGCTACAGCGGTACGGATTACATCGAAGCGAGCTATCGCCGCGGCCAGGTGCGTGGTGCCTTCATCAAGCTCTTCGAACGCGTCGATGTGCTGGTGACGCCGACAGTTGCCGTGACCGCGTTCGAGGCCGGCAAGATCGGCGTCGACACCATCGACGGCAGCAAGGTCGATCCGCATCTCGGCTGGTCACCGTTCACCTGGCCGATCAATCTCGCCGGGCTTCCAGCCGCGACACTGCCCTGCGGCTTCGATCGCGACGGGATGCCGATCGGGCTTCAGATCATCGCGCCCTGGCTCGACGAGCCCACGATATTTCGGATCGCGGCCGCGTTCGAGCAGGCGCAGCCCTGGGCGAAGCTGTGCCCCTCAGTGGCCCTGAGCGGGCGAGGGCGGTCAAAGGCGTAGGGGTCTGGAACCGGCGGCCGCATGCCGGCAGGATTGGAAAAATTTTTGAGGTGCCCTCTTGAAATCGAAAGCGGTTTTTATACGTCGTTTTTCGCCGCGACAGCGGTGTGCCGGGCGCCGGATCGGGCCCGGCGCGGGCGCCGGATCGGTCGTCGGACCCGTCTGATACCTGTCTTGCGCTCCTTCGTATCCATCTTGCTCTTTGGAGGACTTGGTTATGAGGACCAGTTTCGACTTCGCGCCCCTGTGGCGCTCCACCATCGGCTTCGATCACCTGGCCGACCTCGTCGACAGCACGCTGCGCCAGGCGAACGAGGACAACTATCCCCCCTACAACATCGAGCGTTCCGGTGAAGACCATTACCGGATCAGCCTTGCCGTGGCAGGTTTCGGTCCCAGCGATATCAACGTGACGGCCGAGCAGAACGCGCTCACCATCGAGGGCCGCAAGCCCGAGACGGCTGCGCGCGAATACCTGTACCAGGGCATCGCCGCGCGCCCGTTCCGGCGCGTGTTCAACCTCGCCGACTATGTCCAGGTGAAGCAGGCCTCGTTCCAGGACGGGCTCCTGATCATCGACCTCGTCCGGGAGGTTCCGGAAGCCATGAAGCCGCGACGGATTCCGATCGCGGGCGGCACTCCTGCGGCATCGCAGATCGAGCAGAAGAAAGCAGCCTAAGCGCTCGATCGGTTCAGTGGCGGAACGCGGCGTGCGGTTGCGCGCCGCGCTCCCGATGCATCAAGGAGAGAACAATGGCTTTTCGTGATCTCATTCCCTGGTCGAAAAACCAGGAGCTCGCGCCGACGCGCGACAATTTCGACCCCTTCCTAACGCTTCACCGCGAGATGAATCGCCTGTTCGAGGACGTTTTCCGCGGCTTCGGCGGGACCAGCCTGTCGCCGCTGATGGAAGGCCGTTTCGGCTGGCCCAAGGTCGAGCTCAGCGACACCGACAAGACATTGACGGTGTCGGCCGAGCTTCCCGGCCTTAACGAGAAGGACGTCCAGGTGGAGATCGCCAACGGCGTCCTGACCGTTCGCGGCGAGAAGAAGGCGGAGCGCAACGGCGATGGCCGGTACTTCACCGAGCGTTATTATGGCGCGTTCGAACGGCAGATCCCGCTGGACGGCGTCGAGGAGGACAAGGCAGAGGCTTCGTTCAAGGACGGCGTCCTGACCGTATCGCTGCCGAAGTCCGAGAAGGCGCGCGAAGGCGTCAAGCGCATCCCGATCAACACGCATTAGCGTCAACCCCGACGGCGGCGATTGACGCCGCCGTCCCCGTCAACAAACCCTCCATTTGAAAGGAGTATGAGGGAGGCACCACCGATGACCAATGTGAATGCCAATTCCGGCGATCTCAATCCGCTGTTTCATCCCGCAGCCCATTACGATTCGCCTGCTGAGGTCCTGAATGCGCAGGAGCTCTCCACGCCGGAGAAGCGAATCATCCTGTCGTCCTGGGCGTCCGACATGTACACTGTCGAATCCTGTCCCGCCTTGCGCGAAATCCCCGGCATGAACCACGCGCTCCGGCTCGTCGATATCCTGGCCGCCCTGCGCAAGCTCGGCGGTGACAACGACAATGACGACCCGCCGCGCGGCGGCGGCGTACCGATGCGGCTGCGGCGGCCACGGGCCGCCGCAGAGGGGCAAAGCACATGATGCTCACGCAGGCTATTCTCGGGCTCGTGCTGCTCGGTCAGGCCTCGGCGGTCTGCGTCGTTCCGTTTCTCGCTCTGCAAGGTCTCATCACTGCGCCACGGGCCGAGATCTGAGGCCAGAGTTTCCGGTTTCGAGCCTTGGCAAATTGGCAGGTGACAAGGATGCGTGCTGTGTGCGTCTGCTCTTGCTGGCGATGCTGGTGCTGACCAAGCGGTCGGAATTGGGTGTCAAGAGCTTTGCGAGCGCTGACGAGCATCACTCGATCACAGGAGTTACGACAGCTCGATCGGCGTGCCGCGGCCGCTGAGCTCGTCGTCGAGGCGCAGATAGTGCGCGAGATAGTCGTGCAGCGCGGTCGCGGCCTTCGAGGTGGCGCCGTTGGATTTGTACAGCAGCAGCTCGATCTTCGGCAGCGGGGGCAACCCTTCGTTCGGCCCGATCTCGCGCATCGCCGGCACCAGGGCGCTGCGGCCGAGCACGGTGACGGCCATGCCGGCGAAGGCCGCGGCTTGCAGTCCGCCGACGCTTTCGCTGACGCAGGCGACGCGCCAGCGCAGGTTTGCGCGTTCCAGCGTATCGATGGCGTAGTCCCGATAGATGTTGCCCGGCGGCAGCAGCGCAAGCGGGATCGGTCGCTCCTGATGCGCCGTGGACTGCTCGCCCGTCATCCACACCAGCTGCTCGCGCCTCACCACCTGGCCGCCGGTGAAATCGTTCATGCGGGTGACGAGCGCGATGTCGACATCGCCGCGCTTGACGAGGCCGACGAGCGGCGTTGACAGCGCACAGTTGAGCTCGACCTGAACGCGCGGGAACGATTTCCGGAACACGCTGAGGATCTGCGGCAACATGAACGCCGCGTAGAGGTCGGGAGTGCCGAGCACGACCTGACCCTCGATCTCCTGCGAAGCCAGCTGCGAGATCAGCTCGTCATGCAACCTCAGGATAGACTTGGCGTAGGTGAGGACGACAGTGCCGTCATCGGTCAGCGTCAGCCTGCGGCCGGCATGCTCGAACAATTGCTTGCCGGTGAGCTCCTCCAGTCGCTGCAATTGCAGCGTGATCGCCGGCTGGGTGCGGCCCAGCCGTCGCGCGGTCTCGGTGATGCTGCC
>NZ_FOQM01000069.1 GCF_900113735.1 Bradyrhizobium sp. Gha
ATCTGGACGCGCCCGAGCCAGTCCTTCAAGATCACAGACAGATGAGCCTCAGTCTATGCTAAGCGCTCAACCGGACAGCCGTGGGACGAGCCCGGCCATGACGACAGCGAGAGCAGGATCAGAACGTCAGCGCCTTGACCTGCTTGACCTGCGGCAGCGCCTGCACCTTGGCGAGGACGTCCGCCGGCACCGCGCCATCGACCTCGACCAGTGCGATGGCGTCGCCGCCCTGCTCGACGCGGCCGAGATGGAAGGTCGCGATGTTGATCCTGGCATCGCCGAGGAGGCCGGCGAAGCTGCCGATGAACCCCGGCTTGTCCTCGTTGGTGACGTAGATCATCGACTTGCCGAACTCGGCGTCGACGCGAATGCCCTTGATGTCGACCAGGCGCGGCTTGCCGTCATGATAGACGGTGCCGGAGACCGAACGCTCCTGGCGTTCGGTTGCGACCGTCACGGTGATCAGGCTCTCATAGTCGCTCTGGGCGGCGCGCACGATCTCGTCGACGACCATGCCGCGCTCCTTGGCGACAACAGGCGCGGACACCACGTTGACCTCGCCCAGCATGGGCCGCAGCAGACCCGACAGCACGGCCGAGGTGATCGCCTTGATCTTCATCTCGGCGACGTGGCCCTCATAGGTGATCTCGACCTTGAGGATGCCGCTTTCAGTCAGCTGGCCGGCGAACGAGCCGAGCTTCTCGGCGAGGGCGATGAAGGGCTTCAGCTTCGGCGCTTCTTCGGCTGTGATCGAGGGGAAGTTCACGGCGTTCGAGATCGCGCCGGTGAGCAGGTAGTCCGACATCTGCTCGGCGACCTGCAGCGCGACGTTCTCCTGTGCTTCCGTGGTAGAGGCGCCGAGATGCGGCGTGCAGATCACGTTGGGATGGCCGAACAGCACGTTGGTGTTCGCGGGCTCCTCGACGAACACGTCGAAGGCGGCGCCCGCAATGTGCTTGGAATTGAGTGCATCGACCACGGCCTGCTCGTCGACGAGACCGCCGCGGGCGCAGTTGATCAGGCGCACGCCCTTCTTCATCTTGGCGATCGCGGCCGCATCGATGATGTTTTTGGTCTTCTCGGTCAGCGGCGTGTGCAGCGTGATGAAGTCGGCGCGCTTCAGGAGATCATCGAGCTCGACCTTCTCGACGCCGATATCCTTGGCGCGCTCCGGCGACAGGAACGGATCGAACGCGATCACCTTCATGCGCAGGCCGAGCGCGCGATCGGCGACGATCGAGCCGATATTACCGCAACCGACCACGCCGAGCACCTTGCCGGTGATCTCGACGCCCATGAAGCGGTTCTTTTCCCACTTGCCGGCCTGGGTCGAGGCGTCGGCTTGCGGAATCTCGCGGGCGAGCGCCAGCATCAGGGTGATGGCGTGCTCGGCGGTCGTGATCGAATTGCCGAACGGCGTGTTCATCACGATGATGCCCTTGGCCGTGGCCGCGGGGATCTCGACATTGTCGACGCCGATGCCGGCGCGGCCGATCACCTTGAGATTGGTCGCCTTCTCCAGGATCTTGGCGGTCGCCTTGGTCGCCGAGCGGATCGCGAGGCCGTCGTAATTGCCGATGATCTCGGCGAGCTTGTCCTTGTCCTTGCCGAGATTGGGCTGGAAATCGACCTCGACGCCGCGGTCCTTGAAGATCTGCACGGCAGCGGGGGAGAGCGCGTCGGAAATGAGAACTTTGGGTTTGGTCATGGGAATGTGTCCTTCACCGTCCCTGAGGGAGGATCGGCCCGAGGGCCGGAAATGTGTGAGTGACTTGGAAGCTAGTTGCTCTCCCTCTCCCGTTCTTACGGGGAGAGGGTTGGGGTGAGGGGCAGCCACGGGCGAAGTGCTCGTGGAGAGAGCCCCTCACCCGGATCGCTGCGCGACCCGGCCTCTTCCCGTAAGAACGGGGAGAGGCGAAGAAGAAACTTACGCCGCCTTGGCGAGCGCGGCCTTGGTCTCGGCGAAAGCCCAGTCGATCCACTGCGTCAGCAGCTCGACGTCCCTGGCCTCGACGGTGGCGCCGCACCAGATGCGCAGGCCGGCCGGCGCATCGCGGTAATATGCGAAGTCGTAGCCGGCGCCTTCCTTCTCGACGAGCGCGACCAGCTTCTTGGAGAACTCCGCCTGCGCGTCGTCCGAGAGCGAGGTGATCGCGGGGTCGGTGAACTTCAGGCACACCGAGGTGTTGGAGCGGATCGCGGCATCCTTGGCCAGGAAGTCGATCCAGGGCGTCTTCGCCTTCCAGTCGGCCAGCACCTTGGTGTTGGCGTCGGCACGCGCGATCAGCGCCTTGAGGCCACCGATCGACTTGGCCCAGTTCAGCGCGTCGAGATAATCCTCGACGCAGAGCATCGACGGCGTGTTGATGGTCTCGCCGACGAAGATGCCTTCGTTGATCTTGCCGCCCTTGGTCATGCGGAAGATTTTCGGCAACGGCCACGCCGGCTTGTAGGTCTCGAGGCGTTCCACCGCGCGGGGCGACAGGATCAGCATGCCGTGCGCGGCTTCGCCGCCGAGCGCCTTCTGCCAGGAGAAGGTGACGACATCGAGTTTTGCAAAATCGAGCGGCTGCGCGAAGGCGGCAGACGTCGCGTCGCAGATCGTGAGACCTTCGCGGGTCGCGCTGATCCAGTCGGCGTTCGGGACGCGCACGCCTGAGGTTGTGCCGTTCCAGGTGAAGATGACGTCGCTCGCAGGGTCCACCTTGGAGAGATCGGGAATCTCGCCGTATCCGGCGTTGAGCTTGGTGACGTCCTTGAGCTTCAATTCCTTGACGATGTCGCTGACCCAGCCTTCGCCGAAGGATTCCCAGGCGAGCGTGGTGACGGGGCGCGCACCGAGCAGCGACCACAGCGCCATCTCGACCGCGCCGGTATCGGACGCTGGCACGATGCCGATGCGGTAATCGGCGGGCACTTCAAGCACTTCGCGCGTCAGGTCGATCGCGAGCTTGAGCTTGGTCTTGCCGACCTTCGCGCGATGCGAACGGCCGAGCGCTGCGTCTTTGAGATTTTGGGCGTTCCAGCCGGGGCGCTTGGCGCAGGGGCCGGAGGAGAAATGCGGCACGTTCGGCCGCGAAGCGGGCTTCGCTACAGTCATCGTCTACCCTTCCAGATAGTAAGCCTCCCGTTGGGGGGAGGTGTCCCGCCGCGGCTGATACGGGAATCGGGAAGAGCAGTCAAGGAAGTTCCGGCGTTTCACCCTGGAGTGATGGCTCCTCCGGCACGACACCGGGGGACGCGACGGGCGCGAGCGCGTTCAGTAAGTCCGTGGCCTCGCTGATCAATTGCGCGGCGCGGCGGCGGCTGCCGACTTTCAAAATGCATTTGTCATCGGCCTGCACGACGTAATCGTTGCCGACCTTGATCATGGAATAGCTTGTCATCGAAATCCCCGAACCGACGGAGCCCGGTGTGAGACGCTGCCGTACCACCCTTCGTTCCCCAATCAACGTGAACGACGAACGGGTAGTTTATCAGCCCTTAAGATGAACGAACGCGCGATCGGATTTCGTTGACCGCGCAACGGCTGCCACGAGGGCCCCATTCCGATACAATCGGAACGGCGCTCTGGATTTTTTGTATTGACGCGTTTTCTTTACGCGAACCGGCATCCACTTCGCTCGAAAACGCTCTTGCTGCATCAAAACCGCACAGTCATGCCGGCGTGGCTCAACGCAAATCCGAGACGCTTGTAGAAGCGCTGCGCGTCCACGCGGCTCGAATGCGTCAGCAATTCGACCAGATTGCAGCCGCGTGCCTTCGCTTCCGTCACGGCCCATTGCACCAATTGCTCGCCGATGCCGCGGCTGCGGCAATCGCTGGCAACGCGGACATCCTCGAGCAGACAGCGAAGGCCGCCTTGCGAGCTGATGCCTGCGAGCACCGCGAGTTGCAGGCAGCCAACCACCCTGCCCTCGCTCTCCGCAACCACGAGCGTGAGATTGGGATCGCGCTCGACCCGCTCGAACGCCTGGTAGTAGACGGCAGGCAGGGGATCCTCGACCCGCTCGCGGGCGCGGCCGAGATGATCGTCGGCGAGCATTGCCACGATCGCCGGAACATCCTCGCGGCGCGCAGGACGAATCAACACGGACTTGTCGCTCATGCGGAACTCCGGACCAAACGCAACGGGCTCAACGCGCCGGCGGCAGACCAAGACGGGCCTCGGCTTCTGCAATCCAGCGGCGGATGGCGGCGTAACGGCCGAGGTCGAAGCCGCCTTCATGCGCAAGGCGCGTATAAGCGAGCAGCGAGACGTCGGCGAGCGAAACCGCATCACCGGTGAAGAAGCGGCTCGTCCGGAGATGCTGCTCCATGCGGTCCAGCGCCGCATGACCGCGCTTGACCTTGTCAGGGTCGAGCTCGGAAGCATCCTTGCCGAGATAGACCATCTGGAAGCGGCACACCGCGATATAAGGTTCGTGGCTGTACTGCTCCCAGAACAGCCATTCGTCCATCTTGGCGGCGACAAAAGCGTCGCGCGGAACAAGCGCGCTGTCACGGGCGAGATAGCGGATGATGGCGTTGGACTGCGCCAGCGTGCGGCCGTCGTCGAAAGCCACGGTGGGCACCTGTCCGGCGCCGTTCATCTTCAGGAATTGCGGCGTGCGCGTCTCGCCCTTGCGGGTGTCGATCTCGATCCAGCGATAGGGCAATGCGAGGTGATCGCAGACCCACTTCACCTTCAGACAATTACCCGAATTGCTGTCGCCGTAGATCTGCATCGCCGCCGCCTTATGCCGGGCGACAGAGCATCAGGACGCAACCGGCCTGTCAACCGCGACGCAGGGAAGCAGCCTCTAGAACTTGTAGCCGAGGCCAAGGCGCGCGGTGTTGATGCTGGTGTCGACCTGGGAGGTGAAGCGAATGTATTCCCACTCGGCGCGCATGAAGAGACCGCCAACCAGATTGACGTCCACACCGAGACCGGCCGTGTAGCCGTAGATCAGGTGGTTGTGCTGCGCATCGGTCGAGGACACAGGCCCCTGCAGAACGCCGGCCGGCGTCACGTAGTCCTGCACGCTCACCGAGCGAACGATGTCGGCATTGCCGAGCGCGAATCCGCCGAACAGGTAGGGCAGGAAGCATCCCCACGCATAGCCGGCCCTGCCCCGAAATGTTGCCATGTCGCTGATCGCGATCGAGGACGTCGAACTAGCTGTGACGGAATGCACATTGCCGTCGGACAATTGGTTGCTGCGAGATTCGGTGGCCGTGGTCGAGCCGCCAAAGGACCCATGAAGGTAGCTTGCTTCCAGGCCGAGCACGACATCGTCCCACTGGGAGTTATAACCCGCGAAGGCACCATACCCGGTGGAGCGGCGCGAAGCCTTGCCGAGACCCAGATTCCATTGCGAGACGCCCATTTCCGACTCGATCAGCGTGTCGGCGAGCAACGCAGCCATCATGTTGCTGGTGGAGCCGTTGAAGTTCTCGTCGGAAGACCCGTAGCCGGCTTGGGCACCGATATAGCTGCCCTGCCAGTTCGGACGCGCATCGGACAGACCGTCAGTGAAGCCGCCGCGCAAGACGGGGAGATCAGGCATGTCGGCCGCGTGTGCGGCGGACACCGATCCCAACATCACCGCCGCCACCAAAAGCCTACGCATTGCAACGCTCCATCGAACCCGAACTCTTGTCCGTGATCATGGCCCGTTAACCTTAACCAATGGTTGCGCCGGCGGCTTTCGTCGGCGCGGGCCATGAAAAATACGCAAAGCAAAACGGCGCGGGATGATCCCGCGCCGTTGAGACAGATTAAGCGATGCGGCTTGCGATCAGCCCTTGGTGACGAGCGGCGGCGGCGCGTAGGCCGGCGGGGCATTGAGTTCCCAGCGCACGCCGAGCTTCACGTCATGCGAGGTGATGTCTCTGAACTGGAATGGTGCGTGCGTGGTGTTGGTCACGCCGTCGAACGAGTAGCTCGGACCGGTCATGCCGTTGCCCATGTCGACGTAGCTGTAGGCGAGCTCGAGCACGAGGTTCGGGTTAACGTGGTACGCGAGACCGGCATGCGCGGCCCAGGCGAAATTCCATTTCGAGGAGGAGCCGGCGTAGTTGAGGCTGCGACCCTGGCCGCCCGCGCCGATGCTGTCGCCCGAGTCGGTGAAGTCGCCGACGGCGACGCGCGCGGTACCGACACCGGCACCGATGAACGGCGTGACGCACCACCAGGTGCCGAGATCGACATAGGCGTTGGCGAGGAACAGCAATTCCGACTTGGTCGCAGTATAGGAGTCGGTGCCTCTGAATCCGGCGCCCGGACCCACGCCGGTCACGACGTCGAGCCCCGTGAAGGTCGACTTGCCGCGATACTGGCCGGTGACGTCGGCGCGGAACCAGTTGTTGAAGCGGTAGCCGGCACCGAGGTCGAAAATGCCCGCGCTGCTGAAGTTTCCGGTCTGGTTGACATTCACGTTGTTGTAGGCAGCCGCGTTGGTGTCGAGGACGCGATCAACGCGCTGATTGCTGAAGCCGATGTCGCCGCGCAGATACCAGCCGCCGAAATCGGCGGGCTGGGCGGGCGGCGCGTACATGGGGGGCGGAGCGGCGATCGGCATATCGGCGGCGAATGCCATCGACGAGATCAGTGATGCCGCACCTGCGGCAAGGAGAGACTTAACGCTACGCATTGGCTTCGTCCTTATGGCCGGTGAGGCTCAATACGAGCGCCTCACGTTCTGGAAACTCACGGGCCGGACGATGGCACCAAACTCTTAAGCGCCACTTAACCCTAATTTTTAAGGTTGATTTTTTCTCTACCATGCGGATGCAGCGCAAGCGTTGCAAAATTGCGGCGCTTGCCCGCCGCAATGCTAACGATTGGTGAAGCCGCGTGGCGGCAAGAAAGGAACTGTTAACGCGCGTGCCGGGGCAGTTTTGGCAGGAACACGGCAAGCAGGCCGATCGCCGGCAGGTAGGCGCAGACCTGATAGACGAACTCGATCGACGTATGGTCGGCGACCTTGCCGAGCACGGCCGCCCCCAGGCCGCCGATGCCGAACGCGACGCCGAAGAACACGCCGGAGATCATGCCGAAGCGATGCGGCACCAGTTCCTGGGCGAACACGATGATCGACGACGTCGTCGAGGAGATGATGAGGCCGATGATCACCGACAGCACCGCGCTTGCATAGAGCCCGGCATAGGGCAGCGCCAGCGTGAACGGCAGCGCGCCGAGGATCGAGATCCAGATCACGATCTTGCGGCCGAAGCGATCGCCGAGCGGTCCGCCCAGGAACGCGCCGACCGCGTTCGCCGCGAGGAAAATGAACAGATAGATCTGCGCCGCCTGCGTCGACACGCCGAAGCGGTCGATCAGATAGAAGATGTAGTAGCTCGACAGGCTCGAGACGTAGAGCTGCTTCGAGAACAGCAGCGCGACCAGCACGAGAAGCGCGACCGCGACGCGACGCGAGCTCGGGGCATCAGGATGGGCCCGAACCGCCACCGTCTTCCTGGCCTTGATCTGCGGTTCGTACCAACGGCCGATGCGCCAGAGGATGACGATGGCAAGGCCCGCGATCGACGAGAACCAGGCGATGCTGCCTTGACCGAACGGCACGACGATGAGCGCTGCGAGCACCGGCCCCATCGAGGTGCCGAAACTGCCGCCGAGCTGGAACACCGATTGCGCGAAGCCGTAACGCCCCCCGGAGGCAAGCCGTGCGATACGGGCGGATTCGGGATGGAACACCGCGGATCCGAGACCGACCAGCGCAGCCGCGATCAGGATGAGCAGATATTGGTGCGCGGCGCTGAGCAGCAGCAGGCCGAAGAAGGTCGAGGCCATGCCGATCGACAGCGAGTAAGGCTGCGCCTTCTTGTCGGTGTAGTGGCCGACCACCGGCTGCAGCAGCGACGCCGTGAACTGGAACGCCAGCGTGATCATGCCGATCTGCGCGAAGTCGAGCGCGTAGGTGTCCTTCAGGATCGGATACACCGAGGCGATCAGCGACTGCATGGTGTCGTTGAGGAAGTGCGAGAAGCTGATGCCGGCGAGCACGACATAGGCCGGCCCCGCGGCCGTCTTGGCGGCAGGCGCGACGTCGCTGACGACGACGGGCTCGGTGAGCGTTTCCTCTGAGACGACGACAGGCTTGTTCAATGCAGCATCCCGGCGCGGCAGCTTGCCGCGACCTCACAGGTACGATGCTGGCGGCAGCCAATCCACCGCCAATCGCAAATGGCTGGGATGCGGCGAGAGGGATGAGCGGTTCTATGCGCGAGTCGCCTCGCGAGCTGGGTACGCGGGAGACAACCCCTCATCCGGCACGTCGCGCCACCTTCTCCGCAAGGGGAGAAGGAAGAAGAACCTCAAGCCGCAGCCTGCCCCAGCGCGGAGACGATGGTGTCGACGACGTCCTCGACCAGGATGCGGTCCTCGCCCTCGCCCATGACGCGGATCACGGGCTCGGTGCCCGACGAGCGGATCAAGAGACGGCCGTGGCCGTTGAGCCGCTTCTCGCCGTCCGAGATCGCCGACCTGACATCGGAATTGTCGAGCGGCTTGCCGCCCTTGTGGCGGACGTTCTTGAGGATCTGCGGCAGCGGATCGAAGCGATGGCACACCTCCGACACCGGCCGGCGCAGCTTCTGCACGACCGCGAGCACCTGAAGCGCGGCAACGAAGCCGTCGCCTGTCGTGGCGTAGTCGGACAGGATGATGTGGCCGGACTGCTCGCCGCCGAGATTGTAGCCGCCGTTCAGCATCTGCTCGAGCACGTAGCGGTCGCCGACCGGCGTGCGCACGAGATCGAGGCCCTGCCCTTTCAGGAAGCGCTCGAGGCCGAGATTGGACATCACGGTGGCGACGATGCCCGGACGCGAGAGGCGCCCGTCTTCCTTCCAGCTCTGCGCGATCACCGCCAGCAGCTGGTCGCCGTCGACGACATGGCCGCGCTCGTCGACCAGGATGACGCGGTCGGCGTCGCCGTCGAGCGCAATGCCGATGTCGGCGCGCATCTCGCGCACCTTCTTCGACAGCGCTTCCGGCGAGGTCGAGCCGCAATCCTTGTTGATGTTGAAGCCATCGGGCTCGACGCCGATCGGCACGACGTCGGCGCCCAATTCCCACAGGGCTTCCGGCACCACCTTGTAGGCGGCGCCGTTGGCGCAATCGACCACGACGCGCAGGCCGTCGAGCGAGAGATCGCGCGGCAGCGTGCGCTTGGCGAATTCGATGTAGCGATCATGCACGCCGTCGATACGGCGGGCGCGGCCCAGGCTCGCACTTTGCGCGAGCCGCTTCTCGATCGGTTCGTCGAGCAGCTGCTCGATCTGCTTCTCGACATCGTCTGACAGCTTGAAGCCCTGGGGGCCGAACAGCTTGATGCCGTTGTCCTCGAACAGATTGTGCGAGGCCGAGATCATGACACCGAGATCGGCGCGCATCGACTTGGTCAGCATCGCCACCGCCGGCGTCGGCATCGGGCCGACCAGCAGCACGTCCATGCCGACCGAGGTGAAGCCCGCGACCATCGCGTATTCGATCATGTAACCCGACAAACGGGTGTCCTTGCCGATCACGACACGGTGGCGGTGATCACCGCGCTGAAACGCAAGGCCCGCGGCCTGGCCGACCTTGAGCGCGAGCTCCGGCGTGATCAGTCCGTTGGCGCGGCCCCTGATACCGTCCGTCCCGAAATATTTGCGGCTCATATCGTCCCCCACGCAACAACCAGGGATCCCCAAGACAACCTCCGGGTGCCCTGGCGGGCCCCGCATCCCTGATTTGCTGGGCGTGTTATAGAGCCATTGGGGCTAATTTGGTTTCAAAAAATGTGATTAATCATTACGAGCCCGGGGGCCGCCAGCGCCCCTGTAACCTCTTGTTAATGCTATGTATCGTGCTGGAACGCGGGAACGAGAGGGAACCGCCCCCTAGTCCGTCCGCTTGACGTGACCATCCGCGCGGCTCGGCGCCGGCTGGGTGACGCTGACGGGATCGGAGCCCGGAAAGGTCTCTTCCAGACCCTCCTCCAGCGCGTCGTCGAGGTCCTGCTTTTCCTTGATCTCTTCCGGTGAAGGTCCGGCGTGCGGCTTGGTCATGACTGCCCTCTCGCAAACGATTTGGCTGTGCATCCAACCATGCTAGATGACCCCTCGATCTTCCGATGCAAGACGCCCGGGACAAGACGGGCCGGGGAACGTTCATGAAGCACATCACCTGTATCGACGATCTTCGCGCGCTGCATAAACGCCGCGTGCCGAAGGCGTTCTTCGACTATTGCGACCGCGGCTCCTATTCCGAGGAAACGCTGCGCGCCAACCGCGAGGACCTGCAGGCGATCAAGTTCCGCCAGCGCATCCTGGTCGACGTCTCCAAGCGCGACACCTCGACCACGATCCTCGGCGAGCCCTCGACGATGCCGCTGATCCTGGCGCCGGTCGGCCTGCTCGGCATGCAGCATGGCGACGGCGAGATTCACGCCTGCCGCGCGGCGCAGGCCGCCGGCATCCCGTTCACCCAATCGACGATGTCGATCTGCTCGATCGAGGACATCGCCGCCGCCGTCGACAAGCCGTTCTGGTTCCAGCTCTACGTCATGAAGGACCGCGGCTTCATCAAGGATCTGGTCCAGCGCGCGATCGCGGCGAAGTGCAGCGCACTGGTGCTGACGGTCGACTTGCAGGTGATCGGCCAGCGCCACGCCGACATCAAGAACGGCATGACCATTCCCCCGGAATGGTCGCTGTCGAAGTTCTTCGATTTCGCGACCAAACCGGCCTGGGTCTCCGGTGTGCTGCGGGGCAAGCGCCGCACCTTCGGCAATATCGCGGGCCATGTGAAGAACACCGAGGACCTCAACCGGCTCGCCGAATGGACCGCCTCTCAGTTCGACACCTCCTTGAACTGGAAGGACGTCGAGTGGATCCGGAGCATCTGGCCGGGCAAGCTCATCATCAAGGGCATTTTGGACGTCGAGGACGCCGAGGAAGCGGCCAAGACCGGCGCCCAGGCGCTGGTGGTGTCGAACCATGGCGGCCGCCAGCTCGACGGTGCGCCATCCTCGATCGAGGTGCTGCCGGAGATCGTCGACGCCGTCGGTGAGAAGATGGAGATCATGTTCGACGGCGGCATCCGTTCCGGCCAGGACGTGATGCGCGCGCTCGCGCTCGGCGCAAAGTCCTGCATGATCGGCCGCGCTTATGCCTATGGCCTGGGTGCCGGCGGCCAGGCCGGCGTCGCAAAGGCGATCGACATCATCCAGAAAGAGCTGCTGACCACGATGGGCCTGTGCGGCGTCAACAGGATCGACGAGATCGACGAGCACATCATTGCCGAGGCACCGTGACGACGGTGCCGTAGGCTGGGCAAGGCGTAAGCATGCCCACCGCCCCCTCGGGACTTGCGGCGATCAGGCACGGCAACCCGCCCGACCGCCGCTGTTCCAGGCTACGTCGATCACATCGGCGGGGTCAGGCCGTCACGGCCGACGCTGACGCGGTTGGTCTCGAACGAGCCATCGGGCAATTGCCTCATGGAGGCGATGACCTTGGCGCCGGCCTTCAGCTCGGACTTGTCGCCAGGCACGAAGGTCACGACCGGCGTCATATCGGAGACGAACACCTTCTTCTCGCCGTCCTTGTACTTCACCAGCAGCGTATGGCCGTCATTGCCGACCACGCTCTCCGACACCGTGGCATTGGTCATGCTCAAGTTCGGCTTGAGATCGTAGGGCCGCGAGCCCTCGCCGGTGCCGCGCATGCTCTCCGGAAACACGTGAACCTCGACGGCGTTGTTGCCGCCCTCAGGTCCCGGCACGGTGGTGGCGCCGACGAAAGAGCCGACCTTGATGTCGGCGAGCGAGATCCTGGCGACGCCGGCGATGCGCGCGTCGGAGGCGATATGCAGCTTGACGTCCTCGCCGGAGCGCGACTTGACCTGCATCGTGTCGCCATCGACGCTCTCGATCGTGCCGCGCACGCGGGTTGGCACCGGCGCCTTTTGCGCGACGGCGGCAAGGGTGGAAGCAGCCACCATCGCAACGGCGATGAGCGGGCGCGTGAAACTGGCACGTTGGATCGTCATTGATGTCTCCGGTTGTCCCCGGGGGATAGAACGCCGGAGGCGGCGCGCTATTCTCTCAAGTCTTTGTGAGATCGGCCTCGACCAGCGCGCGCAACTCGGCTGTCACCTGTGGCCGCTGGCCGAACCAGAGTTCGAAGCCGCGCACCGCCTGGTGCAGGAGCATGCCGAGCCCGTCGGCGATCCTCAACCCGCGGGCACTGGCGGTTGCGAGCAGCGGCGTCACCAGGGGGACGTAGACGAGGTCGGCGACCACGGCGTCGGACGGCAGGCGGGCCACATCGAGCTCGAGCGCGCCCTGCCCGTGCATGCCGAGCGAGGTGGTGTTCACGAGAAGTTTTGCGCGCGGCAGGACCTCGTTGATCCCGTCCCACGACAACGGAAGCACCTTCGGCCCGAACTGCGCGGCCAACGCCTCGGCTCGCGCCGGCGTGCGGTTGGCGAGATGAACGCGCGTGAAGCCACGTTCGAGCAAGCCGAACACGACCGCGCGCGAGGCGCCGCCCGCTCCCAGCACCAGTGCCTCGTCGGCCGTGTCCCAAAGGCGCGCGCTGGCGTCGAGATTGCCGAGAAAGCCCTCGACGTCAGTGTTCGTGGAACGCAGCTCACCATCGGCAAACCACAAGGTGTTGGCCGCGCCCACGGCCTTGGCACGCCCGTCCGGGGCCGACAGCGCCATCACGCCTTCCTTGTGCGGGATGGTGACATTGGCGCCGACGAAGCCGCGCAACGACAGCCGCAGGACGAAATCCCTGAGGTCCTCCGGCGGAACAGCCTCGATGACGTAGCCGCCTTCGATGCCGAGCGTACGCAGCCAGTAATGATGGATCAGCGGCGAGCGCGAATGCGCGGCCGGCCATCCGATCAAGCAGGCCGCTGGAGCCTTGGTCACGTTCATCCTTCCCCCGCGTCATGTTCGAGCGCGATCCATTTCGCGTCCCGCGGGCGCTGTCAAGCAGGCGGGCTATGCCGTGGCTTCGGTCGCGCCGGAGGCTGCCTTGATTTCCGCGACCGCTCGCTCGATGGTCGGACGATAACGCGCGCGTCGCGGGCTCACTCCGTGCGTCAGCAATGCGCGGCGGACCGTGCGCGAAGCCCCCGTGATGAACAGCCGGATGCCCCGGCGCTGGGCCTTGGCCGCGACGCGCCCCAACACATTCGCCGCGGTGGAGTCCAGGAACGGCACCGCCGCGAAATCGACGACGAGCGCCTTGCGCGTGTCGGCGACGCCCTCGAGCACGCCTCCGATGGCCGAGGCCGCGCCGAAGAAGAACGCGCCGGTGATGCGGTAGACCAGCACGTCGCGGTCGATCGCGAGCGCGGAATCGTAAGGCACGCGCTCACCATTGCCATCGTCGGGGCGGTCGGCCACCACCAGCGGCGACCGCTCCTCGATGCCGGTCATCTCAGCCATGCGATGGATGAACAGCACCGCACCGAGCGCGAAGCCGACCAGAATGCCTTCGGTCAGGTCGCGGAAGATGGTCAGCAGGAAGGTTGCGAGCAGCACGATTGCATCGCCCCAGGAGGAACGCAGCAGCGTCGCGAATTCGTGCTTCTCCGCCATGGTCCAGGACACCACGACGAGAACGGCGGCGAGCGCGGCCAGCGGGATGTAGCTCGCAAGCGGTGCCGCAATCAGCATGAACAGCAGCAGAAAGAGCGAGTGCAGCATGCCCGCGAGCGGGCCGCGGGCGCCGGCGCGGACATTGGTCGCGGTGCGCGCGATCAGCCCGGTGACGCAGATGCCGCCGAACAGCGCCGCGCCGATATTGGCGGCACCTTGCGCCACCAGCTCGCAATTGGAGCGATGGCGGCGGCCCGTCATGCCGTCGGCCACCACCGCCGACAACAGCGATTCGATGGCCGCGAGCAGCGCGAACGAGATCGCATCCGGCAGCACCGCCGTCGCCTTCGCGAGCGAGAACGCCGGCAGCGCCGGTGACGGCAATTCGCGGGGTATGCCGCCGAAGCGGCTACCGATGGTTTCGATCGGCAGCGACAGCACAGCCGACGCGACCGCCGCGAGCACGACGGCGATCAGGATCCCGGGCCAGGACGGCCGCCAGCGCCGCAGGCCGGCGATAACAGCGATGCTGACGACAGCGACGCCGAGCGCAGACGGATTGACGGTGTGCAGACCACCCGCGAGCGCGACGAGCTTCGGCACGAACTCGCTGGGTTCTTTTCCGGCGAGCGTGATGCCGGTGAGATCGCGCAGCTGGCTCGCAAAGATGATGATGGCGATGCCGGCCGTGAAGCCGATGGTCACCGGATAGGGAATGAACTTGATGTAGGTGCCGATGCGCAGGAGGCCCGCGGCGATCAGGACCATGCCGGCCATCAGCGTGGCGAGGATGACGCCGTCGACGCCGTGCCGCTCCGCTGTCACCGCCACCAGCACGATGAAGGCGCCCGCGGGGCCGCCGATCTGAAACCGGCTGCCGCCGAGCAGCGACACGATGAAGCCACCGACAACGGCCGTATAGAGGCCGCGATCCGGCGTCACGCCCGATGCGATCGCGATGGCCATCGACAGCGGCAGCGCGACGATGGCGACGGTCAGCCCTGCGATCACGTCGGCGCGGAAATCCGCGAAGCCATAGCCTTCGCGCCAGACGGTGACGAGTTTTGGCAGATAGAGTTCGGCGAAGCTCGGCCGACGCAACTGATGCAATTCGCCTGCGTGATCGCTCGTGATGCTCATGTCAGCAAAGTGCTCCGCTGGCCCCACAATGCTTCGGCGCATCGTGCAACGCGCCTGCGACGATGCGTTAGTCCATTTTGATCCCGGGCACGATCATCGCGATCATGCCCCCACGCGACGCGGCGGCCCCGGCTCCTTCAGGCGAACGCCGCGTCCGCCGCTGTCGCTGCGGGCCTGTTCGCCGATCAACTCGACGCCGGCCCGGTCGAACGCCTCGACGACCCTCATCAGGGTCTCGACCACGCCGCGCACATTGCCGGTCGAGGCCTCCATCCGCTGGATTGTCGGCAACGACACGCCGGCAAGCTCGGCCAGGGTTTTCTGATCAATGCCGAGCAGCGCACGAGCCGCCCGCATCTGGAATGACGTGATCACCTTAGCCTCACGTATTAGCCAGTATAAGTGATATTCTACGCATATACAATGATGTAAAATACATCATACTAAAGGCAGATGCAAGCCCTCTCCGTCGTTGCGAGCGGAGCGAAGCAATCCAGAATCCCTCCGTGGAAAGACTCTGATTTGCTTCGCTGCGCTCGCAATGACGAGTGGAGGGGGGCGCGGCCAAATGACCAAATGAAATGACGCGCTTCGTGGAAACGGGCCCCTCACCCGCCCTCTCCCCGCAAGAGCGGGGAGAGGGCGACGAGAAGGCAGAGCCTCCAATCAGGCCGCGTGTTGATGCGCGGCGATGATCTGATCGGCGGCACGGCCGGTCACCTCGGCCATGTGGTCGAACTGACGGGTGAAGCTGCCGGCGCCTGCCGTGGCCGAACGCAGCTCGACGATGAGCTCGCCGATCTCGGCTTCCGGCATCATGGCACGCACGGTATCCCAGCCACTCCAGCCCTCGCGGGTGTCGAAGCCGAGGATCTGGCCGCGCCGCGCCGACAGGATCGCGTTGATCTTGGCGGTGGCATCGGTCGGACAGACGATCTCGACCACGTGGATCGGCTCCAGCAATACCGACTGGCATTGCGGCAGGCCTTCGTTGAGCCCGATCCGCGCCGCCGTGCGGAAAGCGAGATCGGAGGAATCGACGCTGTGATAGGAGCCGTCGGTCAGCGTCACCTGCAGATCGGTCACGGGGAAACCGAGCGGGCCGCGCGCGAGCCCGTCGACCACACCCTCTTCCACCGCACCGATATAATTGCGCGGCACCGCGCCGCCGACGACCGTCTCGGCGAACCTGAAGCCCTCGCCGCGCGGCAGCGGCTTGATGTCCAGCACGACATCGCCGAACTGACCATGACCGCCGGACTGCTTCTTGTGGCGGCCGCGCTGGGTGATCGACTTGCGAATGGTCTCCTGGTATCCGATCGCGGGCGGATGCGAGGAGATCTTGACGCCGAATCGATCGCGCAACCGCTCGGTCGCGACGCGCAAGTGCATCTCGCCCTGCCCCCACAGCACGGTGTCGTGAGTCTGGGCGTTCTGCACGACGACGAGCGAGGGATCCTCTTCGTGCAGCCGCATCAACGACTGACCGAGCTTGACGTCATCCTTGCGGTCGGTGGCCGCAACCGACATGGCGAGCACCGGCGGCGTCGGCTCCGACGCCGTGAGTGCAGCCGGCGCGGTCTTGCCGCTCGACACGGTGTCGCCGGTCTTGACGGGATCGAGCTTGGCAAGCGCCACGGTGTCACCGGCTTCGGCCGAGGTCCGCTTGCTGTCGTAAGCGCCGCTCACAGCGAGGATGCCGGAGATGCGGCTCGTTCCACCGGAGGAGGATTGCAGCGTGGCGCCGTCGTCGAGACGGCCGGCGAGCAGCCGCGTCAGCGACAGCTTTCCTCCGTGCTGCGAGTGCAGCGTCTTGAACACGAAGCCGAGCGCGTCCTTGGTCTCGGGCGCGCCGAGACGTTTTGCGGTCTCCGCGATTCCCGGCGCCTCGTGGCGCAGCGCCTTCATCAGGCGCAGCACGCCGTTTTCGCGCGCGGCGGCACCGAGCAGCACGGGACAGATCAGCCCTTCGCGCAATTCGCGGGCAAGATCGTCGAACACCGCATCACGCGGCGGCTGGATGTCCTCGAGCAGTTGCTCCATCAGCGCATCGTCGTGATCGGCGAGCTTCTCCAGCATCGAGAAGCGCGCTTCCTTCTCCCGATCGAGATTGCCTCCGTCGAGCGCGACCACTTCGGAGGCCTTGTGCTCGCGATAAATGAACGCACGTTCCAGTGCGAGATCGACAAAGCCTTCGATCAGCTCGTTTTTCCAGATCGGGATCTGGCGCAGCACCAGCGGCACGCGCGAAGCGGGCTGGAGCATCGCAAGCGTCTCACGGATGCGCTCGTTGGCGCGGTCGATCTTGTTCAGGAACAGGAAACGCGGAATCTTCAACTCCTCCAGCTCGCGCAGGATGATCTGAAGCTGCGGCAGCTTCTTCTCGTCGGCCTCGCAGACCACGATGGCGGCGTCGACCGCGGGCAAAGCGGCGCGCATGTCGTGGGCGAACTCAACGGACCCGGGACAATCCAGGAAAGTGTAGCTGTCGCCCATGAAGCTCGTGGTGGCGGCAGTGAGCCCGACGGTCATCTTGTGCTGACGGGCCTCGGGCGTGGCGTCGCCGACGGACGTTCCGGCATCGACGCTGCCGGCGCGGGGGATTGCGCCCGTACGCGCCAGGATCGCTTCGAGAAGCGTGGTTTTACCTGCTTGGAAAGGGCCCACAAGCGCAATGCACCGTGGACCTCGGGGACTTCTGACGTCTTGTCCCATTCGCCGCCTCCTTGGTGTGGAGCTCGGCCCATGATTGGGTCGGCAAGCGCAGATGCTCTGCCCGTCCCCGAGATTTGGCAAGCATCAAACGTCGCTGCGGTGCGTCGTCAGTTCGATTAGGTCCTAACTGTTGGCGCATCACCTCTCCCCAGCGGCGAGAGGTGAAAGCGGCACCGCCATTGACGCGTCCTAGCGACCGGGACGCAGTTCCAGGCTTTCGAGTCCGGCCGCGACGTTGAGGCCGACCTGGCCCTGCACGCTGAGCGGCTGGAGCGCGATCGAATTGTTGGAGCCGCCGACCAGCACGTTTCCACCGAGGCCGACGCCGACCGAGGCGCTGCCCTGCGCGCCCGCGTAATTGCCGGAGAGATCGCCGGGGCCGAGCCGGTTGACCGGCGCGAACACGCCCCAGGCCAGCGTGGTTTCCTGGGTGATGCCGATGTCGAGGCCCACTTTACGGATCGTCGCGACATAGCGGCCTTCAGGCAGGCCGTCGGCGCGCAGCACGCAGCCGAGATTGGTCACCGATCCCACCACGAAGCCGATGCTGGCACCGCCGCGGCATTCGAGCACGCCGACCTGCACCAACCGCGACTGAGCGCTGGCGCTCGCGATGGAGGCAACGAGGCTCGCGGCAGCGAGCCCGGCGAGGAGGAATGAGCGGCGCATGAATGTCTCCGGCGATGAATGTGATGCAGGCAAAGAGGCGCGGCAGGAGGCCGCACCGGCGTTCTATGCCACAGCCTTGATGGCGGTGCCAGATCCTCCGTCATTGCGCGCGCAGCGAAGATTCCATGGGGAGTGGATAGCGACCTGGTCTGAGGCCAGACTGAGGTTGCTAACACACCAACCTGGAGACGACGATGTTGCTCGATCATCCTTCCGCCGGACTGGCCGCTATCCGCACACAGTTTGGCGCAATTTTCGTGTCATTGGAACTGAGCCGTTCGACATGGCTGGTTACATCGCTGTCGCCGGGCAAGGGCGGGAAGATGTCGAGACACAGCGTGAAAGCCGGCGACATTGCGGACCTTTTGAAGCTGTTGGCAGAGCTGAAGCGCAAGGCACAGGCGCGAACGGGCGAGAGTTATGC
>NZ_FOQM01000067.1 GCF_900113735.1 Bradyrhizobium sp. Gha
GAGGCCGTGGTGCAGACCGGCAAGCCGCTGGTCATCGTCGCCGAGGACGTCGAAGGCGAGGCTCTCGCGACCCTGGTCGTGAACCGCCTGCGCGGCGGCCTCAAGGTCGCGGCCGTCAAGGCTCCGGGCTTCGGCGATCGCCGCAAGGCCATGCTGCAGGACATCGCGATCCTGACCGGCGGCCAGGCGATCTCGGAAGATCTCGGCATCAAGCTCGAGAACGTCACGCTCAACATGCTCGGTCGCGCCAAGAAGGTGATGATCGACAAGGAGAACACCACGATCGTCAACGGCGCCGGCAAGAAGGCCGACATCGAGGCGCGCGTGGCCCAGATCAAGGCGCAGATCGAGGAAACCACCTCGGACTACGACCGTGAGAAGCTCCAGGAGCGTCTCGCCAAGCTCGCTGGCGGCGTCGCGGTGATCCGCGTCGGCGGCGCGACCGAGGTCGAGGTGAAGGAGCGCAAGGATCGCGTTGATGACGCGATGCATGCGACCCGCGCGGCTGTCGAGGAAGGCATCGTCCCGGGCGGCGGCGTCGCCCTGCTCCGCGCCTCCGAGCAGCTCAAGGGCCTGCGCACCAAGAACGACGACCAGAAGACCGGCGTCGAGATCGTGCGCAAGGCGCTGTCGGCTCCCGCTCGCCAGATCGCGATCAACGCCGGTGAAGACGGCTCGGTGATCGTCGGCAAGATCCTGGAGAACAAGGCCTATGCTCACGGCTTCGACTCCCAGACCGGCGAATATGGCGACCTCGTCAAGAAGGGCATCATCGACCCGACCAAGGTGGTCCGTACCGCGATCCAGAACGCAGCTTCGGTTGCGGCGCTGCTGATCACCACGGAAGCCATGGTCGCCGAACTGCCCAAGAAGGGCGGCGCCGGTCCCGCGATGCCCCCCGGCGGCGGCATGGGCGGCATGGACTTCTAAGGCGACGAAGTCGTCCCGGACGCGGTGCAGCCCGAAGCGGTGCACCGCAGATCCGGGATCTCGCTCCACAAATGCGAAACCCCGGCAGCAATGCCGGGGTTTTCGTTTGGGAGGCGCTCTACTCGGCGGCCACTCTGAAATGCAGGGGAGCTGTCGCCGCTTGTGATCGAGGGTTAGGTGTGAGGATCGGCCGTTCCAGTGGCTGAAATATCCCTTTTCCCACGGCATTTTTCTTCAACCGATCGGCAGCGAGGGCCCGAAGTACTTTTTGTGATACTCAGCTCCCAAAAGCGGCGCTGCTCTACAAGCGCCGCAACACCCGCAGACCCTGAGCCCATGAAGGGATCCAACACCACACCACCCGCCGGACAGAACGCACGAACCGCTCGTTGCACCAGAGCGACGACTTTGGTCTTGTGCTCGTGGGTGCGCCGAACGAGGTCGCTGGTTACGCCAATGTACACCTTGCCGTATTTCTTACTCGCCAGGATGTAGAGTAGTACGCCATTCCATTAGACCTGTGGTTATGGATTCTCAGGTGCGCAATTGCGCACCGTAGCTCGGCGCTTCGCGCCGCCCCGGAATGACAACCGAATGTTAGGATTAGACGGAGATTCAATCAACCAAGAGCCATCTCCTGAAAACACGCCCTCACCCAATCGATCGTCACGCGCGTTGCGGCGTCGCGCTTGAGATGATTTTGCACGAGCAGCCAGGCATCGCGCCGCTTCGGCAGCAGGGTGGCATGCAGGCGGCGATCGCCGAGCAAATCCGCGCAAACATACTCCGGCAACACGCCGGCCGCCTGATGCGCGCGGATCATATTGCGGATGACGCGGACGTTGTCGGTGACGCAGCGCGCACGGACTTTCCTGGTGCGCAGGAATTGCATCTCGGGAATGGCACCGAGCTCATCCGGATAGGCGCACAGCATCGCCTCGCCTTCGCCCGCGACAGGCTCGAAATAATAGAGCTTGATCTCGCCGAGCTTCGAGATCGCAAAGTCGCCCCTGTCGGGCTTGCGCAGCCGGATGGCGAGGTCGGCCTCCCAGCGCGAGAACTTGACGTTCTCGCTCGAGGTGAGGAATTGCAATGTCAGGCCGGGATTGGCGCGCAGGAAGTCGCTCGCGCGCGGCGATAGCACCGCTTCGGCGACCGTGTTGGTGGAGGCGATGCGCAGGCGTCCCACCGGACCTGCCAGGCTCTCGCCGACGCGGCCGATCTCGGCGGCATGCGCCGCCATCGCTTCGACATGCGCCAGCACCGCCTCGCATTGCCGCGTTGGCTTGCGGACGCCGTCGGCGGCCTCGAACAGGCGCAAGCCGAGCGCGCGTTCGATGCGAGACAATCTGCGCCCGACCGTGGTCTCGTCGATGCGCAGTCGCGCACTGGCGCCGGCATAGGTGCCCTCGTCCCTGACGGCGGCGATGATGCGCAGATCGTCCCAGTTCATGGCGTCAGGCTACATCGCGCGGGGTCAGCCTGCAATAACGCAGCCACTGGCTGCGATATCCCTGCATATCGGCAGGCCGACCCCGCGCTATGTTCGGGCAGGCCTTCCTCGGGTTCCCTCGGAGATTCCCACGACCATGACTGCCGCAAAGACCCTGCTCCAGCTCGCCGGCGCCGACCTCAATCCGCCGCGTCTTGGCGACGCCGCGCTGGTGCTGATCGATATCCAGAACGAATATCTCGCGGGGCCCCTTGCCTTGCCCGACGCCCGGCCGGCGATCGCATGCGCAGCCGCGCTGTTGGCGCGGGCGCGCGAAGCGGGAACGGTGATCATCCACATCGCCCATCGCGGCAAGGCAGGCGGCCTGTTCGATCGCAGCACGGAGCGCGGCGCCATCGTCGCGGAGCTCAAGCCGCGCTCCGGCGAGCTGATGATCGAGAAGGAGCTGCCCAATGCGTTCGCCGGCACCGACCTCAAGGCGCGCCTCGACGAGACCGACAGAAAGGACATCGTGCTGGCCGGCTTCATGACGCATATGTGCGTCAGCTCCACCGCGCGGGCCGCGCTCGATCTCGGCCTTCGCACCACCGTCGATGCCGATGCCTGCGCGACGCGCGACCTGCCTGACGGACGCGGCGGCACGCTGGACGCCCGCACCATTCACGAGGTTGCGCTGGCCGAACTGTCCGACCGCTTCGCGATCATCGCGCGCGGCGATGCGCTGAGATAACGGAGAAAAGCGATGCTGCAGCTGTATTTCTCGCCGATGGCCTGCTCGCTTGCGAGCCGCATCGCGCTGTTGGAAGCCGGTCTGGATGCGCGCTATCATCAGGTGCATCTGCAGACCAAGAAAATTGCGGACGATGGCGGCGATTTTCGCGACATCTCGCCGAAGGGCGCCGTGCCGGTGCTGGTGCTGGAGAACGGCGAGCGCCTGACGGAAAACGCGGCGGTGCTGCAATACATCGCCGACATGAAGCCCGAACGCGGCTTGGCGCCAGCACCCGGCGATATCGACCGCTACCGGTTGCAGGAATGGTTGAGCTTCGTCGGCACCGAGATCCACAAGGCCTTCCTGTTTCCGACCTTCTGGTACAAGGACGATGCCTCGCTCGCCAAGCCGCGCGCGCGGATCGGAGAGACGTTGTCAGTGCCATCGGCACATCTGGCGGCCCGCGAGTTCCTGGTGGCTGACAGCTTCACCGTCGCCGATGCGCATCTCACCTGGGCCTTGCTGCTGCTTCGTCCCGCAGGCGTGGACATCACGCACTGGCCACCGCTCGCGGCCTATCTCGAACGCATGCAGACGCGCCCCAGCGTGCGGGAGGCGATCGCGACCGAGATGGCACTGCGCAGGATCATGCCGGCCGGCGCGGCGTGACAAGGTCACCGGCGGAAGCGGAGAAATGAAAAAGGGCCGCTGCAAGCGGCCCTTTTTATTGTCCGGAGGCGGCTGAGATCACTCGACGCGCGCCAGCACCGCGAGCTTGCGGATGCCCTTGTTGCGATAGGCGTCGAGAAACGCGTAGTAATCCTTGAACGACACGCAACCGTTGGAGTCGCCGTTCGGCCCGAGCATGAAAGTGTGCGCGAGCAGGCCATCGCGGCCGTAGATTGCGTTCTCGCCGCCGATCGGTGTCAGACGCAGCGCGGGCACGCCGTGGAACAGTGCTTCGCGCGGCTTCAGATTGTAGATGTGCGGCGGGGTCACGCCGCGCATGCGGACTTTCGAGGAGCGCGGATCGTCGAGATTGGAGCCAAGGCCGGAATGTGCCTCGAGCTTGGTACCATCGGGCAGATAAACCGTCTTGGCGGTGATGTCGTAGACCGCGGTGTCGCGTTCGTAGGGCGGCGCACCGCCGAACATCGGGTTCTGCTCCTTCGGCGCGATCGCCGAGGTCACGCTGGCATCGGCCGAGGCGTAGGCGAGCAAGCCGCCGGAGGGCTCGCGCTTGCCCCAGAGCTTCTCCACCATCGACTGGCGCGGGCCGGTGATCGACATCACCGCGGCTTTGGCACGATCGGCAAAGGACTTCGGCTTCGCTTCAGGCGCCGGCACGATCTGGGCCGGATCAGCCGAAGCCAATTGCACCGGCGCTTCCGAGCGCCTGGTCTTCGCGGCATCGGCGATCTTCTCGACGGCCTTGACGGGGCTCTTCAGCACTTCCGCGACCTTAGCGACGACGGCCGGCTTCGGCGCATCCTTGACTTCGGCGACCTTGGTCTCGGGCGCAGCGCTCGCGGCGTTGGAGTCCACGCCTTGCGTCGCCGCCGCGGCGAAGCGGTCATTGAACATTTCGCGTGAGATCGGTGCAGCCACCTGCAGCCGGTCGGGCAGCAGTGCAAAGGTTTCCCTGATGGCCTCGCCCGCTTCGCGCAGCGCGACCTTGGGCGCGCGCTTGACCACGGGCTCGTCGTAGCCGGAGCTGCCGACGGTCGGATAGACGCTGGCTGCGAAGATGTTGTTGTAGACGGTCCAGCCGGCAAGCAGGACGCAGCCGGCCACGGCGGCGCCAAGCACGTTTTGGTTGGTCATGTTCCGGGAAGACTTCCGAGAATTATTTGGCTTCCGTGCCGCGTAACTTTGCGCAGCGATACTCGTACTCATTCGCCTTGCGTCCAGGACGGTGTCACTAAGTCCCCCTCCGAAGTGCCACTGGTCACGATCCGGGAACGGCATCTCGCAGAAGGTCGGAGCGTCATTAAGGCGACTTTTAGTTAAATGCGGATTAAGTTCTGGCAGATCTAGGGCAACCCGTTAACGCTGTGCCGTTTCGAGAAAAAAGCCCGCAGGACTACGGACTTAGGCGACGCCGTTAACCATCATTCTCGGCCGGTTGCGCTAGCGATTCCGACGCCTCCGGCCGTATCTCTAAACGCACCAACCAAGTCGTTTTCGTGGTCATCAACATCCGGAAGAAAGCGGGCAGCATTGCGCGAGGCTGGCGCAGCCGGGCCCCGTTCGCCTCCAGGCGGGGACACGGGAGAGGAAAGACGGGTTTTTCCTGACTGAAAAAATGATCGCGCCAATCTGGAAATGGCGCGAGCGAGAAGATAGCTACGGACTCGGCCTTTGCCGCGCGTCGATGTGCTGATGGCAGGGTTGGGTCACCACGGCCCGGCCAAGAAGGCTGGATCACGAAGTCCGCAGATTGAATGAGGTCCGCGCCACAAGACGCGGACGAAGACCGGATTGCAGTACGATAGTATGAATAGACGCACCGAGATCGTGTTGGCCCTCGTCCTCGCTGCCCTATGGGGCGCCGGCATTTTTGCCGCTCACGCCAACGGCCATCTGCTCTTTCTCGATCGGCTCGAGGCGACGCTGACCGATTGGCGAACCCAGGTTCGTGGCGTGCAAGCTCCGCCCGACCTCGTCACCATCGTCGCGATCGACGACACCGTGGTGAAACGCGGTGGCAGCTATCCGCTGCCGCGCGCCGACCTCGCCCGCGTGGTCGACACCATCGTGCAGTTCAAGCCGAAAATCGTCGCAATCGACCTGTTGCTGGTCGACCGCAGCGCCGCGATCGGCGACGCCACGCTGGCCCACACACTTGCGACCGGCCCGATGGTGCTCGCAGGCGCAGCGATCTTTCCGGCCGCGAGCGAGATGGTGGCATCCGGCGGCGACGGGCCGCTCGCCACCCTTCCCCAGGCCGAGCGTTTTCTGCTGCCATTGCCGGTTTTCGCCGACCACGCCGATGTCGGAATCGTCAACGTCGCGACCGGACAATCCGGCTCGCCGCTCTCGGAGCCGATGCTGTTCCGGACCGGCGACAGGATCGAACCGTCGTTGCCGCTGCGCGTCGCCAGCCGCGCGCTCGACAAGCCGCTGACGATCGCGCCCGATCATCTCATGCTCGGTGATCGCACGGTGCCGACCGATACCGGCTTTTCGCTGCCCATCACCTATTACGGCCCGCGCCGCACCATTCGCACTGTCAGCGCGCAGAGCATTTTCGACGGCACGCTCGACCGCAAGGCGATCGAGAACCGGATCGTCGTGATCGGCGCCGCCGTTGCCGGCAGCGGCGATTTCCTTCCGACGCCGTTCGATTCCCTGATGCCCGGCGTCGAGGTGGTCTCCACCGCGATCACGCATCTGGTCGCCGGCGACAGCATCTTGCGCGACCGCAAGGTTCACATCGCAGATGGCCTCGTCGCGATCCTGCTGCCGATGCTGCTGGTGGGCTTGCTCGCCTGGCGACGCAGCACGCTCGGCTTCGTCGCGGCAGCGGCGGCGATGGTGGCCTGGGCCGGGCTCAATCTGTTCGCGTTCACGCACGGCGTCTGGCTCGATGCCGCGGTCACGCTCGCAGCTGCACTACCGCCAGTCGCGGTGTTCATCGGCGTGCAACTGTGGACGGAACGCCGCCGCACGCAGGATCTCACAACGAAGAGCCGCGCGCTGGCCAGGCGCTGATCGTCAAGCAGCTGGAGGCCGCGCCCGGGAACGGCGCAGTCCCGCGCCGGAGAGCGGCGTGATCTTCAGGGCTGAAGTTCGGGCGGCGGCGAGCGGTCCAGCACGTCGCCCCTGGCGCCCTCGAGCAGATCGATCCCATAGGTCTCGATGACCAGCGGCCCGCGCTTGCGCTGCAGCTCGCCGACGCGCGTCACTCGCGTGAAGACGTCGTTGAGGAAGGGATGGCCGTCGGGCCTGATCTCGTCGACATAGATCAACTTGCCCGCCAGCAGCTTCGGATCGGGCTCGGGCATGTTGACCCAGCGGATGCGCTGGTTCTGCTGCACCACGCAGGAGCCGCGCGGCAGATAGAAGGAAAGCCACGCCGTGGTGCCGTAATCGGGCGTCAGCACGCAGCTCGCGCCATTTCGCACCCGTGCCGCTTCGATGCCGGCGGCGAGTTCGCGCCAGCCCACGCCGACGCTGCGCACCGTCGCATCGCGGCGATAGCCTGACAGCCAGCCGGTATTGGCTTGCAGGATCAGCGCGGCAAACATCACGATTCCGGTCGGCGCGGCCCAGCGCAGGCAGAAATCCACCAGGCGCCGCGCCCGCGGCTTCCACTGCGCAAGGTTGGCCGCTGCTGCGGCGGCGATGACGAAGGGCGGATAAACCGGCGCGAACCAATTGGCCTCGACACGGGCGTGCAGCGAATGCCAGACGAAATAGGCGACGATGGTCCAGAACATCGTCTCGATCAGCACGCGCGAGGCCAGCGCGCCGGCCCGGCGCCAGGTCAGTGTGTGCAGGCCCATCGCGCCGAGGATGAACACCAGTGGCGTCGCAAACGCGATCTGGGTCGGGATCAGCTCCGCGACGAAGACCGGGCGGAAATCCTCGACCTTGGCACGCCCGAGCTGCTTGACGAAAGAAACCCAGTGATGATCCGCATTCCAGAGGATCACCGGCGAGAACAGCGCAAGCGCAACGAGGCCACCAAGATAGGGCCAGGGCGACAGAAACCAGCGCCGCAGCTTCGGTACGGAAGCGAGCCAGATCAGGATCGCAGCGCCAAAGAACATCGCGGTGTACTTCGACAGCAGCGCCGCGCCGACGGCGGCGCCGACCGCGAGCCACCAGGCGCCGCGGCCGGTCTCCAGCACCTTTGCGAGGAAGAAGAGCACGAAGCTGGAGGCGACCAGCAGCGGTGCATCCGGCGTCACGATCAGCGTGCCGACCGAAGCCATCATGGTGACGTTGAGCAGGATGGCGCTGGTCGCGGCCACCCGCGTGCCGCCGAACAGGATCGCAGCCGTCCGATAGATCGCATAGCTCATCGGCAGCGCCAGCAGGACCGAGACCAGACGGACGCCGAGCTCGGTATCGCCCGCGATCATGGTGCCGGCGCGGATGACGTAAGCCACCATCGGCGGGTGGTCGTAGTAGCCTCCAGCGAGGCTCTTCGACCACATCCAGTAATAGGCTTCGTCGAAGGTAATCGGCGTGAAGGCGGCTGCGACCAGCCGCAATGCGACCAGCGCAAGGATCACCAGCGCCGTATTGCGGACGATCCGTGCGTCAGCCCGGCCCATATCCGATTCCTTGGCGCGCTATTTCTTGCGCCAGACGAACAGTCCGGACATCGCGTAGTTCCACACCACGCCCATCAGGGCACCGGCAAGGCCCGCCAGCCACCAGATCGGCTCCTGGTCATAGACCGAGAAGGCGACGCCGACATTGGCGAGCAGGCCGACGCTGCAGACGATGTAGAACATGATCAGGCCGCGCAGGATCGCAAAGCCTTTCAGCCGCTGATCGCGATAGGTGAGGAAGTTGTTCATGACGAAGTTGGTGGTCATGGCGACGACGGCGCCGGCGGCCTGTGCCTCCGCGAACGGCGCCTTGATCAGCTCGAGCGCGACGAACAGGGTGGTGAGGTGCACCACCAGGCCGATGCCGCCGACCATCGCGAACAGGATGAAACGCAGCGACACGATGTCGTTGGTGAGCTTCGCCAGCACGAGGCCGAGGAAGTCGAGCGCGACCATGGAATCGAGCTTGCTCTCGCCATGCTGGCGGGCGCCGAACGTGTAGGGAATCTCGACCGCGCGCAATTCGCCATGCGCGGTGGCGACGAGGTCGAGCAGGATCTTGAAGCCGTGCACCGACAGTTTTGGCGCAAGCCGCTCGAAGCGGTCGCGGCGAACCATGAAGAAGCCGCTCATGGGATCGGCGATCTCGACCCGCAGCATCTTCCGGGCGACCTCGGTCGCCAGCGCGCTGGCGCCGGCGCGCTGCTTGTTGAAACCTTCGCTCTTGTAGCCCTCGATGTAGCGGCTGCCGACGACCAGGTCGGCCTTGTCGCTTGCGAGCAGCAGCAGCATCTTCGGCAGCTGGGTCTCGTCGTGCTGGAGGTCGGCATCGATCACGGCCGCGTAAGGGGCGCTCGAAGCCAGGATGCCCTCGATGCAGGCGCCCGACAGGCCGCGGCGGCCGATCCGGCGGATGCAGCGCACGCGGCTGTCCTTCAGAGCGAGCGCACGCACGACGTCCCAGGTGCCGTCAGGCGAATTATCGTCAACGAACACGACTTCCCAGGCGACGTTGACAAGCGTCGCCTCCAGCCGCCGGTACAGCACGGTCACGTTGTCACGTTCGTTGAAGGTCGGGACGATAACCGACAATTCCGGCCCTTCTTGAGCCTGATAGTCGACGCCCGGTCTGATCGCTTCGTTCATGACGGCAGCGTATATCCGCCGCGTCCTGCGATGCCAAGCCGGGGCCTCGGGGGAACGGCCCAAAGCAGGGCCTAAAATGCCAACGACCCCGGAACGGCGAACCGCGCGTACATCCGGCGCAGCCCAAGCTATTCCAAGGTCGTTCCAGCGCCGGAGTATTCGCTCGACGGCGCCGTTAGTACCCAGATGGGAACGGCGAAACCGCTTTGCAAGGGGCCGAACCGCCTTTTTTCAGGCCATTACTGGTTCGGGACTTCCCGGATCACCGGCCCCCGCGGCGCCGGCGCGGCCGGGGCGGGCGCCACGGTAGGGGCCGGCTCGACCTTGGCCGGCTTGGGGGGCTTGCCGTACTGCCCGATCGGCCCAAAGACGACGGCAACCGCAAGCGCCACCGCCGCGACAACAGCGCCAAAAATGCCACCCACCGACTCAGACGACATGCCAGCCCGCCCCTGTTCCTGATGGGTCCGGTCATACCACGGATGAACGCACGGCCGGAAGGGCCAGCGGGGCGAATGGCGAATGGCGGCAAGCCGGCAGCCGTCCCTCTTCGCTACTCGCCATTCGCCACTCCCTACTTCGTCGCCGGCCTGATTTGAGTCGCGCGAATATTCCCGCGCGAGGCAATGCCGCTACCCTGCTGGCGCCCTTCGCGTCGTCTTGCGCCATCGCCGAATAGGTCATGGCAGCAGATGTCATCATCACGAGCGCCGCTCCCGGCAACTGCATCCGCATCCTGTTTTCCCTTTTTTTGCAGACCGCGCAGCGAGCCTCGACAGGATGCGACAACTGGCCAATCACTTCTGGTTTGAATAGGATGCGGCCCTCCCCGTCCCGTCGATGCGAGATCCCTCCGTGGCCAAAGCAAAAACCGCGACCAAAAAATCCGGCAAGATCTTCATCGGTATCGGCGGCTGGACCTTCGAGCCGTGGCGCGGCGTGTTCTATCCTGAGAAGCTGACGCAGGCGAAGGAGCTGTCCTACGCCGCCTCGAAGCTGACTTCGATCGAGATCAACGGCACCTATTACGGCTCGCAGAAGCCGGAGAGTTTTCGCAAATGGGCAGCCGAAGTGCCCGAGGGCTTTGTGTTCTCGGTGAAGGGACCGCGCTTTGCCACCAACAGGCGCGTGCTCGCCGAGGCCGGCGATTCCATCAAGCGTTTCTATGATTCCGGCGTGCTGGAACTCGGCGATCATCTCGGGCCGGTGCTGTGGCAGTTCGCGCCGACAAAGAAATTCGACGGCGCCGATTTCGGCAAGTTTCTGGAACTATTACCGCGCAGGCTCGATGGCCGCGCGCTGCGTCACGTCGTCGAAGTGCGTCACGACAGCTTCTGCGCGCCTGAATTCATCGCGCTGATCCGCGAATTCGGGACGCCTGTCGTGTTTGCCGAACACGGCAAATATCCCGCCATCGCCGACGTCGCCGGCGACTTCGTTTATGCCCGGCTGCAGAAGGGCAATGACGAGATCAAGACTTGCTATCCGCCGAAGCAACTCGACGCCTGGGCTGAGCGCTTTCAGGCGTGGGCCGAGGGAAGTGAACCCGACGACCTGCCCAAGGTTGACAAGGCGAAGCCGAAGAAGGAGCCGCGCGACGTGTTCGCCTATGTCATCCACGAAGGCAAGGTGCGCGCACCGCATGGCGCCATGGAACTGATCGCGCGGGTAAGTTGAAAGAGAGCGATGGCCAAGGCGAAAACGCTCTTCACCATTGGCTATGAGCAGACGCCGCCCAAGGCCGTGCTGGACGAGCTGGAGCAGGCCGGCGTCAAGCTGGTGGTCGACGTGCGCGCCGTGACGTCGTCGCGCCGGCCGGGCTTTTCCAAGAAGCAGCTTGCCGCAGGCCTCGACGGGCGCGGCATAGCCTATGTTCATCTCGCTGGCCTCGGCACGCCCAAGGAGGGTCGGCTCGCCGCGCGGAGCGGGCAATATGACGTGCTGGAGAAGATCTTCTCGAAGCACCTGAAGACGCCGGAGGCAAGGGAGCAGATGGACGAGCTTTCGGCGCTGGTGATGAAAGCCGGCCCCGTCTGCCTGCTCTGCTACGAGCGCGACCACACCCATTGCCACCGCCGGATCATCGCGGAACTCATCGAGGAGCGCGATGGCGTGACGGTGAAGAATTTGGCGGGGCGGCAGGTGTAGCTGTCGTTCGCGCCGGAGAGGACGAGACGACAACGACTTTATCCGTAGCCCTCATCCTGAGGTGCCGCTTCTTCAGCGGCCCTCGAAGGACGACGGCGTGCCTCGACGCTGCAGCTGGGCCGCGCATCCTTCGAGGCTCGCAAGGGCTCGCACCTCAGGACGACGGATCTAACCTTAGCGCGACTCCAGGATGACAGGCGGCGAGAGCTTACTCCTCTCCCGCCAACCTGAACGACCCCTCCATCATCTGCACGCAAGCGCCGCCGACATGGGCTGATACGATCTCGCCATCGCGCTTGACGACGCGGGTCTGGAGGATGCTGGGGCGGCCCATATCAAAACCCTGGCCGACCGTGAGCCTCAACTCGCCATCGCTGACGGAATCGAGATCGGCGAACAGCGCGGCAGCGGCGACGGTCGCGCTGCCGGTGGCGGGATCCTCGGTGAGGCCGCTGGCGCCGCGCATGAACATGCGCGCCTGCCGCTCGCACGGCGCCTCTTCCGGAGGGACGTCGCGCGTATAGAACCACACTGAGCGGGCGCCGTCGCGCGGCAGGAGCTTAGCATAGGCCGCAGCGTCAGGCCGGGCCCGCTTCAACGCCTCGCGCGAATGCAGCTCCACCACCAGAAACGCGTTTCCGACGGTGACAACATGCGGCGCATGGTTATCGGTCCTGACGTCGTCCGCACTCAGCGAAATGCAGCTCGCGGCCTCGGCAGGTGACAGCGGCGCAAACCGCTGCAGCGGCTGCGGCGCGGTCAACTCCGTCCTGATCACCCGACCATGCTCTCGAACGATCTCCACCGGCACGAGCCCGGCCTTCTCTTCGAACAGCAGACGCGGCTTCGGCTCTTTGGCCATTGACGCAAGTACGAACGCAGTGCCGACATTGGGGTGGCCGGCAAAGGCAATCTCGAGCACCGGCGTGAAGATGCGCACCTCGGCGTCGTTGCCCTTGTCGCGCGGCGGCAGCACGAAGGTCGTCTCCGAATAATTGAACTCGGTCGCGATCGCCTGCATCTGCTGCGTGGAGAGCCCGCCTGCATCGAGCACGACGGCCAGCTGGTTGCCGCCGAAAGCGCGATCGGTGAACACGTCGATGGTGACATAACGGCGCTGCACGGCAAGTCCTCACGCAATGGCGGCCGCAAGCCAGCCGCCTCGCGCAGCACTCTACAAGCCCAAAACATCGCCCGTCATGCCCCAAAATAGAGAGCAATCGGAGCAATCGCGACGCGCGTCAGAAACGGAAGAGCTGATGCGGCGACGCCAGCACCTGCGCGCGCGCGCGCTCGTCGACGACGAGCGCGTCGAGGAATTGCCGGTTCTTCGCGTAAGTCTGCGTTGCCTCAAACTGCGTGTGCGGCCAATCGCTGCCCCAGAGCAGACGATCGAGGCCGTAGGCACTGCGCAGCAGCGGATACGCCTCCTTTGCAAAGCTCTCACCGGCCGGGCCGTTGCGATACGGCGCCGAGATCTTGACCCATACGCTCTGCGTCGCGCCCAGCTTAAGCACGGACTGAAAACCGGGATCGGCGACGCCGAGCTTCGGATCCGGCAGCGCGTAATGATCGAGCACCACAGGGACGCCATGATCGAGCAAGTGCGGCACGAGCACGGCGAGATCGGCTGCGTTGCGCTGGATCTCGACCTGCCAGCCCATTGCCTTCACGTCTGCGAGCAATCTCTTCCATTCATCCGAAGCAAGCTCGGGCAAAGGCTGGCCGACGAGATTGAGGCGAATGCCGACCACGCCGGCGCGATCGAGCGCGCGCAACTCGTCCGCGGATACGGCGGGATCGACGACCGCAATGCCACGCAGGCGACCGCCGGTCTGCTTCAGGCAGTCGACGAGGTAGGAATTGTCGGTGCCGAGAAAGCTCGGTTGCACCAGAACGCCATGGGTGACGTCGTTGTGGTCGAGCTGCTCGAGATAGAGCGACAGCGGCGCATCATAGTCAGGCGCATAGCGGCGGCCCGGTGCGAGTTTCAGCCCGCGATGGAAGACATGGGCGTGGGTGTCGATCACAGGCAAGGCCGCCTCACTCCTGGCTGTGGTCGCGACCACTGTGGCAAGCGAGACGAGGCCCACGCCAAACTGGCGGCGCGTCAGGCCGCGCTGGAACAATGTCATGATCGTTACTCCTCATGTTCGGTCAGGCGTGCGTGGCCGCGGTTTGCTCGAATACCTTGCCGCGGGTTTCCGGCAGGAGCAGAACCGCGATCAGCACCAGCGCATAGGCAAAGGCCGCATCGATACCGATCGCGGGTCCAAGTCCGATGCGGTCGCCGAGGAAGCCGACCAGGAAGGGAAACGCGGCCGAGACGACACGGCCGAAATTGTAGCAGAAGCCCACACCTGTGCCGCGGACGCCGGCGGGATAGAGCTCGCTGAACAGCGCCGCCATGCTGGCGGGGATGCCCGCCGAGAAGAAGCCGAGCGGAAAGCCCAGCACCAGCATCTGGTTGTTGGTCAGCGGGGCGAAGATGTAGACCAGCACGGTGGCGATGCATGCGCTGGCAAAGAACGCGACATTGGCCCGGCGACCGATGCGATCGCTGATGATCCCGCTCGCAACGCAGCCGCAGAAGAAGGCGACGATGATGACGGTGAGATAGAGGCTGGAGCCAAGCACCGACAGGTGCCGCTCCTGGCGCAGATAGGTCGGCAGGAATGTCGTCAGCGCAGCATAACCACCATGGGCACCGATGCCGAACAGGCCCCCGACCAGGGTCGAGCGCACCACGTCGCGGTGGAAGATGCCTGACAGCGTGGCGAGGAACGGCGCATCTGGGTCCTTTGCAACGGCGCGCGGCGGCTCCTTCAGCCCGCGCCTGATAAAGATGATGAGCAGCGCCGGCAACAATCCGATCGCAAACAGGATCCGCCAGGCGATGTCCGCGGGCGCGTAGGTGAAGACCAGCGCTGACAGCAGCACCGCCGCGCCCCAGCCGACGGCCCAGGCACTCTGCACCGTGCCGAGCGCCCTGCCGCGATGTTGGGGTCGGATGATCTCGGCCATCAGCACTGCGCCGCAGGCCCATTCGGCGCCGAAGCCGAGGCCCTGGATGGCCTTGAGCACCAGGAGCTGCGTGTAGCTCATCGCAAACGCTGACGCGAATGTCGCGAGCGCAAAGGTCGCGACCGTGATCTGAAGCGCCTTGACGCGACCGAAGCGGTCGCCGAGCGCGCCGCCAAGCCAGCCGCCGAACGCGCCGAAGAACAAGGTGACGGAGCCGAGCAGACCGGCGTCGGCCTTGCCGATACCGAAGGCGGTGATGAGCGCGGGAATGGCGAGGCCGAACATCTGGACATCGAGCGCATCCAGTGCCCAGCCGCCAAAGCTTGCCCAGAACGTGCGCCGTTCCAGCGGCGAGCTCTCACTGTACCAGTTCGACATGTTTCCTATCCCTGTACGCGTTATTGTTTGATGCCGTTGAAAACGGCCGTCATCGGATCTCGGCGTGGTAGCGGAAGCGATCCGCCGGCCCGCGCGAGCGGCGCCATTCGATCGGCCGCCGCTCCAGATCCAGCGCGAGACGCTCGATCACGATCAGAGGTGCGTGCGCCTCGAGCCGCAGCAGCCGCGCCTGCATCTGGTTGGCGGTCTCGACCGTCAGGATTTCCTCGGCGGAGACGACCACTTCGCCGCAGCGCTCTTCATAGAGCGGATACAGGAGGTCACCGAACTCGGCGGTCTCGATCTCAAGGATCTTGGCGAAGCGCGATTGCTGGAGCCAGATTTCTTCGGCGAGCAGCGGCACGTCGTCGATCAGCCGCAGGCGCGACAGGCTGATCACGGGCTCGCCTGTGGGAATGCGCAGCGCCGATGCGACAGCAGAAGTCGCCGGAACGCTTTTGCGCCTGAGGATGCGGCTCTGCGGCACGCGCCGCTCGCCGCTTTCGGACTGGAAGCGGAAAAAGCGGAACAGCGAGGAGTTGAACCGCGCACGGCGGACGAAGGTGCCGCGCCCCTGCTGGCGCTCCAGCGCGGCATCAGCGACGAGCTGGTCGATCGCCTTGCGCACGGTGCCGATGGCGACGCCGTAATGAGCGCCGAGCTCGGCTTCCGACGGGATCGGCTCGCCCGGCCGCCATTCATTGCGGTTGATGCGCGCGGCGAGGTCGTCGCGCAGGCGCTGGTAGCGTGGCAGGCGGTCATCGCGAGATGGATTCATATAGTCATATAGATGAGTATATGAAACCGAAGTCAAGCGCTACCATATTACCGGGCGACCAAATGCAGCGGGCGCGCTGTTTCCGCTCGCGTCTTCAAACAAACCCGAGCAGCCCCTTCACCCCAGCTGAAACACCGGGACCGGCTGCTCGTAACCGCGCACGGTGACCTCGCCGAGCGCAACGGCGTCCTTGCCGTCGTCGCCGAGCGCCTCGCGCACGGATGCGGAGATCAGCAGTTGCGAGCCGAACTCCTTGTTGAGCGCCTCGAGCCGCGAGGCAAAGTTCACGGTGTCCCCGATCACCGTGTATTCCTTGCGCCGGGGCGATCCGATATTGCCGGCCACGACCTCGCCGAAATGGATGCCGATCCCGATTCGCAGCGGCCAGTTCGTCTGCGCATTGATGCAGTCCATTGCACTCAACATCTCGCGGGCCGCCGCGACAGATCGATGCGCGGCATCGGCCGCCTCCAGCGGCGCGCCGAACAGCGCCAGAAAGCCGTCACCGAGAAACTTGTTCACGATGCCGCCGTTGCGATCGAGAATATCGACCAGCACCGCGAACGCACCGTCGAGCCGGTCGACGACCTCCTGCGGCGTACGCGACTGCGCACCGGCGGTGAAGCCGCGGAAATCGACGAACATCACGGCGACGCGGCGGAGATCCCCGGCAGCACTGGTGCCCTCCGCCATCAGCCGTTCGACCACCTGCGGCGAGACATGCTGGCCGAACAGGTTGGTCACCCGATCGCGCGCGGTCGCCGCCGCGATGCTCGCCGCGAATTGCCGCCGCAACTGCGCGCCGACGGAGCCCGCCAGCACGCCGCAGACCAGGATCACCATGCTGCGTACCGCGTGGAAGTAGATCAGAGGTTCGCCGGAATCGTTGCTCGAATTGTAATACAGTGCAACAGCCAGCAATTCGGCGGCGGCGACAAATCCGGTGAAAGTGGAGAGCCAGAAATCGAGCCGCAGCGTCGAAAGAATGACGAAGATGAAATAGACCATCGGCAGCACGAAACCGAGCGCGGGCCCAGCGCCCATGCTGCGAATCTGCAGGATCAGGATCAGCGTCGGCAGCGACGTCTCGATAAAGGCGCCGACATAACGCCTGATCACGGGCAGATCGCGATCGAGCTTGAGATTTCGACTGATCTGGCTGTGGATCCAGACCTCGAGCAGCATGAAGCCCGTCACGAGAGCATATTCGCGGATCATGCCGTCGGTGCCGCGCCAGATCCGGTTTGCGATGGCGGGATCGACCACGAGGGTTGCCGTGAGCAGGACCAGCATGACGCAGCCCGTGGCGATCAACGCCTTCACCCGCAACAGCTCGGTGCGCAGCACCTCGCGCGTCAGCTCCCGTTCGAACGCCTCCGACAGGACGGCCTTCCGCCTGGCTTTCAAAAAGCTGACCATTCCACCCCCTCGGTTCCGGGGCAGTCTGCCTCAATCCAGCGTGCGGCGGAAGCGCGTCACGGCGATGACCATGGCAAGCGCCATCAGGGCCGTCAGCGCCAGCGCCTCGAACTGCAGATTCTGCATGGTCGCGCCCTTCAGCATGATGGCGCGGACGATGCGCAAATAATGCGTCAGGGGCAGGCATTCGCCGACATATTGCGCCCAGGTCGGCATGCCCGCGAACGGAAACATGAAGCCTGACAGCAGGATGCTCGGCAGGAAGAACATCATCGACATCTGCATGGCCTGGAGCTGGTTCTGCACGACCGTCGAGATCGTGTAGCCGATCGACAGATTGGTGGTGATGAACAGCGTCGAGAGCAGCGCCAGCAGGAACAGATTGCCGAGCACGGGCACGCCGAACAGGACCACGCCGATGCCGATGATGAGGAACGCCTGGACGAATCCGACCAGCACGTAAGGGATGATCTTGCCGAACATCACCTCGACCGGCTTGATCGGCATCGACAACAGGGCCTCCATGGTGCCGCGCTCGACCTCGCGCGTCACCGACAGCGCGGTGAAGATCAGCATGGTCATGGTCAGGATGGTGCCGACCAGCCCCGGCACGATGTTGAGGCTGGAATTCGCTGCCGGATTATAGCGGGCATGGGCGCGGATCTCGAACGGCATGTCCGGGGGATTACCGATGTAAAGATCATGCGCGAGTGCCGTCTGCACGATCATGCCGAGCGAGCCGAGCGCGGCGCTCGCGGCGACCGGATCGGTGGCATCGGCCGCAACCAGCAGCGCCGGCTTGTCGCCGCGCCGCACCGCGCGCTCGAAGCCACGCGGGATCTCCACCCCGAACAGCACCTTCCCTGACTTCAGGAGATTGTCGAACTGGTCGACATCATGCACCTCATAGATGAAGTGGAAATAGGCCGTGTTTTCGAGTGCTTTCAGGACCGAGCGGGCGAGATCGCTATCCTCCTGGAGCAGCACGGCACTCGGAAGATTGTGCGGCGTGGTGTTGATGGCAAAGCCGAACAGCAGGAGCTGCATCACCGGCAGCATCACGATCATCGCGAACGAAACGCGGTCGCGCTTGAGCTGGATGAACTCCTTGATCAACATCGCATAGGAGCGCTTCCAGAAGCCGAAGCGCTCCCTGATCTCATGTGCGGACGCAAGCTGATCGACGGCACTCATTGGAAATCATCCCTGAAAATTGTCCCTGGAGCGACCCATCAGCTCGATGAACACGTCCTCCAGCGAGGGCGCCGCCTTCTGCCAATGAAGACCGCTGTTGTCGCGCCACGGCGCGATGCTGGCCTCTAACGCGGCGACGTCGCGCCCCGACACATGCAGCGAGGTGCCGAACGGTGCCACCATGTCGATTCCGGGCTCGCCTGACAGCGCGGCCGTGAGGCCGTTCAAGTTCTCGCCCGTTACGGTGTAGGTCGTGAGCTTGGATCCTGCGATCACCTCCTCCACAGTGCCGTGAGTCAACAGATGGCCATAGGCGATGTAAGCGATCTCGTGGCACCGCTCGGCTTCGTCCATGTAATGGGTGGAAACCAGCACGGTGAGCCCTTCCGCCGCGAGCGCATGGATCTCGTTCCAGAAATCGCGCCGCGCCTTGGGATCGACGCCGGCCGTCGGCTCGTCCAGCAGCAACAGCTTTGGGCTGGGCAGCGTGCAGGCGCCCAACGCCAGCCGTTGCTTCCAGCCACCGGAGAGCTCGCCGGCGAGCTGCGCCTCGCGACCGGAGAGGCCGAGCCGCTTGATCATGTCGCGCGCCGCACCGCGCGCATCGGCGAGGCCATAGAGCCGAGCGACGAATTCGAGATTTTCGCGCACGGAGAGGTCCTGATACAGGCTGAAGCGCTGGGTCATATAGCCGACCTGGCGCTTGATCTTGTCGGCGTCGCGCAAAATGTCGTAGCCGAGACAGGTGCCCTCGCCGCTATCGGGCGTCAGCAGGCCGCAGAGGATGCGGATGGTGGTGGTCTTGCCCGAGCCGTTCGGCCCGAGGAAGCCGTAGATCGAGCCGCGCTTCACCTGCATCGACAGGTCGTGCACCACCTCGCGGCCGCCGAACGACTTGGTCAGGCCCTTGACGTCGATCGCAATCTGGTCGCCGGCGTTCATCGCTTGTCCGCCACCGGGGTCTTCGGGTTGAGATAGACGTCGATCGGTTGGCCCACCCGCAAGGCATCGGGCCGCGACGGCCGCGCCTGGACCAGATAGACGAGCTTGTTGCGCTCATCGAGGCTGTAGATCACGGGCGGGGTGTATTCCGCGGAGGTCGCGATGAAATAGATCTTTGCGGTGAGGTCGGCGGCGCAATTGTCGCAGGCCACCCGCACCTCGTCGCCAACGGACAGTTTCGGCAACTCCGTCTCCGGCACGAAGAAGCGCAGCTTCATATTGCCGGGCGGCATGATCGAGAGCACCGGCCGCTGTGCCGCCACCATCTCGCCCTCGCGGAAATAGATCTGCTGGATGGTGCCGGCAACGGGCGCAAAGCCCTTGCGTCGCGCCAACCGCGTCTGTGACGTCACCACCCGCGCCTGTGCGACGCGCAGATCCGAGACGGCGGAATCGAGCGCGGCTTGCGTGCCCGAGCCGGTCTTGCGCAGGGAATCCGCGCGATCAAACACCTGCTGCGCGTTGGCCAGCGTCGCCTTGGTCTGGTTGAGATCGGCAAGCTGGAGATCGTCGTCGACGGAATAGAGGGGATCGCCGACCTTCACGACGTCGCCCTCGCGGACTTCCAGCTTGCTCACGCGACCGGCCTCGTCCGGGCTGACATAGATCATGTCGGCCTCGACCCAGCCCTGGAAACCGGGATCGCGCTTCTCCTTGCAGCCGGCAAGTCCGGTTGCAAGCACGACGGCCAATGCGGTTGCAAATATCCTTCGCGACGACCTCATGTCGTCCTCCGTTCACCAAAAATCAAATCGAGATGGACACGCAGCATGTCCTGCGCGTCGAGCGGCGCGTGGCGCGCAAACAGGCTCTGCCAGATCACCGCGATCATCGCGGGCGCGACCAGGATCTGCGGATAGCGGGCGAGGTCCTTCTCGCGGATCTCGCCACGAGCAATGCCGAGCTCGATCAGCGCGCGCATGCCGGCCATCCCGCGCGAGACGACCTCGCGGTAATAGAAGTCGGCAACGGCCGGAAAGCGCGGCCCTTCCGCCATGATCAGGCGGACGAGATCGCCACGCTTGGTGCCGATGACCTCCTTGATGAAGTTGCCGGCAAACATCTCGATCAGATCGCGCACCGAGCCCGTCGGCGGCGGCAATGCAGTGAGTCGCGCGACCACCGGCACGATCACGATGCGCACCAGCTCCTCGAACATCGATTCCTTGTCCTTGAAATGCAGGTAGATCGTGCCCTTCGCCACGCCTGCGCGCTTGGCGATGTCGTCGAGCCGCGTCGCGGCAAAGCCGCGCGCGATGAACTCCTCCATCGCCGCCTCGACGATCGCATCGCGCCGCTCCGCCGCGCGCGTCGCACGGTTCGACGCCTGGCTGATAGCTTCGGGCTTCTGACTTGCTGCCTTGGCGGCGGCCGCTCTGGTGGGCTTCTTCATCATTTTTCTATGATGACTGACTAGTCAGTCAATGTCAATCGACGCCTCAGAATACAGACGAATTAGTATTGACTAATGCATTAGCTAATACTAATTTGTCGGCATGATCGAAGCGGTCTCAAATCCCGTCACTGCCGTGATGCGTGCCCTCGCCGACCCGACCCGACGCGCGGTGTTCGAGCGCGTCTTCGACAGCAAGGAAATCAGCGTCGCCGAACTGACGCGCGGCAGCGGCGTGACGCAGGGCGCGATCTCGCAACATCTGAAATCGTTGAAGCAGGCGGGCCTCGTCGCCGAGCGGGCCGAGGGCCGCAACGTCTATTACCGCGCCGCCCCGCAAGGACTCGAGCCGCTGGTCACCTGGATGGACCATTACGGCGTGTTCTGGCGCGAGCGCTTGCAGAACCTGCGTGACCTCTTGAAGGAGATCGACCCATGAGTGCAGCCGCGTTGAAAGCCGAGACCCGAGGAAACTTCAAAGACATCGTCATCGACGAGGTGCTCCCTCATGCGCCGGAGACCGTCTGGAAGGTGCTGACCAGTGCGCAACTGATCGCGCGCTGGCTGATGAAGCCGACCGGTTTCGAGGCTGTCGAAGGCACCGCCTTCACGTTCCAGACCACACCGGGCGGCCATTGGGACGGCGTCATCCATTGCCGCGTGCTGGAGGTGATGCCGAATAGGCGCCTCGTCTACGCCTGGAGGGGCGGCGACGAACGCAACACCGGCTATGGCGCGCCGCTCGACACCGTCGTGACGTGGTCCCTCACCCCCGTCGAAGCCGGCACGCGAATCCAGCTGGTTCATGCGGGCTTCGTGCTGCCCAGGAACGAGACCGCCTACACCGGCATGAGCGGAGGCTGGAAGAAGGTCGTGCGGCAGCTCGACGAGATCAGCGGCGAAAGCAAATAAGGGGTATCACGATGGACAAGCCTTACACCGGCGGCTGCGCCTGCGGCGCAATCCGCTATTCGATTGCCGCCGAGCCCCTGTTCTCCAACCATTGCCAGTGCCGGGACTGCCAGCGTGAAAGCGGCACCGGACATGGCTCCTACGCCACCTTCGCGCGCACCGGCGTGACGGTGACAGGCGAGGCCAAGACGTGGGACACGGTTGCCGACAGCGGCAATTTGAAGACGCGCGCCTTCTGCCCCGAATGCGGCGTGGCTGTTTACATGACCTTCAAGGCCATGCCCGACATCTTCACCATCCGCGCCGCGAGCTTGGATGAGCCCGCCCGCTACCAGCCGCAAGCGATCACTTACGCGGTGCGCGCTTATGACTGGGATCGGCTCGATTCCGGCTTGACGAAATTTGAGCGCATGCCTCCGGGGTAGCCACGCACTCCGTCATTGCGAGCGCAGCGAAGCAATCCAGACTGTCTCCGCGGAGGGATTCTGATCTTCCCCCGAAAAAGTGGACAGGGTTCAAGCCGATTTTAGCTCCATCTCGACCGGGCTGATATAGCCGATGGCCGAGTGTCTGCGGTGATGATTGTAGAAGCCCTCGATGTAGGTGAAGATGTCGCGCTCTGCTTCATTGCGGGTAGCATATTGGCGGTGATGGACCAGTTCGGACTTGAGCGTGTGGAAGAAGCTTTCCATAGGGGCATTGTCGTAGCAGTCGGCTCTGCGGCTCATCGAAGGCAGGAAGCCGGCGGCTTGCAGCGCTTGGCGATATTCGGTTGAAGCATATTGGGTGCCGCGATCGGAGTGATGGATCAGGCCGGCGCCGGGCTTTTGTCCCTTGA
>NZ_FOQM01000063.1 GCF_900113735.1 Bradyrhizobium sp. Gha
CATTGCCGGGCTCTATCGCCGGCGATGGGCCATCGAGTTGTTCTTTCGCTGGGTCAAGCAGACCCTCAAGATCACCCGCTTCGTGGGCACCTCCGAGAATGCCGTGCGAATCCAGATCTCCGTCGCCCTGATCGCCTTTCTGCTGCTGCGCCTGGCCCAGGCCGCCCAAAAAGCCGTTCAGAGCCCGCTCGTCTTCGCCAGGCTCGTCCGCACCAATCTCATGCACCGCAGATCGATCCAAAATCTGGACGCGCCCGAGCCAGTCCTTCAAGATCACAGACAGATGAGCCTCAGTCTATGCTAAGCGCTCAACCGGACAGCCGTGGGCTCGTCCCGGCCATCCACGACCTTTTTTGCGGGACCAAGAAGCTGGATGCCCGGGACAAGCCCGCCCATGAAGGCGGAGACAAGCTTACGCCCTCACGCCTGCGCCACGACAGGCGCGAAGGTCACTTCGATCAGCGTACCCGAGCTGCCGGCGGCGCTCTTGATGTTGAACTGGGCGTGGTTGGCCTCGACCAGCGCCTTGGTCAAGGACAGGCTGAGCGCGGACTTGTCGGCGGCATCGCCGGGCGGTGGCGTGCGGAACGGCGCCATGGCGGCGGCGACTTCGCTCTCGCTGAGGCCGTGGCCGGTGTCGCGGATGCGCAAGCACACCTCGCCGCGGTCGGACAGCGCGGTCGAGACGATGACCTGGCCGCCGGCGCTCGCAAGCCGGATCGAGTTCGAGATCAGGTTCATCGTGACCTGGCGCAGCGCGCGCGCGTCCGCCGTCACCTGCGGCAGCGCATGCGCGAGCGAGGTGCGGATGATGATGCGCTCGCGATTGGCTTGCGGCTGCATCACGGCGACACAGGCCTCGACGAGATCGTTGAGGTTGAGGTTGGCGAAGGCCAGATCGAGCTTGCCGGTCTCGATCCGCGTCAGTTCCAGCAAATCGTCGATGATGGTGATCACGCGCTCGCCGGAGGCGCGGATGTCCTTCATGTACTCGCCATAGCGTTCGTTGCCGAGCGCGCCGAAGCGCTCTGATATCATCACCTCGGCGAAGCCGATGATGGCGTTGAGCGGCGTGCGGATCTCGTGGCTGATCCGCGCCAGCATGTCGGCTTTGGCGTTGGCGGCGCCGTCGACCAGGCGTCGCGCCTGGGTCAGCTCGCTCTCGCCCTTCTTGGTCTGCGAGAGATCGCGGAACACGGCGAAGAAGTTCGGGCCGTCCGGCCGGGTGCGGCCCATGATCATCGCGAGCGGCAGCACGCCGCCGTTCTTCTCGCGACCCAGCACCTCGCGGCCATGGTCGAGCAGGCTCGCGATGTCCTGGCTCTTGAGGCTTTCGAGATAATCGACGACGACCTGCTGGCTCTCGGGCGCGAACAGCGTCACCAGATTTTGCTGCATCAGCGCCTCGCCGTCATAGCCGAACAGCGCCTCGGCGCTGCGGTTGCAGGCGTGGATGTTGCCCTCGGCATCGAACATCACGATGCCCTCGGCCGTGGTGTCGAGGATTGCGGCGAGATCTTCGGCGTCGGCGTCGCCGGCCTCGGGCGCGAGATCGGGCGTGTAGGGGAAGGTTTCCGCGACGATGGCCTCGGTGACGACAGTCGGCGCGACCATGACGGGCGCGGCTTGCGGCAGCGCGCAGATCAGCGCATGCGCGCTGGCGCCGTCCCAGTCGATCGTGTGCAGATGCGCTTCCGTGGTCGCGAGCGGCTGCTCGCCATTGGCAATGGCGGCGCTGATCGTCACCGGCGTGCCCGATTGCGACCTGCTGCTCGCGGACGAGACGCCCGGCTCGACATAGAGCGCATCGAGCCCGCCGGCATCTTCCAGCGCGGCCAGGCTCGGATAGCCCATGCGCGCGAGGAAGGCGGGGTTGGCGTAGAGCAGGCGATCGAGCCGGTAGATCAGCATGCCCGTCGGCACCAGATCGAGCAATGCACGGTCGCGCGTGCTGTGGCCTTGCGCGGGCGGCGCGGGCTCGGTCAGCCATTCGGCAGCGGCTGCGGCCGGCGGTGCTTCGGGCGCGATCGGCGCCGGCGGTTCGGGTGCGGTTTCGTCCGCCGGCGGCTCGACTGCTGCCGATGCGATCTGTTCGCGCTCGCGTTCGAGCCGCTCGGACAATTGCCGCGCAAGCTCGTTGAACGCGCTGTTCTCGACCGGCGTCAGCATCGGCGATCTCGGGTCACCCTGTGATCTCTGGTCACCCTGTGACCTGAGGTCACCCTGTGGCCTGAGGTCACCCGGTGCGCGGAACGGCACGACATTCGGAGGCGTTTCCACTGGCGTTTCCGGATCGGTTGGGTGTGAATTCGCTTCGATGAAGAGTGCGGAAGGTTCGGGTTCACTTGCTGTCGGCGGTTCGGGCTCGCCCGTCGGCGATGCCTCGAGCGGCGGCGCCTCCGGTTGCGGATCGGGCTCCACCACATCGGCCGAAATGCCGTGCTGCGCGACCGGCCCGGCCAACAGCTCGTAGCGCCTGAGGGCATCGAGCCGGTTGAGGCCGTCGAGATCGCGGCAAACGCCAAAGCCCTTGAAGCCCGCAAAGTTGCGCGCCTGGTCGTAGACCGGCAGGCCCGCAAGCTCGACCGGCAGATGCTCGCCGCCATCGGCGGGCCAGTTCACGGTGATGCCGGCCCAGGTGTCGTGGCTCGCCAGCGCCTGCGCGACGCGGCCGTCGGGATCGAGCGCAAACTCGTCGGCGATCTCGCGCCAGGGCCGGCCGAAGCGGTTCGCGGTGTGTGCGCCGATCAGGCGAGTGAACTCGCTGGCCGCGAGCACAAAGCGTCCCTCCGCATCCATTTGCCAGAGGAAGCGCAGCGGATGCTGGCGCGGCGCCTGCGCGTGTCCAGACCGCGTCTCCGCGTGTCCAGACCGCGGCTGCGCGTGTCCAGACCGCGTCTCCGCGTGTCCAGATTGCGGCTCCATGTGGCTCGTGATCGAGGCGGCTTGCGGCGGCACGATGGCTGCGCGCGGGTTTTCAACCGCGGCGTCCGCTGCATCCGCGATCGTTTCCAGGACAGGCTCTGCGGTCGCTTCCTTCACGGCATCCTGGATCGCGACGATCTCCGTCGCCATCGCGCTTGCGGGCGACTCACGCGCGATCGTCTCGGTCGCATCAGGCGTTTCGTCCGGCTCCGCAAACGGGTCGAACAACGCGATTCCAGCGTCGGGCTGCTTGGCTGGCATCTCCGGAGAATGCGGCGCGGGTTCAGGCCCCACCTCCGGCACGGTCTGGGCCGAAGCTGCCGCTTGCGCCGTCGTCGGCTCGATCAGCGCGACGAGACCGACATCGGCCCCGGCGCCGACCCGTTGCAGCACCATCTTGCCGATGCCGACGGGCATCTCGGCGCGGCCTTGCGCCAGCGCATCGCGGCGCGCCTGTTCGAGCCCGGCCTCGCCGAGATCGCGGAAGCCGAGCAGGGCGCGCGCGGCGTCGCTGGCGCCAATGAACAATCCGTCCGGCGCGAACGCCGCCATCGGCACGGCCGCGCCGTCGACGAGACGAAGCAGCCGCTCGACCAGCGGCATGCTGCGCGCGCCTGTCACCATCGCGGTGATGAGCACGCCTTCGCCGCCGTCGGCGAAGGAGAGCCGCGCGCAGCCGCAGGTCATCAGCGAACCGAGCCCGGCACCAAAGCCGCGCAGCCGCTCGAGCCTGATCGCGCCGCTCGCCGGCAGCTGGCGGGCGAGCCTGATGACCTGGCGGCGATGGCTGTCGGCCGGTCCGAATCTCTTTTCCGCGAGCGTAGTCGCGTTCGCCGCACCGAAGAATTTGGCGCCGACCGCATTGGCCCATAGCAGGCGCGAACCGTCTGATGACCAGAGCCACGCCGGCAGCGCTGAGGTCGCATGCACGGACAACCGGGGATCGCCGACGCCTCGCAACTGGAAATCCGAATTCGTCATCCGACCGGCTTGGTTCTCGCTGTCACGCGTCATGTCGGGCTTGCCGGGAATGGCAGCCTTAAGAAAGGGTTAGTATCGCGCCCGGGCGCGGGCAGGTCCACGGCCGAGCCTAGCCTGAGAGCCCTAATGCCGCGATAACCTTAATCTGGCCGGACCCGCAAGGCGCAGCGCGGCGGCATCCGCAGGATTCGCGAAGGGGCGGGCGTCATACCGGCTTTGGTTTTGAGCCGATTGGAGCCGCGGGCTCGGTCTAAACCTCTCCCGCTTGCGGGGAGGTCGCGCCGAAGGCGCGGGTGGGGGCTCTCTCCTCTGGGGGCCTCGCGGGCTGAGACAACCCTCTCCCCAGCCCTCCCCCGCAAGTGGGGGAGGGAGCGCACCGTCCTCCTGGCTCGCTTCGTCCCCTCGCAACCCCCGGTTCCCCAGCCTCGGAACCTCGCCCTCAAGGATTAAATTCTGGCAACGCACCTCGATGTCGCATTGCGCTGCACAATGTTGACATGTTAGGCAGCGATAATACTGGCGCTGGACGAGACATCTCGTTTGTTTTGCGTTTCCAGTCTTCGTTCCCGCCATTCGTAACAAGAAATGGCCCCGGTTGGCCGGCGGGCGCGCCAGAAGGCTCACTCTATTTTTTCATTGTCGAGAGGGACCAACCATGACAGGTGCGACTGATCCGTTTTCTGCCTCGATCATTCCGTTCGAGGTGCCCGAGCAGATGCGTGCGTTCGCCGAAAAGGGCGTTTCGCAGGCCCGGGAGAACTACGCCAAGTTCAAGGACGCCGCTGAAACCCACAACGGCACCGTCGAGGCCGTGTTCGCCACCGCCAGCAAGGGCGCGAGCGAGTACACCGCCAAGCTGATGGAATTCGCGAAGGCCAACACCACGGCCCATCTCGACTTCACCCAGGAGTTGCTCGGCACCAAGTCGCCGACCGACGCCTTCCAGCTCTGGACCGGCCATGCACGCCAGCAGTTCGAGACCTTCCAGGCCCAGGCCAAGGAGCTCGTCGAGCTGACCCAGCGCGTCGCCGCCGAGGCCGCCGAGCCGATCAAGGCCAGCGTCTCGAAGTTCTCCCATCCCGCCGCCTGATCGAAAAGGCGGATCGAGCAAGTCAGGAAACCCGGGCGCCCAGCGGCCCGGGTTTTTTCTTCACCTCTCCCGCTCGCGGGAGAGGGGTGGGAGAGGGCTCTCTCCTCTAGGGGAATCTCGCCGCATGCGGTCAAGGTGAGCGCAACAGCCTCAGGGGCGCCCCGAAGCCCGATTTCATCGCGCCGAAGGTGATTTAGCCCGGTTTTTCCTCCGTTTGCGGCCTTGCCAAAAACCCCCGTTGCACCTAGTTTCCGCCCCGTCCAGCCCCCTCGGCGCGGCCCTCTCAGGGTGCCCCAAGGCGCGGCTCGCAAGGATGCAGTTGTAGCTCAGTTGGTTAGAGCGCCTGTCTGTGGAACAGGAGGTCGGTGGTTCGAGCCCACCCAACTGTACCAATCGCGTCAGATCGAAATTATCGTCAGATATTGATACCTCGCCATCGGGCGCGCCCGCGCAGATCTGCGCAGACGATCCTTCGCTGAACGCTGATCACAGCTCTGGCGCTCGCCGGCCGACCGTCGACGTCGCAACGGCCCGGATGAGGTTACGCCGCGCGCATGTCTTCCAGAAACTTCCCGACCTCGAGCTTGAGACGGCCGGAGTCTGCGGCGAGCGACTGGGCGGTGGCCAGCACCTGCGAGGAGGCGGAGCCGGTCTCGCTCGCGCCGTGCCGGACGTCGGTGACGTTTGCGGAGACCTGCTGGGTGCCGTTCGCCGCCTGCTGCACGTTGCGGGCGATTTCCTGCGTGGCCGCGCCTTGCTCTTCGACGGCGGCTGCGATGGTCGACGAGATTTCCGAAAGCTTCTCGATCGTACCGCTGATCTCCCTGATAGCGCCGACCGATTCCTGTGTCGCGGACTGGACGCTGGCAATCTGTTGACGGATTTCCTCGGTTGCCTTCGCCGTCTGCTGCGCCAGCGCTTTCACCTCGGAGGCGACCACGGCAAAGCCGCGGCCGGAATCGCCGGCGCGCGCCGCCTCGATGGTGGCGTTCAGCGCCAGCAGATTGGTTTGGCTGGCGATCGAGTCGATCAGTTCGACGACGTCACCGATCCGACCCGCGGCCTGCGACAATTCGCCGACGCGTTCATTGGTGCGGCAAGCCTGCTCAACTGCGTCTCCGGCCATGCGCGCGGATTCCTGAACCTGGCGGCTGATCTCGTTGACCGAGGAGGTCAGCTCCTCGGTGGCGGAGGCTACCGACTGCACGTTGGCGGAGGCTTCATTTGAGGCGTCTGCGACGGCCATCGTCAGCACCTTCGACCGATCGGCCGTGCTGTTCAGTGTGCCGGCGGAAGCTTCGAGTTCGGTCGCTGCGGACGAAACCGTGTCCACGATCTCGCTGACCATGGCCTCGAAATTGCGCGTGATGGTGTCGAGACGGCGGCTGCGCGCGATCTGCGCTTCGGCGTCACGCGCGGCTGCCTCGTCCGCGAGTTTCTTCGCGATCAGCGCATCCTTGAAGATCTGTAGCGCGTTTGCCATGGTACCGATCTCGTCCCCGCGCTGTCCGTCCGGAATTGTGACATCGAGGTCGCGGTCGGCAAGCCGCAGCGTCGCGCCCGTCAGTCGCGTCAGCGGGCGGATGACCTGGCGCATCACCGCGACGACGACTGCGAGCGAGGTGGCGAGCACGACGAAGAGAGCCGCGAGCGCCCAGACGAGCCGCGTCTGCGCCTGCGCGATCGCGGCGTCATTGGCCTTGTGGGCGAAGCTTAGGGCGGCGTCGCGCAGACCGAGCACACTGTTCAGGACGGTCCCCCAGTCGGCCTCGCCGACTGGGGAGGGACGGCCCTCGCGTGCGGCCGCGGCGACGTCGCGAAACCGCGGCTCGCCTTCATCCATCAGTGTCGTACGCACCTGCTTGATGGCGTTCACGAGCTCAGGCGCATCTCCGGCATTGTGCACACCTTGCTCGATCTGCTTCCAGATCAGCGCGACCTGGCCGCTCAGCTCGGTCGCTTCGACGATCTGTGCCGCAGACAGGGGCTGCTTCCGGACCAGGAGGCCGAGCACCGCCGCACGGGAGCCGTTGATCGCGCGCATGGCTTGCGCTCTTTGTGCGAGTTCCGCCGACGGCAGCAGATTTTCGATGTCGCTTCCGGCGCGCGACAGGCTGATCAAGGCTTCGCTTGTCGCCGCCGTGAGCGCATCGACCGCGCGGGCCAGACCGTCGACGATCGCCGGCTGGCTGTTGGCGGGGCGCTGCGCCTTGGGCTGCATCGCCGCCTGACGCGCGACATTGCGAGTATTCTGCAAGGCTGTTTCGGCGGCTTCGATCGATCCCGCCGGCAGCTCAGCCGCGCGAATGGCCTGCTTTGCGGCACCGATCGCGGCATCCGTGGTGGCGAGTGCCTTGTCCAGAACGGACAGGTTCTCGGGCGTGGCAGCGTCGGCCAGACCCATGACCACGAACCAGGCGGAGCGTTCGGCCGGGATCCGGCTGTTGGCCTTCATCACCAGCTCGAATGCGGACAGCGCACGCGCCGCGGCTTCGCTCTTGCGGAGATCGCCCCATCCGTTCCAGGCGATTGCTGCCGCGAAAGCCACCGCGAGAAGACTCGTGATCAGATTGCCGACCAGCAACCGCCATCGCAGGCTGATGCCCTTCTGTCGAGTGACGGATGAGCGTGCCGGCGGAAAGGAAAGATCTGACATCATGGCACCAGGCAAAAACCGCGCGATTTAGCTGAGGTCACGATAGTTCGCAATTGCAACCAAACGCTTAAATTGTTTGTAGTAACCTGCGGCGCGGACATCGTTCGCGCGGCGCGCTCACCTTGTCGGCGCATTTCCGCTTCGGGCCAGGGCATTTACCGATGCAGATCATCGACCGAACGCAACAATGACTGGCGTCCGACGATCATCAGCGGCCAACCATCCCAGTGAAACTACGGACATTACGGTGACCGTGCCGGACTGCACAAAACTCCGGCAGAACAGTGCGCGCCATCCGTACGGCGTGCTGCCAGCGCAGTTCTAGCTCACGCTCCTTCTCGTCCGCCGAACCAACGGCGTTCCTAAATTGAGCTCCCCCTTCAGCTGCCTTATCGGCAGATCCTCGCCGTTGGCGTCAGCGAATGGCAGGCCGCTCTTCCTCGACGATCACAACACGCATCCGCAACGGGCCGATTGCGCATAGGCCAAAAGCCGGGGATCGGCTCGAGGATGCGCCTCGCAAAAGCGATCGATGATTTGGCCGACCTTCTGATCGTAGTCTCGTTGCCAGTGTCCCAGCCCGTGCAGAGCGCTCTCCTGGCACGCAATCGAGGTGAGGCAAAGGATGCGCTCCATCGTGCGCAGCGCGCTCTCGTGGAGAGTCGGCAGGTCGGGGTCGCCGGCAAGCGCCAAGCTCGGAAACGCATCCCACCACATGTAGCAAACACAGTTCAGCGTTCCGGCATCGGCTTCGCTCAGGTGAGACAGACTGGGCGTGCAGCGCGGCTCGAACAATTCAGCGAACAGCGTTGCGACGGACTCCACGCAGCGGAGCCGGTCCTTGACCGGCACATCAGTCGAGCAAAGCCATCCGTTGTCGCCGCTTGCGCTCGTATTGACGAGGTAGGTCAACCCCTGCGCAATTTGGCTGTCGGCAAATCCCGATAATGCTGGCTCGGGATCTTCAAACAGTCGCGTGAGATGGGATACGGCCTCCGCGGGATGCGGGTCCCACCAATCATGTTCGGGATCGAAATACCACGCTGCTTGCTGAAAGCGGACCTCGCGTCCAAACGAGTGCTCCAGCCAGGCATCAAAGCTGAGGTTTTGCACGCGCATCACGGCCGCGACCGATCCAGAGCCTCGCGCTCACCCAAACGACAAGCCGCCGCAATGATGCGCAGCGCCATCAAAGCCGGCTGGCTGGTGCGGTTCATCTCACCCTAGTAGAGGCACTGCCGGACCCAGTAGCCACCGCTGACCCGTATCCACTGACATCGGCTTGGAGGCGGCTCTTTGATGATAGGCCATCCGTGAATGTCGATATCGGTGGGCGCCGTGATGCCGCGCCAATAGACCGCATTTGCTTGGGGGGAGCGGATGAGAAGGGCCGCCGCAAAGCAAATGACGGCAACGCAGACCAGCAGGTAGCGGTGCATTTTTTCATCCTCCGATGAACGCACATGAATGCTACGCCGGGTTCGCGATCAAGCCAAGAGGCGCCGCATGCTTCGGATCGGTCAGGGGAATTACAGGGAGAGTGCACCAAACTCTCGATCGCTGCTGAGGGCATGCCGTCAACCAGTGAGCGCGCGCGCCACCGTCACGGATCCCCAACGATCCGCACCAGCTCCACGTCGAGCTTCAACCCCGGCGCTTGTTTTGCGAAGCCCGTGCAGGATGTCGATGAGTCCTCGGGCGAGCGGCCTGATACGACGATGTCGAGCTCATCCAATCCGAAGACACCGGGCGGCCCCGGCTCGACGCGCCGGGCGGAAAGGCTGGCTTTGAAGTGCTCGCCCTGCTGCGACCAGTGTCCCGCATAGGCAAACGTGGAATCGCCGCCGCCGAGTGTCCCGTCAGGGGCGAACTCGACGACGCCGGCGCCTTCGCCGACCGGCGTCTTGAACCAAACGGAATATCTGCCCGGGGTGATCACCGAGGCCACCATATCGACTTGTATCCGGGGTGAGTTGAGCCAGATCAAGATGGCGATCGCAAGGCGGACGCGTGTTCTGCAGCGTAGACAACCTAAGGAAGAGGGGACCCGCTGCGCGCTTTCTTCCGGCCTACCTCACCCCTGCCACCACCATGACCATCACCGGCAGTGTCACCGCGGCCAGCAGCGTCCCCAGCGCCACCGCGCCGGACACCGGGTTCACCAGCCGCTGATATTGCGCAGCAAAGATGTAGGCGTTCGCGCCGGTCGGCATCGCCGCGAACAGCACGATGACGCCGGTGGCCACCGGCGGCAGGTTCAACAGCTTGGCGAGAGCAAAGGCTGCGGCAGGCATCGCCAACAGCTTGAGCGCGCACATCACGACGACGCTGAGCGTCTCGCCCTTCACCTCGAAGCGAAACAAATTGATGCCGAGCGCGATCAGCGCAGCCGGCGATCCCGCTTGCGCGAGCAACTCGATCGTCCTGTCGACGACCTGGTTGAGGCCGAGCCCGGTGAAACGCCAGACCACGCCAAAACCGATGCCGAGCATCAGCGGATTGCGCGCGAGATCGGCGAGCACGGGACGGAGCACCGCGAGAAGCGAGCTGCCCTTCTTGCGGCTGACGAGCTCCATCTGCAGGATGCCGCAGAGCCACAGCAGCGGCGTGTTCACCGACAGGATCAGCGACATCGGCCCCGCGGCCTCGTTGCCGAGCGCCGAGAGCACCAAGGGAATGCCGAGCATGACGATGTTGCCGTAGACCGAGCCGATCGCGAACACGACGCCATCCTCGCGGTCCTCGCGCCCTTTGCGCAACAGCGCCGAGATCAGAAGCGCCACGATCCAGGTCAGTGCGAGCGCGCCGTAATAGGCGCCCCACATCCGGTAGGGGCTGACGTCGGGGAAATCAGACACGACGATGGTGCGAAACAGCAGCGTGGGGATCGCGATGCTGAAGGCGAATTCGGAGATGCCCTTGTGCGCGCCCTCGGAGACGAAGCGAAACAGCACCGACGCATAGCCGGCCGCGATCAGCGCAAACACCGGCGCGACGATCAACACGGTGGCCATGCCATCCTCCCCTCACGGGGAGATCAGGCCCACCACCCCACGCGCTTTCTGGATGATGCCATCATGCCGGTGTTTTGCCCGACGTGTCAAAAGGAAATTTCGTAAAAACCGCAAGTGGCGGTTCGCGAGGCCAGCCCCCCGGCTACGGTGCATGGGGTTGTTTTGCCGTTTTTGCCACGCTTGCGGCATACCGGCCCTGCTGTTGCCGAGACCGCACAGCCGCCGACCTTTCGCCTCCGCCCTCGTTGCCAACCAACGCCCGTTCACCCACAATCCCGCCCGACTCGACACTTTGGGGGACCAGATGCCGGCATCTCGCATCACGACATCCATGGCTGCCGCGAGCCTCTCGCTCGTCATGGCCGTTCTGGTCCAGCCGGGCACGGGCCATGCCTACACGCCCGAGCAGCAGCAGGCCTGCACGCCGGATGCGATGCAACTGTGCGGCGAGTTCGTGCCTGACGTCGATGCCATCACCGCCTGCATGATCCGGAAGAAGTCGCAGCTGTCGCCGCAATGCGCGGCATTCTTCCGCCGCGGGCCGGAGCCGGGGGATGCGGGCACGCCGACCAACATCGCGCCCAAGCCGACGTCAAAGGCGGCAAAGAAGACCAGCAAGGCGAAGGCGACCAGGAAGAAAAAGATGGAGGACGGCTAGAGACGACTGGGCCGCTCGCGGCCCGCGTTCCCTCGCTGAAACCTCATCATGACTCCCGCGTCAAATTGCGCGAGGCACCCAGCCGCGACAGTCACCGGACTCGTTTTGTTCGCGGCACTTGCGCACGCGCTTGCAGCAATCGCCGCCGACTGATGAAAAAGCGTTGTAAGGATTTGCGCGGCCAGGTTGTGATCGGTTTTTTCCGCGCGAACGGCGACAGTTTTTTATCTGTCGTCGCGCAAGCAGTGTGACTCAAATGCGCCACGTCTTGTTATTTCGTGGCGCCGAGACAACTGCTGATAAATTTTTCTTTCCCGAATCAGCGCCGTGATTCATTTTCGCGGCCTGGGGTCAATCTGGAGGCCAGAGGTATGAACGTCATTGTTTTTGCATCGCGTAAAGGCGGCTCGGGCAAGAGTACCCTGGCTGCACATCTTGCTGCGCAGATCAAGGCGAGCAAGCAGGTGATGCTCGTTGATGCGGATCCGCAAGGCTCGCTCACGCTGTGGCACAAGCTGCGTGGCACCAACGAGCCGCCGATCAAGGCGGCGGTGAACTCGGTCAGCGGCATCGTCTCCGCTGCCAAGCGCGACGGTTACGAGTGGGTGCTGATCGACACGCCGCCGAACCTGTCGGCCGTCGTCGACGACGCGATCAAGAATGCCACCATGGTGGTCATCCCCGCGCGTCCCGGCGTGTTCGACGTCAACGCGGTGCAGGAAACCATTCAGATGTGCCGCGCGGCGCGCAAGCCCTATGCGGTCGTCCTCAACGGTGCACCGGCCAAGCGCGACGAGGCCGAAAGCCCGATCGTCACCATCGCCCGCGAGGCGCTGGCCAAGTTCCGCGCTCCGGTGTGGGGCGGTCAGATCACCAATCGTTCGGATTTGTTGATGGCACTCAGCCACGGCGAAGGCGCGCGTGAGTATCAAGCCGAGAGCCGTGCGGCCCAGGAAATTGCAAGGTTGTGGGCGGCGATCGAGCGTTCAGTGAAAGCTATTCGCGGCACGGCGTCGGCTTCAGGCGCAATGCACAAGCAGGCGGCATAATTTCATCATTCTTTTTCCCGGACGCGGAATGTCCCGCGCGTTTTGCGTTTGTAGGGAACTGACGGTCAGGCGACCATCAGCATGTAGAACACGATGACCGGCGACAACGTCAGGATCACCGACCAGATGCCGGCGGCCCAGATGATGTCTGCGGTGGAAAAGCCCTGCTGCTCGGCGTTGTCAAAGCTCTGCGTGGCGTTGTAGTGCGACGCCATATCGTTCTGATTGTTCAAGATCGCCCCCGCGATTTCTTCGCTTATGGGCATGAACGATACGCGAAAGGTTTTAAGATTCCGGCTTGCAGTTCCGCTCGCATTTGAGCGCAATCGCGCTGCCCGGGTTAACCATGCAAGCCGGCTTCCTCAGCCGGCGAGGCAGATCCGAAACAGCAGCACCGGCATCAGGCCGAGCATCACGGCCCAGAAGCCGAACGACGACACCACCAGAATTCCCTGCAAAAAATCGGCAGGCGCGAACATTTCCGCCGCGGTTGGGCGAACGCGATGTCCCATGGTCATTCCCCCCTCGTGAAAGACGTTGAAGCCGAACGATATGCCCGATTGGGTAAACGAGGCGTGGATGCGCCATGCGGCGGTAGCGAAGCCCGTTCGTATCAGGTTAACCACGGCCACCTCTCTCGCGCCCTCTCCCCGTCGTGACGGGGAGAGGCGAAGGGACGAAGTCAGGCCGCGACCATCATCCGTCGTGCAATCTCGCGATCGAGGGTGGCTGCAAGCTCGCTGCTCACCTCGACCATCGGCAGGCGCACCTCGGGGCTGTCGATCAGGCCGGCTCGCCACAGCCAGTACTTCGCCGGCGCGGGGCTCGGCTCGCTGAACAGCAGCCGCGTCAGCTCCGCGACCTCCAGCCAGCGTGCTGCGGCTGCATCGGCATTGCCGCGCTTCAGCTCGCTATGGACGGCCGCGAAGGTGTCGGTCTCGACATGCGCGGACAACAGGATTCCGCCATCGGCGCCATCGCTGAGTGCCTCGAAATAATGGGCGTCCTCCCCGGTGAGCACACGAAACCCCTTGGGCCGGTCGCGCAGCAATGCAATGGACTGCTCACGGCTTGCGCCGCAATCCTTCAAGCCGACGACGTTGGGGTGTTCGGCCAGCCGCAGCACTGTCTGGTTGGTGATGCCGACGGCGCAGCGATAGGGAATGTTGTAGAGCGCCAGCGGCCAGGCCGCGTGATCGGCCAGCGCCTCGAAATGCGCTGATATCCCGCGCTGCGACGGCCGCACATAATAGGGACTCGCGATCAGATAGAAGTCGATCGGCCAGTCCGCGGTCTCATCGAGCCGCTCCTTCAGCCGCGAGGTGTCCGCGCCTGATAGCCCGAGGCCGATCGGAAGGGAGCGGCGGCCGGCCGCCATCTCGTCGCGCACGATGGTGACGAGGCGTTCGAGCTCGGCGTCCCGCAGCGTCATGCCTTCGCCCGAAGTCGCTCCCAGGATGAAGCCGTCGATGCTTTGCGCGGCGTAGTGTCGCGTCAGTCGCCGCAGCGACACCTCGTCGAGGCGGCCGTCGCGAAATGGCGTCACCAGCGGCAGCCAGAGCCCGTGCATACGAGTTCGCAAATCGATCATGTTCTTATCTCCTTCTCACAGATGAACCTGAGACGGAGGGCACATGAAAAAACCCCGTCCAGGTGGCGGGGTTTTCGGAATTTGGCAGCGATGACGAAGTCAGCCTAGCGCGCAAAAATCCGAGGTCCCCGGATGGGGACCTTTTTTCGAGGCTGATGCCTTCGACAAGATTGCGCACGACTTCGTGATCATTCGGAAATGATGCGAGCTAGACCCAAAACTGTCAATACACGCGGAGGGCGAAACGACTTTTGGGCAGAAAAAAAGCCGGACCCGAAGGGCCCGGCTTAGGTATTGGCCACGTGAGGCCGACACAATCACCTTCCAAGAGGGATTACTGAACTCCCGCGCCACTGGAGGAGGGGGACAAATGCGCAACGCGAAGGCTCAGCGTGCAAACAGTATGGGCTTGGCGAGCGGTATGCAGCAACAGCCGAGGCCGCATGTCAGTCATGCGGAAATCAGGACGGCCAACGCTGCGCCTTGCTCACTACGAAGTCGCGGAACACCTGCACGCGCGCGACGGTCTTCAGCTCTTCCGGGTAGACGAAATACGTATCGAGCTGGATCGAGTCCGATTCGCCGAACAGTTGTACGAGGCGGCTCTGTTCTTCGATCAGATAATCCGGCAGCGCCGCGATGCCGAGGCCCTGCTGACAGGCGCGCACCAGCCCGAGGATGTTATTGACCCTGAAATAGGCCTCGCGCGGACCCGAGCCGTTGCGGCCGGCTTCGACCAGCCAGTTACGGTTCTGCAGATGCGGCGCGAAGTTGCCGTCGGAGAGCGTGATGATGCGATGGGAGTCGAGCTCCTCCAGCGTCCGCGGCGTGCCGAAGCGCTTGATGTAGTCGGGGGAGCAATAGGCGTGGAAGCCCATCGCGAAAAGCTTGCGCTGGATGAGATCCGGCTGCGTCGGCTTGCGGGTGCGGATCGCAACGTCGGCCTCGCGCATCGACAGGTCCAGTTCCTCGTCGGTGACGATCAGCGAGATCCGGATCTCCGGATAGAGCGCGGTGAATTCCCCGAGCCGCGGGATCAGCCAGTTGATGCCGACGCCGGGCGTGGTGGTGATCTTGAGATCGCCGCTCGGCCGCTCGCGGCTGTCGGTGAGTTTCGCGCGCGCCGCCTGGAGCTGCATGAACACGTCATGGGCGGTGCGGAACAGGAGGTCGCCCTGTTCGGTGAGGATCAGGCCGCGGGCGTGGCGGTGGAACAGCGAAACCGAGAGCTCCTGCTCCAGTGCCGAGACCTGGCGTGAGACCGCTGACTGCGACAGGCCGAGCTGCTCTCCCGCATGCGTGAAGCTGCCCGCTTCCGCCGCCGCGTGAAACACCTTCAGCTTGTCCCAGTCCATATCCGTAAATCCGTCGCGTGTTCGGGGCATGATCGTTATTCCGCTGCCGCGCGCTCGCTCGCGCGCAGGGCCAAGAAACGTTCGGCCTCGAGCGCTGCCATGCAGCCGAGACCTGCGGCCGTCACGGCCTGGCGATAGGTTTCGTCGGCGACGTCGCCGGCGGCGAACAGGCCGGGGATGGACGTCGCGGTCGAGTTCGGAGCGACCTCGACATAGCCCGACGGTTTCAGCTTGATCTGGTCTTTCACGAGCTCGGTCGCCGGCGCGTGGCCGATGGCGATGAAAACGCCGTCGGTTTTCAAATCCGTCAGCGCGCCGGTCTTGACGTTCTTCAGCCTGACATGGGTGACCTTGTTCGGATTCTCGGTGCCGCAGATCTCGTCGACGGCGGAGTTCCAAACCACCTTGATCTTCGGGTGCTTGAACAGACGTTCCTGCAGGATGCGCTCGGCGCGGAAGTGATCGCGACGATGCACGATGGTGACCTGCGAGGCATGGTTGGTCAGGTACAGGGCTTCTTCGACCGCGGTATTGCCGCCGCCGACCACCACGACCTCCTTGTTGCGGTAGAAGAAGCCGTCGCAGGTGGCGCAGGCCGACACGCCGCCGCCCTGGAATTTGAGTTCGGACGGCAGCCCGAGCCAGCGCGCTTGCGCGCCGGTGGCCAGGATCACGGTCTCGGCGAGATAGACGTCGCCAGAGTCGCAGGTGAGGCGGAACGGCCGCTGCGAGGTGTCGAGCTTGATCACGAGGTCGGAGACGATCCTGGTGCCGACATGGACAGCCTGCTTCTCCATCTGTTCCATGAGCCAGGGGCCCTGGATCACGTCGGCGAAGCCCGGATAGTTCTCGACGTCGGTGGTGATGGTGAGCTGGCCGCCCGCCTGCATGCCCTGGATCAGGATCGGCTCGAGCATCGCGCGCGCGGCGTAGATCGCGGCGGTGTAGCCGGCGGGGCCGGAGCCAATGATGACGACCTTTGCATGAACAGGAGCGGACATTTCGATGGACGCCTTTCAGGGGGATTTGCAGCGCGGGCGCGGAACGTGCCGGGAGGCCTCGCGGAGGCGCTGAAATGTCAGAGCCAATCTAAGCCTTCTGGTGAGCTATGCAAGAATTGCATTCCCTGACGGCGGATTTTTCCAACAAGGAACAAAAGTCGATTGCGCTGCACGCGCAATAAAATTGCTCATTTGGCTGGGACTCGGCTATGAGGATTGCGACAGATCCATCCGATACCTTCAATAAGGCCAGGAGTTCCACTCACGTGTCGCGGAACCTAGACGAGATCGACCTCAAAATTCTCGCCGAGATTCAGGCCGACGGTCGAATCACCAATGTCGAGCTCGCCAAACGGGTCGGTATTTCGCCGCCGCCGTGCTTGCGCCGGGTCCGGGCGCTGGAGGAGGAGGGCTATATCCACGGTTACCGCGGGCTGCTGGATGCGCGAAAGCTCGGTTTCGACGTCACGGTATTCGCGGCAGTGCACCTCTCCAGCCAGGCGGAAGCGGATTTGCGCGCTTTCGAGCAGTTCGTCCGCGCCGAACCCTTGGTACGCGAATGCTGGATGCTGTCCGGCGAGGTCGATTTCATCCTGAAATGCGTCGCGCCCGACATGGCCACCTTCCAGGATTTCGTGACACACCTGACCGCCGCGCCCCATGTGCGCAACGTGCGCACGTCGCTGGTGCTGCACAATTCGAAGTATGAAGCGGCCGTGCCACTGGACGTGAAGGGGCGGCGCTAGAGACGAGGAGTCAGCGCCGCAGCGCATCCACGCTGATCGGGCCGCCACCGGAGGCGGCGAGGAAGAGGCACGCAAAGCACAGCACGATCGCCAGCGCACCGTCGTTGACCACGGGAAAGAAGCTGTGCGGCAGGTGTTCGATGAAATAGGCGAAGGCCATCTCACCGGACAGGATGAAGGCGGCCAGTCGCGTGAAGAGGCCGATCATCAGCAGACCGCCGAGCACGAATTCCAACATGCCGGCAACGCCCCAAAGCGATAGCGGCGTGACATCGGAAAAAATCTCCACCGGGGGAACCTTGAACAGCTTGGCGATGCCGTAGTGGAAGAACAGGAGCCCGGTGATGAAGCGGAAGAGGCTGAGCAGATAAGGCTGACCCTGTGCGGCGATGCGATCGATGTCCATCGTGTCCTCCCATCCTCGGACGGCGGCGCCGAGCATGACGGAGGACGGTGCGGTCCACAATCGCGCTGGAGGTATCGCGAAACAGAAAGAGCCGCGCAGAGCGCGGCTTTTCAGGCAGCTTTCGAGTGGACTACCGCCACTCCACCTTGGTGATCTCATAGGCCTTGGCGCCGCCGGGGGCGTTGACCTCGACGGTCGATCCCTTTTTCTTGCCGATCAGCGCGCGGGCCAGCGGCGAGGTGATGGAGATGCGGCCCTTCTTGGCGTCGGCCTCGACCTCGCCGACGATCTGCCACACCGTCTTCTTCTCGGTGTCCTCGTCGACCAGCGTTACGGTCGCGCCGAACTTGATGGTGTCGCCGGAGAGCTTGGAGATGTCGATGATGTCGGCACGCGCGAGCTTGTCCTCGAGCTCGGCGATGCGGCCCTCATTGTGGGACTGCTCTTCCTTGGCGGCATGGTATTCCGCGTTCTCCGACAGGTCGCCGTGCGACCGCGCCTCGGCGATATGCTCGATGATGCGCGGGCGGTCCTCAGACTGGCGCTTCTTCAATTCTTCCCCGAGAGCGGCAAAGCCGCTCGCAGTCATCGGAACCTTTTCCATCTCTTCTCTCGCCTTCGGCTGCGCGCCCGCCTTTCACAGAGGGCGCGGCAACCTTGATTCGTCAGTATGTCCGGGGGCTGAACACGCCGCCGCCGGAGCGTTATGTGGGTCTGGCGCCGGAACAGAACAACCACATGGCCGGACAGTTCCTCCGGCCATTGTGGCTTCATTGCCAGTCACTTAGCGGAAACTTCAGCTTCCCGCCCGCGATCAGGTTTCCGAAAAGTAGCTCTGCAGGGTCCGAACCTCAAGGTCCCCGCCCAGATAGGCGCGGATGCCCTGCGCGGCCGCCACGGCCCCGGAAAGAGTGGTGTAATACGGCACTTTATGCAAGAGGGCCGCGCGCCGCAGCGAACGGCTGTCGGCGAGCGCCTGCGGGCCTTCGGTGGTGTTCAGGACGAGCTGGACGTCGCCATTGGTGATGGCGTCAACGATGTGTGGCCGTCCCTCCAGCACCTTGTTCACCTTCTCCGCCGGGATGCCTTGATCGCTCAGGAAGCGCGCCGTCCCCGAGGTCGCCAGCACCTTGAAGCCGAGCGAATGCAGCTGGCGCACGGCTTCGGCGATACGAACCTTGTCGCTCTCGCGCACCGAGACGAATACCGTGCCCTTGCGCGGTACCCGCGTGCCGCCGCCGAGCTGGCTCTTGGCGAATGCCACCGCAAAGGAGCGGTCGATGCCCATGACTTCGCCGGTCGAGCGCATCTCCGGACCGAGCACCGTGTCGACGCCGGGGAAGCGGGCGAACGGAAACACCGATTCCTTCACGCCGACATGCTTGAAGTCGGCCTTCTTCAGCTTGAAGTCGGCGAGCTTCTCGCCCGCCATGATGCGGGCGGCGATCTTGGCGACCGGCGTGCCGATCACCTTGGCGACGAACGGCACCGTGCGCGAGGCGCGCGGATTGACCTCGAGCACGTAGATCTCGCCGTCCTTGATGGCGTATTGCACGTTCATCAGGCCGACGACGTCGAGGCCGAGCGCGAGCTCGCGCGTCTGCCGCTCCAGCTCCGCGATCATTTTGGCGTCGAGCGAGTGCGGCGGCAGCGAGCAGGCGCTATCGCCGGAATGGATGCCGGCTTCCTCGATGTGCTCCATGATCCCGACGATGAACGTATCCTTGCCGTCGCAGAGGCAGTCGACGTCGATCTCGGTGGCGTCGGACAAATAGCGGTCGAACAGCAGCGGGTTCTTGCCGAGCACCGTGTTGATCTGCCCGGTCTTGTCGTTCGGATAGCGCGCCTTGACGTCGGCCGGCACCAGCTCCGGCAAGGTGCCGAGCAGATAATCGTTGAGCTGGTTCTCCTCGCGGATGATCTGCATGGCGCGGCCACCGAGCACGTAGGATGGGCGCACCACCAGCGGCAGGCCGAGATCGGCGGAGACGAGGCGAGCCTGCTCGACCGAATAGGCAATGCCGTTCTTCGGCTGCTTCAGGCGGAGTTTGTCGAGCACGCGCTTGAAGCGGTCGCGGTCTTCCGCAAGGTCGATCGCATCGGGCGAAGTGCCGAGGATCGGCACTTCGGCGGCTTCCAGGGCGCGCGCGAGCTTGAGCGGGGTCTGGCCGCCGAACTGCACGATCACGCCATGCAGCGTGCCGTTCGTGCGTTCCTTGGCGATGATCTCCAGCACGTCCTCGGCGGTCAGCGGCTCGAAATAGAGCCGGTCGGCGGTGTCGTAGTCGGTCGACACCGTTTCCGGATTGCAGTTGACCATGATGGATTCGTAGCCGGCGTCATGCAGCGCGAAGCAGGCGTGACAGCAGCAATAGTCGAACTCGATGCCCTGGCCGATACGGTTCGGGCCGCCGCCGAGGATGATGACCTTCTTCTTGTCGGACGGCGTGCTCTCGTCGGCGGCGCTGCCTGCAAACGGCGACTCGTAGGTCGAGTACATATAGGCGGTGGGTGAGGCGAATTCGGCCGCGCAGGTGTCGATGCGCTTGTAGACCGGACGGACGGCGAGGGCGCGACGCTTGGCCGTCACCTCGGCTTCCGTCGTCTGGGCAAGCACGGCGAGCCGCGCATCGGAAAAGCCCATGGCCTTGAGCGTGCGCATGCCGAAGGCGTTGCCGGGCAGGCCGTGCTTCCTGACCTTGTCTTCCATGTCGACGATGCCGCGCATCTCGCCGAGGAACCAGGGATCGATCTTGCAGGAGTTGAAGATGTCCTCGTTCGACCAGCCGAGCCGCATGGCTTGCGCGACCTGGAGAATGCGGTTCGGCGTCGGCGTGCCGAGCGCGGCGCGGATCGCGTTCTTGTCGTCGTCGCGGCCCAGGCCCTCGATCTCGATCTCGTCGAGGCCGGTCAGCCCGGTCTCGAGCCCCCGCAGCGCCTTCTGCAGGCTTTCCTGGAAGGTGCGGCCGATCGCCATGACCTCGCCGACCGACTTCATCGAGGTCGTCAGCGTGGAGGAGGCGCCGGGGAATTTCTCGAAGGCGAAGCGCGGAATCTTGGTGACCACGTAGTCGATGGTCGGCTCGAACGAAGCCGGCGTCGCGCCGCCGGTGATGTCGTTGGCAATTTCATCGAGCGTGTAGCCGATCGCGAGCTTGGCCGCGACCTTGGCGATCGGGAAGCCGGTGGCCTTCGAGGCCAGCGCGGACGAGCGCGACACGCGCGGATTCATCTCGATCACGACCATGCGGCCGTCTTCGGGATTGACGCCGAACTGCACGTTGGAGCCGCCGGTCTCGACGCCGATCTCGCGCAGCACCGCCAGCGAGGCGTCGCGCATGATCTGGTATTCCTTGTCCGTCAGCGTCAGCGCCGGCGCGACCGTGATGGAGTCGCCGGTGTGCACGCCCATCGGATCGAAATTCTCGATCGAGCAGACGATGATGCAATTGTCTTTCTTGTCGCGCACCACCTCCATCTCGAACTCTTTCCAGCCGAGAACGGATTCCTCGATCAGGACCTCGTTGGTGGGGGATGCATCGAGACCGCGCTCGATGATGTCGAGGAACTCTTCCTTGTTGTAGGCGATGCCGCCGCCGGTGCCGCCCATGGTGAAGGAGGGACGGATGATGGCCGGCAGGCCGATCTCGGACAGCGCCATCATGGCCTGGCCGAACGCGTATTCCTGGTAGCGCTTGCGGCGGTCGCTCTCGCCAAGCGTCCATTGCCGGTCGAGCTCTTCGAGCGCAGCGCCCGACAGCTTCTCGCGTTCGGCGTGGTATTTGTCGCGGAAGGATTTCTTCAGCTCGGAGGCGTTGGCGAGACGCGACTTGGGCGTCTCGAGCCCGATCTTGGTCATGGCCTCGCGGAACAGCTGGCGGTCCTCGGCCTTGTCGATGGCATCGGCCGTCGCGCCGATCATCTCGACGTCGAACTTTTCCAGCGTCCCCTGCCGGCGCAGCGACAGCGCGCAATTCAGCGCGGTCTGGCCGCCCATGGTCGGCAGCAGCGCAAAGCCACCGGGAACGACGTGACGCTCCTTCTCGATGATCTTGGCGACGATCTCGGGCGTGATCGGCTCGATGTAGGTCGCATCGGCCAATTCCGGGTCCGTCATGATCGTGGCCGGATTGGAGTTGACGAGGACGATGCGATAGCCCTCTTCCTTCAGCGTCTTCACCGCCTGCGTGCCCGAATAGTCGAACTCGCAGGCCTGGCCGATCACGATGGGACCGGCGCCGATGATCAGGATGGTGGTGATGTCTGTACGTTTGGGCATCAACTCTCGCCGAAGTCGGATTTGGGCACAAAAAAAGGGCGCGCTGCTGCGCGTCCCTTTGGCCGAGAGCGCGGTGGTCTCCCTCGCGCGCGGGTGGGTCTTAGACCAGTTTTCGGGGCGGCGAAACCCCGAAAAACGCCCATCAACCGGCAATTTTGACGGGTTTTGGCCGCGCCTGCCAGCCTCGGGCGAGATGCACCAGAAGCGACGCCGCAACGCTTGATCCGCCGATCCAGCCGAGGTCGTTTGGCGAGAGGGTCGCCAGCACCGCGCCGCCCAGCGCGCCGCCAATGGCGAAGCCGAGATACATCGCGGAAGCGTTGAGCGAGAGGGCGATCATCGAGGCCTGCGGTTCGATCCGGATCAGGCTTGCGATCTGGGCTGGATAGAACGCCCAGCCCGAAATGCCCCACAGGAAGATCGCGCCCAGCACCGCATAGTGCGCCTGGTCGGGCATCAGCTTCAGCACCAGCGAGTGCAGGATCAGCGCGCTGGCCATGCCGGAGAGCCCGAGCGCGGCGGTTGCGCGCGTTCCGAGCCGGTCCGCAAGCACTCCGCCGAGCATGTTCCCGATGGCGGCCGCGCCGCCGAACACCAGCAGGGCAAGGCTGATCTGCGAGGCATCGAAGCCGAGACCGCGCAGCGGCACCGCAAAATAGGTGAATACGGTGAAACCACCGAGCGCCCATAAAATCGTGATGAGCAGAGCGATCAAAACATTGCTGTGACGCGCCACCGCCAGCCGCTCGCTGAGCGAGGCCGTGTTGCGCGGTAGACCGCGGGGCAGGCCGAGCAGCAGGCCGGCGAGCGCGGCCGCGCTGATCACGGCAACCATGGCAAAGGTCGCGCGCCAGCCGAACAGGCTGCCAACGAGATTGCCGACAGGGACTCCGATGACGGTTGCGATTGTCAGGCCTGAGGTGACCAGAGCCACCGCCCGGCCACGCCGTTCGGGCGAGGCAACCGCAATCGAGACGGCGAGCGCCGTCGGCATGCACAGTCCGGATCCCAACGCCATCAGCATCCGCGAGGCCAGCAGCAGGGCGTAGTTGGACGCCACCACTGCCGCGACGTTTCCGGCGATGAAGGTCGACAGCGCGAGCGCCAGCACCGTTCGACGGTCGATGTTGTTCAGCGTCACCGCCAGGATCGGCGAGCCCACGGCGTAGGTGAGGGCGTAGGCGGTGACCAGTTGGCCGGCGGCGGCGACCGAGATCGAGAGATCATTGGCGATCGCCGGCAAAAGCCCAGCAATGACAAAGCCTTCGGTGCCGATCGCGAAGGCTGCCAGGGCCAACCAGATGATGCTCATCAGAAGCAATCCTTATGTTCAATGATTATTGAACTATCGAAGATGACGATTTAGGAGTCAATTGGTTCAAGAACTATTGAACATTCCGGACGTATCGCTATGATTCGCAGATCATGAGCCGCACGCTTCCCCACCCCACCCGCGAGCAGATCGAGCTGCCGCTGGTTCTGGATTGTCTGAGCGATCCGATCCGATTGGCGATCGTTTATCAGCTCGCCCAGCAGGAACGTGTCAGCAGCGAGCTTCGCTGCGGCGACTTCAACGGGCTCTCCGGCAAGTCGAACCTGACCTATCATTTCGCAAAGCTGCGCGATTGCGGGCTGATGCAGACACGTGTGGCAGGCACGAACCGCTTCATGCGGCTGCGCCGCGACGATTTGGAGGCACGCTTTCCGGGCCTGCTCGATGCGGTGCTGAAGTCAGCGGCGAAGGATGCGGAGAAGCTAAAGCTGGCGCCGGTGTGCGATGTGGTTGAGGCGGGGTGAGGACTGCGAGTCTTCTGAAGCGTGCCCGTCTTCGCCCTTTGGGCTTCGCCGAGGCAGCCTTCGCTACGAAAGGGCTCGCCTAGCCGAAGCTGGCGAAGCCAGCGAAGGCTGGAGACCCGGCCTGGATTTGAACCAGGATGAAGAGCAATGCACTGCTCTCGCGTAGACGCTTCCGCCACCGGGCCGCAGCGATCATGTCCGATCGGGGTGCGACAAGCCACCTCAGGTGGTGGTTATGCTTAACGCACCAGTGGCGGCCTTGCGATGAAGGTCATGCGCCAGCGGTTGTGGCCGATATTGGTGTTGGCGCGCTGGCTGGCGAAGCCGGCGGCCTTGAGCTTGGCGGTGATCTCGTCCTCGCTGTAGCGTTGGAGACCGATGCGCGTGCGCAGATGACGGTAGTCTGACAGCGCAGTGCTGACCAACCCGATCAATGCATCCTTCAGGAAGCCGTGACGCAGGCCGAACGAGAGCAGCGCCGCCACGTCCCTGACCATGCCGACCTGGGGCTGGAGGATATCGCCGAGCACGAGCTTGCCCGATGGCTTCAATATCCGCCTGATATTGAGGAGCGCGGCATCGAGCTCGGCCGCCGTCATGTATTGCGCGACCGAGTTCATCACGACGAGGTCGATGGACTGGTCCTGCATCTTGCGGACGTCGTCGAGCGAGCGGACGCGGATCTTGGTGTTCGGGGCAAAGCGCGCGATCAGCCGGCCGCGCACGCCCGGCGCCGGCTCGGCCAGGATCAGCTGGCCGCAGGCCGATGCCACCTGGCTCGCTGACAGCGCCTCGCCGCAGGCATAGTCCAGCACGGTCGCCTCGGGCGAGGTGATGTAACCGATGATGTCCCGCGCGATGATCTGGAAGTGCAAGTCGCGATGCAGCTTGCTGACATAGATCGTATGCGTCGAGTCGTAGTAGTCGATCCAATCGTCCATAGTGTCCCGCCCAACGGTTCCCCAAAGCGGAACCGTGCTGCCTGCCTTGCGTTAGGGGTGCGACGGCTCGCCGTCAACGTCTGCGTCCTAACAGGAAGGTTTCCCGTGAGCAAAGCCCCCAGCAAGGTCTCGCCCGATCTCGACACCCCCACCGATCTCCCCGCGGCGGCAACCAGGAAGGTTTCGGAAGCGCTCAACGTGCTTCTGGCCGACGCGTTCGCGCTGTATCTGAAGACCAAGAATTTCCACTGGCACATCAGCGGCCGGCATTTCCGCGATTATCATTTGCTGCTCGACGAGCAGTCGGACCAGATCTTCGCGACCACCGACCAGCTGGCCGAGCGCGTCCGCAAGATCGGCGGCACCACGCTGAGGTCGATCGGCCAGGTCGCCAAGCTCCAGACCATCAAGGATAACGACGACGATTACGTCCCGCCGCGCGAGATGTTGCGCGAGCTGATGCAGGACAACAAGCATGTCGCAGCTAGCATGCGCAAGGCGCACGAGGTCTGCGACGACGCCGGCGACGTCGCCAGCGCCAGCATTCTGGAAGTCTTCATTGACGAGACCGAACGCCGGACGTGGTTCTTGTTCGAAGCGACGCGGCAAGAGGGCGGCAACGAGGCGTAGGCGCTTTGTAGGACCTCCTACCCGTGGTCAAGGGGTGTTTGTCCTTAATGGACGAGAGTACCGCCGTGCTCGACGCTGTCCAGGACGCTTCGCGCCGGCTACGCCGGTGCCGATGGCATCCTTGACAGCGTTTGCGCGCGGCGCTCTGCCGGCCGGCAGGTCGGGACGAAGGAATGGTTCGCCTAGGCCGAACAAAGGAATGGGGCTCACCGTTTTGAGGTGATCTGCACGTTCACGTTCTTGTAGATCGGATCGTACGGGGTCTGTCGCTTGAGCGCCGTGCACAGGGCGTAGAGCAGCCGATCGCCCACGCTGCGCAAGGCGCGGGCATGGCCGTGCCCTCGCTGCCGCAAGGCATCATAGCGTCGCCG
>NZ_FOQM01000071.1 GCF_900113735.1 Bradyrhizobium sp. Gha
GGCTTCATCGTGGTCACGCAGGTCGGCAGCCAGACCTTCGGCATCGTCGTCGACGGCGTGTTCCACACCGAGGAAATCGTGGTCAAGCCGATGTCGACGAAGCTGCGTCACATCGACATGTTCTCGGGCAACACCATCCTGGGCGATGGCGCCGTCATCATGATCATCGACCCCAACGGCATTGCCAAGGCGCTCGGCGCCGCCGGCTCCTCGGCCCATGACATGGGCGATGACAATGGCGCGCACCATATCGGCTCGGGCGAGCAGACCACCTCGCTGCTGGTGTTCCGCGCCGGCTCCAACCAGCCCAAGGCGGTCCCGCTCGGGCTCGTCACCCGCCTCGAAGAGCTCCCCGCCGACAAGATCGAGTTCAGTAACGGCCGCTACATGGTGCAGTACCGCGAGCAGCTGATGCCGCTCGTCTCCATGGACGGCGTCACCATCGCGAGCCAGGGCGCCCAGCCGATCCTGGTGTTCGCCGATGACGGCCGCTCCATGGGCCTCGTCGTCGACGAGATCATCGACATCGTCGAGGAACGCCTCAACATCGAGGTCGGCGGCTCGGCGAGCGGCATCCTCGGCTCGGCCGTGATCAAGGGCCAGGCCACCGAGGTGATCGACGTCGGCCACTTCCTGCCGATGGCGTTCGCCGACTGGTTCACCCGCAAGGAGATGAAGCCGTCGATGCATTCGCAGTCGGTGCTGCTGGTCGACGACTCGGCCTTCTTCCGCAACATGCTGGCGCCGGTGCTGAAAGCGGCCGGCTACCGCGTCCGCACCGCGCCGACCGCGCAGGAAGGTCTCGCCGCGCTGCGTGCGCAGAACTTCGACGTGGTGCTGACCGACATCGAGATGCCCGACATGAACGGGTTCGAGTTCGCCGAAACGATCCGCTCCGACAGCAATCTGGGTGCGATGCCGATCATCGGCCTGTCCGCCCTGGTGTCGCCGGCGGCGATCGAGCGCGGCCGTCAGGCCGGCTTCCACGACTATGTCGCCAAGTTCGACCGTCCCGGTCTGATCGCGGCGCTGAAGGAGCAGACCGCGGGCGCCGCCGGTGCCTCCGAGCTGAGCCGGGCCGCGGCGTAGGCATGATGCGGAAAAGTGTGAAGCGGTTTTCCGAAAAGATCATGCTCAGGCAACAGTGCGGCCAGGGACCAGGGGAGACGAGATGAGCAAGAAGACCCAGATCGGCGAAGGCGCCATGGTCGAATACGTCACCGCGATGATCGGCGGCCAGCTGTTCGGCCTGCCGATCTCGCGCGTCCAGGACGTGTTCATGCCGGAGCGCGTCACCCGCGTTCCCTTGTCCTCGCACGAGATCGCAGGCGTTCTGAACCTGCGCGGCCGCATCGTCACCGTCGTCGACATGCGCGCCCGTCTCGGCCTGCCCAGGGACGACGACGGCAAGACGCCGATGGCTGTCGGTGTCGACCTGCGCGGCGAATCCTATGGCCTCCTGATCGATCAGATCGGCGAGGTGCTGCGCCTGCCCGAGGATGGCAAGGAGGAGAACCCGGTCAACCTCGACCCCCGCATGGCCAAGCTCGCCGGCGGTGTTCACCGGCTCGAGGGCCAGCTCATGGTCGTCCTCGACGTCGATCGCGTGCTCGAGCTCAAGACTGAAGTGCAAATGGCTGCCTGAACATTCACGAAAGACATTTAAGACGGAGATCCAAGATGAAGACCTGTTTGGTGGTTGACGATTCCAGCATCGTTCGCAAAGTCGCGCGCCGCATCGTCGAAGCGCTGGGCTTTCACGTCATTGAAGCGGAAGACGGCGTCGAAGCGCTGGTCCATTGCAAGAAGGCGATGCCGGAAGCGATCCTGCTCGACTGGAACATGCCCGTGATGGACGGCTTCCAGTTCCTGGGCACGCTTCGCCGCATGCCTGGCGGCGAAGACCCGCGGGTGGTGTTCTGCACCACCGAGAACGGCATCGACCACATCACCAAGGCGATGGGCGGCGGCGCCAACGAGTACATCATGAAGCCGTTCGACAAGGAAATCGTGCTGGCGAAGTTCCAGGAAGTCGGGTTGGTCGCGCGCGAAGAAGAAACAGCCGCCTGAAAATCCATCTGCCAGTAGCGTCAAGAGGTATCCTGTGAACGCGCCCGATTATGAGTATCTGCGTAAATTGCTGAAGGAGCGCTCCGGTCTCGACCTGTCCGCGGACAAGCAATATCTGATCGAAAGCCGCCTGCTTCCGCTGGCGCGCAAGGCCGGGCTCTCCGGTATTCCCGAGCTCGTACAGAAGCTGCAAGGCGGTTCGAGTGCGCTGATCACCAGCGTGGTCGAAGCCATGACCACGAACGAGACTTTCTTCTTCCGCGACAAGGTCCCGTTCGACCATTTCCGCGACACCATCATGCCCGAGGTGCTCAAGGCCCGTGCCGGCCGGCGCAGCGTGCGGATCTGGTGTGCCGCAGGCTCGACCGGGCAGGAGCCCTATTCGCTGGCGATGACGCTGAAGGAGATGAGCGCGGCCCTGAGCGGCTGGCGCGTCGAGATCATCGCGACCGACCTCTCGCAGGAGGTGCTCGAGAAGGCCAAGGCCGGCGTCTACAGCCAGTTCGAGGTGCAGCGCGGCCTGCCGATCCAGATGCTGATGAAATATTTCAAGCAGACCGGAGAGACCTGGCAGGTCAATCCCGAGCTGCGCGCGATGATCCAGCACCGGCAGCTCAATCTGCTCCAGGACTTCTCACACCTCGGTACGTTCGACGTGATCTTCTGCCGCAACGTGCTGATCTATTTCGATCAGGAGACCAAGATCAACATCTTCAATCGCCTCGCCCGCCAGATCGAGCCCGACGGCTTCCTGGTGCTCGGCGCTGCGGAGACCGTGGTCGGGCTGACCGATACGTTCAAGCCGATTGCGGATCGCCGCGGCCTGTACAAGCCGAACGACGCGCGTGCGGTGGCGGCCAATGCTGCAGCGGCCCCGCGCATGGCGGCGATGGCAGGTCGATAGGCATGGCCGAGGATGGCAAAGGCGTCGAGCGCGTCACGTTCAGTCGGGGCTATGATGTCTGCATCATGGCGATCGACGGCACGTGGCGGCGCGACTGTACGCTCAACGCGATTTCCGACAGCGACGCCATCCTCACGGTGGAGGGCTCCATTCAGGGATTGAACCTGAAGGAGTTCTTCCTGCTGCTGTCGTCCACTGGGCTTGCCTACCGCCGTTGCGAGCTTGTGCGGGTCAACGGCGCCGAGATGGACATCCAGTTCCTGCGTGGCAAGAACCGCAAGAAGCGTGGCGCTGCCAGCGGCCATGATGCGGTGGCGTGATCGCCCCGCGTCACATCCGACGCTTTCCTGACGCGTTGCTTCACATTTTCTGAAAACATCCGAGCGAATTCCAAGGTCCGGCTTTACGCGGCTTAAGCGCGCACCGTGTATCGATTGACGGTCGCAATCTCAGGGTCCGGCCATGCCAAGAAGCTCTCTTTCCCCCATCTCCTCGAACCTGCCCGATGCCGCCGAGCGGCGCGCGCTTCAGCTCCTCGTGGTCGATGACGATGCCACGCAGCGCAGCCTGATCACGGTGGCCGCCAAGCAGGCGGGCCACGAGGTCACCGTCGCGCCGTCGGTGGCCGAAGCGATCGAAAAGCTGCGCGCCGCGCGCTTCGACTGCGTGACGCTCGATCTCGTGCTGGAGGATGGTGACGGCGTCGACGTCCTGCGGGAGATGGCCGCGGCGAAATTCACCGGGTTCGTGATCGTGATCAGCGGCATGGACGGCAAGCGCCGCAGCGCCGCCCGCAGCTTTGCCCGCTCCGTCGGGATCGAGCTGCAGAGCCTGCCGAAGCCGCTCGATCTTGCCGCGCTGCGCATCAGCCTCGCCAATCTCGGCAAGACGGCGATGGGCCTGCCGACGATTCATACCTGGGGCGGCGTCGCCAGCGACGCAATCGTGGAGCGGCACCGCGCCTGAGGCGCGGAACTGCCATGCAATCGGCTGCGGCAATTCAGCCGCGTCGATGCAGACTAGGGCGGATTACCGGATTCCGACAGTTTTTGCAGGGCCTGGCGGAGCTCGGCCCGGCAGGTATTGAGAGCCGCACTTGCCGTGGCATAACGGGGCGTGACGTCGTCGAGCACGACGATCTCGATGGAACCCAACTCGGCGCTCAAGTCGGCGCTGTCGTCTTCCGATTCCATATCATCGGATGTCATGGCAGCGTCGATCAGACGCATGCTGATGTCGATGCGTGCGATCAGGGAACGCAGTTCGGCTGCAATCAGCTGACGACTGTCGGTTTCGGCCATCGCTGCGAGCGGGGGCGTGCCGGCGTAATTTAGCATGGATATTCTCCGTCCCCCGCAATAAGGCACCTTGCCGCTACTTGTGCGTTAAGTTCATGTCCCGTACAAATGCGGGTGGGCCGAATCCGCGCCGAAAACCATGGATGGGGCGCGGACGCGATCCTTGAATGCCAAATGGACTTGGCGGTCGCCTTGGCAAATGGACATGGCACATGGTCGAACAAACCTCCCGTGGTGAGATTTTCGTGGTCGACGACGACCCGGCTGTTCGCGACACCCTGTCGATGGTGTTGAAGGCGGCGGGCTATGAGGTGATCTGTTTTGCGGACGGCGCAGCATTGCTTTCCGTCGCGCGAAGCCGCACGCCGGCTGCGGTCCTGCTCGACGTGAACATTCCCGGAAAGTCGGGCCTCGACATTCTCAAGGAGCTGCACGGCGAGGACTACCCGGCCCCGATCTTCATGATCTCCGGCCAGGGTGACATTGCGATGGCGGTGGGCGCGATCAAGAGCGGCGCGCTCGATTTCATCGAGAAGCCGTTTCGCGGCAGTGAGATCGTCGGCCGCCTGGATGAAGCGATCGGCGCCTATGCACGCAGGCAGTCGGAGAGCGCCTCGCCGAAATTCGGCTCGCTGCATTTCCCCGGGCGGGAGCCGCTGACCCGTCGCGAGCGCGAGGTGCTCGAGCAATTCGCTGCCGGTGCTTCCAACAAGGAAGCCGGCCGCACCCTCGGCATCAGCCCGCGCACCATCGAAGATCACCGCGCCAACATCATGAAGAAGCTCGGCGCCCGCAATGCCGCCGACCTGATCCGGATCGTGATGACCGCGGCCCAGCGCGCGTCGTAGCGACTGGCTCTCTCTCGTGCCCCGGACGCGGTGCTCTGCAGCGCGTCCGGGATACGAGAGCGCGCCCTCAACTGTCCAGCGCCTTGCGGATGATCCGCGCCAGATCGGACTTGCGATAGGGCTTCGCCAGCAGCAGCACGCCCGAATCCAGCCGGCCGTGGTGGATGATCGCGTTCTCGGTATAGCCTGACGTGTAGACCACCTTCAGGCCGGGACGCGTCTTCAACACCTCGTCGGCGAGCTGCCGTCCGTTCATCTTGCCTGGCATGATGACGTCGGTGAACAGCAGATCGAACGGCTTGCCGCTCGCAACGATCGTGAGCGCGTCGGCGGCATTGGCTGCCTGCAAGGTGACGTAACCGAGCGAGTGCAATTGGGCGAGCACATATTCGCGCACCAGGCGGTCGTCCTCGACCACGAGGATGGTCTCCTGCCCACCCTCGACCGTCGTCGCCGGGACGCCGTCATTGACCGCGGTCGGCGTCTTGCCCGGCGGCAGATACATCTTGATCGTGGTGCCGTGGCCTTCCTCGCTGTAGATCTTGATGTGCCCCGCGGACTGCTTGATGAAGCCGTAGACCATCGAAAGCCCGAGCCCGGTGCCCTTGCCCGGGCCTTTCGAGGTGAAGAACGGATCGAACACGCGCGCCAGCATGTGGGATGGAATGCCGGTGCCGGTGTCGCTCACTGCGATCAGCATGTATTGGCCGGGCCGGACGTCGTTCACGCTGGCATAGATCTCGTCGAGATAGGCAGCGCCGGTCTCCACGATCAGCTTGCCGCCGCCAGGCATCGCGTCGCGCGCATTGAGGGCCAGGTTGAGGATCGCCGTGGTGAGCTGGTTCGGATCGACGATCGCGACGCAGTTCTCGTCCTCGAACACGGATTCGATCTGGATCTGCTCGCCCAGCGTCGGCCGCAGCAGTCTCGCGGTGTCGATGATCAGCGAATTGACGTCGATCTCGCGCGGCTGAAGCGGTTGCTTGCGCGCGAACGCGAGCAGATGCTGGGTCAGCTCGGCGCCGCGCCCGGCCGCCTCGTCGATCATTTTCGTAATCGCGGCCAGCCGAGGATCCTTGGCCACGGCCTCGGCCAGGATCTCGATGGTCCCGGTGATGACGGTGAGGATGTTGTTGAAATCATGCGCCACGCCGCCGGTGAGCTGGCCCACCGCCTCCATCTTCTCGGCATGGCGGATGCGCTCCTCGGACGCGATCTTGTCGGTGAGGTCGCGGTAGAACACGTTGAACAGAATGCCCTCGCGGCGCCGCAGCGCAGTGACACTCAGCTCGGCCTTGAATTCCTTGCCGTCGCGGCGGCGGACCATGAGCTCGCGACGGCGGTTGAGCGTCTGCCCTTCGCCGGAATCGAGGAACTGGGCGAGGCCGGCCTCGGCCCTTTCGCGCTCGCTCTCCGCGACGATCAGGTCGACCGCGTTCTTGCCGAGCGCCTCGTCGCGCCGCCAGCCGAACAGCTCCTCGGCCCGCGAGCTCCAGTTCAGGATGGTGCTGCGATCGTCGGTCTGGACGAAGGCGTCGAGCGCGGTCTCGACGATGTTACGGGCAAGCTGCTCGCTCTCACGCAAGGATTCGGCCGCGAGCCTGGCCTCGGTCATGTCGCGCCCGACGAAGAAGAAGCGCTTGGCTTGATCCGACCAATTGCCGAGCCAGGAGAGCCAGATCTCGCGCCCGTCCTTGTGGAAGACCCGGGTGTCGGCGAGCTTCGGGTGTCCGCCGCGCCGAAGCGCGCGCATCTCCGCGCGGGATCGAGCGAGGTGGTCGGGGTGAATGAAATCGGCGCCGGTACGCCCGATCATCTCGTCGGGCCGGTAGCCGAGAACGGTCTCGCAGCTCGGATTGATCTGCACGATCTCGCCGTGCGAGTTCGTGATCATGATCAGGTCCTGCGAGGTGTCGAAGAGCTGCCGCCGTTCCTCGAGGGTCTGTTGCAGCGCCCGCTCGGCCCGCCGCGCCTCGGTCAGGCTGCGCGCCGAGCCCGAGACGCCGAGCACCTCGCCTGACGGTCCCCTGATGGGGGAGAGGCTGAGTGAGATCTCGACCGGAGTGCCGTCCTTGCGCAGGCGCACCGTCTCGAAGCGTTCGATCGGCTCGCCCCGGGCAATCCTCCGCAGGTAGTCCTTGCCTTGTTCGCGGCGGTCGGCCGGGACGATGATCGCGGTGGACTTTCCGATCGCCTCATCCGCCGAATAGAGATAGAGGCGTTCGGCGGCGGGATTCCAGCCGGTGATGATGGCATCGAGCGACTGCATCACGATCGCATCGTCCGATGACTCGACCGCGGCGCTGAACAGGCGCTCGCGCGCCTCGTGATGGATACGCGCGGCCTCGGTTCGGCGATGCTCCTCGATCTCGCGTTGGAGCGCGGCGGTTTTCACCCGTGTCTCTTCGACCATCTGCGCAAAGGCCCGCGCCAGCACGCCCGTCTCGCCGCTGGCATCGACAGGTATGTCTGCCGGCCGTCCGTCGCCGATCGCCTCCACAGCCTTGGTCAGGCGCCCGATCGGGCTGGTCAATGAGCGCGCCAGCAACACGGCGAGGGCAGCTGCGGCCAGAACGGCCAGCACGCCGACAAGCAGTGAGGTTTTCTGGACGGCCGCCGGCACGCGGTTGAACACCGGCGGCGGCACCCTCTCGATGACTGCGATCCATTCCTTGCCTGCGAGCAGCGTCGGCGCAATCGCCGCCCCGCTCGGCCTGCCCGACGGATCGGTCATCAGTTCCGTGGCTTCCCCCGGCGTACCGGCCCGGGGTGCAAAAAACGGAAAATCACGGCGCCAGTCGGTCGGGTGGCCGCGCAACGAGCCGAATTCCTGCGCGCGGTCGGGATGAACCAGATAATCACCGCGCGCATTCACGACGAAAATCTCGCTCCCGGCAGCCGTGGTGGAGCGGACGCGGTCGAGTGCGGGCCGCATGTCGATATTGGCGACGATGATGCCGAACGGCTTGCCGTCGGGCGTGAACAGGGGCGCCGCGACCCGCAAGGTCGGAATGTGAAGGTCCGTGGTGCCGCCCTGGCGGCTGGCAAGATCGACGGGTGAGACATAGATCTCGCCCGGCGGCAGCCGGATCGTTTCTTGAAAATAAGTCCGCTCGTTCTTGCGCTCCAGCTCGCTGTTGGGGACGATCCGCGCCGCTCCATTCGGGCCGGAGCGATCGACGCGGACCAGCTCGCGCTGGTTGTCGTCAATGCCGATGATTCGAAACTGCCCGTAGCCGGGTTTGGCGTCGATCTCGGCCGCGAGTCGCTCTGCAATGCGCTCGCGCCAGGTTTGCTCCGAAACGCCGTCGAGGGGATCGATGCCGCCTCCGAGATGGGCGCGGATCAGGCCGTTGATGGCGGCGGCGGAGCGATAGCCGAGCAGATCGCCGCGCGCTCCGGCGACGTAGGATTCGAGATTGCTCGCCAGCAGCCGCGATTGGGCTTCAACGCGTTCCAGGACCCGCGGGATGACGGCCTGGGTGGCATTGCGATAGCTAAACCAGCCGACGGCCGCCACGGTCACCGCCACCAGCAGGATCATCGCGATGGCGAGCCGGCTTGCGAGCGTCATGCGAATATTGGCGTCGCTCCCGGAATTGCGGCGCCCATTCCGGCTTGGAACGGAACGAAGGTCCTTGTCATCGGCCGCCGGTGCTGACATCGGCCCCCTCCGACTCGCCTGCCTTCAGGCAGCGGTCGACCGCCGCGAACAGCGCATCCACCCGGAACGGCTTCTGCAAGCTCGTGACCGCGCCGAGCTTGGTCGCCATCTTCAGGAAATCCGGCTCGGCATAGCTATCCGGCGTGATCGATCGGCCGGATATGACGACGACCGGTATTTTCGGCTGCAGTGCCTGGATGTGCCGCATGGTTTCCAGCCCGTCCATGCCTGGCATGAAGATGTCGAGAAACAGCAAATCGAACTGGCCGCCTTCGAACAGGGCAAGGGCCTTGCGACCGTCGCCGGCGACCGTCACGTCGTGGCCGGCCCGCTCCAGCAGCAGCCGGATCGTCCGCTGAACGGACGGGTCGTCATCCACGATCAGGATGTTGGCCACGCTAAAACCTCCGGGTCGGATGGCGATGTGCCCCTCGACCCATCAAAGCTCCGAATTATGAAATTGTTGCGCGGATTGTGCCCGCCCTGCAAGCACTTCGCGGCCGGCGGGACGGACCGGCCCGCCGTTGCGCGGCGCTGGCGGCTATGCACCTCTACGTGCATAGCAGGGGCCCGCTCCGCCGCCCCTGGAGTGCCTTGCGAGAGGTAGATGGCCTGTGAGAAGAGCAGGTCAAATTTTCCGACGGGACAAGGATCATGACCAGGAAGAAAACACCCGACCAGCTCCGCAGCACGCGTTGGTTTGCGCCCGACGATCTCCGCTCGTTCGGCCACCGCTCCCGCGCCATGCAGATGGGCTACGCCCCGGAGGAGTGGAAGGATCGGCCCTGCATCGCGATCATCAACACCTGGTCCGACGCGCAGCCGTGCCACATGCACTTCAAGTCGCGCGTCGACGACGTCAGGCGCGGCATCCTGATGGCCGGCGGCCTGCCGGTGGAATTGCCGGCGTTGTCGCTCTCGGAATCGCTGCTGAAGCCGACCACGATGCTCTATCGCAATCTCCTTGCAATGGAAGCCGAGGAGCTGCTGCGCAGCCATCCCGTCGACGGCGTGGTGCTGATGGGCGGCTGCGACAAGACCACGCCCGCGCTGCTGCTGGGCGCAACCTCGATGAACATCCCGGCGATCTATCTGCCGGCGGGACCGATGCTGCGCGGCAATTGGAAGGGCAAGACGCTCGGCTCCGGCTCCGATGGCTGGAAATATTGGGACGAGCGGCGCGCCGGAAAGATCTCAGACAAGGACTGGCTCGACATTGAAGCCGGCATCGCCCGCAGCTATGGCACCTGCATGACCATGGGCACGGCCTCGACCATGACCGCGATCGCGGAGGCGATCGGCATGACGCTGCCGGGCGCCTCCTCGATTCCGGCCGCCGACGCCAATCATATCCGCATGGCCTCGGAATGCGGCCGCCGCATCGTCGAGATGGTGTGGGAGGACCTGACGCCGAAGACGATCCAGACCCGCAAAGCCTTCGAGAACGCGATCGCGGTCGCGATGTCGATGGGCTGCTCCACCAACGCGATCATCCATCTGATCGCGCAGGCGCGCCGCGCCGGACAGGACATCGGGCTCGACGATTTCGAGATCGCGAGCCGCAAGGTGCCTGTGATCGCCAATGTGCGTCCGAGCGGCGATGCTTATTTGATGGAAGACTTCTTCTATGCCGGCGGCCTGCCGGCGCTGATGGGACAGATCAAGGACCATCTGCACCTCGACTGCATCACGGTGACCGGCAAGACCCTTGGCGAGAACATCGACGGCGCCGAGGTGCACAATGCCGATGTGATCCGCTCCGTCGGCAATCCCATCTACAAGGAGGGCGCGCTCGCCGTGCTCAAGGGCAATCTCGCGCCCGATGGCTGCGTCATCAAGCCCTCCGCCTGCGCGCCACGCTTCCTCAAGCACACCGGGCCCGCGCTGGTGTTCGACGACTATCCGTCGATGAAGAAGGCGGTGGACGATCCCGACCTCGACGTCACCGAGGACCACATCCTCATCCTGCGCAATGCCGGACCGCAGGGCGGTCCCGGCATGCCGGAATGGGGCATGCTGCCGATTCCGACAAAACTCGTGAGGCAGGGCGTGCGCGACATGGTGCGCATCTCTGATGCGCGCATGAGCGGTACCAGCTACGGCGCCTGTATCCTGCACGTCTCGCCGGAGTCGTATATCGGCGGTCCGCTGGCGCTGGTGCAGAACGGGGACCGCATCACGCTCGACGTCGCCGCGCGCACCATCAACCTCGATGTCTCAGAGGCCGAGCTCGACAAGCGCCGCGCCGCCTGGAAACGGCCCGAGCCCCGCTTCGAGCGCGGCTATGGCTGGATGTTCACCAGGCATATCAAGCAGGCCAATGACGGCTGTGACTTCGACTTCCTCGAAACCGATTTCGGCGCGCCTGTTGGCGAGCCGTCGATTTACTAGCGCAACTGTCATTCCGGGACATCGCGAAGCGATGGGCCCGGAATCCATCGTGCCGCAGTCCGTGTCGCTTGATGGATTCCGGGTTCGCGCCAAGTGGCGCGCCCCGGAATGACGAAAGAGAGAGCATCAGATGACAAAACTCAGCGAAGCCACCCGTACCAAGCTCAAATCCGTCTCCACCGCCACCGTCGCCACCGCGCTGTTCAAGCGCGGCCTGCGCATCCAGATGATCCAGAATGTGCATCCCGTCGGGCCGGACAAGCCGACCATGGTCGGCGAGGCCTTCACGCTGCGCTACATGCCGGCGCGCGAGGATCTCAACACCATCGACGTCTTCAAGGATCGTTCCCATCCGCAGCGCAAGGCGGTCGAGGATTGTCCGCCGGGCGCCGTGCTGGTGATGGACAGCCGCAAGGACGCGCGCGCGGCCTCAGCCGGCGCGATCCTGGTGACGCGCTTGATGAAGCGCGGTGTCGCCGGCGTCGTCACCGATGGTGGATTTCGCGATTCCGCAGAGATCGCCAGGCTCGGCATTCCCGCCTACCACCATCGCCCCTCGGCGCCGACCAATCTCACGCTGCACCAGGCGATCGAGATCAACGTTCCCATTGGGTGCGGCGATGCGCCGGTGTTTCCCGGCGACGTCATTCTGGGGGATGCCGACGGCGTGATCGTCATCCCAGCCCATCTCGCCGATGAGATCGCCAACGAAACCTTCGAGATGACCGCGTTCGAGGATTTCGTCACCGAGGAAGTCGGGAAGGGGCGCGGCATCTTCGGCCTCTACCCCGCGACGGATCCGCAGACACTCACCGACTTCGCGGAATGGCGGAAGAAGAACGGCCGCTAGGTTGAGCGCAGCGTCGTCCTGACGAAAGCCGGGACGACGCCGGGGCTATGCCCCAGCCTCCGCCATCCCCGTTGCCCACAGTGCAAAAGCGTAAACGATCGCGACTTCATCGAGCCGGTCGAAGCGTCCCGAGGCGCCGCCGTGGCCGGCGCCCATGTTGGTGCGCAACAGCACCGGACCGCCGCCGGTCATGGTCGCGCGCAGCCGCGCGATCCATTTGGCGGGCTCCCAATAGGTGACGCGCGGATCGGTCAGCCCGCCCATCGCCAGAATCGCCGGATAGTCCTTCGCCGCGACATTGTCGTAGGGCGAGTAGGACAGGATGGTGCGGAAATCCGTCTCGCTCTCGATCGGGTTGCCCCATTCGGGCCATTCCGGCGGCGTCAGCGGCAGCGTGTCGTCGAGCATGGTGTTGAGCACGTCGACGAACGGCACTTCGGCGACGATGCCTGCGAACAATTCGCCGGCGCGGTTGGCCACCGCGCCCATCAGCATGCCGCCGGCCGAGCCGCCATGGCCGACGATGCGTTTTGCACGCGTGTACTTCGCATCGATCAACGCGCGAGCGCTGGCGGCGAAATCGTCGAACGAGTTGGTCTTCTTCTCGCGCTTGCCGTCGAGATACCAGCCCCAGCCCTTGTCGGCCCCGCCGCGGACATGGGCGATGGCGTAAACGAAGCCGCGGTCGACCAGCGACAGGCGGTTGGCGTTGAAGGAGGCCGGCATCGCCGCGCCGTAGGAACCATAGCCGTAAAGCAAAAGCGGCGCCGCGCCGTCGAGCTCGAGGCCGCGGCGATACAGGATCGAGACCGGCACCTCGGCGCCATCCTGCGCTTTCGCCATGATGCGGGTGGTGACGTAATCGGCGGCGTCGTGGCCGGACGGAATCTCCTGGCGCTTGCGCAAGCTGCGCGTGCGCGTGACCATGTCGTAGTCATAGACTTCCGACGGCGTCGTCATCGAGGAGTAAGAGAAGCGCAAATTCGTCGTGTCGAATTCGTAGGAGCCCATCGTATCGAGCGAATAGGCGGCCTCGTCGAAGGCGATCGCGTGCTCCTCCCTGGTCGTGAGATCGCGGATCACGATCGACGGCAACGCATTGGCGCGCTCCAGCCGCACCAGATGGCCGGCATAGAGGTCGAGGTCGATGATGTAGATGCCCGGACGATACGGGATCAGGTCGCGCCAGTTCGTGCGCTCGGGTGAGGACAGCGGCGCGGTGACGATCTTGAAGTCGATGGCATCGTCGGCATTGGTGAGGATGAACAGCTCCTCGCCGCGGTCGGCCAGCGAATATTGCACGCCTTCCTCGCGTGCGGCGACGAGGCGCGGCGGCGCCTCGGGATGCGCGAGATCGATCAGCCGCTGCTCCGACGTCTCGTGGTCGCCACCGGCGATCACGCAGAAACGACCACTGGTGCTCTCGTGCAGATGGGTGAACCAGCCGGAATCCTGCTCTTCGTAGACCAGCGCGTCGTCGGCCTGCTGGGTGCCGAGCCTGTGCCGCCACACCTGCATGGGGCGGTGATTGTCGTCGAGCTTCACATAGAAGAAAGACTTCGCATCCGCGGCCCAGACCACGCCGCCATCGGTCTCTTCGACGACATCGTCGAGATCCGTGGCCGTCGCCCAGTCGCGCACGCGGATGGTGAAATACTCCGAGCCCTTGGTGTCGGCGCTCCAGGCCTGCAGCTTGTGATCATTCGAGTGGCGGCTGCCGCCGAACTTGAAATATGCGTGGTCTTTTGCCAGCGCGTCGCCGTCGAGCACGATATGCTCGACGCCGCCGTGACGCGGCATGCGGCCGAACAGCTCGTGCTGACCGCCCTCGCGAAACCGGCGGAAGTAGGCGAACGGTCCGTCCGGCGACGGCACGCTGGAATCGTCCTCCTTGATGCGACCGCGCATCTCGCGCACCAACGTCTTTTGCAGGCTTGCGGTGTGGCCCAGCAGGCTCTCGGTGTAGCCGTTCTCCTCATCCAGATATTTGCGGATATCGGGATCGAGTAGCTTTGGATCGCGCAGCACCTCCTGCCATTTCGCGTCCTTCAGCCAAGCATAGTCGTCGGTCACGGTGATGCCGTGACGGGTGAACGAATGCGGCCGGCGCGGGGCGACGGGAACTGTCAGGGGTGTGCTGGCGGATTTGGGCAAATCGATCCTCGTGGCGAGTCCTGGCGTGTCTTGGCGTGTCTCGCGTCTATATCAGATCATAGGTGGGGAATTTAAAGACGGCTGCTGGGGACGTGAGACACCAAAGCTGCCTCATCCTCCGCCGTCGTCCCTACCTAGTGCGCAATTGCGCACGGGGCGCAGGGACCCATAACCCCAGGGAGGAGTTTGGCGAAGACCTTCAGTTAAGAGGTTCTTGCGCGGTACTGGGACCGCGCCTTATCGATGGATCACGCGGTATGGGTCCCTGCTTTCGCAGGGACGACAGCGGAGTTGGTTTACACCGCCACCTGCTCGCCGAGATACGCCACCGCGGCCTCGAGGCCGCCCTTGCCGTGCGGGATCTTCAGCGCGTTGAGGCCGACCTCGATGACGCCGAGCGTGCCGAGCAGCATCGGCGCGTTGACATGGCCCATATGGGCGATGCGGAAGGCCTGTCCCGAGAGATCGCCGATGCCGGTGCCGAGCACGACGCCGCACTTTTCCTTGCAATAGCGCTGCAGGACCGCGGGATCGTGGCCACTGGTCATGGTTACCGTGGTCACGGTGTTGGAGCGCTCATGCGGCTCGGCAACGTTGAAGCCGAGCACCTGGCCCTCCGACCATGCGCCGACCGCGCGGCGCGTGGCTTCGCCGAGCAAGGCGTGGCGGCGGAACGCGTTCTCCAGGCCTTCCTCGTGCAGGAGGTCGAGCGCCTGGCGCAGCGCGAACAACAGATGCACCGGTGCGGTGCCGGCATATTTGCGATAATGCTCGGTGCCTTCGCGTTCGCTCCAGCTCCAATAGGGCGTCGCCATGTTCGCGCTCTTGTGCGCGTCCAGCGCGCGCTCATTGGCGGAGACGAAGCCGAGGCCGGGCGGTGTCATCAGGCCCTTCTGCGAGCCGGACATCGCGACGTCGACACCCCATTTGTCCATCTCGAACGGTATGCAGCCGAGCGAAGCCACGGTGTCGACCATGTAGAGCGC
>NZ_FOQM01000062.1 GCF_900113735.1 Bradyrhizobium sp. Gha
GCCGGCACGCGGTTGTGGCCGGCTTCGCGCGAGGTGCGCCCGAAGCAGTTCCTGCCGCTGTTCGGGTCGCGCTCGACCTTCCAGGACACGCTCTTGCGCGTCTCCGACGCCGCGCTGTTCGACCGCCCCGTCGTCATCACCAACGCCGCCTACCGCTTCATGGTGTTGGAGCAGCTCGCCGAGATCGGCATCGAGGCCGACGTGATCCTCGAGCCGATGCGCCGCGACTCCGGTCCTGCGATCGGCGCGGGCGCGGCGTTCGCGCAAGCACGCAGGAGTGAAGCGATCGTGCTCGCGCTCGCCGCAGACCACGTGGTGCGGGACAACGCCGCCTTCGTCGCGGCCTGCCGCGAAGGCCTCGCGGCCGCGTGCAAGGGACGCATCGTCACCTTCGGCGTCAAGCCGGAGCGGCCGGCAACGGAATACGGCTATATCTGCCCGGGCGAGGTGATATCAGGCGAGGTTCACGCCGTGGCGCGCTTCGTCGAGAAGCCGGATGCGGTGAAGGCCGCGGATTACGTCAATTCGGGCTATCTCTGGAACAGCGGCAACTTCATGTTTCCGGCCGCCTTGCTGCTCGACGAATATCGCAGGGTGGACGCGGCGAGCGTGGAGGCGGTATCCAATGCGGTCACCAGCGCGGGGCGCGATCTCGGCTTCGTCACGCTGGAGCCTGAGGCGTTCGGCGCGGCCAAGGCGATCTCGATCGACTACGCCGTGATGGAAAAGACGTCGCGCGCGGCTGTCGTGCCGGTGTCCTGCGGTTGGTCCGACGTCGGCTCCTGGCGCGCGGTGTGGGAATTGTCCGACAAGGACGCGCAAGGCAACGCGGCGCACGGCGCCGCCGTGTTCGAGGATTCGCGCAACTGCAACGTCACGACCGATCACGCGCTGGTCGCGCTCGAAGGCGTCGACGATCTCGTCGTGGTCGCGACCGCGGATGCGGTTCTGGTCTCGCGCCAGCAGGATGCCGATGGCCTGAAGCGTCTCGTGGCCAAGCTGAAGACGGTCGCGCCCAAGGTCACCGAGGAGCATCTGAAGGTGCATCGCCCCTGGGGCAGCTACCAGTCGGTCGACAATGGCGCGCGCCACCAGGTCAAGCGCATCGTGGTGAAACCGGGCGGGCGATTGTCGCTGCAGAAGCACCACCACCGTGCCGAGCACTGGATCGTGGTGCGAGGAGCTGCCCGTGTCACCGTGAACGAGACCGTCAAGACCGTGCACGAGAACGAATCCATCTACATCCCGATGGGCGCGGTGCACCGGATGGAGAATCCCGGCAAGATCATGCTGGAACTGATCGAGGTCCAGACCGGCTCCTATCTCGGGGAAGACGACATCATCCGGATTGAAGACGACTATCAAAGGTCGTAACCAGCAAACTCCGAATCACGCGATCCGGGCTCCGAAAGCCCGCTTTAGGCGGCTAAGGCCCGGAGAACGTGTAATTTTTTGAATCAAATCGTGTCCGGTCAGTCAGGCCGACATTCGCCACATCTGTGGCACCCGTGCTAGAAGCGCCCGGGGATTTGCGTTGAATCGGGGTTCGATCAGATGAGTTCCATGGGATCACAGCCGGCAAAGGCCGGCTTGCGCGTCGGTGTGATCGGCGCCGGCGTGATGGGCAGCAACCACGCGCGCGTGCTCGCCGGTCTGCCCGGCGTCAGCCTGGTCGGCGTGGTCGATCCTTCGCCGGCGCATCGCGCGCGCGCGACCGAGCTTGCCGGATGCAACAGCTTCGAAACGCTCGACCAGCTCCTCGCCGAGGGCGTCGATGCCGTCACCATCGCGGCGCCGACCCATCTGCATCACGAGGTCGCGCTCGCCTGTATCGCCAGGAATATCCACGTGCTCGTCGAGAAGCCGATCGCCTCGACGGTGGAAGAGGGCCGCGAGATCGTCGCCGCCGCGCAAAAGGCTGGCGTCACGCTCATGGTCGGCCATGTCGAGCGCTTCAATCCGGCGGTCGCCGCCGTGAAGCAGGCGATCGCGGGCGAGGACATTCTCTCGATCGCGATCACGCGCGTCGGTCCGTTCCCCCCGCGCATGTCCAATGTCGGCGTCGTCATCGATCTGGCCGTGCACGACATCGACCTGATCCGCTGGTTCACCGAATCCGACATCATCGACGTGCAGCCGCAGCTGTCGAGCGCAGTCGCCGAACGCGAGGACATCGCGCTGCTGCAATTCCGCACCGCCAGCGGTGTGCTCGCGCACATCAACACCAACTGGCTGACGCCGTTCAAGGCGCGCAGCGTCACGGTCGCGACCCGCGGTAAATACGTGATGGGCGATCTCCTGACGCGCCAGGTCACCGAATGCTTCGGCTTCAAGCCCGACGGCAGCTATTCGATGCGGCACCTGCCTGTCGGCCATGACGAGCCGCTGCGCGCGGAGCTGATCGCCTTCCTCAAGGCCGTGCGTCACGGCGAGACGCCGGCAGTCACCGGCGACGAGGGCGTCGCCAGCCTCGAGATCGCGACGCAATGCCTCGAGGCGCCCTCACGGCCCGCGGCCACATCGCCCGCCAGCAAGGCGCCGCGCCGCGTCGCCGGCTAAAACCCTTTCCATGTCGATCATTGAAGAAGGCGCCATGAACCAGCATCTTCGTTCCGAACCCATTCCCTTCATCGACGTCGCCTCGCAGCGCGTCCGGCTCGGCGCCTCGCTCGATGCGGCCGTGAAGCGCGTGATGGACCATTGCCAGTTCGTCAATGGCCCCGAGGTTTTCGAGCTTGAAAAGCAGCTCGCGGCCTATTGCGGCGCCAAGCATGTCGTCAGCTGCTCCAACGGCACCGATGCGCTTCTGATGGTGCTGATGGCGAAGAATGTCGGGCCAGGCGATGCCGTGCTGTGTCCCTCCTTCACCTTCATCGCGACCGCATCGCCGGCGGCACGGACCGGCGCGACGCCCGTGTATGTCGACGTCGACGAGACGACCTTCAACATGAGCCCGGAATCGCTCAAGCGCGGCATTGCGGCCGCGCGCAAGGCCGGATTGAAGCCCGTCGCGGCGATTCCGGTCGATCTGTTCGGCCAGCCCGCCGACCACGATGCCATCGCCGAGATCGCCCAGGACGAAGGCCTGTTCATCATCGATGACGCCGCGCAAGGTTTCGGCGCAAGCTACAAGGGTCGCAAGCTCGGCACCTTCGGCCTCGCCACCACGACCAGCTTCTTTCCCGCAAAGCCGCTCGGCTGCTTCGGCGACGGCGGCGCGATTCTGACCGATGACGACGAGCTCGCAGCGACGTTGCGCAGCATCCGCGTGCACGGGCAGGGCGTCGACAAATACGACAATGTCCGCCTCGGCCTGACCGGCCGGCTCGACACCATGCAGGCCGCGATCCTGATCGAGAAGCTGAAGATTTTCGACGACGAGATCGCTGCCCGCAACAAGGTCGCGGAACGATACGCACGCGGCTTGTCCAACGTGGTCACCGTGCCGCGCCTCAGCCCCGGCAATACCTCGGTCTGGGCGCAGTACACGATCCGCTTGCCGGAAGGCACCGACCGCGACGGCTTCGCCGCAGCCCTGAAGGCCCAGGGCGTGCCGACCGCGGTGTATTACGGCAAGTCGATGCATCAGCAGTCCGCCTACAAGCAATATCCGGTCGCCGAGGGTGGCCTGCCTATTTGCGAGAGCCTGTCGCAGGACGTCATCAGCCTGCCGATGCACGCCTATTTGACCGAAGCCGATCAGGAGCGAATCATCGCCGCCGTGCGCGGCGCGCTGGCGGGGTGATTTTGCTTTTCTTCCCCTCTCCCCTTGCGGGAGAGGGTGGCCGCAACGCGGCTAGACGGGTGAGGGGTATGTCTCCGCCTGGAATGCGCGGAGAGATACCCCTCACCCGAATGAGCTTGTGTCCACTTACGGTGCTGCCCTCTGCCGCAAGGGGAGAGGGCGCAGCAATCCGCCTCGCAAGATGCAATCGACCTCTGTCCGATAAGCCTCTAAAACCATCCGCATGCTCGGACGCATCTTCACCGTCGGTGGTTACACGCTGCTCTCGCGGCTGACGGGGTTTGCCCGCGACATCATGCTCGCGGCCATCCTCGGAGCAGGCCCGGTGGCCGATGCCTTTTTCGTGGCGCTGCGGCTGCCCAATCATTTCCGCGCGATCTTCGCCGAGGGCGCCTTCAACGCCGCCTGGGTGCCGGCCTATGCCCATGTCCATGGCGAGCGCGGGGAGGGGGCGGCACGGCTGTTCGCCGACCGCATCTTCACGCTGCTGCTGGCCTCGCAAGTGGTGTTGCTGATCGTCGCCTGGCTGTTCATGCCGCAGGCCATGAGCATTTTGGCGCCGGGCTTTAGTGAGGATGCCGAGCAGCGGAAGCTCGCGATCGAGCTGACCCGGATCACCTTTCCCTATCTGCTGCTGATCACGCTGGTGACGCTCTATGGCGGTATGCTCAACGTGATGCAGCGCTTTGCCAGCGCCGCTGCCGCATCGATCTTCCTCAACGTCGCGATGATGATGACACTGGCGCTGGCCGTCTGGTTTCCGACCGCGGGCCATGCCGCCGCCTGGGGCGTGCTGATCTCCGGCTTCATGCAATATTTCCTGCTCGCCGGCGATCTCGCCCGTCATGGCGGCCTGCCGCGCTTTGCCCCGCTCAAGCTCGATGAAGACGTTCGCAGCTTTTTCAAAGCGCTTGGCCCGGCGACGCTGGGCTCGATGGGAACGCAGATCGCGTTGTTCGCCGACACCATCATTGCGACCTTCCTGCCGGCGGGCGCGTTGTCGGCGCTCTATTATGCCGACCGCCTCAATCAACTGCCGATCGGCGTCATCGGCATCGCCATCGGCACGGTGCTGCTGCCGGAGATGTCGAAACGGATCACCGCCAACGACCACGACGGCGCGATGAAGGCGCAGCGCCGCGCCTTCGATTTCACCCTGCTGTTTTCGATCCCCTTCGTCGCCGCCTTCCTCGCCGTGCCCGACGAGATCATGCGCGCGCTGTTCGCCCGCGGCGCGTTCTCCAAGGCCGATGCCGTTGCGGCCGGCGGCACGCTCGCCGCCTATGCCATCGGCCTCATTCCTTTCGTGCTGATCCGCAGCGCGGTTGCGACCTTCTACGCGCGCAAGGATACGGCGACGCCGGTGCGGGCTTCGCTGTCGGGCATCGCGGTCAATGTCGCGCTGAAACTGGCTCTGATGGGATCGCTGGCCCAGATCGGTCTGGCGCTGGCGACGGCCGTCGGCGTCTGGACCAATCTGCTGCTGGTACTGTTCTTCGCCGTACGGCGCGGCTTCCTCGTGCTCGACCGCGCCTGGCTGATGTCGCTCGGAAAATTCCTGCTGACCGGAATCATCCTCGTCGTGGCGTTTTGGCAGATTGCGCGCTTCGGTGGATCCGCGCTGGGGGGGATGCGCTTCCACGATGAAGTCACGCTGGTGCTATTGGCCGCCGCTGGCACCATCGTCTACGCGCTTGCGATCCTCGTGCTGTTCGGCCGGAGCTGGCTGGTGTCGCTGGTGCGTGGCTAGGGCGACGCGCGGATTCGCCTCCAAGCTGCAACCGGCCTCCGCACATCTCTTGATTTTGCGCGATTCCCGTGCTATTGGCGACGCATGATCAAATGCTCGCGCAAAGTCTACTTCAACCACATGACCCGCTTCGGCTGGGCCGTGGAAGGAGTCGTGCGCTAGCATTTCGTCGACGACGTCTTTCCACCAAGGCCCCGCCGGCATCGGACGGGGCCTTTTGTTTGGCCACGCTCCCTGCCGGCACAACAGCAGGAGCATGCGATGCCACCACAATTGACGGACATCTCACCCGGGGTTGAGGGCGAGGCCGCAAGGCGCGGCCTCAATCTCTCCATCGTGTCGGCCAAGAGCGCGGTCGACGCGGCGTTGGCAGCACGCCTCAAGGCGTCCGCTGCGGCGCTGGACGACGCTTTGTCGGAGAAGGATGCTGCCGGACCACCGACGCGAAGCGTGCTCAGCCTGCTCAGGCAGGCCTGGCTTGCGTTTTGGGACTGGCGCCGGCGCCCGCAGCTCACCTTGCAGGATTTGAGCGACAGGGAGCTGATGGATATCGGTCTGACGCGCAGCGAAGTTGACTACCTCTCGCCCCAGCGCGCCATCGATAATCTGAGAGACAGCACGCGCTATCTCTGGAATCGCGGTGGGATGTAATGATCAGCCGCGAGATTTGGACCTGCGTTCTGAGAACAAGCGGCGGTCAGTCCGGCCGCTTGTTCTCGGGCGTGGCCGGCCCTGCGTCGTTCGGCGACGATCCGGCTCGCCGGGACCGGCGCGAGGGCATCCGACCAATCATCGATCTTCACGGGGAAATGACCGCGCTGCGGCCTTCCGGTCCGATCGCGCTGCGAGGCGAGAGGTCCTGGGCATTTTTTCGCGGGCCCCGTCTGCCTAAACCCGTTTGCCTTGCCAGTTTTTCCACGGCAATATGGTCCGCAAAACAACCATAGGACGGGTCAAAAAAATGGCGGCTCCCATCAAGTTCGGCGTTGGCCAAAGCGTGCTCCGCAAGGAGGACGACGCGCTGATCCGCGGCAAGGGCCGCTATACCGACGATTACGCGCCGCAGGCCGCGCTGCGCTGCCTGGTGCTGCGCTCGCCGCATGCGCATGCCAAGTTCACCATCGACGCGAGCCGCGCCCGCTCCCTTCCCGGTGTCGCGCTGATTCTGACCGCGGCCGAGGTCGCCGATCTCGGCAATCTGCCGTGCCTGTTCAATCTCGAGACCGATCCGTTCACCGGACCGCCGTACCCGATCCTGGCAAAGGACGAGGTGCGCCATGTCGGCGATGCCGTCGCCTTCGTCGTCGCCGAGACGATCGATCAGGGCCGCGACGCGATCGAGGCGATCGACGTCAAATGGATTCCGCTGCCTGCCGTCACCGGCGTCGTCAACGCCGTCAAGACGGGCGCGCCGCAGGTCTGGCCGGACAAATCAGGCAATGTGCTGTTCGACGTCTCGATCGGCGACAAGAAGGCGACCGAGGCTGCGTTCGCCAAGGCGCATGCGGTGGCCGAAATCTCCATCGTCAATCCACGCGTGGTCGCGAGCTTCATGGAGACGCGCGCGGCGGTCTGCGAATACGACGCGAAGGCCGATCATCTGACGCTGACCGTCGGCAGCCAGGGCAGCCATCGCCTGCGCGACATCCTGTGCCAGAACGTGCTGAACATCCCCACGGACAAGATGCGGGTGATCTGCCCCGACGTCGGCGGCGGTTTCGGCACGAAGCTGTTTCCGTATCGCGAATACGCTTTGATGGCGGTCGCGGCGCGCAAGCTGAAGAAGGCGGTGAAGTGGTCGGCCGACCGCTCCGAGCATTTCATGGGCGACGCGCAGGGCCGCGACAACGTCACCACCGCGAAGATGGCGCTCGCCGAGGACGGCAAGTTCCTGGCGATGGATTGCGACCTGATGGGCGACATGGGCGCTTATCTGTCGACCTTCGGGCCCTACATTCCGCATGGCGGCGCCGGCATGCTGCCGGGCCTCTACGACATCCAGAACTTCCACTGCCGGGTGCGCACCATCTTCACCAACAGCGTGCCTGTCGATGCCTATCGCGGCGCGGGCCGGCCGGAGGCGGCCTACGTCATCGAGCGCCTGGTTGACGCGTGCGCGCGGAAGCTGGAGATGACGCCGGACGCCATCCGCCGCAAGAATTTCATTCCACCGAAGGCGCTGCCCTACAAGACGGCGACCGGCAAGGTCTATGATTCCGGCGATTTCGCCGCGCATCTCAAGCGCGCGATGGAGATCGCCGACTGGAAGGAGTTTCCAAAGCGCGCCAAGGCGGCCAAGAAGAACGGTCTGATCCGCGGCATTGGCTTGGCAAGCTATGTCGAGGTTTGCGGCACCATGGGCGAGGAAACCGCCAATGTGCGGATGGACCCCAATGGTGACATCACCGTCCTGATCGGCACGCAGTCGAGCGGGCAGGGCCACCAGACTGCCTATGCGCAGATCGTCGCCGAGCAGTTCGGCGTCGCGCCCGAGCGCGTACACGTCCACCAGGGCGACACCGCAATGATCGCCACCGGTCTGGGCACCGGCGGCTCGGCCTCGATCCCGTCGGGCGGCGTGAGCGTCGAGCGCGCCACGCGTGAGCTCGGCCAGAAGCTGAAGGAGATCGCGGCGCAGGCGCTGGAAGCCAGCGCCGGCGACCTCGAGATATCAGACGGCCTCGTGCGCATTGCCGGCACCGACCGTTCGATCTCGTTCGCCGATCTCGCCAAGCGCCCCGGCGCGGATCCATCCAAGCTGAACGCCAGCGCGACCTTTGCCAGCGCCGACGGCACCTATCCCAATGGCACGCATGTCGCCGAGGTCGAGATCGATCCGGCGACCGGCATCATCAGGATCGTCAATTACGTGATCGTCGACGATTTTGGCAAGACGCTCAATCCGCTGCTGCTGGCCGGCCAGGTGCATGGCGGCGCCATGCAAGGCATCGGCCAGGCGCTGATGGAGCAGGTGGTCTATGGCGCGACCGACGGCCAGCTCATCACCGCCACCTACATGGACTACGCGCTGCCGCGCGCCGCTGATGGTCCGTCCTTCGTGTTCGAGACCAACAACATTCCCTGCACGACCAACCCGATGGGCGTGAAGGGTGCGGGCGAGGCCGGCGCGATCGGCTCCTGTCCGGCCGTCGTCAACGCGATCGTTGACGGTCTCTGGCGCGAGTACAAGATCGACCATATCGACATGCCGGCGACACCGGAGCGGGTGTGGATCGCGATCAACGAGCACCATCGCCGCCACAGGCTGTAAGGCGGCGCATCGGCCCGCGGGAATGAACTGCCCGCGGCCGGGTTCTATCCTCCATGAGCATCCCCCAAACCGACCTTGCGAGCCGGAGTCTCGAGCCGATGAAACGAACGTTGATTGTCGTGGGCACCCTGGTTCTGGGGGCAGGCGCCGTGATGGCGCAGCAGGAGATTGCCGTCCAGCAGGACAATCTGATGCGCTCGCAGGCGAAGAGCATGTACGGCGTCATCCTCAAGATGGCGAAGGGCGAGATTCCCTACAACCAGAAGGCCGCCGACGAGGCGATCGCCAATCTGGAGGCCGACGTCGCCAAGATCGCCAAGACCTTCGAGGTGAATCCCAAGCAGGCCGTCGTGAACGCGACCTATGGAGCGTCGCCGAAGGTCTGGCAGAACAAGGCCGATTTCGATTCCAAGATCCCGCCGCTGCAGAAGGCGATCGCCGACGTCAAGGGCAAGATCCACGATGTGGCGAGCCTGAAGGCCGCCTACACCGCGATGAACGACCGTTGCAATGATTGCCACGAGACTTACCGGGTGAAGCTGAAGTAGGGCGGCACGAGCACTTCGCGACAAGTGCGGTGTCATCGCCCGGCTTGACCGGGCGATCCAGTCCTCCGAGATGGTCGTGGCTCAACCGATGGGCCGCGGCGTACTGGATTCCCCGCTTTCGCGGGGAATGACAGCGGTAGATGCGCAAATTCTGTTCGCTTGCCCTGACGGATCGCCGTCAGAGCGAGTATGTTTGCTTGCGCCGTGCGGCGTCGATGCCTCAGGTTCGGAGTTCCGACGCGCGGGCGGCGATCGCAGTCAACAGCGAGACAGGCCATGGCAAAACCGTTCCCGTCGAAAACCCACATTGGCAACCATATGCTGCATCCGGAAACGCTGATGCTGACCTATGGCTACGATCCGCAGCTGTCGGAAGGCGCCATCAAGCCGCCGGTGTTCCTGACCTCGACCTTCGTGTTCAAGACGGCCGAGGATGGCCAGGACTTCTTCGACTACGTCGCCGGCCGGCGCGAGCCGCCGGCAGGCATGGGCGCGGGCTTGGTCTATTCGCGCTTCAACCATCCCAACAGCGAGATCGTCGAGGACAGGCTCGCCGTCTACGAGCGCACCGAGGGCTGCGCGCTGTTCTCCTCAGGCATGGCGGCGATCTCGACCACGATTCTGGCCTTCGTGCGGCCCGGCGACGTCATCCTGCATTCACAGCCGCTCTATGGTGGCACCGAGACGCTGCTGACGAACACGCTGTCGCGGTTCTCGATCGGCGCGGTCGGCTTTGCCGACGGCATCGACGAAGCGACGGTCAACAACGCCGCGGAGGAGGCGATGCGCAAGGGCCGGGTCTCGATGATCCTGGTCGAGACCCCCGCCAACCCGACCAACGGCCTCGTCGACGTCGCGCTGATGCGCCGCGTCGCCGATGCCATCGGCAAGGCCCAGGGCCACACGCCGATCATCGCCTGCGACAACACGCTGCTCGGCCCGGTGTTTCAGCGGCCGATCGAGCACGGCGCCGACATCTCGCTGTACTCGCTGACCAAATATGTCGGCGGGCACTCCGACCTGATCGCCGGCGCCGCGCTCGGCACCAAGGCGGTGATGAAGGGCGTCAAGGCGCTGCGCGGCGCCATCGGCACCCAGCTCGATCCGCATTCCTGCTGGATGATCAACCGCTCGCTCGAGACCTTGAGCCTGCGCATGGAGAAGGCCAACAGCAACGCGAGCCTCGTCGCGGATTATTTACGCGATCACGCCAAGGTGGCGAAGGTCCATTATCTCGGTCACCACGCGGAGGACTCGCCCTCGGGGCGCGTGTTCGCGCGGCAATGCCTGGGGGCGGGATCGACATTCTCGTTCGACATCGTCGGCGGCCAGGCGGCGGCGGAGAAATTCCTCAACGGCTTGCAGATATTCAAGCTCGCCGTGAGCCTTGGCGGAACGGAGTCGCTCGCCAGCCTCCCGGCCACGATGACCCATTCCGGTGTCCCCGCCGATATCAGGCACAAGATCGGCGTGCTCGATTGCACGATCCGGCTGTCGATCGGCATCGAAAATCCGTCCGACCTGATCGCGGACCTCGAGCATGCGTTGAGCGCGGCCTGAGCAAAGCGGATCACGCGCAGATTTCGGAATCGAAGAGGCCGAGCGCTGCTCGCGCCCGGCCTTCGCCGATGCGATTGCTATGAACTCACTTGGTCACCTGGCCGCGGATTTCGCCGCCCGGATTTGCCGCGGTGTGGACGTTGACATAGAGCTTGCCGGCGAGGAGATCGGAGGCCTGCGCGTCGGTCAGCGTCGCCGAGCCTTCGGCCGGGCTGTTTGCGGCGCCGGGGATCGGCACCATGACGCCGGCGTTCTTGCCAGGCTCTGCCGGACCGTGGAAATGGGCGGCGGTGGCGGGGCCGGAGAGCCCGGAATAGGTCAGCTTCCAGGAGAGCTTCTTGCTGGCGGCGTCATAGTCGATGTCAGCCGTGCCGGTACCGGCGCTGGCATTGGCGGGGACTTCGGACTTGCCGTCCAGCGTTGCCTTCAATTTCTCCGCGCTGGCCGAGCCTGCGAATGCGACGGCAGCTCCGAGTGCCAGCGTGGCAAAAAGGGCTTTGTTCATGGGTCTCTCCCTGTTGACGCCTGATTGCGGTCAACTTGCAAACAGTGCGGTTGCAACTTTATTCCCGGATTCCGATCAAACCATCTAAATTATTCGTGGCTGGAGCGGCTGCGGGTTGATCCGTAAATTCGCCGGAGCACGATGGAATCCGCAATGCTGCGACGAACAATCTATGTCATTCTCGTCACGACCGTTGCAGCTGTTGCCGCCTATTGGTGGCTGACCGCGCCGACTGCGCTGGCCTTGCCGGCGCCGACGCGCGGGCCCGATCTCGCCAACGGGCAGGAGTTGTTCAACGCCGGCGGCTGCTCGTCCTGCCATGCCGTGCCCAACCAGCCGGATCGTCTGCGGCTCGGTGGCGGCCTGGCGCTCGGTTCGCCGTTCGGCACGTTCTATGTCCCGAACATTTCGCCCGATCCCAATGACGGCATCGGCCGCTGGAGCGAGGCCGATTTCGTCAATGCGCTGACGCGCGGCATTTCGCCCGAGGGCACACACTACTATCCGGCGTTTCCGTACACGTCCTACCACATCGCTGATATTGACGACGTCCGCGATCTCTTCGCCTATCTGAAGACGCTGCCGCAGGTCGCGGGCCGGGTGCGCGACCATGATCTGCCGTTTCCATTCAATATCCGCCGCAATGTCGGCATCTGGAAATGGCTGTTCATGGATGTCAGGCCGTTCGTGCCAGATGCGGCACGTTCAGCGCAATGGAATCGCGGCGCCTATCTCGTCAACGGCTTTGGCCATTGCGCCGAGTGCCACAGCCCGCGCAATGTTCTCGGCGGCGTCATCAGCTCGCAGCGTTTCGCCGGCGGCCCCAATCCGGAAGGCGAGGGCTGGGTGCCGAACATCACACAGAAGGGCTTGGGCAGCTGGAGTGAGAGCGACATCGCCGACTTCCTCGAGACCGGCGACATGCCCGAGGGCGACAGCGCTTCGGGCTCAATGCGGCCGGTGATCAAGAACCTCGCGCAGCTCAAGCCTGAGGACCGCGCGGCGATGGCCGCCTATCTGAAGTCGCTGCCCCCCGTCGATGGCCCGACGCCGCCCAAACGCAGGGAAGGTGGCGACTAGCCGGCGCCGAACGCCTTGAAGGTGATGATGGTGAGGGTGTCCTGGATGCCCGGCAGCACCTGCACCTTCTCGTTCACGAAGTGGCCGATGTCGGTGTCTTTGTCGACATAGAACTTCACAAGCAGATCGTATTGGCCGGCCGTGGAGTAGATCTCGGAGGCGATCTCGGCTTCGGCGAGCGCATTGGCCACCGTATAGGACTGGCCGAGCTTGCATTTGATCTGGACGAAAAAAGGAACCATAGCAGTCACTCCGAAGGCCTGTTCCCGGCTAATAGGCCAAAACCGGCCCGATTTAGCAAGCCGCCAGCGGTCGCGACAAGTGCTACGAGGTCACCGGCGTCGTGAGATTCGGCGGCTTGCTGGGGCTGTGGGAGGGCGCTAGGACAGGCAATGGCCGAGTTTTGTTCAAGCAAGCGTGTCCCGCGATGACGACATCAGTGGCGCTCACCATCGCGGGCTCCGATTCGAGCGGCGGCGCCGGCATCCAGGCCGACCTGAAGACCTTTGCCGCGCTCGGCGTCTACGGCACCTCCGCGATCACTGCGTTGACCGCGCAAAACACCAAAGGGGTCACCGGCATTCACCCGGTGCCCCCTGATTTCGTCACCGCGCAGATCGATGCGGTGTTCTCCGATCTCGACGTCGGCGCCGTCAAGATCGGCATGGTGGCGCAGGCAGGCAGCATCGATGCGATCGCCTTGGCGCTGTCGCACTGGAGGCCGCGCCATATCGTGCTCGATCCCGTGATGGTCGCAACTTCGGGCGATCGCTTGATTGCCGCGGAGGCCGTCGAAGCGTTGCGCACGAAACTGATGCCGCTCGCGTCGGTGATCACGCCCAATCTGCCGGAGGCGGCTGCGCTGCTGGACGAGCCGGTCGCGCGTAGCGAGAGCGACGTCGAAAGCCAGGGGCGTCGGCTGCTTGGGCTGGGCTGCCGCGCCGTCCTGATCAAGGGCGGGCACGGCCACGGCGCGGAGAGCACCGACTACCTCGTCAGCGCCACCGCCACGATCGCGCTTGCTGCACCGCGCCTCGCCACCCGCAACACGCACGGCACCGGCTGCTCGCTATCCTCAGCGGTTGCGGCGGGTCTTGCCAAGGGCGAGGATCTCGAAACGGCCGTGCGCAATGCCAAGAGCTGGATCAGCGCGGCGATCGCTTCTGCCGACCGCTTCAGCGTCGGTCACGGCCACGGGCCGATCCATCATTTCCACAAGTTTTACTGACGCTGATTTCGCGGCTCGCAAAGAACCGCCGAGACGATGGCTTTCCCGGCATTTTGCGGAGGGCCATCGCGGGCCATGTCGCCTGTTTGTCGCATGCGGCTGATATTCGCGGGGAGGGCGAGGCAAGGTCTGATTCGTATCCGAGGGTGCCTCAAAGGTTCAAATCGTCATCCCCCTGTCACGGGACATTGTTACAGGCTGTCGCATGGGAAGTTACGATGTGAGTGACGAAAGCCCGGAGCGGCGCTTTCGCACGTTGTTCATCTCCGACGTTCATCTCGGAGCCCGCGGCTCTCAAGCCGATCTGTTGCTGGACTTCCTGCGTTACCACGATGCCGACACGATCTATCTCGTCGGCGACATCGTCGATGGCTGGGCGTTGAAATCGAGCTGGCATTGGCCGCAATCGCATAACGACCTCGTCCAGAAGCTGCTGCGCAAGGCGCGCAAGGGCGCCAAGGTCGTCTACGTGCCCGGCAATCACGACGAGTTCCTGCGCAACTATTACGGCACGCATTTCGGCGGCATCGACGTCGTCGAGAACACCGTCCACACCGGCGTGGACGGCAAGCGTTATCTCGTCATCCACGGCGACATCTTCGACCTCGTCGTGCAGAACGCGCGCTGGCTCGCCCATCTCGGCGACAAGGCCTACGACTTCGCGATCCAGATGAATCGCTTCGTCAACTTCTTCCGCCGCATGTTCAAGGTGCCCTATTGGTCGCTGTCGCAATGGGCCAAGCAGAAGGTCAAGAACGCGGTCAACTATATCGGCGCGTTCGAGCAGGCGCTCGCCGCCGAAGCACGGCGCCACGACGCCGACGGCGTGATCTGCGGCCACATCCACTACGCCGTGATCCGCGACGAGAACGGCATCCGCTACATGAACTGCGGCGACTGGGTCGAGAGCTGCACTGCGCTGGTCGAGCACGACGACGGCCGTTTCGAGATCATCACCTGGGCGGATCACCTGCAGAAGCCGGCGGAAGTGCCGCAGGTCGCAGCCAGAGCTGCCTGATGAGAGCTGCTTGATGCGCATCCTGGTCGCGACCGACGCCTGGCACCCGCAAGTCAACGGTGTGGTTCGGACGCTGACCAAGCTCGCTGACGCCGCGAAGACGCTTCAAGTCGAAAGTCTGGGCGTCGAATTCACGTTCCTGACGCCGCAATCGTTCCGCACCTTTGCGATGCCGAGCTATCGCGACGTGCGGCTGGCGATGCCGCGGCCGGCGCGCATCGCAAAGCTGATCGAGGAAGCGCGCCCGGACAGCATCCACATCGCGACGGAAGGGCCGATCGGCCTGATGGTCCGCCGCTATTGCCGTCAGCGCAAGCTGCCGTTCACGACCAGCTTCCACACCCGCTTCCCCGAATATGTCCGCGCCCGCGTGCCGGTTCCAGGCTCGCTGATCTGGCGGGCGCTACGCCGCTTCCACAGCGCGAGCCGGGCCGTGATGGCGGCGACGCCGGCGCTGGCCAGGGAGCTCGGGGAGCGCGGCTTCGCCAATGTCGTGCTGTGGCCGCGCGGCGTCGACACGCATCTGTTCCACCCCCGCGCCATCGATCTTTGCCTGCCGGCCCCCGTCTTCCTCTCGGTCGGCCGCGTTGCGGTGGAGAAGAATCTCGAGGCGTTCCTCGAGCTCGATCTGCCCGGCACCAAGGTGATCGTCGGCGACGGCCCGGCGCGCAACGCGCTGGAAGAGAGCTATCCCGATGCGATTTTCTTGGGCGAAAAGCACGGCGAGGAGCTGGCCGACATCTATGCGGCGGCCGATGTCTTCGTGTTTCCGAGCAAGACCGACACGTTCGGCCTGGTGCTGCTCGAGGCGCTCGCGAGCGGACTGCCGGTCGCGGCGTTCCCGGTGAAGGGGCCCCGCGACGTCATCGGCGATGCACCTGTCGGCGCACTGGACGATGATCTGCGTGACGCCTGCTTTGCGGCGCTCGACATCTCCAGGCAGGCCTGCGTCGAATTCGCCGCCGCCTACACCTGGGAAGCCTCGGCGCGGGCTTTTGTCGATAGCATCCGCGCCGTTGGCGCCGTGCTGCCCGGCCGGGCTGGAGCGGAACGGCCGCGGTTCGTCGCCTGAGGGCAGAGGATCCTCGCAGGTGTCTTGCCCGCGGCTCGTCCGCCGCGATAAAATCACGCCATGTCCGAACAGCCCCTTCCGGTCGGCCCCGCCGATATCGACGCCGCAGCGCGCGTGCTCGCGCCCTTCGCCGTCCGCACCCCGTTGTTGTCCTTGCCCGTTCTCAACGAGCGCGTGGGTGCAAGAGTTTTCCTGAAGCCGGAGATGCTCCAGCGCACGGGCTCCTTCAAATTCCGCGGCGCCTTCAACAAGGTGTTCTCGATCCCGCAGGACAAGCGCTCGGGGGGCGTCGTCGCGTTCTCCTCCGGCAACCACGCCCAGGGCGTGGCTGCGGCGGCCAAGATCCTGGACATGCAGGCGACCATCGTGATGCCGGCGGACGCGCCGCTGTCGAAGCGCGAGCGCACCAAATCCTATGGTGCCGAAGTCGTGCTGTACGATCGCGACCGCGAGGACCGCGAGGCGATCGCGCGCGGCATCGCCGAGAAGCGCGGCGCGACGCTGGTCCGGCCCTATGACGATCCCTTCGTGATCGCTGGCCAGGGCACCGCCGGCCGCGAGATCGCGGAAGACATGGCTGCGCTCGGCCTTGCGCCCGATATCGTGGTGGCACCGGCCTCCGGCGGCGGCCTGATCGCGGGCGTCGCCACAGCCGTGAAGGCGCGCTATCCGCAAGCCCAGATCGTGGTGGCCGAGCCCGAGGCGTTCGACGATCACCGCCTGTCGCTGACCGCAGGCCATCGCGAGCCGCATCCGCCCGCGGGCCGCACCATCTGCGACGCGCTGATGGCCTTGATCCCCGGTGAGATGACGTTTGCGATCAACAGCAAGCTCTTGGCGCGCGGCGTGACGGCGTCGGACCAGGAAGTCGGCGCGGCGGTTGCCTTCGCCTTTCACGAGCTGAAGCTCGTGGTTGAGCCCGGCGGTGCCGTGGGCCTTGCGGCGCTGCTCGCCGGCCGTCTCGATGTCGCCGGCAAGAACGTCGTCATCGTGCTGTCAGGCGGCAATGTCGATGCGGATCTGTTTGCGGAATTGGTGGCTTGACGTTCTGACATAGAGCCGCAGATCATCGTCTCCGTGAACGAAGACAGGACACCTCTCGAACCCGTCATCCTGAGGTACGAAACACGCGGCGCGAGGCGCTGCGACGGGGCAGAGCGTTTCCGCTCTGCCCTCTGTACGTGTTGAGTTCGAACTTGCCGCTTGCTCGGTGCAATCTCTCCCGCTTGCGGGGGAGGTCGGCGCGAAGCGCCGGGCGGGGGATTTCTCCTCTTGGGGATTGTCCCATTGTGGAGACAACCCCACCCCAGCCCTCCCCCGCAAGCGGGAGAGGGAGCGCACCTTTTTCGTGGCATCAGTGCATGAAGCCGCGGTGGTTGTTGCCGGCGTTCATGTTTGACTGATTCATCGACTGGCGGAAGTTGTTGTTGCCGCCGCCGTTCCCGATCGCGTTGAACTGAGGACGGGTGTTCTGGACGTTGTTCTGCACCTGCACTTTGTTCACGGGACTGTTGTTGAGCTTGACGACGCCGTTGTTGGCGCGGATCGGCTGGTTCTGCGGCTGAACATTCGTCGCCTTCACATCGGTGGTCTTGACGTCGACGGCCGAACCGGACTTGCCGACATTCACCGGCATGCTCACGATCTTGCCCGCCGTGCCAGCATTGGTGTTGGCAGTGTTCGGCGTGGTTTTGCTGGCCGGGAGCGTCACGATCTTGCCGATGCCGCTATTGTTCGTCGTCGTATGCGTCGGCGCGGGCAGAGTGAAGATCTTGCTGACGGTGCCCTCGACCGGCTTTTGCACGACCGGCAGGCTGGCGTTCATCTGCGAGCCGCTGCCCTGCTGGATCAGCGGCATGTATTTGGGCTGGCCGAGATTGCCGATCTTCAACGTCGGGGCGATGTTCTGCGGGGCCAAAAACTTTGTCGCCTGCATCAGGGGGATCAGCTTCGGCTGCGCCTCGAGCTTCAGCGCGACTTGCGCATAGGGGCTGTTGCCATAGCTGTCGTGGAAGGTCTTGTAGCCGAGCGGCGAGTTCGCGAGCACCGCCTGATGCCAGGCCTGCGTGATCAAGAGGTTCGCCAGCAGCCAGCGGATGTGATCGCACAGCGGGTCGTGCGGATACATCGCGACGAACTCCTGATAGTATTCAGGCTTGCCCTCGGACAGCACATAATCATAGGCCTGGCGCACCGTGCGGCTCGGCAGGTTGGATGCCATCTGCACGACGGGCGCATGCACCGGCGCGCGGTTGGCGGCGACGGCCGTGTCGCCGAAGAAGGTGAAATCGGAGGTGAGCGAGGAACTCTCCCAGGGCACTTGCGCGCCGCTGGTGGTCTGGTTCACAGCCAGGCGCACGCGCTTGAACAACTGCTCGATCGGCACGTTGGGCTCGCGCGCGATGTTCAGGAAGGCCTGCGTGTAGGGGCTGTGGCCGCTGGCGCCGTCGAGCGCCTCGGCGCCCGGCGCGGTCGAATAGCCGACGATCGAGCCGTTCGGCGCATCGACGATGGCGAGGCCGCGGCCGGCGTCGTCGACGGCGGGGAACGGGTTGTTGCGGCAGGCATCGAGGATGACGATGCGCATCCGGCTCGGGATCGTCTCCAGCGTCGACATCACGTCGACGAGGCGGACCGAGTCGTTGACGAGCTCGGTTGGGTTCGAGACCTTCGCATCGACGGGAACGAGATAGTTCTCCCCGGCGAGCTGCACGCCGTGACCGGCGTAATAGACCATCGCCACCGTGTTCGGGCCGTGCGCCGACACCTTGGCCGAGAAATCCTGCACGACGCGCAGCATGTCGTTCTGGCCGAGGTCGGTGGCCGAGATCACCTCGAAGCCGGCAGAGTTGAGGAATTGCGCCATCGACTGCGCGTCATTGTCGGGATTGGCGAGCTGCGGCGCGTTCCGGTAGTTCGAATTGCCGATCACCAGCGCCACGCGCTGCTCCGGGCCCTGTAGCGCGGTCGGGGCGGGTTCGACAGGGGCGAGTTGCGCGGAAACCGGGCCGCAGGCGAAGCCGAACAGGCTTCCCAGCAGGCCAGCTGTCATCAGGGCGGATTTCAGGCGGAACATGGCGTGCTCCTTTGGCACTCATCTCGATGCGAGATTGGTCGCGAGGAAGCTAGGCCGCGTTCGAACCTGCCGTCCGCGACCGCGATCACGATGGCGCGCTGTGTGATCTGGAGCACGCTGGGCGCTGGCACGGGCCGCGCTCGCGATGACCATGTGAAGGCGGCTGCGCGTTACATGCCGCTCTCGTGCCCCGGACGCAGCGCAGCGCCTCTTAGCGGTGCGCTGCTGAGCCGGGGCCCATCTCGGAAGGCATTCGTGTGGCGTGGGTCCGGGCTCTGCGCGGCAGCGTTGCACACTGCGGCGCGTCCGGGACACGAAGGAGCGCCGACCTTAGGAGAAGAATGCGATCTTCTCGGCTTGGGTCATGCGGCGGATCGGCGCCAGCGCATCGCTTGCGGCGGGGCGGGGCTTTTGCACGATGCCGCTGGCGAGGATGGTGGCGCCGAGCGAGGGTTCGGGCAGCGGCGACGGCATCGGCACGCTTGCGGACGGCGCTGTGGCGAGGGTTGCCACGGCCGCCATCGGGGGGGCCGGCTGCGCCATCACTTCGGCTGCGGCTTCCGCGATGGCCTCGGTGAGGCGCGCGAGCGATTCCATCGCGATCGGGGCCTCAGTCAGCGGCTCCTCGACGACGAGCTCTTCAGCATGCGGCGCGACCGGCGCCTCCATCGCGACGGGCTCCGCGACCTCCGCTTCCACCGGCTCCGGCTTCGGCTCAGGAACCGCTGCTTCCATCTCCGTGGGCTCGACGATCGCGTCGAACTCCGGATCGGGCGCGGCCATCTCCAGCGCGATGGCCTCGAGGATGGCTTCGTCCTCGGCTTCCGCGGCGGCATCGAGCGAGAACTCGTCGGTGATCTCGGCGACGGCTGCAGGATTGGCGAGGCTGTCCTCGACGGCAGCAAGACTCCCTTCGACGGCCGCGTGGCTTTCGGCGATCTCGGGCGCGATGGCGACGTCCGTCGCCTCCTCGGCGACACCGCTCACTTCAACGGTGGCCTCAGACTTGGGACTGACGTCGTGTGGCGTGTCCGTAAAACTCACGGGTGCTTCGCTTGCCATCGCCGTGGACGCCTTGGCGTCAGGCGCTTCTGCGACGGGCGGTGCTTCCTGCACGGGTGCCGGAGCAGGTCGCGCCGCGGCCTGCGGCACTGCGACGCCATCTGCTTCGGTCTGCTCGATCCGGTCCTTGAGCAGATCGAAGGCGGCCTTGAGGTCGCCGCGCGGATCGATGGTCGCAATCTGGGCGCAGGCCGCTTCGATCGAGGCGAGCTGCGAATCAATCAGGTCGCAAATTCGCCCGTCGGCGCCGATCTCGCGCCAGCGCCAGGAGATCTCCTTGATGATCCGCACCCCGCGCGTAACAGGCGCGAGGCTCGCCTCCATCGCAGCCGGATCGAACGCCTTGGCTGCTGCGCTTTCTGCCTCCTCGACGGCGCGGCGGATCGCGGCCAGGGCTTCGGGCAGGCGGTCCACGACGACCGGTTGTCGCTGTGCCGCAAGGGTTTCCTCGATTTTCGCGACCGCATCGAGCACCATGCGCGTGTCGGCGTTGCGGTTGCGCTTGGCGTATTCGCCGAGGAACCAGCGTCCGCGCGCGGTCTCCATGAAGGCTTCGCGGATCGCGTCGTAATCCTGCTCGTTCGGCTCGGCCGCGCGGGCAGACATAGGCGAAAGGGCGAATGCTTCAGAGGCCATGTCAATCTCGTCGCGCAAATCAGTGCGCGTTACTGTAACGATCACCACGATATCGACCGAATCGCAATTGGTTTGATGCCACCCGAATCACAAATCCCCACTGCAGCATCAGTCAAGCGGCGATTCGCCACGCGGCTTGCGCTGTTCTATTCGGCGCTGTTCGCGGTATCAGGGACGCATCTGCCGTTCTTCCCGGTCTGGCTGAAGGCGATCGGCATCGACGCCTTCTGGATCGGCCTCATCAACGCGCTGCCGGCGCTCACGCGCTTCACCACGCTGCCGCAGGTCACCGCCATTGCCGAAAAGCGGCACGCCATTCGCGGCGGCATGATCATCTCGGTGCTGGGGACGGCGATCGGCTTTGCCGCCGTCGGGTTGCAGCAGCAGCCGTTGGAGCTTTTCCTGATCTACGTACTCACCTGCGTGATGTGGACGCCGACGATGCCGCTCACCGACGCTTATGCGCTGCGGGGCGTTGCGCGTCACGGGCTCGACTACGGTCCCCTGAGGCTGTGGGGCTCGGCGGCGTTTGCGGCCGCGGCGCTGGCCTGCGGTTATCTCGTCGACATCATCGCGGCGCGCGATCTGATCTGGATCATCGTTGCATGGGCCGTCGTCGCGGTCCTGGCCAGCCTGCTGCTGCAACCGCTCGACGATGCCAGGCACAGGACGACCGGGAAGCAGGCCGGCAAAGCGCTGCTGCGCGATGGCGGCTTCTGGGCGGTGATCGCATCAGCTGCGCTGATCCAGGGCAGCCACGTCGCCTACTACACGTTCTCCGCCATCAACTGGCAACTCCACGGTTTGAGCGGGCTGACGATCGCGGGATTGTGGACGCTGGGCGTGATTGCCGAGATCATCGTGTTCGCGCTGTCGCCGCGCTTCTCGCTGCATCCGTCATCGCTGATGGCGATCGGGGGCTTGAGCGCCGTGCTGCGCTGGATCGTGACCGCGAACGAGCCGCCGCTGGCGCTGCTCGCGATTGCACAACTCGGCCACGGCCTGACCTTCGGCATGACCATCGTCGGTACCATGAATCTACTGGTGCAGCGCGTGCCGTCGCATCAGATCGCGCGCGGACAAGGCTATTACGCCGCATGCAGCGGATTGTTGGGCGCAACGACCTCGATCGCGTCAGGCGCGATCTATGCCCGTATCGGCGATGGCCTCTATTACGTCATGGCCGCGATGGCCGCCGCCGGCGCGCTCGTGATCTGGTCGGCGCGGCACCGGCTGATCGCTCAGCCCCAGAGCGAAGCGTCCGGCGGATAGACCAGGCTCTCATCATAGCGCAGTCCATGATCGCGATCGCGCGCCAGTAGCAAGGGACCATCGAGATCGACGAAGCGTGCCTGCGGCGTCACCAGCATGGCGGGCGCCATCGACAGCGAGGTCGCGACCATGCAGCCGATCATGATCTCGAAACCGAGCGCCTGCGCGGCATCGGCCATGGCCAGCGCCTCGGTGAGGCCGCCGGTCTTGTCGAGCTTGATGTTCACGGCGTCGTAGCGCGCGCGCAGCGGTGCAAGCGACTTGCGGTCGTGCACGCTCTCGTCGGCACAGACGGTGAGCGGTCGTTTGATCCGCGCCAGCGCACCGTCCTTACCCGCCGGCAGCGGCTGCTCCACCAGGGTGACGCCGACGGCGGCACAGGCGGCGAGGTTGGCTTCCAGATTGGCCTCGGTCCAGGCCTCGTTGGCATCGACGATCAGCTCGGACTCGGGCGCTGCCTTGCGCACGGCGGTGATCCGCTGTGGATCGTCGTCGCCGCCGAGCTTGATCTTCAGGAGCGGGCGGTGTGCAGCCCTGGCGGTCGCCGCAGCCATGGCCTCGGGCGTGCCCAGCGAGATCGTGTAGGCGGTGGTGCGCTCCCCGGGCACGGGGCGGTCCAGCAGGCTCCAGGCCCGCCGGCCTGATGCCTTGGCCTCAAGGTCGATCAGGGCGCAATCCAGCGCGTTGCGAGCGGCTCCTGGCGGCATGGCGGCCTGCAGGGCTTGCCGCGTCAGCCCATCCGCCACGGCCGCCTGCATGGCCTGGATCGCAGCCAGTGTCGCCTCGGGCGTCTCGCCATAGCGGGGATAGGGCACGCATTCGCCGCGGCCGGTCAGGCCGTTTTGCCTCACTTCGGCCACGACGGTGACCGCTTCAGTCTTGGCGCCCCGGCTGATCGTGAAACTGCCGGCGATGGGAAACCGCTCGATTCGCGCGGCGAGGACGGGAACTCTGCTCGAAGTCATTTTGAACTCTGGCGAAATCTGAACCTGCTGGTTACCTCTAACAACTAACGTTAACCAGTTGGGGATACCTTTTCTGGGTAAGGGCGCGTGCGCAACGAATTGATTTTCTCCGCCCCGGTATGGGAGCGGACACCTTGAGCGGCGATCCGAAGCTGGAACGGATTGCCAAAGGCAACGCGCTGGCCCTCTGCGCCACCGGAACCTGGACCGCGAGCTTCGCGCCGGTCCTGGAGCGGATGGTGGCCGACGCCGAGAAACTCGCCGGTGGCCCGCAAAGCATTTTCATCGACGTCTCCGAGGTCGCCAAGCTCGACACGTTCGGCGCCTGGCTGATCGAGCGGCTGCGCCGCAGCCTGACCAAAGGCGCCGTCGAGGCCCAGATCGCGGGGTTGTCCGCGAACTATGCCAGCCTCGTCGATGAGGTGCGCCGGGTCCGGGCGACCCCGGTGATCGAAACCTCCGCGATTACCATCACCGGCATGCTGGAACAGATCGGCCGCGGCGTCGCCGGCGTTGGCGGCACCATCGCGAGCCTGGTCGACATGTTGGGTGCGGTGCTCGCGGCGGGCGCACATGTGCTGATCCATCCGCGCTCGTTCCGCCTGACCTCGACCGTGCACCATTTGGAGCAGGTTTGCTGGCGCGCGGTGCCGATCATCGTGCTGATCACCTTCCTGATCGGCTGCATCATCGCCCAGCAGGGCATCTTCCATTTCCGCCGCTTCGGCGCCGACATCTTCGTCGTCGACATGCTCGGCGTGCTGGTCTTGCGCGAGATCGGCGTGCTCCTGGTCGCGATCATGGTCGCGGGCCGCTCGGGCAGTGCCTATACCGCCGAGCTCGGCTCGATGAAGATGCGCGAGGAGATCGACGCGCTGCGCACCATGGGCTTCGACCCGATCGAGGTACTGGTGCTGCCGCGCATGCTGGCGCTGGTGCTGGCGCTGCCGATCCTCGCCTTCCTCGGCGCCATGGCCGCGCTCTATGGCGGCGGCCTCGTCGCCTGGCTCTATGGCGGCGTCGATCCCGGAGCGTTCCTGCTGCGCCTGCGCGACGCCATCTCGATCGACCATTTCATCGTCGGCATCGTGAAGGCGCCCGTGATGGCCGCGGTGATCGGCATCGTCGCCTGCGTCGAGGGCCTCGCCGTGCAAGGCAGCGCCGAATCACTCGGACAGCACACCACGGCGTCGGTCGTGAAGGGGATTTTCTTCGTCATCGTCATGGACGGCGTGTTCGCGATCTTCTTCGCCTCGATCGGGATGTGACGATGGCGCAAGAAACTCAAAACGAAATTCAAAACCCCATCATCCGCGTTCGCGACATCACCGTGCAGTTCGGCGCGACGCGTGTGCTCGACGGACTCAACCTCGACGTCAAGCGCGGCGAGATTTTGGGCTTTGTCGGTCCTTCGGGCGCCGGCAAGTCGGTGCTGACCCGCACGATCATCGGCCTGGTGCCGAAGCTCGCAGGCTCGATCGAAGTGTTCGGCGTCGATCTGGATTCCTCCAATACGTCGCAGCGCCGCAACGTCGAACGGCGCTGGGGCGTGCTGTTCCAGCAGGGCGCGCTGTTCTCCTCGCTCACCGTGCGGCAGAACATCCAGTTTCCGATGCGCGAATATCTGCGCGTGTCGCAGCGGCTGATGGACGAGATCACCATGGCCAAGCTCGCCATGGTCGGTCTCAAGCCTGACGTGGCCGAGCGTTTTCCGTCGGAGCTCTCAGGCGGCATGATCAAGCGTGTCGCGCTGGCCCGCGCGTTGTCGCTCGATCCCGATCTCGTCTTTCTCGACGAGCCGACCTCGGGCCTGGATCCGATCGGCGCGGGCGACTTCGACGAGCTGGTCAGGACGCTGCAGCGGACTTTGGGCCTGACCGTTTTCATGGTAACCCACGACCTCGACAGCCTTTACACAGCTTGCGACCGCATCGCCGTTTTAGGGAACGGCAAGATCATTGCGGCAGGGTCGATTGCCGACATGCAGGCCTCGCAGCATCCCTGGCTGAGGCAATATTTCCATGGCAAGCGCGCCCGCGCGGTAATGAGTTGAGTAGCCGGAGCACCTGATGGAAACGCGGGCGAACTACGTATTGATCGGATCCTTCACGCTGGCGGTGATCGCGGCTGCGATCGGCTTCGTGCTGTGGTTCCAGTCGCTGCACACCACCAAGCAGCGGATGCCTTTCCGCGTCGTGTTCGAGGGACCGGCCGCGGGCCTGCGCAACGGCGGCAGCGTCAACTTCAACGGTATCCGGGTCGGCGAGGTGGTCTCGGTGAAGCTCGACAATCCCCGGCGGGTTGTCGCACTCGCCATGATCGAGAACAACACGCCGCTGCGCAAGGACACTCTGGTCGGCCTCGAATTCCAGGGCCTGACCGGCGTCGCCGCGATCTCGCTCAAGGGCGGCGAGGAAGCCGCACCGCCGCCGCCGCTCGACGAGGACGGCATTCCGACGCTGACGGCCGATCCGAACAAGCTCCAGGACGTCACTGAGGCGATCCGCGCCACGCTGCAGAACATCAACAAGATCGTTGCCGACAATCAGGAGTCGGTGAAGAACTCGCTGAAAAATCTGGAGACCTTCACCAACTCCCTCGCGCGCAACTCCGAGAAGATCGACGGCGTGATGGCCAAGGTCGACGGCGTCCTGCTCAAGGCGGACGGCGTGATGCTCAAGGCCGACAACGTCATGCTCGGCCTCAACACCCTTGCCGGCGGCAAGGATGGCGGCGAGCTGTTCCTGACGGTGAAATCGATCCGCGAGCTCGCCGAGGATTTCGACAAGCGCTCCGGCGCGCTGATGACCGACGGCCGTCGCACCCTCGGCGACATCAGCCGCGCCGTGAACAATTTCGATCGCAACCCGACCCGCGTGCTGTTCGGCGCCAGCAACAGCAGCGCACAGCCGGCCCCCGCGCCCGAGCCGCCGAAGCCGGCGCCGGCGAACGAGCGTAGGCGGCAATAGGGGGCACCGTCCACGTCTCTCCCTGCCGTCATTGCGAGGAGCACTTGCGACGAAGATTCCATGGGGAGTGGATAGCGACCTGGTCTGAGGCCAGACTGAGGTTGCTAACACACCAACCTGGAGACGACGATGTTGCTC
>NZ_FOQM01000060.1 GCF_900113735.1 Bradyrhizobium sp. Gha
TGACCGCCACCATTGCCCGTCGTCTGATCCTGGATCGACACTGCAGCGGTGATGCCCTGGCCGAAGTCAGCCGTGTAGGTGGCCTGGTTCACACCGGTGACGAAGTTCGAGCCGCCCGGAATGGTATCGGGACCGCCAGCCGGATAGCCCGTCCACGGTGCATCGAAGATCGAGACGGTGCGACCGAAGGTGAAGCCAGCGAACTGGATGAAGGCGTGGTAGAGGCCGAGACCAGCAGTACCGCCCGCGGCGGCTGACGGGTTGCTCGCGGAGACCGTTTGGGAGTCAACGCTGAACACCATGTCGGCGAAGGTGCGGACCACGCCGTACTCGGTCGCCGTGCGGGTATCGACCGTGAGGTCCATACGAGCGCGGCTGTAGTAGTAGTTCGTCAGACGGTTGTTCGAGCCGCCGTTGAAGGTGCCCGAGCTAAACCGGAAGCCGTAGTCGTTCGCGCCGCCAAGGATCATGTCCGCGCGGACGTAACCACCCAGCTTGATGCAGGTGTCGGTGCCGGGGATGTAGTAGAAACCTGCACCGTACAGGGAGCAGATCTTCACGTATTCGACGGCCTTGGCCTTCAACGGAAGATCGGCCGCCTGCGCTCCGCCAACGGCGAGCAGACCCGCCACTGAGCCGAGCAAAAGGCCCTTAAAGTTCATGTTAAACCTCCAAGTTGCTCTTTCAGGGAAGGTCACTGACCCGAACGGCCAATTCCCCAACCCCCTCTAAATCACCGCCGTGGCCACCTTCGCGTCTTCGGACACACCCGCATGAACGCGAGGGACTTAAGCGAAAGACCTAAACGGGACGACCTTGGGATGCCCCCCTCCGTCGCCTGATCACCATGATGGATGGCCATTGCACACGCAACAACCGAACGGGCGCGAACAGCCCCGAACATCCCGAATCTGTTCATGTGTTGCACAAAAATCACGCACCTGCCGTCGCGCAAAAAACATGACAACCTATTGATTTATCGCCGGAAAAAATCATTCACAGCCTCGTTACAGGCCCAAGGGGCTAACGGAGCCTGCCGACGTGCATGCGGCTTGGATGGGTTGCGCGGGGGCCCTTCCACGGCGTGGAAAAGCGAATCGAGCAAACCAGAAGAACCACTGCGATGCATCGCAACGGGTGATCCAAATATCGAACGACAGGAACAGGATTTCGGCCGTCGATCGTGCAGAATCACAAGTCGTTCAGGTTCCGCGCCGGGCAAGATCTCGGAACCAGTGGCGGAAGGGCAACAATCGAGGGACATACGCTGTGCCCCTAAGTCCGACAGCGGGTCGTGTCCGGCGTCGATCACTCTGAGGGTTTTCAGCCCCTCGCGTCCACTCACCGCCGGCGGGCCCGGGTTCTCACCCGCGGTGAATTCCGAGATCCAAGCGACTGGATGGCATCATTGACGGTTCCCAGCGCGTCGGAGGCGAAGTGCAGGACGATCGTCGTTATCTCTTCAACTTCATTTCCACGCAGGCGCTTGGATCGGCCATTGCCATGCACCGCCACAATCTGCCCGAGCCGGCCGCCGCCAGGCGGGCGACGCACTCATACGATGCTATTCCTTCTTCTCATCAAGCAGCTTGGCCACGCGCCGCAAGCCGAGCAGATAACCCTGATTGCCGAAGCCGGCGATAACCCCGTCAGCCCGTTTGGAGATGAACGAGTGGTGGCGGAATTCCTCGCGTTTGTGCACGTTGGAAATGTGCACCTCGATCACGACCCCCTCGAACGTGTTCAGAGCATCCAGGATGGCGACCGACGTATGGGTGAAAGCTGCCGGGTTCATCACGATGCCGGCAGCCGTCTCGCGCGCCTCATGGATCCAGTCGATCAGCTCGTATTCCCTGTTGGATTGATGGAAGCGAATCTCAAGGCCGAGCTCCTTGGCTAGCGCCCGGCAATCCCGCTCCACGTCCGCAAGCGTCTCGTGACCGTAGATGTGGGGCTGACGCTTTCCGAGCAAGTTGAGATTCGGCCCGTTCAGGACGTAGACAAGACGGCTCATGGAAGTACTCCGTTCAGTGATGGGCGAGGATCTCGCCAAGGAACTGCCTGGTGCGGGCGTGCTGCGGATTGCGGAAGAAGGCGTCGGGCGCGCCTTGTTCGATGATCTGCCCTTCAGCCATGAAGATGACCCGGTCGGCAACCTGCCGGGCAAAGCCCATCTCATGGGTGACGCAAATCATGGTCATTCCGTCGTTGGCGAGGCCGATCATCGTATCGAGCACCTCCTTGACCATCTCAGGGTCGAGAGCCGAGGTCGGTTCATCAAACAGCATCACCTTCGGCTGCATGCAGAGCGCACGCGCGATCGCAACACGCTGTTGCTGACCGCCCGAAAGTTGGGCCGGATACTTGTCGGCCTGATCACCGATGCGGACGCGCTCCAGGTATCTTCGCGCGGTCGCCTCCGCCTCGGGCTTGCTGATGCGGCGCGCGCGGACAGGCGCGAGCATGCAGTTCTGCAAGACCGTCATATGCGGAAAAAGATTGAAGCTCTGAAAGACCATGCCGACGTCCTGGCGAACGACATCGATAGCCTTGATACTGTCGTCGAGCCGATGACCGTTCACCACGATGCTGCCCTGCTGGATCGCCTCGAGGCGGTTGATGCAGCGGATCAGCGTCGATTTGCCCGACCCGGACGGACCGCAAAGTACGATCTTCTCGCCCTTGCGCACGGTGAGATCGACGTCACGGAGAGCCTGGTACCCGCCGTACCATTTCTGCACGCCCTTCATTTCGATCAGAATATCGCCTTGCATGGATTCGGCTCCGCTAGCGGACGACGGCCGACGCGGATGGCGCGTCGGCCGCTCGCAATGGCTACTGAACTGTGAAGGGAACGCCGGGGACCGAATCCGGGAAGATGGGCACCGGCGCCTTCATCCATTTGGCGTAGAAGCTCGCCAGTTTTCCATTCGACTTGATCTGGTCGATGAACTTGTTGGCGGTCTCGTTCCACTCCTTGTCGCCGAGGCGGGTGCAGGCCCCGTTGTACAGAGCGGTGAAGTGAAGCTTGGGCTCGAACCCAAGCTCGGGCTTTGCGGCATTCAGACGCTGCGGGTAGAAGCTGTTTGCGCCGACGGCCTGCACTTGACCCGAGAGCAGCGCCTGGATCGTGGCCGCGTCATCATCAAACCTGCGGATTTCGGTGCCCGCCGGAGCATTGTTGGTGACCTGGGTGTCCTGGGTGGAGGACCTCGGAACGCCGATCACGAACTTGGCCATGTCGGCATTGCTGTTGATCGGGGTTGCCTGGGCCGCAACCAGCGTGATCTCGTTGGCAACATACGGCTTGGAATACTGCACCGCCTTCGCGCGCTCGGGCAGCATGGCCATGGTCGCAAACAGAATGTCGACGCGGCCTGTGGTCAGCGCGGGAATGCGATTGGCCACCGCGAGCGGAACGAACTCGGCTTTCACGCCGAGATAGTCGGCGAAGGCGCGCCCCATGTCGGCATCGATGCCGTCCTGCTTTCCTGAGCTGTCGACATAGCCCCAGGGCGGATTGTCGCCCTGAATGCCGATGACCACGACGCCCTTCTTCTTCACTTCGTCCAACGTGCCGGCCTGCGAATGGCCTGCGACGGCGATGGCCGCCAATGCCAGCAGCGCGATCCCGAACTGGCGACGATTGGCTGAAAACAACATGAGTATCTCCTCCTGTGATGGCTGTTTGTGATTGGATAGGTGCGCCATACCTATCTTTGACTGGCCAGGGCGAGCCTGGCCTCCATCCGGCTGCCCCACCACGAGAGTGGCCAGCAGAGGATGAAATACATTGCGCCGACCACGCCGAAGACGAGCAATGGCTGGAAAGTCTGGTTCGAAACAATTTGACCGGCGCGGGCTAGCTCGATGAAGCCGACGATGGCGGCGAGCGAGGTGCCCTTTATCAGCTGCACGAGATAGCCGATGGTTGCCGGCAGCGAGATGCGAATCGCCTGCGGCAGCACGATGTCGCGCATGCGGGACGTGTAATGCAATCCAAGCGCCATCGCCGCCTCGGTCTGGCCGAGCGGCACGGCCTGGATGGCTCCGCGCCAGATCTCACCAAGGAAGGCGGAAGCATTCACGGTGAAGCCGATCGCGACTGCGACGAAGGCGTCGAGCTTCAGCCCGGTCAGCGCCAATCCGTAGTACACGACGAAAAGCTGCAACAGCAGTGGAGTGCCCTGGAATATCCCGATGTAGATGCGGGAGAACCATTCCACGCCCTTGTGACCACAGGTGCGCAGCAATGCGATGGCGAGCCCCGCCGTACAGCCCCCTACGAATGCAACCAGCGTCAGCAGCACGGTCCACTGCATCCCACGCAGCAGGAAACCGAACTCAGGAAGACCGAAATGCGGTGCCATCATTCCTCCTCACCGTGTCGGATATGAGAGGAAGCGGTGAGAGATGAGTGCAAAGCTCAGCATCAGCAGCCAGGAGATTGCGAGATAGAGGAAGGTCACGGAAAAATAGACTTCAAAGCTGCGGAATGTATCGCTCTCGATGCGTTGCGCAACCGACGTCAATTCGTAAGCCGATACGGCCGAACAGATCGACGAGGTGAGCGTGAGCATGATGAACTGACCCGTGAGCGAGGGATAGATCGCGCGTAGCGCGGGCTTGAGCACGATGAACCGGAATACCTGCCCTTTGTGCAATCCGAGCGCGTACCCTGCCTCGACCTGTCCCTTATGAATTGACTGCACGCCACCGCGGATGATCTCGATGGCGTAGGCGCCGCCATTGACACCGAGTGCGATAATGGCGGTCACGGTCGGATTGAGCTTCAGCCCGACGAGCGGCAGGGCGAAGAACAGAAAGAATATCTGCACCAGGAAAGGCGTATTGCGCACGATCTCGACGAAGCCGATCACGACAGCACGCAACCATGCTGCTTTCGAATCGCGCGCCGCGACGCCCGCGACACCGATGATCATCGCGAGCGTCATGCCAGCAAGCGCCAGGCCCAACGTCCCCGCGCACCCCCACAGCAGCGCGGGCATCGCATGCCAAACCACCGAGAAATCGAGCGTGTAGCCCATCTTGCGTTTCCTCTCGGGCGTTGTTCGTGCCGCTCGCCCATCGGCCCTACGTCACCCTCCCAGGGATGCGAACGTTGCGAAGAAGACGTCTGGATCAGGTGCAATGCCCGTGAACAGGCGGAATGCTTCGGTGCCCTGGTAGATCGCCATCCCGGCGCCATCGACCGTGCGGCAGCCGAGGGTGCGGGCCGCGCGCAGCAGCGCGGTTTCCAGCGGGAAGTAGACGATCTCAGCGACCCACAGATCGGGACGCAGCAGGTCCGTCGGCAGCGGCGTCCCTGGATATTTGTCCATGCCGATCGGCGTCGCGTTGACAATTCCGTCTGCGGCAGCCACAGCCGCCTCGACATCCTGGCCAACCTTTAAGCGCCCTTCTGCAAATCGGGGGGACAATCCGTCGACCACACTCTGCGCCTTGACCAAGTCGATGTCTATGATGGTCAGTTCCTGCACGCCGAGCTTCATGAGCGCGAAAGCGACCGCCGAGCCTGCGCCCCCCGCACCGAACTGGACGACGCGACGAAGCGATGCACCTTGCATGTTGCGACGAAAGTTCTCGGCGAAGCCGAACCAGTCGGTGTTGTGGCCAGTCATTCGACCGTTGCTGATGACCACGGTGTTCACGGCACCAAGCGCCTTTGCGTCGGGCGAAAGCTCGTCCAGGAGTGGAACGATCGCCTGCTTGCACGGATGCGTCACGTTCAACCCGTCAAAGCCCATCCGCTTTGCGGCCCTGAGCAATTCCGGCAAGGTCTTAACGCCGAGCTTCAACTCGGACAGATCGATCTTCTTGTAGAGATAGCGGATGCCGGCGGCGTCAGCGGCGGCTTCGTGCATGGGCGGCGTGCGGGACGCAGCAATGCCGCTGCCGATCAGACCAACGAGAAAGCTGGATTTGGGAGGCATGTTCGGGATCGCTCGTCAGCTCAAAGGGACAGTCAACTCGGCGATGACCTGAGCCGTGCCGGGTCGAACCCCCCGCCACCAGGCAAAAGCTTCCGCCGCCTGCTCCACCAGCATGCCGACGCCGTCGGCCAGCTTGGCTACGCCCTCGACATGGGCCGCTTGCAGAAAGGAAGTCAATCCCTTGCCATAGGCAAGCTCGTAGGCCAGCTCCGCACCGCGGAAGACATTGCCTGGAAGTGGCGGCATCTCTCCGCGCAGGCTGGCCGACGTCGCGTTGACCACGACGTCATAACCCTCGGTAAGATCGGCCAGTTCGGCATAACCGCTAACGATCAGGGGACCATAACCGGCAAACTCTTCGGCCAAAGCCACAGCCTTTGACAAGGTACGATTGACGAGCACCAACTCGGACGGTTCCTGGCGCAGGAACGGCAGCAGCGCGCCACGCGCCGCGCCGCCGGCACCGAGAATCAGGACGCGACGTCCGGCCATTCTTACGCCGAGATTGACCGTGATGTCACGCACTAGGCCGACACCGTCGAAATTCTCGCCAATGATCCGATCGCCGACGAACTTCAGGCAGTTTACGGCGCCAGCTCGGTCGGCGCTCTCGGATAGCTCGTTTGCGTAGGCGAAGGCATCGAGTTTGAACGGAGCGGTGATGTTCAGCCCCTTGGCGCCTTCGCTCCGGAATTGATCAACCCGTTCGCTGAAACCATTGAGGGGTGCCTCGATCGCCTCGTAGACAAGGTCTTGTCCCGTCATTTTGGCGAACGTGCCGTGGATGAGAGGTGATTTACTGAAGCCGATTGGATTGCCCATCACCGCGTAACGATCGCTCATGGCTCACTCCTGCACTGCAGCTTCGTTGTAGAGCACGCCGTCGCGCACCATCGCATCGACCGTTTCAGCTGAGATCCCCAGCGAGCCTGCAATGCGGCGATTATCCTGGCCAAGCAGCGGTGCCGGAGTACGTACCGTGGTGTCGCAATCGGAGAAGCGGAAGGGCAGGTTCGGCAGCGTCACCTTGCCGAGCACAGGATGCTCCTGCTCGACCAGCATGCCACGCGCGTGGATCTGCGGATCGTTCACGACCTCTTCGATCGTCTGCACGGGAGCGGACGGCACGCCTGCCTCGTCGAGTGCCGCAAGACAGGCGTCCCGAGAAGGCTGCGACAACGTCCAGTTCCGCACAATCTCCATGGTCTCGGCATAATGGGCATTGCGCGCGGCAGGCTTGGTGAAGCGCTCGTCGGATGCCAGCGCGTCCCCCCCGATCAGCTTCGCCAGCCGCCGCCACGCATCGTCGACTTGGGCAGCGATGACAAGATTGCCGTCCTTTGCCGGAAAGACGCCGTAGACGGTCGAGTCCGGCTGTCCGCTTCCGGTCTGCTTCGGCAGGTCGGTCCCGCCAGAGAGGAAATAACGCTGCACCGCATAATCGTGCATCGAGACCATGCAGTCGTACAGCGCCAGATCGATGTGCTGGCCGCGCCCGGAGGACGCGCGGCCGACCAACGCGGCATTGACGGCGGCCACACCGTGAATGCCGGTGTACATGTCCGCCAACGGCATGCGAAGCAGCGGCGGCGCTTCGCCGGGAGTGCCGAGTTGTGCCAAGGCACCCGACATCGCCTCTGCGATCAGGCCGAAGCCCGGACGATCGGCATAGGGACCGGTGTGGCCATAAGCCGAGACCGAGCAGTAGATCAGTCTGGGATTCCGCGCCGACAACGCCTTGTAACCGAGCCCGAGGCGCTCGAGTGCGCCGGGGCGGTAGTTCTCGATGAAGACGTCGGCCGTGTCGACGAGCTTCATCATCATGTCGAGACCGCGCGGGTCGCGCAGATCGATGCACAACCCCTGCTTTCCCATGTTCTGCTGCAGGAAGTAGCCGGATTGTCCGTCCTTGAAATACCCGTGAGCGCGGCCCGCATCGCCTTCCTTCGGACGCTCCACCTTGATGACCTCAGCGCCCATCGCGGCGAGGCAACGGCCCATGAACGGGCCTGCCAGGAAATGGCTGTAGTCGATGACGCGAATGCCCTTGAGCGGCAGATCTTGCGCGGTCATGCCTGCTCTCCCACGACGCTGGTTTTCGGGCGCATCGGAATCATCAGTCGATGCTCCCCGAGCTGCACCACTTCGCCGCGCTGATTGATCAGCTCGGATGGCAGCACCACGATGCCCCATCCTTCCCGCTTTGTGGCGCGCATCGAGCCGACGCGGAACTTGACGTGCACGGTATCGCCGAGCTTGATCGGCAGCTTGAAATCCCACGTCCAGCCCAGCGACATGCCCGGAAGGAAGCGATAGTCGGCGCGGGTCTTCAAACCGTCCGCCAGCGACAGACCAAACAGCCCGTGCGCGACGCGCGTGCCGAATGGCGTGGTCTTGGCGTATTCCTCGTCGACATGAACAGGCGTGAAATCACCCGTCAGTTCGGCATAGGCATTCACCATCGCTTCGGTCACCGTCACTGCGGGGGTGACGCATTCGTCACCGACCTTGGCATCGTCCCAGTAGCGTTCGTCGGTCATATCGCTTCTTCCTTATGCCCGTGGGTTGATCGCCAGCGCCGCTTCCACCGCGCCCGCACTGGCTTGCAAGATTTCGACGTTCAGCCCGCCCGGCAGCGCGAGCCAGTTCGGTCCGGCGGGCAGTGCTTTGGCGCCCCACGCGGCGGCGCGGGCAAGCACACCTTCATAATCGTCGACCATGATGCCCAGATGCGCCAGACGCCCCTCCGGTCCGACAAAATCGGGATCCTCGATCAGTTGCACGCTTCCGAGCACCCATACCTGACGCGGGCGCGCACCATCGGCCGGTTGCTCGTCGCGAATGGCGAGACCCAGCACCTCACGAAAGAAGTCGACGTGACGATCAACGTCCGGCACGCGGATCGCGACGTGTTCGACATAGGCGCGCGGTAGCGGCATCGTCTCAGGCCTTTCCTGGATAATCGCTGCGGGCGTATTCGAGCCCTTTGACCAACGCGACGATGGTGGAGTTGACGGGAGTAGGCACGTTGAACCTGGAACCCCACCGCACGACGGAGCCGTGAATGTAGTCGACCTCGGTCAGATTGCCGGACTGCAAGCTCTGCAGCATCGATGTCTTGAACTCGGGCGGCAGCCCCGCGGAGGCCATCGTCCAGGCGCGCCGCGGATCGGTAACCGAGATCTTCACGCCAGCAGCCTGCGCGACCGCGATTCCCTCTGAGATCGCTGCCAGCGCGCAATCTTCCAGGATGGGGAGCGAATAGAGGCCGCCATAGGTCAGGCCGGTAATGGCGGTGAGGCCGCCGCCGGCGACGTTGATGAAGAGCTTGTCCCACATCGTGCCCATGATGTTGTCGCTGAGCAGCGTGAGAATACCGGCGCGATTGAACGTCTCGAGAATTCGCCGTCCGCGTTCGGTCAGCCGCCCGTCAAGTTCGCCGATGATGGTCTCCTTGCCCGTGACTCCGGAGCGAACATGACCGGGTCCCAGCAATACGCCACCCACATAGGTCTTGCCCGCCATGACCCGGTCACGACCAACTTCCTCCGACAAGATGTCCTCGTGGCCAAGGCCGTTTTGGAGCGACATCACGACCGTCGCCGGCCCGATGATCGGCGCAGCCGCGCGAATGGCATCTCGCGTGTGGTAGGATTTGACGAGTACGATGACGAGGTCCGCCTCGACCCCGACCTGGCTCGCGGAGGTGCACGCAGTCACCTTCACGACGGTCTCGGTGCCACCTTCGAGCAACCTGAGGCCATCGGCATTGATCGCATCGACATGCGCTTGGAAAGGATCGATGAGCCAGACCTCGGCCCCGCCACGTGCCAGCGTGCCGCCGATGGTGGAGCCCAGGGCCCCCGCTCCGATAAAGCAGATCCTCATCTGAACGCTTCTCCCGCGCCTTGCCCGGCGTTGGAGGCGAGGTAGCAGGCTGCTCTGTATTTGGATATACTATGATCCTTATAACCATTATTGTGATTTGCAATGAAGCATCAGGATCACGCCGAGACCAACCTGCTGGACCCGCGCCTGCTCAGGCTCTTCGACGCATTGTTCACCACGGCCAGCGTCACCAAGGCAGCCGAGAAGCTCGGTCAAAGTCAGCCGACCATTTCGATCTGGCTGGCGCGCTTGCGAAAGGAATTGGACGATCCGCTCTTCATCCGGTCGGCTGAGGGGATGCTGCCGACGCCGCGCGCCGAGGCTCTCATCGGCACGGCCAGACAAGCGCTGGAAATGCTGCGTCGCCTGGCCGAGCTTCGCATCGACTTTGATCCGACGATCGCAAAGCGCCGTTTTACCATCTGCATGACGGATGGAAGCCACGTCACGCTGCTTCCGGCCATCCTCGCTCACGTTCGCAGCGTCGCGCCGGGCATCCGCATCGAGGCGGCGCAGATCGGCGCGGACACCCCACGGATGCTGCAATCCGGCGAAGCCGATCTGGCGCTCGGCTACATCTCGGATCTCGACGCCGGACACTTCCAGCAGGCACTCTTTCCGCAGGATTGGGTCTGTCTGGCGAACGCAAGACATGCCCGGATCCGGGACCGCATCACCGCAAAGGACTTCAGGCGCGAGGCGCACGTTCTCATACACTCCGGCACCGGACATCAGTTGCTCGCGGACGCACTAAAGGAGCAGCGGATGGTCCTTGACGTTGCGCTCGAGCTCCCCGGTTTTTTGGGACTTCCCACAATCGTCGGGACGACTGATCTGATCGCCACCCTTCCGAGGCACATCGGTGAAACGTTGGCTCATTATTACGGACTGCGCGTGCTCGACTGCCCGCTGCCGATCGCCGGATTTACGGTGAAGCAATATTGGCACGCCCGCTTCCATCACGACCCGGCAAGCCAATGGCTGCGCGGCGTGTGCGGGGACCTTTTTCAGCAGCAGGAAGTGCGGGGTCTACATCGTTCAGGTCGGCCAAAGAAACGAAAGCCGCGCGATTTACAGCCGTAGTGGAGCGCTTAACAAGGGCGGAAGCCAAGCAGCCAACGGCTGCGCTACCGCCGTCGCCTCACCTCAACCGGCACTTGCCGCGCAATGAACTAGTAGTTGGTGGCGTTCTTCTCGTTGGGAATGCCTTCGATCGGGCATTCAGCGGTTCCTACGGTCGGGCGGGTCATTGCCTCGACCATATCCCGGGTGCCTTCGGGGTCGGCGATCCACCTCGAATAGAAGTCATAAGGACAGGCTGCGAGGCCCTTCGCGCTTTCGCCGGAATTGATCGTCCCGGTGTAGCCACGATGCAGCAGCTTGAAGAGATGGTTCTGCGACTGGTTGTTGCGGCGGGCATCGCGGATCAGGCTCTTCGACAGCCCGGCGTACTGGATGCCATACTCCTCCTCGCCAGTCTCACCAAGCGTCCGGCCATCGAAACCGACGATCGCTGAGTGACCGAAATAGGAGTAGACGCCGTCGAAGCCCGCGGCGTTGGCCACCGCGACATAAACATTGTTGGCCCAGGCCATCGCCTTGGAGATCATCACCTGCTGCTCCTTGGCCGGATACATATAGCCTTGGCAACGCACGATCAGCTCTGCGCCCTTCATCGCGCAGTCGCGCCAGATCTCCGGATAATTGCCGTCGTCGCAGATGATCAGACTGATCTTCAGCCCCTTCGGGCCTTCCGAGACATAAGTGCATTTGCCCGGATACCAGCCCTCGATCGGCACCCATGGCATGATCTTGCGATACTTCTGCACGATCTCGCCGTTGTCGTTCATCAGGATCAGCGTGTTGTAAGGCGCCTTGTGCGGATGCTCCTCATGGCGCTCGCCGGTCAAGGAGAACACGCCCCACACCTTCGCCTTGCGGCAGGCTTCGGCAAAGATCGCGGTCTCTTCGCCTGGCACCTGCGAGGCGGTCTCGTACATCTCCTTGGCGTCGTACATGATGCCGTGGGTCGAGTATTCCGGGAAGATCACGAGATCCATGCCGGGCAGACCGAGCTTCATGCCCACGACCATGTCGGCAATCTTGCGGGCGTTGTCGAGCACCTCGGCCTTGGTATGCAGCCGCGGCATCTTGTAATTGACGACGGCAACGCCGACCACGTCATTGCTGGAAGAAATGTCACCATGAAGCATTTGAAACGCCCTTCGGTTCTGGTTCGAGCTTCTGATCCGTTGCGGTCCGCGTCAGTGGCTGATCATCCAGGGGCGCGCGGTCGGAAAGCCGACGGCGCCGCTCCTGCTTTTCGTCACCAGCCGCCCCGGCTTCTTCTTCGTGCCGGCCGCGCAGCAGCCGCAACCCGGGCCGTGGGCGGCCTTGTATTGGTCGAGCGTCTTCGGTGCGTGCTTGCTGCGCTCATTGGTGGCGTGCGCCTTGCGCTTGTCACCGGGCATGCAGAAGAACGCCGGCGCGGTGAGGATCACCCGCGGCGATTCCGTCTCGCAGCGCGGACAATGCTGCGGCGCGTCGCATTCGGCCATCGGGCGCATATCGGTGAACGGGCCGCAATCATTGCAGAGATATTCATACACGGGCATCGTCGCTCCCTTCGCCGTAGCACGTCGGACGCGGGACGCATCGCCCCGCATCCGTCTCGCATGGGGACTACTTGTCAGGTGAGATCGGCATCTGCACATCGCCCGTGATGTGCTTCACCGGCCCAGCGGAGGACGGCATCACATCGAAGTCGAATATCTCGGTCGGCAGCCACAGCGTGGCGCAGGCGTTGGGCACGTCGACCACGCCCGAGATGTGACCCTGGCACGGCGCCGTGCCGAGAATCGAATAGGCTTGCGCGCCGGAGTAGCCGAATTTCTTCAGATACTCGATCGCGTTCAGGCAAGCCTGGCGATAAGCGATGTGAACGTCGAGGTAATGCTGCTTGCCAGCCTCGTCGACCGAGATACCTTCGAAGATCAGATAGTCCTTGTAGTTCGGCGTGATCGGCGACGGCTTGAACACGGGGTTCTTGATGCCGTATTTCGCGACGCCGTCCTTGATGATGTCGACCTTGATGTGCAGCCATCCGGCCATCTCGATCGCGCCGCAGAAGGTGATCTCGCCGTCGCCCTGGCTGAAATGCAGATCTCCCATCGAGAGGCCGCCGCCGGGAACGTAGACCGGGAAGTAGATCTTCGAGCCCCGTGACAAATCCTTGATGTCGCAATTGCCGCCATGCTCACGCGGCGGCACGGTACGGGCACCCTCGAGACCGATCTTGGCCTTGACGTCACCCTTGGCCTGGCCCGCATGCGCGGTCGGCGCGAACGGCGGGTTGGCAAGGCCCGGCACACGGGTCGGGTTGGTCGCGATCAGCTCGGCTTCGCGCGCGTTCCAGGCCGCGAGCATCTTGGCGTCGGGCAGACAGCCAATCAGGCCAGGATGGATCAGGCCGGCGAAATTCACGCCGGGCACGTGACGCGACGAGGTGTAGAGGCCCTTGATGTCCCAGATCGATTTCTGCGCCAACGGAAAGTGATCGGTCAGGAAGCCGCCACCATTCTGTTTGGAGAAGAAGCCGTTGAAGCCCCACAGGCTCTCCTTCAGCGGACCAACGTCGAGCAGATCGACGACGAGAAGGTCGCCGGGCTCAGCCCCCTTGACGCCGATCGGACCGGACAGGAAGTGCACGATCGACAGGTCGATGTCGCGCACGTCGTCGGCCGAGTCGTTGTTCTTGATGAAGCCGCCGGTCCAGTCGACGGTTTCGATGATGAAATCGTCGCCCGGGCTGACCCACTCGACGATCGGAACCTCCGGATGCCAGCGGTTGTGGATCTTGTCGTTTTCATAGGCCGACTTGGTGAGATCGACCTTGATCAGTGTCTCTGGCATCGAGATGTTCCCCTTCGTTTTACTGGTCAGACAGACAGGAATTTCGAGATCTGCGCGGCATCGACGCTGTCGCGCGGATCGTCACGCACAATCTCGCCGTTCTCGATCACGAGCACGCGGTCGGCGATGTCCAATGCGAAGCTCAGGACCTGCTCGGAGACGACGATCGACAGGCCCCGCTCATCGCGGATGCGCTTCAACGTGCGCGCCATCTCCTTGATGATCGACGGCTGGATGCCTTCGGTCGGCTCGTCCAGCAGCAACACTTTAGGCTTGGTGGCGAGCGCGCGGGCGATCGCCAATTGCTGTTGTTGGCCGCCTGAGAGATTGCCGCCGCGGCGACCCTTCATCTCCAGGAGCACGGGAAACAGCTCGTAGATGTCTTCCGGCACTTCCGAGCCGCCGGAGACGACGAGGCCGGTCTCGATGTTTTCCTTCACCGTCATGGTGGAGAAGATCATCCGGCCCTGCGGCACATAGGCGAGACCCTTGGCGACCCGGTCGTAGCTCGGCAGCGATCCGAGCTCGGCGCCGTCCATGGTCACCGAGCCGCTCTTGGTCGGCACGATCCCCATCAGCGACTTCATCAGAGTGGTCTTGCCCATGCCGTTGCGGCCCATGATCGCGACGATCTCGTTAGGCGCGACCGAGACGTTGAGGCCGTGCAGCACCTCGCTCTGGCCGTAGGCGACGTGAAGATCATTGATTGCCAGCATTGATGTCGCTCCTTAATGGCCGAGGTAGACTTCGATCACTTTCGGATCGTTCTTCACCTTCTCCATGGTGCCCTCGGAGAGGATCTGCCCCTGGTGCAGCACCGTGACCTTGTGAGCGATGTCCTCGACGAATTTCATGTCGTGCTCGATGACGAGCACCGAGCGATCCTTGATGATGCGGTTGAGCAGCTCGGCGGTCTTGACCCGCTCGGAGACGCTCATGCCGGCGACAGGCTCGTCGAGCATCAGCAGGTCCGGATCCTGGATCAGCAGCATGCCGATCTCGAGCCACTGCTTCTGGCCGTGGCTGAGCAGCGCCGCACTCATGTTGAGCCGATCCTTCAGGAAGATCATCTCCGCGACTTCATGGACGCGATCGCGGACGGCGGCATCGCGGGTGAAGGTCAGCGCGCCGAAGACGGTGCGGCCGCGCGGATAGGAGATCTCCAGATTCTCGAACACCGTGAGATCGTCATAGATCGACGGCGTCTGGAACTTGCGGCCCACGCCGGCCTTGACGATCTGGTTCTCCTTCAGCTTGGTCAGGTCCTTGCCGCGAAACTCGATCGAGCCCGACGTTGCTTTGGTCTTGCCGCAGATCAGGTCGAGCACGGTGGTCTTGCCTGCGCCGTTTGGACCGATGATGACCCGGATCTCGTTTTCCTCGACATAGAAGGAGAGATCGTTGACCGCCTTGAAGCCGTCGAAGGAGACGGTCAGGCCGGAGACCGCGAGCAGGAATTCCTTGGGCTGATGACCGACGAGCATAAGATCCTCCTCACTCTGCCGGTGCGCCGTCGGCGACCGAATTGTCGGTCCAGCCGGCCTTCGGCTTGCGCACACCGATGAACCTGCTGATCCGCGGCTGGACGTAATCTCCCCAGATGCCGGCGAGACCGTTCGGGAATGCGAGCACCACGGCGATGAACAGGCCACCGAGGCCGAACAGCCAGAGCTCGGGGAACGACTCGGAAAGGCTGGTCTTGGCGAAGTTCACCAGGATCGTTCCGTAGACCGCGCCGAGGATCGAGAGACGGCCGCCGACCGCGGTGTAGATCACCATCTCGATCGAGGGCACGATGCCGACAAAGGACGGCGACATGAACCCGACGTTAAGCGCGAACATCGCGCCTCCGATCGCGGCGAAGATCGCGGCGATGCAGAAGGCGAAAATCTTGAAGTTGGCGACGCTATAGCCCGAGAACCTCACACGGTCTTCCTGATCGCGCATCGCCACCAGGATGCGGCCGAGCTTGGAGTGGCGGACGAACTGCGCGACGAAGATGCAGGCGAACAGCAGGCCAACTTCGAAGAAATAGAGTACGATCTTGGCGTGGTCGGGACGAATGTCCCAGCCTTTCAGCGTGCGCAGATCGGTCATGCCGTTGATGCCGCCGGTGTAGCCCTGCTGGCCGACGATCAGGATGGTCAGGATCGCCGCGACCGCCTGCGTGATGATCGCGAAATAGGTGCCACCGACGCGGCGCTTGAACATCGCAGCACCAATGACGAGGGCGAAGATGCCCGGCACCAGGATCACGGCGGCGATGGTGAAGGTCAGACTGTGGAAGGGCTTCCAGAAGAACGGCAGCGCGGTGATCTGGTTCCAGTCCATGAAATCGGGAATGCCGGGCGTCGACTGGATCTTGGTGTTCTCGACACTCGACGCCTCGAGCTTGAGAAACATCGCCATGCAGTAGCCACCGAGACCGAAGAATACGCCCTGGCCCAGACTGAGAATGCCGCCATAGCCCCAGCAGATCACGAGCCCGAGCGCGACGAAGGCATAGGTCAGGTATTTGGCGACCAAGTTGAGACGGAAGACGTCGAGGCAGAGCGGCAGGATCACGACAAGAAAGACGGCGAGCACCAGGATGCCGATCAGCTCCGAACGCGAGGTAAAGCGACTGTCGTTCATGGGTTCAGCCCCCTGCACTTTCGTTATTTGCGGACCTTGAGAGCGAACAGACCCTGCGGCCTCAGCATCAGAATTCCGACCACTGCGAGCAGCGTCAGCACCTTCGCCATCGAACCCGACATGAAAAACTCGAGCGTCGACTGGGTCTGCGAGATCGAGAAGGCCGAGGCGATGGTGCCAAGCAGGCTGGCGGCGCCGCCGAACACGACGACGAGGAATGTGTCGACGATGTAGAGCTGGCCTGACGTCGGGCCGGTCGAGCCGATCATGGTGAAAGCGCTGCCGGCGACGCCGGCGATTCCACAACCGAGTGCGAAGGTGTAGCGGTCGACCTTGGCGGTGTTGATACCGACGGCGCCGGCCATGATGCGGTTCTGCACGACGGCACGCACCTGGCGCCCCCAGCGCGACATGAACATGACATAGGCGACGCCGATCGTAATCAGCACCGTTAGGCCCATCACGAAAACGCCGTTGATCGGCACCTCGATGGAGTCCGTGACTCGCAGCGAGCCCAGCATCCATTGCGGCAGCTCGACGCCGACCTCGCGCGCCCCGAAGATCGAGCGATAAGCCTGCTGCAACATCAGACTGAGGCCCCAGGTCGCGAGCAACGTGTCGAGCGGCCGCTTGTAGAGATGCCTGATCAGCACCCATTCGACCAGCATCCCGAGCGCGCCGGAGGCGAAGAAGGCCAATATCATGGCGAGAAAGAAATAGCCGCTGAACAGACCAGGCAGATAGGTCTGGAAGAGATTCGACGTCATCCAGGTGACGTAGGCGCCGAGGATCATGAACTCGCCATGGGCCATGTTGATGACGCCCATCTGGCCAAAGATGATCGCAAGCCCCAACGCCATCAGCACGTAGACGGAGAACAGGATCAGGCCGGCAAAGCCCTGCATGACGAAGATCGAGCCGAGGTCGCCAATCGAGTAGTCGCCGAACATCTGATTTCTCCATCGAGAGACAATGTCCCGCGTCGCGAGTGAATTCGCGACGCGGGGGCGTGAGACGCGGATTGACGGTCCGCGTCAGGGAGCTGTTGCTCGGGGGAAAGATCGGCGGGGCTTATTGGTAGCCCTTCGGGAACGGATCTGGCTCGACCAGATCGGCGGTCTCGTAGATCAGCTCGAACTGACCATCGAGCTTGGCGCGGCCGACGCGGGTCTTGGACCAGAGATGATGATTCTCATGGATGCGTACGTAGCCTTCCGGCGCGCCCTTGAACTCGACGCCGGGCGATGCCGCCGCGATCTTGTCGATATCGAAGGAGCCCGCCTTCTCGACCGTCAACTTCCATAGCCACGGGCCGAGATAGGCAGCCTGGGTGACGTCTCCGATCACCGTCTTCTCGCCCCACATCTTCTTGAAGGCCGGGACGAACGCCTTGTTGTTGGGATTGTCGAGCGACTGGAAATACTTCATGCACGCATAGGCGCCTGCGATGTTCTCGCCGCCGATGCCGTCGATCTCGTCCTCGGTCACCGAGATCGTGAGCAGCGCCTGCTTGGACAAATCGATACCGGCCGCCTTGAGTTGCTTGTAGAAGGCGACGTTGGAGCCGCCGACCACGTCCGTGAAGATGACGTCGGGCTTGGTCAGCTTGATCTTGTTGATCACCGAATTGAACTGGGTGTTGCCGAGCGGGTAATATTCCTCGCCGACGACCTTGCCCTTCAGCACGTTCTCGACGTGCTTGCGCGCAATCTTGTTCGAGGTGCGCGGCCAGATATAGTCCGAACCGATGAAGAAGAACGATTTGGCGCCCTTCTCCTTGGCGATCCAGTTCAGGCCGGCGAGAATCTGCTGGGTGGCTTCCTGCCCGGTGTAGATCACGTTCTTGGACTGCTCGAGCCCCTCATAGAAGGTCGGGTAGTAGAGCATGCCGTTGTACTGCTCCATGACCGGCAGCACCGCCTTGCGCGAGGCCGAGGTCCAGCAGCCCATGATCGCCGCGACCTTGTCGTTGACCAGCAGCTTCTTGGCTTTCTCCGCAAACGTGGGCCAGTCGCTGGCGCCGTCTTCCTGGATGAACTTGATCTTGCGGCCGAGCACGCCACCGGCGGCATTGATCTGCTCGATCGCGAGCTTCTCGGCTTCGATCGAGCCGGTCTCCGATATCGCCATCGTGCCGGTGGCCGAGTGCAAGATGCCGACCGTCACCTCGGTATCGGTGACAGCGAGGCCGGTGGTGTTGACCGCGGAAGTTGCAGGCGCCTGCGCATAGGACGACCGCGGAAGCATGGTTATCGCGGGAATCGCTGCCATTCCCATCAGCAGCTTGCGGCGGAATGCCGACTGCAGGCCCTTATTTGTTTCGTCTGACATGAGCACCCCATTGGTTTGACAACGCGCTTATTGGTGAGGCGAGGATTGCTCAAAATTGTGCAACGCACAGATACGTGGGATTGCGTATACTGCACCGCAAAATAGCGACGTAGGTTTTTGGTACGGGGTTTGCTGACGATCGACGCCGGCAACCGGGTCAGGAGTTTCGTGCAAGTGGCAGGGCGGCAGCGGATTGACCGCGTCAGGCGCCAGTACAATCAATGGGTCGCCAACCAGACGCTGGAAGACTATGCGCTGCGCTTTACAGCCAAAAGCGCACGGCGCTGGTCCGCCGCCCGCGTCGCCAACACCGCCCTCGGCGCAATCTCATTCCTGGCGCTGGAAGCGATCGGCGGCACCATCACGCTGAACTACGGCGCCAGCAACGCGACAGCAGCAATTCTGGTCGTCAGCGTCATCATCTTCCTGTGCGGCCTGCCGATTGCCTATTATGCCGCAAAATGCGGCATCGATATCGATCTGCTGACCCGCGGCGCCGGTTTCGGCTATATCGGCTCGACAATCACCTCGCTGATCTACGCCTCCTTCACCTTCATCTTTTTCGCCTTCGAGGCCGTGATCCTGGCCGCCGCGCTCGAAATGTGCTTCGGCATTCCCCGCCCGCTCGGCTATCTCGTCAGCGCCATCGTCATCATCCCGCTGGTGATCTACGGCATCACGCTGATCAGCCGATTCCAGCTGTGGACGCAACCCCTGTGGGTGATCCTGCATCTGCTCCCGTTTGCGGCGATCGGATGGGCCAATCCGCATTCCTTCGCGGAATGGCGGGGATTTGCGGGCGACCACGGCGATCCCAACGGCCATATTGACCTGCTGCTGTTCGGCACTGCCGCCTCGGTGGTGTTCTCGCTGGTCGCGCAGATCGGCGAACAGGTCGACTTCCTGCGCTTCCTGCCGCGCGACCGCCGCACGTCGAAGACGTCGTGGTGGATTGCGCTCCTTTGCGCCGGTCCAGGCTGGATCATGTTCGGAGCGCTGAAACTCCTGCTCGGCTCGTTCCTCGCCTACTTCGCTCTGAGCCATGGCGTCGGGCTCGAACAGGCGGCCGAGCCGGCCAACATGTATCTCGAAGCGTTTCGGTATGTGCTGTCGCAGCCCGAGCTCGCACTGGCGCTGACCGGCACGTTCGTGATCCTGTCGCAAGTCAAGATCAACGTCACCAACGCCTATGCCGGCTCGATCGCCTGGTCGAACTTCTTCTCGCGCCTGACCCATAGCCATCCCGGCCGCGTGGTCTGGCTGGTCTTCAACGTCATCGTGGCTCTGCTGCTGATGGAGATCGGTGTTTACAAGGCGCTTGAGCAGACGCTCGCACTGTATTCCAACGTCGCGATAGCCTGGGTCGGCGCGCTGGTCGCCGATCTCGTCATCAACAAACCACTCGGTTTGCGCCCGGCGCAGATCGAGTTCAAGCGCGCGCATCTCTACGATATCAATCCGGTCGGCGTAGGCGCTATGACGATCGCGACCATCGTCTCGATCTCGGCGTTCTACGGATTGTTTGGCCCGAACGCGAAGGCTCTGTCGGCCTTCGTGGCGCTCGTCGCCGCCTTCGTTTCAGCGCCCCTGATCGCATGGGCAACCGACGGCAAATACTACATCGCTCGCAAGCCGAAGCGGAGCTGGCAGAACGTCGAGGCGATCCAGTGCTGTATCTGCGAGCATTCGTTCGAGCCGGAGGACATGGCGTCCTGCCCCGCCTACGCCGGGCCGATCTGCTCGCTGTGCTGCTCGCTCGACGCCCGCTGCCATGATCTCTGCAAGCCGCACGCACGGGCCGGTGCGCAGGTCTCGCGGGCGCTCGGCAAGTTGCTGCCCGAAACGATATATGCGCGCATCAACTCGCAGTTCGGCCAATACATCGGCGTATTCGCGGTCTCGGCCGGCCTGGTCGGGCTGACGCTGGGGTTGATTTACCTGCAGACCTCGGCCACCCTACACGCAGACGCATTGCTGGCTGATGTGCTGTGGAAGGTGTTCTTCGCACTGATTATCATCATCGGCGTGGTCGTCTGGCTGTTCGTGCTGGCGCAGCAGAGCAGGCGCGCGGCCGAGGAAGAGACACGGCGGCAGACCGCGTTGCTGATCCAGGAGATCGACGCGCACAAGCGCACCGATGCCGAATTGCAGCGTGCCAAGGAGGTCGCAGAATCCGCCAACCTCGCCAAAAGCCGCTATGTGGTCGGTCTCAGCCACGAGCTACGCTCGCCGCTGAATGCGATCTCCGGCTACGCGCAACTCCTCGAGCAGGACAACAGCTTGCAGGCGCGGCCTCGCGACCAGGTCCGCGTGGTCCGTCGCAGCGCCGATCATCTCTCGGGCCTGATCGACGGAATCCTCGACATCTCCAAGATCGAGGCGGGACGGCTCTATCTCTCGCGCGACGAGGTGCGCCTCAACGACTTTCTCGATCAGCTCGTCGGCATGTTCCGCCTGCAGGCCGCCGCCAAAGGCATCGACTTCGTGTTCAAGCGGCCGGCGGTGCTGCCGGTTGTGGTCTATGCGGATGAAAAGCGGCTGCGGCAGATCCTGATCAACCTGCTGTCCAACGCGATCAAGTTCACGCAAACAGGCAGCGTGAAGTTCGTCGTGCATTATCGCAGCCCGGTTGCGGAGTTCGAGGTCGTCGATACCGGCCCCGGCATCCAGCCGGACGATCTCGAACGTATCTTCGCACCTTTCGAACGCGGCGCGCTCGGCATGGCGCAGCCGCACACCGGCACCGGCCTCGGATTGACCATCAGCCGCCTGCTCGCAGGTGTGATGGGCGGCGACATCAAGGTGACGAGCACGGTCGGCGCCGGCGCGACCTTCCGCGTCAAACTCCTGCTTTCCGAAGTGACGAACCCCCGGCGCGACGCCCCGGTGGAGGCCCCGATCTACGGCTATCTCGGCCCGCGCAAGACCATCCTGATCACCGACGACGATCCGACCCATCGCGATCTCCTGCGCGAGGTGCTGGCGCCGCTCGGCTTCATCCTGCTCAGCGCGCCCGATGGGCCCGGCTGCCTCGCGTTGGCGCAACACTGCCGGCCCGATCTGTTCCTGCTCGACATCTCCATGGCCGGCATGGACGGCTGGACCGTGGCGGAAACCCTGCGCGCCAAGGGTCATCACAGCGCGCGAATCCTGATGGTGTCGGCGAGCGCGCTGGAAGCCCACGGCGCGCCTCTGGCGCAGCCGTTCCATGACGGCTATCTGATGAAGCCGATCGACATCCCGCGGCTGCTGGAGACCATCGGCCAATTGCTCAAGCTCGAATGGCAGTACGAGGCCGACCGGGCGCCGGTGCCGCCGTGGAAGCCGGAGAGCGGCTCGCGGCCGCCGCAGAAATATGTCGAGGAACTGATCGGACTTGGCCGGCTCGGCTATGTCAGGGCGATCCAGCTCAAGCTCGACGAGATCGGCACCGAGCTGCCGGAACACGCCGATTTCGTCACCCATATGCGCGCACTGGTCGATCCCTTCGATCTCGACCAGTACATGGCGACGCTGAAAACCTTGCACGGCTATGATCACTGATCCCAAGATCGCAGATCCCAAGAAGCGCGACGTCGCCCTGGTCGTCGACGATTCCCCCGAGACCTTGCGGCTCCTGACTGATGCGCTCGACAGCGCCGGCATGACGGTCATGGTCGCGCTCGACGGCGCTGCTGCGATGCGGATCGTCGACCAGATCACGCCCGACATCGTGCTGCTCGATGCGGTGATGCCCGGCATGGACGGTTTCGAGACCTGCAAGCGGCTGAAGCGCGATGCCGGCCTGGACGGCGTGCCGATCATCTTCATGACAGGGCTGGCCGAGACCGAGCATATCGTGCGCGGACTTGAAGCCGGCGGCGTCGACTACGTGACGAAGCCGATCGTGATCGAGGAAATGCTGGCGCGGATCCGCGTCCACCTTGCCAACGCGCGGATGACGCAGAGCGCGCGCGCCGCCCTCGACGTTTCCGGGCGCTATCTGCTCGCGGTGAACAGCACGGGCAAGCTGCTGTGGGCAACACCGCAGGCGCAGAAGCTGTTGTCGGACACGCTCGCCGAAACCGGAGGATTCACCCTGCCCGAACCGATGCCGCAATGGCTCGATCAGGTGCAGAAGGGCAAACCAGCGGCGAAAACCGCGACCATGGCTGCGTTCCCCGGCAATGAGCAGCTGCGGCTGCAATTCATGGGCAAGCTCGGTCCCAACGAATTCCTGCTGCGGCTGGCCAAGGACACCAGCGCCGACATGCCCGCCGAATTCTCCAGCGAACTCGGCCTCACCACGCGTGAGGGCGAGGTGCTGTCCTGGCTCTCCAAGGGCAAGACCAACCGCGACATCGCGCAGATTTTGGGATTGAGCCCACGCACCGTCGACAAGCATCTCGAGCAGATCTATTCCAAGCTCGGCGTCGAAAACCGCACCGCGGCGGCGGCGATCGCAACCCGTGCAAACCGGCGCAATCAGTAAAGCGCATCCTTTCGCGAAGCATCGCTCCTCATCGGCAACACTGTCGTAGTCCGAAGTCGCCGATCCAGGGCGAAACGAAGCGCCTATTTTGCGCCGCATCATTGGCAGTGTCACGGAACGCTCAATTTTTGAGCGTGCAACCACGGCAAACCTCGGGCTTAATCGGGCCAACGTCGAATCGTGCTCACAAAACGTGGGTCGGAAAACGAAGACATCTGGCGGAGGATCGGATGCGGCGAGTCGCGGAGGTCGCTCTACTGGCGATCGTCTCTACGTTGACCGGCACGGCGCTCGCTTTCGACAACGGGCAATACGACAACGTTCCGCCTGACATCCGCGCGTGGTTCAAGGCCGTGACGGCGCCGAACGGCGTGCCCTGCTGCGACATCTCCGACGGACATCGTACCGACTACGATTTTCGTGCCGGCGCTTATTGGGTTCCAATCGAAGGGCAGTGGATGGCCGTACCCGAGCGGGCCATCATCCGCGATCGCGGCAATCCGATCGGTCAGGCCGTGGTGTGGTACGTGCATCATCGCGGCAACATCATCATCAGCTGTTTTGTGCCGGCAGACGCGGTGTGAATTCACGGCGCGCTTTGGCGACCGCAGTCCAGCCTTACTCCAGGCGTACGGGAACCGTGCTCCTTCACTCACTTTGCGACCGAGACCTCGTCGAAACTCGTTCGATTGGAACTCCTTGCGCTGATGAGCTGTTGCAGCGACGCACACTTGGCGAGCGCGATGAGCCCGCACAAGTCATCAGTGGCGAACTGACTCCGTTCGTATGATGGGTCGGCCAACTCACCCAGTTTGCTCGACGCTGACAATGCCGGGGGCAGCACCCACCATCTGGCGATCAAGCGCAGAATCTCCGTCTGCCCCTGAACCGTCGCGCCGCTTCCGCAAGCCGAATTGCGCGACCAGGCAAAGCGTCATCGTCATCAACGTCACGGTCCCGACCACGACGGCGCGTGTCTTCTCCATCGACCATATGTTGGCAACGACGTGCTGATAAGCCAGCACCAGGATCGTGAAGACCACGATAGCCGCCGTAAAGCCGAGCGCCGAGAGCAACCGCGCAACAAAGGTCTGTCGGGTCTGTTCGATGTCCTGCTTGGACGGATCTGCCTGACGGTCGAGATAGTAGTTGATGTAGATCGACGTCAACGGTCAGCCAGCGATTGAAGCCTTCTTCTCGCAGGTTGATTCCTTCGAGGAACTGGCCCTCGCCCGGCCGACCGATGAAAGCGACCTGCGACAGGTCGAGCGCGAGATCGGCATTGCTGCTGCTGAGAACCTTTGCAAAACAATCGCCCATGATTTGCCTGAGATCGGATAAGGCGCGTCTCAAGCTTTGTCGGCCAGTATCATAGCAGGCCGTGCCCCACAACGTCTCCTGCAGGAACGCTCGCGTGCGGCGCCCCGAAGAGATTGATCTCAATGCGTTTGGCCGCCACAAGGGAAATCCCGAAAACCTGATCAACCTAAAACTGCAACAGGCTAGCACCGCGCCCGACCAAGTCCAGCGAGTTCACGTTTATTTCACACCCTTGGCGAGCAAACCTGCACTAGCTTCCAAAATCATGATCGACGAAGAAGACCAGCGGCAAACCGGTCGAGACGAGCGATGCTCGTCCCCGCGCGATCTGATCGAATTTTACCACCGCTGGAACGAATATCGGCCTTTTGTCACCCGGCTGGCGAGCCGATCCGATCTCTCTTCGTCGGAGCGGGAAGTGCTTGGTTGGCTGATCCTGCTTGCCGACCGCATCGGGAAGCACGATCTTCAGACGTGAGCGAAAAGCTCAACCAAGACTCGGTGTCGCGAAATGTCCTCACGGGCGCATGACAACTCGTGTAATCCATCCCGCCCCTCAGCTGACCCGGATGCTGGAAGAGATCAACTGACAAGCTTTGCGACCGCAGGATAGTGCGATCTTCAGTCGAGGCCCTTCGCAATTCAACTCGCGCAGGGTCTTGTCCACCCAGGAGGAATCGTGCGTACCCGCCTTCATGTTCTTGCGCCTGCGTATGCTTTCGTCCCGCGCCCAGCCTGCGAGCAGATCGACCGGCAGCGCGTCTCCTGACGGCGTGCGCCCGGGGGCAGCGCCATCCGCGATGCCGCTCATCTGACCGCAATCACTCTGCAATGGGATCAATCTCTCTGGGGCAGCGCCGCGGCGCTGGAAATTAGGAGCGGACGCCCGAGTGGCCATGGCGACGACGGACCGGCGGTGGCAAGTCACCGTATGGAGAGAATCCTTCGGCGAGCCGGCTGGGCCCAGCGGCGTATTGGAAATCCTTCCGCAATGGGCAACGCGTTGCCATGGCGACGACCTCGCGCTCTGCGATACGAGTTTCCCTACCGCAACGCAGGAACGACAGCATCGTGCGCATTGCGTGTGGGCGACCGCCTCCGCTCTGCGCGGATTCGTTGACTTTGATCGGTGCCGTTGCATACTTGATACGGCTTCCCGCACCATCGCCGCGACATGAACTTCGGCGAGCTTCACTTTTCGGTGGTGCGTGGGCGGCCCAATCTGACCTGACCAGGACCTTAACATCAGCAGCGTCAAAAAAGGGAGGATTTCGTGGTGAAGCAGCAAGAGCATGATCAGCATCCCGCAATGCACCCGACCCGGCGAACGGTGCTCAAGAGCGCGGCCGGAGCCGCCGCACTTGGCACAACCGGCGCGCTCGGCACGTTCTCCGAGCTTGCATTCGCCCAGGCCAATCTGCGCGCAGAGATCACCAAGATTCCTGGCGTCGGCAAGGGTGCGCCCACCGACGCCGACTGGCAAAAGGTCGGGGAGCTCTGCCTTGGCCCGACCAAGGCAAGCATCAAGGAGGGTGAGTTCAAGGGCGTCGAGCTCTCCTTCATGGGACTGAATAATCAGAACTTGCACAACCTGCTGTTCCGGGGCTTCCTGAAGCCGTGGGAGGCCTATACGGGCGCGAAAATCTCCTGGATCGATTTGGCGCAGGCCGACTACAACCCGCGCCTGCAACAGGCGATCGCAACCGGTACCGTCGACTTCGACATCCTCGAGATGGGTGCGCCCTTCGAGGGCGACGTCTGCGGCAAGGGCCTCGCCTCGGAAATGCCGGACTGGGTCAAGAAGCAAATCGATATCGAAGACTACGTCGCTTACCTGAAGCCGCCGGTCGGCACCTGGAATGGCAAGACCTATCGCGTCACGATCGATGGCGATTGCCATAACTTCAACTATCGCACCGACGTATTCTCGGACGCCGCGCTCGCCAAGGCCTGGAAGGATGCCGGCAACACAAGCGAATGGGGAGTGCCGAAAACCTGGCAGCAGGTGCAGGCCGTCACGAAGTTCCTCAAGGGCCAGAAGTTCAAGGGCCAGAGCGTCTATGGCTATCTGGACGCGCCAAAGCCCTGGGGTGGGTTCGGCTTCTATTTTCTCGGCAGCCGCGCGACTGCCTACGCCAAACATCCCGACGACAAGGCATGGCTGTTCGACATCGACACGATGAAGCCGCGCATCAACAATCCGGCCTGGGTACGCGCCATCCAGGACGTGATCGATGCGTTGCCCTCCGAGCCGGCCGACCAGCTCAATGCCGATCCGAACACCACCGGCTTCCAGCAATTTCTGGCCGGCATCGGCTCGATGATCCCCTGGTGGGGAGACATCGGCCAGGTGGCGAAGGCGAGCGACACGTCCGTCATTGGCGATACCGTCGGTTTCGACATCTTGCCTGGGTCGGACGACGTCTACAATTCAAAGACCGGCCAATGGGACAAGCTTCCGAGCGGGCCGAACAATGCGCCGAACTGCGCCTATCTCGGCTGGGGCATCTATGTGATGGCGCGGGTCAATGGCGACGAGAAGAAGCACAAGGCGGCCTGGAGCGCGGCCGCGCATCTCGGCGGCAAGGACCTATCGCTCTGGACGGTGATGTATCCGTCGGGCTTCCAGGTCCACCGGACCAGCCACTCTCACATCGATGAATGGGTGGCGGCAGGTTACGACAGGAAGTACATCACGTCCTATCTGAACTCGCAGTTCAACTCGTATAACCATCCCAATCGGGCGGTCGAGCCGCGCATCCCCGGCATCTTCCAGTACTACAGCATTGCCGAGGACGAGTTGACGAAGATCTTCTCCGGCAAGGTGGACGCGCAGACCGGCGCCAACAACATCGCCGCCGCCTGGGAGAAGCTGACCGACCAACTCGGCCGCGAGCGACAGATCGGACTCTACAAGGCCTCTTTCGGCGTATAGCGTGGATGATCTCGCTGCAGATCTCGAAGCCAGGCGCGCCCCCTCCCCCGCTTGCGGGGGAGGGGCAGGGAGAGGATGCGTCCCCGTTGGGATTCCCGGAGTGGAGAGTGCCCTCACCCGCGCCTTAGGCATAGCCGAGGCTTTGGCTTTCGGCATTTCGCGAGAGGACGGTCGCCGAAGGCGGCCTATGCTCTCCCGCACGCGGGAAAGCTGAAACGGGGCCCGGCGAGATCGAATTCGATGCAAAGTTCCGTTGACATAGCCGACGCCGTGCCCCCGAAAGCAGGGATGAAGCGCGCAGTGCGCCGGCGCGCGACGGTCGGCCGCATCTTGATCGGTCTCGCCTCGCTCGTGTTCCTGGTGGTGCTGGTCGTTCAGGTGCTGCATGCAGCCGGCGCGATCGCCGCCGGCTTCTCGACTTGGCGCCCGATCCTGATCGTCTACCTGCTCTGGGCCATCGCGTTCGGGACCGCGCAGGTGCTCATACGCGGCGAGCGCGGCCAACGCGCGCTGTTCCTGCTGCCGGCCGTGTTCTTCACCGTCGCCGTGGTGATCTTTCCGACCATCTTCGGGCTCTACATCGCCTCGCTCGACTGGAACCTGTCCTCGATCGAGGGCCCGCACTTTAGCGGGCTCGACAACGTAAGGGCGATGCTGAGCGACACCTATTATTGGAATGCGCTCGGCAACATGGTGTTCTACTCCGTCGCAGTGCTCGGCGAGTATGCGATCGCGTTCGCGCTGGCGCTGCTGCTCAGCGCCGAGATCCGCGCGCGGAAATTCTTTCGTGTTGTATTCCTGCTGCCGATGATGCTGAGCCCCGTCGCCGTGAGCTGGATGATCGGCAAGTCGCTGCTGGAATATCGCTTCGGTCCGGCGGCGACGCTGGCGCGCTATCTCGGCTGGGACAACCCGGCCTTCTTCGCCTCCCCCTGGATGGCACGTTTCACGATCCAGGCGATGGACGCCTGGGTGTCCATTCCCTTCATCATGATCATCCTGCTTGCGGGCCTCCAGGCCATGCCCAAGGAGGTGCAGGAGGCCGCCAAGGTCGACGGCGCGAACGGCTGGCAGTCGTTCTGGCACGTAACGTTTCCGATCATGCTGCCGGTCAGCATCACCGTGCTCATCATCCGCATCATCTTCAAGCTGAAGCTCGCCGACATCGTCATCAACGTCACCGCCGGCGGTCCTGGCGGCGCGACCGACACCGTCTCGAGCTTCATCTATCGCGTCTACCGCGACCGCTCGAACGTCGGATACGGCACCGCTCTCGCGATGGTCTATCTGCTTCTGATCATCGTGCTGCTGACGCTGGTGCTGCGCTTGTCCAAACGCTGGACGCAGCGGGTTACCTGAGGGAGTTGCTCACGTGGCTGTCACGACCGCGAAATCCGCCCACAGGCACCCCGTCGCACCGCGCGCCAAGCGGATGGCGAGCCGCGCGCTGATCTACGCCGCGCTGCTGTTCTGGACATTCATTTGCCTGTTCCCGATCTACTGGACTGTCACGACCTCGTTCAAGTCGGCGGTCGACGTGACGCAGGCGCACCTGATCCCGTGGGTGGACTTCAATCCGGACTGGAAGGGTTGGCGCTCGCTCGGGCTGTCGCCGGATACGCTGTTCGAAACCTCGACCGCCCGCTCCGAGTTCGTCAACCGCTTCATCAACAGCATCATCACCTCGGTCGGCGCGTCGGTCCTGGCACTGATCCTCGGATCGCTGGCGGCGTATGGCTTGAGCCGCTTCCGCTACAAATTCGCCTGGATGCGCAACGACGACATCCTGTTCTTCTTCATGTCGCAGCTCATCCTGCCGCCGGTGGTGCTCGCCTTGCCCTTCCTCGTGCTCTATAAGGCGCTCGCGCTACTCGACACCACCTTCGGCCTGATCCTGCTCTATACGCTGACAGTGCTGCCGATCGTCATCTGGATCATGCGGGACCAGTTCAATGCCATACCGGTCGAACTCGACGAGGCGGCTTTCGTCGATGGTCTGTCGGCCTGGGGCGCGTTTCTGCGCATCATCCTGCCCTTGGCTTTTCCTGGTATGGCGGCCGCTTTTATTCTCTCGCTGGTGCTGTGCTGGAACGAGTATTTCTTCGCCGCGCTCTTGACCAGCACGGATGCCAAGACCTTGCCCGTGATGGTCGCGAGCCAGACCGGCTCGCAAGGCATCAACTGGTGGTCGATGGCGGCACTATCGACGGCCGCAATCGCGCCCCTCGTCCTGATCGGCATCTTCCTGGAGCGCTACATCGTCAGCGGGCTGACGACCGGCGCGGGCAAATAGGCGACGCGCAGCATATCGCCAGCGCGCGGACAGATGGGTCCGCGCGCAAATTCGGCCTTTAGAAGAAGCCGAGCTTCTTCGGGCTGTAGCTGACCAGCAGATTCTTGGTCTGCTGATAGTGGTCGAGCATCATCTTGTGGGTCTCGCGACCGATACCCGACTGCTTGTAGCCGCCGAAGGCGGCATGGGCGGGATAGGCATGATAGCAGTTGGTCCAGACGCGGCCGGCCTGGATCGCGCGGCCGAAGCGATAGCAGCGATTGGCGTCGCGGCTCCAGACGCCGGCGCCGAGGCCGTACAGCGTGTCGTTGGCGATCGCGAGCGCCTCCTCGTCGGTCTTGAAGGTGGTGACGGAGACCACGGGGCCGAAAATCTCCTCCTGGAAGATCCGCATCTTGTTGTTGCCGTGGAACACGGTCGGCTGGACGTAGAAGCCGCCGGAGAGATCGCCGCCGAGATCGGCCCGCGCGCCGCCGGTCAGGAGCTGCGCGCCCTCCTTCTTGCCGATGTCGATATAGGACAGGATCTTCTCCAACTGCTCGCCGGAGGCTTGAGCACCGATCATGGTTGCGGCGTTGCGCGGGTCGCCCTGGGTAATCGCCCGGACGCGCTTCAAGGCCTTCTCCATGAAACGCTCATAGATCGACTCCTGCACCAGCGCACGGCTCGGACACGTGCAGACCTCGCCCTGGTTCAGCGCGAACATGACGAAGCCCTCGATCGCCTTGTCGAGGAAGTCATCGTCCTCAGCCGCCACGTCCTTGAAGAAGATGTTCGGCGACTTGCCGCCCAGCTCGAGCGTAACCGGGATCAGGTTCTGGCTGGCATACTGCATGATCAGCCGGCCGGTGGAGGTTTCGCCGGTGAAAGCGATCTTGGAGATGCGCGGGCTCGACGCCAGCGGCTTGCCGGCCTCGAGCCCGAAGCCGTTGACAACGTTGAGAACCCCGGGCGGCAGCAGGTCGCCGATCAGCCCGATCCAGACCATGATCGAGGCCGGAGTCTGCTCCGCAGGCTTCAGTACGACGCAGTTGCCTGCCGCGAGCGCCGGCGCCATCTTCCAGCACGCCATCAGCAACGGGAAGTTCCAGGGGATGATCTGACCGACGACGCCCAACGGCTCATGAAAATGATAGGCGACGGTGTCGTTGTCGATTTCGGCAAGGCTACCCTCCTGGCCGCGCACGACGCCGGCGAAATAGCGGAAATGGTCGATCGCCAGCGGCAGGTCGGCGGCGCGGGTCTCGCGGATCGGCTTGCCGTTGTCCCAGGTCTCGGCGATCGCCAACAGCTCGAGATTTTCTTCCATCCGATCCGCGATGCGGTTGAGAATGAGGGCGCGTTCGACCACGCTGGTGCGGCCCCAGGCGTCCTTGGCGGCATGGGCTGCGTCGAGCGCAGCTTCGACGTCCGGCGCTTCCGAGCGCGCGATCCTGCAGACCACCTGCCCCGTCACCGGCGAGGCGTTGTCGAAATACTTGCCCGACCTGGGCGCGACCCATTTGCCGCCGATGAAATTGTCATAGCGTTCGGCGAACGGATTTTGCGATGCCGTGAGGAATTCCGGCTTGTTCATGCTTCACTCCCGCTGTTGCATTGATTGATTACCGGCCTCGCGTCAGCGCGATGCCGAGAGCGAACATGTCGGGTGAAAGCGAAAATGTCAGCCGGGCGAGTTCGGATCGCACCTGCAACCTGTCTCAAAGGTGCGACATTCGACGCTGCGCGGGCGCTCGAATGCCTGTAAGGAACTCAAGCGAGCGGCTTGAGGTCGAAGCGCTTGAGCTTGCGGTGCAAGGTGGCGCGGCTCACACCAAGCGCCTTCGCCGCTGCCGAGACATTGCCTCGCGCGCGCGTCAGCGCCCGTTGTAAGGTCGCGCGTTGCGCGTCGCCGAGCCGCTCATGGATCCCTTCCTCGCGGCAAAGCAGATCCGCGGCCGGGACCGGCCGCAACTGACGATCGGGCGGGATGCCCAACACCAAGCGAGCGTCGCGCGTGGCGCCGACCACAAGGTCGTCCCGGTCGATCGCCAGCAACCCGCTGCCACGGGTATCAATCGGCGGCGTCAGCACGATCCGAGCATCCGCAAAAGCGTGCCGGAACAGCTCGGTCTCGATCCGCCGCGCCGCTTCACCGACCGCGAGCGTGATCAGATTTGCGATCGTTTCGGTGTGATCGGCGCGGCAGGAGGAAACATCGAGAACGCCTGCCAGCCTCGCATGGCCGTCGTAGATCGGGACAGCCGTACAGCTGAGCAGCGTGTTGCGCGAGAAGAAATGCTGATCGCGATGGATCGTCAACGCGCGCTCCTCGGCCAGACAGGTGCCGATGCCGTTGGTTCCTTCGTACTCCTCGCTCCAGAGCGAGCCGGTCCACAGGCCCCAACGCTCGAACGTGGGGTCGTCGGCTGGAGCTCCACGTCGATCGACCGGTATGCCCTCGCGACTGGCCAACAGCACACAGCATCCGATAGCGCCCACGGCGTGATACAGCCGGTTCATTGCGAACCGCGCGGCCCCGATCAATAGCTCATTTTGTTCGATCGCTTGCCGCACCTCGGGTTCCGTTAGCCGTAGCGGCGGTCGGACACCAGACGGATCGAGACAGTGCAATCGGGAAGAGCGGCACCAGGATGCGACCAAGGCGGATCTTGCTGCTTGGCCGGAGCCGATCGCAGCTTCGACCCGATCGGCGTGATGATGCTCGATAATCAGTCCCATTGATCCTCCGTCGTCCGTCTACGGCTCGCCATTTCTTCGGCAGAGATTGTTGGCACGCAAAAGGGCATGGGTTCGGCTACATCGTCGCCTAGCCGTTGGCAATCCGTGAAATGACCGCTCACAAAAGCGAGTTGCGGGCAGAGTTCGCGCTCGCCGTCCCGGCATTCCTCCCCAGGCCCCCCGAGGTCCTGGCCTCGTCGGAAGCGCAAAGCCCGCCGAGCGCCTTCTCGGCTGAGACAATCAGCAGCAGCCCGGGCCCCGAAGCAGGTCAATCGTTTCTGGCCTTGAAGGCTTCTTTCTGAGCGCATCGATCGTGTAGCTGTTGGCGCAATATTCCGGATAGCGCAGAGCCGCGGTCCCAGCCTGCATCTCACGGTTGCACCGGAACTTGGTCGAGCAAAGTGCGCACACCAACGTAAGGTCGCGCAGCACACCCGGCTCCTTGTCGGCAATCGATCCCTCATCAATCCCGAGCGCCTCGAGCAGCTGCGGCAATTCTTTGGCACCCTGCCTGCTATGAGCAACGAGAGTTTCGAGCTCGGCGCGCGGGATGCGAAGATCACGCGCAATCGACTCGACTTCTGACGTAGCGAGTGCACGGATTTCGGCAGAACGGTGAAACTGGCCGAGCCAGTCCGCGACTCTTCCGATCAACCTGCTGGCGATCGATGTCGCCCCGATGGCTGTTGTCATGGCGACCTCCCGAAGATTTTGAACAGATGCAGTATTCTGCTGCGGAGCGGCGCCCGCATTGCGCCAGGTCAAACTCGGCAGCAATTCGCCACGGCCGGCTGCTCGCCGGCGTCAAGTCGCGCCGGTGTCCACCGGCACGACAATGCGGCGGTAAAGATGCCAAGTGGTGTGGCCGAGCACCGGGAGTGTCACGACCAGGCCGAGAAAATACGGAATCGCCGAGACCGCCAACAGCATGACGATAACCGCCGCCCATCCCAACATCGGTCCAGGGCTGGCCGCAACCGCGCGTACGCTGGTGATCATTGCAGTAACGAAATCGACATCCCGGTCGAGCAGCAACGGGAACGATACCACCGTAAGCGCAAAAAGCATCAGCGATAGGGCTGCGCCAACGGCGTTGCCGACAGCGAGGAACAAGAGCCCTTCGTTGGTCGTGAGCACAATCGTCATGAACTCTTGCAAGCTGGAAAACGAGGCATCGAGCCCAATCAGCAGCGCCACCAGCAGCCGCACCTGGTACATCCAAATGACAAAGATGAAAAGCGTGACGAAAGCCATCCAACCGATCTCGCCCCGGGACCTCACACTGGAGCAAATCGCCGCAACCGAAATCGTCAGCCCGTTCTCGCGTCGACGGCTCACGTCATAGAGCCCGGTCGCGACGAACGGACCGATCATCGCAAACCCGGCGGCGAGCGGATAGGCGAGGTAGACAAGACCGAGCCCCAGCAGGCAGAGCATGATGGCGATACCGCCCGCGGCATAGAGCGCGCCAAACACCACCCCGTAGAGCGGCACCGCCTGAAAATCGCGCAAGCCCTCACTCAAGGCTTCGACAATATCGGCAACCGTGATGCGCCGCACCACGGGATCAGTCTTGCCGGATACCGACGTCATCGACCTCTCCACTCACCAAGGCATATTTATGCGGGCCCCCACTTGTCTCTGCCTTCGCCGAGTCGAGAGCCGCCCTCCGGCTGGAGCGATCGCGTCTCATCATCGTCGTCGGCAATCGCCCGCCAGGCGGCACCGTCGAGATCGTCATACTGGCCGCTGCGAAGCGACCACAGGAAGGCAGCAAGACCGGCAAGGCCGAGCATCAGCGCCAGCGGCACCAAGATGACCAGGATCTCCATCACATGATCTCCCGCGAGGTGCTGCGGGCGCGCAGCGAATTCAGCATCACCAGGATCGAGGATCCGCTCATGGCGGCCGCCGCGATCAGTGGCGTCACGACGCCGCTGATCGCGACCGGCACGGCCAGGACATTGTAGCCGATCGCAAGCCAGAGATTTTGCCGCATCAGATGCAGCGCCTTGCGCGCGGAATCGATGGCCGCGACAACGGGCGCCAGCGGTCGTCCGAGGAAGACGAGATCCGCGGTGGCCTGGCTCAGATGCGCCGCCGAGATGGGCGACATCGAGACGTGCGCTGCCGCGAGCGCCGGCGCATCGTTCATGCCGTCGCCGACCATCAGCACCCTTGCACCGCGCCGCTTCAGCTCTTCGATCCGCGCAATCTTGTCGGCCGGCGTGACGCCGGCGCGCCATTCGGCGATGCCGAGCGCATGAGCTGCCGCGATCACTGCGGGCTCGCGGTCGCCGGAGAGAATCTCGATACCGATATTGCGATCCTTCAACGCCGCGATCACGGCCTGCGCATCCGGACGCAGACCCTGGCGCACCGAGAGGACGAATTTTGCGTCGCCCTTACTGAAGGCGACGACCGAGGCTTCGGGGTCGAGATCGGCGCCAATCACCAACGCCTCTGCTCCGCAGAAGGAAGCACGGCCAAGGCGGATCTCAACACCGTCCACCGCTGCGCGGACGCCCCGCCCGGCCTCTTCGACGGCACCGACGATCGGCGATCTCGCGCCGGCAGCCTGCGCGACCGCGGCGGCGACGGGATGATGGCTCGACAATGCGAGGCGTCCGGCTAGCTCGAAAATTTCGCCGGGAATGTCGGCGGCGTTGCTCACGTCGAGATCCGGCAGCGTCAGCGTGCCGGTCTTGTCGAAGATGACGTGGTCGGCTTCGGCGAGGCGCTCGATCGCGTCGCCGGAGTTGAGCAGCACGCCAGCCCTGAACATCTTGCCCGAGGCCACCGTCTGCACGGTCGGGATCGCAAGCCCGAGCGCACAGGGACAGGTGATGATCAGAACCGCAACCCCGGTGACAACAGCATCATGCCAGCT
>NZ_FOQM01000059.1 GCF_900113735.1 Bradyrhizobium sp. Gha
CGGCGCACAGACCACATAGGCAATCAGATGCTTGTCACCGGGGCCGTTCTGGCCCGCCACCACCACCGCCTCGCGCACCCAGGCGTGCTCGCAAAGCTTTGCGACGATCTCACCCGGCTCGATGCGGTAGCCGCGGATCTTCACCTGGTCGTCGTTGCGGCCCAGAAACTCGATATTGCCGTCCGGCAGGTAGCGTGCAAGGTCGCCGGTCCGGTACAGCCGATCGCCCTCGACAAAGGGACTGGCGATGAACCGTTCGGCGGTCAGCTCAGGGCGGTTCAGATAGCCTCGCGCCACCCCCGCCCCGCCAATGTAAAGTTCGCCGACCGCGCCGAACGGCACGGGCACGCCTTGGCCATCCAGCAGGTACACCCGTGTGTTGGCGATGGGACGCCCAACGTGAGGCATCTCGGGCCAACATGACGGATCAGCCGCAAGGTGGTGCTCGGAAATGACGCTGATTTCTGTGGACCCATATTGATTGATCAATCTCGCGTTCGGGTGTGCTTGGAAGAAAGCCCTAAGCAGCGGAGTGGCCTGCAATCGTTCGCCAGCTGTATAAACCTCCCTCAAGGAGGGCAGCTGCACGCGCTGCGTGCTCCAGACACCTGCAAGATGATTCAATGCCACGAATGGGAGAAAAAGCCGCTCGATCGCCTCCTGCTCTAGAAACTCCAGCAGGTCGGAGACGCGCCTCCTTGTCTCTTCACGCAGGAGCACAAGCGCTCCGCCGTCCTTCCAGCAAATGAACAATTCCTGGCAGGACACATCGAAGTTCAGGGTTGCGAATTGAAGCGTACGCAGTTTTGACGAGCCAATCCCCATAAGCGAATTCACAAGCGCACCATGGGACATCTGAACGCCCTTGGGGACGCCGGTTGAGCCGGAGGTATAGATGACATAAGCAAGATGGCGCGATGTGAGGCCAAGCTTGCCCGGGTCTGGGTTCGAAGGCGACTGCTGGGCCCAGGGCTGAGTGTTCGTTTCCAAATCGACCACGGTCACCTGGGCCACGGCCTCAGCACCCAATGCCGTTTGACCGGCGACATCACAAAGCAGCAGTTTTGGTTTTGCATCTTCGACAATCTGCCGCAGCCGCGCTGGCGGATAAGCCGGATCTAGCGGCAGATAGGCGCCTCCCGCCTTCAGGATCGCTAGCACGCCAATTACCATCGCCATGCTGCGCTCCAGGCAGATCGCGACCGGCTGGTCCGGCTTGACCCCGAGCTCGATCAGATGATGGGCCAGCCGGTTAGCGCGCGCATTGAGTTCGCCATAGCTTGATCTCTCCTTCTCATGGACCACCGCCACGGCTTCCGGCGCCTTTTGCACCTGAGCCTCGAACAATTCATGGATACATCGCTCGAACGAACAAGCCGCTGCCGTTTGACTCAACTCCTCAATTAGAGCCGTGCGCTCCTCGGTCTGAAAGTCGATCCGGCTGACAGCCTGCCTCGCATCGTCCATCACGCCGCGCAACAACGTTTGCAAATGCTGCGTCATGCCGTCGATCACCTGTGGGGCCAATCGCGCGGCATCAAAATGCCAGCGGAAGCTCCCATCCGGAGCACGAACTTCAAACGTCAGCAAGCTGCCGCATAAGGCTTGGTCATCTTTGGGACTCGTCGACAGATCGTCAGTGACGGAACCGCTCTTTGACGTGATTGCAATGCCGATCGGCCAAGGCTGGCGCGAACGTAACGCCTCGACATCACGCAATGTCGGGCAACGCGCAATCAGATCTCGCGCAAAGCTCGCATGCGCCCTCAGCTGAGCGACTTCGGCCATTACGGCTTTTCGCACTTCATCAAAAGCATGATTAAGCTCAATGCAAACATCCATTGGCACAACGGGGGCGATGAACGCCTCGACGAACTTGGAGCCACCCTGCAATCCATCCCCTGCAGGCTTCCACCCCAGTTGAGGTTGTTTCTCTTTCGTGAGGCGAGCGAGATAGATCAACCAAGCTGCTAGCAAATACTCCGAGCGATCTTGCGGAGATAGTTTGGCCAAAGCGCTTAGGCTGGACCACGAACTCGACTGCCATTGGGGAGGCGCATCCGCAGCCGCGGACAATGACCGTAAAGGAAAATGCAATCGCTTGAACTGTCCGAGCCGCTTCCGCCAAAAATTCTCCAGAGGCGCCAGCATCTCATGTGTGGCGGTTATGCTCTGCACCTGCTCATCGCTCAAGATAAGAAGGCGACCACTTTGATCCACGTTGAAACGCCTGGTAACAGCTTGCGCATCCAGCATGTATTTGAAAGCACCTCGACGCGCTCGCTCTAACACGTCCAATGGCAACGTGAAGGGATCGGCAATTGAGAAGATCCAATCTACCGGTTCCGCCTTCAAAAATGACGAGAGCTCTTCAATAGTTTCCATACACGGAATGTTGGCACTAGCTGCCCACTGAGCAAAGGTGGAGTCGGTACACAGCGCTGCACCAATGATGTGGTCCATTGCCAATGCCAGCTGAGCGTCGCGGATTGCGGGCCTGCCGCTGCCGATAAACACGCTGGAGAAGGTTATTCGGCTTGCAGAAGGCCTATCCCGATCGCTTGGTTCGTAGGCGCTCGCGCGCTCCAGAGGCGACCCGTGGTCCATCGTCATCCTTTCAGCAGTTCAGCTATCAGGCTGGCCTTTGCCATCTCGGCGCAGCACCCCGCAACTCGGTCACCGATCAACCTGGCCTGCGGCGAAACCTGGCTACCCCAAGGCCAGAATCTCTCAATCTCCTCTCATCGAACGATTTCTCCTGCGTGCCGCAATTCAGAGGATTACGCATCTATCGTGCCAAAGTTGAAATCGACTGCAATCAATGCGATAGCAGGGCCGGTGCTATGTCACATCTCCAACAGCGCCGCGGGATATCGTACAAATGGGGCGCTAAAAGTCGGCATGCGTCTCCGGACTCTCGCTCGATGTTCCGGACAAAAATGGACGTAGATCGGCAGCGTGAGCCGTCAGCTCAGCCGAACCGCATTCGGCGAGCGCGTCTCCTAAGTCCGCTCCGAAGGATTAGTGTCAATCAGCTTGCAAGTGAGCCAGGAGCGAAGCAAGCCGTTGCTCGACGACATGCACGCCCGGCTGCTGCGCGATCGAGAACCTCTCTCGCGCTCCTCCGAGGTCCTGAGGCCCATGAATTACATGCTCAGACGCTGGGCCGGGTTTGCCCGCTTCCTCGACGATGGCAGGATCTGCCCCAGCAATAACGCCGGCGAAAGAACGTTGCGCGGCATCGCTTTGGGAAGCCGACACTGGACCTTGGACACAACGGTCAGGCTACCTACCTGTAGTGCGAGGGTCCGGACAGATGTGTTATCAACCGGACACTGCTGAATGAGATCAGGCAGTGCTTAGCGCCACGATAATTGCGGTGATCGGATAGAGCCCGCCATTGAACCACGGTCAGCTCGAGCGCCTCGACCACAAGCGCTGCTTCACGCACGACGAGCGGAAAGCATTCGGTCCACCCCGTTGCAACATCCACCAGCCTGAATGTAGCCGCCGGGTACGGACATGCCGCCGTGCGTAACCAGATCCGCTTCGTAGTACCCCGGCGGAGGCGATCCCCAGTCATTGAATGTACGCACCGGCACTGCCGCCGTACGGGACTGGAAAAACCGCCCGCCGTCGGCGTCCTCCGGCTGCTGCGATCCTTACGTCGCTCAGCAGGCGATCGATCGTCGGATAGCGCTCAATCTGCCCTGCCGTTCAAGAGCCGGAAGCAAGAACGGATCATCGCGACGAGCCGCTTGCTGCACAGCCGGTCAGCCGCGCCCCATAGCACAATCACTGCATGCGAATGGAAGCTCCGTAGGTCCGGCCGCGCTCCACCGCACGGCCGATCCCGATGCCACGTAACTGACAGCGCGCGGATCGCGTGTTGCGATGCCATCCCGCAACGGCGCACAGCTCGTCTAGGATCCGTCCCTTCTCGAGCCGCCCGCTCGCCCGTTAGTCCCTCGGCCAGCGCTGATGTGATCTCGCGCCTTGCGCGCATGCTGAACTTCCCTGCCATAGCCGCACCGAACTGATTCGGCAGCTCCGCCCTCACGCGACAAGGAAGTTGTCCGTCAACATTTTTAGCGAGGCGATGCGCACCTTTGCTATTAGCGGCAGTTCATATCAGATCGGCGTTTACTCGCGTCGCTCAATATGTGGAGCCTGCCGGGTCGCAGAGGTTGTGGCGCTCGGTTCCGTTGAGGGGTGGGTTAAAGATGCTAACGAGGACCATGTCCTTGCCGCGCCCCCCGCGGAGAAAATGCTTGTCATGCTTGTCGAGCACATACATGTCACCCTTGCGAATGGGATAGACATTGCCGTCCATGTCCTCGACCTCGCCCTCTCCGGCGATGCAGTAACAGGCTTCGAGATGATTCCGGTATTGCAGAAGCGAAACGGTGTTAGCGCGCACCACGGTGTGGCAGATGCTAAAACCCATACCGTCCTTCTCTGTCAGGAGGCGGTGGCTCGTACCATTGCCCCAATCAACGAAATGGTCGGTCGCTTCAACGTCGTGCAGACTACGCACAATCATAGCGTTCGATTGCCCCCGTGCAGGATGAATTGAGGACCCAAAAAGCTGGACGCCGCTGTTCTGGCCCTAAACCGCGACTTTTCTTGCCGCGCGCCCGACCTCGGTGTCCCCGAAACAACCAGCTGTCCCCGCGGAGAACCTGCGCAGTAGCTCTACGGGATCGGCCACACGCAAGAGGCCTGCCACTTGCCCGACGGCGACTAGTGCAAATATCGGCGCCAGGGTATTTCGCAGCCAAGCCCGATCGGCGGGCACCTAATTGATATCCCACCTTCGCGTGGTGCCGCCTCTTACCTTTGAAACTGCTGCTTGGGATATTGCCGGCGATATAAACTTTCTCCAGCCCTAAAGTTGGCAAGTCGTTTCCTCCCATGCTGTGCCTCTCGCCGCGAATAGGGTTCCGCAGCGTCTCAGCAAGTAGAGCAAATCTTATGCCGTGGTCGAAGACCATGAAGGATAAGTGACTGCCTCAGCCGGCTAGCGAGCGAGAACGATGCTTGGCGTGTATCCAATCTAACAAACTGCCGAGATAACGGCCGAATACCCACAGGTCCGCGAGCGAGTACCGGCCGAACAGTGCGGCTATTTATCCGCTATGGGCAAATGCCGTTATAGATTGAGCACCCTGATATCCGAGCCGAAATCAGGTCCTCGGTGCTAGGCCAACCGCTGGCGGATATCATCGATTATTTGCCGCGTCGCGACCTCATGATGAGGCCGCCGGCGAGAAATCGTGTGGTCCCGAATGCACGCGTCGTTCGCGCCTCCGATTTGACCACCCCGTTCCGAAGGCTAAACGCGAGCGGAAACATCGCGACCGAAAGAGACCCGAGCGCGGCCTGCACTTCGGTGAGGCGCGGTTCAACGAACTGACTTTCGACATCCGACAGGCTCGACTTCAGCAGGCACGATAGCGATGGATGATGTTACGGTGAGTACAAATGCGGGCCAACTCTTCATCGAGCATCCTGAACGCTCCTGAGGTCTTCGCAATCTCCGCGAAGAGATATTCAAGCGAGCATGTCGTCTATCAACGAGCCGCCTGTCATCGCATCTCGCGAAGTCGTTCGGTAGGCCGATAAGGACCATGCCAGTTCGTGATATCCTCCTTTCCCTAGCCCTAGCGATTCCATCGCGACGATCCGCAGCGTTTTTGGCCCGCCTTACGCTGTCTTTCTTCCCGACTAGTTCCACAAACAGAGCTGAACGCTCGTAAGGCGGAGGGAATGGGCGACTCACGCTCCCCTCGCCAGCCGCTTGTTGCTAAAAAAGCTCGCCCGTCAGTACTCTCTCCGAATGAGCTGAACATCATTTGCCGATGTGCTATATGCTCTCGTTGAGAATAGCTTTGTTTTGAAGGTTTCGATGTCTCTTTCGATTGAATTGATTGTCGACGGCTATGTGAAACTAAACAACCGTAGCGCGCTGGAGAATCTTCTGGCGCATCGGCGGAAGCTACTGCAGCAGTTGAACTGCGTTACCGGCACTGATCCGAAGCAAGCGATCGCTCAGGTGACTCAAGAAATCGCAGTCATCCAAAGGGCACTTGCCGCGCTCGCACGGGAGTAAACAGGAACGACGCACCGGCTCGGGGTCAATTGACGGCGTTCCGGCGCCGAACATTGACTTCGGCCGCTTTTTTTTCGGTCGAGGCTTATTGGCGCGATGCGTCACCGGCATCGTAGCGCAAGGGCGTGCGCCAAGGCAAAGATGCGCAGCCTTTTGTGGGAGCTACTCTCTTGCTTCAGTGATCGGCCGCTCGCGGCGAGCAACGCGCCCCAATATACATACGCAGATGCGCGAAGCCGGCTGCATGGCCTGTCGTGACGGATCGCGGTAAACAACTAGGGGGACAAGGATTGACTGACGGTGCTTCCTCGCAAAACAGATTCTTCGTTCGGAAGGGCGGGCGGTCTATGATCGAGAACGTGAGGCACCAGCTCTGATTGTGACAGGCTTGGCACTACTCTAACGGTTGAAGAATCCGAATCGACAAAGGTTGCACCGCTCCGCAGGAACAAGATGTCATTTTGAACAGAGCATTCCAGATGCCGGATTGTGTGATCGGTCGAGCCTGCGCGTGCGATGGGGTGCCCCAGGAACCGGAGCGCATTGATACGACACTTCGCCGGCCGCCATCGCGCAAACGTCCCATTTGACGCGTAGTCGACGAACACGGCGTACTGCTTCTCAACCCGGCGATACCGACCACCGCCGCACGCTGGTGAATGTCGCCAACGATACGAACAATGATCTTCAATGCGGGGAGCCTCTCGCGGCCGCTGCGCGCAAAAGATGCGCCATGACAATGCTCCATCGGATAACACCGCATTTTGGGTGACGTGTGACCGCTATCGATTTGCGAGGACGATACACCTTTGCGAGTTGGCTGGATCGCTATGCCGCAGGGGACGCCGCGATGCGCGAACCTGGATAACAGGCCAGGATCTTCACCCCCTGTGTCTTTGAAATTCAACCTCAATGATAAGCCATGTACCAGATCTATCGCCACATCGTTGGTGCTTTGGAAAGAGCTTCCTGACCAATCTGTTTAAGCAGATCGGGGCGCGTCTCGCCTCTAGTGGCGGCCTCCAGGATTTTGGAGGCGACGTAGACGCGGACGCCAACGTCATACGGTGAGACGCGCTCGCAAACTTCATCCAGGATCGTGCGCAGAAGCGCGGTCGTGGCACCGTCCAGCATTGGGAGATCTCCCTCACCCCATCAATGATGGATATGGGCATTTGTCAGACCCCAACTCAAGTACATCAGATCGTACTTATTTCTGCGGTGAAGAGTTCGTTTGCATCAAAAACCAGCGCCAACCCCGCGTCTGGCGACGAAATCGGGCCGAGATCCCTCTCAGGTCACCCGCAACTCACCCCGCTGGCGGCTGTTGAGGGAAGTTCGGCTTTATGCAGCTAGACGAGGTCGTCTGCGCGATCGCCGCAATTTCATGGTCAGGGCGCTGTTATCGATCCATCATCGCACGTGTTGGCAGCAGCGACCTTCCTTTGGCAAGCCCGCTTGCAGTCGCTGCATCGTGGGTTTTGGACATTTAAGCTAGTGTAGCGGAGGGACCCTGCGCGGACACGAGAACGTCGCGTGATAATCATCAGGGGCGCTGCCGTAGTGCAGGATTTGAGCGCGACAGCGCGGCGCATTGCATTAATCGATAATCCCATTTTGCTAATGTCTCCGCCCAGAATAATCACATTCAGCCGGGCGCGGCATGTTTAGTGGCCACGTTATCTCCGCGATCCTTGGATCGTCGGCCATTGTGGTAAATGAGCCTGAGTTGTGAGCGGGCTGGCGTCGCCAAAACCTGCGAGATGGGCGCGAGCCCTTCAGCGAGTGAGCTAGCAAACTTGCGGCCGCGGGCTGCCTGCTGAAACTGCTCCGATCTGACGCCGAGGTGACTAGCTCAGGTAAAAGAAGCGACCGGCTTGTTGATTATCTGCTGTGTTTCGTCGAATGCCGCGTTTTTTTTTGAAACGGAAAGGGAGCTTCATGCATCATCTCGGCAATAGCCGTCGTCGCACAACATCTGTGATGACCGACGAACAGGAAGAGCTGGAGCGCTGCAAGCAGGAGATTGCGCGTCTCAGACAGCTGGTCGTAGGACTTTCTGAAATTGTTTTGCGCCACGTCGTAACAAGCGCGCAAAGCAGCCGGAATGTGCCTGAGCATCTGAGCGAGCCGCCGAAGTCATAATATGAAATGCGAACTCGCACTTGGGGTGCTTTCGGCGGCGCGGGGCGGCCTCGCCAGTGGCAGAGTCAATCCCAACCGACATCATGAGCTCGATGCTGGGGCAGTTGTTGAGGAGACAAAAGAGCTGCTTCGGATCGGGTTTGAGAGTTCTTCCAGGACTTTGAGTATTTTCAAGGCTAACCCATCGGGTTCGAGTGCTTCTGGGCGCATCACTTGCGTATCTGGCTAGGATGGCGCCCAGGACAGGACTACATTGTCGATCAACCGAGTCGAGCCTACGTAGGCTGCGACACAGAGCACCGCCGGATAGCGCAGAGGGCTCACGGCAGGCCTGAGTGTCGCAGTTTCGACAAGCTCAAGGTACGCCAGTCGATCGACCCTTTCCAAATGCGTCCTTGCGAGCGCAATCAGGGTTGCCGCATCGCGCTCCCCTGAGGCAAACTCTGCGCTGTGGCGAACAAGCCACCGCTGATCGCAAGGGTCCGACCACGTTCTTGCGGGCTAAGATAACGGTTACGACTGCTCATTGCCAGCCCATCTGACTCCCGCACGATTGGCACGGTGACAATCTCGATCGGAAAATTCAGATCAGCCAGCATGCGGCGTATTACAGCGCATTGCTGAAAATCCTTCTGTTCAAAGTACGCGACGTCCGGCTGCACCATGTTGAATAGCTTGCAGACGACAGTCGATACACCTCGAAAATGTCCAGGCCTGAACGCTCCGCGAAGCGGTTTTGCGAGCTGGCCCGGTTCGACGAAGCTCTCAAATTGAGCCGGATAGATCTCCTCTGCACTTGGCGCGAAGATGATGGAGACCTCGGCACTGCGGCACAACGCTTCATCGCGCGCGAAGTCGCGAGGGTACCTGCTGAGACCCTCATTTGGGCCGAACTGAGTGGGGTTGACCAAGATGCTAACGCCGGTGACGTCGCAGTGCCCCCGGCTAGCCGAGATCGGGGGCCAGGTGGCCGTTATGCAAGTATCCCACCGTCGGAGCGAACCCGATGCGCTTATCGGCATTGCGAAGGTCTCCAAGGCCGCGACGCAGCTCAGCGACCTTCTTAATTGCTTGCATTTCTTACCTTGAGGTTTTGGATGGCACCCAGTTTGCGACGGCATTCCGAAGCTGATCAGGAAGCCGATAGCACTCCTCCGAGCCCGGGAATGCACCTTTGCGGACATCGGCAGCCCAGCGCGACAGCGCCTCCAACTAAGAGGCAAGACCTTCCTCATCGTGATTTTCACCACCCGACGGCTCGCCTTGTCGTACAGCTGGCGCGACTATGCTGGCGGGATCTTCGATCGAGCAGCGGTGCCTCGCGACGAGCCACCATCTGCACGCGCTTCCGGGCTGATTGCAGTCTCTCCAAATGGTGGCGGCTCAACCGGGCGCTGGAGCTACACGCAGCGAGGCACTTCGTCTTAAGGGCCTATCTCCGCGCCTGTCCCTTAAGGCAAGTCGTGAGGCTCCTGCTTTGGCGTCGGCGGACCGAGCAAAGCGAATGGATGGCAGGCCAGGAATGTCCAAAGGAGACAGGTGGCTGTAAGCGCAGCGAGAGTCGCGGTCGAATAGATGTCCTCGCGAAGCCGCTTAGATCGGGCCAGCCTGTTGGCCCTGTAGGTTCTGAAGTCGATTATTTTTGCCGATGTTTCTGTCACTTGACCTCCACACGCTCTAGAGGGCCGCTCGAATTCTCTGACCGGGGCCGTACCGGCACAACCCCGTCCCTTCCTAGGCCGCTCGACGCCATCGAAGCCATTTCTGATCAGCCTCCCGTCGCGCCTTAAAGCGGTTGACGCATTTTTTGGAGCAAAGGGCCGTTCGCCAGCAGTAATGGCGGATCAGCCCAAACTTTCCGCCGCAAATCGCGCAGCATGTGGCTGAACGATAGAGAGAATTACGGAATCCAATGTGCATTCTTGCCTCCTGTGAGACATTTACTTGGAAGCCCCGCTGCCCTCTGACCACAGCAGCGCACGCACCAATGGCGTGCTCGCCCGGCGGTCCGTCCACCTGGTTCTTGCAGCCATCAAGTGACTGAAGTGCGATTGCCTCGCGAAGCAGTACCTTCCGCAGAAAGCCTCGCCGAGAATTTGTTCAAGGTAATGGATTTCTCTAATCGTGATTAGCGCAATTCGCTCGACATTTCGGCCAAATGCTGCGCATTTCTCGGCCAGGCCGCAGGATTGCTGCGGCGGTTGGATCAGGAGCGCTTGAAGCAAGTGCTTAAAGCACGAGCCTGCGAATCTTGAGTGCTTGCAGCCTCGTGGGACACTCAAACGGGAGCAATACGGACACTTTCGCCTTGCAAACTCCTGTCACTGCAGAAGATTGCACACTCTCATGCAGTCACGTCAGCAAGTCAGCAGCGGCACGGATGGCAGCATAGATTTCATCAATGTCGGCGGCCGTAACGCAATAAGGCGGCATCACGTAGATCGTGTTACCGAGTGGGCGTAAGAGCAGATTCCGCGCTTGGAAGAAAGCCAAAAGCCTCGGCCCGATGTCCGCCAGATAGCCGGCATCGCTCGTGTTGAGTTCAAGCGCTGTGACTGTCCCTGTGCGTCGGACGTTTGCGAAACGTGAATCGGCGCGGAATGGCGCGAGTGCCTGTTCTTGCATCCTGGCCAAGGATGACAGCCGCCGGCGATATTTCTGATCCTGCCAAAGGTCCAGATTAGCCTTGGCGGCGGCACAGGCCACTGGATTGGCCGTATATGAGCTCGAATGAAAAAACGTACGCGTGCGGTCTTCCGAATAATGCGCATCGAAAATATCGGCACGACAGAGTGTGACGGCGAGCGGCAGCGCCCCGCCCGTGAGGCCTTTCGAATAGCAGGCAATATCGGGCGTGACATCGGCCTGCTCACACGCAAACAATGTACCCGTCCGGCCCCAGCCGGTCATGACTTCGTCCGCAATGAACAGGACGTCAAAGGCTTCGCAGATCCGCTTCATTTCTCTTAGCACCGAGGGAGAATACATCAGCATTCCGCCTGCGCCCAATATCAGCGGCTCCACAATAAAGGCTGCGGGATGTTCGTTTAGACAAGCTGCTTCAAGCGCATCAAGCGTTATTTGCTCACGATCTCTTGTCGGAAATGGAATCGAGGTCACCTCGAACATCAGCGGCCCGTAGGCCGCGTTGAACACGCCTCGGCTACCTACCGACATCGCCCCGATCGTGTCGCCATGGTAAGAGTGCTGCATCACCAGAATTCGGGTTCGCTCTTTTCCGGTATTGCGCCAGTAGCCGAGCGCCATTTTCAGCGCGACCTCGACGCTGGTCGACCCGCTATCGGAGAAGAACACATGCTCGAGCGCCGGGGAGGTGATCTTCAATAGTTCTGTCGCAACTTGCTCAGCCGGATCGTGAGTGTATCCGGCGAAGATGACCTGGTTGAGCTTGCCTGCCTGCTCTCGGATCGCGTTCACAATGCATGGATGGCAGTGGCCGTGAGTCACGACCCACCAGGAGGAGATTGCATCGATAAGGCGTCGGCCATCTTCGGTATAGAGATAAGCTCCCTCTCCCCACAGCACCTTCGTCATGTCGCACTGTAGAGCATGCTGCGTGTAAGGGTGCCAGATCGGCGACCTCTTGGCCATATTCATAGGTTCACGAAATCACTGCCAACGAAGGCGTGCTTGAAAGCAGCCTGCAACCTATCGTCCGTGAGGGGAACAAGCCACGGGAGCCGTCCCAACCAACGTACTCTCCCGATATCGCAAATCGCACTTTCAGTTTCGGCGTTTCTCTCGCCAACGAAGGCAACTCCAAGGATTCGAATCTGACGCTTCCGCAGAGCCTCTATGGAGAGCAGGGAGTGATTGATCGTGCCCAGTCCCGTCCCTGAGCAAATCACAACGGGAAGCTGCCAGCGCTCGAAGATGTCGATGTAAAGGGTGCGCGCTGTCAGCGGCACCATGAGACCGCCGGCGCCCTCGATCACGAGTTGCCGCTCGCCGCTGTCCGGCAGTCGAAGCGCTTCTGTATCTATGCGAATGCCGTCGATCTCCGCGGCGTAATGCGGCGACGCAGGCGTGCGAAATCGGTAGAGCTCCGGGACAATCCGATCGGACGAGAGGCCACCGAGGCGGCGGACGCACTCGGAGTCGGTCTCTTGTTCGAGCCCAGCCTGGACTGGCTTCCAGTAATTCGCGCCGAGAAGGCCCGCGAGCCCCGCGGAAAAAACTGTTTTGCCGACACCGGTGTCCGTACCCGTAACGACGATCCGCTTATTCATCAAGACAAGCCCCTCACCTCAACCAGCGCATCAAGCATAGCGCGCACGTCCGCTTCCCCCACATTGAGTGTCAATGAAATTCGCAAGCGGGCCGTGCCTGCCGGAACGGTTGGCGGCCGAATTCCGCGGATATCGAAGCCACGCTCCTGGAGAGCAGAGGCAAGTCGCATTGCATGAGCATTGTCAGCTACGATGTACGGAACGATCTGAGAGGTCGATGGTGTGCGCAAACCGAGCGAGGTGAACTGCCGATGCGCGAACGCAACGAGTTTAGCCAACCGTTGCTGCCGCTCCGGCTCTTCCTGCAGGATGCGGAGTGCCTCCCGAACGGCAACGGCCATCAACGGTGATGGGGCGGTGGCAAAAATAAGCGGACGGCAGCGGTTGACCATGAAATCGCGCAAGATGCGGGGCGCCGTAACAAGTGCACCCGCCGCACCGAGAGCTTTGCCGCAGGTGTGAACGACGATGAGATTTTCGCGCCTGTCATAGGGGGCCGTGAGCCCTCGTCCCTGATGCCCGTAAGCTCCTGTGGCATGGGCCTCGTCCACGATCACAAACGCGTCTCGGCGATCGGCGATTGCCACCAGCTCCTCAAGTGGAGCGAAGTCGCCATCCATACTGTAGAGACTTTCGGCCACAATCCAGACGCGGCCCGTTCCGCCTTTGGTTCGCCAGTCGCGAATTGCATCTTCGACTGACTGAGGGTCATTGTGCGCGTAAATTCGGTACTCTGCTCGGCCGGCGCGCGCCCCCTCGTGAACACTGGCGTGCACGAGCGAATCGAGAATGAGCAGATCACCGCGTTGCGGCAGCGTTGTTAGGACGGCAAAATTTGCGATGTAGCCGCCTCCAAAGAAAAGCGCTGCTTCCGCGCCAAAGAACTGAGCCGCTTCCGTTTCGAGCTGTTCGTGCTCCTCGCAATTACCGCGCAGCAGCCGCGACCCGCCGGCTCCTACCGGAGTTCCTGCCTCGAGCGCGGCGACCACCGCCTTTTTGATGCGCGGGGCACTACCGAGCGCCAGATAGTCGTTTGATGCGAAATCGATCCCTGCGCGCGGTTTGAGGTATCGCAGGCGATTATCTTCGTCTAAGGCCTTCAACGCTGCGACGTACGGACTAAATCTAGTTGCTTGGATGGACCGCACTCATCACTCCGAGGATCGCACCAATTAGGTAAAAGATGCCTGGCCGTCTAAGAAGGAAAGAAGGAAGAGGCCCGATAGGTTCAACTTGGGAGGATGCGATTGTCTCGATCCACACGCACAATGCGTGGCTTGAATGTCTTTGCTTCGGCCTCGTCGAATGAGGCATATGCAACGATAATGATTTTGTCTCCGGGCATCGCCAGTCGAGCGGCCGCTCCGTTCAGGCTTATCGTGCCAGACCTCGGCGGCGCCTCGATCACGTAGGTGGCAAAGCGCGCCCCTGTTTCGACATTGTAGATTTCGACGCGCTCGTTGATCACCATTGCTGCTGCCTCCAGCAGCGTACGATCTATCGAAATCGAGCCTTCATAGTGCAGATCAGCTTCGGTAACTGAGGCGCGATGAATTTTTCCCTTCATCAAAGTTATCTGCATTTCTCACCTAAGCCGGATGTAGGAGCAACATATTGCGTGCACTGCTTTCGTCGGGCGAGCCCGGACGTGATGCCGAGCCGGGTCAGCAGATCCGCGTCGCGATGAAGTTCCGGGTTTTTGGTGGTCAAGAGGACGTCGCCGATGAAGATCGAATTTGCACCGGCCAAGAAGCAAAGCGCCTGCAATTCATCGGTGATGTATTGCCGTCCAGCGGACAAGCGAACCACACTCCTCGGCATCATGATCCGCGCGGTCGCCACCAGCCGAACCAGCGCGATCGGATCGGGAGGCTCCGCGGTGTCTTCCACTGGCACGCCCTCGATCTTGCTCCACAGGTTGATTGGCACGCTTTCGGGATGATTGGGAAGATTGGCCAGCAGCACGAGCATACCTAGGCGGTCCTCCACGCGTTCGCCCATGCCGATAATCCCGCCGGAGCAGATCTTGATGCCGGTATCGCGCACGCGCGCCAGCGTATCGATGCGGTCCTGCAGGCTACGGGTGGTAATGATCTTGTTGTAGAACTCGGGCGATGTGTCGACGTTGTGATTGTAGAAGTCAAGGCCGGCCTCGGCGAGACGTGCAGCCTGCTTCGGCGTCAGCATGCCGAGCGTGACGCATGTTTCCATGCCAAGTCGGTTGACCGCCTTGACCATGTCGCAGACGGACTCAAGATCGCTATCTTTTGGCGCGCGCCAGGCTGCCGCCATGCAGAAGCGCGTGGCGCCTGCATCCTTCGCGCGCTGCGCGGCCGCAAGCACATCCGCGCAACGCATTAGACGAGTGGCTTTCAGGCCGGTCTTGTAATGGGCGCTTTGCGAGCAGTAGCCGCAGTCCTCCGGACAGCCCCCGGTCTTGATGCTGAGCAGGCTCGCAGTTTCAACGTGGTTTGGATCAAAGTTGTTGCGATGAATGCACTGCGCCTGACGCATCAGGTCGGCAAAAGGAAGGTCGTAGAGCGCCTTAGTCTCTTCGACCTTCCAATGACAACGAACCTGCGCATCGGTGCCTGTTTCTTTGCGCTGAACTTGCGCGGCAGCATCCATAACCATCTCGCTCAATTGTAGATAATCGCGTCAATTATCTATAGTCATTGCTCTCGAAGAGATGCTAATCGAGCTGCCTCACAAATGCATCGGTTATTGCGGTAGATAATCTATGATCACTGCTGACAACATGACGACGGTCGCGCGCATCGCGGATTCGATCGCTGAGCGCATCATCAGCGGCGCCTTAGAGCCAGGCGCGCCACTCCGCCAGGATCACGTTGCACGAGAATTCAAGTCCAGCCACGTCCCCGTGCGCGAGGCATTTCGGCAGCTGCAGGCACAACATCTTGTTGTTGCTGTGCCACGTCGCGGTGTTCGGGTCGCCCCGCTCGATACCCGCTCAGTGAAAGAGATCGCTGAAATGCGAGCTGCGCTTGAGGTGGTGGCATTGCGCCATTCGGGGCCAAGGCTCACAACGGGTCATTTGACTCAGATCGAGCTCGCCTTGATCGAAGGAGATAATGCAAAGACGGTCGAGGAGTTTGAGATGGCCAACCGCGCCTTTCACCAAGCCTTGGTCGCGCCCTGCGGAATGCCGCGTCTGCTCGCGAGCCTCGATGGACTGCAGCTTGCAAATTCGAGATTGGTGTTCGCGATGGCGCGATCAGTAGGCTGGCGGCCGCGGTCCAATCAAGATCACCGCCTAATTCTGCAAGCCTTGCGAACGCGCAACTTAGATCAAGCCTGTAACCTGCTTACGCGGCACATTCAAACAATTGAGCGCCTTGCCCTTCCGGCGTCCTGAGCAACTCTGGCAAATTTCATTACGGATCGCCGACGATCGCAAGCGACGATCATGTGGCAAGCGACTAGCCTCATTGCAACGGCCTCTATTCCCAGATAGTTATGGCACCAGCTAGCGACCTCTCCAGGAATGGCCATGATTCGTCACATCGTCTTCTTCAGCGCCAAGGAAGAGGCGCGTATCGACCAGATCATTTACGGTCTTTCGCTTCTCACCACGATACCACATGCGCGCCGGCTTGAGGTTGCCCGCAACCGCAAGACCGATCAGCTCGGCAACGATATCGACATCGTGGTCTATGGTGAGTTCGACAGCGAAATCGAGCTCGCGGCGTACAAAGCGCACGATCTCTACCAGCAGGCGATTAAGCGGGTCCGACCGCTCCGCGAGCTGCGCTTCGCGGCCGACTACGATGTATCAACAGATGCCCCTTTCACCTCCATTGCAGGATGAACCAGGTGCTGTCGCAGCAAAATAGCACTGCCAGGCTAGCTTGGTAGGGACCTCAAGTTTCGGCCGTAGCAGAGAAGCGTCATTCTCATGGGATCGGCCCAATACATGGAACAGCGCTTTCACGAGGTCAGCCGCCGGTGACCGATAAGCCGATGTACGTTCGCGAGTTGCAGTGGGTTGAGCCCGTCATAGCGATGCGACGTCTTGGGCACCGATCGCGTCTCACGTTTCTCGATAGCGCAGCAAGGCACGAGCTGCTCGGGCGCTACTCATATCTGATGTGCGATCCATTCAGCACCTACAGGGTCGTGAGCGGCCAAGCCAGTTGGAACGGACTGTGTCTTAAGGCCGATCCATGGAAGGTCCTTCGCGTCCTACTCGCGAAGTACCCGCAAGAGCATCGTCCCGATCTCCCGCCGTTTCAGGGAGGAGCGGCAGGCTACCTTGCCTACGACATGACCAGGACATTGGAGCGATTGTCTGCGCCGGCAATTGCCGGTCTGGGTTTGCCGCAATCCATCCTGCATTTCTATGACCTTGTCATCAGCTTCGACCACCGGGATAACAAATGCTGGATCGTCTCGACCGGATGGCCGGAGCAGGATCACGTGCGACGGAGCGAACGAGCCCGTCGTCGAGCCGACGAGTTTGCAGCATTGCTTGCCGGTCCAAAGCCGCCTCAGAATGGTTGTCCTGTCAAAGCCGGCGCGTGGCGCTCGAACTTCAGCCGCGAGAGCTACATTGCGGCGGTACAACGCGTGATCGACTTGATTCTGGCGGGTGACGTGTTCCAGACGAATATTGCGCAGCGTTTTAGCACCCGCCTATCGACCCCATTTGATCCGCTCGCCTTCTATTGCCGGCTACGAGTATTGAATCCGGCGCCGTTTGCCGCCCTGCTGCGATGGGGAAAGCTGACCATCGCATCAAGTTCGCCGGAACGATTCGTAAAGCTTGAGGCGCGACAAGTCGAGACACGCCCCATCAAGGGCACGATCGCGCGTTCGCCGGAATTGAAGGAAGACCACCGCCGTGCGTCTGTTCTCCTGGCTTCCGAAAAGGATCGCGCCGAGAACACGATGATTGTCGATCTTTTGCGAAACGATCTGTCACGCGTTTGCACTGCGGATTCGGTCGAGGTTCCGGCTCTGTGCAATCTCGAGTCTTATGCCTCAGTGCACCACCTCGTGTCGATCGTTACGGGGGAACTTGCCGGAGAGGAAGACGCCGTTGGCCTGCTCCGGGCTTGCTTTCCCGGCGGGTCCATTACAGGAGCGCCAAAGCTACGGTCGATAGAAATTATTACGGAAATCGAGCGCATAGCGCGAGAGGTCTATTGCGGGGCGATCGGCTTCATCGGCTTCAACGGGCATATGGACACAAGTATTGCGATCCGCACTGTCACGATCGACGGCGACCTAGCTGTGTTTCATGCGGGCGGCGGTATAACGGCCATGTCGGAGCCCGAGGCCGAATACGATGAAACGCTCGCCAAGGCGGAGCGAATCTTCGATGCATTTCATTCTGAACCAGCTGGTGCATTTTGATTGCCATCATCGATAACTACGATTCCTTCGTCTTCAACATAGCCCGCTATTTCCACAAGCTCAGTGAAGCAACGGAAGTGATCCGAAACGACGCTATCAGCATTAGCGAGCTCGTTGATCTCAATCCCCGCGCGGTGGTCATATCGCCCGGTCCCTGCACCCCAAATGAGGCGGGAATATCGACAGCAGTGGTCCGCGACCTTTCTGGACGCGTACCAATTCTCGGCGTTTGCCTTGGACATCAGTGTATTGCGAGCGCTTTTGGAGGACGGGTGGCGCGAGCGCATCGGCCCATGCACGGTCGGCGCTCATACGTTGCGCATGACGGCCGAGGGTTATTCGGGGGGCTGCCAACCCCGCTTGAAGTCGGACGCTACCATTCTCTTATTGTCGAGCTTGATCAGTCGTGTGGGCAGAAGCTCATAGTGACAGCGCGTTCGGAGGAAGGCGAGATCATGGCCCTCACGCACCGCGACTATCCCACCTATGGCGTCCAGTTCCATCCCGAGTCGATCCTTACCCCACAGGGTCACGTCCTACTTACGAACTTCTTGCGACTCACAGCGAACTTCCGAAAGCACGCGGGGCAATGAGAGGCTCGGCCTCCCGATCAAGATGGTGGACCGTTACTTTCCGACGTGGTTCGAAGGCGAGCGTTATACGACAGGTATTTTGTGGTAATCAGCGCTATTCCGTGCTTGGCTCCGCCGGCAACGGCGCGCCTCCGACAGAGACCGCACCTTGCGGTTTTGAGGGCCGGACGTCTCTCTTGGCCGGCTTGGATGTGGTGCGCGGGAGCGGCGGAGAAGCTGCAGGAGCAGGAGAAACGACAGGCGCCGGCTTCTGCAGCTCGTCGATTCTTTGGGTCAAGGCTTCGATCTGGCCCGAGATCCGGTTTAGCTCGGCATGCTGAGCATCGAGGTTGCGATTGAGCTCGACAATTTCATCGGCTGTCTTCTGCTGCCCCGATTGGATCCCTATAAGGACGTCCCTGTCCTCAGGTGACAAGTCGCGAGTGGGAGCCACTATTTCATGCGCCGGCGGCGCCTCGGCAAACGTTTCGATTTCAGTCCAAAAGTAGGCTCCCCCGGCGCCAAAAGCGAGCAAAACGGCAACAAGAGCAAAGATCCAACGAAAGCCTTTCGATGGTCTCTGCAAGGCCAGTGGCAACTCCGATGCTTGGGATTGATCCGTCACAGCCATACCCGCTCTCTTCACTCGATCTGCTTTGGTTGTTCTCGTTGCCGCGATAGCAGGCAATGGTCAAGAGCTGCCGCGCGCCGCAACCGCCCCCGCAACGTTCACAGCAATGTTGTCCCCTGGTCTTCATCGCTTCGAAGTTTGTGCTTTAGGAGCGACTTTCGACGATCCGGGGCACGCCAAACCAGAGGCGAATCAAACCGCACGCGCCTTTTTGTTGGCTGATCATGCCATGAGGGCGTACGTAAGATTTCAGAAAGGCAAACATGTTCGACGTCTACCCAAACGATAGACATCATTGCTCGTCGTACCCAAGCGAGCTCGACCATTTGTCATAGGCCGTTCGGCAAATGGCCAATATAGAACGCACGCCTGGCGAGCGACAGCCCGGAGACCAGGTCGGCCATTCAGAAACACGAGCACTACATTCGTAACGGAACGGCTCGAAGGGGTGGATCCCTACAGAAACCTGAACAGACCATCTCAACCGCCGGGGGCTCGATTAGAGCCATACCAGCGGCCTGTCCGGCTGCGCACCGCCGCGAGAGGCCTCGCAGAATCCCAGCGCGCCAAATGTCGAGCGCGGGTTCTAAATGAAAGCAAACGCGAGCAGGCTAGAACAAAGCAGCGCAACGCCAGCGGCGGTCAGCGCCAACAGGCTACCGGACATAATGTCATGATTGCGCATGAACCGTCCTCCACGGGCTCCGAAGGCAGCAGCGCGGGCTGTCTTGCGGTGTTAAAGTCCCCCTAAATTACTACTCGAATTCGCTGCACTATTCCTGCGGCCTCCTGGCAAAAAACACATTTTTTGGGCGGAATGATCGCGCTGATAGGCTGCTTCCGGCAAGAACAATCGGTTATCTAGGGTCCCGCCGGCGAATCTCCGGCGTCCCGGAGTAGCTGTTGGCGGCGAATACACCGGTCCGAGAGACGCGTAGGGCCGCCCCTTTTTCAAGGCACCGGCTGTGAGCCGCTTCATCATTGCGATAAATTATTTTGAGTAATAACGCATGCGCGGTCTTCTGATTCTCCTCGCGGCGTTTACGATCATGTTGACCGCACGCAGCCATCACCAGAAAGGCTTCGAGCCACGTCAGACGACGCCCATGCCTCCCGTCAACGTGCCGTAACGCAAGCACCATCTCCGAATGACTTGACGCACTTTATCAATATCGGGAAGCAATTAGTGACACGGCTCATCTCCGCGATCGGCGCCGCCGCCTTGAGGTCGTTCTGTCAATTACGGAAACTGTCGCAGCACCAGCTGAGGCCGGTCGCGCGGGCGAAGCTCACGGAGCTCATCGCTGACACTTCGCTGGCCGCCATCTCTGCGGACGATCCACTCCGGAAGGAAAGGAACCGATCGTTGGCATTTCGTCGACATCGAATGGTCGACATATGAGGAAGCCCGGCGGCGCGCGCTGAAGCTCGTTGTTCTTCAGGCAAAAGATCCGGAGCAACGTTGCACGCAAGCGAACACAACGGCGATCAAGGCAACACCTTCATATTCATCTTGCATCAAAAGCCGCCGCCCCAAATATAAGAGCCTATCAGTTCCTGCCGCAGGAACGCTGGACTACAACGTTTTTCGCCGACACCGTCGTTGCCAGGATTCCCAGCATTGCAAGCGAACAATCGTGGTTGCCGCCACACAGCCGATAGCAGCAGACCTTCTCAGCTTCCCAAGTAATTGCAAATTTTCTGTGATGACGCCTAACAACAGTGGCACACGCCGCCGCAACAGCCGCGGCGACACCACTTACATGACCGCCAGAGGAATAAGGTTCAGCACCGTCGGCGGACTCCAGCTAAATGATCTCGAAATATCTCCGACGTTCAAAATCGGTGACCTGATGTTGAACGATCTCCCACTCCCAACGCCGCGAGCAAGAAAACGTTTCAACAAACCTTTCTCAGAACACATCACTGGCCGCTGCAGACTGCGAAAAGCGAGCAGTTGCCTCTGATAGGCTTTGAGGCAGTCTAGCACACGGAAGACACATCTCCACGCCTGCATCACCGACGATCGAAGCCGGCAGTGCCGATCCTGTCTCGACGCCCAATATGCCGGAACCAATCGCAGATGCGAGCGCAAGATATGGGTTCATGTCTGCGCCAGGCAGCCTATACTCCAGGCGATGGGCTGATGGCTCTCCGGGAATGGAGCGGACCGCGCAGGAGCGGTTGTCAACTCCCCAGCTTGGATAGATTGGTGCCCAGCAGCCTGGAACCAATCTTTTGTAGCTATTGAAGTTTGGCGCCGCGAGCACACAGAACTCATTCATGTATCCTAGCTGTCCGGCGATGAATTTCTTCATCAGGTTCGAGACGTTGCCCAACGCTTCACTGTCGTAAAACACATTCCGGCCATCCGAGGACATCGAGATGTGAATATGGCCGGACTGGCCGGGCCATTTTTCGGAAACCTTGGCCATGAATGTAGCCATCATGCCTCGGGTTTGCGCCCAGGCCTTTATCATCGACTTGAATATGGTTGCCCGATCGGCCGCTTCCAGCGCATCACAATGACGAATTGACGCTTCGACCACGCCAGGTCCCGTCTCAAAGTGTATTCCGCTGAGAGGTATTCTAGCCTTTTCACAAAGCGCTAAGATCTCATCGAACAGCTCATGTTGCGCGACAGATCGCGCAATCGAGTAGCCGAACGGGCCACGCGTTAAAGGAGCCCACTCCTCGAAGGGTTTTTCTTCAATCGTGTCTGCGTTCTCCTTAAACAGCATAAATTCAAACTCGAACCAGACAGTGCAGTCGTATCCGTGGTCAGCAGCCCTGCGCAGGACCTTACGCAGAACACCGCGCGGGCAGATGTTCTCATGCGCGCCCGTGAATTCCGCGAGATAGAGATATTGATCGCCGAGATGAGACACCGAACGGCCGGTGCCTGATAGAATACGCAGGTCAGCATCTGCTGGCATTCGCGCAGTGCTGCTTCATCCGAAGAGGCAACGTCTCAAGTCCTTGGATGAGCTGAAAACTCGCAAACGGCGCTATGGCCGCGCCGGTATCGCGCAACCAGGTCATGCGAGCCTTGAGGAGGAATTCACTCTTTCCGAGATCGCCGACTTCTCGCACAGCGTTATGCCAGACAATTCCCCCGTGCGCTTCGTCGGGACGGTTAAACAATGGAAAGCGGGACGCTCCCCGGTAGCTGAACTCGCCGTTGTCAACGATCAGCCCGCCCAGCGTCGTGCCATGGCCCGATATATATTTCGTCGCGGAGTACGTCGTAATAGCAGCGCCGAGATCTGCGGGCCGACACACCAGGGGCGTGGTCGTATTGTCCACGACCAGTGGCACTCCGTATTTTCTGCCAATCTCCGCTAACTGCTTGACCGGGAGCGGAATAAGACATGGATTGGAGATTACCTCTCCAAACAGGCATATCGTGCGATCATCAATAGCACGCTCGAACGTCTCGGGCCTCCGAGGATCTGCCGTCCTGACGCTAATGCCGAGCCGCTTTAATGTGTTGTGGAGCCGATTCCACGTATTGCCATATAGATACGGAGAGGCGACGACATTGTCGCCCACTTCGCCACTTGACAGGTTGACGATGGCAAGAAACGTCGCCGCCTGACCTGACGCAACGGCGAGCGAATCGCTTCCCATGTCGACGGCGGTATAGCGCTTCTCCAGCGCGCGGGTCGGATTGATAATCCTTGTATAGGTGAATCCATCGGCCTTGACGTTATAGACGTCAGCGATGTGGTTTAGATCGCCATCGAGCTCATAAGCTGTATTCTGATAAATCGGCACTGCGACAGCTTTCGTTACCGGGTCGCGCCGATAGCCCGCATGAAGAACAGCAGTCTCGGCAGGAAGACACGGCTGCCGGTCCCCAACCGCTCGAGCCGGGAGAGCCGCTGCTACTTGCCCCGGCACTGGCCTTTCTGATCGAGCCTGGCCGGACCGAAAATAGGTACGAAAAGCGCACCCCAACTGCTCAATCCAGATGCAACCGACGCGAAAGCTGCGCGTCGCAAGATGCAGCTTCGAGTAGACGTAAAGATTGTGGGCCGCCAAGTGTCGATAAAGTCCCTCGAACCCCGCCTGGTCCACAATTCCGGACGGCGCACTGAAAGCAACGCAGACCGGCGACTGCAAGTCCGGAGACAGCAGCGGAGACGCAACCCCTTCGAGTTCTTTGATAATACCGTCTCTAACCTTTTCATACTTAAGGCGCCTCGCATCGATGCCCTCCTCGTGCAAAATCTTCAAGGCCATTGCAGTGGCCTGAACGATGTGGGTAGGAGGGGTCGACCGCCACTCACCGGTGCGCTCGAGCGAGAGCCACTGATCTCTTACATCGAGCACAAACGATCTCGGTTCTTGAACCGCATGCTCCAGCAGTAGTCGCGAGGCGACGACAAACGCTACCCCCGGCGGCCCTTCTATGCACTTGTTGCTCGATGTGACCAATACGTCGGGTCCACGATCGCTCATGTCGATGTTGAGGGCGCCAAAAGAGCTCATTGCATCGATGATCGTCTTTACGCCACGTCGCTTCGCCTCCCCCACTAACTCTTGCAACGGATTGACCATCCCAGTCGTTGTCTCGCAATGCACGAAACATAGGTGCGTAACGTCAGGATGTTTGGCTAGATATTCACCGATTTCTCGAGGATCCAACGGATCGGTCGCTCGCTTGACGAGCTTCAGCGCCTCGACGCCCCACAGTCGCAAAATTTGTAAAATGCGCTCGCCATAGATGCCGCTTATGCAACAAGCGGCTTATGGATCCGGGACACGAATGAAGAGAGAGCCGCCTCCATTGCAAAGGAGCCGCCTCCCTGAATAGGCACCACCGAATAATCCTCAGCATTTCCCAAAAGGCTGAGTATCAGCCGCCTCATGCTGGCGGTCACCTCCTTGAACTCGTCATCGCGAGATGCGAGGTCAAGCTGCATCTGGCTCCTCACCGCCAGCGATAACGACAATGGACCAGGCGTCAGCAAAGAGCGCTGTCTTGTCAAACCGTTCTCGTTAAGTTGTGTTCTTAGTTGGATTTGGAGTACGCCAAGGTCACCAGACGCCTCTCTGTGGCGTGCCGCATTCCTCCGTAAACAGCTCGAATGAAGCGTCATAGATCGCCGCCGTACTTGCCGCCGACTTCAGCCCCGCAAGATGACAAGCCCAGTTTTCGTCCCAGATGCACAGCGATCCTTCACAACGGGTTCATCGAACCCATTCAGATTTCTGATGGCTCGCGGCTCGATGCAACAGGGCTCTGTCGCTGTTTGAGGATTTCGGACACTGATGTCAGTCATTGTCATTTTGAGATCGTACAACTTGACGTTAGGGGCGTTTCAACCCTCTCCAACGATCTTCTCGCGTATTCCTGACTTCACTCTGGTGGCGACAAGCCGTCTTACGCAGAGGCGAGCGGAGGTTCGCAGCAAGCTAGAAATTTTGAGAGTTCGGCCCTCGCGGCTCCGCCTGCCAGTACGACACTTGCAGCAATCCAGTATCGCTGCTTCCACGTGTGGTTCTGGCGAAGGGTTCAACAGCGGTAAGTCGCTTGCGGGTTGCCCGATGCCGGCACCTCCAAAGCTTACCTCCCCCCATAGCCGGCATCACGTCGCTAGGCATTTAACGAAACGGCCTTGGCAGGCCGAGGTCGTGTCGAGCTCGATTACAACTGGCGACTTTGTATCTGGCGTGAACAACGATCAGTTTGACGTCTCCGGCGAACCGCCCGGCGCCGCTGTACTTTCTGCACTGAATTGCCGGAGAGCGTGAAACAGACATATCTCTTTCGTAAAGGGATCGCCTTGGCAGCGCCTCTCGGCTCTATACTCCACTTTACGGGGCGTAACGTCAGATCAATCGATCCTGCTGGGTCAGATTGCCGTGTTTGCGGTTGGCACAAAGCGCGGCTTCCGAGGTGAGTAGCGAGACATCATCGACGCAAGCACCTAGAGTTGTTGCGAATCCCGTGAACCTCACTTCCGAGCCGCTGTGCTGCCGTTGACGCCTCTGCAGCACATGCTCGATCCTACAAGCTTCCATCGGCGGCGCCGTTAATCCGGCGGCAACGGAGCCGACGCAATGTTGCTTAGTATCGCGCGCCCTCGGGTCTCCCGTCCGGTCGATAACGCCGACCTTGCCCGATGCGGCGTCCCGAAGAGCTGTCCTCGGCCTGGCCGTTCCGGGGCTCGGCGCGGATAATCGTGGTGCTGATAGTTGAGCGGCATTAGGTCCAATTCTACGCACGCGCAGCGGTCGATGCGGAGGATGGGCAACGCCCTACTGAGAGCAAGGCCGAACAGGACGAGCCGGCCGGGCAAGATCTTTCCTAGTTCTTGTGCAATGACGATCGGCCAGACAAACCAACTATCGTCAGCGCACATAACGTATCTCCCATGGCCGCGCTTTATTTACCTCTTCGACAGTCATCGAGGGGGCGAGCCGTGCGGTTGTGACGCGGCGCTCTCGCCGAGGCGGCTGCGAAGTACGGGACTCCGAAGATCCTCTACATGGATCAGGGCCGCCAAATCACCAGTGCGACCTTTGCTGGCGCGCTGACGAACGTGGGATCAAGATCTCCATGGACGCAGCGGTCGTGAAATTGACAACATCGGCGGCAGTGGCGGTCGCTTAAGCAAGAAGGCATCTATTTCAACGGAAAACGCGATAACTATGCATGAGCGCCCAGCCGATATCAGCTTTATGTGACCCCTACCCTCTACTCATGAGAAGACTTGAAGACGTGGCACGTATATCGCATTCCGCCGCTGCCCCCGGTGGTTCCTGATGGGCGTCAAGGATACTGGCAAAATTAACGCGCGTGTTTTCATTGCAAGCACTCGGACTACATTAGGAGATATTGAGGATCTGCTCCAGTCGCGCGACTTCGTCCCGCAACATTTCGATAGCCGCGTCGCGATTGTCCGAGACATTCCAGGCGGTGTGGACTGCCGCTTCAGCATGAGAGGAGGCCGATAACGCTCCCCTCTTTGTAGTTCGGAAACGCCACCACGTCCGAAATATCCGCCGATAGAGTTCGGTTACCTCCTGTCCCGTGTCCATAACTCCGGCTTTCCGGGCGTGCAGCAGTTCCTCCTCATATCCGAGTTCTAGAAAAAGCTCGGCGCCGACCAGATTGGTCACTGTTTGCATCTCTTCGACGCTCAATTGAGATCGCCATGCCTCAACAGAACCTTGGTCGATGGTGGTTCGTTCTAGTATTTTTCGGTCTCCGAAGCTGCTGGTTCGGAGATAATCTGCTTGTTTCATGTCCGAAGATGTGAAAGCCGCTGGATCACACTCGAGCGCCGCCAGCAGCCGCCGAACTTCCTCGTCAGGATGCGCCACGAACATCTCGTATTGCACCCAGTGTGTTTGCGGGCGAGTACGGTGCGCAGCTAACCTAGGAAGGCCCAGAACTAAATCGGCAAGCGAGGATATGATCACGTCGGGCATACGGAGCATGAGATCGACGATACTGGAGACGCTGACAGTATGCGAGCTTTCTGCCCGGAGCGGGATGCCCCACGTAGATTTCAAGGAAGCAGCGATTGCATAGGGATTGCGCATCAGAAGGATATGTGGCGCTTCTGGGTAGACCGAATCGAGAAAATCAAGAACCGTCCAATATCGTGGTGTCTTGTCTAAGATGACCCGCTTGCCCGCTTCTGCGAGATACTGATCGTATGCTGCATCCGCAAAAGCGCGGCTGGCCGCCGCGCGACTTATCCGCCCCAAGAATTGAGAGGTCGCGGCCTCAATCAGTGCACTCCCCACCGGATGGCAAGAATCCACCCGGCCAAACGCTTCAAGCGCCAGCATCAACCAGGGCTCAGGGGGAGCCACAATGTCTGGATGATGCTGGAGCAGATGCGCCAGGAGCGTGGTCCCGGATCGTGGAAGACCGAGGAGAAAACAAACCGCTGGCGAACGGCCAGAACGTATGCTCATCGTTCAGACACTCGTGCTTGAAGCGGGCTCGCCGTCGGCGTTAGCTCGATTGGGCGAAACAAAGCCAGCCACAGGAGCACTTGAGAGCAGCTGCTTCCGTACAAAGTCTGAAACCCACGAGGACTCATAGACTCACGCCTTGGGGAGCCGCTCGATCAATTCGTCCGGACGGCGAAGACTTAACTGGCATCGCTTTGCCAATTGCTCGAGAGCTACACGAAACCAAGCGAGCGCTCAATTGCACGAACATTGATCGCGGATATGAGAAGGTTGGAAAGTACTATACGGAAGTTTGCCTGCGGCGAAGACGCCGTTCATATCGCGGATATCACACTTGGCAGGCCCCCCAGCAGTCTTGTCAAAGAGGAAGCGATCCCGACGCAACTTCCTGTGACCCCGTCGTTAGCGGTCAACACACTGGATTGTAGCTCTGGCCAGCTTGTCTTACACAAGCCTACTCTCCAAAACCGCCCCGTGCATTTGGACTAGCGGATCATGCAACGTTGCTCCTTACTTGACCAACGCGAAGAAGGGTTGGAATAACGGATCTGATCCACAATTCGACTCGATCATCCGATCAACAAGCGCTTAGCCGGAACTCTGCTGATGCAGAGGAGATTGCTCGGGCGTTCATGGGTAAAGCTAGTCGCGGCAAATTTTTGCGGCCCTGAGGGCGGCCTGCAAGCCGCCCTACCGCGCCATTGCCGGCGCCACCCAACGCTATCGCTGATGTCCGAGTCCAATTCCGAGGTTTAGGGCCTTCTGGCGGAGCGCACCGACGCTTCGTTTGGTCATCTTTGCAATTTTGACTACGGGGGTTCTGGCCTTCGAATGGACTTTGAGCTCTTTGATTTCTGCTTTCGTCCACTCGCGTCGCATAACGCGTTTCTTGGTTGCTTTTTTCACGATGTATGCTCCTTTTGAGAGGCGTGGCTTGTAACACGGTTTTCTCTGCGACACGACCGTAAAAAGCGACGCCATTATAGGCAGTCACGCGTACATATAGACTCGATCACGAGTCGAAAGCGTCCGGATATAATGAAGCTCTGGAACTGTAAACTTCGTGCGGCCGCGGCGCTGAGAGATGGCCGACCTTCCCGATCAGGTAATGTGCACGCAGACCCGAGAATTTCCATCGTTGAGTTTCAATTGAGTAGACTGCTGGACGCCTCGAACCACGTCATCACACCCATAAAAAAGGACACGGCCCTAAATCGAACCTCGCGATCTAGGCGAAGTACATCACAATCAATCGGCAAGATAATGAGCGACGAGCGCCTTTAAGCCGATGGCGGCTTACCTACGCTCAATCGCTTGCGGGGCACTTTTTGCCCACGTTCATTCCTAGCTGCAAAGTCAAAGGAGGCGGCTGCTCAGCTATCGGCTCTTGCGCGTTCTCTCGCCAGACCTCAGCTTGCATGACAGTCCGATCTAGCTGTTCGAGTGTCTCAAGATATTTTTTTCCCTCCTCGCTGATGATCCAGCATCCAGCCTCCCGCTCGATCAACCTCTGGCCGAAAATATCGAGTTGGGGTGCGCGGCTTGCGATGCGCTTCATACGAGCCGGCCATTCCGGGCCGCTGCTATAATAGATAGCCAAATGCTGCTTAACGACTTCGATGCTCGCCCGACCGCGTGGCTGGCCGGCAAGTATTTTCAGAATGGACAGCTGAAAACTCACGTGCTCGCCATCGACTCAAATAAACTCTCCATATTAATGATCTTGAGGTAAGCTCTTGAGCCGCGCTCAGCTTTTCAAAAGAAGCTGTCTTCCTCAAGTCCTTAATGCACGACAACCGCTTGCTTCCGGTGCGATAACCAACGCTTTGGTCGGTGTCTGAGACACCCTCCCCAGAGTGTTCCGAAGATTGATGCAGCATGGGGGTGCCGTCTAAGAGTGTGTCACGGTCTCAACTGCCGGCTTCCGCCGATTGGGGATCAGACGACGTCGGTGGTAGCCTCGCTGTTGCACATCATGTCGAATGACGTCGCTCACGGAACGAACCGCTCGCTTCTTTCGCTTCCAATTCCCACCCAATCCCGCGGGGATCGCAACGCCTCTCGGGACGACCAAGAGATGTCTTCGATTCAGATAGATATCGAACATATCGTCTCTCTTTTGATACGAGCGTAGATCGGTCATTCATTCATTTGGTGACATCGAAGCAACAGTCTTCTTTAAAGTCGCGGGACGGCTAAATGATGCTCCAGCATTCGTTCAGACGCGCGTGAAGATCGCCCCGGCGGTGGGGAAAAATGTTAGCACTCACGTCCCAGCTACGTCTGCTGAGAGCGCAATCGAAACGAGCTGTGATGTGCAGAAAGCATCGGAAGCCTCAGCTAATTGGTGGCCCTGTCGAGTAGGCCCTACGATTTTCGGACGGCTAGCAACTACCTCTATGGATCATATGCCTGATCAGGATTAGCGAGCCAATCTTCGTCATCGGCCCCAACAACGGTGTCGCGATCGTCGCGCCAGAAGCTGACGAATACGTGTACGTCGTCAGTTGAAATAATTTTCCGGGCCACCTTCGCCCGCTGTGTCGCGCGTAAAGCAATGGAATCCCCCACCAAATATCCGCGAACCGGGACGACTTGAAGGCGTTTCCGTGCAAGGATCCGAGCCAGATCATCGAGGCAGCCGGCTGAGCGACAGTCCTCAGCGAGGCGGCATCGACATCTAACGCTGCCTGGCACGCACGGTGTTCGCCGCCGGCGTCGTCACAAACGGTCTTGATAAACCGAACGCTAAATGAAGGCATGGTCTTCTCTCGATCTGGATTCGCCTGACCATTACTGCCACTGCGGGCCGAGAGCTTTTGATCTGCCTCAATCACCGTCTAAAGGGGTTTATCCGCTCCCCCAAGAACAAACCGCGCCGCTGAGGGTCCTGTTGCCTCGAAGGAGCGCGATCACCCTTGTCGATTGTCATATCGCCCGCTACTCTGGGCCGATCGCCGGGGCCCCGTAGGCACCTCATGCAAAAACGGGGACCGAGAAATGTCTCTGCCGGGCGTGTCCGGCTCGTGGCGTCCGGTCGAGCTCTGCTATTCTCGGACGCGCACTAGCTTTGACCCGTATCAATGCTGCGGCAGCTCACTTCCGCCAGAGTTGCTCTTCCCCTAAAGTCAGACGCATGGCTGACCGAAATACTTGATTCCCCATCATGCTTTTCCGTCCGACACTAATGACCGATTGTTAAGACAGCTGCCAAGCGCACCAGAGCCGCACGCCACTGACCCGAACATGACAAGCTGCGCCGTTCGCGATGACCTCTACATCATCGAGCTGCGAATCAGCCCGATGTAACTCGACGTATTCCCCCTCTTGCTGAACGATCTGCCGCGCTCGCGAGGGTGCGCGTTTGAAGTCACCGACAATCCACGATGCTGACGCGCGGGCAAGACAGTCTCTCACCAACAAAGGATGTGACATGACAGCATGTTGGACCCATTAGCTTTTGCGGAAAGCGACAAATGCCAGCCGGCGGCACGGCCGTCCTCTGTCGCGGCCGGCGCCATCGAGATCGCGTACCGTCTATCGAGCGTGAGTCTGTCTGCGCGGAAGCCAAGCGATGTTCGTACTGTTCACAAGGTTATCTGAGTTTGTCAGCCCGCAGCGATGTAATCCGTCCAGGATCTAATGGCGATTTGACCTGGGAGCGGTTCGAAATAGCGCCGCCCTTTGTGGAGATTTCCGTGATCGAAGATAATTCGATTCACCGGGTGGCGTTTCCCTGCCGCCCTATGTCCGGGGGATGGATCAACGCGAATAGCGGAGAGCACCTCGCGAGCCGACACATTGGCGTATCTGGCTTGGATAGCAGCTTCCATCTGCAAAACCATTGGCGTGCGTTTGAGGAAGAACTGCCTTTCCGGACTCTTGATGGAACCGTCGGCTATTCTCCCTCGGGCCGCGAAAAGTAGCGCGACGCGTCACCGTGTTTCATCGGCCGCCGTTCCATCCCGGCCCATCAAGGGCCGGGTACTTCTGTCGGCGAAGGCTTGCCTCGACGTTGTGGAGCGCGCAAATGGCCACTAGCGAATTAACTTTGTCAACAACAGACCCAAGCTCGGAATCAATGGTTTTGCGGATCGGATGCAGCGCGCAGCTCGCGGGCGGCATCGACCATGTTGGCCAACGCGGGCCGCACTTCCTCCCATGTGCGCGTTTTTAGGCCGCAGTCCGGATTGACCCACAGCTGCGATTTCTGCAAACGCGCCAGAGCCAACACCATCAGCTCCTTCATTTCGCTCGTCCCGGGAACGCGTGGAGAGTGGATGTCGTACACACCCGGTCCAATTTGATTTGGATATCTGTACTTTGTGAATGCGTCCAGCAGCTCCATTTTAGAGCGCGACGTCTCTATCGATATTACATCCGCATCCATTGCGGCGATCGCCCCTATGATATCGTTGAACTCCGAGTAGCACATATGTGTATGGATTTGCGTCTGATCGCTAACGCCGGACGAGCAGATGCGGAAGCAATCTCCTGCCCAATCGAGATATGCGTTCCACTCCGATCGGTTCAATGGTAGTCCTTCGCGGAGTGCGGGTTCGTCAATCTGGATCATGGCTGCACCGGCATCCTCGAGATCGCGGACTTCGCCTCGGATTGCGAGCGCAAGTTGACGACAGACCTCGCTTCTAGGAAGATCATCGCGAACAAACGACCAATTCAGGATTGTCACCGGTCCGGTCAACATCGCCTTCATTGGCTTTCTCGTTAGTGACTGCGCGTAGCGCCACCATTCCACGGCGATCGGCTTCGGCCGCACTACATCGCCAAACAGGATCGGGGGCCGAACGCAGCGCGAGCCATAGGACTGCACCCATCCATTGCTGGTCGATGCGAAGCCGGCGAGTTGCTCGCTAAAGTACTGCACCATGTCATTGCGCTCAAATTCGCCGTGCACAAGGACATCAAGCCCGACGTCTTCCTGCCAACTTACAGCACGGGCTAGCTCCTCCTTGAGGAACCTGTCATACTGTTCGTCGCTCATCGTGCCTTGCGCATGCGCCGCACGAGCAATTCGGACCTCAGTAGTCTGTGGAAATGATCCGATCGTCGTCGTAGGAAACGCTGGTAGTCCGAAGCGCACCCTTTGGATCTCGGAACGACGGGCAAATGGGCTCGCGCGCCGGCGCATTTTCTGGTCGACCGCCCTCATCCGGAGAGCAACATTGGCGTCATGGATCTTCGGCGAACTCCGGCGGGCAGTCACAGCGCATTCCGAATCGGCAAGAGCTTGCCCAACATTCTGGTCGCCAGCCAGTGCCCGCGCCAGGATCACAAGCTCACGCATCTTCTGAACCGAGAAAGCGAGCCAGCTCTTGACGTCGGAAGTGAGCTTGGTCTCTAGTTCAGCATCGACCGGTACGTGAAGCAACGAGCAGGATGGAGCTAGCTGTACACGGTGTTTACCGAGCTTCGCAATCGCGGGCTCCAGCCTCTGGCGCAGCGACGACAAGTTGGTCCTCCACACATTCCTACCGTCGATCACACCGAGCGACAAGACGAGATCAGCTCGGCTGTCAGCAATGATCTGATCCAATAACTCCGGCGCTCGAACCAGATCGACGTGCAGACCGGAAACCGGCAGGTTCAAAGCAGTATCCAGATTGTCGCCTAATGCGCCGAAATAGCTGGCAACCAAGATTTTGATGGCCGGTGCCTCCTTTACCAACCGGTTATAGGCATGTAGCAAGGATTTTCGCGCTGCCTCGTCCAGATCAAGGACCAAGCAGGGCTCGTCAAACTGAACCCAGCTTGCCCCTCGCTTGGCCAATTCATGAAGAACCTCGATATAGACCGGTATCAGATCATCCAGTAGAGAGAGGGGCTGGAACGAGCTGTCGGCGCTCTTGCCGAGCTTCAGGAATGTGACCGGCCCGATAAGGACGGGGCGGGTTTGAAAGCCCAGAGCCTTTGCTTCATCATATTCTTCAATGGGTTTGTGAGAACGCAGTCTGAACGCCTGTCCCTTGTGAAACTCTGGAACCATGTAGTGGTAATTGGTGTCGAACCACTTGGTCATCTCCTGCGCTGGTGCGCCAGATCCTCGCAGGCCCGGACCGACACTCGGATCGTGGTCGTCGCACTGCGATCCGCGGGCCATGGCGAAGTACGTCGTAAGGGAAACGGATTCTCCCTTCGAATCGTAGATCTCCGGGATGGCGCCAACCATGACACTTGTATCGAGCACTTGATCATACAGTGAGAAGTCATTCGATGGAATGATCGTGATGCCGATAGAGCTCTGACGAGCCCAGTTCGCTGCGCGCAGGCCGGATGCGTCCTCTTGCAACTGCTGTTCGCTGATCTTTCCGGCCCAATACCTTTCGAGAGCGAATTTTAGTTCACGCCGTGGACCGATGCGTGGCGCCCCGAGCGTAGCAACCGGAAGAGAGAGAAGAGACATAGCTTAACCCCTGTTGGGGAGAAGGCCATGGCGGACGCAGGCAGGGAAGTCGCACGTACGACAGCTGCTTGGCGCACCACCGAGACACCCCGCCCGTGGACCAATATTTTGCCGGGGCAGGTCTCCTGGCTTGCGGGTCATCGCTGCTGTCCGGCCTTCCCGAAGCCGTGCAGGCTTCAGTGACATCGTTGGACAGTGGCTCGCCGCTCACAGTTGCGGGGGCAGCGCCGGCATTGCACCGGCTTCCCTCTTAGCTCCGGATCAAACAGGACTCGGAGAACCTCGACGACTTGGATTATCGGTAGAAGAACTTTCCCGTCAACCTCTCAGATTATGTGCCAAGCTAATCTGCGACATCTGCTAAGCGAATGACCGTGCGTCCCGATGATTAACCGCCAGCTGGAAACATTGGCTGGTCAGAGATGGCGCTATCAGACGTGTCAAATGAGCATCGGTAGCTGGCATGGGATGGCTCTGCACGCGAGAGGATAGCAGGGACAAAGGCAGCGTTCGCGGCGAGGACTATCGCCATTTCGAGCAGATGCAGCATTCGACGCGGCTTCGTTTCAGCGACTTGCCCAGCAGCTGCACCGGGCAGCCGCTTCTTGGCTAAAGGATCCGCATTGATAGTCGAGGCCTTTCGAGCGCACCCGAGCACCACACGCGGCGCGCCGATGATTGCCTGTCAGCCCATACTTCAACGTCGGCGGCTAGCTCGGCTTCGTGTCGCTGGCCGGCATGTAGGTCAACGAAGACGCCGATAGCGAAGCACACGGTTCAGATGGTGACAGCGGCACTCCAGGCTTCGATCAGATATCCGCCCGAGGCGCTCGCTTCTTCTACTGCGAGACAAGGGTGTCCAAGCTGCGGCCGATACGCCGAAGCATCGAAACATGCGCACGTCGGAAAGGCGACAAGAAGACACAAACCGATGCGTATTTTCGCCTATTGCCTGGCACGAAGAATGCAATCCGTCAGCATGCCCAGACTGCTCCTGCTGGGCGCGCCAGCTCAGCCAATTTGAATGCTGTCGCTGGCAGGGAAGTTAGCGGCGCGTGACATAGGCACCCCTGCCTGCGTCGAACAGCCTTATCGCGTCGTCGCTAACTTCTTGCCTCTCGCTCAGAGCAAGTTCAAGTCACGTGCTGCCTAAGTCTCTGGATGAAATGGGAGACGCCGAGGTTATGAAGAGAATGTTTGCAAGACCTCTGCTATGGATTTGTCTGGGTGCATTTCTGATCTGCCTCGCCTGCCCGGCCGCCATGAGCAGCCGTATTCGCTCGATCGACAGCCCCCTTATCGAGAGATTCAAAGTCAATTTGGCGGGCGCAAGATGGAGAGACGGTAGAACAAATCATCTCCAATGTCTCAAAGGTGGCACAGTTTGTCCCTCAAATGTGGGGGTCGCTGAACTTGGCGAAGACGACTTCGTTTTCATTTCGTGGACTAGGCACCAGAACAACAAATCAGACGAACATTACGTTGTCGCCTGGAAAGTCGGGCTCGATGGTGCGATTGAACTTGCGTCAACCTATGCGAAGCCGATGGAATTAGGCTGGCACGCGCTCGCACTCTCGTTGATCGCCAGTGAAGTCGCAGATGGCGAAACGAATGCAAACGTTCGCTTTCTGCATGATCTGTCCAACTTCGACTTTGTGACTACCACCTAAGGTCGGCTCGGCGATTTTCTTCGGCAAGGCCGATGCACTATCGATGAAGCTGTGGTAGATTACTTACCGAAGCGCAATGACAAGCCGACCCAGAAAGGTGATCTGTGGCGCGTTCTGCTATTAGTAAACTGTATATCCAAGGACCACGTAATTTTACACACAACGGGGTCATCACTTTCGAGAAGAGCGAAGGAAAAGATTGGGAGCCACAGTCCAGCTTTGCCAAGCGTATCGCGAAATTCCCTCTGGGTCCTAGTTTCAGGGCACCGAATTAGAGGAAGAGGAAGAGTAGGGGAGCGAGGGCCTCATTGAACGGTCGCGCACAGCAACATGCGCCGAAGGGCCAAAGCGAGACGTCCGCACCCTGCAGTTGCGACAGTTCAGTCGCCTCTCCGCAGCTTTTGGGCCCGTCGTACCAAAGGTTGGGCAGCATGATTCGCCATCTTCCCGTCGGGCGCAGAGCGCAGGGGCCGGTAGTAGTTTGCGAGGTGCCTTCCGACCTGTCCCCCACGCCGTGAGAGCGACCTGCTTCCCGGCGAACCCGCTCTCATGCATTCTTCAATGCGTGCGCCGGTGGACAAGCTTCCGCCCAAGGCCGATCCGGCGTACGCCGCGCATCGCCAATTGAGGGCGCACGCAGGAGCGTCAGCACAGCGAGGTCGAGGCGACATAGACAGCGGCGGTTGAGACGATACCGGTGAGAACGTTACCCTGGAACAGGGCACTGTTAGCCCCGCCTCTCGAGCGATGCTCATCTCCGAGCCCTCGTCGGAACCGTCGTCCACGTTCTGTTTTCCGATAACTTCGTCATCAACGATAGCAATTTTGCTGGTCCACCGAACGCCACCGCGGGCGCCGGGGCTCCATATTCGCTCACAATTTGCAAGACAAAGCACACAATCCGAGGCTCGGGATTGTTCAGTATCGCTAGCGGCGAGGATCTCCTCTCAAGTCGAGACGCATCGTACGCTTCAGTGAGGAAAACGTCGATGCTCTCTCCGCGCGCGCGCAGCGGAAGAAAGCGCTTGATCCTTACGCGGCGTCAGGTCGTAGGTTCGAAATCACGACAAGCTATCATCAAGCTGCGCATTCCAGGGATGGTGATCAGGTGTTCCATGCGATGGTGATCACGGATTCCAGTGATCGTGATCAGGGCGGAGGCGAACACGGCTGACGGATTTATGTGTGCTGGAAATGTCCTCCTCGTCAAGGCTGGCGGGTTGGTTCGAAGATCGTTCCGGCGGTCCATGGGAGGGCCCCGTGCGCGGCGCGGAGTGCCCCCACGAGCGACGTAGCGACGCGCGCGGGAGGGGCCTGTGGGCCGGCGGGGCGATCGTGCGCGAGGTGCTCACGGTTTTTTCTTTTCGCCAGCCTGACGCCGTAGACTGTCGCCTTTGAGCTCGAGGCGGTGCGCATTGTGAATGATGCGGTCCAATATCGCATCGCCAAGGGTGGGATCGGCAATGACGTCGTGCCATTGCGACACGGGGACCTGACTTGTGATCAACAAGGACCCCTTGTCGTAGCGATCATCGACGATCTCGAGCAGATCGCGGCGCTGGTCGGCGGTGAGCGGTTCGGGTCCCCAGTCGTCGAGGAT
>NZ_FOQM01000083.1 GCF_900113735.1 Bradyrhizobium sp. Gha
CGAGTATGGCGGCAGGTACCAGAGCCTGGCGCCAGCAGCTTGGATCATTTGCCTGACAGCTTTCGACTTGTGGCTTCCGAGATTGTCGAGAATGACGATGTCGCCTTCGCGCAGGGTTGGCAGGAGAACGTGCTTCACATAAGCGCAGAAGCATTCGCCGTTGATCGGGCCATCGAAGACGCAGGGTGCAGTGAGTTGGTCATGGCGGAGCGCGCCGAGGAATGTGAGGGTGCGCCAGTGACCGTGCGGGGCGAAGCCGCGCAGGCGTGCGCTTTTGGGGCCCCAGCCCCGCAAAGGGGCCATGTTGGTCTTGATCCAAGGGTGAGTAGGCCGGAGGATTTTCACCCCCGGCCTCTCGCAGAACGTAACCGGCATGAGCTCCCACGTCCGCAGTGATCAGTGAGCGCGGGCGTAGCGGATCGGCATCCAGTATTGCCGCAAGGCTTCGACCGCCGCGGGAATATCGGCGTGGGCGTTGCGCAGAAATTTCTTGGTCTCGCGGCCGCTTCGTGGTGGTCCAAGCAGCGGTCGGCCCTGATCGTCGCGACAGTGCAGCAGGATGGGTAGAAGTAGGCCGTGATTGACGTTGCTGGCGTCCAGCAACGGTGCTCACGCCAATAGCTTGAGCCGCATCGCGGCGTAGAAGCCTTGGCACCATGGTCGCGGATCGACGTCTCCACTGGGTTTACGCCGGTGCATCGGCGCGAACCTGTCGGGTGCGGTCGAGAGGGTGTTGCTGATGTCGTTGTGACGCAGGGCGACGGCCGATATGGCTGCAAACTCCGGGGTGCCGCCGTGGTTGAAGGCATCGGCATCGATGGCGAGCAGCGGGCAGATCCAGTCGAGTGGGCTCATCGACACCGGTCCGGCCACGATTGCGGCGACGTAGCCGTCGAGCATGGGGAGATTGGTGGCGGCAGGATGCTGATCGACCCGCGCCTGCAGCCATCGCTCGAGCTCCTCAAGTGGCATCGCGGCTGCCGCCATTGACGACGCTGCTTTATGACGACGTGGGCTCATGCCGCGGCCTGTGCGGTGCGCTGGCGCGCCGCCTTCCAGTGCCAGGCGAGCAGTTCGTGCAGTTGATGGCTCTTGGTTCCACCGGAGACGATGCGCTCCAGCACGTCGGTCAGATAGGCTTGCGGATCGAGCTCATGGAGCTTTGCGGTGTTCACGAGCGACGCGAGGATGGCCCAGCTCTCGGCACCGCCTTCGCTACCGCTGAACAAGGAATTGCGTCTTCCCATGGCAATCGGGCGCATGGAACGCTCGACCGTGTTGGAATCGACCTCGACGCGGCCGTCGCGGAGAAACAGCGTCAGTCCGTCCCAGTGATTGAGCGCATAGTTGATCGCCTCTGTCAGCTTCGATTGGGAAAACAGCTGACCTACCATCTCAATCAGTCGCGCATTGAGCGCCACCATCAACGGGGCGCTCCTGGTGCGGCGGGCGGCCAGCCGCTGCTCCGCACTACTGCCGCGGATCTCTGCCTCGATCGCATAGACCGCCTGCAGCCGTTCAATCACCTCGCGCGCGAATGGCGACTGCGTGGACTTGTACACCTCGACGAATTTGCGTCGAGCATGGGCGAGACAAAAGGCGAGCTGGATTGTGCCGCCATGACGGCGGGCCAGCGCCTTGTAGGCGGCATAACCGTCCACCTGCAGAATGCCGGAAAAGCCCGTCAACTGTCCGGCGATCTCCTCGGTGCCGCGGCCGTCGGCGAATACGTAGGCAACCGCCGGCGGCGAGGGGCCACCCCATGGCCGGTCATCCATAGCATGCGCCCAGAACTGGCAGATGCGGGGACGATGTCGTCCGGGATCAAGCACCGGCATCGGCGTCTCGTCGCAGAACACGCGCGGCGCGGCCTGAATGATCCGCAGCTGCAGCTCATAAAGGCTCCTGAGCCACCAAGCGGTACGTTTGACCCAACCGGCGAGTGTCGCGCGGTCAAGATGGATGCCCTGGCCGGCCAGGATCTGAACCTGCCGGTACAGCGGCAAATACCAGGTGAACTTCGAGACCACCACATGGCTCACGAGGGCCGTCGAGGCCATGCCGCCCTCAATCAGGCGCGGCAGCACTTTGGCCTGGACCACGCCATCGGTGCAGCCGCGGCAGCCGTATTTGGGACGGATCGTGCGCAGCACGCGCAGGAGCGCCGGGATCACGTCCAACACCTCGCTGACGTCCTCGCCGATCTTGTGAAGCTGGCCCTGGCAGCACGGGCAGGCCGTCACCTCCGGTTCCAGGACCTGCTCACAGCGCGGCAGATGCTTGGGCAACGCGCCGATGTTGCGGCGCGCCTTCTTGCGTGGCTTATCGGACGGCTTCACCGCAGGTGCATCGTCGTTGGCAGCTGCAGGCGGCGTGACACTGGTCTCAAGATCGTCAAGCTCAAGCGCAAGTTGCTCGGCCACGAGCGTGGCAAGCCGTTCCGAGCGCTTCCCGAAGATCATCTCCTTGAGCGTCTGCATCGCAACACGCAGCTTCTCGTTCTCGGCGTCGAGCGCGAGCACCATCTCTGTTAGAGCGGCTTGATCAGTCGGGAGAACGTCCGGGCGAATCGCCATAAATGGACCATACATCCGCGCGCCGCAGGCTCCAGCGAAATCCTCTCCTCTCAGCCGACAACGGCCGGCTGCTTCACCGGCTTGGGCGAAACGCGCGTCCACTCGAGTCCGTCGAGCAGCATCGCGAGCTGTGTCGCACTGAGATGCACCACGCCGTCGCGGATCGGCGGCCAGGTGAAGTGCCCCTGGTGCAACCACTTCGTCACCAGCACCATGCCGCTGCCGTCCCACGCCAGAAGCTTCACTCTGTCCGTGCGTTTGCTGCGGAACACGAAGACGTCACCACAATACGGATTGGCACGCAGCGCTTCGCTCACCAGTGCCGACAGCGTATGCACCGACTTGCGGAAATCGACCGGCTGTGTCGCCAGCACCACCTTGAGGTCAGAGCGTAGCGCAATCACCGGATGCCCCGAAGCGCCGCCAGCACGGTCGACAGCGTCGCCAGCTCCACGCCCGGCTCGACCCGGATGCGCGCCCCGTTCACCTCGATCTCGACAACCCCGCAAACCTTGGCCGGCGGCGCGGCGATCTCCAAAGGCTTGGCCTGTAGCCCCGAAATACGCTTATGCTCGCCCGCTGTCCCGCTGCCGCTCTCGGCACCAATTTGGATTGGCACGAAGTTCGGCGCTTTGCCCGCCACCGCCGCCGCAACTTGGCGTCGCCACACCGTAAGCAGCCCGCGCGAAACGCCATTGCGCCGCGCAACCTCGGAGATGTTCGCACCCTCCTCAAAGCTCTCCGCCACGATCCGAGCCTTCTCCTCGCCCGTCCACCGACGCCGTCGGCACTCCCCGGTGATCACCTCGACGCGACGATAGGCGTCATCTTCCTGCCTGGCATCAAGCATGGCATTTGCCATCGTTCCACCTCCACCGATCAGCTCATGCCAGGCTGTATCGAGCGCAAACCGAGCGGCGGCTAGGTGGGGGCCTCATGCCGGTTACCGCAGAACGGTGCGTGAGCCTCTCGGTTCACACCGCTCCCATCAGGTGAACGTGTTCGTTCCGAATAACTGCCAGTGTACGAACAGCTCCGCATTATTCCGAGCCAGCTTTCGCAAGAACAGCGAAGCACCGGTTTTGTGGAGCCGGAAGCGCTTGTACTTTCGCATGATCCACGCCCTCAGCTTCTGATTGACGTAGTCGACCAGAGAGAACAGCGCCGAACGACTGAACCGTCCGTAATAACCTATCCACCCCCGGAGGAGCGGATTGATCTGTTGGGCGATCTCAGCCAGCGTCCCCGGCGTTTGCCGAGGAATGTGCAAGCTTCGGATCGTCGCTCGCATGGCCTTCAAAGCTGTCGGACTGACCGCCGGGGTGTATCCACAGAAGAACTCCTTCCGCTGTGACGTTGCCACCTGCCGCGGCCTGAACTGATATCCGAGGAAGTCAAACTTGATCCTCGGATACTTTCGCCGACGCCTGTTGTCCTTGCAGTAAACGATCTGCGTCTTCGTCGGATGCATCTGAAGTCCGCACACTTCCAGCCTCGCTTGAAGCTCCACCTTAATCGCTTCTGCTTCTTGCTCGGTCCGGCAGTGCACCAGTCCGTCGTCGGCGTACCGACACCAAAGAAGGTCGGGATGTGTCCGCGCCATCCAGAGATCAGAACGTGTAATGCAGGAACAGATTGGCCAGTATTGGGCTGATCACGCCCCCTTGCGGGGTTCCGCGGATCCGCTCAACGAGCTTCCCATCCTTTTCCATTGATGCCGTCAGCCATCTTTCGATGTAGAGCAGCGCCCATTTGCATTTCACGTGTCTCCGGACCGCCTTCAGCAGAAGATCGTGCGGGAGATTGTCAAACGGTCCTTTGATGTCGAACTCCAGGACCCAATCATATTTCCAGCACCGCTGACGCGTGACGCCCACGGCGTCCAGTGCCGATTTTCCTGGCCTGTACCCGTAAGAGTCCGGCAGGAAGATGGATTCCAGTTCCGGCTCAATCATCTGTTTGACCACCATCTGCGCGATCCGATCGCTGATAGTGGGCACACCTAAAGTCCTTTCGCCGCCCGTCTTCTTTGGAATGGAGACGGCGAGCACCGGAGGTGGAAAGTAGGTCCCTGACGACATCCGATTCCAGATCTTGTAGAGATTCCCTGCAAGGTCTTTCTCGAACATCTCGAAGGTCTGCCCGTCCACTCCAGCCGCTCCGCGATTGGATTTGACCGCCTTGTACGCTTCGTACACTCGCCGCTTCTCAATCGAGAACGGCTTGTTTATCGCACTATTCGAAGTCATCCTGTTTCCAGTTGGTCCAAGAGTACGACTACCTGACCCGATCCCTTTGCTCCGACCCCATTACAGGGCCCTCGACGCTCCGACGGATCGGTCCGCCCCAGTCTCTTGCATCGGTACTCTCGCCTCGCGGTTGGCACCGCTTGCGCTTCTCCCTTGGCATCAAGAGCCTGGTTCCTGCAGTTCCACGCGAAAGCCTGTGTCCGACTCACGCCCCCTCTACGCCGGTCGCCGCCCGCCCAGTCGCCAGTCATCCGGCGGACTTGTCCCAGGATGACGAGACAGTCCTGGTTTTGACGACACTTGGATTCATAACGACGCGTCTTCGGAAGGTTCACTTTCGTTCGTCTTTCGGACACTCACCTGCTCGGTATATTCCGAACTTCTGATCCGACGCTCACCACCACAGCTCTTTACCGCAGCAGCTCGGATTGGTTTGAGACCCGCCCCTGAAAGCTGATCTCGGGGGGCCCTCCCCCATCTTTCCCGCAGCTTAACCATCGGTCTTAGTTCATGTTGAACTCCTTCCGCTGTCTGCAGCACACTCTCATCGATGAAGACGAGCCGGTTCGGATCAAGTCCAGCCTGCCAGGATTGCCAACGCTGTCGCCTACGAGAGACGTCGGCGCGCGCTTGTTCGAGGGCGAACAGTGTTTTTTTTGAACCGCAGCCCTTCCCGGCGCAGGAACAGCCAGACCGTGTTGTGCGAGACCTTGACCCCGCGGGCTGCCAGTTCCGCCTTCAGACCATGCAGCGTCAGGTGCGGCATCTGAGTGATCCGCTCGACAATGAAGGCGCGGTGCGGATCAAGCACGGGCTTACGGTGACCGCCCATCTTGCCAGGCGCAGCCGAGCCGGTCGCCCGCTGTCGCTGTGACCACTT
>NZ_FOQM01000058.1 GCF_900113735.1 Bradyrhizobium sp. Gha
AACCCTGCGCGAAGGCGACATCGTCATTCTCGACAATCTCGGAAGCCACAAGTCGAAAGCTGTCAGGCAAATGATCCAAGCTGCTGGCGCCAGGCTCTGGTACCTGCCGCCATACTCGCCCGACCTCAACCCGATCGAACAGGCATTCTCCAAGATCAAACACTGGATGCGGCAAGCTCAGAAGCGCACCATCGAGGACACTTGGCGCCACATCGGTCACCTCATCCAGGGCATCCAGCCTCGCGAATGCGCCAACTACTTCGCCAACGCAGGTTATGCTTCCGTCAAAATGTGAAACGCTCTAGCAGCTTGGGCCCTGTACGCCCGCGCGCAATCGGATGCGAGGGAGCCGGCGGCTGGATGATCGCTTCGAAGGCCCCGCAGACGAGCTTCTCGCGCACGTGCTGGATCAACTTCCACTGGCGCGGAAGAGTTCCAGGGTCACGTCCTCGCCAATCTTGCGCAATCGGCTGTCGCCGCAGCATGGGCAGGTGGCAGGCACCGGTAGGACAATGCGCTCCCGCGGCAAATGCTCCGACAGGGGTTAATGCACCGTCGTCGCTCGACTTCGCGTCCGATCAGTTCGCGGGCGGGCGACGCTTCCGCAACTGTCGACGAGGTCACAAGACTGCCTAGGCGCGATCGACGACACTTCGGCCTCCGGGAGCGGGTGGCGCGGGAGCCTCGATCATCACCCGGCATGGCAAACGCTCGATCGTTTCGGACAACGGCACCGAGTTCACCAGCCCCCTATACTGGCCTGGTGAAGGGACACTCGACCGACTGGATCGCGAGGCGTCACCCATCCCGATCTCACGCCTCTCGTAAGCGGGCCCTTAGTCGATGAAATTGATAGTTGGAGGATAGGCTGAAACATTTGTGTAGCGGTGAGTTATTTCCTCATCCACTTCAATGTTCTTTGTGGCCACAATGCTCACCCACGCGCCGGACTCCTCATCGGTCCATACCAATCGTGCATTGGGGTTCGAGGATGAGTGGTTTACTAACGATACCAGACCGAAAACGACGTAGCCTGTCAGAGAATCCCCTTTCAGGCCCCGATCATGACGCACGAAGTAGTACTCGAAAACTCCTGTACAATCCAACAGCTTCGCTGTTGCATCATCAAACCCCCATGTTGGGGCGCGCTCGATTACGTCGCCAATCTTGAACCGAGTATTTGCAAAGACACCGCGACCTTTGCCTGGCACAGTTTGGACGTACATGGCTAAGCTTCGGTCAAAAATCTTGTTGGCCATCGTGTGTGTCTCCGTGGAGCTAAACTTTGCCGCTTGCCTGAGTGAGTTCATCATTAGAGGGGCACGAATTCCTGTAGCACCCTGGTAAGCGGGCGAATAATTCACCGCTAGGCTGACGTTTCAGTTGGCTCTGTGCACCTGCTTTATCGATTTGGACCCAATCGACCCATCGAAAATGTCGCGCTCGAACCGAACCCAATCCGATTGGTGCCATCTCACCTGGACCTTGCTCACCCCACAGGCTTTGACCGGAGGAGCGGTGATCTACATAAGGGCTTCCCGTGCCACGAACGACGCACGGGATGGCAGATCCTGATTTTCAGCACCAATTTAGATCAGCACGTGTGGGCAGCCCTCCCCCAACTATCTGCGTCTGCACACCCGCACAGGCCGCGCCATGAAGTGATGACATCCGCGCGATAGTCACCGCTGTCGTTTTCAAGCTAGGTCCACCAGAGAACGAGATCCGGCCGAGCAAACCCGAAGAAACAGTTCAATAGAAGGCGCTGCCTTCCGTCGCCTGACTGTCGAGTAACCCCGTGAACGAACCCGCCGTCGATGAGAGCGATATCCCCGGCCTGCAGCACGATATCGTGAGAAGGCACGGACTCGAGATAAGCTGTCGAATAAGGATAGCCCGTGGTCTCGACCCCCTGCGATCTTCGGTCCGTCCCTGTCGGCTTATGGCTCCAGAGCCTCAGATTTCCACCTTCCTCGGGCATGCTAGGATAGAAGTTGAGCGCGACGACGGTATTTTTCCCCACAGCACCAAGGTCGTATTCCTTCCCGGCACACAGCACTTGAGCGACGTCGTCATGAGGCTCTAAGGCATACGTTCCGGTGCCAGACCAACAGATGGCGCGACAAATGTTCGCTTGGCCGCGCTTTGATCCGACCAGCCTCAATTCAATGCCCTGGTGGTGAAGCTCTCGCCTCAGCGCGTCGAACAATCCGCGGACTGGATCAACCAATTTTCCAAAAAGAGCCTCGACGAACGGTCGCTCGCTCTCCGCTTCTGCGAAATACGCGGCCGCCGTTTTTCTGTAGTGAGATGCGCCGACATATTGTCCCGGAACGCCATCTTTCCGTTCCTTGAGACCGGGGTTGTGAGCAAAGTTCTCCGTGATCTCCTTGGCTAGTTCGAGATCGAAGGCTCGCTTGATGTGCAGAGCAGTGATCTCACCCTTCAGCAGCGAGATAACCTCCGTGATGCTGATCGTGCCGGTTCGTTCTCTAATTACGAGTGGCGAGATGGCTGGCACTTGAGTCATTTGGGAAGTCATCATGGGTATGCTCCTGTAGTGCGTGATCGAGAATGGCGATGGCGCGATTGAGTTCATCGTCTGTGATCGTTATCGGCGGAAGGACTTTGATGACGTCGCGATTTGGCCCCGAGGATTCGATCAACAGGCCGTTTTCAAACGCGACATCATGCACCTGCCCGACAGTCGCCTGTGAACGACACTTGAGACCGGCCATCAGGCCGCGACCGCGCTTTTGTTCGATGGCTCTAGGGAACTTCTCGACGAGGCGATCAAGGTGTCCTTGCAGTGCGATGGTTGTCCGTTTGACGCTTGTAGCGAACTGCCTATCCGACCACATTTTGCACATGGCCCCCGCGGTCACGAAGGCAAGATTGTTGCCTCTGAAGGTCCCGCTATGTTCTCCAGGATTCCATATGTCGATGTCGGGGCGAATCAAAACAATGGAGAGCGGACTGCCTGAACCGCTTAAGGACTTCGAAAGACATACGATATCGGGCTCGATCTCCGCGAACTCGAAAGAAAAGAAATCGCCCGTTCGTCCTGCACCTGCCTGAATGTCATCCACGATCAAAACGATGCCGTGTTCACGGCAAATGCGCTGAATTTCTGCCAGCCAAGCTGCAGATGCGGTGTTCATGCCCCCCTCGGCCTGAATGGTCTCTAGAATGATCGCCGCGGGCTTTTCTATGCCGCTTCCTGGGTCGCCGAGTACGTAATCGATGTAACTTGCGGAATCGAAAGATCGGTTAGGATAGCCGTCGTAGGGGACTCGGATCACATCATGGCGAGCAACGCCCCCCAGCTTTCTGGTCGACGCCGAACCAGACACAGCCAGGGATCCGAGCGACATACCGTGGAACGCATTTGTGAAGGCCATGACGCTGGAGCGGCCGGTATACTTTCGTGCCAGCGCAAGCGCCGCTTCGTTTGCACTTGTGCCGGTCGGCCCAGGAAACTGTATCTTGTAGGAAAGACCCCTGGGCCTCAGGATCAAGCCAACAAACAGTTCAATGAATTCACGCTTCGCGGATGTGTACATGTCCAGCGACAAAAGAATATTCTCGCCGAGCAGGTATTCAATTGCTGGTGCGATGATTTTTGGGTTGTTGTGTCCGTAGTTGAGCGCTCCAGACCCCACAAAGAAATCGATATAGGGCTTACCGGTTTCGTCCCAGATTGTGGCCCCGCGGGCCTTCGTAAAGACTGCAGGAAAGGACCGGCTATAGCGACGAACGTTAGATTCATGGGCAGCAATAACGTTGGTATTCATTGGGCTCTACCTGCACATGCTTAGCGCGTTCGAAAAAAGATAGCAGTGAACGCGTTCGGTGGGCGATGGACGTCTTACAGCCAGCCTCCGAGGCGCAGAGACATGACGATGTGCTCCAGGCCCGTGATTTCGGTAGCAGAGGCTTTTCTCGCTAACACTCATTGTTTCGTCGACTTCATTCGGCATCTTCCCGTACATTTGTGCCAATCGGCGAGAAGAACATTGGCTCTCGACACTGACCGTGCCGGGGGGCGGTCTCCCGCTTGTTTTAGAGCCTCGGAACACGCGCCAGAGCAACCTTGCATTCGCACTACCTCCTCGGCAATCACCTTCAGAGTTCTAGAGAACGCCGCACAAACATTCCGATGCGACTCCCTCATCGGAGAACGCGCGGCCGCCCCGCTCTCAAAGGGACGACACTTCTGTCGCGACTCTGCGTTTTATTTATGAGGTTCGCTTCCCAGCAAGCAATCTGTCCAATGGCACGGTTCAGATTGGCCATAGCCAAGGAGGCCGCCCTGCACGAGCATGTTGATGAGCCGCGGTTTGCTTCTGGCGTGTGAAACCTCTGCAGATTGCGTGGCTCGCCAGCCATGGTGGTAGTCTCCCCGCGACTATCTAGTTAACGACCAACAACCTTCCGGTTGCGGGAGCTGTTGACATGCGACGGCCGCGTTTCGCTACGTCGTGTTACGTACCCAAATGCGTCCACTTACCTTAATCGACAAATGCGAATATTGAACCTACTGAGGCTAGTAGGTAGTAAATCACCCGAGCTGTGCATATTTGATCGCAATACCGCCAAACCGGCTGCCGCAAGCTTCTTGGATGGCCTCTTTGCGACACCCGACAACAATCGTCACCTTATCCACGCCGACACGCCCAAGGTTATGTAGCGCGTTGTGTAGGATGGCAGTGCCATGGATTTGGACTAACGGTTTCGGGTTTAGATCCGTTAGCGGTCGCAGTCGAGAGCCCACTCCAGCTGCGAGAATGAGAGCATGCTTGGGAGCGTTCAGAGGTATTTCATTCGCTCTTTTCATCCCAAGTATCACTCCTCAAGCATCCTGAATGCTCCGTGCCGTTGCCGGAACGTGTCAGACAGCCTGACGAAGTTTGCGTGCGAGAAGGCGTGCATTATTGAAATTGCCGAAGCCGCCATCCGGGCCAACGAGCACCGGTAGCTCTGTCGAATTCACGATGCGTTCGACGCTCTCGACGAGCTGGCTCCATGAAGCTTCGTTGGCATCGCGAAAGCCCAGCGAGCTGGCAATCGACAAACGAGACGCCCAGAGTCCCTTGAAGCCTGCGCGCTCGGCGATCCCAGCCGAAAGGCCATCATGCGCCTCCATCGGAAACGAGAGCTCACTGTTCGAACAGACCTCGGCGCGAAGCCTTTCGACAGGTGAGGGTCGCGCGTATTCATGACCTGCGGTTGGCCGAACGACTTGGGTTGATACTGCGTGCAAAATCCCTGAAAGTCGGCCTTCGAAACGCAAAGTCGTTGCTCATACCCTTTGAGATTGACATCGAGCAATGACCAGCTTTGATAGTTTATCTGGACGTAAAGGTCTTGCATGATTGCCGACAATTGACGCTAATCGCGAAGTCGTCCCAGTTCATGAGCGTTGATCTCGCTCTCTGGCGGGAGGAACGCTTAAGGTGGTCCGATTCACACGAGTTTGACGTATATGTCGACTCTTACGATTGTCGCAATGCGATTGTTGCGTTTCAGACATATGGCGAGAGCTCCTCGATATGGCCGGCTTAATATGGCAGCTTCGCGAGAGTGAAGCCGCTAAGCTCCGACGAACTTGCTCTGATTCGGCGATAGCTTGCCTGGGCAAGTGAATGGTACGGCCTTTGCTGATGCCGCTCTTGGTCTCTCAAGTCCAGGAGAAAGTCATGGCGGAGGTCGCTGAGAAAGTGGTTGTGCTGTCGGAACGGGAAGTACAGTGTTTGCGATGGGTCGAGGAGGGGAAGTCATCCTGGGCGATCGGGGTCATCCTGAAAGTGAGCGAGAACACCGTCAACTTTCACATAAAGAATGCGATGCGAAAGCTCGAAACGAGCAGCCGGACCCAGGCCGTCGTCAAAGCGCGACGTCTGGGCTTCATTTAGGCCGCGGCTAATAACACCGTGCATCGCTCTGGCGAAATGCGTAGCATTCCGCGCTGGCAACTGTACATCGATGAGAGAGTGCTGCCATGCCCTCGCCCATCGTAATGGTGAGGTCCAATGCTGACGAGCGAGCCCCGTGGTGTGGCCGACGTAACACGCTCTTGAAAAGCGAGACGGTGAGCTGAGCCCCGATGTCTGTCCTGTGTTGCGAACTTACTGGCAGTATACGAGTCACCGGTTGAAGCCCGCGGATCACAGCGGCAGACGTCCCGAAGTTATGGCCAGCCAAAGGTGGCTTGGACGGCTTGGGCCAGACGGCGCGGCAATGACGGTCGGCAGACCCATTTCCAACGCGCGCGTCTGGTAGACGATGCTGGAACGTCAGGGCTTGCACTTGCAACCAAGTTCGGGCGGCTCTCACGAAGTACTCCCAATCTTGCGAGCGCTGCTCGCGAGCCGACAATGCGGTGATCGTGTTTTTCGATACTGTGGGCGACGTGTTCTAGGCATGCGACTGTCCCGTGAACCAATAGCCGCAACAACTTAAGCGCAACAGCAAAAGCATCATCCATTGACACGGCAGGAAGCGAAATGTCGTCGGGTGGGTGGTATTCTTGTCTTTCGATGATGGCGGCGACAGCTGGGCGGATCCGACAAACGCAACAGGATTGACGCCGCAGGTTTGTGCCGTTGCTCTTGATGGCCGAAAGAGTCTTCGGTAGATCACAACAGTTCACTATGGAGGTGCCGAAGTGGCAATGGGTATTGTGAAGTGGTTCAATCCGACCAAGGGTTATGGATTCATAAGGCCCGAGGATGGTAGTGCCGATGTCTTCGTGCACTTGAGTGCCGTCGAAAAGGCCGGTTACACCACCCTGGAAGAGGGAGCTCGCGTAAGTTATGAGCTCAAAGCGGGGCGTACCGGCAAGATGTCAGCTGAGGATCTAAGGGTGGGCTGATTCGAGCGTTTTGCAGGAAGTGTTCGATCAGAGCGCAGTCTTTCTCGGACACATGAAGATAGATGTGAGGTAGTGGTTAGGCCAAGTTGACTTCACCACTTCCTATCTCAGCGGACACAACATAGAGACGGTGTGAGCCACCCAGATATGCATTGCGCTACCGGTGAAGCGCCGTTAACGCGGTAGCGCTCAGCTTTTCGCCCGACGAAAAAGCTCTTAGCGCGCCCTGGTAGACAACAATGGCCCTCTGCAGCATTTCTTCGCCACGAAGATCTGATTAGAAGAACGCGTCCGCATCGCTCCGCACCGTGCTTTGGCTCGAAGGCCGGCGCGCTTTCCCTGGTTGGATTGCCTGCTGGGGATGCTGCGGACGTATCGCTTGGCAAAGCAACGCCTGAGACACGGATATCCCAGCCGGAGTTTCGGGAGCATCCGCTAACGTTGATCAAAAGGCTTTTGCGTCGCCTCGCCGGCCTCACATGATCGCACGTAGGTTGGACTTGATCAAAGCCGCCCTCCTAGATGGGAATGATTATCGCTCGCTCGACCACTATTCTGTTGAACAACGAAGATAGGCTGCGAAAAGAAAACGAGTGGCCAATTGCCACCTCAAGTCTTGCCGTTCGTGGGCTACGATGATCTTAACGCAATTATTTGAACCACTGTCGGCAGCTTTACGGTACTGGTTGCGGGATCGGAACCTGAAAACGCACGAGAAGGTTGCCCTGCTTTCTACTTTTCTGTGATGGTCTTTCTACGCAAAGTCGCTGTGGCGAAGAAGCCACGCCCCATCGTGATCGGCGATGTTGCCTCGAGCAAAGTCACTCAGATCGAATCCAAAGGCGCGCGTAGCGGCCGCCGGCCGAGATCACCCTGTAAACTTCCTCGAAAAGCGCCGACAGCAGCCTGCATTCGCTGTCCTCGTAGGGCATGCCGATGATCATATCGAGCCTGGTGGGAACGTCCTGATAGCCTTTATCGCATCATTCCAGCCCCCGCTCGCCGCCAATCCACCGAGGCGAGCAATCATGCCCAACAAGCTCCAAGATCGCTTTTTCGGCAAACCCGCTTTCGGAATTCCCAATGAACGTCTTAGGAGTCCTTCGCAGGCGGTGAGCTCCGGCCGATGCTGGACTTATTGGTTGTTATCCACTCTTTATCCCGGCGGCGTTGTAGCGAACAAGGGATTCGCATGGCTTCGCGGTACTTCGCGACCGTGCGGCGGGCAATATCAATGCCCGAGGCGCGCAATCGTTCCACGATGGTATCATCGGACAGGATCGCGGACGGCTCTTCCGAATCAATCAGCTGCTTGATGTGGTGACGCACGGCCTCGGCCGAGTGCGCCTCGCCGCCGTCGGCCGACGCGATCGAGGCCGTGAAGAAATATTTCAACTCGAATGTGCCGCGATTGGTCGCCATGTATTTGTTGGCCGTGACACGCGAGACCGTGGATTCATGCATCTGGATGGCGTCGGCGACGGCTTTCAGATTCAGCGGCCGCAGATGCGCGACACCATGGGTGAAGAAGCCGTCCTGCTGGCGCACGATCTCGGTCGCGACTTTCAGGATGGTGCGGGCGCGCTGGTCGAGCGCGCGCACCAGCCACGTCGCGTTCTGCAGCGCGTCGGTGAAATACGACTTGTCGCCGTCCTTGCCGATCTTCTTCGACAGCTCGGAATAGTAGGTCTGGTTCACCAAGACGCGCGGCAAGGTGTCGCTGTTGAGCTCGACATGCCAGCCGCCATCAGGACCCGGACGGACATAGACGTCGGGCACCATGGTCTGAAGCCGCGCCGAGCCGAACTTCATGCCGGGCTTGGGATTGAGACGCCTGATCTCGCCGATCATGTCGGCGATATCCTCGTCGTCGACGCCGCAGAGCTTGCGCAAGGCAGCGATGTCGCGCTTGGCGAGGAGATCGAGGTGCTCGATCAGCGCCTGCATCGCGGGATCGTAGCGGTCGAGCTCGCGGAGCTGGATCGCCAGGCATTCGCTCAAATTGCGCGCGCAGACGCCGGGCGGATCGAATTTTTGCAGCACGGCAAGGACGCCCTCGACATCCTGTTGCGTTACCCCAAGCCGTTCGGCAGCCTGGCCGAGATCGGGAGGCAGATAGCCGGCTTCGTCGACGAGATCGATCAGGTACTGCCCGATCATGCGCTCCGCGGGTACGGTGAAGGCGACCGATAGCTGCTCGGCGAGATGGTCCGTCAACTTTGTCTCGACCGCGACGAAGGCTTCAAGATTGTAGTCTTCGTCACCCGAGGCACCGCCGCCCCATTCGGTATAGGTCGTCGGCGCGACGTCCTGGGCGTTGCGCGCCGCCGCCTCGGACAGCCGTTCGGCGTCGGCGTGATCGCTCTCCGTCGGGGATTCGGCACCAGCTGCATTGTCATTGGCGCGCTCGAGCAGCGGATTGCGCTCGAGCTCCTCCTCCACGAAGGTCGTGAGATCAAGATTGGACAATTGCAGCAGCTTGATCGCCTGCATCAACTGCGGCGACATGACCAACGATTGCGAATGCCGGTACTCTAATCTTTGCGCGATCGACATGGAGCAAGCACCAATATTGAACTTAGTTGGGGTTCCTTCATCTAGTCAGGAGCTGATCCACGCGCTTTGATGTCGCGCAAAAAGCAGATTGAGGTGGGATTTCCGGCGCGAACGACGGTAGGACGGCAGATCATTTCGGGACTGCCACGGCTGATTGCCAGGGCTTCGGTCATGTTAAGTAAGCTCCGGCTCGTGGGCGACGCGAGTACGAGTTGACACAACAGTACTTCTGACGACCGAGCGGGCATTTGCGCTGCTAGAAGTCGGGCCCGCACGAAATCATTGTGCGGCGGACAACGGGCAGTAATACGTGAGAAACTCTTATGTTCTTCCCGTACCAGCCTTAAACCGCCAGAACATGGCGCAGCTTTCCGTCTGGCCTGTGCAGAGTTCGTCCCATGTCAGGCACATTGAACTGCTTGGATCATTCAGTGCAGCATCGTTTTCTCGCCTGGAGCGCGGCATTCGCTTTGCGAGAACGTCGATACATGGCATGCTGACAATCGTTGCGTGTTAGCGTGCATCGCCGGAGCGAAGGCCCGGAACATCTATTCGGCCTTTCTGCCCCTATTAAGGCCCGCGGCCGGGGCGTGGATGGAGCGCTTCGAGGCGGATTTCTCTTTGAGCCGACAGATCGTCAGAGCCTTGATCACCAGAGCCGATGACTTCGAGAAACCGATTCTACCGCAGCTATGCATAGATGATTGCGTTCGGCTAGGGCAGCTCGACCCAATATGCAGCCTACCGCGCCTCGGGCGTAGCATTTCGCCATATAGCAGGGACGAAATTCCCAAAACGATTGCTGCTGCGCCTAGTAATGCGGCCCAACTCGGGATCTCACCAAATAATGCATACCCCAGCCCCGCGGCGTAGAGCAATCTGACATACTCGAATGATGCCAGCGCTGTGGCCTCCGCTCGGCTGTAAGCTCGCGTCGAACACAACTGCCCCAAGGTGCCTAAAACGCCAATGAGCACAATGTGGGGAATGAACTGCAGCGGTGGCCAGCGCCAGACAAACACAGCAGGAACAAAGGATAACGGAACGAGTAGCGCTACAAAATAGGTGACAATGACCTCCGGTTTTTCAGTACGGGAGAGGGACCTGATGCTGACGATTGTTGCGCCCCCTGAGATCGCGGAGACCAGCAAGATCAGCACACGGTAGTCAAAAAGCCCGCTGTCCACACGCGCGATTAACGCTACTCCGACTAAACACGCCGCGATTGCCAGCACCCGATGCACCGAAAGGCGCTCTCGCAGGAAGAGCGCCGCGCCGATGGCCACGAAGATTGGCGTTGTGAAATCGATAGCCGACACCGTAAGCAGCGGTAAGATTGTCACGCCGTAGAAGAATGTGAGCATTGAGACAAGGCTGGAGCAGGCCCGAAATGCGTAAAGGCTCGTGCGGCTGGTCCGCAGCGACGCAACTCCAGCTCGAGAGAGCCAGGGAAAGACAACAATCAGACCAAATAGGTTGCGGAAGAAGGTGAGCTCGAACGGGTGGATGTTTGTCGCCACAATTCGGATAATGACGCCGCATGCTGACAACAGCGCTCCAGATGCCAGCATCCAAAGCGCTGCAATCTTAATGTCCAAGTCTCCTGCTGGTCGCGGCGGGTTATGCGCAAACTTCTTTGATTGCGGATCGTCGGAGGCGGAGAGCTCCGGTACGCTCATGATCTTTCGTTCCGCTCGTGTCACATTGAAGCGTCGTAACTGAGTTTAGCTATTCAACGGACGCGAACATGTAAGCATCTTGTAGCATTTTTGTAACAAGATTGACTTGCCTTGGCGCATGCGAGATCGTTGGCACGTGGAGATTGCCAGAGACGTCCGCGCAGAAGCATTGCGGAGATGCAAGCGATAACACGTCGTCTCGGATCACGAAGAAGATCAGGTTGTCGTCGCGATCATGACCGGAATCCGCAACGAACGGGCGATTATTCTTGCTGCCGGCAAGGGCGAACGACTGCTTCCTATTACCGCGCAACGACCAAAGCCCTTGCTTCCGGTTAACGGCACGCCGATCCTGCGAAATTGCGTGCAGATGCTTGGCGCTTGTGGAATTGCAAAAGCGACCATTGTAATCGGGCATCTGGGCAGTCTCGTCGTGGCAGAGCTGGGGACGGAGCTCGCTGGCGTGGAGATCGAGTACGTGTCCGTTAAGGATTATGACCACGCCAACAATATCGTCTCACTATGGGCAGCTCGAGATCGTTTATGCAACGACGTGGTCATTGTTGAAGGTGATGTATTCTTCGACCGGGCCATCCTCGACCGGATCCTGGCGCCCGACATTGTCAGCGCAGTGGCCGTGGACCGGATGAAGCCGCACATGACAGGAGCCGCTGTCTCCGTAGACGACCAATTGCGGATCCAAGAGCTTGTGATTGTACCGGCAGGAGGTGGCGAAATCAGCCAAAAGCAGCTCTGGAAGACGATCAACATACACCGCTTTAGCCGTGAGTTCATGGAACGGAAATTCCTCCCCGAGATTGAGCGAACCATTCGGGCCGGGAGCACCTACGAGTTTTACGAATGCGCTTTGGCGCGCGTGATTGCAGGGGGTGAGGTGGTCCTGCCCGCTGTTCTATGCACGGAAAGCCGCTGGATGGAGATCGATGATCCCATCGATTACGCTGCCGCGCAGGTGATTTTTCTTGAGAAGCGCTCGGGGGAGGCGACGTGCGAGGCCGATCATGCGTGAAGTGCCTTATGCGTCCAGGGTTGCCTCGACGGTCGCCTCGCCCTCTAAGAGCCAAGGCTCATTTTTCGAGGCTCCTTTCGAGCACTTGGGCGTCCGCCAGTTCATCAACTGCACCGGTGTCCGGGCGATCAACGGGAACTGCCGGATGCTGCCCGAGGTCGAACAAGCCATGGCAGCTGCGGCACATAGCTTCGTCAATCTGGACGAGCTCATGCTGCAGGTTGGAAAGCGGCTGGGTGCACTCACAGGCGCAGAATGGGGCATCGTCACTGCCGGCAGCGCAGCGGCGCTAGCGCTCGCAGCGGCAGGCTGTATCGCAGGAAACGACCCGGAGAGAATGGTTCGGCTGCCGATGCATTGCGGTCCCGCCGCACTGGTTCCAGGCGATCAGCGGTTCGCCTACGAGCAAGCGCTTCGGCTCGCCGGACTAACCATTCGATCGGTTGGCTCCGTCACCGAAGTTGAAATGGCCTTAGCGCGGCACGACGTGGCCCTCATATGCATCAATGCCATGCGCGAGGCACGCTCGCATTTGCCGCTTAAGGCCCTTGTGCCGGTCGCGCAGGGCGCAAAGGTCCCTGTACTCGTGGACGCCGCATCGGTGTACCCACAGAACCCTGATCCTTGGCTTGCAAGAGGCGCCGATCTGGTTGTCTACAGCGGTGGCAAATTCTTGCGCGGGCCGCCCTCGACAGGCCTGCTGCTTGGGCGCCGTGAACTCGTCGAAGCTGCTTGGCTTAACGGCGCGCCGCACCAATCATTCGGCCGACCAATGAAGATCGGCAAAGAAGAAGTCGTTGGTGCGCTCGCGGCAGTCGAGCATTGGTTCGGATCACATGACCACGCTGCCGACGAACGGCGCTGGCGCGCGGACCTTGCGGTGGTTGCAGCAGAATTGGAAGAGGAAAGCGGAATCCTAACCGAAGTTGCTGAGCCCGTGGACCTGGCAAGAGTGCCTCGATTAAGGGTACAGTGGGACACGGTTCGGTTTTCGGTTCATGGTCTGGAGCTGAGAGAATGGCTCCTCGCCGGTTCTCCTTCCGTGATGCTCGATGAGATCAGGGCCACTTCAGCATCCGTCGTGATCGACCCCTACAACTTCCAACCAGGCGAGGCGCAGATTGTCGCTCGCCGAATGAGAGAAGAATTGCGGCGCGCATGCGCGCGGCGCGGGCGCGCAGAAGAGCCAATCGATGGCGAGACGCCTCTCTTGACAGGCCGTTGGAGGCTTCATCTCTCGTTCCTTCATCGCCGCACCGACCATGAGGTAGTCTTGGGGCAGAGCGGCACGGAAATTTCCGGCATTCATCGCGCGACCATGTCGGAGGCTGCTCTAAAGGGCGTGGCCGCAGGCGGTGAAATTCGCTTTACTAGCTCGCATCCCTATGAGGCCGCCAATATCGCCTACACGTTTGTTGGGCGCAAGATCGGCGATGAGCTCACCGGTGTGGTGACCCTGGGGGCAGCAACGGATGGTCATTGGGGCCCTGTGTTCTGTTCCCAATTTGGTAAAGCCAATTGGAGAGCTAAGCGAATCGGCGCCTCGCCATAAAGTCGACAAGAACCAGCAATGGAGCGAGCTGGCATGCTCGAAGATAGGCTGACAACCGGAATGGGCATCGAGCCAACGATTCTTCGGCAGGATGCATACCGGCATCTCACACCGGAGCGCAGCGATCCTCGCACGCGGCCAGTTGGGCAGATCACGTCCGTCGGCAGCGGACTGGGACACCATGGCGAGATCCTGCAGGGAGCATTTCGCGATGCCGAGGGCCGGATCCATCGAGGCCTTGTCAGTTTACTTTGTCCGATCTTCAATTCCGTAGCCTGGGTGCTCTCTAAGCGAGACCCCTCTGTCGATATTGACCCACCCGAAAAATCGAAGGCGCTAAGCGCGGTAGCCCTGTTGTTGCGCCAATACGGCGAACGGGCCCCGGGATTATCTATACGCATTCGCAACAACATCCCTATCGGCTACGGGTTGGGCTCATCAACAGCTGACGTTGTCTCTACCCTTAAGGCAGCAGCCCGCGCACTCGGTGTCGAGCTTGGCCCCGTGCAGCTTTTCAAACTAGCCGTGACGGCGGAGCAAGCGAGCGACGGAACCATGTTCACCTCGCGCGCCGTTCTTGCTGCGCACCGCGAGGGTATTGTCATCCAAAACTACGAACGGCAGCTCCCGCCTATGGGGCTCATAAGCACAAATTGCGATCCGCAGAATCCTTTGCTGACGTTGGATTTCTCTCCCGCTCGCTATGAGCCGGCGGAGATTGACCACTTCGACGACTTGCGGCGGTCATTAGCGCGCGCTATCGCCGAGGAGAATCTTTCACTTCTAGCGAGCGTCGGAACGGAAAGCGCCCTGGTCAATCAACGCTATCTTCCGCAGCCGGGCCTTGCGGATGTTTTGGACATTGCTCGCGCTAATGGGGCATTGGGGATCCAGGTTGCCCATAGCGGACGAATGATCGGTGTGATCCTGCACGCGAATCTCGACCGATCGGACCGCCGTGTCCTGGCGATCATGAGCGGCGTCGAGGAGCTCGGCATGGTGCCCATGTTCATCTCCCGACTGTAGGAAGTTGATTTGCGTTCACTTGAACGAGAGGGGAGCTCGCATGCGAACAACGCCCGCGGCTGGTAGACCAAGGTTAATGATTCAGCTTTTGGCAGACGTTCCCAACCTCATCACTATGGGTGGCATTTGCCTATCCGTGCTTGCGATATCTTTCGCCGTAAAGCATGAATTCGAGCTTGCGCTTATTTCAGTACTCTGGGCCGTAGTCGCGGACTGGATCGATGGCTGGCTGTCGACCCGTCTTAGGGGTCGTCCAAAGGAATTTGAAGAGCTTGGTGCCAATCTGGATTCCTTTGCAGATCTTATCAGCAGCGGCATCTTTCCCGCCATTCTACTCATGGCTGTCGGGAATTTCGGCACGGCCGGTGTCCTCTCAGCAGTGTTTGTTGCAAGCGCTGGAGTCTTGCGGCTGAGCTACTTCAACGTTTATGGCGCAACCGAGAGCGGGAAGATCGTGGGCCTGCCGATCGCCCATAACATCCTCGCCCTTACGCTGCTCTTCCTGCTGAGGCCCTTCATCGGCGCAGATAGTTTCTTTTCATTTCTCGCGACGACCAACATTGGCCTTGGGGTGCTTAATGTCGCTCCGTTTTTCTTTCCAAGAGGACGCCCGGCATACATACCCTGGATCATTGGCTTCGCGGTGCTATCAACACTGGGATTCCTATCGATGCTTGGTTAACGACTGCGGCGAGCCTAGTATCGGCTCCGTCATGCATGGATGCCTGACGTTCGGGCGCGACCGATGGTCTCGCCATTCTCTTTGTCAGACTGCAAGAGCGCTGTACCGTAGGCGAACAGGCCAGGAATGCCCCCCGTATGAAGGAAGACAATGGTCTTGGCCTTTCCCAACGCGCCGACGGTCGCCTGGGCGAGCAGCGAGGCCATTGCTCTCCCGGTATAAACGGGATCCAAAAGGAGGCCTTCCGTGCGGGCCGTGACGTCAATGGCTTCCAGCACGGAGGGGTCGACGACGCCGTAGTCTGCCGAGGGATAGAGCACCTCGATACGGCTCCGCGCACGTACCACGGAGGAGTCGAGCCCGACGAGGTCAGCCGTACGCGCCGCAAGTGCCAAAACAGCTGCTGCTGAGACAGCATTGTGCGAGCCGGAACTGACTCCGAAAAGATATGGCGGCCGCTCCCAATAGGCGGTTCCGGCTGCCAAGCCTGCGAGTGTACCGCCGCTTCCGGCACAACAGACGATCGCGTCGATGCTAAGATTTCGGTCGCGAGCTTGCGCTTCAAGTTCAGAGGCGCAAGCGATGTAGCCGATAGCGCCGAGGGGAGTCGAAGCGCCACCCGCGATGAGATACGCTTTTCGACCATTCTTCAGCTCACGTTGGAGAGCCATCTGCGCGATCTTAAGACAGTCTGTTCCTTTTACGACGGCCTCAATTGGCGCACCGAGGATTCGCCCCATCAGCAGGTTCCCGGAAGAAGTGTAGACTTCGCCTGGATTATCCAGCCGCTGTTCCAAGATCAGGCGGCAGCCTATACCGAGACGGGCGGCAGCGGCGGCGGTTTGTCGAGCATGGTTCGATTGCAGCGCGCCATGTGTGATCACGACGTCAGCCTGCTGCTGAAGAGCGTCGGCCATAACAAGCTCGAGCTTACGAGATTTGTTGCCGCCGCCGGCAAGCCCGGTGCAATCGTCTCTCTTGACGTAGAGCGATCGATTGCCACCGAGATGAGCGCTTAAACGGTGAAGCGGCTCCAAAGGGGTCGGAAGATGACACAGCGCTGCACGAGCAAAGCTACTGAGCGGCCGGTCATCGAGGCTAATCTCAAGTCTGTCATGAAGGTCGGCGTCTTGCCTAAAAACGCATCTCAAATGACTGCGCGTCATCTACAACTCCGATTCGCAGGGTTCAATCGATCCTGCATCCGGTCGCCTAGTATGCTGAGAGAGAGCACTGTCAGCACAATCACGACGCCGGGAATGACGGCGATCCACCAGGCGGTCGTCACGTAGGTTCTTCCATAGCCGACCATTGTACCAAGACTGCTCAGCGGCGGCTGAACGCCAAGGCCAAGGAAACTCAATGCGGACTCGAGGAGGATCACCTCCGAGAAGTTCAGGATCATATTCACGATGAGCGGCCCGGCGACGTTAGGTAGAACGTGACGGCCATAGAGCCGGAGAAAGCCGGCACCGTAACTCCTTACAGCCAGGGTATAGCCTTGACCGAGTGCTGAAAGCGCCAAACTGCGAGCCAACCTCGCATACCGCTCCCACCCGTAGATGCCCATGATCACCAGGAACAATCCAAAACTGTTGCCGAAGAACGCCAACAGCGCGAGCGCAATGATGGTGAACGGCATTGCGGCCTGAAGATCCACCAGCATCTGAACACTTTCCTCAATCCAGCCCCGGAAATGCGCCGCGATGAAGCCCAGTGTCGTTCCGAGCAACGCTCCAAGGCCGCTGCCCACAAGCGCTACCAGCAGGCTGGTGCGGACTGAGAGGAGAAGGCGGGCCAAGATGTCTTGGCCGAGATCATCAGTACCGAGGATATGCGCCCAGTTGCCGCCGAAAAGAAGGGGAGGTCGAAGCCTGGCGCGCAGATCCATGGAGATCGCATCCGGGCTGGACAGAAGGCTGTCCAGCAACGCCGAAATGAGCAAAAGGATTAGCCAGGCAAGCGCCAATGCCGAAAGCGGCGCGAAGCGTGTTGCACGCCATCGCACAGACTGCCGCGCCCACAGTCGCCTCAATGGCTCGTATGCACGCACGGCGCCGAGATTAGATTCATGCCAGGTCACAGCACCCTCGACGCAATCTCGAGGTCGCGGATCCGCGGATCGAGCCAGCCATAGGAGAGATCGACGAGCAGATTAGCCGTTACCATCATGAGAGAAGCTAGCAAGATGATGGCCTGAACGACGGCAAGATCCCGGCTGAACACGGACTCGACCAAGAGATGACCTACGCCTGGCCATGCGAACAGGCTCTCGACGATGATGCTGCCGGAGATGAGCGAGCCGATGTACATACCGAAGACGGTCAGGGTGGGAATCATCCCGTTCGGCAGTATATGTGCGCGTATGATAGCCATCTGGGGTATGCCGCGACCTCGAAGCCCAGTGACAAAAGGCTGCCCCAACACATCGATCGTCGCCCCTCGTGTGAAGCGGGCGAAGATCCCGATCCAGGCGGCACTTAGGCAAAGTACGGGAAGCACGACGTGACGTATCGATCCCGTCCCTCCCGTGGGAAGCCAATGCAAACTCACAGCAAAGACAATGATCGTCAGAATCCCGAGGAAGAAGTTGGGAACGCTAAATGCTGTGACTGCGGTCAGCATAATTGCACGGTCCGTTAATCGGCCGCGCCGCAATGCAGCAAGCACGCCGATCGCGATACCCGTGCAGATGGTCAACGGTACTGCGACGACCATGAGGGCCAGCGTATTGGGCAAAGAGGCGAGCACAAGGCTGACTGCAGGGCGCCCATCTCTGAATGAGAAACCAAAATCACCACGAAAAACATTGGCTACATAGTCCAAATACTGAACAATGAGCGGCTGATCGAGCCCCCATTTGTGGCGCAGTGCCGCTTCAACTTCTGGGGTCACCAAATTAATAGGGAGGATAATCTGTGCTGGATCGCCGGACAGCCGAAGAACGATGAAGACGAAGCTAACCGTCAGCCATACAGTCAAGGCTGCGCGGAAAAGTTTTCTAAGCACCAATGCCAGCATGATCTTCCTCGATGCGTTTTTCGGAGCGGCGGCCGGTCGTCACCTTGTGGCAGGCCACATGGTGAGCTGGAACGAGTTCGATGAGATTTGGAGCGGCGGATCTGCAGAGCTCTGCCACATCGGGACAAGCAGATGCGTAGGCGCAGCCGATTCCGGAAGGCGAAGAAATGGCAGTACAGCTTTGAACTGGAGTAGAACGCCGGCGTCGCCTAGCCAAAGCCGGCGAGGCGCCGAGCAGCGCGCGAGTATAGGGGTGCAGCGGCTCGTGGAAAAGCACCTCGGCGGGTGCCTCCTCGACGATGCATCCGGAATGCATGACGGCGACCCGGGTGCAGAGATGCCGGACGACCGCGAGGCTATGGCTAACGAGAACGAGCGTAAGCCGTTCCGATTGTGCCAGATCATCTAGGAGATTGACGATCTGCGCCTGAACCGAAACATCGGCTGCGGAGGTTGGCTCGTCACAGATCAGAATCTTCGGGGCAAGCGCGAGGGCGCGAGCGATGACTACGCGTTGGCGTTGGCCGCCGCTCAGCTCCGCCGGATATCGCTCTGCGATAGCGGCAGGCAGGCCGACCTTGCTCAGCAGATCATGGACGCGGTTGCGGCGCTGCTGGCGCGTGCCGAGACGGTGCACATCAAGAGGCTCGATAACCTGATCGAAAATACGCAAGCGTGGATTTAAGGCGCCATGCGTGTCCTGGAAGACCATCTGGACGGCGCGGTGGAAGCCGAAGCGCTCGGTACGGGAGAACTCGCGTATGTCTCGTCCACAATAAAGAACTCGGCCGTGGGTTGGCTGGTCGAAGCCCATGAGGAGGCGACCGAGAGTCGATTTTCCAGATCCGCTCTCACCGACGATGCCGAGGCGTTCCCCGGCGTGCAGCATCAGAGTCACATTCTGGACGGCTGACACATGCGGGGGGGAAGTAAACGGAAGCGCACGCGCACCAACACGATAGATGCGAGTCACCTGCTCCGCGGCCAAGAGCAACCTGTTCGGCGGGTCGCCGGTCATTCGGTGGCCTCGAGGTGCGTTGGTCCAGCGCTCTCGCCGTACACATCATGGTGGCAGGCAACCCTGTGGGCCCTGCCTAGAGTTCGAAGAGCGGGAGTCTCATTCGCGCAAACAGGACTTCCGTGGACACAGCGACGCAAAAACCCACAACCGAGAGCCTCCACCGCATCTTGAAGCGGATTACCAGGCACGGGCACGAGCCGGCGTTTACGCTCCTCGATCTGCGGCACGGCGCCCATGAGCCCGACTGTGTATGGATGGGCGGGCGTAGCAAACAAGATATCAGCGGGAGCCGACTCAACGATCCGGCCTTGATACATTACGAGCATCCGGTCCGCGATCTCGGCCACAACTGCGAGATCATGCGTGACGAGGATCACTCCGAGGCCGTGGGTGTCACAAAGACGGCGGATGAGCGCGAGCACTTGCGCCTGCACAGTGACATCAAGTGCGCTCGTTGGTTCGTCGGCAATGAGCAGTTCCGGATCACCTGCGAGCGCCAATGCGATACAAACCCGTTGCGCGATTCCCCCGGAGAGCTGATGGGGATAGGCCGCGAGGACCCGCGCAGGGTCTCTGAGTCCTACCTCCAGAAGTATGGAGCGTACTCTGGCGAGTCTGGCTTTGCCGGTGGTAACACCGTGGACGCGCAGGACCTCATTAAGCTGAGAGCCGACCGTTCGTAGAGGGTCTAGTGAAGCATGAGCATCTTGAAATACGAACCCGATGCGACGGCCACAAAGCCGAGAGCGGCTTTCCTGAGGAAGGGCCAAAACGTCGGCACCATTTAGCCACGCATGACCCGTCACCAATGCGGCATTTGGGAGGAGTCCGGGCAGCGCGAGGCAAGCGGTGCTCTTTCCACTGCCGCTCTCTCCCACTATCGCCAGAATCTCGCCCTTCGCGAGCTCGAATCCAAGTCTGCGGACGACAGTTTTTTGTGTGCCGTCTGCACGATAATGAACGCTCATATCCTCGACATGCAGCAGGGAGCTTGCGATCGTTGCGGATCGTGTCATGCGGCGCTTCTCTCGTTGCGGTCAGGTGGTCGCAACAGCTTACGGGATGTTTTGCGCAGGGTTGCTGCCGAGCGCACCCGTTAAGGACAGATTGCCGGCGCGAAGATCCATAAATTCACAGGGATAGGCAGTCCAAACGAGGGCCTTGCGTTTGCCGTAAAACACCGGGAGCTCGTACAGAACGGTGCCTGGTGGATCCTGGTCTAAGATGCGCAGCATGTCGCGGGCGGCGCTACGGCGGGCTTGCAAATCGCTGCTCTGCTCAAGGATCTGCCCGAGCCTATCGAATTCGGCATTGGCCCAATAGCCTTCTTGCTGATAACGGTCGTTAGGGCTGAAGATCCGCCACAACTGGCTGGCGGGGTCAGGAAAGAAAGCCGTGGCCGACGTGTCCTGTATGTTACGCGCGTCGTCCTTCTTGTAGACTTGGGACCAGTTCTCAACGAAATCGATCTGAACGTTGAGCCCGACCGCCTTCCACATCTGCTGTAGAATGCGTCCCGTCGCCACTCCGGCCGTATAGTAGTCGGGGACCATACGGTAATGTATCAACTCGCCCTTGTAGCCGGCCTGTTTGAGAAGCTCGCGGGCTTTGTTTGGGTCGTAGGCAGGCTGTGGCCAATTGGCGATATACATCTTCCCGAAGAAGTCCTGTTGCAGCCCGTGCGGCACGCGTGTGCGCCCATGGAAAACCGTGTCGACGATCAGCTGCCGGTCGATCGCGAGATTGAGAGCCTGGCGAAGTCGCCGATCTGCCAGATTTTTGGCGCCACCATTATAGACGATCATACGGATAGTGCGGATGGGGCCCCCGACGGTCGCGAAGCGCTCGCGATCCTCGATCTCTTTGAGCTGGTCAGGAGGCACCTCCGTTATGATATCGACTTCGCCTGTGAGCAATCCCGCAATTCGGGCACTCGTATCTGCCACCTCCTTGAAGACGACCTTGGCAACCGGCGCCTTCTCTCCCCAGTAACGATCGAAGCGCTCGAGTGTGATTGACTCACCGGGTTTGATTTCGGCTAAGCGATAGGGACCGGTTCCGATCACCGCCCGGCTCCACGCGTCCCAATTGGCTGCCGCTTGATATGCTCGCTTGCAAATGACCTGGGCGGGATAATTCGCAAGGCGCTCCTCGAGGAGAGGATCGGGGACCTTGCTGATCACCTTCACAGCATAGGGGCCGACCGCTTCAACGGAGGCGATGTTGCCGAGTAGGATCGCGCCGACTGCATGACCGGGCGCCTTGTCCTCTAGAAAACGCTCTGGTCCAAAAGTGAATACAACATCTTCGGCTGTGAAGTCGCTTCCATCCTGGCATTTCACGCCACGACGCAGCTTGAGCTCCAAAGTTCGCTCGTCCACGCGCTGCCAAGAGGTCGCCAACCCCGGGACAAGGGCAAAGCCTTGCTTGTAGTCGATGTCGATCAGGGTCTCGAGGACATTCGGAACGATGCGCATGGCAACATTGCTGAATTCCCGCATAGGCTCCAAAGTGGGTGGATTTTGTTGCACGGCTGCGATGAGCCGGTCTGAAGTCGCCGCGTGAGCAGGCTTACATGGGTTGCCTGCCAGGAAAGACCCCATACCGAGTGCGCTCAGGAACAGCTTAGTCGACAAGGCAAGAAATGCCATTCGATCCCTCCTCCAGGGGCGATCCGGGGGCGGTCCCCGCGCCATCTGCGCCAACTGGTATGGACCAGATCTGTTACACTCTTGTTACATCTAAATGACGAAGACTGTTCCGTCGCTTGGGAGAAGCGGGCGCGTTGCTTGGCGCGATTACTTTTCGATGGAGAACTCGATGATGTCGTGGCGCCAGAATTCGTTGTCGACCTCGACCACACGTCCTGACCGCTCCACTTTGAGGCGGCGGATGAACAGTCCGGGGGCGCTCGGGGTCAGGCCTAGTGCGTGGGCTTGCCATTCGTTCAGCCGCGTCGGGCGAATGGTGATACGCCTCTGTTCGGTCTGAACGCCGTAGTGCTTGCGAAGGGTGTCGGTGAGCGGGGCCTCGTGAGAAATCTGGTCAAGGTCGGGAAAAACCTCTGCATCGAGGAAATACTCCTGAAGCGCGACCCTTCGATCATCAATCGAGCAAAGGGTGGTCATACGGAAGACGTCTAGATCCCCCCTATGCTCGAAGAAGCTTGCAAGCCGCGGTCCCGCCCTGACACGTCCTATTCCAATAAGCTCCCATCGCGGCATTCGCCCGTGGAGCTCGACAATCCGCGCGAAATTGATGTGATGGGTCGGATCGTAGGTGATCCGGGGAAAGGAAACGAACCATCCGCTCCGGTCCTTTCGGAACACTAGGCCTTCGCCTTCCAAATGCAGGAGGGCTTGCCGAATCGTTGTTCGTGCCGAGTCAAACTGCTCGCATAGAGTCCGCTCTGAAGGCAGTCGTTCCCCCGGGTGCCATCTGCCATGTTCGATTTGTTCAGCCAAAAATTCGCGAATTCTCAAATACTGCCGCTGATCGGTAACAGGCTCGAACATATGCTTATCAGAGGATCGCATGCCACAACAAACGCGGAACGCTTTTGTGGACCACTTCACACTGCCTTTTCTCTTCAGCAGCACCTACCGGCTTGCTGCATAGTCCATGGCAAAATCCAAGGTAGGAAACCCTGTTTCCGCCCGCCTAGCTCCCAGGGGACCTCATTGTAGGCCAAAACTGCGATGAAGATTGATCAAGCGAGCAGGATCGGAGGATTAAGCCTCACAAGTCCCGAGCTAACCCTCGCGGCGGAACCCTGTCAAGCTAGCGCGTTCTCAACGGAGTTAATCCTGAGCATCGAGCGAGTAACCTCGGGAGTGCACCGTCCGGATACAATTGGGTTGACCGTTTTTATTGAGTGCCTTGCGAAGGCGCCCGACATGGACGTCGACAGTCCTCGAAACGACGTGGAGGTGCTGGCCCCAAATGCTGGATAGGAGTTCGGCCCTCGAAAACACCTGCTGCGGGTGCTCAAGGAAATACTGGAGCAGCCGGAATTCCACCGGCCTCATCTTAATTGGTCTTCCGCTGCGACTCACGCGCTGTGTCCGAACATCCATAACGACGTCGAGGAACTCCAAGTGATCGCGCGAGCACGCTACACGTGCGGAATTCGATTGCTCGTCGCCGTCGCTAAGTTGCTTGCTAGCCTGATTTTTCGGCACTTCCATGAAAAGCCGCCCTTTCATTCAGCGGAGTTGGAGCCGGACGGCATTCGGCTGAATAGGAATCGCTCTCCGCTGAGCAGTCATTCACAGGCCGTCCAATTGAAACTGTGGTTGCTCCGAACTGCCTGAAGTGGCACAAACCCGTGGTCGTTGATCGTTTTGCGAAAGTTGCTCGTTTGCTCGATCGCTTAACCACGCGACGAATGCCGACTTATCCCAGACGGCAAACACGACTCCGGGAGAACACTAGCGGCCTTAGCCGAATGGGTCGGGTCGTCGGCCCACGCGCACGCGATGGACTAAGATCCAGGCACCTTTCTCCGCGCCAGTTCGTGCTATCAGCAATCGAGGTTCGCGCAGCCATTACCCTCCCTCCTTAGCGATTACGATTGGCAGTTGCTCGCCCTCAGTGATCCGACGTTGCGGATTCAGAGGACGCTGATGACCAGAGTTCCTGGCGCGACGAGTTGCCGACCATCCTTCAACAGGGCGCCGCTCAGAATGCGCAAAATCAAACCAGACAGAGCCTACTGTCGGCACTACCAACCTTGGTAGGCCTCGAGCGACGTCCGAAACTGCTGCGATGAAGAGAACCCTGCATTGCGAGCTTTGGTATTTGAATACGAACGACGGATCGATGGCGCAACAGTGGCGATCGCGTCGCCACCATCGAAGATGTTCGCTACATTCGGGAATTGGGTCTTGTTCGGCAGATAAGGGAGCGCACAGCTGGCGCTGTGTCTCATTCCGCACATGTTGTGATAGTCGCTTCAATGCGTTCAAACGCGTCGGACGAGCCGTAAAATCTGTCCGCCTTTTGTCTCGCGTCGTAAGTGTCGCGCGCCACGTATTTGGTACGATAGTTGCTGCGCTCATCTCACTTTCTCTACAAAAGCGAAAAGAGCGCACACGGCTTTGTCTAGCTGGCGAATTCGATTTCCCTCCGGCGCCCAACTTCTGAACGTCTCCGCCGAAACCTGCGAACAATCGAGGCAAAGAGTGCGTCATCAAGATAACCGGCCGCCTAGGTATTGTGTCCGGAAGCGGCCCTCGTATGTGATGATCGCGGCACGATCGCTCGTCCTGAGAGAAAAGTCCTCATGGAATCACGGAAAGGTTCACAGGGACACGCGAGAGTATCGGTGACCTGGTCTCAGCCAGCTTGTACCGATCCCTCACCGTGTCACAGCGCTTCAAGTGAGCAGCTGTGGGGACCCTTGGAACATCTAGCTAAGAGAGCATGCCCTTATGTCAGATCGATCAGGTCCAAACCGCGTTATCATCGTGCTATTTGGCGGGCTTCGGCCCGATCTGATAACGCGATCGCTGACGCCCAACCTGGATAGACTCAAGCGCCGCGGTGCTACGCTAGCGCGGCAGCGCACCATCTACCCCAGCGAGACCCGGGTTTCACTGACGAGCCTGATCACAGGCGCGACCCCGGATCGTCATGGCATTGTCGGTAACAGGTTTCTTGATCGCGTGGCAGCAGCGCCGCGCTTGATCGACACGGGCGACGACCGCCTGATTGAGGACCTCGATGCCTCGAGCGGCGGGCATTTGGTCGGCGCGCCGTCGCTAGGCGAGATTCTCGCGGCGAACGGCAAGACGTTTGCGGTTCTCGCCTCGAATTCAGCTGGAGCAACTCGCATGCTGAACCACAAGGCGCGACCGCTGAGCCAAGTAACGCTCTCGGGTCATTTCGCTCGCCTCGCCACGCCAGCGGCAATGCTCGAAAGGGTGGAGGCGCGGCTTGGGCCGACACCGGCGCCGACGCCTCACGGTACCCCGGATCTTGCCGCTCAAGCCTTTCTAACATCGGCATTGCTTGATGAGGTCTGGCCCCAAATTCAGCCCGATGTCACAATTCTCTCCTTCGGCGAGCCTCACACTTCGTCGCATTATTGTGGAATCGGCGCGACGCGGACTCTGGAGGTGATCGGCTTTCTCGACCGCCAATTTGGCCGCGTGCTTGAATGGTGGGAATCTGAAGGGGCGCCGAAAGGCGTGCATCTTATCGTAGCATCCGATCATGGCCATGTAACAGTGCACGCGCAGGCTGATCTCTTAGACACGTTGAACGCGACTGGGATGCGTTGTGCCCAAGTACCAGGACCGGGGATCGAGGCGGTCGTCATGTCAGGTCAGGTTGGCGCCATATACCTGTCGGAGCCATCCGACCGAGCCATCCGCCGCGCGGTTGCGGCAATGATGGAACGGCCTTGGTGCGGTCCGGTTTTTACGGCCGCTAAGAGCGGGGACGATGGGATCGCCCCAGGTAGCCTCGCCCGTCATCTGGTCTTCGCCGATCATCCCCGGTCGGCTGACATTTCGTTTTGTTTTCGGGGGGATGATGGTCTCGATTCCTTTGGCCTTCCCGGCCGCTGCTGGGGCCCGGATTCGCCGGTTGGGCTCGGTGTGCACGGCGGGCTGCACGCCAGGGAAATGTTGTCGCTCGGCATCCTAGCGGGCCCATTGATCAGAAGCGGCGTGGAATCGCACGTGCCTTCCGGTATCTGCGACTATGCGCCGACCGTGCTCAGCCTGCTTGGCATTGCGCGGCCGTCCATGATGACAGGCCGCGTGCTCGCGGAGGCCCTTATTTTCGGTGCAGACGATCCTCCAGCCATCGAGACGCTTCATAAAGCGGGAGCCGCTGGATACCGGCAGGAGCTGCGTCGCGTGCAGGTCGGCTCGACAATCTACGTCGATTCGGCGGATGCTTTAGCTTCGCCCGGTGTGTGGTAAGGCGCTCGGCAGGCCGGCGCCGTCCGCCTTTTCGATGAAGGATGAGACACTCGGTCGCCTTTCGTCACGACCCTGCTCGCGACAACCTGTTCACCGAGTCTATCATCGAAGCGATCAATAGGGGGCCTCGAAGCCCAGATACTCGAACCGATCATTTATGGCGCGAGCCCGCCATCCCTCATCGACCAAATCCGTAACAGGCGGACTAATTTCGAGCGGCTCGCTGCTGCGGATCACCCGGGCCGGCTCGCGACTAGCGCCCTGACTGCGACCTGTTCTTCAACGGGACTTTCGGGGCCTATTGAGGTAAGCTCTTTTCCAGTGCGGACAGAAGCACGCCAACTGCGCTAGCGCCCATCGCATCAGCATCGGTCAGACGCAGCAACACGATGTGCGGCCATTCTGGCCGTGGGCGACGGCAGAATGACTGCGGTCCGCTTCGGACATACAAGATTGTCATTTGGGACATAAAAGCGTGTTGAAAGAGGTTTTGAGACATAAAAGAGTGTATCGGATGGAGCCCATCAACCCACTCTGGTTGCGTTTGGTCAGCTAGCCCTGCGGCGCTGCCCCCTAAAGCGGGTCCGCCGGCCTTGGACTTCCGTCTTGTTCAGCCGGACCTCATCTGGCGAACACCGTCAGCATGCCGTATGGTTAACCAACTGCTTCGCACGGCGCGGAAAGGCCAGGGTGGGGAAGAAAAAGGCATCGAAGCGGGCATGCGCACGCCGATCGGAAAGCGTGTCACGGTCCTAATAATGATCGATTCCCAGATCGCCGCCGGCATGCGGCGGCCCTCGAAGAGAAGCGGGCCGCCTGGTCGGTTATGGAGGATGCCGCTCGGGAGTACCTCGAGTGACGCAAGGAAGGCGGCGAAGCCATAGCGTCATCGGCGTCTCGCAGCGACCTTTCTGCCGACGGTAGCCCCCTCGGCGTGAGGGCGCCCCGGCCTAGCTGACTACGACGCTCGATACAATAAGGCTAAGCGGCGACGCTAGAACGCCCTGAAAGTCCTCAGTTTTTTCTTGCGGTTGAGTCAATATGACGGTTCAATCAGCTAGGCTGAGGACCCGCTATGAAGCTGTTTGGCTATCTCCCAGAGACTCTCTTCCGCCCTCTCTCGGGCCCGAAAAAGCACGTCTACGCTCGTCTCCTGATGCGGCTCTACGAGCGCGTCTACTCTGCCCGCATCCTCGAGACCCCGCTTAGAGAAGAGGTCGTCAGGCAGATCGAGATCGGACTGTCGGAGTTCGGCATCGGGACAATGGGTGATCTTTCCGAGGGGGATACGGACGAAGACCAGACGACGAGCCAGGCCCACTATCTCGCCTACTACCGTTTACGCGACTCCGGTTGGCTCACCGAAGAGACCGAAAAGTGGCGGACCTACGTCGACATGAATCCGGACGCCTTCATGGTCCTGGGGGCGATTACCGATTTCGGCAGCAGTCGCATACGCGTCGCCGGCGCCGTGGTCGACGTCAAGAACAACCTGGAGGCCGCATTTCGTGAGCCGGAGACGATGGCCCAAGGCCTGGCCAACGCACACGACACGGCTCTGCGGTTCGCGCGCAGCATGCGCCGCATCCTCGCCGGCATGCGGGAGATTGAGGACCGCATTCTCGGCAATCCGAACGCGGCCGCCATCCTTCGCACGTTCTTCCAGGATTTCGTCGACGGGCTGCTGATCGCCGACTACAAGCAGCTCAAGACGTCCAACAATCCCTACCGTCATCGTCGCATGATCGCATCTCTCGCGGGCGACATGCTCGCGGACGCCGAGCGCCTCGGCAAGATCGCACGCGCCTACATCGAACAAGGTGTTATGGCGGCGGGCGCCACTATTGCCACGGCCGAGGAGCGCGTCATCGCGGAGCTCGAGAAGATCAAGAGCGTGTTCGAGGATGTCGGGCCGTTTATGGATAAGATCGAGGACTTCCGGGATCGGCTCGAACGCCGCATCCGCACCGCCGTGCACTACATGGATGTCATGGGAGAGGGATCCGCCGAGCGCATCGTCCGGTTGATCGAGCAGCTCTCGAAGATCGGCAACGACGAGGTCGAGATCCGGCTGAGATCGCCGGATGTCGGTCTGCCGGTCACGTCGCTCGCGTTGTACACGCCCCCGCCGCCTAAAGCTCCGCCCGAGCGGACGCGGTTCAAGGTGCCGAAGCAGGACCCCTATCTTCGCGCCTATGTACAAGCCACAACCGAGTTCGATCGGATGGTGCGGGTGACCGATCAGAGGCTGCTCGAGTTCGCTCGTCGGAAGATGCAAGATCGCGACGTCGTCTCATCTGCGGAGGTCGATATTGAAAGCATTGCCGATCTGTTCGCCTACCGGGCGTTCCCGAACCTGGCTGCCGTCGGTCGCTCCGTGCGACTGGGCGAGTTCACGGTCACGCTGGAAGAGGGGCGCACCTCGAACGACTGGATCGACGTGACCGCCTTCCGCATCGCGAGAACGAGGACCTCGGCCGATGCTGCGTGACCTTTCCAAAATCATCGACGACGCGGACTCCGAAGGCCATGACGGCGACCATCTCCAGAAAGAGTTGCGTCAGGCCGCCCAGGCGCTTTGGCGTGCGCAGTTCATCTATGAGAACGATTGGGGCATGAAGACTTCGTACGAAGTGCTGCGCCACTACGCGGGCTATTTCGAGAACCTGTTTGACGCGCTCGGATATCGGGTCGTCGGCAGGCCGAACGACGGATATGTCGGCCTGGTCGCGAACGAACTGCCTCCGCGCCAGAGCATGAAGCTCGACGAGAGCCTGCTGCTGCTGGTGCTGCGACTCCACTATGAGGAAGCGTTCACCCGGTACGAGGCGAAGGAATTCGGCGAGGTGGAGGTCGAGAGCGAGCACATCCTGCAGATCTACGAAGATCGGACCCATCGGGAGCGGCCCAACTTCGGGCGGGTGAAGGAAATCCTCGCCGGCTTCCGGCAGAGGGGACTGGTCAGGATCGAGGATCGGGACGACAGGAACTTCACCTTGTTCCTGCGACCTGCATTGCCGACCGTTGTCTCCAGAGACACACTTGGCTCGCTGGAGGAGTTCGTGTCGCGTTCCACCGCGGCGGCAGAAAAGCCCGACGTCACCAGCGAGGGGCAGACGTGATCGAACTCCGTCGCATCATTCTGGTCGACTGGTACCTGTTCCGCGCTCAGCAGGTCGATATGCGCGGCATGACCGCCATCATCGGACCGAACGGCGCGGGAAAATCGGCGATCATCGACGCTGTGCAGACCGTTCTGTCCGGCGCGAGTATGGCCAGCATCCGATTCAATCCGAGTGCCCAGAGCAACGTCAGGAGCAAGCGGACGCTGCGCGACTACTGTCTCGGCGTTGTCTCGCTCGACGAAAAGGGCGAGAGGTCGGAGCCAACGCGACAGCATGCCTACACTTACGTCATCCTTGTCTTTGAGGACATGACCGCCGGATCGGCCGTGAGCTTGGGCGTAGCCTTCGCGGCATCGGCATCGAGGAGCGACGAAACCTGCGAAGCGCGTTTCATCGTAAAGGGCGCCGTGGCCAAGGATGACGTCCTCGCCGCGCTCGACGAGGACGAGGTTGAGACGCTACAGTGGCACGCCGTGCGCACCGCGATGCGAGCCCGGAAAATCGACGTCGACGATGCATTTTCGAGCGCAACCGACTTCGTGGCGGAATCGCTCAGGGTCTTGTCACCGGCGGGCTTCCCGCTCGACCCGCGGCGTTTCCAGAGAGCGTTCAGGAACGCCCTGCTGCTGAAGCCGGTGGACAATCCGACGGAGTTCGTCCGGAATTACGTTCTCGATATCCAGCCAATCGAGGTCGACAGACTGCGCCGGGGGATCGAGCATTGGCGCTCGCTGACACACCGTATCGAGGAGTTGAAGGCGCAAAGCGCGAGCCTCGCCCTAGTTCTCCGCATCGTCAGTCGGGCTGTCGAAAACGAACGGGTCATCGCAACCACCAGCTGGCAGATTGCCCGCCTGGAATGGGAGAAATTCCGCCGCGAGGCCAGGCGGCAGGAAGAGGCACTCGCGCAGCTGCGGACCGCCGCGTGCAACGCGGAAGTCGAAGCGACCACGGCCGCGGCCCGACACGCCACGCTCGAGGCCGAGCACAAGAGCATTGAGCTGTCGATTAGGACCAGCGACGCCGAGCAGCTTGCTCAGATGTACGAGTCAGACAAGACCGCAACTCTGAGCAAGCGCGCCAACGCCATGGCACCACTGAAGGATCTCGAAAGCCTCATCGCTTCGATCAAGAAGGCGGTCGAGCTCAATCTGTTGGTTCGTCGCGACGACCTGCTGCATGCGCTGCTGAGCGCAGTTGTCATCGCCCGGAGTAGGGCGCCGCTTTCCGAGTGGGACAAGACGCTCCCGGAAGATTGGAAGGACAGCACCTCACATCTGGATGCGGCCCTTGTCGCAGTCGACCAGGAGCGTCTGGCGGCGGTCCGCAAGACGTTCTCGGACGTCCATTTCAACGCCCGCGTGGCGACAAGAGATCTGCAGGATCGTATCGATCAGATCGACAGCAATCTAAAGCGCATGGAACAGGGATTGAGCCCAATCGAGCGAGGCACCCGGGATCTGATTGACCAGCTTCGTTCGCACGGGATCGAAGCCGAACCTTTGTGCGATCTAGTGGAAATCCGCGAAGACAAGTGGCGGATGGCCGCCGAAGCCGTCTTGGGACGGTCGCGGGAGGCGCTCATCGTCGAACCCGGTCGGGCCGTCCGCGCCCTCGAAATCTACCGGGAGGGCGGAGAATTTTCGTTCCAGCACGCCGAAGTCATTAACACGACCAAAACCGAAAGCACCAGGCCGTCAGACAAAGGGTCGCTGGCACAGATCATCAGCACAGAAAACCGGCATGCGCGGGCCTTCCTGAACTATCGCCTTGGCCGGCTCATGATGGTGGAGACCATGGACAAGATGGTCGCCGCCGAGAACGCCATCACGCCGGACCGCATGATGCAGGGCGGTAGGACGGTCCGGCGACTTCCTAAACCCGAGCACCTTAAGCTCGGACGGTCTACGCAGGCCCAAATGCGTCAACAGCTTCAAGCCGAGCGGCAGGAGCTCGCGCTGCAGCTTGCCGAGCGGGCGCGCGAGGTTGGCCGGCTAGAAGAAGAGGCCCGGCTTTTCGAGGACATGTTCGCCCGCTTCCAGAAGATGCTCGAAGCTGGGCTGACATGCTTCGACTGCGGCGCAGACCTGGCCGCTTTCGACCGCAAGATCGCGGAGATCGAGAAGAACATCGAGGACGCGAAGCGTAATCGCGATCCCAAGCTCGTCGCCGACCTGAAGCGCCTCGCTACGGCAGCCGAGACGGCGGGCCGTAGAAAGTCAGAGACACAGAAGGCCCTTGATTATGCAAAGAGTGCTCGCGATAAAGCCGAAGGTGCCTACGATGACTACATGCAAAAGAACCGCGACTCCGCCCGTGTAGCTCGACGAGACCGCGCGCGTCAGTTGCGGCAGGATTTTCCGCAATCGACAACTATGCGTGACTATCGACAGGAAGTTGCCGCGCTGGCGACGGAGACCATTCCGAACCATATCGTGGGGATGATCGCGGACAGGGAGACACGTTCTACGACACGGCGCTCCAGCCTCATGCGCGAAATGACCAATGCGATGAACAAGCATGGTCAAGAATTCCATGTCGTGCCGTCCTTCACCGCCGAAGAGGCGACACCGGCGGCCGTCGAGAAATGGGCCGCGGCTGAAAAGGAGCGCCTCGACGCGCATGAACTGGTCCAATATGAGGAGCAGTGCCGCAACGCCGCGACCGAGATGACCTCGGCATTCCGCGATGATCTCCTACATCGCCTCGACGACGCCTTCACTGGAATCAAGTCGACTCTGAGCGAGCTCAATCGGCACCTCAAGGACCGTCAGTTCCACGGACGGGACTACTACTCCTTCAAGGCGCTTGAGGCCCCGACCCACGTCGATATGATCGAGCTCGTCGAAGAATCTAGGAAGCCAGAGTTCAACCTGCCTCTCTTCGGGGATCGTAGCGGCGACGCAGCCTCTCCCCTGATGCGGGCGGTGCGCCAGATTGAGGAAATATTGGCCAATCCGGAGGCACGGACGGAGGACATCGAGGATCCGCGCAAGTATTTCAACTTCGAGCTCTACATCCAGGATGCCGAGGGCAAGATCCGCTCATCGTTGACCAGCCGCGCCGGCACGGGCTCCGGCGGCGAGGGGCAACTGCCGTTCTACATCGCCATCGGCGCTTCTCTAGCCGCCACGTACCAGAACCGTCGCACCGGAGAAAGCGGGCTATCGCTCGCGATTTTCGACGAGGCCTTTAACCGGCTGGACACGAAGGCCATCGGTCAGTGCTCTGAGTTCATGCGGGATCTCGGGCTCCAGGTCATGCTGGCCACCCCGGACGAAAAGCGCCATGTGTTTATGGAGGTGGTCGACACGGTCGTGAACGTGAACCGACTGGGCAACCTGGTAGTGATCGACACCGAATTCCTGACGGAGAAAATGCGCGACGCTATCGTTGCGATCGATCCGTACCGGAAGGGCTTCGACGTGTTCAAGTCGGAGCTGATCGCGACCGAGCAGACTCAGGCTGCCCCGCAAGACCAGGCTGCGGAATGACCAACGTTAGGACAGCCGACGTCGGCACCGAATTCCTCGAACGCCTGCTCGAGAGAAGCGAACGGAACCCCGATCGGTCTCGCCCGGCTTCCGCGGCTCTGGAATACGACAGGCTCCCGACGGCACAGCAAGTCATCCGTTTCCACGACCAAATGGCGTCAGCGACAAGGTTCGGCGCTGTCGAGGTGCAATGGGGCAGAAGAGACCGGAGTCACCTGATCGAGCGGGTCCGCGTCCGCGACCCTGAGCTGCTTGCCAGGCATCTCGGTCGTCCTACTGCGCCGGCTACAGCGCAGCGCCTCAGGGACGAGTTGCTCCCGATCGCCGCGAACGGCGAGCCGTGGGTCGTCGGCTTGTTGGAAGAGATGACAGCTAAGTGGGCACGCAGCGAGGCAGCGTACCGCCTCACGGCCAGCCAGCCCGACACCGCTAAGGAGTTCTTCACGCTGTTGGCGTCCATCTCGCGGCAGGAGGCCAGAGGACTGGACGCGCGAACCTTCTCCCAAAAGGCGACGAAAGACACGAAGGCCTTCGATCGGCACGCTTCGCGGATTGCCGGCGTTCTCGCCGCCCGGATCGGGCAGCCGGGCGCAGCGCCGGATGTGGTTTGGGCGCACATCGGGCTGGAGCGCTTCGGTCACCCTGTCCACCTGAAAGGACCTCTTGCCGTGGAAGGGGCTTGTTGCCGCCTGATCGATGGCCGCGCAAAGCCTTTCGTATCCATTCATCCGGAAATGCTTCCGCAATTGTCGATCCTGGAAAGACCGACGGCGGTGCTGACGATCGAGAACTACGCAAGCTTCAATCGTCAGGTTCGTGAGATCGAGGATGACGGCCTAGTCGTTTACATCGGCGGCTTTCCCGGGGCAGGAGTGATCGAACTTCTGACCAACGTCCTGAATGCCCTTCCGGCCGATGTGCCGTTTCTTCATTGGGGCGATGTTGACGCCGGAGGCGTGCGCATTTTTAGGTATCTGGAGGAAAGTCTCCCCCGGGGACCACTGCCGCATCTAATGACGAAGGAATTGGCTGAGCAATCCGGCCACTCGACCTCTGCCGATCCGAGCCTGGCGTCCATCGCGACATCAGACAGTGCGATCCGTGGTCTTGCTGAGTGGCTGTGTTCCGGACCTGACGTGCATCACCTGGAGCAGGAGGCTCTCGATCCACTCTCTCCTGTTGCAGCCGGATAGCAGCCGTTTGCGCGGCGGCCGCGCCCCCCAGTCCGGGCGACCTCTTTTGAGGCCCTCACTGGCGCTCTGCACGCTGGAAGAGACCGAACAGCCCTCGACGATCGCAGGCTCGCCGTTCATGTCCATTGCGGACGCGACACGCCCGCATAAACCGCCTCAACGAGAAAGTCGCGGATTACTCTTTTCTTGTTAAGGGCCCGCCACCCGCCGTGTCATGGGTTTTGCGCGGGGGCGTCGAGCCATTGCCATTGCGTGAACCTGTCGGCGCCGGCAGATCCCAGAGTCTGTCCTGCATGTGCGTCAGCGGGACCGCTAAAGCCCTCAAAGGCCGACTTCACGTCTGCATAGACGGCCTCTTTCAAGGCGGCAGCCGCGGGATCGATCTCGTTGTAGGCGGTTACCGCCGCTGCCTAATCTTGATAGAGCGGCATTTGGGCCTCGTTGGTCCAGCCGAGACCGAGATGGTGGAACTGATCAACCGGAACGCTGATGCGGCTTTTATCCAGCTCCCGGAGGTAGTCCGCCGAGCAGTCGTGGATGGTATAGGATTCAATCTTATCCATCATCGACCGCCAGCGCCTGACACGCTCCTCCAGCGGCATGTTGGTCTCGATTTCGAAATAGCGTCTGCAATGTCTTCGGGATTGTTTGGGTCATCAGCAGCGCCCCGTTTTGCTTGAAATCTTCAGCCGCCCCGGCAAACTTCGATAGGAAAAGAACACCGGGATCCCTTGGGTCTTGGACCGCGACATATTCTTCGCCATGAGATTCATGCCATCGCGTAGCGGCGTGACGAGACCTACATTTGCGGCGCGGCAAAGAGGGGCGAGTGCAGCCTGGCTGAACGAGTCATTCGTGTAGTGGATCGCCTTCCACTCGTCCGTGCCATGCTCAGCATTGACTTGGCTGATCGCATTCTCCACCTCCTCCTTGTACTTCTGATATTCGTCAACGTCCGCACGAGAAGATGGCGCGATCAAAACGGTGGCCTATGATCGTTACGACCGGACGGGGCGTTTTCGTGTTGCTCAGTGATGAGAGCGTGCTCGGATGGAGCGCGTTCACCCGCTAGGCTGACGAGAGCGGCACGCAAAGATGTTCAGGACAGGTTTTGCTAAGCCAGACGGACGCGTGTGCCCATGGTAGAGCGCAAGCAAAACACGCTCGCGCAGCAGCGGTAGCACTATGATCCGCACTCCGCAGAACAAATGAAAACCACCGCCTCGTCTTATCCAGGCGTGTCCCTCATGGCGATCTGTCCAAGCGCTGTGAGTGCAATCGGAGTTGCGGTCCTTGCAAATGCGTCCGGTTTGTCATTGATTTGATGGCCAACTACCCGTTTTTACCGATCCACGAGGGCTGCGATGCCGTGCGCTATCTAATATAAAGCTAATTTAACAAGCTCCTCAGATTGCACGAGCTTCAGCTATCTAGTCCGATGCGACCTTGTTGTTGCAGCCGCGTTCACTTGATCTCGTACCGTGACGCTCTGCGCAAAATGGTGAGATCATGCTGGCCTAGATCAGCAAAATTCGTCTTTTTTGATTGGGTGCCGTCCGAGTGAATGCTGTTAGGTTGTCGCGGTTGGTACGGTCGTTGTCTTGCTCGAGACATCGGTTGTTTCAGGCGCAACAAATAGGGCGCCTGCGGCGAGAGGGAGCGGGAAGGCTGAGCCTCGCCACTCTATGAAAATGCTTCAATGCATGGCATGCCGGTTGCTTGAATCGGGGACGACACCACTTGTCTTCATGATGCTCATCCAGCACGCGACCCCAGTCTTGAAATGAACTGTTCCGAACTCATCAGGGGCCGGTCTCCTGATGCAACTCAGCGCGAAGTCAATCATCTTGAGATCGCGCGTTGCTTGGGCGACCATTCCGGGCCTCAAACAGAGTCGCGGCGAACGTCGGTCTCGATAATATGACACGCGGAAAGGTAGGACGTTATGCCTTGGAACAATCGTTTGCGTCACTTTTAAGCTGCGGCTCAAGCACTGGAAGCGGCGAGATGCCGAGCGGGAGCCTTGCAGCTAAGCCCCGTCCTTGCATCGGTGTTTGCAGATGGTGATGAGCTGATGCAGGACGATTGGGATCCTGAGAAAGTAGCTAGGGAAATGGACAAGCTCAAGGTCGAGCTGCTCCGTGCCCAATCGGTTGTCGCCGAATGTAAGGCAGGATTGGAGGAGTTGGAGCGGAGGCTTGAGCGTCGAGCAACCTCACCATCGCTTGATGAGTGCCGCGGTGACCCTGCGGCAACCGACCCAATGCGTAGAGCGCGATCGCCCGAATCGCGAAACGTCGATAATCCCATCGACGAGGAGAGTCCCGTGGCGTTTTCCAGTCGATTATGGGACCGTTAGAAACGCGACGCACGTTTACGGCGGCAGGTTTCGTACCGACAAACTGGGATGCATCGCTTTAAGATCCAGGCGTTCGAAATGGCGGCCTCCCGATATGCCGGGCATTTTGATGATTGTGGTGCGTTGGCCTGCGGATCGGCGCGGAGTAACGTCCACATAAGGGAGGCATGCTGTGTTTTGGAGCCTAGCGTCTGGCGGCTGTTGGCGCAGATGTCCTGAATGAATGTCAAGAGCTCTCCCTTTCGTTCAGGGCCAGCTCGGCTGTTTATACGTGTTCTAGGCGTCAAATTGCCGACCTTTCTGGGCGCGCGTCAACATCGTGAAGCTCCACAATAGCCTCGGCGCTAGGCCTGCGACGGCTCTCATCGTCGTGACTGCGAATAAAGGGCCAGATCCGGGAAATCGCATGACGATAACGCGAACTAGCTGACTATGTCCGCAAAATGTGGCGCGAAAGAAGCCGGAAAACAGCAGTCACTTAGCCCGTAGGAATGAGGCAGAGCATTGCCCGGGGCGAATGTGGGTCCCGGCTGTAACCTCGTCAGCTTCTCGAAAGCTTGTCCGACTACCCAATAATCAAACCGCCCCCCGGACGAGAGGTTGCCGTGGACTCGCACAATTTCGACTATCCAAATGCAGCGGCTCCGCCATTGGTATAGGGCGCTCCTTAGACGATCAGCAGCCGAAAGTGGCTGAACGTAGGTATCCCTAAGCCCTGGGAGAGCGCACCCGATGATAAAATCCTTCCCCATGAACGCCTGGTACGCTGCCGCGTGGGATGCCGAGGTGAAGCCGGCGCTGTTGCGGCGGACGATCTGCGGCAAGCATGTCGTGATGTATCGGAAGGCCGATGGCTCGGTGACTGCGCTGGAGGATGCCTGCTGGCACCGCCTGGTGCCGTTGTCGAAGGGCCGGCTCGAAGGCGACACCGTCGTCTGCGGCTATCACGGCCTGAAATACAATGCGCAAGGGCGCTGCACCTTCATGCCCTCGCAGGAGACCATCAATCCGTCGGCCTGCGTCCGCGCCTATCCCGTGGTCGAGCGTCACCGCTACATCTGGCTCTGGATGGGCGATCCTGCGTTGGCTGATCCCGCGCTGGTGCCCGACATGCACTGGAATCACGACCCAGCCTGGGCCGGCGACGGCAAGACCATCCGCGTGAACTGCGACTACCGTCTCGTGCTCGACAATCTCATGGACCTCACCCATGAGACCTTCGTGCACGGCTCCTCGATTGGAAACGACGCCGTGGCCGAAGCGCCGTTCGACGTCACCCATGGCGAGAAGACGGTCACCGTGACGCGCTGGATGCGCGGCATCGAGGCGCCGCCGTTCTGGGCCAAGCAGCTCGGCAAGCCTGGTCTGGTCGACCGCTGGCAGATCATCCGTTTCGAGGCGCCGTGTACCATCGCCATCGACGTCGGCGT
>NZ_FOQM01000078.1 GCF_900113735.1 Bradyrhizobium sp. Gha
GTGAAGCGGAATGTCGCGCCGCCCGATGCGTTGTTCTCGGCGACCATGCGACCGCCGTGAGCCTCGATGATCGAGCGGCTGATCGACAGTCCCACGCCCATGCCGGTCTCTTTGGTGGTGAAGAAGGTCTGAAAAAGGTTTGGAATGACGCTGTCCCGGAAGCCGGAGCCGGTGTCCGACACCTCCACCTCGATGATGTCGTCACTGATGCGGGTGTTGGCCACGATGAGCTCGCGCCGCGGCGCGTGCGCCATCGCTTCCAGCGCGTTGCGGAACAGATTGACCAGGACCTGCTGGATCTGCACGCGGTCGGCGAGGACAAGGTCGGCGCCTGGATCGAGAGTGAAGCGGAGCTGCACGTTTTGCTCGCGCGCGCCGGCAAGACCGAGCGCGCCGGCTTCTTCGATCAGCTTCGACAGGCTCTCGACCCGCTTCTCGGATTCGCCGCGCGAGACGAAGTCGCGCAGCCGCCGGATGATCTGGCCGGCGCGCAGTGCCTGCTCCGACGCACGATCCAGCGCGCTCTCGATCTTCGCAACGTTGGGATCGGTGCTGCCCGCGAGCAACCGCCGCGATCCCTTCATGTAGTTGCTGATCGCCGCCAGCGGCTGATTGATCTCGTGGGCGAGCGCGGATGCCATCTCGCCCATCGCCGTCAGACGCGAGACATGGACGAGCTCGGACTGCAATTCCTGCAGCCTTGCCTGGGTCTGCTGGTGCTCGGTGAGGTCGCGGACGAAGCCGGTGAAATAGGGCTCGCCGCCGGACTGCATCTCGCCGATCGACAGATGCATCGGGAACGTCGTGCCGTCGCGGCGCTTGCCGGTGACGATGCGGCCGATGCCGATAATGTGCGGATCATTGGTCGAGCGATAGCGCGCGATGTAGCCGTCGTGCCGGGTGCGGTCCGGCTCCGGCATCAGGATGTTGACGTTCTGGCCGATCGCCTCCTGCTCGGACCAGCCGAACAGGCGCTCGGCGGCCGTCGAGAACAGCTGCATGATACCGCGACCATCGATGACGATCATGGCGTCCGGAATGGTGTGCAGGATGGAGCGGAGGTGACTCTCGCGCGTGCGCAAGGCTTCCTCGACCTGCTTCTCCTTGTCGATGTCGAGGAAGATGCCGCTGAGATGGCGTGCAGCGCCGGCATCATCCCGGATCAGGCCGGCGCGCGCCCGGATCCATTTGGCCCGGTCGGACGCTTCAGCAATCTTGAAAGAGACGTCGAAGCCGCCGCCATGCGCAGCGACCTGTTCGATCGCAGCCTCGACGCGTTGGCGGTCTGCGGGCCCGAGCCGCGACAGGAAGAGAGCGTAACTTGCCGGCTGGCCCCGCTCGATACCGAGTAGCATCCGTGCAGTTTCTGACCATTCCAGCTCGCGCGTCGTGAGGTCGAGATCCCAGGTTCCGACGCCGAACCCCTCGATCCGGACCCGGAAATGCTCGCCGCGATGATCGTCCGGCGGATGCGTTACGCGGGTCGGCGACAAGTCGTGTCTCCTCTTGCTCGGTGACGGGCGATGACGCAGCGACCATGGCTGCAATTTCGCCCAAGCGACGTCCCTAGGCAAGTTCGGATAGCTGATTCCATTGGCGGATTTCCGCAATTCGGCGTCGGGCAATTTGATCTACCTCATCCCGCCCGGACAGGGCTAGGCTAGATTTCACGCCAGTTCATTGCCATTCGGAGACGCCCGATGACATACGCGACCGTGATGGTCAGCCTGGCGCTGGACCAGCTCAACACTGTGCAGCTTCAGGTGGCGGGCGAGCTGGCCGAACGATTCGAGGCCGATATCGTCGGGATTGCTGCAGCGCGATTCGCGCCGCCGCTTTATTTCACGGATGGTGCCGAGGCCCAGCGGCTGGTCGATCAGGAGGAGGGCTCCGTCAAGCGGCGCCTTACCGATCTGGAGGCGCAATTCCGCGCCGCGACCAGAAGGTGCAGCGGGCGTGCGGAATGGCGCAGCGCCACGGATTTTCCCGCACGATACGTCCTGGCACAGGCGCGCTGCGCCGACATCATCGTCAGCGGCGGGCAGAGCTCGACCTTCTCCGACGCCTTTTCGATGGCAAGCCCCAGGGATCTTGTGATGCAGACCGGTCGGCCGCTGCTGGTCGTGCCTGATCAAATCAACTGGCTCGATCTGCGCAGCGTGCTGGTGGCCTGGAAGGACACGCCGGAGGCGCGGCGCGCGGCGGCCGATGCGCTGCCGATGCTGCGCAAGGCCAAGGACGTCGTCGTCGTCGAGATTCCGGAAACGAACGACGACCGCTCGGCGGTGATGGCACATGTCAGCGACGTCGCCGCCTGGCTCGCCCGCCACGGCGTCACCGCGTCCGCGCGGGTCGCGGAGGCGGGAAACGAAACTGCCGCCGTACAATTGGAGAGGATCGCCGGCGATGTCGGTGCCGGCCTGATCGTCGCCGGCGCCTACGGCCATTCCCGCTTCCGCGAGCTGATTCTCGGCGGCGTCACGGAATATCTGCTCACGCAAACCGCCCGCTGCGTGCTGCTGTCGCACTGACGGCGAGGCGGCACAGACAATCGATGAGGACGCGCTGTGTACAAATTCCTTGAGCAGATCGTCGAAAGCTACATGACGCGCAACGTCAGCACGGTGGGGCGTGACCACGATCTGCTCGCCCTCAGCGAGATGTTCGAACAGGATGATTTCAACTCGTATCCGGTCGAGGATGACGGTCAGGTCGTCGGCATCGTCACCAAGTTCGATATCCTGAAGTGCTTTGCGTTCACGCCGAGCCAGATGCTGCCGCGCTATCACGACCTGATGAACCGCAAGGTCGGCGACGTCATGACGCCGGAGTTCATCTATGTCGGCCCGGAAACGCGGCTGACGCGCGTGCTCCAGCTCATGGTCGAGCACCGCATCCGCAGCATCATCGTGCTCGACGGCGCTCAGAAACTGGTCGGAATCATCGCGCGCGAGGACGTCATCGCGGCGCTCAAGGCGACGGCGAACGCCTGACGTTAAAGCGAAAAGTCAATAATGGCTCGGCAATCTCCGGGAAGGCGACGCCATGCTCGGCGCGATGCCAAACCATTGGCATTGCTGCCTGATCAGGATCGGCCTCGCATGAACAGAATTCCATCTATCTTGATCTCAATCAAGTCCCCGCGGGAGTCGGTGTGCTTTCTGGCGGCGTGTTCTTTCAGAGAGAATCCGCGATGCCCCAGCCCTCCATCTCGAAAACCATGACGACAGGCGAAAGCGGCCTGGCGCTCATCTTCGCGGTTACCGCCTTCCTGTGCCTGATTGCCTCGGCCAAGGCGGTTGACGCGCCTTTCGCCTTTCACGCCGGGCTGAGCGCGGCGGCGAGCCTGGCCGCGATGTTCTTCATCGTCAACCGCTACTACGACCGCCCGGCGGCGCTGCCGCCTGCCGAGATCAACGGTCGTCCAAACTACAATATGGGCCCGATCAAGTTCACCGCCGTCATGGCGATGGTCTGGGGCATTGCGGGCTTCCTGGTCGGGCTGATCATCGCCTCGCAGTTGGCCTGGCCCGCACTGAATTTCGATCTACAATGGATTCAATTCGGCCGGTTGCGGCCGCTGCACACCTCCGCGGTGATCTTCGCTTTCGGCGGCAACGTGCTGATCGCGACATCCTTCTACGTGGTGCAGAAGTCCTGCCGCGCGCGGCTCGCCGGCGATCTCGCGCCCTGGTTCGTCGTGCTCGGCTACAACTACTTCATCCTGATCGCCGGCACCGGCTATCTGCTCGGCGTTACCCAGTCCAAGGAATACGCCGAGCCGGAATGGTACGCCGACCTCTGGCTGACCATCGTCTGGGTGACTTATCTCCTCGTCTTCCTCGGCACGATCCTCAAGCGGAGGGAACCGCACATCTTCGTCGCGAACTGGTTCTATCTCGCCTTCATCGTGACGATTGCGGTTCTGCATCTGGGCAACAATCCCGCTTTGCCGGTGTCGTTCTTCGGCTCCAAGTCCTACATCGCCTGGGGCGGCATCCAGGATGCCATGTTCCAGTGGTGGTACGGCCACAACGCCGTCGGCTTCTTCCTGACCGCGGGTTTCCTCGCCATCATGTACTATTTCATTCCGAAGCGCGCGGAGCGGCCGGTCTATTCCTACCGGCTCTCGATCATTCACTTCTGGGCGCTGATCTTCCTCTACATCTGGGCCGGCCCGCACCATCTGCACTACACCGCGCTGCCCGACTGGACGCAGACGCTCGGCATGACGTTCTCCATCATGCTGTGGATGCCGTCATGGGGCGGCATGATCAACGGCCTGATGACGCTGTCGGGCGCCTGGGACAAGCTGCGTACCGATCCCGTGCTGCGCATGCTCGTGGTTTCCGTCGCCTTCTACGGCATGTCGACCTTCGAGGGGCCGATGATGTCGATCAAGGTCGTCAACTCGCTCAGCCACTACACCGACTGGACCATCGGCCACGTGCATTCCGGTGCGCTCGGCTGGGTCGGATTCGTCTCCTTCGGCGCGCTGTACTGCCTGGTGCCTTGGGTGTGGAATCGCAAGGGGCTCTACAGTCTCAAGCTGGTCAACTGGCATTTCTGGATCGCGACGCTCGGCATCGTTCTCTACATCTCCGCGATGTGGGTGTCGGGCATCCTGCAGGGCTTGATGTGGCGTGCTTACACCTCGCTCGGCTTCCTCGAATATTCCTTCATCGAGACCGTCGAGGCGATGCATCCCTTCTACGTCATCCGCGCCGCCGGCGGCGCGCTGTTCCTGATCGGCGCGCTGATCATGGCCTACAATCTCTGGATGACGGTTCGCGTCGGCGAGCAGGAAGTCCAGATGCCCGCCGCTCTTCAGCCGGCGGAATGAGGAGCTTGCCATGTCGTTCTGGACACGCCATCAAATCTTCGAAAAGAACTCGATCATCTTGGTCGTAGGCATTTTGCTGGTGATCGCGATCGGCGGTCTCGTCGAGATCACGCCGCTGTTTTACCTCAAGAGCACGATCGAGGTGGTCGACGGCGTCAGGCCCTACACGCCGCTGGAGCTCGCCGGCCGCAACGTCTATGTCCGCGAAGGCTGCTATCTCTGCCATTCGCAGATGATCCGTCCGTTGCGCGACGAGGTTGAACGCTACGGCCACTTCTCGCTCGCCGCCGAGAGCATGTTCGATCACCCGTTCCAGTGGGGGTCGAAGCGCACCGGGCCAGACCTTGCCCGCGTCGGCGCCAAATATTCCGACGACTGGCACGTCACGCATCTGACCAATCCGCGCGCGATCGTGCCGCAATCGGTGATGCCGGGTTATCCGTTCCTCAGCTCAACCGAGGTCGATCCGGCGACGATCGCCGACCATATGCGTACGCTGCGGACCGTCGGCGTTCCCTACACCGACGACCAGATCGCCAACGCCGCCGCCGACATGAAGGCCCAGGCCGATCCTGACAATGCCGGCAGTGACGCCTTCAGCAAGCGCTATGCCAAAGCCGTCGTGCGCAATTTCGATGGCAAGTCCGGCACGCCGACCGAGATGGACGCGCTGATCGCGTACCTGCAGATGCTCGGCACGCTGGTCGACTTCAAGCTCTACAACGAGAAAGCCAATCTTCGCTGAGAAGGCATCACCGATGAAAGCCATCCTGACACTCGACAATCTCGCATCCGGCCTCGTGACCACGATCTGGACGCCGGTCTTCGTCGCGATCTTTCTCGCGATCATCGCCTACGCGTTCTGGCCCCGCAACAAGGCCGCGTTCGACGAAGCGGCCAGCCTGCCGCTGCGGGAGGAGTGAGAGATCATGAGCGAGCATCATGGCGAATTTGATTCCGTCACCGGCAGGCACACGACCGGGCATGAATGGGACGGCATCAAGGAGCTCAACACCCCGCTGCCGCGCTGGTGGGTGATCTGCTTCTACCTCACCATCGTCTGGTCGATCGGCTACTGGATCGTCTATCCGGCCTGGCCGCTGATTTCGAGCAATACGACCGGTCTGTTCGGCTACTCGACACGCGCGAACGTCGCGGTCGAGCTTGCCAATCTCGAGAAGATCAGGGGCGACAAGATGGCGGCGCTCGGTGCAGCCTCGCTCGCCGACATCGAGAACGATCCGGCCCTGCTGGCGCTCGCCCGCGCCAAGGGCAAGACCGTGTTCGGCGACAATTGCGCGCCGTGCCACGGCTCCGGCGCTGCCGGCGCCAAGGGCTATCCGAACCTGAACGACGACGACTGGCTGTGGGGCGGCACGCTCGAGCAGATCATGCAGACCATCCAGTACGGCGCACGCTCGGGTCACGCCAAGTCCCACGAAGGCCAGATGCTGGCTTTCGGCAGGGATGGCGTGCTGAAGGGCGACGAGATCGTCACGGTGGCCAATTATGTGCGATCGCTGTCGGGCCTCTCGACCCGCAAGGGCTATGACGCCGCCAAGGGCGAGAAGATTTTTGCGGACAATTGCGTCGCCTGCCACGGCGATGGCGGCAAGGGCAACCAGGAGCTCGGCGCCCCCAATCTGACCGACAAGATCTGGCTCTATGGCGCGGATGAAGCGACCTTGATCGAGACTATCACCAACGGTCGCGCCGGCGTCATGCCGGCTTGGGAAGGGCGGCTCGATCCCGCCACCATCAAGGCGATGGCGGTCTACGTCCACTCCTTGGGCGGCGGAAAATAGCCTGATGTTGTCAGGGGGGTGAACAAAAACGCCCCCCGCTTGAGCTGGATCAATCGACGCGGCGGCGGGGGCTCTAGGTTTAATCGCACCTTCTCGAGACAACCCGCGCGATGAACAAGACCGTGAACCCGAACGACCTCACATCGGATGACGACGACGGGCCGCTTTACGTAGCCCGAACGAAGGTCTATCCGCAGAGTGTTTCCGGTACTTTCCGCCGGATCAAATGGGGCCTGATGGCGTTCTGCCTCGGCGTCTACTACCTGCTGCCGTTCGTGCGCTGGAACCGCGGCATGGGTGCCCCCAGCCAGGCGGTGCTGATCGATCTCCCCAACAGCCGCTTCTATTTCTTCTTCATCGAGCTGTGGCCGCAGGAAGTCTATTATTTCACCGGACTGTTGATCGTCGCCGCCGTGACGCTGTTCCTGATGAACTCGGTCGGCGGACGCATCTGGTGCGGCTATCTTTGCCCCCAGACGGTTTGGACTGACCTGTTCTATGCGGTCGAACGCTTCTTCGAGGGTGATCGCCGCGAGCGGATGCGGAAGGACAAATCGGCCAGCGCGCTGACGCTCAAGCGCGTATCCGAGATCGTGCTCAAGCATGTGACCTGGCTGATGATCGCCTGGTGGACCGGCGGCGCCTGGGTGCTCTATTTCAACGACGCGCCGACGCTGGTGAAGCAGCTCCTGTCCTTCCAGGCGCCTGTCATCGCCTATATCTGGATCGGCATTCTGACGGCGACGACCTATGTGCTGGCCGGCTTCATGCGCGAGCAGGTCTGCACCTATATGTGTCCGTGGCCGCGGATCCAGGCTGCGCTCACCGACGAATGGGCGCTCAACGTCACCTATCGCTACGATCGCGGCGAGAAGCGCACCTCGGTCAAGAAGGCGGCCGAGCTGCGCGCGCTCGGTCAGTCAGTCGGCGATTGCGTCGACTGCTATCAATGCGTCGCGGTCTGCCCGACCGGGATCGACATCCGCAACGGGCCGCAGCTCGAATGCATCCAGTGCGGACTCTGCATCGACGCCTGCGACAACGTCATGACCAAGATCGGTCGACCGAAGCGGCTGATCGGCTATGACAACGACATCAACATCCAGCGTCGCCAGGAAGGCAAGGCGCCGGTTTATCGCATCGTCCGGGCCCGCACTGTCGTCTACAGCGCGATCATCACGGCGGTGGGTGGTATCATGCTCTACGTGCTGGCGACGCGCAGCCTGCTCGACGTCAACGTGCTGCATG
>NZ_FOQM01000068.1 GCF_900113735.1 Bradyrhizobium sp. Gha
GCCTCCTGGATGGTGATGATCGCATAACTCTCGCCCGTTCGCGCCTGTGCCTTGCGCTTCAGCTCTGCCAACAGCTTCAAAAGGTCCGCAATGTCGCCGGCTTTCACGCTGTGTCTCGACATCTTCTCGCCCTTGCCCGGCGACAGCGATGTAACCAGCCATGTCGAACGGCTCAGTTCCAATGACACAAAAATTGCGCCAAACTGTGTGCGGATAGCGGCCAGTCCGGCGGAAGGATGATCGAGCAACATCGTCGTCTCCAGGTTGGTGTGTTAGCAACCTCAGTCTGGCCTCAGACCAGGTCGCTATCCACTCCCCATGGAATCTTCGTCGCAAGGGCTCCTCGCAATGACGGTGCTGAAGCAGTTGCGCGCCTGTCTCCGCGATGCCCGCGCGGCGAGCCGACGGGACCCTATCGCAGAGGGCTTATTCGCCATTGACAAATATATTTGCTAATATCTAATAACCGGTAGAAACCCGCCGCGCCACGCGGCCCATAAAAGAGAGGGAATGACATGAGAGGACTTTTGGCCGGCACCGCGCTCGCCGCCATGATTTCGGCTGCCATGACCACACTCGCGAGCGCGCAAGTCTCCGACGACGTGGTGCGGATCGGCGTGCTGACGGACTTGTCGAGCTGGGGCCGTGACAACTCGGGGCCGGGATCGGTCGAGGCGGCCAAGATGGCGGTCGAGGAATTCGGCCCGACCGTGCTCGGCAAGCCGATCGAGATCATCAGCGCCGACCACCAGATGAAGAGGGACGTCGGCGTCAATATCGTGCGCGGCTGGTTCGACAACGGCAAGGTCGACGCCGTCGCCGACATCCCCAATTCCGGCATCGCGATCGCCGTGCACAACATGGTGCGCGAGCGCAACAAGATCGCCCTGCTCTCAGGCCCCGGCGCGAGCTCGCTCACCGACGACCTGTGCAGCCCGAACACCGTGCACTTCACCTACGACACCTACGCGCTGTCCAAGGTCACAGCCTCCGCCGTGATTAGGGAAGGCGGCAAATCCTGGTACTTCATCACCGCGGACTACGCCTTCGGCCAGCAACTCGAGAAGGACGCCACGCGCTTCATCAACGAGATGGGCGGCAAGGTTCTCGGCGGCGTCAAGCATCCGACCAACACGGCTGACTTCTCTTCGTTCGCGCTGCAGGCGCAGAGCTCAAAGGCTGATGTCGTCGCGTTCGCCAATGCCGGCCAGGACACCGACAACGCCATCAAGCAATCCGGCGAGTTCGGCCTGGTCCAGGGCGGCCAGAAGCTCGTCGGTCTCCTGATGTTCGACACCGACGTGCACGCGGTCGGTCTCAAGGCCGCGCAGGGCACCTACATGACGACGGCGTCGTATTGGAACATGGACGAGGCCACCCGCGCCTGGTCGAAAAAATTCTTTGCCCGCACCAATGTGATGCCGACCATGATCCACACCGGCGTCTACGGCTCGGTGCTGCACTATCTCAAAGCCATCAAGGCCGCCGGCACCGACGATCCGGCCAAGGTGATGGCCAAGATGCGCGAGCTGCCGATCGAGGACACCTTCGTCCACGGCGGCAAGTTGCGCGAGGACGGCCGCGTCATCCGCGACATGTATCTGGCCAAGGTGAAGTCACCCGAGCAGTCGAAGGAACCCTGGGATTATCTCGACATCATCAAGACGGTGAAGGGCGAGGATGCCTTCCGCCCGGCCTCCGAATCCAAATGTCCGCTGCTGAAGAAGTGAGGTGAGGCATGACCGGCAACGCGCGCAACGCAATTGAGACTTACGAGTGCGATGTGCTCGTGGCCGGATCGGGCTGCTCCGGCATGTCGGCCGCGATCACCGCTCGATATCGCGGCCTTGAGGTGCTGATCGTCGAGAAGGAGCCGCGCTTCGGCGGCACCACGGCGCGCTCCGGCGGCTGGTTGTGGATCCCCGGCACATCGCTCGCGAAGGCCTACGGCATCGCGGAGACGCCGGAGCAGGCACGCACCTATCTGCGGCATGAAGCCGGCAACAATTTTGACGCCGCGCGGGTCGATGCGTTCTTGAGCGCGGGCCCCGAGGCTGTCGATTTCTTCACCACCAAGACCGCGCTGCGTTTCGACATGCCGCTGGTGTTCCCGGACTATCACGCCGAGGCGCCAGGCGGCGCGCAAGGCGGCCGCTCGATGGTGACGCGGCCGTTCGACGGCCGCGAACTCGGCGATCAGATCAAGACGCTGGGCATGCCGCTGCCGGAGCTCACCGTGTTCGGCATGATGCTCGGAAGCGGCAAGGAGATCATCCACTTCATGCGCGTAACGAAGTCGCTGAGCTCGGCGGTCTACGTCGCCAAGCGCCTGTCGCGGCATCTGATGGACGTGCTGCGCTACGGCCGCGGCATGACCTTGACCAACGGCAATGCGCTCGCGGGGCGTCTCGCCAAATCCGCGCAGGATCTGCAGATTCCGATGTGGCTGTCATCGCCGGTGCGTGAGCTGATCGTCGAGAACGGCGCGGTCATCGGCGCGATCGTCTCGCGCGAAGGGCACGACGTCCGCGTCCGCGCGCGGCGGGGCGTCGTGCTCGCCTGCGGCGGCTTTCCGCACGATGTCGAGCGCCGCAAAAAGCTGTTTCCGCACGCACCGACTGGCCATGAGCATTTTTCGCCCGGCCCGACCGGCAACACCGGCGACGGTCTGCGCCTCGCCGAAAGCGCCGGCGGACACGTCGAGGATCGGCTGCCGAACGCGGCGGCCTGGGTGCCGGTGTCGCTGACGACGCGCAAGGACGGCTCGAAGGGCGTGATGCCGCATTTCATCGATCGCGCCAAGCCCGGCGTGATCGCGGTCATGCGCGACGGCAAGCGTTTTGCCAATGAAGGCAATTCCTATCACGACTTCGTCCAGGCCATGATCAAGGCGGCAAAGCCCGGCGAGGAGATCGCCGCCTATCTCGTCTGCGATCACCCAACGCTGCGCAAATACGGACTCGGCTGCGTGCCGCCGTTCCCGATGCCGCTCGGTCATCATCTCGCGACCGGCTATCTCATGCGCGGCGAGACGCTGGAGGCGCTGGCGGCGAAAGCCGGCATCGATGCCGAGGCGTTCACCGAGACGATCAAGCAATTCAACGCAACTGCGCCGCTGGGTCACGACGCCGCCTTCGGCAAGGGATCAAAAGCCTACAACCGCTATCAGGGCGATGCCATGCATGGTCCAAATCCTTGCATCGCACCCATCGAGAACGGGCCGTTCTACGCCATCAAGATGGTGGTCGGCGACCTCGGCACCTATGCCGGCATCGTCACCGACGAGAACGCCCGCGCGTTGGATTCCGAGGGCCGGGTGATTCCCGGGCTCTACGCGGCCGGCAACGACATGGCGAGCATCATGGGCGGCAATTATCCCGGCGCCGGAATCACGCTTGGGCCAGCGCTGACCTTCGGCTACATTGCCGGCCGTCATCTCGCCGACAGCGCCACCAAGCGCGACGCGGCCTAAGCGAAGCGCATCGGAGGCGCATGAAGAGAGAAAGCCGCGGCATCCAGTCGATCGAGGTCGGCGGAGAATTGCTCCGTGCGCTCGCCAGGAGCGGCGAGCCGATGATGCTGCGCGATCTCGCGCGCGAGGCCGGCATGGCGCCCGCCAAGGCGCATCCTTATCTCGCCAGCTTCTCGCGCATCGGTCTGATTGAACAGGACGAAACCACCGGCCGCTACGAGATCGGCGCGCTGGCACTGGAGCTCGGCCTGATCAGCCTGCGCCGCCTCTCCGGCGTCCGCATCGCGCAGCCGAAGATTGCCGCGCTCGCGAGCCAGATCGGTCACGCCGTCTCGCTCGCGGTGTGGGGCACGTACGGCCCGACCGTGGTGCAGCTGGAAGAGCCCGGCCAGCCCATGCACGTCGTGATGCGCGCCGGCTCGGTGATGGCGCTGCTGGAGACCGCCACGGGCCGCGCCTTCGCGGCCTTCCTGCCGGAGAAGACGATCAATGCCGCGCTCGAAAGCGGCCTCGATCGCCACGGCGTCGGCTACAATCCGAAGCGCGCCGTGAAAGGCGCCAAGGTCGCCGAGATGCTCACCGAGGTCCGCAAGCACGGTCTCGCCCGCGCCCTCGGCGATCCCCTGCCCGGTGTCAATGCGTTCTCCGCCCCGGTATTCGATCATTCCGGCCATGTCGCGCTTGTCATCACCGCGATGGGGCCGGAAGGCACGTTCGATGCGCGCTGGGATAGTCCGATCGCGCATGCCTTGCGCGATTGCGCCGGCGGCATCTCGAAGCGGCTCGGCTACGGGATGGCGATCGCGGCGGAGTGAGGGGCAAGCTGCCCACCTCACAACAGGTGTCATGCTCCGCGAAAGCGGGGCATCCAGTACTCCGCGGCCCATCGGCTCAATCACTGCCGTCTCGGCGTACTGGATCGCCCGGTCAAGCCGGGCGACGACAGCGAGTGTGGGCGATCTCCCGCCCCTTCTCCAGAACAGCTGCTTGGGCAGGCCTACGCCGGACAAGGACCGAGCGCTAGGCCGCCGCAAATCCGAGATGAGCACGGAACCGGTTCTTGATAAAGACGGCATCGCGGGACGGCAACGAGCGCGGTGGATTTTCGGCCCTGACCTTGATGACAAAAAGCCGCGGCCCGTCGGCCGGTTCGGCGATATCAGCGGCGAGGCCTTGCACCTCCTCCAACGTCCGAACGGTCGCGGTTGCGACAAAGCCGCAAGCGGTTGCGATCGCCGTGAGATCGACACCACGCCCGGTGTGGCTCGCCTGCATTCCGGTCTCGCCGAAATGCTGGTTGTCGATCACGACGATGACGAGATTGCTGGGACGGGCGACGCCGATGGTGGCAATGCCGCCGAGGCCCATCAACTGCTCACCGTCGCCGGTCAACGCGAGGACGCGCCTGGAAGGTTGCGCCTGGGCGAGACCAAGGCCGATCAGCGCGGCGCCGCCCATGGCGCCCCAGAGATAGAAATTGTCGTCGCGGTCGCCGGTCGCGTGCAGATCGTAGGTCGGCGAGCCGAGGCCAGCGACAACCAACGTGTCCTTGCGATTCCTGAGAAGGGCCGCAACGGCGGCACGACGATCGAGTTCGGAGGGAATGCACATCGGTATCACCACTTCTTCTTGCCGATCAGGCGTTGCCCGATCAGAACCGCGATCTGCTGGTCGGATTCGTAGGCGAGCGCCGCCGCGGATTCGACTGTCTCGACCAAATCCCCTGCCGTCTCGGCGCGCATCACCTTCAGGCCGATCGCCTCCAGCGAGGGCTGCGTCGCCCGGCTCATCGGCACCTGCCACGGATTGAACTCGGCCCATTCGCCGCGCATCGTCACCAGCATCAAGAGCGGAAAGCGGCCGATCGCAGACAGTGACAGCATGTTGATGCAATTGCCGACCCCGCTCGACTGCATCAGCAGCACGCTGCGCTGACCGCCAAGCCAGGCGCCCGCGGCGATCGCAATGCCTTCCTCTTCGGTCGTCAGCACATTGGTGGTGACGTCAGCGTCGGCGGAGAACATGCGGATCAGCTGGCTGTGGCCGGCATCCGGCACGTAGGACATCTGCTTGACGCCGGCCGCCTTCAGGACACGATAGAGCTCGGATGGCCAGTCGGTTTCGGGATTGGGACTATGCACCTGACGTCTCCGTGAATTTCAGAGATGCTAGCGATGTTTGCGAACGAAAGCTCTGACTGTCTGGGACGATCAGGTATCGAGGGATTGTATAGCCGATGTTTTCCCTGCAAAGCACGATCCGCATGACTGCGCCCTCTCCCCTTGTGGGAGAGGGCATCGCCGCAAGCAGATACGAACTCGCTTGGGTGAGGGGTCTGTCTCCGCACGCTCGCGCGCAGTTATGCGCGCCGAGAGATACCCCTCATCCGGCGCTTCGCGCCACCTTCTCCCACAAGGGAGAAGGAGGAGTCCTCCTCAGTTCGCCGCCGACCTCACCGCGGCCGGCATGTAGATCTGCGCGTAGCCTTCCTTGATCGCCGACGTGATGCGATCGAGGCGGCGATCGATATGCTTTTCCAGCACGGATACGCAGGTCTCTTCGTTCCGCGCCTTCAGGCCTTCGAGGACGGCGCGGTGCTCGGCCTGGGTGTTGGAGCGGTTGATGCTGTCCATGTCGATCCAGCGCACGAAGCGAATGCGGGCATTGACGTTGCGCAAGACGCGCAGCATCTCGGCATTGTTCGACATGGCCATCAGCCGCTCGTGAAACGTCTCGTCCAGTTCGACGAGCTCAACCGAAGAACGCCGCCCGGGATCGGGGCCGGTGGCTTCCAGGAATTTCAGGAGCGAGTCGATATCCTCGTCCCTGGCGCGCTTGATGGCAAGGCGCACCGAGGCGACCTCGATCGATTTGCGCAGCTCGTAGAGATCGAAGATCTCGTGCGCGTCGAGCTCGCGGCAGAAGAAACCCTTGCCTGGCGTGAAGCGCAGGAAACCTTCGGTGTTGAGACGGTTGAGGGCTTCGCGCAACGGCGTGCGGCTGACGCCAAGCCGCTTGGCCAGCTCACCCTCATTGAGCCGTTCGCCCGGCTTGAACTCGTAGCTCACGGCCATCGCCTTGAGTTGTTCATAGACGCGATCGACGATACTATCGGAAGCCAGTTCCAAGTTACTCATCATCTGCAGCATTCATGCTCGAACTCAGCCCAATATACTGGGGCTGCGGGAATGATTGCAATGCAAACGAAAATGGCGGTGTGAAGGGTGACAGCCAGAATCAGCTGAAGGCGCGCGGGCGCAGGCCCGCATGAAACCAGGTGATCATGGAATAGATGTCGTAGACCGGCAACCCGACCTCGGCCTGCAACGCGGCCGCATAAGGCGGCATGTTGGTGCATTCGAGCACGATGGCGCCCACATCCGGATTCTTCGCAACCAGCTGCTTTCCCGCCTCGACGACATCACGCTCGGCCTGGACCACATCCATGTCGTCCTTCTCGGCCTTGATCAGGACCCGGAAAAATTCCTTGCCGTGCTCGGTGCCGACCACAGGCGTATCGAGCGGCACCCCTGCGCCTTCGAGATGGGCCGGCGTCAGGGTCGAGCCCGACACCGTGACGAGGCCGACGCGCTTGCCCGGCGGCAAGGTCGCCTGCACCCACGGCACCTGCATCAGCGACGAGGTCGCCACGGGAACGCCGACAGCCGACGCGATCTCCTTCTGGAACAGCGAGAGGAAGCCGCAATTGGTGGTGATCGCTTCGGCCCCGAGCCGCACCAGATCCTTGGCAGCATCGATGAAGTCGGGCAGCAGCCCTGCCGCGCCCCTCAGCACCACTCTCTCCGGCGAAGCGCCGCCCACCACGCGATAGAGCACGGGAAACGGCCAGGTCGTGCCGTTGCCCATGTCGCCGGGGATGCGGGGGAAGCGCGCTTCCAGCATCAGGATGCCCAGCGGCGCGCCGTAGATGGCCTTGCCGCCGCGGGCGATGCGCGAGGATGAGCCGGCTGCGTGAGTCATGATGCGACCTCAGAGGAAGCGATTGGGCGAGAACGGTGCGAGCGGAATTTCCGGCTGCTTGCCGCTCAGGAGCTGCGCGACGAGACGGCCGGTACGCGCCGAGCTGACCAGCCCAATATGACCGTGGCCGAAGGCATAGACGATATCGCGCGAGGCGCGCGAATAGCCGATGCAGGGAATACCATCGGGCATGCTGGGGCGATGCCCGAACCAGGTCTTGATACGCGACGCCGGAATGTCCCTCGGCAGCTTCGGAAACATGCTGAGAAGGTGGTTGCGCAGGATCTCGGCGCGCTTCCAGTTCGGCGCGGCCTCCAGGCCCGCGATCTCGACCGTGCCGGCGGCTCGCAGGCCCTTGTTGGTCCAGTTCACCACCATCTTGGCGTCGGACGCCATGATCGAGCTGCGTGGTCCGCTTTCCGGATTCTCGATCATGACGTGATAGCCGCGCTCGGTTTCGAGCGGCAGCGGATCGCCGACCGATGCGGTGAGTTTTTTTGAACGCGCGCCGGCCGCGACCACCGCGGCATCGCAAGCAATCTCACCGGTTTCGGTAAAGACAGCGACGAGCTTGTTGCCCGACAGCTTGAGGCCCGTGGCTTTCGCATGCACGAGCTTGGCACCGCTCGCCAGCGCATGCTGCGCAAGCGCCGCAACGTAGGCGCCGGGATCGCGGCAGCGGCCGGCTTCTTCGACCACCACGCCGAAAGTGTAGCGCGGATGCAGATCGGGCTCGCGCTGACGCATCTCGTCGGCATTGAGCTCCAGCCATTCGACGCCGACCTTCTTGCGCAGCCGCCAGCCGAGATCGTCGTCGAAATTGCCGCGCGACGGGAAGACGTGCATCACGCCGTTGCGCTCGATCAATTCGGGAACCCCTGCCTCTTCCGCGAGCTTCCGGTGCAACAGCGGCGCGTCCTTCAGGAGATCGCGCAGCGCAAACGCGGTCTTCTCGACGCGCGCCTCGGTCCAGCCCGAAAGGAGATACTTGAGCAGCCAGGGCAGCGCCTTCGGCAGATACGACCAGCGGATCGCGAGCGGCCCGAGCGGATCCATGAGATAGCCAGGCACCTTCTTCCAGGTGCCCGGCTCGGCCGGCGGGATCACCGAATGCGAGGAGAGCCAGCCGGCATTGCCGTAGCTCGCCGCCTGTTCGCCACCGGGCGCGCCGGCATCGATCAGCGTGACGCGATGTCCCTCGCGCAGTGCCTCGATGGCGCTGATCACGCCGATCGCGCCGGCTCCGATGATGGCGATGTGACGGCCCTCCGACATCGCCTAGGCCTTCACCGCGGGCGTAAAGTCCTTGCCGACGGAAATCGCGCGGGGATCGATGATGCAGTGGAGGATCGACGGTTTGCCCGAGGCGAGCGCGCGCTCGAACGCCGGCGCGAACTCCTCGGTGCGCTCGACGCGCTCACCATGGCCGCCGAACGCCTTCGCATACATCGCAAAATCAGGGTTCTTGAGCTGGGTGCCGACGACGCGGCCGGGATAGTCGCGCTCCTGATGCATGCGGATAGTGCCATATTGCGAGTTATCGACGACGACCACGACGAGCGGCGCGTCATATTGCACGGCGGTCGCGAATTCCTGGCCGTTCATCAGGAAGCAGCCGTCACCGGCGAAGGCGACGACGACACGATCCGGGTACTGCCGCTTGGCGAGCACCCCCGCCGGCACGCCATAGCCCATCGACCCCGAGGTCGGCGCGAGCTGAGACGCAAAGCTGTGGAAGCGGTGATGGCGATGGATCCAGCCGGCATAATTGCCGGCGCCGTTGCAGACGATCGCGTCCTTCGGCAGCCGATCGCGCAGCCAGGTCATGACCCGGCCATACTGGAACGTGCCCGGCAGCTCGCGCGCCTTGTCGGTCCAGGCGAGGTAGTCGGCATGCGCCTTGGCGGCTTCGCCCTTCCAGGCAATCGCGCCTGAAGGCTTCAGCGTCTCGACGGCGGCGGCGAATGCGGCCGGCGTCGCCTGGATCGCGAGATCAGGCTGATAGATGCGGCCGAGCTCTTCCGAACCGGGGTGCACATGGATCAGCTTCTGCTTCGGCGAGGGAATGTCGAGCAGCGTGTAAGACGACGACGGCATCTCCGACATGCGGCCGCCGATGAGAAGAATGACATCGGCATTGTCGACGCGCGCCTTGAGGCTCGGGCTCGGTCCGATGCCGAGGTCGCCGGCATAATGCGAGTGGTCGGCATCGATCAGCGAGGCCCGGCGGAACGAGGTCGCGACCGGCAGGTCGAAGCGCTCGGCAAAGCGCGCGATGCTCTTGGTCGCCTCATCGGTCCAGCGCGATCCGCCGAGGATGACCAGCGGCGCCTTGGCGCTCGCCAGCATTGCACCCACTTGCTCGAGATCTGAGGGCGCCGGCCAGCTCACCGCCGGCTCGATGCGCATGGCATCGGCGACAGCGGCGGTCTCGGTCAGCATGTTCTCGGGCAGCGCGATCACGACGGGGCCGGGGCGGCCCTGCATCGCGACGCGGAAGGCGCGCGCGACGAGCTCGGGAATGCGGTCGGGACGATCGATCTCGACCGCCCATTTCGCCATGGAGCCGAACACTGCCTTGTAGTCGAGCTCCTGGAACGCCTCGCGCTCGCGCATGCCGGTATCGACCTGGCCGACGAACAGGATCATCGGCGTCGAATCCTGCATCGCGATATGGACGCCATGGCTGGCGTTGGTGGCGCCGGGACCGCGGGTGACGAAGCAGATTCCGGGACGGCCGGTGAGCTTGCCATAGGCCTCGGCCATCATCGCCGCGCCGCCTTCGGCGCGGCAGATCACGACGTCGATCGGGCTGTCATGCAGCGCATCGAGCGCCGCCAGGTAGCTCTCGCCCGGCACGCAGGTGACACGGTCGACGCCCTGCGCGACCAGCTGGTCGATCAGGATCTGGCCCCCGGTGCGGGTGTTTCTGATGGTCATGACAGCTCCCTGCAGGCTTTGGCGAATGCGTGTTTATTCCTAAGTGGCGTAGGACAGGCGGACACCAGGTGCAAGGCCGATGCAAACAGTGCAGAGGGCATCGGCGCGCATGTCAGCGGCGCGCCGCAATCGCGATCACCTCGATGCGGTAGGCCGGATCGGCGAGCTCGACCTTGCCGCAAGCACGCGTTGGTGCGCTGCCCGGAACGACCGGGGCATCGTACACCGCGTTCATCGCGTCGAAATCGCGTTCTGGTCGATGCGGGTGATGTCAGACATGGGTGTGTGCTTTGCTTGTCGATCGCGATGATGCGGCGGCAGTGATCGAGCGCCGCGCCGATGAGATTGTCGCTGGCCTCGGACGCACGAAACGCCGAGTGCGCCGACAGCGTCACGTTTCCGCAGCTTTGTCAGGGCGTGGCCTGCGGGCAGCTTTCTCGACGGTGAAGACGTCGAGGTCGGCATGCGCGCGATATGGCTAGAGCGGAGCGCATCCTGCATCGCGTCTTCGTCGACGACAGCGCCCGCGCGCCGTGTTGATCAGGATGCTGCCCTTGCGCATCTGCGCGATACGCTCGCGCGATAGCACCCCCCTGGCTTCGTCGTTGAGCAATAGATGCAGCGAGACGACGTGGTTCTGCGGTTGATGCCAACGGGCAGTTTCGCCGCGCTCAGTCGCTTCTCGGTGACCGCGGTCCGCGTTTCGTTGGCATCGACACGAAACAGCGCGCAAAGACTTTCTCCCTCGTTCCGGATCGCAAACCGGACTGCTGGGTACGGCCGGGAACCACGCAAATTTCTCTCGCTTTGCCAGAGGACTAGGCTCTAACCTGCCTCATCGCATAGACCCCCGGCAAGACTGGAATACCATATTCCATGATACCCTGAATACAAAAAGAGCCGGAGCTGTTGATCATTCCCAGGGAGCACTGACCATGAACCGCAGGGACGCACTCACCACCGTGGCGCTGGCAGGCGCCGCAATGGCCGCGACCGTCTCGGCGAAAGCCGACACCGCGCCGGCTTCAACGCTCGATCGGATCAAGAAGAGTGGTGTGCTGCGGATCGCTGTGATCGCCGGCCAGGATCCCTATTTTCACAAGGACCTCGCAACCAATCAATGGTCAGGCGCGTGTATCGACATGGCGAACGACATCGCCGGCAAGTTAGGGGCCAAGGTCGAGACGCTGGAATCGACCTGGGGCAACCAGATCCTGGATCTTCAGGCCGACAAGATCGATCTCGCCTTTGCCGTGAACCCGACGCCGGAGCGCGCACTGGTGATCGACTTCTCGAGGCCGATCCTGGTGCACTCCTTCACCGTCATCACCAAGAAGGGCTTTGCCAAGCCGCAGACCTGGGCCGAGCTCAACAAGCCCGAGGTCAAGATCGCCGTCGACATCGGCTCGACCCATGAGACCATCGCGCGCCACTACTGCCCGAAGGCAACCATCCTCGGCTTCAAGACGCGCGACGAGGCGATCCTCGCGGTGTCGACCGGGCGCGCCGACTGCAACGTCTCGCTGGCGGTGCTGTCGGTCTTCACGCTGAAGAAGAATCCGACGCTTGGCGATCTCGCGATCCCGCGGCCGCTGCTGACGCTGCCGACCAACCTCGGCATCCGTGCCGAAGCCGATCGCCGCTACAAGGATTTCCTCAGCGCCTGGGCCGACTACAACCGTTCGCTCGGCCAGACCCGCGAATGGCTGCTGAAGGCCTATGAAACCGTCGGCCTCAGCGCCGAGGACATCCCGAGCGAAGTGCAGTTCTGATCGATCATGTATGTCTCGGACGCGGCCAGCCGCGCAGCGACCGGCTGAAGGCGTTTGTGAGACGCTGTCACCGGACATATCGACGCGGATGCCCCCAGCAAACCGGGACGCTGATATGCATCGGCCCGTCGTGGCGCTTCCGGTGTTGACGCTATTCCATACGCGTTTAAGTAGGTGAGACAAAGACTGCAGGGGTGGCGACGTTCGCTGGGCTGGTTCCCGTTGCCGTCACCATGCAGGACACATGACGCCCTCGCCTCACGCGACCTCGCCGAGCACGCAGGCAATAAGAAGCACGCACCCGATAAGCACGACAGCGAAATCGGCTGCCGCGCCCCCTCATTTCGCCATCGTCCTGTTCTCGCTCGCGATGGGCGGCTTTGCGATCGGAACCACCGAATTCGCATCGATGAGCCTGCTGCCGTTCTTCGCGGCCGACCTTCACATCGACGAGCCGACGGCCGGACACGCGATCAGCGCCTACGCGCTCGGCGTGGTGCTGGGCGCGCCGCTGATTGCCGTGATCGGCGCACGGTTCGCACGACGCACGCAGCTGCTGGCGCTGATGGCCATTTTCGCGCTCGGCAACGCCCTCACCGCGCTGGCGCCGGGCTTTGGCGCGATGATCGCGGCCCGTTTCCTGTCAGGCCTGCCACACGGCGCCTATTTCGGTGTCGCTGCACTGGTCGCGGCCTCGCTCGTTCCGCAACATCGCCGCTCGCAGGCGGTCGGCCAGGTGATGCTGGGCCTGACCGTCGCCACCATCATCGGGGTGCCCATCGCCAATCTGATCGGCCAGATGGTCGGCTGGCGGGCCAGTTTTGGCCTCGTGTCGGGACTGGCCTTGCTCACGATGCTCCTGTGCGCGCTGTTTGCGCCGCGCGACCAGGCCGGCCGGTCCGATCCACTGCGCGAGCTCGGCGCGCTCAAAAGCCGCCGCGTCTGGATCACGCTCGCGATCAGCGCCATCGGCTTCGGCGGCATGTTCGCCGTCTACACCTATCTGGCGACCACGTTGATCGAGGTCACCAAGGTCAGCACCGAGATCATCCCGTTCTTCCTCGCGATCTTCGGCGTCGGCGCCACGCTCGGCAATCTGTTCGTGCCGCGCTTCGCCGATCGCGCGCTGATGCCGACGGCAGGAGGCATCCTGCTGTTTGCGGCCGTGGCGCTGCTGGTGTTTCCGCTCGTCGCCGGCAATCCCTGGCTGCTTGCGATGGACATTTTCGCGATCGGCGCCAGTGTCGCACTCGGTGCCATCCTGCAAACGCGCCTGATGGACGTCGCGGGAGACGCACAGGCGCTCGCGGCAGCGCTCAACCATTCGGCATTCAACACCGCCAATGCGCTCGGTCCTTTCCTCGGCGGCCTCGCCATTCGCCAGGGGCTGGGCTGGACCTCCACCGGCCCCGTCGGCGCCGGGCTCGCGCTGCTGGGCTTTCTGATCTGGATCGTCGCCTATCGCGACGCTGGCCCGGCTGCGGTCAAGCCCAGCTCGGGCGAGCCCTCCGCAGCCCGCGAGAACGCGCCGGTCAGACCCGCGCCACCACTGGCGCCGGAGAACCGAAGGCGTGCGGATCGTGCGAGGGATGAAGTGGCATGACGGATCGCGGCGCTCGGAACAGAGCGGCGTTGAGAGCCTGTCCGTAGATCATCGCGGCCACGAAGGAGGCCGGCAGGCCCGCGCGGGTCGCCGCCCCCATGCGCAATTGCGCACCAGGCCCCGTCGACATCAAGCCCCTCACCCACTTTTCTTCTGTCGCGCGCTCGCCAGCAGCACCAGCATGAAGGACGCAGCGGTCATCAGCGTCGAGATCGCGGCAATGGTAGGGTCGATCTCGTCGCGGAGCGCGGTGAACATGCGCTTGGTCAGCGGCTGATACTGGCCGCCGGAAATAAACAGCGCGACGATGGTCTCGTCCATTGCGGAGATGAAGGCGAAGATGCCGCCAGCCATCACGCTCGACTTGATCTGCGGTAGCGTCACCGCAAAGAAGCTGCGCAGCCGGTTCATGCCGAGGCTACGCGCCACCATCTCCTGCGCCGGGTCGAAGCTCTGCAAGCCCGCCAGCACCGAGATGACGACGTAAGGCAATCCCAGCATCACATTCGCCAGAACCAAGCCCGGCAGGGTCGCCACCAGGCCGACCTTGGCATAGACGAAGAAGATGCCGACCGCGGTAATGATGATGGGCACCACGAGCGGCAGCAGCAACGCCATATGGATGACCCGCATGATGCGCAGCTTCGACTGGCTGATGGCATAGGCGGCGGCGACGCCGCATGGCGTTGCGATCAGAACGGTGAGGAAAGCGACCGTCAACGTCACCTTCGTCGCCTGCATCCAGGCGGGATTGGCCAGATATTGTTGATACCAGCGCAGCGAGAACGACGGCGGCGGGAAGGTCAGGAAGCGCGCGCTGGAGAACGAGATCGGCGCGATGATCAGCACAGGCAGGATCAGATAGACCAGCACCAGCGCGCTGGTCACATAAAGGGCGATGCGTGCGGGCGACAGACGCGTCATTTCTGCCCCAACACGCGATCGAGCGAGATGAAGCGACTGACGACGAAGAAGATCGCGAGCACGCTGAGGAGCAGCACCACCGCGACCGCGCTCGCCGCGCCGAACTGGTTATAGAGCTCGACATTGCGGCTCACCAGCATCGACACCATCACGGTACGGCCGCCGCCAAGCAGCTCGGGCGTGATGTAGAAGCCCAGACAGAGCACGAACACCATGGTGCAGCCGGCCAGCACACCCGGCAGCGACAGCGGCAGGAAGACGCGGAAGAAGGTCAGCGACGGGCTTGCCCCAAGGCTGGTGCCGGCCTGCATGAGATCGCCGGGGATCTTCTGCATGGTGGCGTAGAGCGGCAGCACCATGAACGGCAGCAGGATGTGCACGGTCGCGACCACCGTACCGAAGGTGTTGTGGACCAGTCCCAGCGGCTCGGAGATCACATCGAGATAACGCAGGAATTGATTGATCACCCCGGTGCGCTGGAGCAGCGCCAGCCAGGCATAGGCGCGCACCAGCACTGACGTCCAGAATGGCAGGACAACCAGCGACAGGATCAGGATGCTCCAGCCCTTCGGCACCGAATTGGCGAGGTAGGCGACGGGATAGCCGAGCAGCAGCGCGATCACGGTCACTGCGAGGCTGATCTCGAAGGTCAGCGCAAAGCTCCGCCAGTAGATGTCCTCGGTGAAGACGCGGCGATAATTCTCCAGCGTAAAGCCGTCATGGTAGATCGACTGCCAAGCCAGCCAGCCGACCGGCAGCACGATCAAAGCCAGGATCACCAGCAGTGCTGGCGACACCAGCGCCAGCATCAGGCCGTGCTCGCGGCGCTGATGCTCTCGTGATGAATCTGGCACTGACATCGTCAACGTGGCCTCGCTCACTTCTGCATGAACGACGCCCAGCGTTTCTCGGCGGCTTCGCCTGCGGGCGAGGACCACCAGGCGTAGGACATCAGGGCCTGCTTGGCCGCATTGGCCGGCTCGCTCGGCAATTGCGCGGCGCGCTCAGGCTTGATCACATTGGTCTCGAACGCCTTGGGGTTGCCCGGACCGTAGTCGATCTGCAGCGGAAGATTGGCCTGATGCACTGGATCGACGGCCTCATTGAGGAACTTCACCGCCGTATCGAGATTCGGGGCACCCTTCAGGATGCAGAGGGATGTGCTCTGCAAGATGCCTTGGTTGTAGGTGAAAGCGACCTTTGCGCCTTCCTTGGCGACGGCGCTGACGCGGCCGTTCCAGGCCATTTCCATGTCGACCTCGCCGTCGTTGAGCAGCTGCGCGGACTGCGCGCCTGAGGTCCACCAGACCGTAATGTTCGGCTTGATCTCTTCCAGCTTCTTGAACGCGCGATCGACATCGAGCGGATAGAGCTTGTCGGGCGCGACGCCGTCGGCCATCAGCGCTGCCTCGAGCGTGGCGAACGGGTGGTTGCGCAGCGCGCGGCGGCCGGGGAATTTCTTGACGTCCCAGAAATCGGCCCAGCTGTTCGGCGCATCCTTCGGGAAGGTTTTCTGGCTGTAGGCCAGCACACTGGAATAGAACTCGTAGGACACCGAATAGGGACTACGATAGGCCTCCGGCATCGCCGCGCCATTCGGAATCTTGGAGAAGTCGAGCTTCTCGATCAGCCCCTGCTCGCCGCCGCGCAGGCAGTTGCCGGTCGGAGTGTCGACGACATCCCAGATCGGCTTGCCGCTGCCGACCTGCGTCTTGATCGCGGGCCAGGCGTCAGGAATGGAGTCCTGGTTGATGGTGATGCCGAGCTTCTTGGCGGAGGGATCGAGGATCGCCACCGTCTGCGCCTGCTGATAGGCGCCGCCCTGCGAGACGAAGGTGATCTGCTCGGCGGCATCAGCCGTATTGGTCAATCCCATGGCCCCTAGCAGCACAACAGCCAGTCCCAAATTCTGCTTCGTCATCATGCTCGCCTCCTCCAGATGATCTCACCGACCGATCGCGTCGAGAAATTGATACCAGCCTGCGACCATGCGCACGGCGGGCTCGCGCAGCGGATAGAACGGAATGGCCTTCATGCGGCTGACGTCGAGCAGTCCGAGGTCGGGGCTCTCGCCGCGGACGTATGCGGCGAGATACCGGCCCATCAGGCTCGACATCGCAACTCCGGCGCCGTTGTAGCCCATCGAGACCAGCGTGCGGTCGTCGAGCCGACCGATGTGCGGCACCGAGTCCAGCGTCATGGCAACGAGGCCCGACCATTTGTACGCAAGCGTGACGTCGGCAAGTTCCGGGAAAATGCCGACCATCGCCCTGCGTAGCGCGTCGAAGGCTGATTGCGAGTCCTGCTTGCCGAAGGCGCCGCGGCCGCCGAAAACGACCCTGTTATCGACCATGCGGAACCAGCGCATCATACGCTTAGTCTCGGTGTAGGTCCGCCCCGTCGGCATCAGCTTGCCGGCGAGATTGCGCGGTAGCTTTTCGGTCGCAATGAGAGCGCTGCGGAACGGAATCAGCGTGCGCTGCATCTGCGCGGTCGCGCCGGTCAGATCGGAATAGCTGTTGGTGGCGATGATCGCCTGCCTGGCGCGTACCGCCCCTTGCGGCGTCTCGGCGACGATGCCGTCCTTGTCCCGCCGGAGCTTGGTCACCGGCGATTCCTGGAAGATCGGAACGCCGCGACGTGCGACGCCGTCGGCGAGTCCGCGCAGATAGTTCAGCGGATGGATACCGCCCGAACCGGGATTGAGCACGCCGCCGACAAAGCTGTCGGAGCCTGTCTCGTCGCGCACGCCACGCTTATCGAGGATGCGGACCTCGGCAGATCCCATCTCGCGCGTCATCCAGTTGGCTTCGTCGATCGCAGCCTTCAGCGTCGTTTCGTTATGGGCGGCCTTGACCTGGCCGGTGCGCGTCAGGTTCGCGCTGGTGATGCCGAATTCCGAAACCAGCTCCTCGACCATGTCGGTCGACTCATGTGCGATCTCGTACATGCGCTTGGCCATGGCGCGGCCGTGCACGGCGTCGATCTCGCGGAACGACAGGCGGAATTTTGCGGTGATCACACCGCCGTTGCGCCCACTGGCGCCCCAGCCGGGACGATTGGCTTCGAGCACGATGGGCGCGAGACCGCTCTTGGTGATGTGGTGGGCAGCGGAGAGGCCGGTATAGCCCGCACCGATGATCACCACATCCGCCTGTTGCTCCCCCGACAGCACGGGAAAGTCGCGCGCCGGCTCCGCCGTGGCTTCCCACAGCGAGTTGGCCGATGGCAGCGCGCGCCAATCCCGTGTCATGCCGCTCATCCTTTTGCGGGGCCAATGGCGGCGTCGGCCAGCGCTTTCAGCGTCGGGAAGTGGAAGTCCGGTTTTGTCAATGTTTCGACGGCCGGCGTGCCGCCGAAGCCGGCGACGCCCTGGCGACGTTCGATCCAGCACACCTTGTAGCCGAGTTTTCGCGCGATGCCGATGTCGTGGTATTGGCTCTGGGCGACGTGCAAGATGTCGGACTGCTTGTAGCCGAACGCGGACTGGCGGCCTTTGTTGTAGGCAAAGAACTCCGGATTGGGTTTGGCGACTCCGGTGTCGTCTGCACAGACGGTATCGTCGAAGGGATTGCCGAGCGCATGCGCGTAGCACGAGAGCGCGACGCGATCGGCGTTTGTCATCGCCACCAGCCGGAATTTCGTGCGCAGGCGCTTGAGCGCCTCGACCGAATCTGCGAATGGCCCCCAGCGCAGCACCGAGAGCTGGAAGACGTCGCAGGACGCATCATCAGCCGGAAGTCCGAGCTCGGTCGCGAGATGACGATAGACGTGGAACATCACCTCGCTCGAGCGCTCGTAATGCTTGTCGCGGCCGCGCTTGTAGGGTTCGAAGATCTGCTCGTCGGTGAACTCGGCCGCCTTCTTGCCACCGATCTTGCGCACGGCTTCGAGCACGCCGGTCTCGAAATCGATCAAGGTGCCGACGACGTCGAAGGTGAGAACCTTGAAATTGCTGAACGCGGCTTGGGTCGACATGTGGTTTTTCTCTCAGGCTGGAAGGGGCTTGGGTTCAGTCCACCCGGGGCACCACGATGGTGTCCTCCGGATGAAGGGTGACGGTGAGGCTGCCGCCGAGCGGCGGAATGCGGCTGTAGGCCTGATGGTAGCTCGGCTGGCGCAGGCTGAGCGCGATGCCGTCGGCAAGCGCGAGGAAGATGCGCAGGCTCTCGCCCTGATAGACGATGTCGGTGACCGTGCCGGTCAGCCGATTGCAGGCGGCATCCTGAGCGCCGTCGTCGATGAGTAGCTTCTCGCTGTGCACGGCGAGCATCAGCGCGTCGCCGTCGGGAATGGCGCGAGCACTGCGCAGCAGGGCGTTTCCGAGCGCGACGCTCGAGCTATCGACGCGGCGGACCGGCAGCATCGTCGCCTCACCGATGAAGCTTGCCACGAAGGAATCGGCGGGATGGTCGTGCAGGCGCGCAGGCGCGTCGATCTGGATCAGGCGGCCGTCCTTCATGACGGCGACGCGATCACTCATAGTTAGGGCCTCGCGCTGGTCATGGGTGACATAGATGATGGTCGCCCCGATGCGCCTGTGCAGCGCGCGCAGCTCGATCTGCATGGATTCGCGGAGTTGCTTGTCCAGCGCGGAGAGCGGCTCGTCCATCAGGATCAGCTGTGGCTCGAAGATCATGGCGCGCGCGAGCGCCACGCGCTGACGCTGGCCGCCGGAGAGCTGCGCGATGCCGCGCTCCTCGTAACCGGCAAGCCCCACCATTGACAGCGCCGCACGCACCTTGTCCGGCCAGATCGCCTTCGGCAGGCGGCGCGCGCGCAAGGGAAAGGCGACGTTCTCGCCCACGCTCATATGCGGAAACAGCGCATAGTTCTGGAAGACGACGCCGATGTCGCGCTTGTGCGGCGGCATGTAGGTGACGTCGCTGCCACCGAACAGGATGGTGCCTGATGTCGGCAGGATGAAGCCGCCCAGAATGCCGAGCAGCGTGGTCTTGCCGGAGCCGGAGGGGCCGAGCAGCGAGACGAATTCGCCGGCGCCGACGTTGAGGGACACGTCATCGAGGGCGCGAACGGGGCCGTACGCCTTGCTCGCGGATCTGACCTCGACGCTTTCCGCTCGTTTGTCCAACGATCGACCTCGTCCATCCCTGGCAATGGCGTGCCTCGCTGCGCGCCATAAGCTTGCATTATAGACAGGGCTTTGCAGCATTCGCAGGCGCGGCGTGCGCTGCACCAAACATTCGCTCGCAAAGCCTGCCGTTAGGCTGTCAGGTCAATGACACCAGAGTTGGCAAAATCCGGCAATTGCCAAATTCTCACGAACATCATAACATGACGTCATGCCAGAGCTTCGCCGTAGGCTGCCCTCCAGCAATGCCCTGTTCGTCTTCGACGCAGCGGCGCGCAATGGCAGCTTCACGGCTGCGGCCGCCGAATTGAATGTCACGCAGCCTGCGGTGAGCCGCATGCTCGGACAACTCGAAGACCATCTCGGCGTACGCCTGTTCGACCGCAAAGCGGGCCGCGCGGTGCTCACCGAGGAAGGCGAGTTCTTGCATCGCCGCGTGCTCGAAGGCTTTCGCAGCATCGAAACCGGCCTCATCGAGATCGAGCGGCGCCGCAAGGGCACCGAGACGGTGACGCTGTCCGTCTCCTCAGCCTTCACCACGCATTGGCTGATGCCGCGCATCGACAAGCTCCAGAAGCAATTTCCGCAGGTCGACCTACGCTTCCAGCTCATCTCCGGCGCGTTGCGCGGCGCGGTCGAGAATGTCGATCTCGGCATGCGCTTTCGCGATCGCGACGAGCCGTCGTCCGGCGGCACGCTGGTGATGAAGGAAGTGATGCTGCCGATGTGCAGCCCTGGATATCTCGGCGAGACCGACCCTGCGGAGGGCAACACGATCATTCGCCTCGCCGAGACGCCTGGTGACTGGGCCGCGGATTATGCGTCGCTGCTCACCGGCCGCCGCGGCGCGGCCAAGGCGCTGAGCTTCACCGACTATGCCGTCGTGGTGCAAGCCGCGCTGCTCGGCCAGGGCATCGCGCTCGGCTGGCTCACGGTCGCCTCGCACTGGCTGCTCACCGGCGCGCTGGTGCCGGCCTCCGACCGGCTCACCACCACCCGCCGCGTCTGCGAATTCCTGCCACCGCGCAACCGCCCGATGCGCCCGATCGCCGCCGAGATCCGCGACTGGATCACCGACCAGATGCGAAGCGAGATCGCGGTGATCGACAAGCTCTATCCGAAGCTCGGCGCGATGGCCGCATGCTATTAGGCAGGCGGTGCTCGGGTGATCTTCCCCCGAAAAAGTGGACAGGGTTCAAGCCGATTTTAGCTCCATCTCGACCGGGCTGATATAGCCGATGGCCGAGTGTCTGCGGTGATGATTGTAGAAGCCCTCGATGTAGGTGAAGATGTCGCGCTCTGCTTCATTGCGGGTAGCATATTGGCGGTGATGGACCAGTTCGGACTTGAGCGTGTGGAAGAAGCTTTCCATAGGGGCATTGTCGTAGCAGTCGGCTCTGCGGCTCATCGAAGGCAGGAAGCCGGCGGCTTGCAGCGCTTGGCGATATTCGGTTGAAGCATATTGGGTGCCGCGATCGGAGTGATGGATCAGGCCGG
>NZ_FOQM01000057.1 GCF_900113735.1 Bradyrhizobium sp. Gha
CTGATCCATCACTCCGATCGCGGCACCCAATATGCTTCAACCGAATATCGCCAAGCGCTGCAAGCCGCCGGCTTCCTGCCTTCGATGAGCCGCAGAGCCGACTGCTACGACAATGCCCCTATGGAAAGCTTCTTCCACACGCTCAAGTCCGAACTGGTCCATCACCGCCAATATGCTACCCGCAATGAAGCAGAGCGCGACATCTTCACCTACATCGAGGGCTTCTACAATCATCACCGCAGACACTCGGCCATCGGCTATATCAGCCCGGTCGAGATGGAGCTAAAATCGGCTTGAACCCTGTCCACTTTTTCGGGGGAAGATCAAGTCTGGATTGCTTCGCTGCGCTCGCAGTGACGATGTGGCGAGGGCGCAGCGCGCGCTACGACAGCCGCATGTCCAGCAGCCTTCGTCCTTCGCCCCGTAGCAGCTTCTTCACGGCGCTCGACGCCACGACCTCGCCGTCATTGGCGTAGGCTTCGTGGTTCTTCTCGATGTCGTCGAGGCGGTAGAGGTAGTTCACCATCACGCCGGCGGATTCGCGCAGGCCCTTGGGCGAGAGGTCGCCGAGCCAGTTGATGCGCTCGAGCCGCGCGCCGTTGCCGAGGTGGAAGCGGGCGACGGAATCGATCAGGCGGCCTTTCGACGTCCGCGCCTTCAGGAAATAGTAGGCGGCGAGCGGCTCGATCACGGCGCGCAGCTGCGTCGTCGTCTCCGGATTCTCGTACCATTTGGGATCGTCGAGCCGCTTGAGGATCTCGCGGTCCTCGTCCGAGAGCGGCAGGTCCTTGTCCTGCTTCAGCCATGGCATGAAGCCCGGCACCGGCGACAGCGTCACGAAACTGTCGAGCTTGGGCAATTCGCGGCGCAGCTCCTCGACCACCTGCTTGATGAGGAAGCTGCCGAAGGAGATGCCGCCAAGGCCGCGTTGGGTGTTGGAGATCGAATAGAACACGGCGGTGCGCGCTTTCTCGATCGGAAGATACTGTCGATCGACGGCAAGCAACGGCGCGATCGCGCCGGGAATCGTCTCGGTCAGCGCGACCTCGACGAAGATCAGGGGTTCGTCGACCATCGCGGGATGGAAGAAGGCGTAGCAGCGGCGGTCGACCGGATCGATGCGACGGCGCAGATCGTCCCAGTCGCTGATTTCATGCACGGCTTCGTAGCGGATGATCTTTTCGAGGATGTTGGCCGGGGTCGACCAGTCAATCCGGCGCAGCACGAGAAACCCCCTGTTGAACCACGAAGAGAGAAGATGCGAGACGTCGCGATCGAGCGCGGCGAGGTGGGTGTGTCCGTTCATCATGCCGAGCAGATCGGCACGCATGGCGACGAGGTCGCCGGTACCGCCAGGCGCGCGGTTGAGACGCCGGATAAGCTCCTGCCGCCGCGGTTCCGAGGCGAAGTGCAGCGAGCTCGCATCCTCGTCATCAGGTTGGCTGCGCCACTTTTCGATCGCCTTCGACAGCCGCTCCCGATCGGGACCGAAATCGCGCAGCAGGCCTTCGAAGAAGGCGCGGCGTCCTGCCGCATCCAGCTGCCGGTAGATGTCGAGCACCTCGCGCGCCATGGCGGTGCCGGAGGCTTCGCCCCGGCCCGACAGCAGCGCACCGCAGAGCTCGATCAGCCCGTCGGCGTCCTGCCGGGTATCGGCGGAATTTCCCCGGCGCAGCAGCGTGCGGCCGCGCTCGGAGATCGTGGCGAGCAGGTCGGAGAAGAAGGCATTGGCCATCTGGGCTTTTCGAATCCGGGTTTGTGCGGTGCGGAAGCTTACATCGGATTTAGGCTGAAGCCGATCACAATCTAGCGGTCCAATGCGGCATCTTTAGTCGGACCGTGCATTTCCGAGAATGCCGCCATGCCCCGCTGGGGGCAGTTGCCTCACAACGTCATTGCGAGCGTAGCGAAGCAGTCAGAGTCCCTTGGCTGAGACCGTCTGGATTTGCTTCGTCGCAAGGGCTCCTCGCAATGACGAAGGAGAGGGCTGTGGGAGGTGCCCGCCACATCCTCCGTCATTGCGAGCGTAGCGAAGCAATCCAGACTGTTGCCGCGGGGGGACTCTGGATTCCTTCGATGCAAGAGCTTCTCGACGGAGGCGAGGGCGCGTTCGCCTCAATCCTTCCCTGCAAACTCCGTCGGCGTCCGCCCCGTCACCTGGCGGAACGCGGCCGAGAACGCCGGCACGCTGGAATAGCCGAGTTGCGTCGCGAGCTGTTTCACCGAGACATTCGCATCCGTCGATATAAGCTGGATCGCCGCGGCGATCCTTGCGCGTTGGCACCAGCTCTTGAAGCTGAGCTGCGTCTCGCTCGAGAACAGCCGCGACAGCGTGCGTGCGGAGGTGCCGACCTCGCGCGCGAGCGTGTCGATGTCATGCAGCCCGGTGGGATCGTCGAGCACGATCATCGCCGCGCGCCGGCAGCGCGGTTCGTGCGGCAGCGGCACGAAGGTCGCCGAATCCTCGGCCTGGTGCAATTCCAGCATCACCAGGCGCACCAGCAGCTCGGTGCGCTCCTCGGTGTTGCGCGCGTCGAACAAAGCGAGGATCGCCTGATTGAGCAGCGGCGACACCCGCACCACGAATTCTTTTGTCAGCCCCTCATAGCGCTGCTCGCGCTCGAGCCAGGCGAGGTCGAAATACAGCGTGCGCATCTCGATGTCGGCGAGCAGGTCGATGGCATGTTCGAGCCCGGCCGGCACCCAGACCGCGCGGTCCGGCGGCACCAGCCAGCGGCCGCCGGGCGTCGTCACCTGCATCGTGCCCTTTGCGGCATAGATCAGCTGCGACTCGCGGTGCATGTGCAGATCGATCCGCATGCCCTTCGGATAATCGCGCGCGACCAGGTGCACGCCCGCGGTGGAGCGATGATTACCCTGGACCTCCCGGAGGATTGGCGTTTCGACGACAGTCATTGGCAGCATTCCGTCATGCCCATGACATATAACTCATTTTCGGAGCAGGAGAGGATTCCGAATGAACAGCCCCGTCAGGGTCATCAGTTTCGTCTCGATCATTATGCGATGCTCATTTTCGCCGCTGCCGTCATCATCATGGGGCCGGCGCTCGGCATGGCCTATTCGGAGCTGCTTCCCTACGCAACCCCCGGTTTCGTCGCCTTCGGCGCCGGCTCGCTGCTGACGGGCTGGCTCGGGGACCGCTGGAGCCGCCGCCACATGATGCTGCTCTTCTTCGTCGGCATCGGCGCCGCCATGATCTCGGTCGGCTTCGTGCAGACGCCGGTGCAACTCGGCGCCGCATTGCTCGCGATCGGAATGTTCGCCTCGATCTATCACCCCGTCGGGACCGCGATGATCGTGTCCTATGCCGAGAGGCTCGGCCGCGAGATGGGCATCAACGGGGTCTGGGGCAATCTCGGCGTCGCCTCGTCGGCGCTGGTCACCGGTGTGATCGGGCAATATCTCGGCTGGCGCTTTGCTTTCATCGTCCCAGGCATCGTCACCATCCTGATCGGAATCGCCTTCGCGGTGCTGGTCGTGCATGAGGACCGCAAGGGCTCGAAGCAGGCTGCGGCGCAAGCGCGGGTGGCAAAACAGGACATGTGGCGTGTGGTGCTGTCGCTGCTGATCGTGGTGATCGCGATCTCCACCACGTTCAACGCGGTCACCGTCGCGCTGCCGAAGCTGTTCGCCGAACGGCTCGCGGACCTCACGAAAAGCCCGGCTGTCTTGGGCGTCATCGCGGCCTGCGTCTACGTGTTCGGCGCCATGACGCAATACACGATCGGCCGGCTGCTCGACCGCTACTCGCTGAGGGCGGTGGCGCTGCCGCTGTCCTTCATGCTGGCGCCGTTCTTGTATCTGGCCGCGAGCCTGAATGATGTTCTGCTGATCCTGGTGTCGATCGGCATCGTCATGGGCGCGTTCGGGCAGGTCACGGTCAACGACGCCATGGTCGGCAAATATACCAGCGAGGAATGGCGCTCGCGCGCCTACGCCGTGCGCTATTTCATCGGCTTCACCGCGGCGGGCGCATCTGTCGGCCTGGTTGCCTGGCTCTACGAGCAGGGCGGCTTCGTCACCATGCTGCACGCGTTTGCGGCGCTTTGCCTGCTGCCGATCGCGGCGGCGATCATCCTGCCGCGCGAGATCAGGACGCCGCACGCGGCGTGAGGACCATGCGCTAGGCGAACTGCCGCACCATCTCCTGCGGCGCGGCCAGCCATGATCTGACGCAGGCCTGCGCCAGCAGGTCGGTGGGATCAAGCAGGGCCGCGCCGATATCGCTATCGAGGGCAGCCAGTGCCAGCGGAATTTCAGTGCAGGCCATGGCGATGTGCGAACAGCCGCGGGCGGCGAGCGCCTCTGCCTCGCGGCCAAGGATGCCGGCCGCTTCCTCGTTAAGTCCTGCCTTGACCAGACGGATCGCGCGCATGACCTCAGTTTGCGCCTTCGCATCGGGCACCATGCAGGCATAGCCGCGTTCGGCAAGCCGCTGCTGGTAGATTCCGGCATGCACCGTGCCGTCGGTCGCAAGCAGGCCGATGGTCGGGTTGGTTACCTGCTGCGCAGCGAGCGCGTCGGCGACGGCGTCAACGATGTGGATGATCGGCACCGACGTCTTGGCCTGCAGCGCGCCGTGCCAATGGTGCGCCGTATTGCAGGGAATGGCGATGCGGGTCGCGCCCGACAGCTCGAGCCGGCGCAAGGCATTCAGCATGGCGGGAAACGGGTCACCGCCCTGTCCGAGAATGGCGGCGGTGCGATCCGGTACGTCGGTCGCCGAACACACCACCATCTGGATGTGATCCTGGTCGCAGGATGCGGGGGTGTTCCTGACGATCTTGCCCATGAAATCCACGGTCGCCATCGGGCCCATGCCGCCCAGAATGCCAAGCATCGAAGTCTCCTTGTTCGAGACATGGTGCATGGCCGCTTCCACCAAATCCAATGCCCGTTCAGAACGGCCTATGCCTCTTCTACATAGTTTTGGGGCTGGCCGCCTGCGCGGCGGTCCAAACCTTCTCCACGATCGGCCGGGTCCGCCGCGCGCTGCGATAGAGCCGGACTTCCAGGGGGATCTCGGGCCCGACAATGGTGAGGGTGCCCTCGTCCAGCTCCCGGGCGACCAGGCTGCGCGGCAGCCACGCCAGGCCATAGCCCTCCAGCGCCATGAATTTCAGCCCCTCCGCCATGGCGTTCTCGTTGGTATGCGTCACGTGCGCGGGCGGCGAGCCGGCCTGGGCCTGCGCGAAGGTGGCGACCCGCCCCAGGAAAGAGTTCGAGGCGTAGCTGAGCAGGGGAAGCGAAGCCGCATCGTCCGCCGCGGCCGCCAATGTTGCACTGCGCACGGCGACGAAACTGTCCATGCCGACGACGATATGCGGGTAGAGCTCGGGCTCCAACAGGATCGGCACATTGGCGTGGTGGAAGGTGAGCAGGAAGTCGTAGCTGCCTTCGACGACGGCCTGCAGGCAGCTGTGAAAATCGTCGGGCAGCAGCCGGCTGCCGATCGGCCCGACCTCCTTCTCGATGCTCCTGAACCAGCGCGGAAAGAAATGCAGCGACAAAGTGTGCAGGGCCGCGACCGAGACCATCTGCGTGCTCGGCCGTTTGCTGGCTTGAAGCGCGAAACGGCTCGCATGCAGCATGCGAACCGTTTCTTCCGCGGTCTCCAGGAATTCGCGGCCCTCGGCGGTCAGCGTGGTCGGATAGCTGCTGCGGTCGACGAGGGACACGCCGAGCCAAAGCTCCAGCGCCTGGATCCTGCGGCTGAACGCGGATTGCGTCACGTGCCGCTCATCGGCCGCGCGCGAGAAGCTGCGGGTGCGGGCGAGGCTGAGAAAATCTTCCAGCCATTTCAATTCCATCGTGCCTGCTCCGCTTAGCCCGCCCGCCGCAAGATGCCCTGACGTCCCGGGGAAATCTATGCAAATTCGGAATAGAACTTGCCGGCATAACATTGGACGGCGCTCCGTCCTCCGGCGCATGCATCCCCGCCAAAGTCTCCGACACCGGAGCCGATTTGCGGGAGAAAACATGCGGACGGAACATGATCTGCTTGGCGCGCGCGAGGTGCCGCTCGAGGCGTATTACGGCGTTCACACCGTGCGCGCCGTCGAGAACTTTCCGATCTCGGGCATCGCGATCTCGGCCTATCCCGAGCTGATTGGTGCGCTCGCCGCCATCAAGCAGGCGGCGGCGCTGTCCAATATGGAGCTCGGCCTCCTCGACCAGCGCCGCGGGCGGGCGATCGTGGCGGCCTGCGAGGAGTTGCGCGCCGGCCGCCTCCACGACCAGTTCGTCGTTGACGTCATCCAGGGCGGTGCCGGCACCTCGACCAATAAGAGCGGCTGCGCGAAGCGGGGCTGCTGCTTCGACGAGATCAATTTGCCGGCCGTCCGGGCCGGCTCCTCGATCATGCCCGACAAGCGGGAGCGCGGGCTGCTCACCGAAGCCGCGCTGGCGGCGATCCTGAAGCCCGAGATGCTGACGAGGCCGCAAAGTCCGGCCGCCGCGGACCGGGATGGCCGCCAGATCCAACCGTCGTGAACCAAAGCGTCCAAGGGAGGAAATAAGGAAATGACAGTGAACGCCGATAATTCGCCTGCGCGGTCCAACCGTCTGACCAATGCTCTCGTGGTCAGCCTGCTGCTCGGCATCCTGGCGGACTACGCCTGTCATGAGCTGGCGCCGACGCCGGAGATGGCGAAGACCATCGCCGGCTATTTCTCTGTGATCACCGACGTGTTCCTGCGCATGATCAAGATGATCATTGCGCCGCTCGTCTTCGCCACGATCGTGTCAGGCATCACCAGCCTCGGCTCCGAAGGCGGAGCGGTCGGCCGCATTGCCGCCAGGTCGATGGGCTGGTTCGTGTCGGCCTCGCTCGTCTCGCTCGGCCTCGGCATGATCTTCGCGAACCTGTTCGCGCCGGGGCACGGCTTGCGGCTGCCGCTTCCCAGTGCCGATGCCGCCAACACCTTGCAGACCGCCGGCTTCAATCTGAAGGACTTCATCACCCACGTCTTTCCGACCAGCATCGCCCAGGCCATGTCCGCGAACGAGATCCTGCAGATCCTGGTCTTCGCATTGTTCTTCGGGCTGGCGCTGAGCAGGCTGAAGACGAGCCATGCCGGGACCATCGCGGCATCGATCGACGAGCTGGTCCAAATCATGCTGCAGATCACCAGCTTCGTGATGAAGTTCGCGCCGCTCGGCGTGTTCGCGGCGATTGCGGCCGTCATCACCACGCAGGGGCTCGGTGTGCTCCTGACCTACGGCAAGTTCATCGCCACCTTCTATTTCAGCCTGGCGGTGCTCTGGACCGTCCTTGTGCTCGCCGGTCTGCTGGCGCTGGACCGGCCTGTCCTTCATCTCATCGGCTTGCTGCGCCAGCCGATGCTGCTGGCCTTCTCGACGGCGAGCAGCGAGGCTGCCTATCCCAAGATGATCGAGCAATTGACCAAGTTCGGTGTCAGCGAGCGCATCTCCGGCTTCGTGCTGCCGCTGGGCTATTCTTTCAACCTCGACGGCTCGATGATGTACCAGGCCTTTGCGGCCTTGTTCATCGCCCAGGCCTACGGCATCGAGCTGAGCTTCACGCAACAGCTCGTCATGCTGCTGGTGATGATGGTCACCAGCAAGGGCATCGCCGGCGTGCCGCGCGCCGGGCTCGTGGTCGTTGCCGCGACGCTACCGATGTTCAACCTGCCGGTGGGCGGCATGCTTCTGATCATGGGCATCGACCAGTTCCTCGACATGGGGCGGACCATGACCAACGTCATCGGCAACGGCATCGCAACGGCTGCCGTGGCGAAGTGGGAAGACAAGCGAGGTCTGGTCAAAGAAGTATCCTCAGAGACGGCAGTGCCGGCCGGCGCTGTGGCGGGTGCGGCGGGCGGATGAGGCTCGTGCCACCTGCACGCGGAAGGAAGCGCAGGATGACCCGACTGCTTGTACTGCCCATCGGCCGTCAGCAGCTTCGAGCCACAAGCGGGCGCCAGCGAGTGGTGGCTCCTCACCAATGATCATGCCCCATATGGATTGCCGATCTGGATTGCTGTGATACAACCATTAGCTGTCGGAAGCGAATTTCCGTCTATTTCTGGAGGTATCTATGCGATCGTCATTTGGCTTCGCCGTGCCGTCCATCGTCTTTACTTTGTCGACTGTTTTGCTGTGCAGCACGTCCGGCACGGCAATGTCGCAACCCACACCAAATTCTACACTTCCCGCCGTATCGGTCGAAGCGCCGAAGGCAAGGACAAATGTGGTGCCGACGCAGAGAGCAACGACCGTGACGGCCCATCACCGCCAACGGGCGACGGGCTCGTCGACGGCTCAAGGTGAAGGGTCGGTATTCGGGCCGAATACGGTCCTGGGGAAGATTTCCAGGCTGGAGAGATCTGCAAGCAGCTGTAACGGTGGCTGCGAAGTCAGTTACCGAGTCGGCAACGCCCCCTGGGTTGGATGCAGTCAGAGTGGCGAACGCGATATCGGCCCATTCTCGACAACGTGCCGGGACACGCTGAACTACAATACTTACGCGCAGTGCATCGAAACCAAGACTTTGCTCGGCGCGACCTCCAAGGAGTCACGATGGCTTTGCAGCAGTCTGCAGGCCGGAGGCAAGTTGCCCGGCGAAAGGCAAGTCGCCGAAGGCCGCCGCTAGTCCAGGGCATCTACATCAGAGAGGCAGGATCGCATGGCTCGAAGGTTTCGAGCCATGCTGAATGTCCGCTTCGGGTCCACAAGCGGCGGCCGGCGCGAGCGCGCTCAGCTGACCTCGGCAGCTCGACCGCCCGAAGTCAGTTCATTGCTTGGAAGCGGACATTCGGGCCGCGTCACCGAGAGTCGCTGTCGGGTGCGTGCGTCTGTCAGCCCCCGGGGCCGTCCTTCATGATGTAGCCCATCAGGTCGTCCACGTTGTGCTCCAAATCCCGGATGATGTTCTTGACAACGTCTCCGATCGAGATCACGCCCACGACCTTGCCCCCGTCCAGCACTGGCAGATGGCGAAACCTGCGCTGAGCCATCATTGCCATGCAGCCCTCCAGTGGATCGTCCGGCTTGACCGTCACCGGGTTGCGCGTCATCACTTGGCCCACCGCCGTCTGCTTCGCATCGAGCCCGGGCAGCAGCACTTTGATCGCGCAGTCGCCCTGGGTCACGATGCCGACAAGCACGTCGTCGTCGATGACCAGCACCGACCGGACGCGGTCGTCGCGCATCTTGCGCAAAGCTTCGATGACCATGTCGCCGGAACGAACGTGGATCAGGGCGCCAGTCTTCTGGGCCAGAGCGTTCTTTACGGTGCTCATCGGTCTCCTCTCGTGGGCCCGGCCTTGGGCCGCATGGAAGAATAGTCGAAATATCACGTCTCGTCAGCACCGCGCCGATGTCGCCGGGGCGAAGCCTGCAACTGATCCCGACGGCGGGTTTTCGCCTCGGCTGGCAGGGGGCTCATGAGAGAGGCCGTCAACTGAGGCGGGGCGGCCTCTTCAGCAGTCTCAAGGCAATCGGCGGTCTGCCGACGGCACCAGCATTGCATTCAAGACGTTGGTCCGAGGGAGTCCTTGCATGCTCAAGGCTCAAGGGCCTTGCCCGCAAGGTACCACTACGCGCTCAAGCCGGAATGGGAGTAAAGGGTGAGTCGTAGCCGACGTTGCTGTGGAAGAGCCCGGTGGTCTGAATATTGATGCCATCGTCGAGGAGGACGGTCGGTTCCTTGTAGCCAGGGTTGAAATGCACTTCCTTGAGATCGCCGCCGCTGACGAGATCGAGTTCCGAATTGTTCAGTTCGTAAGCCATGTCGCTCTCCTGATTGTTCGGGAAGGACCATCCCATCCCAATTGTATTCGTAGGAATACAGAATGCTTTTCTTCGTCACTGTGACGGCCCGCACACATTAAAGCAGGGGCAAGAAAGCAGCGGCAAGCGCGTGTCCTCATGTCTCAAATGAGTCCAACTGCGAAGACTTCAGGTTGAGCAAATCTGGTCCGCTCTGGCGCGATGAGCGGACCTCCGGCAGACGCGGCGCAACTTCGCAGATGGGCCACAACCGGAGTCATGCACCGTAGCATAGCGCATGGCTATTCGATCACCTCATCGGCGCGTGCAACCAATGCGACGGGTGGCTCTAACCCGAGAGCCTCGGTAGTTTTTAGGTTTATGAAGAGTTCGACCCGTGTCGAGAGTTGTACAGCGAGATTGGCCGGTCTCTCGCCGTTGAGGATTCGCCCGGCGTAGATGCCCGCACGATAATAGGAATCGCTAATGTCGCCGCCATAGCTCATTGCGCCGCCAGCTACCACAAAGTCTCGATATTGATAGATAGCCGGAAGCTTGTATTCGAGGGACTTCGCGCCCAACGCCGTCGCGCGGCTCGTAAACAGCGGGTCAGTACCGATCACCAATCCAGCGACAGAACCAGTAGCATTCTTGAATGTCGCGTTGATCTCCTCGTCGGTGCTCGCGTGAAACGTCGTCAGCCTGATGCCCAAAGCTCCGGCTGCCGCCTTTACTCCGCTCTCAACTGATGGTGTCAGGGGATTAGCCGGATTCGTCAGCAGCCCAAGCGAATTGCTGCCCGGTAAAAGCTCGTGCAACAGTTCTAAACGTTTCGGCGCTGTATCGACGTTGATATGTGCCGCGCCCGTGATATTTCCGCCTGGGCGATTGAGGCTGGTCACCAGCCCGGTGCTGACAGGGTCACCGCCAACTGCAAACACGATGGGAATGGTTGTAGTCGCCGACTTTGCGGCCAGCGCCGACGGTGTCGCAGCCGCCAAGATCACATTAACTCGTTGCTCAGTTAGCTGGGCGGCCAGTCCAGGCAGCCGATCATAGTGATCGTCTGCCCATGCGTATTCGAACCCGACATTCTTTCCTTCGAGATAGCCCGATTCGCTCAGCCCTTTTCGAAAGGCAGCTATCATCGGACCATAGTCTCCAGCCGTTGAGCTTCCTAAGATACCGATAACCGGGGACTGCTGTGCCTGCGCATCCAACTGCGACAAGGTGGCGGCGCTCGATACTACAAGCCCAATGAACTCCCGCCGCCGCATGTATGCCTCTTCTGAGGACCACGAGGATTAGCGAGATTAGCACCTTGCGGCGGGAATAAGGAACCCTGGCAAGCGCATTCTCGCCTGGCCAAGTGCATGGCGGCATGTGTGAACGCGGGAAGTTCGCCTTGGGTAACAAGCGCCGGTCCACCCCTCACTGCCGACGTGACGGACCGCAGTGGGGTTCGGTCGGTAGGAGCCACAGGAAGATCGTTCGCCTATTGCAAGTCTAGCGCTGCGGGCCACGTCATTCGACGACTTCGTCGGCTCGGGCGAGTATCGTGGGCGGAATTACAAGCCCGAGTGCTTTTGCGGTTTTGACGTTCACAGCAAGCGTGAACAGGGTTGGTCGTTCGAACGGAAGATCGCCCGCATTTGCCCCATGCAAAATCTTGTCGAGTAGCGAGGCTTGACGCTCGCCAACTTCGGCGAGATCCGGACCATAGGAGAGAAGTCCGCCGTCGCGAACAATAAAGTCGCCCTCATACATGAAAGGAATTCGGTGTGCTGCCGCGAACTGGATGACGCGCTCGCGATTTGATCCGGTAAGACCGTCCACGACCATAAAACCCGCATCTGGCGGGTCGCGCTCCATATTGGAGAAGGCAATATCGAAGTCATGCGGTTCGCGTACCGGTAAGGACCGCACCGTCAAATCCAAGGAACTGGCCGATGCAGCCGAGAGCTGATAGCGCTGGCCCATAGCGCGGTCCTCCCCGTTCCAAAGCAATGTGACCTTGCGCATGGAAGGCGCCATTTCTTTGAGAAGTGAAAGACGCTTCGGCGCTAACTCGCCAGCAAGGTCGGAAATTCCAGTAATGTTTCCTCCCGGATGACGAAAACTATCGACGAGACCAAGCGCGACCACGTCTCCTGCGCCCGAGGCTATGGCTGGGACGGATGCTCCCTTACAGGCTGCTACTGCCGGGAAGCCGGAGGTCAAGATCGCCTCGACGCGTTCGGCTACAAGTTCACTCACAAGCGAAGGCAAACGCGAGAGTTCCTGATTCGCGGCGCGCCGCTCAAACAGGATCGTGCTTCCTTCAATCCATCCAAGGCGCTTGAGGCCGCTTATAACCGGACCGGAAGTTGGGGAATCGTCGGTAATTGGCGCGCCCGCGGAAAGGTAGCCAACTCTTCTCACCTTTCCCTGTGTGGATGCTGAGCCTGGGAAAAGGAACAACGTGGCGGCAGCGCCTAAGAACTCGCGTCGCTTCATCGCGCTTCTCCACTGTGACTTGGCCCAATGGTCCGATGTCCATTTTGCAGAAAACGGAATTCGAGAAGGCAGGTTCCCAACCTGCCCGCTCGCGCCGCCACTTTGGCCGCGCGGGCTCACGCGCCGAGGCGCTGCGCAGCAGATTTGGCGACTTGAACGAGGCGGCGTTGGGCTTCGTCCGCAGGCTCCAGGCGCTCCAGTCGGCGGCGTAAAAATCTTCGCCGAGCCGCGCCTGCGGCCCCTCGGTGCCCAGCGCAATCGCATATTGGAGCGATTCCCCTGTGGCCATCCTTCGAGACGCCCGCCGTTTGGCGGGTCCTCAAAGATGAGGACCGAGTGCGCGGCCGACATCTCGACGAGCACCGGTGCCGCTTAGCCTCATCCTGAGGAGACCGCGAAGCGGTCGTCTCGAAGGACGAGGCGCGCGCTGTGCTCGCGCAAAATGCCATAAGCGATACTCTCCCCGAACCCACCGCCACACGCAGGGAACCCGCTCCACCTTCCGCGGGTTCTATCCCCTGTAGCCCCGGCACTTTGCCGGGACAGCAAACGGGGGAAAGACGCCTGCATGCAGTGGAGCCTGCTCCGGCCGGTCGGCCTTGTCCCCGCGGCGCTTGTCCTCACCACCATGGCGGCCGGCGCCGAGGGCGGCAAATCGGCGGCGCCTTCCGAATTCCTGCTGGTGACCCAGATCGTGCTGCTGATCGCGATCGGCCGCGGTCTTGGCGAAATCATGCAGCGCATCGGCCAGCCCTCGGTGATCGGCGAACTGCTCGCCGGCATCATCCTCGGGCCGTCGCTGTTCGGCTGGATCTGGCCGGAGGCGCAAGCCGCGATCTTCCCCAAGACGCCCGAGCAGAAGGCGATGCTCGACGGCATCGCGCAAGTGGGCATCCTGCTGCTGTTGTTGCTGACGGGCATGGAGACCGATCTCAAGCTGGTCAGGAAGGTCGGCAAGGCCGCGATCGCGATCTCGATCGCCGGCATCCTCGTGCCGTTCGCCTGCGGCTTCGCGCTCGGTGAATTCCTCCCCGATGCGCTGCTGCCGAAGCCTGAGCAGCGTCTCGTCGCCTCGCTGTTCATGGGCACGGCGCTGTCGATCTCCTCGGTGAAGATCGTCGCCGTGGTCGTGCGCGAGATGAATTTCATGCGCCGCAATGTCGGCCAGATCATCGTCGCGACCGCCGTGATCGACGACACCATCGGCTGGATCATCATCGCCGTCATCTTCAGCCTGGCCTCGCAGGGCACGCCTGACATCGCCTCGGTGGCGAAAGCCGTGCTGGGCACCCTCGCTTTCCTCGCCGTCAGCTTCACCATTGGTCGCCGGCTGGTGTTTCAGCTCATCCGTTGGGCCAACGACAACCTCGTCAGCGTGGCGGCGGTCATCACCGTAATCCTGCTGTTGATGGGCGTGATGGCGCTGATCACGCATGCGATCGGCGTCCACACCGTGCTGGGCGCCTTCGTCGCCGGCATCCTGGTCGGGGAGTCGCCGATCCTGACGCGGCAGATCGACGAGCGGTTGCGCGGACTGATCTCGAGCTTCTTCATGCCGGTATTTTTCGGGCTTGCGGGCCTCAGCGCCGATCTCTCGGTGCTGCGCGATCCCGGTCTGTTGATGCTCACTGGGCTGCTCGTCGTGATCGCAAGTCTCGGCAAGTTCGGCGGCGCCTTCGTCGGCGGCACTCTCGGCGGCCTGAACACGCGGGAATCGCTGGCGCTCGCGAGCGGGATGAATGCGCGCGGCTCGACCGAGGTCATCATCGCCACCATCGGCCTCTCCATCGGCGTGCTCAGCCAGGTCATGTTCACGATGATCGTGACCATGGCGATCGTGACCACGATGGCGATGCCGCCGATGCTGCGCGCGGCGCTGGCAAAGCTGCCGATGAACGAGGACGAGAAGGAGCGGCTGGAGCGGGAGGAGTTCGAGAAGCGCGGCTTCGTCGCCAATCTCGAGCGTCCGTTGCTCGCGGTCGATGAGAGCGTCAATGCCACTTTCGCCGCCCATATCGCAGGCCTGATCGCCGGCATGCGCGGCTTTCCCGTCACCGTGCTGCATATCGGCATGCGCGCCAAGGAGCAGGCTGAGGCGGAGAGCCACGAGGCGGTGGTGAAGAAGGCGGCCGAAATCGTCTCTGCCGGCGGTGACGGTGACGCCGGCAATGTCGACGTCGTCACCCGTGCGCGGCGCGCCGAGCTCGGCGAAACCATCACTGCGGAGGCGCGCAAGGGTTTTGATCTCCTCGTCGTCGGCGTCGACAAGGTCACCGCGACCAAGGATCGCTTCGACCGCAAGGTCGAGGACATCGCTGCAAAGTTCGAGGGGCCGCTCGCGATCGTGGCGGCCAAGGGCAAGCATCTGAAGCAGCCGGCACCAGATGGGCTCAACATCCTCGTTCCCGTCTCCGGCAGCAGCATTTCCAAGCGCGGCGCCGAAGTTGCGGTGGCGCTGACGCAGGCGGGATCAGGCTCGCTGCGCGTGATCTATGTCGCGACGACGCGCGACAAGGGCGCGCAGCGCGGCGCCTCGCGTGGGCTGAGCCAGGAAGCGGGCATCCTCAAGGACACCAGCGATCTCGCCGCACGCTACGACGTCGACATCACCACGACCTTGCGCGTGAACCGGGCGCCGGAGGCGGCGATCCTGCGCGAGATCGACACCACCGATGTCGATCTCGTCGTCATGGGCGTCGACCGCATCCAGGGCAACCATCTCTCCTTCGGCGGCGTCGCGGACGCGGTGCTCAGGCAGTCGAAGGTCTCGGTGCTGCTGGTGTCGAGCGGCGAGGCGCGGCAGGTGGCGGGCGAGAAGGGTTAGTCCCGCTGTCATTGCGAGCGCAGCGAAGCAATCCAGAATCGCTCCGAAGAGGCAGCCTGGATTGCTTCGTCGCATCAGCGCAAAATTACTTCGCAATTTTGTCGCGAGCTCCTCGCAATGACGGCGAGGCGAGGGCGCGGCACCTCACCCACACCGCCGATAATGCCATCATGCCGGTGTTTTGCCCGACGGTGCAAGCGAATTTCTGTAAAAACGAATTACTTGAGCCGTTTCAACGCCATCCCTACTGTGCATGGGGTTGTTTCAGGATGTCACCTCCGCGGCCGGATGCGCCTTCGGTGCCTTGCGTGACGCCAGCCAGTTCTCGAAGCGCTGCACCACCACGAAGAAGGCCGGCACGAACAGCACCGCAAGGCAGGTCGAGGCCAGCATCCCCGAGAACACCGTGATGCCGATCGACTTGCGGGCGCTGGCGCCGGCGCCGGTCGCGATCACCAGCGGCACCACGCCGAGGATGAAGGCGAACGAGGTCATCAGGATCGGGCGGAAGCGGGCGCGCGCCGCCTCGATCGCGCTTTCCAGCACCGGCCTGCCGTCGCGGCCGTGCAGCTCGAGCCCGACCTCCACGATCAGGATCGCGTTCTTGGCCGACAGCGCGATCAGCAGGATCAGGCCGATCTGGCAGTAGAGGTTGTTCTCGATCTTCAGCCCCGAGAGGATCAGCATCGGTCCGAGCAGCGAGAGCGGCACCGCCAGGATCACCGAGATCGGCGCGTACCAGCTCTCATACTGGCCGGCGAGCACGAGATAGACCAGCAGCATCGCGAGCCCGAACACCCAGTAGATCTGGTTCGAGACCGCCTTCTCCTGATAAGACATCGCGGTCCATTCGTAGCCGGTGCCGGGCGGCAGCGTCTTGTCCGCGATCTCCTCCATCAGCTTGAGTGATTGGCCGGACGAATAGCCCTGCGCCGGCAGGCCGACGATGGTCGAGGAGGGGTAGAGGTTGTAGAGGCTGATCAGCGATGGTCCGGTGACCGGCGTGATCGTGGCCACCGTGCCGATCGGGATCATGTCGCCGTTCTGGTTGCGCACCTGCATGTTGGCGATGTCGCGCTCGCTGACGCGGAAGGCGGGATCGGCCTGGGTATAGACCTGGAACACGCGGCCGAATTTGTTGAACTGGTTGACGTAGGACGAGCCGAGATAGGTCGACAGCGCCGAGAACACCGCGTCCGTCGTCACGTGCAGCGTCTGCGTCTTCACGCGGTCGATCTCGACGTTGAATTGCGGCACCGCAGAGCGGAACGAGGACGAGACGCGCTGGAGTGCGCTCTGGCTCTGGGCGTTGGAGACCATCGCGGCGGTGATGGCTTGCAGCTTGCCGAAGTCGCTGTTGCCGTCGCGCAGCTCGACCTGCATCGAGAAACCGGCGGCATTGCCGATGCCCTGGATGGGCGGCGGCGGCAGCACCAGGGTCCGTGCCTCCATGATATCGGCAACCTTGTCGTTGAGCCCGTACACCAGGGAGCGCAAGTCCTCGCCTTTGCCGCGCGCATCCCAATCCTTCAGGATGATGTAGGCGACGCCGGCATTGGCGAGGCTCGCGCTGTTGTCGAGCGCGGAGATGCCGGCGATGGTGATGACCTGTTGGACGCCGGGCGTGCCCTTGATGATGTCGGCGGCCCTGTCGAGCACCTTCTGGGTCCGCTCGAGCGAGGCGCCGTCGGGGAGCTGCACGGCGGCGATCAGATAGCCTTGATCCTCGATCGGCAGGAAGCCGGTCGGCACCCGAGACAGGCCGTAGCCGCCGATCCCGATCAGGATCAGTGCGAATACGACCGAGACGGTTGCATGCTTGACCAGGAAAGTGATCAGCCGCGTATAGCCGCGCTCGACGCGGTCATAGACCGCGTTGAAGCCGCGATAGAAGAAATTGCGCTTCTCCGGAGGCACGGCCGGCCGCAGCCACAGCGCGCATTGCGTCGGTTTCAGCGTCGCCGCGTTGATGGCCGACAGCAGCGCGGTCGCCGCGATCACCAGCGCGAATTGCGAGTAGATGCGGCCCGTGAGGCCGGCGAGGAACGAGGCCGGCAGGAACACCGAGATCAGCACCAGCGTGATCCCGACGATCGGCGCGAACAGCTGGTCCATCGCCTTGATCGCGGCGTCGTGGCCGTTCATGCCCTGCTCGATGTTGTGGGCAGCGCCTTCCACCACGACGATGGCGTCGTCGACGACGATGCCGATCGCCAGCACGATCGCAAACAGGGTCGACATGTTGATGGTAAATCCGAGCGCCGCCATCGCGGCGAACGCGCCGATGATGGTCACCGGCACCGTGGTGGCCGGCACCAGCATCGCGCGCCAGTCCTGCAGGAACACCAGGATCACGACCAGCACCAGCAGGCCGGCCTCGATCAGGGTCATGTAGACCTCGTGGACCGAGGCGTTCACGAATTTCGTCGTGTCGAACGGCGTGTCGTATTTGATTCCTTCCGGAAAGCGCTTGGCGAGCTCCACCATCTTTCTCTCGACGGCCTGTTCAACTTCAAGCGCGTTGGCGCCGGGCGACTGGAACACGCCGATGCCGGTGGCGGGCTGCTTGTTCAGAGAGAAGATCTGGCTGTAAGTCTGCGCGCCGAGCTCGACCGAGCCGACGTCGCGCACGCGCGTGACGTCGCCGCTGCTGCCCGTCTTGACGATGATGTTCTCGAACTGCGTGGTGTCGTCGAGCCGGCCGTTGACGTTGAGCGTGTACTGGAACGCCTGTCCCGGCGGCGTCGGCGGCGCGCCGACCTGTCCGGCCGAGACCTGCTGGCTCTGCTGCTGGATCGCCTGGATGACATCCTGCGGCACCAATCCGCGCGCCTGCAGCTTGTTCGGATCGAGCCAGATCCGCATCGAATACTGGCCGGCGCCGAACACCGTGACGTTGCCGACGCCGGGCAGGCGGGAGAGCTCGTCGCGGATGTTGATGGTGGCGTAGTTGCTCAGATAGAGGCTGTCGAAGGTGTTGTCCGGAGAGGTCAGCGTCACGAACAGCAGGATCGAGGTCGACCTCTTCTGGACGGTGACGCCCTGGTTCTGTACCGACTGCGGCAGTTGCGACAGCGCGCTGGAAACCCGGTTCTGCACCAGCACCTGCGCGAAATTGAGATCGGTGCCGATCTTGAAGGTTACCGTCAGCGTGTAGCTGCCGTCGGAGCCGCTGTAGGACTGCATGTAGAGCATGTCCTCGACGCCGTTGACCTGCTGCTCGATCGGCAAGGCCACGGTGTCGATCACGGTCTTGGCGCTGGCGCCGGGATAGCGCGTCGTCACCTGCACCGTCGGCGGCACCACATCAGGATATTGGGCGATCGCGAGATTGAACAGCGCGACGCCGCCGATCAGGATCATCAGCAGCGCGATGACGTTCGAGAGGACCGGCCGCTCGATGAAGAATTTTGAGATCATGGCCGGCGCTCCTACCTGGCTGACGCCTGCGGCTGCTCGATCTTGGTCTGTTGCGGGTCGATCTTCTGGCCCGGGATCACACGCAGCAGCCCCGAAATGACTACCCGGTCATCAGGCTTCAGGCCGCTTTCGATCACGCGCAGGCCGTTGTCGGTCGGGCCAATCTGCACCTTGCGCTGCTCGACGACATTGTCATTGTTGGCCACCAGCAGATAGCGCCCGCCCTGGTCGCTGCCGAGCGCGCTGTCGGGGACAAGGAGGGCGTTCTTGTCCTGGTCGAACGGCACGCGGACGCGGACGAAATAACCGGGAAGAAGCACGCGCTTGTCGTTGGGCACGAGGCCGCGCACCGCGAGCGTGCCGGTCGACGAATTGAGGGTGGGCGCGACGTAGTCGAGCTTGCCCTCATGCGGGTAGCCCGTCTCGGTCTGCAGGCCGATCTCGATCGGGAATTGCTTGAGGTCGGCGGCGGTCAATCCGCGCCGCTGCGCCTCGGCGCGGATCCGCAGCACGTCTTGCTCGTTGACGGTGAAGTTAACCCAGATCGGGTCCATCGCAACGATGGTCGCAAGCTGCGTCGGCGAGGCGACGCCGACGAGTTCACCGACCGAGACCAGATGCGCGCTGACGACGCCGTCGAACGGCGCGCTCACCTTGGTATAGCTGTAGTTGAGCTCCGCGATCGCAGTGTTGGCCTGGGCCTGCTGGAGACTGGCCTGGGCATTGTCGCGGGTCGATGTCGAGGTGTCGAGTGTCGCCTGCGAGACAGCCTGCCGCTGCACCAGTTCGGCCTGTCGCTTGAAATCGGTTTCAGCTTGCCGGACCGAGGCCTGCGCGCCAGCCTCGGCCGCCCGCGCCTGATCCAGCTTCAGCTTGTAGGTCTCCGGCTCGATCGTGAACAGCTGCGTGCCCTGCTTGACGAACGTGCCGTCCGTGTAGTCGATCGTCTGCAGAAACCCCTGCACGCGTGCGACGAGATCGACGCTCTTGATGGGCGCGGTGTTGCCGGTGGCTTCGACATAGCGCGTCACGGGGCGCTGCACCGGCGTTGCGACATCCACCTTGGCGGGCGGCGGCGCCACGAAGGTGTTTTTCTCCTCGCACCCGGCCAGCGCGACCACGGCCATTGCTGCCGCCAAAGCCTGCCCGATAGGTCTCCACGCGTCACGACGTTGCGCGGGATAGGCGGGATACGCTGAGGTCATTGGTCGCCCCCATGATTGCCTGTCGTGCGCCAAGCTACCAACAAATCGCCGGCCGTGGAACACTAGCGCGGCTTGATCTCCGCGTATTTCGTCATCGCCTTGTCGAACTTCCGCTTGAACAGCCACATCGCGCCCAGGATCTCGCGGAAGCTGGCCGAGCTTCGCGCCCGGTCGGCCTTGCCGAAAGCGAAGATGCTGTTGTTGCGCAAGTGCTTCATGATGGTGGGATCGGACACCCTGTAGTTCAGGAGGTCGCCGGATTTCAGCGCGGACCGCGTCGGGCTCGGGATGATCTGGATCAGTTCGAACAGCTTCATCTGCTCGATCGGATCGGGCAGCGTCTTCACGATCGCGGGGATTTCAGCAAACGGCTCCGCATGCGCGTTCATGAGACCGTCGCGCACATTGGTCCAGTGATTGAAGCGACGATCGGTGCCGCGGGATCGCGCCTCTTCCTGGTCGTCGCGCGCGTACAATGCGGGATTGGCGGCCGCAATTGCACCCTTGATCGCCTCCCATTTGCGCTGGCCGTTGCGGTCTTCGGACGGGCCGGTCTGCAGGCTTCCCATATAGGTGTTCGAGCGCGCATTGCGGACGTTCTGCTTGCCATTCGTCTCGGCATAGAACAGACCGAGGCTGATGCGGCCCGCAGCGTCGGCTTCAGCCGGTGCAAGTCCCTTGACGCGCGCAATCGCGGTGCCGAGATCGACGACGTCCTTGAACGGTGTCACCGAGGCCTGCGCGCTTGCGGGCGGCGCTTCCATGATCTCGAAAATATCTGCATATTCGTCGACCAGCGGCTCGATCGCGGCGTCGAAATAAGCAGGCGGAATCCCGAACTTGTTCGGCTTGCCGATGCGCGACGGCACGGCGTCGGTAAGATTCTTGTAAGTGCTGATGACAGCGACGCGCGCGAGATAAAGCGCCTGGCCCGGCAGGTTCGGCAGCTTCTGCTTCGCCTCGATCTGGCTGCGCCGCTCGGCGAGGACCGATTTGAAGTCACCGAGCGCGCGATCGTAGGCGGCTTGCGCCTCCGATTGCGTTGGGGTCAGCGCTTGCGCCTGGCTCGGGGCGGGGGCCGCGAGGAACAGCCCGAGTACCGCCATGGCCGCAGCGATGTGAGATCGTGGTCCCATGGCGGTTCCCATGTCCCGGAGATTCGTTGATCATGGGATCGTAAACATCAAACCCGCGATCTGGCGAGCCGCAAATCGGCCTGTCTGATCTCATCACGCGGCCCTGTATTCCGGCGCCGACGCCAGGAATTTGGCATAGGCATCAGCGTCGGGCGGCTGGAAATGTCCGGCAAGCCCGCCGCGCTTCTGCGTTTTCGCGCCGATATCGGCCATCAGCTCGTCGAAATGACGGTAATGATACGGCGCGACACACAGGCCGCCATAGACGCCGGCGGCGGGCCGCTCGACGCGCTTGAAGTGCAGCATCATCTCGATGTTGTCGCGCATCTGCTGCGCCGTCGGCTGGTTCCTGAGTTGCCCGTCGGCATAGCGCACCAACCAGTTCGCGGCGAGATCGGCGCAGAGCACGGTGCAGAACGACGAGTTGAAGCCGACGAAGCCGAGGTCGGGCAGATCAGGGTTGGCGATCAGGCGGTAAAGCCGGTACTGCCCGTCCGGATCGACCAGCTTCGACTGATAGGTGTCAGGCAGGAATGGCACGCCGAGCTTGTAGCCGATCGCGAGCACCGCGACGTCGGCTCCGACGCGCTCGCCGCCGCTCATCACGATGGTGTCGTCTTCATAATGATCGAACGTGCCGAACACCGCCTTGATTCGGCCGTCGGCGACCATGGGGTAGAAGCCCGGCGTTGCAAGCGGCACCGAGCAGTTGACGCCGTCCTCGATCCGCTCCTTCGGCACCATGTTGCACTTGTTGAGCTTGAGCTGCGCCTTCAGCAGACTCTCCAGCCCGCGCCAGTTCGCCCAGATCAGCGGCCCAGCCAGACGGTATGCGAGCCTCGACATCGCGCCGATGCCCCAGCCCGGAAACATCTCCTCCTGCGCCCGGATGTAGAGGATGCGCTTGAAGTTCACGAGCCCGCCGATGAAATAGGGCAGGCGCCAGACCGGCTCGCGCATCACGATGGTGACCTCGCGCGCGCCTGACTTCACCGCGTTCACGGCGATGTCGGTCGCCGACTTCGAGCCGCCGAGCACGACGACGCGGCGTCCTTTCGCCAGCGTGGGATCGTTGTATTTCGAGGAGTGCAGGATCTGCCCGCCTTGCGCAACAAAGCCGTCCTCGCCCGGGCCATGCAGCGCGCGCGGCTCGTTGAACTGCCCGGTGCACACCGCGACGAAATCGAAGTCCTCGTTCGTGGTCGCGCCGTTCTTGTTCGTCAGCGCGAGCGTCCAGCCCGGTTTGCCGTCGGCGCGTCGCGCCATGCCGGCGACGTTCGTGTTGAGGCGCAGCATGCGGTCGAGGCCGAAACTTTTCGCGTAGTCGGCGAGATAGGCATGAACCTGCGGTCCGGTTGGCCATTCCGGATAGGCCTGCGGCATGGCGCGATCGGTGTAGCGGTAGAGATCCTTGGGACTCTGCGTCTGCACGTCAGGATAGGAGCGCGCCGGCTCCCAGACGCCGCCGAGATCAGCGCTGCGCTCGACGATGGTGACGCGGTGGCCGCGGGCGGAGAACGCCTTTGCGGTGGCGAGGCCGGAGACGCCGGCGCCGATCACGCAGACATGCTTTGGGCTGACCATGGGATGGCTCGCAATCAATGTGTTTTCGCGCGCAAGCGGCCTCGTTCGGCCGCGAGGCGGCCGCCGGACCTGCAAGCAGGTGGGACGAGACGACGAGACGGTTGCTAGTCGTTGGCCTCGGGCGGCAGGAAATCGACGTCGTGCAGCGCCGAGATGCGCACGACTTCGGCGGGGTCTGTCAGATTGTGAAGCTGGTTGAACAGCGCCTCCAGCTTCTGCATCGGCGAGACCCAAAACAGTGCGCGGCATGGCTTGTCGGACTTGTTGAAATAGCCATGCGGGATGCCGCGAGGCATGCGCACGAGATCACCGGCATGTGCCTTGACCCAGGCGCCGTCGAGCTTGAGGTCGAGTGTGCCTTCCTGCACCAGGATGAACTCGTCCTGGGTCGGGTGGATGTGCACCGGCACGAACTGGCCGGGATCGCTGTTGGTCTCGAACGCAAAGGTGGACTCGGTGACGGCCTTGGGGAAATAGACCTGACCCAGGATATTCCAGGTCTTGCCGCCATAGCCCGTGCCGTTTGCGGTAATGCCCTTTTCGAGTGCAGTCATGCTCGCCTCCATGTGAACTCCGGCGAGGAAGCTTCCGCCGGGGACCGGTCGCCTGTCTATCCGCTAAACGAATCCGGTCGTGTTGTTGCCGTGCAGCACGACGATTTTGCTGGCGTGCCCTTTTCGTATCCGCGGAGCTATTATAGGCTTAAAACAATTCCGCGAGACGAGGCGTGGGTCGATGATGTCCGCAGCCGTGCAGCAAATGAGCACACGCTCGTCGCGAGCTGAAAGGCTTGCAGCGTTCACCCGCGTCACCACCAATGATGTCGACGAAGCCGCCGAGCAGATTGGACGCATCTTCTGCCCGCACGATCTGAAGCCGGCGCAGGCGCGTGCTTCCGGATTTTCGGCCCGGCACAATTGCGCAGGGTTCGACGGGTTTTCCATCAACTACGTCGCTTATGGCGGGACCGTCAGCATCGACCCCGGCTGCCTCGACCGATTCTTTCTTGTGCAGATACCGCTCACGGGCACCGCCCATATTTCTGCGGGCGCCACCGGTTTCGATGTCGCGCCTGGCAGCACGGCGTCGCTTCTGTCGCCCACCCTCCCGACCCGGATGATGTGGCGTGACTGTGCGCAAGCGATTTTGCTGGTTGACCGTCGTATGGTCGAGCAGCGCGCCGCGGCGCTGTCCGGCAGGGTGGCCGGTGCAGTCGAATTCGCTCCAGCGATAGACCTGAACGCGCCGTCCGGCCGCCAGCTGCAAACCAGTCTGGCCGAGCTGGTGATGCTGGCCGAGCGTCTCGGACCGCCGGGACGGCTCTCGCCGGCCGCGATGGCCGGCTGGCGCGAGACGTTGCTCGAACATCTTCTCAACGGCCAGCGGCATGGCCTGTCGGATGCCATAAGGATCTTCTCGGGCCAAGCCGAACGCCTGCCGCGGGCACTTCGCGTGGCCCGGGACCATCTCGCCGACAATGCCGGCGAGGCGCTTGACCTCGCACAACTCGCCGCTGCCTCGGGGATAGGCATCCGCGCGCTCCAGCTCGGCTTCCGCCGTCACTTCGGCGTGTCGATCTCGGAGATGTTGCTCGATATCAGGCTTGCCGGCCTCCATGCCCGGCTCGCGCTGGCGTCGCCAGGCGTGTCCATCACCGACATCGCTTTCGATCTCGGCTTCACCCATCTCGGCCGCATGTCCGGAGCCTACCGCCAAAAATTCGGCGAGACGCCGTCGGCAACGCTGCGACGGCGGATGAGCTCGCGTTTATTGTCCTGATTGCGCCGCGCGCTCCTCGCTCTCCTGCTTGCGCAGGAAGCCTTCGAGCTGGGCCTGCACCGAATAGGGCGTCGGGATCGGATCGCCGGCGGCATCGACGGCGGTGTCGAGCGAGCGGCGCAGCATGCGTGCCAGCTCGGCCTTGCGGTAGGGTTTTGTCAGAAGCGGCGCACCCATGGTGGCGCGTCCCGGTCCATGCGGGGCGTCGTGGGCATAGCCTGACGTGAACAGCACCCGTAACGAGGGCCGCGCGGCGACCATCTCGTCGGCGAGTTCCCGTCCATTCAGGGCGCCGGCCATCACGATATCGGTGAACAGCAGATCAAAGTGCGCCCCCTCCGCCGCGATGGCGAGCGCGTCGCTGGCGTTGGCGGCGGGGATGACCTTGTAGCCGAGGCTTTCGAGCTGGAGCGTGACGTAGTGGCGGACATCGCGGTCGTCCTCGACACAGAGGATGGTTTCCGTCCCGCCAACGATCTTGCGTTCGTCATAGCCCGCTGGGCGGAGCACACTGGTTTCGGCTTTCGGCAGATAGATCGTGAACGTCGTGCCGCAGCCCTCGGCTGAATCGACCTTGATGCCGCCGCCCGACTGCTTGACGAAGCCGAATACCATGCTGAGGCCGAGCCCCGTGCCCTTGCCGACGTCCTTGGTCGAGAAGAACGGATCGAAGATGCGTTCGGCGATCGCCTGCGGAATGCCCGTGCCGGTGTCGGCGATCTCGATCTCGACATAGTCGCCGGCATAGCCGGCGCCGACCGCGACGGCTTCGCGGACGCCGAAGACGACGTTGCGCGTCGACAGCGTCAACCGGCCGCCTTCGGGCATCGCGTCGCGGGCGTTGATCGCGAGGTTGAGCAAGGCCGATGAGAGCTGGCCGCGGTCGGCGAAGGCGAGCCAGGCGCTGCCGTCGAGCCTGGTCATGATCGCGATCTTCTTGTCGAACGTCGCCAGCAGCAGTTTTGAAAGCTCTTCGAGCAGGTCGTTGACGTCGATTTCGGCCGGCTGCAGCGCCTGCTTGCGCGCAAAGGACAGCAGGCTCGACGTCAGCGCGGCGCCGCGATCGGCGGCCTCGCTGATCAGCTTGGTGATGGTGGCAAGCGGCGGATTGTCCTTCACGGCGTCGGCGAGGGTCTCGATCGTGCCCGTGATCACCGTGAGCATGTTGTTGAATTCATGCGCGATGCCGCCGGTGAGCTGACCGACCGCTTCCATCTTCTGCGCCTGGATCAGCTGCTCCTCGGCGGCGCGCTTTTGCGTCACGTCCTTGACGAAGACGTTGATCATGGTTTGACCGCCGAGGCGCAGCGCGGTGCTCGACGCCTCGATCAGGATCTCGTTGCCTTCCCGGTGCAGCAGCGTCGCCTCGAACCGGATGCCGATCGGTGTATTCGAGAGCTCCGGCAGAAGGCGCATCATGCGCTGCCTGAAACCGTCGCGGAGCGGCTCGGCGATGAGAAGGTCGACGACGTCAGTGCCGAGCGCCTCCCTGCGCGTCCATCCGGTCAGCGCCTCGGCCTGAACGCTCCATTCCACGATGATCCCGTTGGCGTCGGTCTGGACGAAAGCATCCAGCGCGGTTTTGATGACGGCCTGGGTCATTTGTGCGCTCGACAGCGCCTGCTCGGCCAATTGCGCTGCAGCGCGCTTGTCCTGCACCGTCTCGATCGTGCGCGAGCAGAGCCGCGCGAGCAGCATCGCGACGGCGCCGCTTGCGAGCAGGGCAACGATCTGGGCAACGCCGAATCCGGGTCCGGCCACGGAATGGGAGACGAGGAGAGCGAGGGCGGTCATGATGACCTGAGCGGTCATCGCGACTGTCAGAAGCCCCCTGAGTTTCATGCCCTCACCCAACGACGTCAGGCGCGGCGGACCCCGAAGTCCGCCTGGTCAAATGAGTCCGGCTCCATGTCAGCTACAGACTCCCTGTGCGCCGCGCATCCCAGCACCGATTGACAGGTTTGTTGGCCGTGATGCATTTTGGCAGCAAATTTAAAAACACGAAAGCGACACCCCTCGATGTCTCCGCCGCTCAACCATATCGACAGCGACGAACGCCTGCGGGCGCAGGTGGACGTCGTCGTCATCGGCGGCGGCGTCATCGGCGTCTCCGCGGCCTATCATCTGGCCAGGAAAGGCCTCTCCGTCGCGCTGGTCGAGAAGGGGCATGTCGGTGGCGAGCAGTCGAGCCGCAATTGGGGCTGGTGCCGTCAGCAGGGCCGTGCGCGTGAGGAAATTCCGCTCGCGCGCGAAGCGCTGCGGTTGTGGGAGGACATGCAGAACGACGCCGGCGTCGATGCCGGCTTCCGCCGCACCGGCGTGCTGTTCCTGACCAAAAGCAAGGACGAACTCGCCAGCTGGGAGCGTTGGGCGGCGGTCGCACGTGAGATGCAGGTGCACTCGACCGTGCTGACGCCCGCCGAAGTTGCCGAGCGGATGCCTGGAAATATCGACGAATGGGTCGGCGGCCTGCACACGCCGAGCGACGGGCGCGCCGAGCCGTCGATGGCCGTGCCCGCGCTCGCGATGGCTGCGCGCAAGCACGGCGTCACCATTCATCAGGGCTGCGCCGCGCGCGGACTGGAAACGACAGGCGGAAAGGTCAGCGCCGTGGTCACCGAGAAGGGCACCATCCGCACGCAGGCGGTGCTGCTGTCGGGCGGAGCATGGTCGTCGCTGTTCTGCCGTCGTCATGGCATCGAGCTGCCGATCGGCCTCGTCAACGCCACCGCGTGCCGGACCACGCCGGCACCGGAGATCACGTCGGGCGCGGTCGGGACTGACCTCTACTGCATCCGTCGCCGTCTCGACGGCGGCTTTACGCTGGCGCTGCGCAATCGCGGCACGGTCGAACTCTCGCCGGACCTGTTCCGCTACGCGCGCACCTTCTGGCCGACCTATCTGCACCGCCGCAACGGCCTGAAGATGTCGTTCGGCAGGTCGTTCTTCAATCAACTGGCCCGCGGCACCAGCTGGAGCTTCGACAAGCCGTCCCCGTTCGAGGCCGAACGCGTGCGCGATCCCGAGCCTGATATGTCGCTGGTCAATGCGGCGCTGGCCGCGCTGATCAAGGCGAACCCGGAGCTGAAGGACGTCGAGATCGCGGAAGCCTGGGGCGGCACCATCGACTGCACGCCGGATACCATCCCCGTGATCTCGCCGGTCGATGCACTGCCTGGCTTCTTCCTTGCCACCGGCTTCTCCGGCCACGGCTTCGGCATCGGCCCCGCAGCCGGCAAGCTCGCCGCCGACATCGTCGCCGGCGCGACGCCGCTGGTCGATCCCGCGGCCTACAGCCACAAGCGCATGATCGACGGAAGGCGGCTCGCGCCGGTCAGCCCGTTCTGAGGACCGCATCACGGTTCTCTACAAAGCCAACATGATGCGCGGCGAGCGTCTCACGAATTCACGTGCACGAAATCCCGCAGCAGCGGATAGATCTCGTTGTTCCAGCGCTTGCCGGAGAACACGCCGTAATGGCCGACGCCGGCCTGCATGTGATGCACTCGGCGATAGGCGCGCACGCCGGTGCAGAGGTCTTGCGCCGCGAGCGTCTGGCCGATCGAGCAGATGTCGTCCTTCTCGCCCTCCACCGTCATCAGCCCCATGCGGCTGATGGCCCTGGTGTCCACGGGACGGCCGCGATGCATCAGCTTACCCTGCGGCAGCAGATGTTCCTGGAACACGTCGCGCACGGTCTCGATGTAGAACTCGGCCGGCAGGTCCATCACCGCGAAATATTCGTCATAGAAGGTCTTGATGCTGGCCGCCTTCTCCTTCTCGCCCTTGGCGATGTGGTTGGCGAGATCCATGTGCTGCTTGATGTGGCGCTCGAGATTCATCGAGACGAAAGCGGTGAGCTGCACGAAGCCGGGATAGACTTTGCGGAGCGCGCCGCGGCACTGCACGGGAACGTAGTTGATCAGGTTCCGTTCGAACCATTCGATCGGCTTGCTCTTGGCGAACTCGTTGACCTTGGTCGGCTGGATCCGCGTGTCGATCGGCCCCGCCATCAGCGTCAGCGTTGCCGGCCGAGACGGATGATTGCCCTCGCACATGATGGCGGCAGCCGCGAGCGCCGAAACCGACGGCTGGCAGATCGCAACCATATGCGGGCGCGGCCCCAACTGCCCGAGAAAGTCGATCAGGTGCTCAGTATAGTCGTCGAGCCCGAAGCGGCCCTCGCTGCGCGGAATGTCGCGCGGATTGTGCCAGTCGGTGATGTAGACGTCGTGGTCCTGCAGCAGCGTCTTCACCGTGCCGCGCAGCAGCGTCGCGAAATGGCCGGACATCGGCGCCACCAGCAGCATGCGCGGTTGCTCGGTCACGCCGTCCTTCCTGAAGTGCAGCAGCGAGCCGAACGGGGTCGCGTAAGCGACCTCCTCGGTGACGCCGATTTGGCGATTGCCGACCATCACGCTGTCGATGCCGTAGGCCGGGCGGTCGTAGGTGAGGGTCGAGCGCGAGATCAGCTCCATTGCCGCCGAGAGCCGGCCCACGACGTGGTCCGACATCCCCTGCGGTACCAGATTGAGCAATTTCAGCGCCGACGAGGCTCCCGCCCGCCACGGGGCCGTCAGGTCCATCTGGTTCTGAAACGCCTGATAATACATCGACATCATACTGAAGCGCCCACCCTATCCCCTGCATCCATGCAATATCGGAGCCAAGGAGGCTTGCCGGAATTGGCACGTCACTTGCTGCGCGGTTGGCTGGACACGTGAGGGAAGCGCCCCATGGCGAAGGCGACACTGACCATCAGCAGCAAGAACTACTCGTCCTGGTCGCTGCGGGGCTGGCTGCTGACCAAATTTTCCGGCCTCGATTTCGAGGAGATCGTCACCGCGCCGGATGACGCCTCGGCGCGTGCTGAAATCCTGTTGCTGTCGTCCTCGATCCTGGTGCCCTGCCTGCGCCATGACGGCGCCACGGTCTGGGATACGCTGGCGATCGCCGAATATCTCAACGAGGTGATGCCTGATGCCGGCCTGTTGCCGGCCGATCGTGTCCAGCGCGCGCATTGCCGCTCGATCTCAGGCGAAATCCATTCCGGCTTCACGACGCTGCGCGCCTCGCTGCCGGTCAATCTGAAGGGCCATTTCCCCGGCTTTAAGATCTGGTCGCGCGCACAGGCGGACATCGACCGGGTCTGGTCGATCTGGCGCGATTGTCTGGCCAAGTCAGGAGGTCCGTTCCTGTTCGGCGGGACGCGCACCATGGCGGACGCGATGTACGCCCCCGTGGTGACGCGCTTCGCCACCTATGACGTCAGGCTCGAGCCAGTTCTCAAGGCCTACGCCGACACCATCATGGCCATGCCGGAGATGAAGGAATGGGTCGCGGCGGCGAGGGAAGAGCCGGCCGAGATCGAGGAGCTCGAGGTCGAATATTAGGCAGGCGGCGCGCGGCTCTGCCTGTTTCCGGGGCGGGGACGCCGGGGTCCTTGCCGACCTCTATGCCTTTGCCATCGTTAACCTTTGGCGCCGGTCGCTGGCGGTTGTCCGCAATTGCCCTGGGCAGATCTTGTGCGTAACGGCAGGGCCTTGTCGACATCTAGCCGTGAACAGGCGCGTACAACACGATCAGGCTGATTCGGACGCGATTCGTTCGGGCCGCGTTCCCTTGGTTAAGGCAGAGCGCGGCCCCGTTGCATTTTGAGACAGAAGCGGGCCGTCAGGCCACGCCGGAATGCTTCATGCGGGGCACGCGCCATCCGATGACGGTTGCCTCGACCGGCACGCCGGCCGCATGGTTCTGCCAGCGTCCCTCGACATAGCGGCAGGCAAACGGAAGCTGATACGTTCCGCTGTGATCCTCACACAGCACTTCGACCGGCAGGCCGGGAGGCGGTTCTCCGGCGCCGTCGAATTCCGCCAATCGTCTATCGCGCGTTGCCATTCCAAAAATCTCCCCTCATCAAAGCCGCGGAAAGAGCGCCCACTTCCTCCGCGTGCGGTTTACTGCTCCCCCTCCAAGGGGAACGCGCCAAGCTCAACGCGAGAATGCGGTGCGAGTGTGGTAGCCTCGCGCGGCGGCGCGCAATCGGCGCACATTGCCGTGATCATCTTGATGAGGAACCTGAATGCTGCGCCGGACCATCGTCGTTTGTATCGCCATGTTACCGTTCGTCGCGCACATGCAGGTTGCGGCGCAGGACGTCCCGGGCATCGAGATCTGCACGGTCGAGAAGACCATGGAGCGGCGCACCAGCTGTCTCCAGAGCAACGTCGACTTCCTCCAGAAGACCATCACCCGGCTCAATCTCGATCACCAGCAGAAGCTGGACGCCGCGAACCGCCAGATTGACGCGCTGAAGGTGACGCTCGCAGGCCTCCAGAAGACCATCGGCGATCTCCAGGCGGCGCAGACGAAGCAGGCCGAGGATCTGAACAAGAAGCAGGACTCACCGCCGCCGAAAGAGGCGAAGGACAAGTAAGCCCGAAGCAATCCCGATCAAGCGCAGCGGAGAGCGCAAGCGCAGCATCGCACCGCTTCGGAAGGAGAATCGTGATCCATGAACCCGGCCCAGCGCGCGCTCTGGTATATCGAAAGCCATCTGGCCGAGCCGATGACGCTCGACGAGATCGCTGCGATCTCAGGCGTGTCGCGGTTCCATCTGGTGCGTGCGTTTGCTGCAGCCACCGGCTTGCCGGTGATGCGCTACGTGCGTGCACGGCGGCTGAGCGAGGCGGCGCGCAGACTTGCCAAGGGCGCGCCGGACATTCTGTCACTGGCGCTGGAGGCTGATTACGGCTCGCACGAAGCATTCACCCGCGCGTTCCGCGACCACTTCGGAACCACGCCCGAAGCGGTGAGGGCGGCGACGTGCACTGGCCAGATCAAGCTTCAGGAGCCGATTCTCATGGATTCCACCATGTCAGACAGTCTCAAAGCCCCGCGTTTCGAAACCGCAAAAGCCTTCCTCGTCGCCGGCCTTGGCGAGCGCATCTCCTGCGACAACGGCGCCGTCATTCCGGGAATGTGGGCCCGCTTCCACCAGGAGGTCGCCGACATTCCCGAACGCATCGGGCGGGGGAAAGAACAGGTCGCCTACGGCGTCTGCTGCAACGGCGATGATGCCGGCAATTTCGATTACATCGCCGGCGTCGAGGTCACTGATTTCTCCGACCTGCCACGCGGTCTCACTCGCATCCGCATTCCCGAGCAGCGCTACGCGGTGTTTACCCATACCGAGCACGTCGCCTCGGTCAGGCGCACCGTCAACGCGATCTGGAATCAATGGCTGCCGGCCTCCGGCCTGAAAGCCGCCGACGCGCCGAACTTCGAGCGCTACGACGAGAAGTTCGATCCGGTGACCGGCAATGGCGGCTTCGAGATTTGGATACCGGTGCGAGAATAACGCGCAACGCTGGCATACCATCCCGCTTGCTTGGCAAGGGAGATCGACTTTGTCATAACCGCTGGCAAAACTTGCCAGCGGGGCCCGTGCCGGACATCCCGAGCAAGCGATAACAAGCAGCCGGGAGGGTCCCCAAATGCCTGACGTCCGTGTTCTCGCCACCGATCTCGAATTTCCCGAAGGCCCGGTCGTGATGCCTGACGGCTCAGTGGTGCTGGTGGAAATCCGCGGCCAGCGTCTGACGCGCGTCTACCCTGATGGCCGCAAGGAGATCGTCGCGAAAGTGCCCGGCGGCCCCAACGGCGCAGCGCTGGGCCCCGACGGAAAGATCTATATCTGCAACAATGGCGGCTTCTCCTGGATCCCGACCCGCAACATGATCATGCCGGGGCCGCAGCCCGCGGATTATCTCGGCGGCTCGATCCAGCGCGTCGATCTGCAAACCGGCAAAATCGAGACCGTCGTCACCAAATGCGGCGAGCACGATCTGCGTGGGCCGAACGATCTCGTGTTCGACAAGCACGGCGGCCTCTGGTTCTCCGATCTCGGCAAGCGCCGCGCGCGCGAGATGGATGTCGGCGGCATGTATTATCTCAAGCCCGGCATGACAGAGATCGTGGAAGTCGTGCACGGCGTGCTGCCGGCCAACGGCATCGGGCTCTCGCCTGATGAAAACACCGTCTACATCGCGGAGACGCCGACGGGCCGGCTCTGGGCCTATGAGCTCTCCGCGCCCGGCACGCTGAAGCCGCGCGACGCCATCTATCGCGGCGAGCGGGGCAAGCCGATCTGCGGCCTCGGCGGCTACCAGATGTTCGACTCGCTCGCGGTCGAGGCCAACGGCAATGTCTGCGTCGCCACGCTGGTCTCCGGCTGCATCTCGGTGATCGCGCCTGATGGCACCCTGGTCGAGCAGATCCCGACCGGCGATCGCGTCACCACCAACATCGCCTTCGGTGGCCCCGAGCTGAAGACCGCCTACATCACGCTGTCAGGCAAGGGCGAGCTCGTCGCCATGGACTGGCCGCGCGGCGGTTTGCCGTTGAATTTTCTGAACAAGTGAGCCAAGCCGTCATTGCGAGGAGCCCTTGCGACGAAGCAATCCAGGCTGCCTCCCCGGTAAGATTCTGGATTGCTTCGCTTCGCTCGCACTGACAACGGAGAGAGACTTCAATGCCCTGGCCTGATCCCATCACCCTCCGCGGACAGCACGCCCGGCTCGAGCCGCTCTCGAAAGAGCATCTCCAGGCGCTGACGGAGGCTGTCAAGGACGGCGAGCTCTCCAAGCTCTGGTACACGGCGATCCCCCTGCCGGAGAACATGGGCAAGGAGATCGACCGTCGCCTCGACCTCCAGGCCAAGGGCTCGATGCTGCCGTTCACGGTGTTCGACGCCGGCGGCAACATCGTCGGCATGACGACCTACATGAACATCGACGCCACCAACCGCCGCGTCGAGATCGGCTCGACCTGGTACGGCAAGAGCGCGCAGCGCGGCCCGCTCAACACGCAGTGCAAGCTGTTGCTGCTGCGTCACGCCTTCGAGACGTTGGACTGCATCGCGGTCGAATTCCGTACGCACTTCTTCAATCACCAGAGCCGCCGCGCCATCGAGCGCTTAGGGGCCAAGCAGGACGGCATTCTGCGCAGTCACCAGGTCGCCCCGAACGGCTCGCTGCGCGACACCGTCGTCTACAGCATCATCGCTGCCGAATGGCCGACGGTGAAGGCGCATCTCGAATATCAACTCAACGACAAGCCGCGCTAAGGGCGGCCGAGGCACCATGGATAGATTCGACTATGTGATCATCGGCGCGGGCTCCGCCGGTTGCGTTCTCACTTCCCGGCTGAGCGAAGATCCCAACACCAGCGTCTGCGTGCTGGAGGCAGGTCCGTCCGACTGGCACCCCTACATCCATCTGCCGGCGGGGTTCATCAAGACCTTCCACATGAAGAGCATCAACTGGGCCTACCAGCAGGAGGTCGGGCCTTACACCGGCGGGCGCAGCATCTACGCGCCGCGTGGCAAGACGCTCGGCGGCTCGTCTTCGATCAACGGACACATCTACAATCGCGGCCAGCGCATGGATTTCGACACCTGGGCGCAGATGGGCAATCGCGGCTGGGGCTATGCCGACGTGCTGCCTTACTTCAAGCGCCTGGAGATGCGGGTCGGCGAGGGCGACAACACCTTCCGCGGGCGCGACGGCAAGCTCACGGTCACGACGATGGAGTGGCGCGATCCACTCTGCGAGGCCTTCATGGAAGGCGCGGTCTCGCTCGGCATCCCGCGCAATCCTGACTACAACGGCGCCAAGCAGGAAGGCGTCTCCTACTGCCAGCGGACCATCGACAACGGCCTGCGCGTCTCGGGCTCGACCGCCTTCCTCAAGCCCGCGATGAAGCGGCCCAACGTGCACGTGCACACCCATGCACACGCGACCGAGATCATTTTCGAGGGCAAGCGCGCCGTCGGCGTGCGCTACAGCAAGGGCGGCCGCGGCGGCACGCCGGTGGAGGTGCGCGCCAACAAGGAAGTCATCCTGTCCGGCGGCACCTATAATTCGCCGCAACTGCTGCAGCTCTCGGGCATCGGCTCGCCGGAACTGCTCGGCGCCCACGGCATCCAGGTGCGTCACGCGCTGCCGGTCGGCGAAGGACTTCAGGACCACTACGCGCCGCGCACGGTGGCGCGCGTCAAGGACATCAAGACCATCAACGAGCTCCGCCGCGGCTGGCGTCTCTGGGTCGAGGCGATGAAATGGGCGACCGCGCGCCGAGGTCTTCTCTCACTGTCGCCGACCATGGTCTATTGCTTCTGGCACTCCGGCGAGAGCGCCGACAGCTCCGATCTGCAACTCACCTTCACGCCGGCGAGCTACAAGGAGGGCGTGCAGGGCCAGCTCGAGGACGAGCCCGGCATGACGGTCGCTTCCTGGCAGCAGCGCCCGGAGAGCCGCGGCTACGTCCGCATCCGCTCCAACGATCCATTCGCGCCGCCGATCATCCAGACCAATTATCTCGATGCCGAACTCGACCGCCGCGTCATCGTCGGCGGCATGAAGCTCGCGCGGCGGCTCCTGAAGTCGGCGCCGCTGTCGCCGTATTACGCGTACGAGGATTTCCCCGGACCCAACATCAACACCGACGACGAGTTTCTCGCCGCCGCCACAGAACGTGGCACCACCACTTTCCACCCCGGTTGCACCTGCCGCATGGGCCCGGCGGACAGCACGTGGGCGGTGGTCGACGACCAGCTCCGCGTCCACGGGTTGGAAGGTCTGCGCGTCATCGACGCCTCCGTGATGCCGCGCATGATCTCGGCAAACCTCAACGCCTCCACCATGATGATCGCCGACCGCGCCTCGGATCTGATCCGCGGCAAGGCACCGATGGAAGCCGTGCGTATTCCCGACGCCGCCGTGGCGTGAAGTCCACCGCCTACTTGTCGTTTGACCCGGCAGGCCGGTTCACGAATCGGCATGCCGAGTCTGAAATGGCGCGCCTCATCAGAAGGCAGGCGATCCAGTATTCCAGAGGCGGCTGTGATTAGCCGAGGGGCCGCGGCCTACTAGAGGCCCTGCCTTCGCGCGGCATGGGCGCCGGTCGGGCGAAACACCCCGCCACCCCGTGAAGCAAAGCTCGGGCGAGAGGAGCCGCGAGGATGAGAAGGTGTGTCTGCGATTGAGATGCAAGTTGGAGGAGGGAGCAGCCGCCTCATTGCGAGCGCAGCGAAGCAATCCTGAGTCTTGCAGCGGAGGGATTCTGGATTGCTTCGTCGCTTCGCTCCTCGCAATGACGTGGAGAGAGCGTGCAACACACCCGGTATCGTAGGGGGGCAAAGCGAAGCGTGCCCACCAGAAGCATATGGTGGGCACGGCGCTACGCATTGCAGCAGCCTCAAACTTCCCGTCGGCTCAGGAACGCCAGCCGTTCGAACAGGTGCACGTCCTGCTCGTTCTTGAGCAGCGCGCCGTGCAGCGGCGGGATCAGTTTGCGCGGGTCACGTTCCCTGAGTTGCTCGACGCTCATGTCCTCGTTGAGCAGCAGCTTGAGCCAGTCCAGCAGTTCCGACGTCGACGGCTTCTTCTTCAAGCCGGGCACCTCGCGCACCTCGAAGAAGATGCGCAAGGCTTCCTCGACCAGGCGCTTCTTGATTCCGGGGAAGTGGACGTCGACGATACGGCCCATCGTCTCGGCGTCGGGGAACTTGATGTAGTGGAAGAAGCAGCGCCGCAGGAAGGCGTCCGGCAGCTCCTTTTCGTTGTTGGAGGTGATCATCATGATCGGGCGCTGCTTGGCCTTGATCGTCTCGCCGGTCTCGTAGACATGGAATTCCATGCGGTCGAGCTCGAGCAGCAGATCGTTCGGGAATTCGATATCGGCCTTGTCGATCTCGTCGATCAGCAGCACCGGGCGCTGCTCAGCCGTGAAGGCCTCCCACAGCTTGCCGCGCTTGATGTAATTCTTGATGTCGGAGACCCTGCTATCACCGAGCTGGCTGTCGCGCAGGCGCGACACTGCATCATATTCGTAGAGGCCCTGCTGCGCCTTGGTGGTGGACTTGATGTGCCAGGTCAAAAGCGGCGCGTTCAGCGCCTTCGCCACTTCCTCCGCCAGCACCGTCTTGCCGGTGCCGGGCTCGCCCTTGATGAGGAGCGGGCGCTCCAGCACGATCGAGGCATTGACGGCCACCTTGAGATCCTCGGTCGCAACATAGTCCTTGGTGCCGGTAAATTTCATTGCGCGTCCTTGTTGGTCGTCGTTCCGGACATTGCCAATTCATGGCCCCGGCCGCGACATGGGAACGGCCGCACATGGCGGCCGTTCCTGGTTCGGTCATGCTTTCAGACCCGTCTTATCAGCGAAAGGATGACGAGCACAATCACCGCGCCGATCGTGGCATCGACGATGGCGCCGATCGTGCCGGTCGCGACCTCGATATGCAGCTGCGGCAGCACCCAGCCGGCGACCAGCGCGCCGATGATGCCGACCACGATGTTGCCGATCAGCCCAAATCCCGCCCCATGGACAATCTTGCCGGCGAGCCAGCCGGCGATCGCGCCGATGATCAGTGCCGCGATAATTCCCATTGCAACCGCTCCCCCAAAACAACCCCTTGAGGGCGGCAATTCTAGAGCAAAAAGCCCTTGGGTCTACGTTGAATCACCGCAGTCGGGATCTCGCTTCACCTCTCCCATTGGCAGAGGTGAAGCGCCCCTTGACGTTCGCCACCCGACGGGCAATCTGTTACCCATGTTCCTGCAATTCTTCACGTCTCTGCGCGACGCGCAGGTCCCCGTCACGCTGCGCGAATACCTCACGCTGATGGAGGCGCTCGACGCTGACCTGTCGGACTATTCGGTCGAGAATTTCTATTACCTGTCGCGCACTTCGCTGGTGAAGGACGAGCGCAATCTCGACAAGTTCGATCGCGTCTTCGGCACCGTGTTCAAGGGGCTGGAGAGCCTGCTCGACGCCATGGAGAAGGCGGAGATCCCCGAGGACTGGCTGAAGAAGCTCGCCGAAAAATACCTCAGCGAGGAAGAGAAGAAGCAGATCGAGGCCATGGGCTGGGACAAGCTCATGGAGACCCTGAAGAAGCGGCTCGAGGAGCAGAAGGGCCGGCACCAGGGCGGTTCGAAATGGATCGGCACCGCCGGCACCTCGCCGTTCGGCGCGCACGGTTACAATCCGGAGGGCGTCCGCATCGGCCAGGAGAAGAACCGCAACAACCGCGCCGTGAAGGTGTGGGACAAGCGCGAGTTCAAGGATCTCGACGGCAATGTCGAGCTCGGTATCCGCAACATCAAGGTGGCGCTGCGCCGCTTGCGCAAATTCGCGCGCACCGGGGCGCCTGACGAGCTCGACCTCGACACCACCATCCGCGAGACCGCCAATCACGGCTATCTCGACGTTCACATGCGCCCCGAGCGGCGCAATGCCGTGAAGCTCCTGGTGTTCTTCGACATCGGTGGCTCCATGGACTCGCATATCGAGCAGGTCGAGGAACTGTTCTCGGCGGCGAAGAGCGAGTTCAAGCACATGGAGTATTTCTACTTCCACAACTGCCTCTATGAAGGCGTGTGGAAGCAGAACAAGCGCCGCTTCACCGATCGCACGCCGACCTGGGACGTGCTGCATAAATATCCGCACGACTACAAGGTCGTGTTCGTCGGGGATGCCTCGATGTCGCCTTACGAGATCATGGTGCCCGGCGGCTCGGTCGAGCACGTCAACGAGGAGCCCGGCTCGGTCTGGCTCGACCGCATCATCCGTACCTATCCGCACACGGTGTGGCTCAATCCGGTCGCGCAGAAGCACTGGGACTATTCGGAATCCACCACCATCATCAAGCGCACCTTTGCCAACCGCATGTACCCGATCACGATCGAGGGTCTCGAAGGTGCGATGAAGGAACTGACGCACTGATTTCTGTCATTCCGGGGCGCGCATAGCGCGAACCCGGAATCTCGAGCTTCCGGGTTCGATGCTTTGCGTCGCCCCGGAACGACGGAAGAGAAGAAGGGAAGACACATGCCCCAAAACATCACCCGCGGCATCAAGCAGCTTTGCGACGAGGCCAATGCCGAGATCGAGACGCTGTCAGCCAAGGACGCCATCGAGATCTCCAAGAACGGTGACGTCGTCATCGTCGATATCAGAGATCCCCGCGAGATCGAGCGCGACGGCCGCATCCCCGGTGCATTCTCCTGCACGCGCGGCATGCTGGAATTCTGGATCGATCCGCAGAGCCCGTATGCGAAGCCGATCTTCCAGGAAGACAAGAAATTCGTCTTCCACTGCGCCGGCGGCCTGCGCTCCGCGCTCGCCGCCAAGACCGCAAAGGACATGGGCCTCAAGCCCGTCGCTCACATCGCCGGCGGCTACGCCGCCTGGCGTGATGCCGGCGGACCGACGGAGCCATGGGAGCCGAAGAAGAAGGGGTGAGTTAAACCGTCGTCACCACAAACTCCGTCATGCCCGGGCTTGACCCACAGCTGTCCGGTTTAGATTTTGTGGACAAGGCGCATGGCGTTGATTCTAGTCGGTTCTGGACGTCTGCAAGCGTTCCGGGACACGACAGGAGATCAGCGCCATGCCGCACCACAATACAGTATTTCGCGACGTCCTGAAGCTGATGCCGTGGCGTCAGTTTGAAGGGCTTGTGGAAGAACATGATGCGGATGCGCGGGTACGGCGGCTGCCGACCAAGTCGCAATTCGTGGCGATGCTGTACGGCCAACTTTCTGGAGCCTCGGGGCTGCGAGAGATTGTGACGGCTCTTTCGAGCCATGGGTCGCGGCTTTACCACCTCGGCGCAG
>NZ_FOQM01000056.1 GCF_900113735.1 Bradyrhizobium sp. Gha
GAGGCCGGGCGGTGTCATCAGGCCCTTCTGCGAGCCGGACATCGCGACGTCGACACCCCATTTGTCCATCTCGAACGGTATGCAGCCGAGCGAAGCCACGGTGTCGACCATGTAGAGCGCGGGATGATTGGCCGCCTTGATCGCCTTGCCGATCGCCTCGATGTCGTTCTGCACGCCCGAGGCCGTGTCGATCTGGACGACGACCACGGCCTTGATCCTATGCTCGGTGTCGCGGCGCAGCCGCTCCTCGACTTCATGCGGCCGAACCGCGCGGCGCCAGTCGCCCTTGAGCACCTCGACCTCGGCGCCCATCAGCGACGCCGCATTGCCCCAGCCGATCGCGAAGCGTCCGCTCTCCAGCACCAGCACCTTGTCGCCGCGCGACAGCACGTTGGTCAGCGCCGCTTCCCAGGCGCCGTGGCCGTTGGCGATGTAGATGTAAGATTTTCCCTTGGTCGCAAACAGCTTCGAGATGTCGCGGAGCAGGCTCTCGGTCAAATCGGTCATCTGCCTGGAATAGATGTCAATCGCAGGACGATGCATCGCCTGCAGCACTGCGTCGGGCATCGTGGTGGGCCCGGGGATGGCCAGAAACTCCCGGCCCGCGCGAACGGTCATTGCTATTGGTCCTTGTTGCTGGAGGACAGGCTGGTGGGTCACTGATTCACGTTTTACGCGCCGCTGCCGCTACGCAAAACGCAGAGCTCTAGCACTGATCTCTTGGTCTCACGGCAGCCGACAGCTTCTGCGTCCTCCCCCGAGCAGAACCAGCGGGTGCCCTTGCTAATCTTCGTCTTGATCTGAGCGTACCAGCGCCGGCGAGTTCTACCTTCGAAGCAAAGGTACTCTGTGCCCAGCCGAGCAGTGCCGCTACGATCTGGCCGGTTTGGCTGGAGTCATCATCGATTGCTTGCTTGCCGAGAATGACGAGGCTGGGGCGTTCGGCCTCCACGACGCCCTTCAGCACCTTGGCCAGACCGAGCGGCTCGGTCTTCTCGTCGGCGTTAACCAGAATGGCACGGTCCCGGGCCATGGCGAGCGCAGTACGCAACGTCTCCTGCGGCTGCTGCGGGCCGACCGAAACAATGGGGACCTCCTCGGCTTTGTCGGATTCCATCAGGTGGATCGCTTCTTCGAGCGCTATTTCGTCGAACGGGTTCATCACCATCTTAACCTCGGCAAGCTCGACGTTCATCGGTTGACCCGAACCTTGATTCGCATCTGCGAGGCGTTTTATGGACACCAGTATCTTCATATCCGCTCCCATCCGAACTCCATGAACCGTGCCACGCGCCTGACAACGCTCCCGCAATCGGCGCCCAGCATTGCCTCCTTTTTGCTCGCGCAAACCGAGGCAAAATGCGACTCCTCCACGATATCTCCTCTTCAAGAGAAGGACACTTTAGACAGCATCAGCCGCCCGCAACCATGAACCTGACTTGAACTGAACCGTTCTCGGATCAATTCAACGTCTGTGATTAAAGACGGACGGGTTCTTGAAGGTGCATGCCGGGGCTATGTAGATCGGGAGCGCTTCTCAGGACACCCAGAGACCGCTCTGCGTTCCAACTGTTGTCATGCGAGCGATCTAGCCGCTATTGGCTGTCGGGAGGCGGCGTCTTGACGGCGATTCGCTCCTGGTTTCCGTCTTATCTGATCTTCCGCCGCCGAATTTGTGCGCATTTGCGGATAGGCGGATTCAGCTGCCGCCGTTCTACGCCAAATGGACCCCGTGACGCCCTTCTACCGAGTGTGAGCTGTAGGGCATTTCGCGATGCGGGCCCTATGAAACGGAACGCCGCCGTCAAAATGCAACAGACGATCTGAAGGTTCCTGGGAGACCAGAGGGACAGATTGTCGTATGTCGCCTCACAGATGCACTTTATCGAATGTAACGCCTTTGCGGCGAAATTCATCGAAAGGCGGCGCTCGACACAGTTTTTATGCGTCATGCTAGCAGACTTTGCATCAATCGACATTGGTATCGAGCTAGGTCGAAAGGTCTCCATTCGGCGTAGGCCTCAGGATCAGCGCTTGCCGCGCATGTCTTCAAGATGGGCATGGCGAAGAACGGGCGCCGCGCTTGCGACTCTTGCATGGGTGACGGTAACGTCGCTCGTGAAGCGTAGACAGCAGGTACTTAAGCCCTGTGGCAGCGTCAAAATCATAGTCGTGCTGAAGCCTTTCGCCGTGTTGGGTGTGCGGGCATTACCGGGAAAGCCGTCATAGTCAGGTTTAGCGGTTCGGTCGGTGTCTCTGAGCAGGACAGAGGTACGGGATGGGCCCTTCCTCGGCTTAACCCACTACTGCGGCGGACCCGAGATGGCCGGTTCATCGTAAAGCACAAGACGGAAGGGAAACGCCTGACGCGCAAGCTGACGGCGGTGCGCCAGGACGCTTGGCGGTTGATGCACGCCGCCACGCAGCACGAGTGGTTCGCCGCCGTTCTGCGCGTGCACTATGGCTACTATGGCAGGCCGCACAATTACCCAGCGCTCAACGGGTTCTGCCGCGAAGTGCGCCGGACTGGCTACGTTGCCTGAGACGGCGCAGCCAGAAAAGTCGGCGCATGGGCTGGCCGGCGTTCGAGACCCTGACGGCACGCTTCCGCCTGCCAACTCGAGGCATCACTCGCACATGGGCGCAGGCGCGGATATGATGCGGATTACTCTCGGAAGAGCCGGGTGCGGGAAAGCTACATCCCCGAGCTGTGAGGGCGGAGCCGAATGGCTGAGCTACTCGAGCACGATCCTGACTTGCGGAACAATGTCTACAAGCTTTGGAACCGCATGAATTCAGGAAGCTACTCGCGGTGAGTTGACGGGCGACAGTCGTGTGATTGAGTTGCAGGTGCTTGGCAACCTTCGATATCCGCCCCGCGCGTGCGACCTCAAGGAATATTCGAACCTGCTCCCAATCCATCGACTGAACTTTCTTCAGAGTGGTTGATTGCGCCTTCAACGCGGTTAAACTCGTCAAAATACCGTGCATTGTTCAGCCAGATGTTGGGCGTCAAAAGGCGCGTCTTGTCGGCGCCAGCAGATTCGAGCAACTTGTCAATGCGCGAGAGAATTTCAGATGTTTGCTGCTTGATTGATGCGTGAGACGTATCGGGTACCTGACCGCCACATAGGCAACGCCACTAGCGATCACCAGTTGGCTCATCCGGGCATTTGTTTTGACGCGTTTGAATATCAGAAGTCATGACTTCTAAATCCTGAGTAGTCGCTTGTTATGCGAGGAGCCCGGGGCTGGTCTTTTCATCCATCGGCCAGATCGGACGGTTGACGCGAGTGTATGGAATCTTGCGGTAGTCGGAACCCGTGCCATTGTTGACGTACATGACCTTCCTGGCATCGGGCCAAAGTGCGCCATGAAATGGTTAGCCGGCTTGACGACCACAATTCTTTCTGACAAGCGGGTCGATGCCGACGTTACGAAAAAGCTCAAGTCCGAACGCCTGAACGCGAATGCTGACGAGCACAATCTCGACACCACCAACCCGGACCGCGGCACAGTCGTGACGGGCTTCACCTCGCCGCGCAATGTCTTGAGTATGACGTTCAACAGATGCTCGGCGCATTCGACCTGGTCAGTGTGCAGAAATTCCTTGTAAAGGACAATGATGTCGGCGAACTTCACGCGCTTTACCGCCAAGTGGCAATGTGGATCGAGCTCGACGCCGATGACGATTTCGGGCCGACGAGTTCGCGCACGCACTCCACGATGTTACCTTCCACATCGTCATAGCTGTGCGCCACCATCGCCCCGTGGAGTCCCACCAGCACGCCGTCAACGGGTATCGCCGCCCTGAGCTGGCCCAGGATCCCATCGCGCATGAACTCATAGTCACACCGGTTCGTGGTGCCGGCGCGCTTGACATAGAAGCAGCTCCCACTCTGTCAGCGTGTAGCCTTCTGCAGCGGCCCTGGCGCGCGCAACCCCGAGCGGCTCGGTGCTCGCTAGCGGGCTCCTGCTCGGGATCGAGCGGTCCGGCACGCCCAGATTGAGCGACTCGAAGCGGTGAAACGTCGCCGGGATCCCGAACGTGTTGCCAAAACCCTTGTCTCACTCGGTGAAACCGCAATCAGTGGTAGGGGCAATATTCTAAGATCGGCCGCAGAGGCCGTCCGCGCGCGGGCCACAGTGGGCGAAATTTCCGACGCGCTGGGAAGGGCGTTTGCAAGCACGACGCCGCTCCAACGCTGGTGCCCGACGTCTATGGGAAATGTTATGTTGGAGAACCCCGAATACGAGACGCTGGTTTGTCGACTGAAGGAATTCTCGGCCGGGCTCGGCGAAGCACCAAGGCTCCTGGTCGACAAGCTTGGTCAGGACGGGCACGATCGTGGTGCCAAGATCATCGCGTCCGCCTTCGGCACATCGGGTTCGATGTCATTGCCGGCCCGCTTTTCCAGACGCCGCAGGAAGCCGCAAGCCTTGCTGTCGGGTCGAAAGTCCACGTCGTCGGAATCTCGTCGCCTGCGGCCGGGCATAATACCCTGGTCCCCCAAGTGATCGAGGCGCTCAGAGCACAGGGCGCCATGGACATCCCGATCGTAGCTTGGCGGCGTCGTGCCGCGTCAGGACTATCAGTATCTGTACGATTGTGGAGTGGCAGCCGTTTTCGGCCCCGGGACAAGCGTGCTGGACGCCGCTCGTTCGGTGCTCGGCCTTCTGTCCGCAGTGAAACGAAACCTGTAAGCAGGCAATCGGCTGTGACACTCCAAGCGGTTGGCGCCCGATCATGAACAGCTTACCGCCGGAATGGCTACGCTCGCCAAGCGAGTGTGCAAAAATCTGGCAGAGGGCCGTGGCTTCTGCCGGGGAACTGAGACGCTGACGAGGCTACCAACTCTACAATTTGGTCCTAGCCTGGAGCCGCTATCGAGAAAAGGGAATGAATCTTCAGACCCTCTGAGTTACAGGAATATGGATTGATCCATTTGGAAGGATATCAAAAACCAAGGAATATGATCTGCGAGGGATGGCCGACAGCGACATACTGATCGGTGAAGCTCAAAGTGCCGTTCTCGTTGTCAATCTTGAAGACCGTAATGTTGTCGCTGCTAGTGTGCAGCACGTACAGGAACTTCCCGGTCGGCTCGATTGCGAACTGAAACGGCAGGCTCCCGCGTGTCAATCCCTCGCGCACATAAGTCATGATGCCGTAAGGGTCGAGCGAGAATGTCGCGACGGAATCATGGCGAGCGCCGTCGGGTTCGGCAAGCTGATTTCGTCGATTGGCGTGTGGTTACCGGCTTGCTGATCGACACTGAAGCGGTGGATGCCCCTGCCGCGGTCGGTACAGGTTCCGACGTAAGCGATAATGCGATGCCCGCATTTCTTTGTAGACCTCGATGACGCGGCCGTGTCAGCAGCGCCAGCTGTGATCGTGCTAGCGCGGGGTAAACTCATCAGGTTTCAGTGCTCCCATTTTCTCGGTCAGCCATGCCTCCTTCACCGGGATCGATTCGTCGGAGCAGCTCCTGGAATACTAGTTTCGCACACGAGGAAGCGCGCTGGCATGCTGTCGTATCAGCACGGCTTTTGCGCCTGGACTGAAGAACGCGACGAAGCAGAACCGTGCCAACACCGCTGGCGGACATGCCCGACGAGCACCCGCCAGCGTAACGTCAGGCATCATTGATCTTCAAGCATTCGCCACATGTGTTGCAGGTCGTCGCCCCTCGTTCCATTTGCCTTCCAGCGCTCGCTCGACTTGAGACGCAAGTTGAAGCAGCAATCCATCATTGGCTTGACGAGACAACGCATGGATGCCCAGCGGCAGTCCATTCTCATGCATTGCCATGGGAAGCGAAATGCCCGGGATGCCGCAGAGATTGGCTATCACGAGGTAAGGATAAAGTCCTCGCACGTTCGAGAACCATTGATCCACGGAAATGTCGCCATTGAGGGTCAGGAATTCGAGTGTGCCAAGCTTGTGGGTGGGCTGGCCCGTGACCGGCGTCAGCAGCACATCCCAGTTCTCGAAGAACTGTCCGAGCGCACGGGACACTTTGTTGTAGGTCAGCGGAATTTGCTCCTGAACATCGACCCGCTCCGCGGTACCTGCTTCCCAGATTTTGACGTTGAGGGGCTCAACGAGCGCGACAGTAGGCTTGGCATGTCCCCTGAGCGCGACAAGACGCTCAAGCTGCCGCGAAAAACGCGCGATCGAATTGGCTTTGGAGACTACATCGATAGCGCGGTAGTCGATATCCGGGGTCCGCCACTCTACCTGATGACCGAGTCCTTCAAAAAACCGCCCGACTCGCTCAAGCTCGCTGGCGATATGCGGGCTGGCACGATAGTCGCCCCATTCGTGCGAGATTGCGATCTTCAGCTTTGGCGGATCACGCTTGATCATCTCGAGAGAGGGCTCCTCGGGGAGCCAAAACGTCATGAACTCGCCAGCAGCTGCGCCGCGGCACGAATCAACGAAAGCGGCTGTATCACGCACGCTACGGCTGATGCAGCTGTTCACGCTGGTGAGCGAGATCAGATCAGATCCTGTGGGTGCTGCAGAGAGCACGCCGCGACTGGGCTTGAGCCCGATCGTGCCATTGACGCTCGCAGGTATCCGGGTTGAGCCACCGCCATCACTGGCGTGAGAAATTGGAATGGCGCCGCTGGCGACAATAGCCCCCGCTCCGGACGAGGATCCGCCGGTGGTGTAGGCCAGATTCCAAGGATTTTTCGAAATGTAGAGAGCTGGATTTTCGGCGGACACGCCCATGCCAAATTCAGGCGTGGTCGTTCGGCCGACTATGTTCAAGCCAGCCCCACGAATCTTTGTTGTCAGGAAGCTGTCGTCAGATGAGACGTTGCCTTGCATCAGCAAGGAGCCCATTTCCTGCTTTCTGCCCTTGAGCGTTGGACCAAGGTCCTTGATGAGGAAAGGCACGCCTGCAAAAAAGCCGTCAGGGTTCATTCCATCCCTGAGCGGCTCGTCGACGACATCATCGAACAATTCGATAACCGCGTTGATGGCGGGATTCACTTTCGCGATTCCCGCGGCGACCTGACTCGCAACTTCGCGAGGTGTCGCCTCCTTGCTTCGCAGCAGCTCCGCCAAGCCTAGCGCATCATACTGCATCCACTCCTCCCAACTCATCAAGAGGTTCGGGTTGGAATCGCGATGGTTCATCGTGTACTTTCCTTCTCGTTGGAGTTCGGTTACATGAACTGCATGGTGGCAAGACCGTAGCTTCGAAGCTGCCTTGGCCCATTCGGCCCACCATCCCCACGGCACATCGAGGTGCCCGTTCCGACCTCTGGGAGTCCGATGGAGTTCAGCCACACAGCGAGCCCGGATTCAGGACGAAGGTCGACGCGAAAGAATGCACCAGTACGCTCCGAGAAGATCAAAGACAGCAGACGCTGGGCGTCGTCCGGGCTGCACGCTATGACGGGGCCCGCGATTTCTCCCCGGCCGTACCGGAAACCCGCCGCATAACCGGCGATCCTTCCAGAGTTACGCACAATTGCAAAACGTGCCGTCTCCCAAAGAGTGCCGATGAGCGCCTTGCGATCCATGCCGTAGGCACCGCGATCAATGTCGAGAATATGTTCAAAATCCTCCCGCGTTGCCCATTCTACGCCGCGCGGTGCTTTCACGGGCGCGACCGCTCCCTGATGGACGGTTACTGTTTCGATCTTACGAAAGCCGAGCTTGCGATACAGCGGCAAGCCATCCGCCGTTGCCACCAGCCGGCACTCGCACTCTCGCGCCTTTTCGAGGCCGAGCTTCATGAGGTGCTCGCCGATTCCCCTTCCGCGCATTTTTTCATCGACGATCAGGAGGTTAATGATCGCAACTTCGCCGAAGAATGCTATGCAGACGGTCCCGACGACGTGATCATCGACTAAGGCAACATAGCCACAGCCCACACTAAAACACATCCCCAAGTCCTCTCTTCGGTGGGGCCATTTGGCCTGAAGCGTGAGTTTCAGCATGTCGTCTAGATGCTCGGCTGAGCGTTCGGCGAATTTGATACTGATGGTCTGCATGGCCTTCGCACCTCCTGCAAAGATCGGCCGCCTGCTTCTGCATGAGGCGAGCCTTTGCAACACACATGGATCGGAGTGCCGAGAACCATGCGGCCATCAGGCGCGCCTTCCCGGTTCTGGCGTGATCGGAAACGGCTTACCGATTGAAGAACGTCCTCAACTGCGTCGCTCAGACCTGATGCGCGCAACGCGATCGCGGGATGCAAAAGGTCCCGGCTGCACAGTCCGAGGAAGCAGGTCACTTCGCGCGCTGGCTCTGTATTGTCGCTGGAGACGCCCGAGGTCTTCTGCTTGGATATGACAACGGATAAGGTGACCAGGCCCCGATTCGATCAACGGCGGCTCCGACGTTTCACAGATTGCGCCGATCTTGTGCGTGCATCTGTTCTGGAACACGCAACCCTGGGGTGGATTCGCCGCTGAAGGAGTTTCGCCAGAAAGCCGGATGCGGGAGCCCGCGGTGCCGTCCAGATTTGGGACTGCAGAAAGGAGCGCTTCGGTATAGGGATGGTTCGGTCCTTCGAATACGCGCTCGGACGGCCCGATCTCCATGATCCGCCCGAGATAGAGCACTGCAATGCGATCGGAGAGATATCGCACGACTGCGAGATCGTGAGAGATGAAGACATAGCTGACAGCGCGGGCTACCTGAAGCTCGGCGAGGAGATTTAGGATCGCGGCCTGAACCGAAACGTCCAGCGCCGAAGTGGGTTCATCGCACACAACAACGCGAGGATCTCCGGCAAAGCTACGCGCTATGGCCACGCGCTGCTTCAGTCCGCCAGAAAGCTGGCGCGGTCGCAGAGTCAGATGTCTGGGTGTCAGGCGAACCGCTGCGATGAGCTCATCGAGGCGAGTGGACAAGTCGGCGCCATGAAAGCCACCGAGCTTGCGCAACGCGCGACCGATGATACGGGAAACCGTATGTGAGCGGTTCAAGGCCGAGTCAGGATTCTGAAAGACGATCTGCACCGCTTTCACCTCGTTGTCCCGCCGCTGGTCGAGACGCGCGGCAAGCGGCTTGCCGTCAAGCTCGATAGCGCCGCCTGAGTCGGGCGGTACTAGACCCAGGAGCATTCGGGCCAGGGTAGTCTTGCCGGAGCCGGACTCGCCGACAAGCCCCAGTGTCTCCCCTGGCATCAAGCTGAGCGAAACATCGGCGATAGCATGGACTACGTGGTCGCCTTGGCCGTATGTCTTCGAGAGATTGGTGATCCGAAGCACCGGTGCGGCCTGTGTTGGCGGCATCGACACGATCGCATCATTCGGTTCCGTACGCGGAGCCACGGTGGCTCGATCCGGATAATGGCAACGCACGAGCCGACCGCCCATATCCCGCAACTCGGGAGATTCGGTCCGGCAACGCTCGTCCGCGAGCGCACAGCGCTCTGCAAAAGGACAGCCGGTTATCTGCACACCCGGCATGGATAGAAAACCCGGGATGGTGTTGAGCCGTCCGTGCTGCTTTCTTTGGCCGCCCCGCGGCAGGCACCGCAGGAGAGCCTGAGTGTAGGGATGATGCGGTGCAGCCAGTATGTCCCGCGTCGATCCTTCCTCTACCAGTGTCCCCGCATAAAGGACGCCCAGGCGGTCACACATTTTTGCAACCACAGCTAGGTTGTGGCTGATGAAGAGGATGGAGGTGCCGAACTCGCGTCGTAGGTCGCTGATGAGGTCGAGGATCTCAGCCTCAACTGTTGCATCGAGCCCGGTTGTCGGCTCGTCCAGGATCAGCATCGTCGGATCACTCGCGAGCGCCATGGCGATCGCCAGCCGTTGCTGCATTCCACCCGAAAGCTGATGCGGATAGCGCTGCATGACCGAGCGGGGATCGGCGATCCGTACCTTCTTCAGCATTTCAAGGGTACGGACTTCACGCTCCGATGACGGGAGCCCCATTATCTCGAACACCTCGAGCAACTGGCGTCCCACCTTCAAGGACGGGTTCAGCGCTTTGCCGGGGTCCTGGTAGACCATCGAGACTTTCTTTGCCCGCAGCTCCCTGAGGGCCTCGGGCCCGAGCCGCATGACGTCCGTCCCGTCGAGCATGACGGATCCGCCGCTTATTCTGCCATTCCGTGGCAGATAACGGACGACTGTCAGTGCTACGGTGGATTTTCCGCAACCGGACTCTCCGACCAGCCCGTATGCCTCGCCGGGGGCGATGTCCAGGCTTATGTCGCGCAGCACTGCACGATCCTGGGCGCCGACTCGATAGGCAACCGACAATCGATCCAAACGAAGTGCCGGCTCAGGCATCGAGCGCTCCATATAACCCATCGGCCATCAGATTTATTCCAATCACAAGGCTGGCGATGGCCAATGCGTCAAACAATACCGTCCACCAGTAGCCGCCGCCGATCATCGCGTAATTGGTCGAGATCGAAAGCCCCCAATCCGGCGACGGCGGCTGCAGGCCGAAACCGATAAAACTCAGAGTAGCGACGGCGAAGATCGCGTAGCCAACGCGCATGGTCGATTCGACGAGGATCGGCGGAAGTATGTTTGGCAGGATTTCTACAAACATGATGTGCACTGCAGACTCGCGACGCAGCGTCGCTGCAGCCACATATTCGAGTTCTCGCTCCGATAGAACGGCGGAGCGCACCGTGCGGGACATGTTGGTGCCGAACGAGAGGCCAATGACTAGGATTACCGTCATCTCGGAGGTGCCAAGCGCGACAATCGCGAGTAACGCGACAATTACCCCGGGGATCGCCATCTTCGCCTCGATCAGGCGCGAGAAGACATCATCGACAATGCCCCGGAAATAACCGGTGAGAAGGCCGAGCACGGTGCCAATGATGGTGGCCAGGATCGTCGCCAGAGGCGCGACAGTCAGAATGTCGCGTGAGCCAGCGATGACGCGTGAGAAGATATCCCGGCCGAGCTGGTCAGTGCCGAACCAGTGTTCTGCCGATGGCGGCCCAAGCGCGTTCAGGATGTCTTGGGCCAGAGGGTCGTAGGGCACGAATTGTTGGCCGAAAGCAGCGCAGACTGCCCAGAAGAATATGATAGCCGTCCCGATCAGAAAAGGGCCGGAGCGGAACAGCGCCGCGAAGACCTCCTGGTGTCGGCTGCTGGGGGTGTCGATGTAAACGTGCGTCATTTGTAACTCCCCATCCGGATGCGAGGATTGAGGATCGAGTAGAGGAGATCAGCGATGAGCGTCGCCAAAGCATAGGTGATCCCGATGACCAGAACGGCCGCTTCCAGCATCGGGAAATCCTTGCTGGTGGCGGCAGCGAAAATCAGCGAACCGACCCCCTCATAGCGAAACAGCGTTTCCACGACTACGAGACCACCGATGAGGTAACCAGCCTGCGTCGCGATGACCGTGATCGTCGGCAGCAGCGCGTTCCTGAGCACGTGCCGCCAAATGACCAGTCGCCAAGTCAGCCCCTTCAGAACGGCGGTGCGAGTGTAATCGGAGTCAAGCGCTTCGATCATGCCTGCACGTGCCATGCGGGCAATGTAACCGAACAGGACGAGCACGAGCGGCATCGCGGGCAGGATCAGATGATAGACCTGCGTAAAGACCCCTGCTCCCTGGGGCCAGGCGGCGGAGATCGGTAGCCAGCGCAGCCAGACACCGAAGACTAGGATAAGCACGATGCCGCTGACAAATTCAGGCAGGATGGTCGCCGACACGCCACCGATGCTGATGATGCGATCAAGCGGCCGGTGTACGTTCAGCGCGGCCACTACCCCGCCGAGAATGCCGAGCGGCACGACGACGAGGATCGCCACCGATGCAAGTTTCAACGAATGGCCGATCGCTTGCAGAATGAAAGGAGCAACCGGGGCGCGGTAGATGTAGGACCTGCCCATGTCCCCCTGCAGGAAGCTCGTAATCCAGCTGGAATATTGCACCAGAAGTGGTCGATCGACTCCCAGTTCATGGTTGAGCACATTCACGGTACGCGGGTCGGCCTGGGGACCAAGGATGGCCAGAGCGACGTTGCCGGGTAGCACCTGACAACAGAAAAAAACGAGCACGCTCAGCACAAACAGAGTTACGAGGGCAAGGGCGATGCGTCGGGCGATGAAACGTGCGATCATCAGGACTCCTTTAAACGTAGACTGCGCCACGAATCAGACCAGGGCAGTGATCCAGCGGCGGACCGGACAGGCACGAGAGCCTGCCCGGCTGGCACGCTCACTCCTTCCCGGCGCTTTGCAAGAAGATCTGATTCATTGCGTTAGGTTGAACACCAGCCACTCCTTTTTTGATAGCGGTCAGGTGGTTGAAGAAATATCCGTAAACCACAGGCGATTGATCAAGCAGAAGCCGCTCGATCCTGCCCGAGGCTTCCCGCTTTGCCTCGAGATCGAGCGCCGCGACGTAGCTCTTGTTTAGCGTGTCAAACTGCTCATTCTTGAAGTGCGACGGATTCCAGGGGCCATCACTCGTGAGCCCCCCGCCGAGAAAGACATTCGGCACCCCGCGGTGATACCAGACCTGACAACCCATGACAGAATCGAGCCAGCGCGACGTGCCGTACTGCGCGTTGCCCACGTAAGTGCGGTAATCCATGATCTCGAGTTTGACGTCGATGCCGATCTCCTTCGTCCAGTTTTGAATTAACTGCACGTAAGTCGGAATTTCCAGGAATTGTTCTGTGCTCAGCGTTACCTGAAACCCCTTCTCCATTCCCGCCGCTTTCATCAGCTCCTTGGCTTGAGCGATGTCCTGCTTGCGTTGCGGCACGGTTGGATCAGTTGACGGATAGATCGGCGCGAAGGGGCTGTCGTTTCCGACGACGGCATGGCCCTTCATCAGACCCTTCACGAGCTTGTCCCTATCAATACAAAGTGCAACAGCCCGGCGGACACGCGGGTCCTTGAACGGGTCCATATCGCAGCGCATGTGCAGTGCGTGATGCCCAGAAGATTTGACGCTGATGATATCGACCCCAGGATCGCTCAGCAGCGCCACACCGGCAGTTGCCGGGAGCGCATTTATGACGTCAACCTGGCCGCCCTGAAATGCGAGGATCTCCGGCTGGATATCGCGGAAGAAGGTGAATTCAGTCCGAGCCGGCAAAGCTTTCGGTCCCCAGTAATTCTCATTCGGAACGAAACTCGCCCCCACGTTCGGGATGTACTTGTCGATCTTGAACGGCCCAGTCCCATCCCAGGATTTTTCAAAATCGCCAGCGTAAGATGCCGGCAGGATGATCGCGTTATAGTTGTCTGACGACACCAGATAAGGGAAGTTGCCGCTCCGCGAGTCGAGGTGGAATTCGATCGTATAGTCATCCACTTTTCGCGTCGCCCCCTTCTGAAGGACGCCTTTGAACACAGATAACGCATTCGAGGCGTTCTTCGGATCTGCGAGACGGTCGAATGTGGCCACGACATCGTCAGCCTTCATCTCACCACCGGAATGGAATTTGACGCCCTTGCGCAGCGTAAAGGTCCAAACCGTTCCGTCCTCGTTGGGCTTCCAAGTCTCGGCGAGGCAGGGCTGAAGCGTCAGATCGGATCCATCGATGCAAAGGAACTCGCCGACCTGCTGGATCATCGCCAGCCCGCCCTCGCTGCCAACGATGAGCGGGTCCACTGCGCCCTGGGGCACGTGGCAGGCGACCCGAATGGTGGCGCCCGGCTTCACGTTGGCGCGGGCCAAAGTCGGCGCTGCGCCAAAGCCGGCAGCCAGGGAGATTCGCCCAAGGAAAGGCAGCGACAGACCGAGCACACTGCCGTGCCGCAAAAGCTCGCGACGGCTCACGCGCCCATCGATGTATCCGTCGACCAGATGATTCTCGAGAGCTGTCAGACCGGAGCGCAGATTGTCGAGCAACTTAATTTTTCGTGCCATGGCCATTCCTCTTAGAAGTGAAAATTATCCGCGTTCTCAGGCGCGCGGCTCATCGGCGCGACCAAGGCTGTCGCGCTACGCGGCATAAAGGGACGATTCAATCGAAGATTTCCGGCATATTCGGGCATTCTTAGCCGAAAGTCGGCGCAATCACACAAATCTCGCGGCTTTCAACCGAACGAAAGATCGACGGTCGACCGACATGCCCGGTCACCGCACGTCGGCTGCCATGCATCGCTGGTAATGTATTTTTTGACGGACGATGCACTGCCGTTTCCCAAGGCGGCCGAGGCCGCGCGACTCGAAATGGACCGGCTGTCGGAGCTCGCTCTGCACGAAGCGTCACCAGTCTCAACTGCCTTTGCGGATAGGACTGTCCGATTCAGAGATCGGCGTCAGGAGATCCGGGTCGGTTGAACTGCTCCTGCTTGATCTGTCCGGCAGAAAGCATCGTTGCGTATCCGGAAACGCAGGGTTTCAGCGAACATCCGCCGTTCAACGCGTGCTTTCCATCCACGATCGACCTATGCTGCGTCAAAGGCCGTTCAGGCAATATTCGGGAAGGCGCGCTGCCGATATGAAGGCGACTACTACCCCTATGATCGGTGCAGAACTGGCTAAGGTGTTCGGCCACATCGAGAGGCACCAGGATGCGTTCGTCAGCCGTTTGCTGGATTACTTGAAACACCCGAGTATCAGTTCTGACAACATCGGCATGGACGAGGTCGCTCAGCTGCTCGTGAGCATGCTGAAGCGTATGGGATTTGAAACTCGGACTATCCCGACGTCTGGTTATCCGATGGTGCTGGGCCGCTGGCAGCACGCACCTGGAGCGCCGACGGTCTTGTTATATGGTCACTATGATGTCCAGCCTGCTGATCCCTTGGAAGCCTGGATCAGCCCACCATTCGAACCCGCAATCCGAGATGGACGCGTGTATGCGCGCGGTGCCGGAGACAACAAGGGCCAGCACTTCGCGCAAATACTCGCCATCGAGTCACATTTGGCAGTACACGGTCGCCTGCCATGTAACGTGCTGTTTTTATTGGAAGGCGAGGAAGAGATTGGAAGCCCGCATATTGCGGATTTTGTTAAAGCCAACCGCGACCTCCTCAGATCAGACCTGGTCGTAACGGCTGACGGCCCCATGCATGAGTCGGGAAGTCCGATCATTACATATGGGGTTCGCGGAGTCGTATCTTTCGAGTTGCGGGCACGAGCAGCTAATCGCGATGTCCATTCTGGCAACCTTGGCGGCCTCGTGCCAAATCCGATCTGGACGCTGGTGCACTTGCTGGCAACAATGAAGAATGCGGACGGGCAGATTACAATTGAGGGCTTTGACGATGACGTCTCGGCCCCAACAGATCTCGAGCGCGCTGCAGCGGCACGTTTGCCTCATGATGTGGAGGAAGTTAAGCGGGCTCTCGGTCTCACCAGGCTCGACAGCCCGTCAGACCGGTCAGTGGCGGACCGCATCATGTTCCATCCGACTCTCACCATTAATGGATTTCATGGAGGTTATGGTGGACCCGGATTGAAAACCATCGTGCCGCATGAGGCGTTCGTCAAATGTGATGCCCGCCTCGTCGAAAGGCAAGCCCCCGATGACATTCTCAGGAAGATCGAAGCTCATGTCAAGAAACATGCTCCAGAAGTCGAGTTCGTCGGTCTTGAGTCCACGCCACCATCGAGAACGCCGGTTGACGCGCCGTTCTCGGAAATTGTTCAGTCTGCAGTACGCACTGCACATCGCGTAGAGCCTCTTATCTATCCTTCCCTGGGAGCAACCTTGCCAGACTACGCTTTCACAAAGATCCTCGGCACACCTTCCTTCGTGGTGCCGTATGCCAACGCCGACGAAGCCAATCACGCACCCAACGAGAATATCCGGATCGATTGCTTCCTGAAAGGAGTGCGCACTGGCGCGGCTCTCTTGGATGGATTGGGTAGATCTGTATGGCCAAAAGGACTTTAGGCTTACACGGTACACACGTTATTTGGCTACGCATGGCAAGTTCGGGAATCCTTACCTGCAAGGAAGCAATGGCCAGCTGTATCGAACTACTCCGCGTCCCTGCACTACACTTGTGGAGACATGCTGCGTCCATTGATTTCAAGAGAATCTTTCCCAACTGCAAATTACCGATCAATAGCTCAATGAAAATCCAAACGCGAGGACATGTCATGGCTGGCTAAAGTTCGGCGCGTCGAGTTCAGCAAAATGATCATAGGGTCCGGTTGAGCCATCGAAGCCGCCGTCGCTCGCGTCATCGAAGAGCGCAGCGGCTGAGCGACGGCGAGGGAGATGGAGCCCATCGTCTTGGTTTCCGTCGGAACGCTGCTCAAGCCTTGCACGAGAAGGTAGATGAAAACTCATCTTTGAGCACGTTCTTCTGAATCTTTCCCATTGCGTTCCTCGGCAACGAGGGCACGACAAATATCTCTTTTGGAATCTTATACTTGGCCAGCTGGGTGCTAAGATCGCCGATGGTAGATTTGGCGTCGAAGTTTGCCGTATCGTTGAGTTCGACGATGGCAATTACAGCTTCGCCAAAATCCGCATGGGGCACTCCGATGACTGCGCAATCCCGAACTGCACTGTATCTGCTTAGGGCAGTTTCCACCTCTCGCGGATAGACATTATATCCGCCGGTAATGATCAGATCCTTGTTCCGACCGACAATCCAGACGCGTCCATGCTTGTCGATTCGTACCAGATCGCCCGATTTAAAATACCCATCCGACGTGAATTCAGCAGCCGTCTTCTCAGACAGATTCCAATAGCCTTTGAGGACATTCGGTCCTTTTACGACAAGCTCGCCGACTTCGTCGACAGCAGCGATTCTTCCGTCCTGGCGCCGAGCTTGGATTGAAACGCCTGGCAAGGCATATCCGACCGACCCAGCAACTCTCTCGTCCGAAAGCGGATTGGACGTGATAATCGTCGTCTCGGTCATCCCGTATCTCTCGAGGAGAGTGTGACCTGTTCGCGCCTTGAACTCGGCGAAAGTCTCGGCCGAGAGCGGAGCTGAGCCGGACGTAAAGAGACGAATATTTTTGCAAAGCTCGGCATTGAACCGCTCGTTGGCGAGCAGCCGGGTATAAAGTGTGGGAACGCCCATGAACATAGTTGCCTTCGAAAGAAGCGAAAGCACCTTCTCCGGGTCGAACTTCGGCAGAAAGATCATGCTCGCGCGCGCGGCCAGCATAGTGTTGGCAGCAATGAAAAGCCCATGCGCATGGAATGTAGGTAGCGCATGCAGCAGGGTGTCCCCGCTCGTGACACCCCACACGTGCGCCAGCGTCGCGGCACAGAATTCGAGGTTGCCGTGAGTAATCATCGCTCCCTTGGGACGCCCGGTTGTGCCAGACGTGTACAATATCGCGGCGAGGTCTTGTGAATGCCGACAGACCGTTCGAACACCCTTGCTATCTTGAACCGCAGCCTGCATCAACGTACCCGAGCCGTCGGCGGCCATCGTTAAGCAAGTAGTGTGCTTCAGATTCATCGGCTCCGACCAGACCAACACCTTGGGTGTCGCGTCAGACAAGATGAGGTCCACTTCTGCCTGAGTGTACGCGGTATTCATTGGAAGCCATACCGCGCCGATTTTGAGCGCAGCTAGGTAAAGGCAGAAGGAGTGGACAGACTTTTCTGTTTTGGCGCCGACGCGGTCTCCGGGCGCTACGCCGGCGTCCAGCAGGACGCTGGCGATATTGTCGATGAGAGACTCCAGTTCGGGTCGTCTCCAGGAAATACCACACTCATCAACGATGACCTTTTTATTAGCATCGAATACCCGGGGCATGAGGAGGTGATAAACGTTCTCTGGCATGATGATCTCTGCTAACCTGATGTTCGAAGGCAGATCTATGACTAGGATTCACCGATCCAGTGAAGAAGCCAGACAAGACTCTCATCTTGACGCATGTTCTCGCCTGATGGGATGGCTAGCGTGTCGCCGAAGGTCCCGTTGACGCGGAACATGATGGCCCACTTCATGGACGATAACCTGTATTCTACCGCAACCTGATAGCGAGCATCCTCAGGGAGGAGCAGTAGCACGCCGGATTTTTTGACATTACTCAAATCCTTGCAGTTCGCGCTGCATCGCGGCATCTTGGCTGCAAGATACGCCGGATTTCTGCGAGCGCTTGTCGCTTCTCCGGCGTTCCTAATCTCGATATTGAGCGCCGGTCGGTCAACGGAGCAGCGCCGGGTAACATACAAAGCACGCAAGTGATCTCCAAACAGAAGCGATCTGCCTGCTTGGTAGCGCCCGCCTCGCTTACAGCCTTGCATTCCGAGCAAGGCACCCTTCAACAATGCGTGCTCACGAAAACCTTCTCCTGGGAGAAGACGAGCCCGGGACTGAGTGAGGATCGGCCATCGCGTAGCTAGCGTTGCAGACAGGCAATGAGATGTAATCCCCAGCCGCCTGATACCTCACGCAAGAAGCAGATAGCGCGCCGAGCCCGATGCCAACGGACACAAATCTGCTCGGGACGCCGACAGCGGCCGGGCCGCTTTGCGGCATGGGTGGCTTGCGTACGAATGTGCGTCCGCGGCAGACCCAATGCGCTTCAGGTAGGCGCAGAGTTTCGCAAATTGCCTATGAGCAATTGAGAATTAGTACATTCAGCCACCGGCCAACAGATCTTTTGCAAGAGCCATATATGCCGGAAGCGTTACCGGGTCGTTGCCAGCGTTTGCCGCCACTGGATGCGATGCATAGCGCGCGATTACCATCTGCGCTTTAGGATCTATGTAGATACCCTGACCGTGAATACCACGCGCCATGTAGGCGCCATGATCATTGTGGCTTACCCACCATTGATTCCGATAAGACGCGCCAGGCAGCATGGTGAAGCCCCCCAGCTTGAATTTCTCACGATCTCCGCCGCGCACGATGTCTTCGATCACTGACTCAGGAACGATCTGGCGGCCATTGAAACGTCCGAAATTGCGCATTGTTTCGCCGAAGCGCGCCAGATCGCGCAGTGTCGTGGATAGACCACCGCCACCACTCTCCGTACCAACGCGATCGACGTGATAGTAGGCATCCTCCTCCGCACCCAGCGGCATCCAGATGCACTCGGAGAGGAGGTCAGACAAAGCCATGCTGCTGGCGCGCCTGCATATCCAGGCAAGAACATCAGTATTGACGGTCTTGTAAGCGAATTCTCGTCCGTGCTCGCCCTTCTTCCTTTGCGTACAAAGAAATTCACATATTGTGGTCGGCCCCGCGTAGCTCGCCTGGATCGGCGCCGTTCCGTTCGCCCGGCGAAGGCGCCAGACGTCAGAGTTTCCGTCGGCATAGGCTTCCGTGTATTCGAGCGCGGTGGTCATATCCATGACCTCGCGCACGCACGCATCGCCGAAAGCGCTCGATTTCAGCTCCGGCACATAGGCCGTCACAGGCGCCTTGGGATCGATATTGCCATTGGCAACCAGGATGCCGGCGAGCGTTCCGGTGAACGACTTGGTGACGGACATGGCGATGTGCGGTTTATGCGGCTTCAGCGCACCAAAATAGCGCTCATAGATCAGCTTGCCCCGGTGCAGCACCGCGATGCCATCTGAGCAGGTTTCCCTAAGCATCTGCATGAAAGTCATAGATCGACCGTCCATGGTTATCGATGCAGACTGGCCGATGTCTTGCTCCTCTCGGGGCAGTTCCGACGCGGGTCCAGCGCCGCGCCAGACATTCACGGTCGGGACCAGCTGGCGCATGTTGCTCCAGGCCCACCGCAACTCAGGAAAGTTGCGGAACGATCCGTTTTCAAACCTGACGGTCCGATCCTGTGGCGGCGGAAATCCGCTCATCCAGCCAAGCAAAGTCGGATCGGTTTCCATGCCCGCCGGGTTTGGAACAGCATCATGAGTTTCGCGACGGCTTTCAGGTTCATCATGCTGCCCACTGGGCGACATCTGCTAGCTCCTCGAATTGATAACATACCGCAAAAGGATCGGCTTGCGCGCACGGCGCCTCATTTGTCGCCCGCCGGATCCGGCTCGGAAATTTCGAGACCGAGCAGTGCCGAACTGACCGACTTGCCATGCGCGTCCAGCGCCAGCGAGCGCGTTACACCGCCACCTAGGGCCTTTTGCAGTACGAAATTCAACGCAGCCAGCTTTGGCAGCTCGTAACGAATTACGTCGCCTCGCACAATCTCCCCGAGCCATGCCTTTACGCGTTCCGCCGTCAGTTCGGCTCGAAGATGGCCGAAGTGACCCGGCTCGCGGCAGATTACTGAAACGTTCAGCGTGTTGCCTTTATCGCCCGTCCTCGAATGGGCGATTTCGCGCAACCTCATCTTAGATCTCCACGAAGGTGAACGTGGGCTGCACGATTTCGCGCGGCAAAAGCACTGACTGAACGGCGAGCACCTCGCGCACGGATTTCGTGGCAGCGCCGCCACCAGCCGGGCCATTCGTGTAAAGAGTCTCGACCTCATCGCCGATGCGCCAGGCGTCGGCAATCGACGCCGTTCGCCCCGCCACCCTCGCTCGTACCTCAGGCGGCTCGCCAACCGTCAACCCCAGCGTGTTACCGTACAGGGAGTCGACGCCGATGATGTCCAATCGAAGTTCGTCAGTTCTCACGCCTGTCAGCTCAAGTCGTTTGCGGACGATGTCGAGTGCGAGTCCTGCGCGCGCCGTTGCACCCGGGCCGCCATATGAGATCTGCCCTTCACCAATAAATCCGTCCAGATATCCGACGGACACCTTGAAGGTCTGCGTCGGCGCACTTCCTCGTCCGCCCACCACGCGCACGCGATCTGGAGCGTCTTCGATGATCTCCACTCCGGTAAAGTCAGCGACTACGTCTGGTTGGAGGTATCGTGCGGGGTCCTGAATCTCATAAAGCAGCTGTTCCTTGCAGGTCGCGGCACTGACGCGCCCCCCGGCGTGCGCAAGCTTGGTGACAGTAACAGTACCGTCAGCCGCGACCTCCCCGATCGGGAATCCGAGACGCGCGAGATCCGGGACATGCTTGAAGCCGGGATCTGCAAAATAGCCGCCCGTCACCTGCCCGGCGCATTCCAGCAGATGACCGATCACAGTGGCTTGGCCCAGCGCTGGCCAGTCGTCCATTCGCCAGCCGAAGGCGTGGATCAGTGGCGCTGTGAACAGCGACGGGTCGGCCACTCTTCCGGTCAGGACGATGTCTGCGCCGGCATCGAGCGCGCCAACGATTGGTGTTGCCCCGAGATAGGCATTCGCGGACACGATACGATCGCGATATTTGATAATGCCTTCGCCTGTCTCCTCGAACAGCCACGCCCCTTTCAGCACGGCATCAAGCACGTCGTCGCCAGTCACGGCCGCGATCTTCAAAGGCAATCCGAGCTCACGCACGATTTGCGCGGTTTTTTGTGCCGCGGCAAGAGGATTGGCGGCACCCATATTTGATACGATGCGAACCCCCTTGCTCGCCGCGATGGGCAGAACGGCGCGCATCCGCGCCTCGAGGAGCGGATCGTAGCCCTGCTGTAAATCCTTGCGTCGGCCCTGCTGAGCAATTGCTATTGTGCGCTCCGCAAGGCATTCGAATATGAGGAAGTCAAGCTCACCATGTGTTGCCAGTTCTACCGCGGGCTCGATCCGATCACCCGAATAGCCGGCGCCCGCGCCGAGTCGGACCAGGCGCGGCTTGACTAGAGGATTCATGTTCCTGGTGCCTCATGGAGAGGTCCACACTCTCTGGTTTCGTATCGCGACTGGACTGCAGACACGCGTCCTGGCCAGCTTTCGAGAGAGCGGACAGCTCAAGCGGGGTGCCTTGTCTGCGCGCGAAACTATCTCAGTGGCGGAGACGGAATCAGTCGACTTCTGGCTCGATAAGTCCCGATTCCAGCCATTTCGCATTCTTGCTGCAGGAATCGATCGCAGGACTGAGGCACCTGAATCATGACCCGCTAGTAAATTGGGAGCTTCGGCCTGCGTCAGAGAAGTCGCGGCCGCGAAAAAGACCTGATAGCGGACCACTACGAAGGAGTGGCGAGTTGACGGATAGCCCAAGGCGCAGCCCGTGGTCCGGTATTCAGCAGATCGGTGGCGTCTTCCTGCAGGCCCGAGCCGATCCCGACGAGATTTCTTCAACTGCGTTGCCCTTATCTAGCTCGGCAATACGCCCTTAGGCCCATCTGTGCGCAAACCATCGAAAAAGTTCTATTTATCGCAGTTTTCCTGCAAAAAACCGCAGAAACGTCTTTGAAATCGTCGACTAGCCGCCCTATCGTGACGCAAATTGATAGTGGTTTGACACGGGAGGAGACGCCATGAGTGCCACACCGAAGCTCTCGTTCTGGATCCTGCTGCTCGCACTGACTGGCTGTTGGTTTCCAGCGTTCTCACAGGCGGACGATTCTCTTTCAGCATCAATTCGTAAAGCAGGCGCAACTAGGGTGGCGATTGCCTCGATGCCGCCGTACATGACGATGTCGCCGAGCGGGCAGGCGGCCGGTGTTTTGATTGACTTGCAGAACCTGGTGATCAAAAGCATGGACCTTCCAGCGATTGCACCGGTGTTCACGCAATGGGATTCCATGGTCCCGGGACTGCAGGCGCACCAGTTTGATTATGTTGCCAGCCTCGCAATAACCGAAGAGCGCTGCAAGCAAATGGTGTTTTCGGCGCCCCATTATGCATATCAGATCGGACTCCACGTCCGTCCCGGAAATCCGAAGCATCTCATGAGTGTCGCAGATATTGCACGCCGTCCGAATGCGAAGGTAGCGATGGTTACAGGCGCCCCTTGGCTCGCCTATGCCGTCAAGCAGGGAGTGAAGCCCGACCAGGTTGTGCGTGTCCCTGACGTTCAGGCGGGCGTTGCGACGGTGATCGGCGGACGGGCGGACGCCTATCTCGAGAGCCAGTTCGCCGTCAGCAATCCGGAGCAGAAAGGGGTGGAGCTGGTCGTCGACGAACAGTCGCCCATTTTTGGCTCAGGTGCAGTGTTTCGCAAGGAAGACGTGCGTTTCCGAGATGCATTTGACGAGAAGCTGAACGCGTCGATCCGAGAGGGGATCATCCAGAAGCTCTACCAGAAGTATGAGATTGCCGGTGGCGATGCGCAAGCCCGGCTGCTTGGCACATTGCGCAAGGCCAGCGAGATCGTGCCCAGTTGCGAGTAGGAGTAGCTCTCGTGAAGGCCGTTTTCGAATACTGGCCTGTACTGGCGCAGGGCCTGTGGGTCACCATATGGGTAGCGGTGTGCATCATCCTTGGTGCTTTACCTGGAGCAGTGGTCCTTGCAGCTCTAAGGCTTTCCGAAACCCGGGCGATCCGAGTAGCCTCGATGCTTTTGATTGAGCTCATTCGCGCGCCTTCGGCTGTGGTTCTGCTATTCTGGGCGTTTTATGCGCTGCCGCTGCTGCCCGGGATGCCCCGGCTAAGCCCACTCGTCGCGGCAATCCTGGTTCTGACGCTCGATGGAGCTGCGTATGGCGCTGAGATTGTCCGCGCCGGGATCGAAGCCGTGCATCGCGGGCAAACTGATGCTTGTCACGCGCTTGGGGTGAGCAAAATACAGAGCTTCAGGAAGGTCGTTCTGCCACAGGCCTTGTCGCAGATTGTGCCCGGCTTCGGAAGCTTGGCCAGGAGCATGATCAAGTGGACAGCGATCGTGAGCTTTATTGGCGTACAGGACGTACTCTATGTCGCGAACTACGTTCGGGGACAAACGTTCGACACGCTTACGGTCTTTTGTTTCCTTGGTGCAATTTACTGGATCCTGACAGCTCTCTGCGGGCTTACTTTTCGGGCGCTCGAACAGCTCCTCCCTCTGAACAGGGCATTGCGAGCGGCGCGTGCATCGGCTCATGCGCCGGAGATCGAGGTTTTGACAGGAGCGGCTCAATGACGTGGGACTGGAGCTTTGTCCTGAAGATACTCCCGCGGCTCATGGAAGGCGTTTGGTATACCATTCTGGTGACGCTTGCGAGCTCGACCCTTGCGCTGAGCGGAGGTCTGGCACTGGCGATCCTGGAGAGTGTGAGTACCACGTTCGGCCGGGCATTCGTCTGCTTCTGGCTCGAACTGTTTCGCGGTGTGCCGACCCTGGTACTGCTCTATTTCACGTTCTACGTCCTCCCCGAAGTCGGGATAATTCTTCCGGCAATACCCATTGGCATCGGCGTGTTGGGCATTGTCTATGCCGCGTACTGCTCGGAGGTGTATCGAGGCAGCCTGATCACGATCCCGTCGGAACTGCGTGACGCGTGTGTCGCACTCCATTTGAGTCCCAATGTCACATGGCGACGCGTACTGATTCCGCTGATGATCAAACGGGCTGCCCCCGCCCTGCTTAATTACGTACTCAGCCTGTTTCGGGAAACGGCCGTGCTCTTCGCGCTCGGCGTGCCCGTTCTCATGGGCCAGGCTAACGAGGTCGGCTACGAGAGTTTTCGATACCTCGAGCCCTATACCCTGGCAGGTGTCATCTATCTGTGCATGAATTTGCCGTTCCTTTATCTCCTCTCCAGATTCAAGGATAAGCATGCTTAACGCTTCGGACACTCCGCGCTCAGACCCCTTCTCTGCCGCGGCGGCTGCAACTTCGAATGCGACAGGAGCACATGGTTCCGACAGCGAGCTGCAACAGGCCTTGTGGGCAATCGAATTTCAAAAAGTCTCGAAATCGTTCGGAGCGCATCAAGTGCTGGTCGATCTCGATCTGCAAGTGCGACCCGGCGAAAAAGTCACTTTGATCGGTCCCAGCGGCTCGGGAAAAACCACCGTGCTACGTCTGGCGATGACGCTTGGAAAGCCGACCGGTGGCGACATCAGGATCTTCGGTGAGAGCATTCTGTTCGAAGCCACCGGCAAGCCGATTTCAGCTGGGCAGGAAACACGCATACGACGGCGCTGCGGCATGGTCTTCCAGCAGTTCAATCTGTTTCCGCATTTGACGGTATTGCAGAACCTGATCCTGGCGCCAACGACCGTATTGCGGCAGTCCAGGGAACAGGCCGAGGTCAGCGCGCTCGAATACCTGCGCATGGTGGACCTGCAAGACAAGGCCCTCTCCTATCCCTCCCAGCTCTCGGGAGGTCAGCAACAGCGCATCGCGATCGCGCGGGCGCTGGTTATGAAACCCGAGATTCTGCTCCTGGACGAAATCACATCAGCACTCGACCCTGAACTCGCCGGGGAAGTCCTCGACGTGGTACGTGGTGTTGCCCAGCAGTCCAACGTCTCTTTGCTAATAGTAACGCATGAGATGCGCTTTGCACGTGAGGTCTCCGATCGCATCGCAGTTTTTGACCGCGGCCGCATTATCGAGGAGGGGCCACCCGACAAGATCTTCGGCCAGCCTGATTCAGAGCGCACGCGTTCATTCCTTCAATCGGTGCTGAACCACTGAGCTCTCCCCGAATGGAGGCGGACCGAGCAGCGCAATCCGCTGCACTGCAGCGTCCGCTTATTCATCTTTTTCCGATTCGCCAAGCTCGCCCGAGGTAAACGGCCAGGTCATTCTTTACGGGGCCTAATTGCCGAGGGCTCGCGGGGTCATTGCCTCGAAGATAGGCGAAAGGCTGGCACCTGCCTTTGCCGACATTACGGTCTCAATTACTCGATCGGCTACGATAGTTGGCAAGTTCGAGACTGTGCGGAACTTGGCGACAATATCGTCATCACTGAAGCGTGTCTCTTCGGACCATGGATCGCCCCAGGCAAAGTCCGCCTCGGCGCGCAACGTCCTGCTCCTCAACCCGATCCGAACAAAGCATGGCAGCTGGCGATATTGACCTCGCACGAAATATTGGGCGGGCATCATTGCTCTCGCATAATCCACGTATCTGACCTTGGCTCGCAACGCCGTTGCAGCTGGATCGGATGCCCAATGCTCGGACTCCCAGGCCGGCCCAGGCGTCACGTCAAGCAGGAACAACGAAATCGCATGAGGGATACTGAATTGTCGTGAAACGACATCTGTCGGGTTCACCGTGAGCCACCTTCGCGACAGTCGCGAAACGTGGGTGCCTACGACAATCTCTTCGATCTCATCGAGTTCGAACTTCTCCTCCGCACGGAGCTTCCTCAGCGCCGATAGTGAATGATGCAGCATGCGGCAATTTGGCCAGGGCTTATAAGTGATGTTTGCCAGCGCCCAACGCGATCCCAGTTCGCCAATCAGACCGTCTGGGTCAACTCGTCGCGACCCCACCACGGTGAAAATGCTGGGGCTGCCATCGAAGATGGATGGCAAGGCTGTCGATCCGAGCTCGACTGATCGCGCTGCAAAACCTCCCGTCATGGCTGCCCAGCCGCTATCGAAATATTTCGTATTCGGCGTGGCGATCTGTTTAGCCCACACCGGCCCGATAGGGATCGCTGCACTCGATGCGGCCATGCCGAATGTCTGCTCCAGCGCGGCAGCATCCTGGCCCAGCAGACGTCCCGCCGCTGCTGATGCTCCGAGAGTTGCTTCAAGTGCAAACCCATAGATTTCAGGCATTGAACTCACCCTGCCGGCCTCGATCGTCATTTGAGTTCCGATGTCGGATATCCGCCCTGCTACCTCGTAGCCGCAGACCAGCGCCAAAAGAAGCTCCTTCGACGTCAATTCCTTCTGCTCACAGACGGCCAAGGCCTCGGCCAGAACGCTCCCTCCGAAATGCAGGCCTGCAACCTGCCCACCAGGATATGTTTCATCGAGATCAAGACAATTTGCCAGCCTGCCATTGCCGTAACTCGCAGCAAGAGCCGTGAATCGCTTGCCTGCCCCAGCGACCGAGGCATCCGAGCCTTCGCCGAACAATTCCGCTGCCGAGCGAATGACCGGACCCAGCTCACTCTGCGCCCCTGCGATAATGCAGCCCAAGGTATCGAGAGCGAACCGTCGCGCCTCATGCTGGATAGAGGCCGGGACGTGCTCCAGAGAGAGACCGGAAATGAACTTTGCCAGTGACGCCGTCACGTCAACCATTCGCACCCCCGTCGTCGCCCCGCTGGAGCGCCCGGTTTACTGATGTCGATTCTATTGCCCGGGCTGGATGGGACCGATCGACTAGCAGTGACGAGCGCTTCGACGCCCGACTGTGTCGCGCCCGACATCCGCGGCCTGCTCTACGCTCGGAACATCCTGCACCGAGGTTACACTATCGGACGGCCAAGGCGGATTTTCCCGGATATGGCGGCCAGCAGAGCTGTATTCCGGCGCCGAGCCGCGAAGAATTAAAATATTCCATCGCCGTCGCGGAGTATTGAAATGCTATATTCCTGCACGCTCAAGACTCATCGGTGAGGTCGCGCCAGGCACGCGATCAGTTGCAAGAGTCCAGACAATCCTACGCGTAAGCTATTCACACGGGTGCCTTACATGAACCACTTGACTACCGACCTGACCGGCGAGCTAGCTCGATTTTTCTCAACTCTCGGTCTGAGCGATGTGCCCACCAATGTTAAAGCTGAAGCTCGTCGTCTTCTGCTTGACTCGATTGGCTGCATGATTGCTGCTACTCGCACGCGCATGGCGCCGATTTCCTACGGCCTGGTTGATTTTCTAGGCGACTCGAACGTCGCGTCTGTCGTCGGCCGCAAACGTCGCGCGAGTGTGGCAGGCGCCTTATACGCCAATGCGCGTCTTGCAAACTGCATGGACCTCGACGAGACCTTTCCTGTCGCCCATCACTTCGGCAGTACCGCAGTGGTCTCTGCACTCGCGCTGGCGGAGGCAAGCAAAGCAAGTGGCTCGCAATCCCTGCAGGCGCTCATAGCGGCATATGAGTTGGGTGGGCGGGTGGCGAGCGCCTGCGGGCAGATCGTATACTTCAAGGATGGTCGTGTGGTTGGCTATCCGCAACTTTACAGCTGCTCTCTGCCGGTCGTGTTCGCGGCGGCTGGCGCGGCAATCCAGCTGGAGCGTCAGGGCGAAGCGCTCGCCCGAGAAACGCTTGGCCTGGCGGGTTCGAACGCTCCGTTGCCTGCCGCGAACAAGTGGACGCAGTCACTCGATTTGCCCGACTGCAAGTACGCAGACGCTGGCTGGGCCGCACTTACCGGCGTATTCGCAGCGCGGTCGGCCTCACTTGGAGCGACAGGCTTCGCCGCCATCTTTGACGGCAATCAAAATGTGATAAAAATGTCCGGTACTGACCCCTTTGATGCGGACCTGCTGGTTGGCGACTTGGGTTCGCGATGGATGCTTCCCGACATCACCTACAAGCCCTGGCCCACGTGTCGCTGGACGCATCAGGCGATGACCGCGCTTCTGAAGGCTATCGCCAACGAGACTATTGATCCCGAGCAGGTCCAAAGCATTCTGATCGGAACCAACGCATTCACGAGCACTCCTCGTTTCCGCAATCCGGCGCCACGCACATTCTGTTCGCGGCAGTTCAGCATTCCGCACGCCATAGCGATGCTGTTGCTGGACGTTCCCGTGGGTTCGGCGTGGCTGGATGAAGGGCAGGATGAAAACCCGAAGGTTCGTGCCTTGCGAGAAAAGGTACATGTCGAACAGTGGGATCATGCAGACACGTTTGGAAAGCACATTGCGCGCGAACAGACGCGCAAGATGCCCGCGCGCGCCCTGGTCGTCATGCACGACGGCAGGCATTTCGAAGCTGAATCGGATTTCGCATTGGGTGATCCCTGGACGACCGAGACAGCATGGGATGACGAGCAGGTAATCAAAAAGTTTCGAGTCACGAGTGAATTATCGACCGATCTCGCAGACAAGGTCATTGAAGCGACACTGAGTATCGAAACGCAACCTTCCGTCGAACCGATCATGTCGGTATTGCGTGACGTTTAACACGTCCTCGAGCGTCCGACGTGCTAGCCGACATATGCCACCATCTCGACCCGGCTGCCGTTGATGCATACGCGAGACAATCGGGGTGACCAGCGATTCGAGCGCCTCGCCGATTTCATCCGCGGGCGCGAACGTTCTTGCAGACGGCTGGCGCTGAGTTCGATATCGCTGCGCTCTCGATCCCGACGGCGACGATAGACCTTCGCGCCGGCCTGTGATTGACGAGCGATTCATCTGGGAATGCACGCGATCGATGACGCGGGCGGCGAGCGGCCGCGGGCTATCCATGCCCCCCTGATGTTCACGCTCGACGAAAGCAGCCCGCTGCTCCCAGTCTGCAGCGGCTGACGGTTATCTGGTCCGCAAAACGAAACCAGGTTGTTTCGGTCGCTATTCTGCGGAGCCGAGAACAACGGCACGAGTTCAGGGACGTCTGTTACCCCTAGACCGAAGCTTTATCGCGGCGATGCCGAAGGTGCCTGCGGCAGCACGTTGGCTGATCGCACAAATCTGGCACCGACAGACTTGACAGACCAGTAGGTCGGTGCCCCTGCCGATGTGCATCGTGACGCTCGAAACCAAAGGAGCACGGTAGCGTTCAACGCCTAAAGCTCAAAGAGCTTACGGGGTACGCGCGCGAACGTTTCCACACCCGACTCGGTCACGCGAACAGTTTCACTGAGAGTGACGCCGAAATCCTCTTCGACCCAGTTGCCAAGCATCAGATGGAAAGTCATGTTTGGCTTGAGTTCTGTCGTATCGCTTTCCGCGAAGCTTGCGGTTGGCTCAACCCAGGCCGTAAATTGATTTTCGATACCGATCGAGTAGCCACACCGAGACTCTTTCGAGAAGCCATGTTTCTCGATCGCGCGGAGGACCGCGACGGCGACTTCGCTGCAGGCGCGTCCGGGCCGGATCGCCTCCAATGCGGCCTCGAGCCCAGCTATTTCCGCGTCGTGCAGTCGACGCAGGCGGTCCGAGGGTGTCCCGATTGAGAAAGTGCGCATGATGGCGGCGTCATAGTTGTACCGGTTGCCGCTCACCTCCATGTTGACTTGCATGCCGCTTCGAAAGACGTCCTCGCTCCAAAGAATGTGCGGGGTACCCGTGCGAGGTGATGTGGACATCAGCAGCGGCCGCAATCCCGTCGCGGCGGGACCTCCTCTGACACCAGCTACCTGTGCAGCCATGATTTCCACTGCGGCGTCCGCTTCCCGCACGCCAGGACGGATTACTTCCGCGGCCCGCATGATTGCAGCATCGGCGAGCGCAGCTGCTTCGCGCATGACTGCGATTTCCAGATCAGACTTGACGCCGCGAATCCAGTCTACCGCTCTGGTGCAGTCAACGATCCGGGCCTGCGGCAGGCGCCTCTTGAACTTCTCTACGGCGGGCGCCATGAGGTTACCTTGCTCAATTCCCACCCCGCGGGTCGCGACGCCGAGATCAGAGATATAGTCGATTACCGCGTCATAACCATCTGTATCCGGCTTGCCGACGAGGTTTTCCGGATAGCCGATGACCTTGTCTCTCGTCATGAATGTTTGATGGATGGCCCCCGGCGCGCACATCCGACGCACAATGAGCGTCGGCTGCTCTTCGTTAACCGACACCACAAGCGCGTGCAAGGCAAGCATCCGGGTCAGGTTGCCGGTCAGATACGTGATGTTGGCCCAGCTGGTGATGACAAGCGCGTCGATATCGCGCCTTTTCATATCCAATTTCACGGCGGCAAGCCTTCGCATGTACTCGGTTCTCGGGAAAGCCTGCGGCCCTTTGCTGATTGCCATTGTCTGACTCCATGTGGTTCCGCCTGCTGCAGACGGGGGAATTTCTGGTTCAATACGCGTCGGCCCATTAATCGAACCGACTGCTGCCTCCTTGCGAAGGAACAGCAACTTCCAAAACGCGCTTCCGTCCCGCGATGCTCTCGCCGGGGTCTTTTGGTCGATGACCGTCCTCTGGACAGAGATGCGGGATTTTTTCAGGTCCAACCCATTGTTTTGAGCGATTTTGTTTATTCTGAGCTGAAAAGCTGCATAATTATCGAATTTGATGACGATTTTGAGCGAACGCCTGGGACAGCCATCTGCTTTGCTGAGCGAATGCGTCGCTAGCTAAAGGTACTTGTAAATCTCGCTCGACGACGGGCATCGGCGCGGATCGGCACAGGGCACCCTGTTTCTTCTTCGCTTCTATCCTGGTTCAGAAAACTCTTAGATCGAGCAAGCGCGAGGCGCGCTGCTCCAACCATGCCTTGAGCTCTCGTCGGAGACCAACGTACCGCACACCCGGTTGTCGTTTTTTGCCGGTTCGCAAATCGAAGGCGAACGAACTATCGGGCTGCTTGGCTTCAGGTGGGTGACCAACATGTTTCAGGGCAAGATGGCGCAGGCCGCGCTTCAAGCTGGTTCGAGATTGAGTTGATATCATCGTCGCCCCGAGGCTGCACGGTTGATTGCATGAAAGCTTCACATGCTCAATAGCAACGCAGAATTTCTGCATGAGAGATTGCACATAGGATGTCATCGACTCCATGTGTTCGCTATTGGGAGCCTGGCCGGACGCTCTCGTGTGCGGCCAATGAGCCTTGCCTTCCGAGGTCGGCAACCGGTACGCACGCAGTTTTATCCGGCGGATTAACGGGCTTTGTCTGGCTCACAGTCGGCGGAAGGCATTGTGTCGCCGGATGGCTTCGGCTCGCGGGTGTCTCACAGTCCTTTCCCCGGAGCACAATGGAACGTGATGTCTCGAATGTCTCTCCTTGCAAGGATCTCAGCCCATACCGACGAACGCTTGACGCATCGGGTTGGCATCGGCTTGATGCTCCTGGCGGTATTCGTGTTCTCCTTCGGCGATGCGACCGGTAAGTTCATTGTCGCGACCACCCCTATCGGTCAATTCTTGTGTTTGCGGGCGTGTGCTGCGCTCCTCCTGCTGTCGCCCATGATCTGGCGGAAACGGCAGGATTTTGCGAAACTCGAACGGCCGGGCCTGCAATTGGTCCGGGTCGCATTTTCGACGACAGAGGTAACGTCGTTCTTCCTCGCCACGGTCTATCTTCCTCTTGCCGACGTCGTCACCTACTATCTCGCCTGTCCGATCTTCGTTACAGCGCTGTCGGCCATTGCTTTACACGAGCGGGTCGGCTGGCGGCGCTGGAGTGCCATTCTGGTCGGCTTTGCCGGCGTGCTGATTGCGCTGCGACCGTCGCCTCAAAGCTTCAGTTGGCCGGCACTGATTGCACTCTGCGGAAGTTTTTCCTTTGCCGGGCTGATGCTTATCACCCGGCATTTGCGCAGGACGCCCGATGTCGTGATGATTACGTCTCAGTTTGTCGGGACACTCCTGTTTGGCGCGGTACTCGCGCCGATCGGCTGGGTAACACCTACGCCCTGGGGCATCCTGCTGTTTGCTGCCGCCGGAATGATATCAGTGTGTGCATTCTTATGCATTAATCGCTCGCTCAAGCTCGCGTCGGCCAGCACGGTCGTTCCCTACCAGTATTCCATGATTATTTGGGCCGTCATCTTAGGCTTCGTCGTTTTCGGCGATATGCCATCACCGGCAACGCTCGTCGGCGCTGCGATCATCATTGGCGCGGGACTTTACATCTTTTTGCGGGAACGAACGCTGGGGCGAGAGGAGCCGGCAGTGGGCACTCCGGATGACTCACCGTTGCAGTCGAAGTTCAGGTTTGAGGGGCTTTTTCTGAAGAACAGGCTACGAAAGAGTCGATGCACCTTGTCGTGATCGGCGCGATTTTCAGAACGGCTCGCCAGTATCCCGCCGGTCGCTCTGCGAAGGCAGGCCTGCAACCACCGTCGTGGCCACGATGAGAGCGATAGGCATCTGGCTTTTGACATCGCGTGCAAGCGCAGCCTCCCGCAGCACGCCCCGGACTGACCGCCTGGGTAGTATCGCTTTTGGTGTGAGGCGTCTTTGTCAGCTGGTGAAGACGACGGTCTTCTTCCCGTTCAGCACGACGCGATCCTCAAGGTGATGCCGGACGGCGCGGGCAAGCACGCGCCGCTCGATATCCCGGCCCTTGCGGACGAGATCTTCAGGCGTATCTCGGTGCGAGATGCGCTCAACATCCTGCTCGATGATCGGACCCTCGTCGAGATCAGAGGTGACATAATGTGCAGTCGCACCGATCAATTTGACTCCGCGTTCATGAGCTTGATGGTATGGCTTCGCGCCTTTGAAGCCTGGCAGAAATGAATGATGAATGTTAATGCAGCGGCCCCACAGTTTGGCGGAGAAGCCGTCCGACAGGATCTGCATGTAGCGGGCAAGAATGACGAGATCTGTTCTGGTTTCCTGCACAAGTTGCCAAATTCGCGCTTCCTGCTCCATCTTGGTTTGCTTGGTGACCGGCAAATGGTGGAATTGCAGCCCAGCAAGATCCTCAGAAGCCAAGTGCTCGCGGCCGTGATTGGAAACAACGCTTGTGACCTCCATCGGCAATTCGCCGATACGCCAGCGATAGAGCAGATCTGCCAGACAATGATCAAATTTGGAGACAAGCAGCATCACGCGCTTCAATGCGGCGCTCGGCCGCAAGGTAAATGTCATGCCGAGCCGACCGGAGAGTTCTCCGATGGATGCAGTAATTTCTGCTTCCGACTTGGCCTGATCCAGTCGATCAAAGACCACGCGCATAAAAAAACGACCGGTCTCGCTATCGTCGAATTGCTGCGCATCCGTAATGTTGCAGCCAGCTTCGAATAGGAGACCTGAGACGGCCGAAACGATGCCTGGGCCATCCGGACAGGACAAGGCGAGAATCATGGAACGATCGGACATGGCGATCACTGCCCGGCGGCGGGCCCCAAAACTGCGGTTAAATACTGGAAGGTGAAACTCAAACTTTGCAGCGCGCTTTGAGCAACTCCGGAGCGATGATTTCGTCGAGACTGCGCCACTCACCCTTCACTCGAGTGCGATTCGGATCGTAGAAGGCGCGCAGGGAAGCGATGGCGGCGTGCTTTTCGCCCGCGATTTCCACTTCGAAATTGCCTTCAGATAGCCATTGGGCGTTCACTCCGCCTTCGGCACGCAGATATCCCATACCGACGCCACAACCCAAGGAGTGCCCAAAGCCCGCGGAGCGCAGGTAGCCCACAAGCGATCCATTGCGCCAGACCGGCTCGGTTCCGAACATCAGCGGCACGGCCTGGGGCACGGCCAATTGGACGAGGCGTCGAGACGGGGTCCGTCCCCGCTGCGCTTCGACCGCCGCCCGTCCCAGGAACTCCTGCGTCTTATTCCAGGCGATCGTGAAGCCCAATCCGGATTCAAGGGGAGAATCTTCGTCGCTCACATCCGAACCCCAATCGCGGTATCCCGCCTCGAGCCTCAGTGTATTCAGTGCGACGTACCCGGCGTGTCGCAAATCAAGATCACGCCCCGCGGCGATCAAAGAATCGTAGACACCCAACGTCTGCTCGGTCGGAATGTGAAGCTCCCATCCGAGTTCGCCAACAAACGTCATGCGGAATGCAAGTGCCAAGGCGTAACCGACCTCGATCTCACGGGCCGCAGCGAAGGGAAATGCGGATTCCGAGAAATCCGCCGGACTTACCCGCGCCAGCAACTCCCGTGAACGTGGTCCCATTACAGACAATGTGGTGTAGCCCGACGAGATATCCGTAACATATACGTGGCCCGCGCCTTTGGCATGGCCTCGGAGCCAGGCGAGATCGCGAATGCGCTGCACCGCTGCCGTGACCACCAGAAACTCCTCTTCGCCTGTTCGTGCAATCGTGACGTCGGACTCCATGCCACCTCGTTCGTTGAGCCACGGCGTGTACACAATCCGGCCCACTGGAACGTCGACATCGTTGGTAGAGAGGCGCTGAAGCAGCGCAAGTGCGTCTCGCCCCTGGACCAGCAGATGTGCAAAGGATGTCTGATCGAATAGCGTCACTCCCGAACGCGTCGCCTGATGTTCCATACCACTGGCCTTGAACCACTCGTCGCGCCAGAACGTCGCGTGCGCATTCGTCGACGCCTTGGATGCATCAAACCATTGCGCCCTCTCCCATCCTGCAACCTCGCCAAACTTGGCGCCAGCTGCGGCCAACCGGTCGTGCAGCGGAGACACTCGCACGTTGCGTGCCGTGGTGGCCGACTTGTGAGGCCAATGCAGGGCCCAGAGGTTTCCGACGGATTCAACTGTTCGATCATGCAAATACCGGCGATTGCGCTGGAACGGCATGGCTCGCCGCACATCCATTTCCCAGTAGTCACTGGACGGCACGCCGGTCGACATCCACTCGGCCATCACCTTGCCGGCACCACCGGACGACTCAATGCCGCACGAATTGAACCCTGAAGCCACATAAAGTCCCGAGACATGGGGTGCAGGCCCCATCAGAAATCTGTTGTCCGGCGTGAAACTCTCGGGACCATTGAAGTTCAGTTGCAATCCGACATTCTCGAGGGCCGGCATTCGGCGCATGGCATGAGTAAGGTACGGCTCGATGTGCTCGAAATCATCGGGCAAGGAATCGAAACTGAAATCGTGCGGAATTCCATCCATACCCCAAGGCTTGCCATCGGGCTCAAAGAACCCGACCAGCAACTTTCCAGCGTCCGCTTTCGCGTAAAAGCGAGCGTCCATATCTCGAATGGTGGGGAGATCGGCCGGCAATCCGGTAATGGCTTCTGTCACGACGTAGAAGTGCTCCGCCGCATGTAGCGGCACCGCCCAGTTGAGATCCGCGGCAAGTGCCCGAGTCCACATTCCCGTGCAGATCACGACTTTTTCGGTGCGCACGAGGCCTTCTGCGGTTCCAACGCCGACGATTTGCTCCCCTTCGACGATGATGCGGGTCACGGGGGTCCGCTCAAGGATCTTCGCACCCCCCTGTTTGGCGCCAGCCGCGAACGCGCGAGCCGTGTCTACGGGACTCGTCATCCCATCGGAAGGTATCCAGGCGGCGCCGAAAACGTCTGTCACATCGAGCAATGGCACACGCCGCCTGGCTTCGGCAGCATCGATGATCTCTACCTCCAGACCAAAGGAGCGCCCCATCGAGGCACCCCGCCTCAGCTCCTCCATCCTTGCGGGCGTGGCCGCAACCGTGATCGACCCGGACTGGCGAAAGCCCGTTGGCTGGCCGGTGAGCTTCTCGAGATCTCCGAACAATTGCGCTGTGTACTGAGCCAGCCTCGCCATGTTCTCGGTGGCTCTAAGCTGGGTGACAAGCCCCGCTGCGTGCCACGTCGTACCACAAGTGAGCTGATCTCGCTCGAGCAGCAGAACATCACGGTGTCCAAGCCGGGTCAGGTGATACGCAATGGACAGGCCAATGATGCCGCCACCGACGATGACGTATTCCGCGTGAGATGGGAGTTTGCTTTGCATTCGACAACTCAGAGTAGATGACTGCGGGGCAGGCCTGGGCAGATCGAGGATCGGCAACCGTCTGAACTCCTCGCGCGAAGGCCGACATTCCCCGACCGCTGAGTGGTGCGGCCTACAACTCCGCTCGTGCTAGCGGGCAGGTCGGCAGAACCATGCAAGTCCGATGTCCTTCGCGAGAGTCCGGTTCCGTCCTAACCGAACGAGAACGGTCTGGCGGAAATAATATCCAGACCAGAATAATTATTTGACTAATATCCCGCAATACTACGCACGATTCCTGCTTGATACACCGAACCGGCGATGTTTTCCTCTGCTCAATCTAGCCGGCGCGTATCAAGAGTGCACGATCAACCCGCAGTTGATGTCCTGCCGGGCTCGGGCCCCTAACCGAGCCGCCAGGGAAGTGTGACTGGATTCGCTGCGGCTTGAGAGTCAGATGGCTTGCAGCGACGCGCTTTCGAAAATGCGAACATTCGCCATCGATTGGCTCAACAAGGAAAGCGACCTTCATAGCAGATGTGGTCTTACGCTTGCGCCTTTGGCTTAAGACAGCACACCAGACAGGCGATCGTCCAGAAGCGTAGACCCGCTGATCGAGCGCAAGCCACACTGCGGCCGATCAACCGCAAGTCGCATGATCTCGCATCGCCGATTGGCTTGGAGACAGATGCCTCCACGAACTCAAAGCGGCAAAGTCGTTTCGACAAGATTACCGAGTAGCCGATGCGATAAGGTAACGCCCCGTCATCGAAATCGTACTCGGGATTGTGAAACTCGGCCGTTGGGTCTGTTACCAAGAAAATAAAGGTGCCGGGCTCTGCGAGGAGCATATAGGCGAAATCCTCGGACACCATGAGTGGCTTGATCCCGTCGTCCACTGAGGCGTCGCCCACGAGAGAGCGGGCTGCGATGATGTCGTTGTTCGTATCGTCGGTATGGTTGAATGTGAGAGGCTCGAGCCGTCGGTAGTTGAACTCGATCTGCGCGCCCAATCCGTTTCCTTCAGCACACGTGACCTTGCCCCTAAGTTTTGTCCAATCCTGAGTTCGCCTGGCAGTTGGATGCCCAGTTGGGCGGTGGTAGCGACGGGAGCTGGCGCGGAGCTTTCGGCATAGCGCAGCGCCAAATCCCGGCGCGAGTGGCAGGTGAAGGCGAACTCGGAGGGCGTCTTCCATCCGAGCTGCGAGTGTGGCCGTGCCTCGTTGTAATCGACACGCCAGCTTCCGAGTGCGACGCGAGCCTGGGCCAGTGACGTGAACAGCGTCTCGTTCAGCAATTCATCCCGCAGCCGGCCGTTGATGGGGAAGACGGCCCCGCTCCCTCGGCACCGGCGATATACTGGCGATGGACGAGCCCGCTAACAGGAGCAATTGAGCAATGGAAGCCGCCACAATTGGGTTGGACATTCCGAAGCACGTATTTCACATCCATGCAGTTGTTGGCGAAGGCCAAGTGGCCGGTCGCCAACGTCTCGGGCGAGGCGAGATCATGTCGTTCTTCTCCTCGCTCGCAGCTTGCCTGGTCGGCATCGAAGCCTGCGCGCCTGCTCACCACTGGGCGCGGGAGATTCGGCAGTTTGGACAAGATGTCAGTTTGATTCCGCCAGCCTATGTTAAACCCTAGCTACGAAGAGGAGCCAAAGAATGACGCCGCTAACGCGGCCGCGATCTGCGAAGCGGTCAGTCGTCCCAATATGCGGTTCCTTCCAATCAAGGGCGCCTAGAACCAGGGCTTCTTGATGCTTCATCGTGCAAGAGGCTTGCTGGACCGCCAACGCACCATGACAGCTTGCGCCATTCGGGCTCACTTTGTTGAGTTCGGAATCATTGTCGGGCAAGGCCGACAACGGGTGGATGGTCTAATGGACTTGTTGGATGACGAAGAAACCGACGCTACCGGCCCATGCCCGCATCGCACTGGCCGTCCTTGTGAGCCAACTGAAGCCATTGGACCGGAAGGTCGAGGCCATCGAGCGCGAACTGGCTGAGATCCAGCAAGTAAATCCGATGGCGAAGTTGCTGTCCTCGATTCCCGGGATCGGTCCCATTACGGCCACGGCTCTCGCCGCGACCACGCCGGACGCGACCATGTTCCGCTCCGGGCGGAATTGGGTTGCATCAACCCACATTCGGTGAAGGATGACAGCCATCTTTCTGGCCAGCGCGACCTTCGCACGCTTGCTTCCTTGCCGGTGGGCAACACGCACCGCCCAGGCCTTCATCGGAGACCATCGGGTTGATGGCCTGAGAACGACGTTGGCAGCTTCGAACAAGGCTGTGCGCGTCTCTCCATCTCCGACTTTTGTGATCCGTCCCACCCGATCAACCTCGCCAGATTGGTATCGCTGGGCGTTAACCCGAGATTGGCACCGACGGATTGGGAATGCAGGAATCGCCTGGGATCGTCCACAGTGGAGCGGAAGGTCAGCGCAGAGACCGGGCTGATCCCCGGCATCGTCATCAAAATCCGACAAGCCGGGTCACTGCGCACGGCCTTCAGAACCAGACGATGGACCCGGGCGTACTCCCGCATCAGCGCTTCGCGTCCGGCAAGCAGCGGATTCATGACGCCTCCAGTAAGGCGTCATCGCTGACCAACTCACGAACTCGTCTCGCGAACAGAGTCCGCGATACGATTCCGACTTTGAGACCGAGCGGACGCAGAAGTCCGCCGATGACTTGCTCTGTGGCAGCGATGGAGCGGATGATATGCTTCCGAGCCGCGGCCAGGGTCCGCGCCCTTTGGCTGCCGATGCTCCTGATATGAAGAGGCTTGAACCGTTCTCACCACCTGCGCGATCCCACGGGCGTCATTCCGATCGGTCTTCACTGGCATGGCCCAAAGTGCCGCCTTAACCTGGCGGCTTCCAAACTGACGGCCGGCAGCCCCAGTTCGATTAGATTTGCGGTCAGCCATTCTGATATCCGTCCTGCTTCAAGGCCCACCCGTTTAACTTGACCAGCCCACGATTCGAGTACTGCACAATCGATGGCGCGTCCGCCAACGTGGTTCCCTCCCGGATAAGCTTTCCGGTCTCGTCCACCGCACATACCGCAACGGAATTCAGCGAAACATCGAGGCCGGAGTAGATCATGGCTTCTCTCCTTTCCGGATGGAGTTGGTCTATGATCGTCAGCCAAAACGTGGCGCGCGGCAACTCGGTCAGGCAATCGGAACCGAATACCCCATCTCTTCCGAAAAGCGGCTGCGCTTCATGCCCTGGTGCTTGTCGTGGGCCAGAACGAACTTCAAGCTGGATTAAGCCGGTGGGGCAAGGTCACACGCCTTGATCTGCCTTTGTCCGAAGTTCCGCTGCAGGGGCGTGAGGCTCCTGACCGTGCCGCGAAGCACGAAGTGAGCAACGGCTATCGCGACAGGATCTGGGAGACCCGCGCTGGCACGGTCAGAGCTGCGCATCCCCAAGCTGCGCAAGGGCTCCTACTTCCCCGGCTTTCTGGAGCCGCGCCGGATGGCCGAGAAGGCGCTCACCGCCGTGGTTCAGGAAGCTTGTGTGCAGGGCGTCTCGACCCGCTCGGTGGACGACCTGGTGCAGGCCATGGGTATGACGGGGATCTCAAAGAGCCAGGTGAGCCGGCTCTGTGCCGAGATCGACGACAAGGTGAAGGCCTTCCTCGTCCGGCGGATCGAGGGCGACTGGCCATATCTGTGGATCGACGCCACCTACGTGAAGGTGCGCCAGAATGGCCGCATCGTGTCGGTTGCAGTGATCATTGCGGTCGGCGTCAACAGCGATGGCCGGCGCGAAGTTCTCGGCATGGACATTGGTCCCTCCGAGGCCGAGACGTTCTGGACGGCATTCCTGCGCAAGGTCGCCCGCCGCGGCCTGCGCGGCGTCAAGCTGGTGGTCTCCGACGCCCACGAGGGCATCAAGGCCACTGTGGCCAAGGTGCTCAATGCCTCCTGGCAGCGCTGTCGCGTCCACTTCATGCGCAATGCGCTGGCCCACGCCGGCAAGAGCGGCCGGCGCGTCGTCTCCGCCTTCATCGCCACCGCGTTCGCCCAGGACGATGCCGAGGCCGCTCGCACGCAGTGGCGCAAGGTCGCCGACCAGCTCCGGCCAAAGCTGCCCAAGCTCGCGGGTTTCCTCGACGAGGCCGAGACCGATGTGCTGGCCTATATGACGTTCCCGCCCCAGCACCGGACCAAGCTGCACTCGACGGATGAGATGGACAAGCGATTTTTTATGATCGCGCCGCGATGACGATTGCAGAAATCGCGTCCATTCTTTTGTTCGGCCGCGCCGCGGGCCATTCTTCCGTCCCGGCCACCGATCTCGCAGCCGCCGCGCGCAGGGTCGGTCAAGGCTGGCCGCGTGCGGCCACCGCACGGCTTGGCCTTGACCGGCCCGAGCACGGCGGCATGCTGCCGTGGAACGGGACTGCATTCCTGGCTGGCACTTGCCGTCAGCGGCGGTTATGGTTGTCGGGCGCGGGCGACCTCGTGGCGAAGCGTGACGCGTCGGCTGCAAGCGTCACCGGACTGCCTATTTTGTCCTGCCGAGCTGAGGCGCCCGCGCGCCGAGTTTTGGCCGCCGCGGTTTCCATTGCGACACCAATCGTTCGTAGTTTCGCTCCGCCTGGGCGGCAATCAACATCTCACGGTCGCGCAGCGCCTTGATGTTGTAGGCATAGGCTGGTCCACGCCGGCTGCCCTTCTGTTGCGGATGTCCAGCTTGAAGTTGCATTGCGCGGGTCTTGTTGGCGACCAGCGCCGGGCGCGCCCACAGGTAATCCTCGCCCTTCGTCAACAAATGCCAGCAGAGCACCGTGAGCTTGCGAGCCACGGCCACCGCGGCGACCTGATGGCCACGCCGGGCGCGGATCCGTACGAAAAAAGCATGCAATGGACCGGGCGCCTTGGCCGCGGCCCAGGCAGCC
>NZ_FOQM01000051.1 GCF_900113735.1 Bradyrhizobium sp. Gha
CCTCCTGGATGGTGATGATCGCATAACTCTCGCCCGTTCGCGCCTGTGCCTTGCGCTTCAGCTCTGCCAACAGCTTCAAAAGGTCCGCAATGTCGCCGGCTTTCACGCTGTGTCTCGACATCTTCCCGCCCTTGCCCGGCGACAGCGATGTAACCAGCCATGTCGAACGGCTCAGTTCCAATGACACGAAAATTGCGCCAAACTGTGTGCGGATAGCGGCCAGTCCGGCGGAAGGATGATCGAGCAACATCGTCGTCTCCAGGTTGGTGTGTTAGCAACCTCAGTCTGGCCTCAGACCAGGTCGCTATCCACTCCCCATGGAATCTTCGCTACGCTCGCAATGACGGAGTGTAAGGCGGCGACGCGCCGAAATCTCGTGTCCCGGACGCGCTGCAGCGTGCAACGCCGCTGCGAAGAGCCGGGACCCAAGGCAACAAGGAAGCGCAGTGAATATGGGCCCCGGCTCAGCAGCGCACCGTTGAAGAAACGCTGCGCTGCGTCCGGGCACGAGAACGAGTTGTGACGCTCGCTCTGCTGCTAGCCGGCAATGATGCGAGAGATCTAGCCGCGGTCGCCTGCGGCAGTAGATCGCCCGGGCATCGCGCAAGGCGCGGAGCTTCTTGGCGATGTCCCCGCTCGCGTGCGGCGGACTCGGCTCCGCACGAGGCCGTCATCGATCCGTGATTTGACATTTCATCCACATTTGTCAAATCTGACAAAATGCAGGCCAAGTCCTCTCCCAAGGCCCTTCCGCAGGACCGCATCCTCGACGCCGCCATGCGCGTGTTCCGGCGCCACGGATTCCGCCGCTCCTCGATCGAGCAGGCGGCGGCGGAGGCCGGACTGACGCGGCAGGCGCTGTATCATCACTTCGCCTCCAAGGAGGCGCTGTTTCGCGCCGTGCTCGAGCGGCTCTACGAGCAGGGGCTCGCTGCCGAAATCGCGGCAGCGAAGGCGGCGGAAGAAGCGGGCCTCGCGCTTGCCGACATCCTGGTCGCCGAGATCGGCGCGCGGATGCAGTCGCTGCTCGCCTCGCTCAAGGACTCGCCCCATACCGAGGAGCTGTTTTCCGAGCACCTCGCACAGGCGCGCGACCTCTACCAGAGCTATTCCAGCCGTTTCGCCGACGAGATCGCAACCACGATCGCGCGGGTGTGCCGCAAGCGAAAGCTCACGCTCGAAAGCGGCATCACGGTGCGCGAGCTCGCGCGCTGCGTCGAGATGGCGATCCACGGCACCAAATCCGCTTTCCCTTCCATGCAGCCGGTCGACGCGTTCCTGAAACAGCTCGAGACCATGCTGCGCATGTTGATCGCCGGCGCGATGACGCCGCTCGCGAAGAAGTCCCCACGCAAAACGGGAGTTCGGAAATGACCACCACGACCATCAATGGAAGGCCTCTGGTGCTGCCCGACGATCCGGATGCGCTCTTGATCGACGTGATCCGCGACGGCGGCCTCACCGGCACCAAGCTCGTCTGCGGCTCCGGCGTCTGCGGCGCCTGCACCGTGCTGCTCGACGGCACGCCCGTCGTGAGCTGCCTGTTGCCGGCGCAGGCGACCGCCGGCAAATCGCTGACCACCATCGAGGGCGTGGGAGCCGCCGGATTGCATCCGGTGCAGAAGGCGTTCATGGCGCACGACGCCCTGCAATGCGGCTTCTGCACCTCAGGCTTCGTCGTCGAAGCCACCGCCTTCCATGACAGCTGGCGCGCGACCAAGGGCACGGCGACGCCCGCGCGCGAGGAGATCGCCGCCGCACTATCGGGACACCTCTGCCGCTGCGGCGCCTATGAAGGCATTTTTCGCGCGGTGGCGGAGGCTTGTTCAGGCCGCTTCGACGGCAACGATCCGATCGCGCCGCGGCTGGAAGCCCGCGACAAGGTGACGGGACTGGCCTGCTACACCGTCGACATCCACCATGACGGCCAGCTCGAAGGCGTCATCCTGCGCGCGCACGTCGCGCATGCGAGGATCACCGGGCTCGATCTGGCGCCGGCGCGCGCCATGGCCGGTGTGGCCGCGGTCGTTCCGCTGCTCGACGATGACAACATGATCCGGTTCGTCGGCGCGCCGATTGCAGCCGTCGCGGCCAGTGATCGCCGCACCGCACTGAAGGCAATCGCCGCGATCACCTTCAAGATCGAGCCATTGCCCGCGGCGATCGGGCTCGATGCAGCGCGACGCGACGATGCGCCCGTCGTGTTCGAAAAGAAGGACCGCAAGCGTGCCGGCAACGTCTCCGAGGGCGCCGGCGGCGCTCCGGTGTCGTGGAAGGGCAATGTCCGCGGGCCTTCGGCGCCGTTCTCGCACAAAGCCAAGCAGGCGAGGCACTGGCTCGACGAGGCGCGGGCGCAACGCAATCCGCTGCTGGTCGAGGAAACCTTCCGCGTCTCGACGCAACAGCACGCAAGCCTCGAACCACATGCCGCCGTGGCCAGGTTCGATGGCGATCAGCTCACGGTGCACATCTCGACCCAGGCCATCCATGAGAGCATGGAGAAGATCGCCAAGCGCTATGGCCTTCCGCACGACAAGGTGCGTGTGATCGCCGATCATGTCGGCGGCGGGTTCGGCTCCAAGGGCAGCGTCGGGCTCGAGACCATCGCCGCGATCGAGCTTGCGCGCGCCGCGAAGGCGCCGGTGCGTGTCGCCTTCGATCGGGGAGAGGAGCTTTCCGTCACCGGCTATCGTCCGGCCGCCGAGCTGAAACTGTCCTTGCTGCCTTCGACGGAAGGCCGCCTCAAGGCGCTGTCGCTCACCGCGCATGCCGATACCGGCGCCGCCGTGAACTCGCTGATCGCCGGCCTGGCGCGGCTGATCTATCCGGCCGAAGCAAAAGAGCTCGTCGACTTCGACGTGCTCAGCAATTTGCCGCCCGGCGCGCCGTTCCGCGGCCCCGGCGGTCCGCCGATGTCGTTTGCGCTGGAGCAGGCGGTCGACGAAGCGGCGCTGCGCATGAAGCTCGATCCGATTCAGCTGCGCAAGCGCTGGGACCCCGATCCCAACCGCCAGCGATTGTACGACTGGGCCGCCGGCCTCGACGTGTGGAAAAATCGCAAGCCGGCCGGCTCGCAACAAGGCCGCTACCGGCGCGGCGTCGGCGTCGCCACCGGCTACTGGCTCTATCTCTGGCAGACCGGCTCCTCGGTCGAGCTCGCGGTCAAGGGCGGCCGCATCGTCGCAAGCTGCGCGGTGCAGGATATCGGGACGGGCACGCGGAGCGTGATCGCGAACACGGTCGCGAAGGCGTTCGATCTCGAGCCGCAGGATGTGGAGGTTCGCGTCGGCCGCTCCAACCTGCCGCGAGGGCCGGGTTCCGGCGGCAGCCGTGTCACCGCCTCGGTGGTGCCGCCGACCTTGCTCGCCATCGACAAGCTGAAAGCGGAAATCAGGCGCACCGCGTCTCGCACACCTGCTCCGGGCTCGAACGCGCCGTGGCGCGAGATGATCGCGGCTTCTCCTGACGTCTCCGTGTCGGCGAGGCGCCAGGAGGACGGCAAGCCGCCGCCCGGCGTCAGGCCGGCGCTGCACGAGGCGGGCATCATGGGCCGGGTGTTCGGTTGGGTGCTGCGCCTGATGAACCACATGGTGGTCGGCGCCGGCGTGCCGAGCTCGGTACAGGTGATGGAAGTCGAGGTCGATACCTGGCTCGGCCATGTGCGCGTGCTCAACGCCTATACGGGCCTCGCGATCGGCAAGCTCGCCGCGCCGGCGCTGGCGCGAAGCCAGGCCGCAGGCGCGGTGATCCAGGGCATCGGCTACGCCCTCTATGAAGCGCGCGAGACCGATCCTTCGAGCGGCCACATCCTGAGCGGCAGCATGGAGGATTACCGCATTCCCGGGATTGCGGACATGCCGAAACTGGACGTGCATTTCGACGAGGCCGGTTTCGAGCATGTGCCGGGCGGCAGCGTCGGCATCGGCGAAGTCGCCACCGTGCCGACCTCGCCCGCGATCGCCAACGCCATCCGCGATGCGATCGGCGTGAGACTGACCGAGATTCCGTTCCGGCCCGATCGTCTGGTGGCCGCGCTGAAAGGGAGGGATGCAGCATGAGTGTCGCCGTCATGACCGCCGAGCCCGTGCCTGAATTCCGCGCCGGAGGCACCGATTTCAGCGAACGCCGCCGCAGCGGCGTGTCGCAGGGAATGCTGATCGATATCTCGGGCACCGGCTCCAAGGCGATCACCTGGGACGCCGACGGATCAGCCCAGATCGGCGCGTTGACCACCATCGCCACGATCGCGGCGGACGCGCGCATCGCCGCTGGCTATCCCGGCCTTGCGGCGAGCGCTCAAGGCCTCGCCACGCCGCAGGTGCGCCAGGTTGCAACGCTCGGCGGCAATCTCGCGCAGCGTTCGCGCTGCTGGTATTTCCGCCGGGCCGACATCGATTGCCTGAAGAAGAGCGGCAGCACCTGCCCGGCCCGGTCGGGCAATCATCTCTATGGCGTTGCCTTCGATCTCGGGCCCTGCGTCGCGCCGCATCCCTCGACCATGGCGGCGGCCCTGCTCGCCTATGATGCGACCATCGTCACGGACCGGCGCAGCGGATTGACCATTGCCGGCCTGCTCGGCGACGGCTCGATCTCGCACGCCGATCATGCACTGGCAGCAGGCGAGATGATCCAGAGCATTGCGCTTCCTGCTCCGCTCGAGGGCGAGCGCGCTTCCTACAGGCGCGCGATCAGCCGGAGCCATGCGGAATGGCCGCTGGTGGAACTCTGCGCCCGCGTCATTGTCGCCGACGGCAAGTTTCAACTCGTGCGTCTGGCTGCCGGCGGTGTTGCGCCCGTGCCGCTTCGCCTCACCGCCGCGGAAGTCGCGCTTCATGGCAGGATTGCCAACGCGGCATCGATCGCAGAAGCGGCGAAAGCGGCGACCTCGGGTGCCAAGCCCTTGCCGATGACGGCCTACAAGCTCGATCTTCTGCAAGGGCTGGTGCGCGACGTGCTGGAGCGGATTGCGGATTAGTTGGTCCCGGCGGCATCGGCACTGTGCTCCCTCTCCCGCTTGCGGGAGAGGGTTGGGGAGAGGGTGTCTCCGCAACGGAACACTCCCCCAGGGAAAGAACCCTCACCCGGCGCGCGGGACGATGCTTCGCATCGCCCGGGACGCACCGACCTCTTCCGCACGCGGGAGAGGTGCACCTAGCCCGCGGCGGCTTGATTCAGCCCAAACTCATCACGCTCTATCCGCCCGAGCGACCTGCGAGTCGCGCGCGAATGTCCGGCTTCAGCACCTTGCCGACCTTGGAGCGCGGCAGATCGTCCCAGATCTCGATCTGCTTCGGTGTCTTGACGCTGCCGATCTGCCGCTTGACGAAAGCCGCAAGTGCCGTCGCATCGACGCTCTGGCCGGCGCGGGGCTGCACCACCGCGACGATCCGCTCGCCCCATTTCTCGTCCGGCAGGCCAATCACGGCGCAATCCTGCACCGCCTCGTGCCCGCGCAATGCGTTTTCGACCTCGATCGAATAGACGTTGAACCCGCCTGATATGATCATGTCCTTGGCGCGGTCGACGATGTAGAGGTAGCCGTCACCGTCGATGTAGCCGATGTCGCCGGTGTGGTGCCAGCCATGCGCCGAGGCCTCCGCCGTTGCCTCTGGATTCTTGTAATAGCCTTCCATCACCAGCGACCCGCGCACCACGATCTCGCCGCGCTCGCCTGACGGCAGCAGATTGCCGTCCGCGTCCATAATGCCGGCCTGCACCAGCGGGCTGATCCGTCCGGCCGACGACAGTCGTTCCATCGCAATCGTGCCGTCCGGATTGTAATGCTCCTCGGGCGCCATCGTCGAAATCATCATCGGCGCTTCGGTCTGACCGAACAACTGCGCCATCGGCCCGATGCGTCGAAGCGCCTCCGCAAGCCGCGTGGCCGAGATCGGCGCCGCACCATACCAGAAGCATTGCAGCGAGCCGAGTTTCGCGGAATCGAGCCTGGGATGATCGAGCAGCATGTAGATCACGGTCGGAGGCAGGAAGGTGTGCGTGACGCCATGGCGCTCGATCAGATCGAGGAATTCGGCGATGTCGGGGTGATGCATGATCACGATGCGGCCGCCGAGCGTCATGATCGGGAAACACAGCACGCCGGCGGCGTGCGTCAGCGGCGCCAATGCGAGGTAGACCGGGCGGCCCTTGAAGGGGTAGCCCATCAGCGTCAGGGCCGTCATGGCCTCGATGTTGCGGCCCGACAGCATGACGCCCTTGGGCTTGCCGGTGGTTCCGCCGGTGCCCGGGATCATCGCGAGGTCGTCGACCGGCGCCCGCTGGTAGTCGTCGTCCGAAACGCTGCGGAGCCAGCTGTCGAAGGAAGATGCAAACGGCAGCTCGGCATCGAGGCAGACGAGCAGGCGCAGCTTCGGCAGGTCGGACCGGACCGCCTCGACCATCGGAGCGAAGCTCGAATGAAACAGCAGTGCGGCGCAGTCGAATTGATCGAGTATGAATTTGTTCTCGGCCGCCTCGTTGCGCGGATTGATCGGGCACCAGACCGCACCGGCGCGTGAAATGCCGAACACGCAGGCGAAGGCCAGCGGGTCGTTGCCGGAGAGGATCGCAACCTTCTCGCCCGCCGCGAGCCCCGATCCTGCAAGTCCGCGCGCGACGCGGTAGCTCAGGCGCTGCACCTCGCGATAGCTGAGATCGCGTCCGTCCATGGTGAGGCACGGCGCGTCCGGGCCCAGCGAGGCACCTTTATCGAGGTAATCGATGAAGCGCATGATCCCTCCGGGAGCAGTGTCAGGTTGGTTGGATGCGAACCGCGGTGAAAGTCCACCTCTCCCCGATGGGGAGAGGTGGACAAAAATCGCCGCCGTGCTGCGTCTCCTAATCGTGCACGGTCAGGATCGGCTTGCTGACGAGCCCGAAACTGCGCAATTGCCCGAGCAGCTCGTGGTGGCCGAATGCCTGACAGGCGGAGGCGAAGCCGACGCGCTTGGGCGGTTGCTGCAGCAGATGCGCGGCGGCATAGGCCTGCAGCATGCCGGTTTGCTTGTAGTTGCTGTTGCCGTTGATGACACAGTGCGCGCGGCCCAGCGGGCCGGAGGCATGCACCGAATCCATCGACTTGTTGACGCGCGGGTTCTCGCGCGGCGGCATGGTGTTCATGACGCCCGCAGCGGTCTGCGCCAGCGCGGCGTAGCGATCGTCGGGTTTCATGTCCTTGGTCGCCTCCAGCGCGGCGGCGACGATCTGTGGCACGCCCAGCATCAGCGCGCGGTTGAACACGCCACCCAGCACCTTCACGTTGGCCACGCGGGGATCACGCTTGAACCACACCGGGTGCGAGGTGCCGCCCCAGGGGAGTGCCAGCGCCAGTTCGTGCTGGCCGGGGATGACGAGGTTGGTGAGGCCGGCATCGGGCTGATGCTCGACATATTTGTTTTGCTCGAGGTAGTAGGCCTTGGCCATCGCCGCATTGACCAGGATGGTCTGCGTCGAAGCGATCGTCGGGCTGCCACCCCAGAACACGGCGATATCGAGCGTATCGAGGCCTGGCGTCTCCAGGCACAGCTGGGCTGCGATTTCGCCGGTGGTGTACATCTGCGCGATGCCGGGCGCCAGCAGCAGGCCGGCATTGGCGAACTTCGTGCCCCACTCCTGTTCGAGGGTGATCAGCCAGTCCTGCTCGCCTGTCGTGTCGGTGTAATGGCATCGGGACGCCCAGCAGGCTTGCACCACCTCCCCGCCGAACTTGGCGAAGGGGCCGACCGTGTTGAGCACCACCGAGGCGCCGCTGAACAATTCGGTCAGCGCGCCCACGGTGTGCGGCACTTCCACCACCTCGTAGTCGGCGGTCTCGATGCCGGCCACGTTCGCCTTCATTGCCGCGTTGAGCTTCTCGGCGCTGCGGCCGGCGGCGACGAAGGGGATGTTGTACTCACGTAAGTATTCGCAGACGAGGCGGCCGGTGTAGCCGGAAGCGCCATAGACGATGACGGGCTTCTTCGCACTCATTGTGTTCCTCCGATATTTTCATTGTGAAAATGCTTGCTACATGCCCATGCCGCCATCGACCGGCAGTCCGATGCCGGTGATGAAACGCGCCTCGTTCGAGCACAGGAACACCGCGGCGTCGGCGATGTCGCCGACGTCCGCGAGCTTGCCGAGAGGCGTCTGCTCCACCACCGAGCCGACGGCGGCGTTGACGTCGGGCGCGAGACCGATCTTGACGATGTCGTTGGCCAGCTGCAGGCCCATGTCGGTCGGGATCAGGCCGGGATAGATGCAGTTGACGCGCACGCCGTAACCGAGCTTGCCGGCTTCCATCGCTCCGACCCGCGTCATCCGGTCGACCGCGGACTTCGTGCCCGAATAGACCGCGATGCTCGGGAAGGCGATCGTCGCGGCGACAGAAGCGATGTTGACGACCGCGCCGCCCTTGCCCGCCGATCCGTCCGGCCGCATCGCGCGGAAAGCGTGCTTCATGCCGAGCACGGTGCCGACGATATTGACGTCGCACATCCGCCGCGCGTCCTCGGCCTTGACCTCGCTGATGAGGGCGGTGATCTCGATTCCGGCATTGTTGATGAGGATGTCGTAGCCGCCGAGGGTGGCAATCGTCGCAGCGGTCGCTTTCTCCCACTGCGCGTCGTCGGTGACATCGAGATGCACGAAGCCGGTCTTCACGCCCAGCCTGGCGATCCGGCCGGCGCTGTCCTTGCCGACGTCATCGAGGATGTCGCCGATCATGACCGCAGCGCCGGATCGCGCCAGCGCCTCTGCAATAGCGGCTCCTATTCCGCGAGCTCCGCCGGTGACCAGGGCTTTGCGGCCTTCGAGACTCTTCTCACTCATCGCACGTCCTCCCTTGCTGATTTCTGGACTGATCTCTTCGCCGATGACCGGTGCGTGCTGCGACCGGCAGCACGGGTGGCGGCCGCAGTGGCGCTGCGGCACGCGAGTCCATTCCGGCGGCGCGGCGCCGGCGGGTGCATTTCCTCCGTATGTCGGACGTCTTGACGACTGTCCAAATTCTTGAGGCGCACACTCCGCCCGGCACTTGACACTTGTCAAGATAAAAATTTGACAGTTGTCAAAGAGAATGGTCTGTAGATGGCGACGGACGCTATGACCGTCGTGAGGAAGGGACGGGAGACAGCGCGACAATGGCGCGGCGAGCGACAGCAGCAGTGAGGCGTGAGGCCGCGGTCGAGGTCGTGCGCGACGAGAAGTTCAACGCACGGCGCATCGAGCTGGCCGAGGCCGCGCTCGAAACGCTTGGAGAGCTCGGCTTCGCACGCACCAGCCTGCGCGAGATCGCGCAGAACTCGGCGTTCACGCACGGCGTGTTCCACTATTATTTCAGCGACAAGCTCGACCTGATCTGCTGCTGCGTGCGCCACTACAAGGCGAAGTGCGTGACCCGATATGACGAGGTCGTCGTCACCGCGACGAGCCGCGACGAATTGACGGAAGGTTTCCTCGCCAAGCTTGCGGCCACGCTGCAGAACGAAGCCCGCATGCACCGGCTTTGGTACGATTTGCGTTCGCAGGCGATGTTCGAGGCGGCGTTTCGCAAGGACGTGCTCGAGATCGACAAGAACCTGGAAGCGATGATCTGGCGCATCGCATCGCGCTACGCCGAGCTCGGCGGCAAGCGACCGGTGTCGTCGCCCGCCGCCCTCTATGCGCTGTTCGACGGTCTATTCCAGAGTGCGCTGCTCAAGCATCTCGCGGCTGACAAGACGGCGATTCCCGAACTGCTCGACGAAGTCCGGCGCCTGCTGCCGACGGTGTGCTGACGCGCGCAAGCGGCGGCCTGCGCTGCGCATCAATGGAATTTCTGACGGCTTGCCTACGACGAAGGCGTGCCCGTTTTCATGTTGGTCGATGATGTTTCCACGCCGTCATGGCGAGCGCAGCGAAGCAATCCGGACTGTCACCGCGAAAGATTCTGGACTGCTTCGCTGCGCTCGCAATGACGGCGTGTGACGCAAATGGCGCGCTCCACTCTCGCACGGTCAGCAATGAAGCTTTACGCCGCGGTGGCCGGCGGCAGGGCCAGCACCGAATAGATCGCCTGGGCGTCGCGCGAGGCGCGGAGCTTCTTGGCGATGTCCTGGTCGCGCAGCAGGCGGGCGATGCGGGCCAGCGCCTTCAAATGATCGGCGCCGGCGCCTTCAGGGGCGAGCAGCAGGAAGACGAGATCGACCGGCTGGCCGTCCATCGCCTCGAAATCGATCGGGCGATCGAGCCGGGCGAACAGGCCAAAGATCTTCTCGAGCTTGGGCAGCTTGCCGTGGGGAATGGCGACGCCGTAGCCGACCGCGGTGGTGCCGAGCTTCTCGCGCTGAAGCAGCACCTCGAACACCGAGCGTTCGTTTTGTCCGGTCAGCTCGGCAGCCTTGGCCGCGAGCTCTTGCAGCGCCTGCTTCTTGCTGTTGACCTTCAATGCCGGGAGAATCGCCTCGGGTGCGACCAGATCGGTAATCGGCATGGAAGGTTTCCGAGGTGAGTTAAACCGTCAGGTTCCGAATTGGCCGCCTCGATTGAACCGAGCCCGACCGGCGTCAAGAAGGTGAAGCAGGAGGGGGACTTAGCCCCGATCCTGATGTGGGGCGCTTCTACTCCAACGCAATCCCGGTGCCAACTCCCGCGTGCGGCTTTGCCCCGGTCATTGTTAAGGCCTGTGGTTGATACGGGGGTGCGCTTTCGTCGGTCTAACCGGCCGATTTGTCACCCGGCGGATCGATCCAGCCAACATTGCCGTCGGCCCGCCGGTAGATGATGTTCACCCGGCCCGAGGAACCATGCTGGAATACCAGACAGGGCGCCCCACTGAGGTCGAGTTCCATGACGGCCTCGCTGACCGAGAGCCGCTTCAGCGATGTCGTGGCCTCGGCGATGATCACGGGGTTGTAGCCGGTGATTTCGTCCTCGTCGTCGCCTTCGCCCGGCGCCTCCAGGACGTAAGCCGTGGCATCCAGCGCGGCCAGCGCGGCGGAGGCGACATGGGCCTTGCGGGCCGAGCGGTCCTTGAGCCGGCTCTTGTAGCGCTTGAGCCGCTTCTCGATCATGATCAGCGCCTGGTCGGCACTGGCATAGGCGTCCTGCGCGTTCGAATCGGCCTCCAGCGTAATTCCGGAATCGAGATGCAGCGCACAATCGGTGCGGAAGCCGAAGCCGTCCTTGCTGAGCGTGATGTGGCCGGAATAATTGCCGTCGAAATATTTACGCAGGACCTCTTCCGTCCGGTCGGTGACGCGGCCGCGAAGGGCCTCACCGACGCTAACGCTCTTGCCCGAGATCCGAAGAGTCATGTGATGCCTCGCTTGGTTCATTCGGCCAACCACGATGACGCGTCATCGTGGTTGGGGTCGTTCCCCTGCGCATGATCTCCCCGCAAACGCCTACGGCGTCTGTCGGAGGGGAAAACCGCTGTACACTTTTCCGGATCATGCGCGTGCTTGGATCGGTCGCGATGGGAGGATGAGAGTAGCGCGATTCTGCGCCAGCGCAATCAGGCTGGTTCGGTGTTGCGGGAGCGATCGGACATTGAGGTCGAAAGGACGTTACCAAGAGCGCTCTGCTTGTCGCGACGGCGTTGCACCGAGGACGGAATGCGCATGGCTTCGCGGTACTTCGCGACCGTGCGGCGGGCAATATCAATGCCCGAGGCGCGCAATCGTTCCACGATGGTATCATCCGACAGGATCGCGGACGGCGCTTCCGAATCAATCAACTGCTTGATGTGGTGACGCACGGCCTCGGCCGAGTGCGCCTCGCCGCCATCGGCCGACGCGATCGAGGCCGTGAAGAAATATTTCAACTCGAATGTGCCGCGATTTGTCGCCATGTATTTGTTGGCGGTGACGCGCGACACCGTGGATTCATGCATCTGGATGGCGTCGGCGACGGCTTTCAGATTCAGCGGCCGCAGATGCGCGACACCATGGGTGAAGAAGCCGTCCTGCTGGCGCACGATCTCGGTCGCGACTTTCAGGATGGTGCGGGCGCGCTGGTCGAGCGCGCGCACCAGCCACGTCGCGTTCTGCAGCGCGTCGGTGAAATACGACTTGTCGCCGTCCTTGCCGATCTTCTTCGACAGCTCGGAATAGTAGGTCTGGTTCACCAGCACGCGCGGCAGGGTGTCGCTGTTGAGCTCGACATGCCAGCCGCCATCAGGACCCGGCCGGACATAGACGTCGGGCACCATGGTCTGAAGCCGCGCCGAGCCGAACTTCATGCCGGGCTTGGGATTGAGGCGCCTGATCTCGCCGATCATGTCCGCGATATCCTCGTCGTCGACGCCGCAGAGCTTGCGCAAGGCAACGATGTCGCGCTTGGCGAGGAGATCGAGATGCTCGACCAGCGCCTGCATCGCGGGATCGTAGCGGTCGAGCTCGCGGAGCTGGATCGCCAGGCATTCGCTCAAATTGCGCGCGCAGACGCCGGGCGGATCGAATTTTTGCAGCACGGCAAGGACGCCCTCGACGTCCTCTTGCGTTGCGCCAAGCCGCTCGGCGGCCTGGCCGAGATCGGGCGGCAGATAGCCGGCCTCGTCGACCAGATCGATCAGATACTGCCCGATCATGCGCTGCGCCGCGCCTGTGAAGGCGACCGAGAGCTGCTCGGCAAGGTGATCGGACAGCGTCATCTCGGCTGCGACGAAAGCCTCGAGATTGTAGTCCTCGTCACCGGAGGCGCCGCCGCCCCACTCGGTATAGGTCGTCGGCGCGACGTCCTGGGCGTTGCGCGCCGCCGCCTCGGCGGGCTCCTCGGAGAACACGTTGTCCAGGCCCGTATCGAGGGTTTGCTCGATCTCGGCGCGGGTGCCGAGATCCTTGCTCATCCATTCTTCCTGGCCCGGTTCGAAGGCGTCACCGCCGCCGAAGCCGTCATCGCCGCCGAGACCGTCGCCCTGGCTGCCTGATTCGTCGCCATCGGTGTCGCTGAACTGGGCGGGCTCGGCCGGGGCATCGCCGCCGGGGGCCTCGTCATTGGCCCGCTCCAGCAGGGGATTACGCTCGAGCTCCTCCTCCACGAAGGTCGTGAGATCGAGATTGGACAATTGCAGCAGCTTGATCGCCTGCATCAACTGCGGCGTCATGACCAGCGACTGCGATTGCCGGAACTCTAATCTCTGCGAAAGCGCCATCTAACAAGAACCGTTCCAAAATTGGTCCGATTCTTGCTTAGCTTAGTCCCGGCCTGATGTACACGCCTTGACGCGACGGAAAAAAAGGCTAGAGGCGGAATTCCTCGCCAAGGTAAAGCCGGCGAACATCGGGATCCGCGACGATCTCGTCCGGGGTTCCCTCGGTCAGGATCTCACCGGCATAGACGATATAGGCGCGATCGGTGAGGCCGAGCGTCTCGCGCACATTGTGGTCGGTGATCAGCACGCCGATGCCGCGATTGGTGAGGTGGCGGACGAGGTCCTGAATGTCGCCGACCGCGATCGGATCGATGCCGGCGAAGGGCTCGTCGAGCAGCATGTAGTTCGGACGCGTCGCCAGCGCGCGCGCGATCTCGACGCGGCGGCGCTCACCGCCGGACAATGCGATCGACGGCGATTTCCGCAGGCGCGTGATGTTGAATTCGTCGAGCAGCGCGTCGAGCTGCTGCTCGCGTTCCTTGCGCGAGGGCTCGACCACTTCGAGCACGGCGCGGATGTTCTGCTCGACGGTGAGGCCGCGAAAGATCGAGGCTTCCTGCGGCAGGTAGCCGATGCCGAGGCGCGCGCGCTGATACATCGGCAGCTTGGTGACGTCGTGGCCGTCGAGCTCGATGGCGCCGCGATCGGCCTTGATCAGGCCTGTGATCATGTAGAACACGGTGGTCTTGCCGGCGCCGTTCGGGCCGAGCAGGCCGACCGCTTCGCCGCGCCGGACATAGATGCTGACGCCGCGCACGACCTGGCGGCTGCCGAAACTTTTTTCCACGCTATGCACAGCCAGGAAGCCCGGCCGCCGCAACAGCTGCGGTCCGCCCGTGCCGCTGGATTTGGCGGCGGGCCTGGCCTTGGGCGGTTGAGCAACCGCCGGCCGCGGCCGCGGCGGGGCCTCGAGGCCATAGGGGTCCGAGGCCTGAATGGGCTGGTCACGGGCAAGCGGCGGCGCATCCCTGACAGGACTCGCCACCAGCCCGCCGATGCTGTCCCCGAGCGCCGTGATGTCCTGACGGGCAAATCCCCGCGGGCCGCGCTTGGCGGGGCGACGACGGAACATGCTGAACAGATCGACCATCCCCGCCTTCCAGCCTTCTACGGATTCTGCGCGACATTCACGCGATCTGCCACGCCAGCAATTCGATTCGCCGACGCAGCATGAGTGAAGGGATGTCTCATGCCCAGTGAAACACGCCCGAAAAGCGGCCGACCCGCCTTGAAAGCCCTGCGCGCTAGATACAGCCTCGCCGGGCAAGCTTCAACCTCGGATCATCGGCATCAGCGACAAGTGATTGAATTCACTTCTGTTTACTTCCACCAGGCAGTTGCAGAGGCGAACCCGCGCCCGGAGCCACGGGCGTTCCGCATTTGCCGTTCCCGCCGCCCTGGGACTGGATGAACAGGCCCTGCACCTTGCCGCTGTCGGATTCCACCCGCGAAACGCCGGTGGTCATGTCGACCATGAGGCGGTCGCCGCGCAACACGTTCTGGCATTGCGTCAGAACCACCTGGCTCCCGGACCCGCCCAGCATGGTGATGAGGTTGGTCTTGGTGTCGAACACGGCGGTCTCGCCCGTCACCACCTGGTCCTTCTGGGTGACGACGACACTGCCGCGCGCTTCCAGCCGCTTGATCGAGGAGGCGCCGCCGGGGCCCGGTGCCGCCGCCTGCATCGGCGGCGCGCTCTTCTGGCCCTTGGCTGGCGCCGCGGTTGGAGCCGTCTGCGGCGCGGCCTGCTTGTCGCCGGAGGATTCGTAGAACACCACCAGCGTCTTCGAGGTCATGGTGGTGTCGCCCTGCACGACTTTCACATTGCCCGAGAAGGTGGCTTCCTTCTTCTTGTCGCGCATCTCGAGCGAGGCGGCCTCGATCTGGATCGGCTGATCGCGATTCTGCGAAAAGCCCTGCATCGCATTGGGCACGCCTTGCATCGTGCTTTGCGCGACGGCAGCACCCGCCGCCATCAGCGCGGCGCCGGCAAGCGCCATCGCCGCGACGATGGCGCGACGCCTGGTGTCGTGACGCGAAGAAAAATGAGTCATCGAAATCATCTTGCGTTGCCGGACTTGCTCCGGGATTTCGCCGGTGGTGGCGGGGGCGGCTCGACCGGCGCCGGAGCGGGCTCATCCGTGCTGATCTTGTCCAGATGCATCACGACATTGCCTTCGAAACGAACGACCTCACCGCCTCCGGTGATCCGCAGCCTGTCCGCGGTCAGCGTGCCGTTGGTCAGTTTGACGTCGACATGCTCATCGGAGGAAACCGTGCCCTTGTTCATGTCGACAAAGGCCGAGTTCAGCCGCGCCTCATAACCGGTGGAGGTGCGCAGGAAGATGTCCTTGTGCAGATCGAGCTGCTGCTGCTTGTTGTCGAAGCGGCCGGTGCGGGCATCGAGGAACACCGTCGATTGATCTTCCATCAGCACCTTGGCGCGCAGGGCATTGAGGTCGACATGGTCGGGGTCGGTAATGTCCTGCGTGGCGGTCTTGGCCCAGAGCTCGTAGGGCCGCTGATCCGGAGTGAAACCGGAAAGGTGCGGCGTTTCCATCGTGATCTTGGTCCCGGTCACCACCATGTTTCCGGAATCGACCTTCACGGGGATCATCGTGAAGGGATTGAGGAAGGTCGAGACCGCGACGATCGAGGCCAGGGCCAGAACCACCGTCGCCGGCACCGCGATGCGCAGAATCCGCACCAGACGGCTGTGGCGCGCCGCTTGGGCAAACTTCGCCGCGAGCGCGGCGTCGTAGATGGGAAACTGGGCCGAGTTCACCGCTGCTCCGGGGGCATCGCTTGCCTGTCAGATGGCTCCAATCGGGGCGCCCCATTGTACCCGCGAGCTCAGGAATATGCAGCCTGCGACTGGCCGCAGGAAAGTGTCCGAAACGGGGCGGCAGGCCGGGCCTTGCTCCGCGTCAACGGCTCAGGAATGCGCAAAGATGTCCTCTTCCTCCCAGCCCTGGAGGTCGAGCAGGGCGCGGGTCGGCAGGAACTCGAAACAGGCCTTGGCCAGCTGGGTGCGGCCCTCCCGGACCAGCATCGCGTCGAGCCGCTCGCGCAAGGCATGCAGGTGCAGCACGTCGGAGGCGGCATAAGCGAGCTGCGGCTCGGTCAGGCTGTCGGACCCCCAATCGCTGGATTGCTGCTGCTTGGAGAGGTCGACATTGAGCACCTCGCGCACGAGGTCCTTGAGGCCGTGGCGATCGGTATAGGTGCGAGCAAGGCGGGAGGCGATCTTGGTGCAGTAGATCGGCCCGGTCATCACACCGAAGCTCTGGTACAGCACAGCGACGTCGAAGCGGGCGAAATGGAAGATTTTCGTGACGCCGGGGTTGGCCAGCAGCGCCTTCAGGTTCGGCGCATCGGTGTGCCCCTTGGGGATCTGCACCACGTCGGCGCTGCCGTCGCCGGGCGAAAGCTGGACCACGCAGAGCCGGTCGCGGTGCGGGTTCAACCCCATGGTCTCGGTATCGATGGCCACCGCCCCGGTGTAGCGGGAGAGGTCAGGCAGGTCGCCGCGATGCAGGCGTACGGTCATGGCGTTTCAAACCTTCAGTCGAATCGGTCGCGTCGGTATCATAAGCTCTTCGGATGGTCCGCGATTTAGCCCTTGGGGGGGACCTGCGCAAGCAGCGATGGCTCAGATCGCCGCCAGCATGATGCAGACCATCGCCGCAACCGTGGTGCGGCTGGCACCGTCGCGGAAGGCGTAAATGATGGGGTCGTCAGGCATCTCGCGGCGATGCGCGATCATCAGGGCCCGGCCGAACCAGTAGAGCAGCAGCGGCGCGAGCAGCCACAGCATCCATGGGCGGCTGTAGAGCGGCGTCACCGCCGAGGACGAGACGTAGAGCGCAAACACCGTCACCGCATTCATCGCGCTCGCCGCCGCCATCGCTGCGATGATGTGGAGGTCGCTGATGCGGTAGTCGCGGTTGGCAGGAGCGGCGAGGCCTTCGCCCTGGCGCAGGCTGAGCTCGCTGAAGCGCTTGATCAACGCGAGCGAGGTGAACACGAACAGCGAGAACACCATCAGCCATTCCGACAGCATCACGCCGGCCGCGACCGCGCCGGCGACGATGCGCAGGCAATAGAGGCCGGCGAGCGTGACGACGTCGACCAGCATCTTGCGCTTGAGCACCAGCGAATAGGCGATGGTGGTGACGAGATAGGCGACGAGCACGCCGAGGAACGTCAAGGAGATGCAAAGACTGGCCCCGAAGGCGAACAGCCACAGCACGGGGATCGCCGACAGCGCCGACGAGATCGGCAACGTCCCCGCGGCCAGCGCGCGGTGGCGCTTGGTCGGATGCTGGCGATCGGCGGCGAGATCGAGCAGATCGTTCATCAGATAGGCGCCCGACGCACAGGCCGAGAACGCCAGGAATGCCAGCAACGTGGCGCCGAGTGTCGCGATGTTCACCTGATGCGCGGTGAGAACGGGCACGAACACCAGCGTGTTCTTGGCGTATTGATAGAGGCGCAGCGCCTTCGCCCAGGTGCGAAGACTGGCGCAAGCACGATTGACGTGGTCGATGCGCTCGACCGCAGCGCGCTCGAACGGCAGATTGTCGCCGGCCGCAAGATCAGCAGGGGTCACGACCCCGTCGAAGCCGAGATGCGCCGAGATGCCGGCGGCCTGATCGGGGAAGCGGCCCGCGACAAGAAAGATCTTGGCGCCCCGCGCCCGCGCTGCCAGCGCCCGGTTCAGCACATCTTCGTCATAGGGCAGATGGGCGTAGTCGAGCTTCGCGCCTGACAGAACCTCCGTGAGTACAGCCATGCCCGGGCGTCCGCGCGCGCCGAAGCGCGCCAGCATCCGGGCGGGGCTGGAGAACAGCGCCTCCATCGGCAATTCCGAGCGCAGCAGGGCGCCTTCGAGATCGATGACGAGGATACGGGCCGGCGCGGGCGTCGCCTGCGACGCGGCCGCACTCCGATCGTACTGCCGGGCAGGTTGCTCCATCCGAAACGCTCTGACTTACCGCGACACGACCGGCCCAAGGGCTGGGGATGCCGGAAAAGGACGGCCGCGAGCCTAGGCGGCATTGGCTAAGGGCGGCTTAACCCTGCCGGCAAAGGCGACCGCGCCGCCAGCTGTTGCAGGGATCCCACAACCCGGCGCCCGCTTGAATATACCAGCGGAACATGAGGCCCGCCGTGGTGGTAATCGGCGGCGCGCACCCCATGTGAGCCCAGCTTTCCCACCACACCCTCAGGGTATCATGACAGACCAGACGCTCGCCGCGCCGATCGACGATCAGCAGGAACGCCAGCGCGGCTTTACGCGCTACCAATCGCTTCTCGTGGCGCTGCTCGCGTTCGCGCAGTTCACCATCATTCTCGACTTCATCATCATGTCGCCGCTCGGCGCCATCATGATGCCCTCGCTCGACATCACGGCCGGGCAATTCGGCGTCGCAGTGTCGGCCTACGCGTTCAGCGCAGGATTGTCGGGCATCCTGGCCGCCGGCTTTGCCGATCGCTTCGATCGCAAGCGCCTGCTGCTGTTCTTCTATGTCGGCTTCACGCTCGGCACCGCGCTCTGCGCATTCGCCCAAACTTACCACGTGCTGCTGCTCGGCCGCATCGTGACCGGCTTGTTCGGCGGCGTGATCGGCTCGATCGTGCTCGCAATCGTCACCGACCTCTTCGCATTGCACTTGCGCGGCCGCGTGATGGGATTCGTCCAGACCGCCTTCGCGGCGAGCCAGGTGCTCGGCGTGCCGGCGGGGCTGTTTCTCGCCAACCACTGGAGCTGGCATGTCTGCTTCTTTGCCATCGTCGGCCTGTCGATCCTGGCGATCGCCATCATCGCCTTCGCCATGGAGCCGGTCGACGCGCATCTGAAGCTGAAGCAGGACCGAAACCCGTTCCACCATCTGGTCGCCACCATCTTCGAACCGCGCTACACGCTGGCTTTCTCGGTCACGACATTGCTGGCGACCGGCGGGTACATGCTGATGCCGTTCTCCAGCGCCTTCACCGTGAACAATGTCGGCATCGACATCGTGCATCTGCCGACGATCTATCTGGTTTCCGGCCTGTTCAGCATCGTCACGGGCCCGATGGTCGGCCGCGCCAGCGACGCCTTCGGCAAATACCCGACCTTCGTGTTCGGCTGCGTGATGACCGTCGTGATGGTCCTGATCTACACCCATCTCGGCCATGTCTCGCTGGTGACCGCGATCGCCGTCAACGTGCTGCTGTTCGTCGGTATCTTCTCGCGCATGATCCCGTCGCAGGCGCTGATGTCGGCGATCCCCGACCTGAGCCAGCGCGGCTCGTTCAGCGCGGTCAGCGCCTCGCTGCAGCAACTCTCCGGCGGCCTCGGCTCGGTGCTTGCGGCCGCCATCATCTCGCAGCAACCCAACGGTTCGCTGCTCCATTTCGAGCGGATCGGCTACGTCGTCGTCACGACCAATGTTATCACGCTGGTCGCGATGTATTTCGTGCAGAAGGGGGTGGCGGAGAAGGCGGGGAAGCGGGTGGTGTGAGAGGCTGACAGAGCCGATTTGGCCGGCTCAGATATCCTGACGGCGGCGACCGTGGGATCGCCGCCCGGTGGCCCACACCGTTGCGCTCCATTTGGCGTGCAAATTCCTCGTCACGACGACGTCGCTGGTCCGCCAAGCCCCTCTCTCATTGCAGGGCCGAGAAGCTCGTTGGGCTCATGAAGGAGTTCGAGATATTCGCGAGGATTGGCCCGTCGGCCTCCGAGGCAGCGGCGACCTCCTGCCATTCGGGGTCCGTCACGAAGGCATTCCAGAGGCGCTCCCGCTCGGCGAGCGAGCTCCAGACGAGAATATAGACGAGCTCAAGGTGTGACGGTCCGACGGTGGTCCGCCAAAAGCCAAGCTGGCGAATGCCCAACCGCTGCCAAATCTGCAGTGTCCGCGTCTCAAAGCGCTTGAGCAATGCCGGCATCCGGTCCGGCAGGGTGCGGTAGGTGCGCAACTCGTAGATCATCTGTCATCCTCGCTTGGCTTAACCCTTGTCCGAGTTACGCCTGTTACGAGTGGCATATTTGCCAAACTTGTCGTATTTCCTGCCAATGCTCACACCGGCGTCGGCAAGCCCTCGGCATATTGTCTTTCTGGCCTTTCAGGGCTTCCAAGTGCTCGATCTCGCCGGCCCGATGCAGGTGTTCCTTTCGGCGAGCGAACATGCGCGGGATTCCGCAACAGGGCTGCCGATCGATTACCGGGTCTCGGTCGTGTCATCGGGTCCCACCAGGGTACAGGGCTCCTTGTCACTGGCGATCGATGCCGAGGCTCTGCCATCTGCGTTGAAGCCCGGAACGACGGTTATGGTGGTTGGAGGAAAGGGTGTCGAAGCGGCGTCGCACGATCCCCTTCTGATCGGCTGGTTGCGGACCCACAAGGACGAGGCGGAGCGGATCTGCTCCGTTTGCAACGGTGCGCTCGTGCTTGCGCGGGCCGGGTTGCTTGCGGGCAAACGAGCGACAACGCATTGGGTCGATTGCGACAAGCTCCAACGGAACTTCCGCGATGTCACGGTCGATCGCGATGCCATCTATGTGCGTGACGGCAAGATCTGGAGTTCCGCGGGCGTCAGCGCCGGCATCGACCTCGCCCTCGCGCTCGTCGCTGACGACCACGGCGAAGCAGCCGCCGCAGTCACGGCCAAGTGGATGGTGCTCTAGGTCAAGCGACCAGGCAGCCAGTCGCAATACAGCGAATTCATCGAAACCATTGACCATGACAGGGCGGCAGCCTTTGCGGAGCTTCATCAGTGGATCTTGGCCAATCTCAGCCGTGACCTACGCGTCCCTGAGCTTGCGGCTCAGGCGGGCATGAGCGAGCGAACATTCGCACGCAAATATCGAACGCTGATCGGTGTGCCGCCCGCCGAGACGGTCAAACGGCTTCGCGCCGACACGGCACGTCACCATCTTCGGACCTCGACTTTGCCGCTCAAGACGGTTGCGGCCAAATGCGGCTTCGGGTCAGTCGAGCAGATGAACCGGGTTCATCTGAAATTCTACGGTCTGACCTCGCGTACATTGCGCGACATCGGATAGTCGAGCTCCTAGCACGGCTGCCATGCGCGTCGATCGCTGGCGCTCGCATTTAGGTCCGGTGACAGCCGGGGCTATCTGACGTGAGTGTTCCGTCCAACTGCATCAGTGCCGTGTCCGGGTTGCACAGAAGCGAAGGTTGCGTGACCTTGTTCATGATCTGACGCCCGGCTTGCTGGAAGATTTCCTTTAACACTCCTCCCGACACAACGGTCAGGTCGGCGTCCGTCAGTTCCTGATACGACGGTTGGGTCATTTCCTTTCTCCTTCTTCACTGGGGCTTGCCGTGCCACTGCACACCGCCGTCCGAAGAAACCGACCAAACACCGTTCACACCGCCGAGGCTGCCCGGCCACGTCACAGCCATACCGCCGTTGCTTTTCGTTCCCCAAGCGATAGCTCCGGTGTGTCCTGACGTGCCGTAACTACCTGACCCTCCCACAACGTCATCGAGACGGTCGAGGGACAGTTCATCAGTGCTTGACATCGCGCGCATGATTTTCTTTCCATCCGAAAGTCATCCCGCCCCATCGGGTTGATGCCGCACCTTTAGCTGAGAGCTGGTTGAGATGACTGTGAGTAGAGTCACGCAGCAGCCCGTCCCGCAAAGCTGCCATCTCGCCTGTAAGTCGCCGACGCTACGTTCTGCGACCATCTAGTTTTGGACCACTGCTGCGGGGTGTCAGTTGCTGATCTGCGCCAATCGGCGCTGCACTCCAGCAGCTCTCGGGCGGGCTCGGTTCGGTGCTGGCAGCCGCGATCATCTGTGCAGAAATAGATGCGAAGCGGGCTGGGAGGAGCGTGGCGTGAGGACAAGACCCTCTCGACGGAGATCCCCGGGGATTGCCGTCCCGCTAACTCCGATGATTGGAAATAGCTCGATTTGGGGACCAAACCCCGAAAAATGGTGCCCAGGAAAGGACTCGAACCTTCACGGCCGTTAAGCCACTGGCACCTGAAGCCAGCGCGTCTACCAATTCCACCACCTGGGCATGCCGTTTGGGGCACGGAGGCGGTTACTACGGTTCGGTGACGCCGTTGTCAATTCATGGTTCGGGATGCCGATTGCGCATTGCAAACCGGCCCGGTAGAAGCCTGATATTACGCAGTCTTCCCGCAGGAAAAGCTCTCATGGCATCGAATCTGGAAACTCTCGTCACGGTTTTCGGCGGATCGGGGTTTTTGGGCCGGAATGTCGTCCGCGCGCTGTGCCGGCGGGACTACCGGATCAGGGTCGCGGTGCGCCGGCCGGAACTGGCCGGCTATCTCCAGCCTTCTGGGAAAGTCGGCCAGGTCCACACCGTGCAGGCCAATCTGCGCTATCCGGCCTCGGTCGAGGCGGCGGTGCGTGATTCGCAGGTCGTGATCAATCTGGTCGGCATCCTCTCCGAGAGCGGCGCCCAGACCTTCGACGCCGTCCAGGCCAAGGGCGCCGAGACCGTCGCCAAAGCGGCGGCCGCCGTGGGCGCCAGCCTGATCCATGTCTCGGCGCTCGGCGCCGATGCCGAATCGCCGTCGCGCTATGCCAAGGCCAAGGCGGCCGGCGAGGCGGCGGTGAGCGCAGCAGTGCCGTCGGCCACGATTGTCCGCCCCTCGGTGATGTTCGGTCCCGAGGACCAGTTCACCAACCGCTTTGCGGCGCTGGCGCGGATCTCGCCGGTGCTGCCGCTGATCGGCGGCGCGACCAAGATGCAGCCCGTCTATGTCGGCGACGTTGCCACCGCGATTGCCGACGCCGTCGACGGCAAGGCCAAGGCGGGTGCGACCTACGAGCTCGGCGGTCCCGAGGTGCTGACGATGCGCGAGATCATCGAGGCCATCGTCGCGATCGCCGACCGCAAGCCGACGCTCGTGCCCTTGTCGTTTGGCCTTGCGCGCCTCAAGGCGGCCGTCCTGCAATTCGCGCCGGGTACCTTCAAGCTGACGCCGGACCAGGTCACGCTGCTCGAGCGCGACAATGTCGTGTCGGAAGCCGCGAAGGCCGCGGGGCTGACGCTGGAAGGCCTCGGCATCACGGCGGATTCGCTGGAAGCGATCGCCCCGCAATATCTCTGGCGTTTCCGCCCGCAGGGCCAGTTCCAGCGCATGGGCGTGTGAGGACCAGCTCTCTCCGTCGTCATGGCCGGGACAAGCCGGGCTTGACCCGGCCATCCACGTCTTACTTCGCGGCATCAAGAACGTGGATGCCCGGCACAAGGCCGGGCATGACGAGTTTGTTGGACGAGCCGGGCCAAAGAGCAGATCGCCGTCGCGGCTCGCAGCAGCCTCAAAACTTCAGCTTCTTGAACACCGCCTCGGGCAGCGTCTTGATGATCAGCATCACGAGACGCCAGATGCCACTGACATAGACGATATCGGCCTTCTTCTCGACGGCGTTCAATATCGCCTTACCCACGACCGGCGGGTCGACGGTCAACGGGCCGATGAGCTTCATACCCTCAGTCATTTTCGTGCGGACGAAGCCGGGCTTCACCGTGACGACGTGCACGCCGCTGCGGCTGCAACGGGCGCGCAGGCCCGAGAGGAAGGCGGAGAAACCGGCCTTGGCCGAACCGTAGACATAGTTCGAGGCGCGGCCGCGATCGCCGGCGACCGAGGACACGCCCACGATGGTGCCATTGCCGCGAGCTAAAAACTTTTCGGCGAACAGGCCGAGGATCAGCGATGGCCCTTCATAGTTCGAGCGCATGATCGTGGTGGCGTGCGCAAGATCGCTCTCGGCATTTTGCTGCACACCCAGAAGGCCGACGGTCGAGATGACGACGTCAGGCAGCGCGGGAAGGCTTGCGACGAAGCCGTCGAACGAAGCGGCGTCGAGCACATCGAATTTGAAGAGACCGACTTCGATATTGTAGCGCGCGCGCAGATCTGCGGCGTCAGGCTCGAGCGCCGCGACGTCGCGGCCGGCGAGACCGACATCGTACCCCGCCTTGGCAAAGGCGCGCGCCGCGGCGCGACCAATGTCGGAGGAGCCACCGAGCACCAGAACTGACATGCGTGATGTCACGGCTTGACCTCATCGAACAGGCGTTGTGAAAGCTTGGAGCGGATGTTGCCGGCGGGATCGAGCGCTTTGCGGATCGCCTTGAAGCGCGACAGCGCGGGGTAGCCGGCCTCGAACGTCGCACGCGACTGCCGCGCGTCCTTGGCGAGATAGAGCCGGCCGCCGGCGGCGACGACGAGACGATCGACCTCGTCGAGGAAATCGAGGATGTCGCCCTTGACCGGGAAATCCAGCGCCAGCGTGTAGCCGGGCAGCGGAAACGACAGCAGGCCGTCGCCATGCCCGAGCTTTTTCAGCACCGCGAGGAACGACGCATCGCCGCGCTTGGAGACGCGATCGAGGATATCGCCGAGCACGCCGCGCGCGCCGGCTTCCGGGATCACGCATTGATGCTGGAGGAAGCCGCGCCGGCCATAGATGCGATTCCAGTCGGCGAGGCTGTCGAGCGGAAAGAAATAGGGATAGAGCGAGACCAGATGGTCGCTGCCTGCACGTCGCGCGCCCATGCGGTAATAGAGCTCGTTGAAGGCGCGGATGGTCACGCGATTGAGCGCCATCGCGGGCAGGTCGACCGGCACGGCGAGCCCAGGCTTCTTGCCAACGGGAAAGCGATCGGCGCCTTCAGCAAGCTCGTCGGCGCTTGCGTGCTCACCGAGATAGATCAGCGAGCGCCCGAGATCGCGCCCGCGCGCCACGCAATCGATCCACGCCACCGAATAGGTCGCAGACTCGCTCGCCTGGAGCGCGCGCATCGCGGCATCGAGATCGGAAGCGGAAACCACCTGCTCGCGGATCCAGCCGGTCTCGACGGTGCGCAGCCGCATCGTGGCTTCGAGGATCACGCCGGTGAGGCCCATGCCGCCCACGGTCGCGAAGAAGGCATCGGGATTTTGCTCGCGCGAGACTTCGATGGTCTCGCCTGCACCCGTGTGCAGCAGGATGCTGTCGACATAGCGGCCGAAACCGCCTTCGCCATGATGGTTCTTGCCGTGCACGTCGGCGGCGATGGCACCGCCCACCGACACGAACCGCGTACCGGGCAGGACGAACGGCAGGAAGCCGCGCGGGCCAAAAGCGTCGATCAGGTCGGACAGCAGCACGCCGGCCTCGAGGCGGATGCGGCCCGTTGCCGGATCGAACGATCTGACCCGGTCGAACCCTGTCATGCCGATGGTCCTGGCGGCACCGATCGCGGCATCGCCATAGGCACGGCCATTGCCCCGCGCCACCGAGCCGGCGACGATGGCGTCGGCCACCGCCTCGAACGAGCGCGGCCTCAGCACTTCGGTATCGACGACCGGGAAGCGCCCCCAGCCGCTGACAGTCGTCATCGTTCAGCTCCACCTGCGGGCCACCCCGCTCCCGGAAACTGACTAGCGGCGAAAAGCTGATATTGCGTTGAGGCCCGTCGGCAAGTTGCCGAGACGTTAATGGCCCAGCGCCAGCGCGATCAGGCCGAGGGTGCCGACGATGACGCGCCACCAGGCGAACACCACGAAGCCGTGGCGGGTGACGTATTCCAAGAACGACTTCACCACGATGATCGCGGTGACGAACGACACCACGAAGCCGATCGCGACGATGCCCATGTGGTCCATCGTCATCTCGGCGCGGCTCTTGTAGAAATCGTAGGCGAACGCACCGATCATGGTCGGGATGGCGAGGAAAAACGAGAACTCCGCCGCCGCGCGCTTGTCGGCGCCCAGAAACATCGCGGCGACGATGCTGGCACCGGAACGCGACACGCCCGGAATCATCGCAACGCACTGCGCGATGCCGATATAGAGGTACATCAGCAGCGGAAATCGCGTGGCGTCATACTCGCGCGCCTTGAGCTCGAGCCTGTCGACCCACAACAGGATGGCGCCGCCGACGATCAGCGAGAAGCACACGACCCAGGGATTGAACAGCAGGCTCTTGATATACTTGCCGGCGAGGAGGCCGACGACGACAGCCGGCAGGAATGCCACCAGCACGCCGATCACGAAACGGCGCGCATAGGCATCGCCCGTGAACATGCCGATCGCGACGTCCCATAGCTTCTTGAAGTACAGCACGACGATCGCGAGAATGGCGCCGAGCTGGATCAGGACGGTAAACGAATCCCAGAATGCGCCCTCGCCGAGGCCGAAAAAGCGCTCCGCAAGCAGCAGGTGGCCGGTCGAGGACACGGGAAGGAACTCGGTCACACCCTCGATGATGCCGAGGATCACTGCCCGTACGGTATCTGACATATTTACGGTCCATTTCCGCTGGAAAAGCGGGGCTCTTCTCGCCTATTCGCCTCTCGCTCGCAATCGCAAAATGCGCTATCGCGCCTTTGCCGCGCGGTTTTGAAAGACTAGTGTGGCGCCGCACAAACATTGATGGATTCTTAAGCACCATCAAATAGTCAAAGGCTTCATGTTTACGCTGTTTCATCATCCGTTCTGTCCACATTCGCGCTTCATTCGCCTGATCGGGGGCGAATACGGGCTCGAGCTGAAACTGGTCGAAGAACGCAGCTGGGAACGGCGCGAGGCATTTCTGCTGCTCAATGCGGCCGGCACCACGCCTGTTCTGCTGGACGACGAGCAGCCGCCGGTCCCGAGTGCGGCCATCATCGCCGAATACATCGACGAAGCCTATGGCGCCGGGATGGGACCCAAGCGCCTGATGCCGGAAACGATCGGTGAGCGCGTCGAGGTGCGCCGGCTGATGACCTGGTTCAACGAAAAGTTCTTCGAGGAAGTCTCGCATCCGCTCGTGACCGAGCGCATCTACAAGCGCTTCATGAGCGAGGAGAATGGCGGCGGCCCGCCCTCGGCGGACGTGATGCGCGCCGCCAAGGCCAATGTGCGCTATCATCTGGCCTATATCGGCTGGCTGGCGCAGACGCGCAACTTCCTCGCCGGCGACCGGCTCACTTACGCGGATCTCGCCGCCGCGGCGCATCTTTCGGCGATCGACTATCTGGGCGACGTGCCATGGAGCGAGGACGACGCGGCAAAGGCGTGGTACGCGCGGGTGAAATCCCGCCCGTCGTTCCGCCCGCTGCTGAGCGAATGGCTGGCGGGCGTGCCGGCGTCGCGGACCTACGTGGACCTGGATTTCTGAACTCCGATCCGACTGAACTGAAGGCGGCGCTGGCGCGCGAGGCGCGCGCGCTCGGCTTCGACTGCATTGGCGTCACCGAGCCCGGCACGATCGACGAGGCCGGCGCGAACTTCCTCGAATTCATCGCCTCGGGCGGCCATGGCGACATGGACTGGCTCGCCAACCAGCCGGAGCGCCGCGTCGATCCGCGCGGGCTGTGGGCGGCCGTGCGCAGCGTCATCATGCTCGGCGTCAATTACGGACCCGACCAGGATCCGCTCGCTATCCTGCAACGGCGCACGCGTGGCGCGATCTCGGTCTATGCGAGGGGCGACGACTATCACGACGTCATCAAGAAGCGGCTGAAGGCACTGGCGCGCTGGCTGGTTGCGACAGCGCCGAGCGAAGTGAAGGTGTTCGTCGACACGGCAGCGGTGATGGAGAAGCCGCTGGCACAGACCGCACATCTGGGCTGGCAGGGCAAGCACACCAATCTCGTTTCGCGCGAATTCGGCTCATGGCTGTTCCTCGGCGCGATCTACACCACGCTCGAGCTGCCGCGCGATCCCGGCGAGATCGATCATTGCGGCTCGTGCCGGGCCTGTCTCGAGATCTGCCCGACCGCGGCATTTCCCGCACCGTACAAGCTCGATGCGCGGCGCTGCATCTCCTATCTCACCATCGAGAACAAGGGGCCGATCCCGCAGCAATTTCGCAAGGCTATCGGCAACCGCATCTATGGCTGCGATGATTGCCTCGCCGCGTGTCCCTGGAACAAGTTTGCGCAGGAGGGACGCGAAGCCAAACTCGCTGCGCGTGAGGAATTGCGCGCGCCTGGTCTGGCCGAACTTTCGCGACTCGACGATGCCGCATTTCGCGCGCTGTTCACGAAGTCACCCGTGAAGCGGATTGGCCGGGAGCGCTTTGTGCGGAATGTGCTGATCGCGATCGGCAATTCCGGCGAGGCCGCACTGGCGGAGGAAGCGCGGCGATTGCTTGACGATGCGAGCCCGCTGGTGCGCGGGGCTGCGGTGTGGGCGCTCGGGCAGTTGGTGGAGCGGGAAGAGTTTGAGGTGATGAGGTCTGCAGCGGCGAGCAACGAGGCCGACGACAGCGTGCGCGAGGAGTGGCGAGCCGCTTCCTAGCCCACCCCTGTCATTCCCCGCGAAGGCGGGGAATCAAGCACGCCGCGGCCTCTCGGCTCAATCATGACTGTCTCGGAGTACTGGATCGCCCGATCAAGTCGGGCGATGACACCGTTGTTGTGGCCATGGTGCGTCCACTTCACCACCTTGATTTCCTCACCCATTCCCGCAAAGTCGCGCATATGACAACAAGCATCCCCTTCTTCACCCGCGACGGCGATACATTCCATCCGACGGAAGTGGCCAATGGCCCGTGGGATCCGAAATCGCTGCACGGTCGCGTCATCATCGGCCTGCTCGGCTTTGTCATCGAGGAGCGCCATTCGGGCCCGGAATTCGTGCCGGCGCGGCTGACAGTCGACATGTTTCGGCTGCCGACCATCGACAAGCCGATCCAAGTGACGACGCGGCTGGTGCGCGACGGCCTGCGCATCCGCGTTGTGGAAGCCGAGTTTGTCTCCGGCGGGGTCAGCATGGCGCGTGCTTCGTGCCAACTATTGCGGCGGACGCAAAATCCTGACGGCAATGTCTGGTCGCCGCCGAACTGGGACGTGCCGAAGCCATCAGAGATTCCGAAGCCGACCGATCCGAGGCTCGGCATGCACGGCAAATGGACGACGCGGCCCATCGTCGGCCATATGGGCTCGCTCGGGCCGCGGCGACTTTGGATGAGCGAGGTGCGCGAGCTCGTTGCAGGCGTGCGGATGACGCCGTTCGTCCACGTCGCCACAGGTGCCGATTTCGCGAGCCCATTTGCCAATGCCGGCGACAAGGGGCTCGGCTATATCAACAGCGACGTGACGATCTATCTGCACCGATTGCCGGTGACGAACTGGATCGGTTTCGACGTGGTCAACCATCAGGCCACTGATGGCGTCGCGATCGGCGAATGCTGGCTTTACGACGAGCAGGGCCCGATCGGCACCGCGACGGTCGCCGCGCTGGCGCAACGCAAGCCGATGGCGAAGCCACCGCCGCCCTAGTTGGAATCACAGACAACAGCAGTTTGCGCTCCCTCTCCCCTCGATGTCCCACGGAAATCCGTGGCCGTGCGACAAACCAGTCGTCGATCATCGCTCGCGCAAGGGGAGAAGGAAGAAAAAATCATACGATCTCCGCCACTGCGGCAAGAATGCGCGTGATGTCTTGCGGACGGGACAGGCGATGGTCGCCGTCCTGGATCAGCGTGAGCACGACGTCGTCAGCCGGCAGGCGATGCGTCAGCGCAAATGCATGCTGCCACGGGACGTCGGGGTCCTGGGCACCTTGCAGGATGCGGATGGGGCAACCGAGATCGATGGCGCTGCCGAGCACGAGATGGTTGCGACCCTCCTCGATGAGCTTGCGTGTGATCGGATACGGCGTGCCGTCGCCATATTCGGATGGCCTGAGCCAAAAGCCCTTGGTTTCGATTTCCTTCTTCACCGCGGGCGAGAAGGTCTTCCACATCAGCTCTTCCGTGAAGTCGGGCGCCGGCGCGATCAGCACGAGGCCCGCGAGCGAGGCCTTGGCTTGCGCTTTCTCCCGACGGTTCCTGATCTCGCGCGCCAGCAGCAGCGCCATCCAGCCGCCCATGGAGGAGCCGATCAGGATTTGCGGACCGGTGCAGAACCGCTCGAACACCGCGACGCTGTCCTCGAGCCAGCTGCCGATGGTTCCGTCGGCGAATTCGCCGCTGGATTCACCATGCCCGGAATAGTCGAACCTGACGGCGGCACGCCCATGTTCTGCGGCCCAGGCATCCAGCGCCACCGCCTTGCCGCCCTGCATGTCCGACTTGAAGCCGCCGAGCCAGACCACGCCGGGACCTTGACCAGATCCTTGGCCAGTGCGGTGGCGCACCGCGATCCTGCGCGCGGACGCGCCCTCACCCACCTCGATGAAGTCGAGCACGGCATCGGGAATTGCTGTGGTCATGGAACGTTTACTCCGGCTGTGCGGTTTGAGCTGTTCGGGCGTGTTCGCGAAGCAACCCAATATTGCTATTGTCCCTTTGGGACGCTTGCGGAACAGGGGCAGGCTGTCTATGTCGTGCACCGTGCCGAAAAGCGTGGCCAAAATGCCTCGCATTTGACGGTTTTTCGCTGCTCGCAACAGCGACTTGCTTGCCGGCATCAGCATCTTCCTGCAAAATAGCCGCTTCCTTTCACAATGTTGGAGAACCACCCATTCGCCGTCCCAATAGAGCCCCGCCCGTTGCCAGCAAAGATGGGCCGCGCATCAATGATGATATTCGCAACGCGCAGATCCAGCTGATTGATCAGGCCGGTGAGAACAAAGGCACCGTCGAGACCATGCTTGCCATCAAGATGGCCCAGGAAGCCGGCATGGATCTGGTTGAGATTTCGCCAAATGTCAGCCCTCCCGTCTGCAAGATCATGGACTACGGGAAGTACAAGTATTCCGCCCAGAAGAAAGCCGCCGAGGCCCGCAAGCGTCAGAAGACGGTCGAGATCAAGGAGATCAAGCTCCGCCCGATGATCGACGACCACGACTACGACGTGAAGATGCGGGCGATGCTGCGGTTCTTCGAAGAAGGCGACAAGGTCAAGATCACCCTGCGCTATCGCGGCCGCGAAATGGCGCACCAGGAAATCGGCACCAAGCTGCTGGACAAGATCAAGACCGACGTCGCCGAGCTCGCCAAGGTCGAGCAGGACGCCCGGTTCGAAGGCCGTCAGGTCGTCATGGTGCTGGCGCCGCGCTGAGCGCAGCTTTTCAACGCTGAGAATTCAACGGCCCGTCCGGATTGTCCGGCGGGCCGTTTTGTTTTTGCGAAGGTGCAGCCGCGAACTCCTCTTCACTCTCCCCAACCCACCCCCCGCAACCGGGGCAGGGAGCGCACCGCCGTTTCGGCTGCGCTTACGTCCTTGTCGCCTGCCAGGTGCCGCTGCATTGATCGCCGGAGATGACCCCTCTCCAGTATCCGGCCCCGGCTGCGCCGCCGAGACGGCCGCCGCCGGCGGCATGGGAGGCGCCGACCGACACCGCGACCGCGACGGCGCCCCCGCGGTTGACCGTGCCGGAAACCCGGCCGCCGCCGGCCGAGGACACGCGGCTGCCCGTGACCGTGAAGGGGACGCTATACCCCGAGCCGCAGGCGCCACGGGTGGTGGCGAAAGTGACATTCCAGACGCCGTCATAACCGGCGATGCGGGCATCGGCCGTGGGTAACTCCAAATAGTCGGCGCGGCGGTTCCCGCGGTTCATCGTTGCCATCCGGCGTTTCCTCTGTCATAAGCCCAGCCTTCATCGCCCGGCTGATTAAGGGCTGCCGTGGCGGTGTTTCGTGCGGGTTTCGCGCTTGTTCGCAAAACCTGAGCACAATCAACGCTCTAACGAGCATTTTTGACGGCCAGCCGCCTTTGCGGGCGGAATTCTGTGGCCATTAGGAGAGCCAAATGCCCAAGCTGAAGACCAAATCGGGCGCTAAAAAGCGCTTCAAGGTGACTGCCACCGGCAAAGTGATGTTCGCCCATCGCAGCAAGCGTCACGGCATGATCAAGCGGACGAAGAAGCAGATCCGTCAGCTTCGCGGCACCGCTGTGCTGTTCAAGACCGACGGCGACAACGTCAAGAAGTACTTCTTGCCGAACGCCTGATCGCGTCCAAGATCGAAGATCATTGCCATCTGCGCCGCGTTTTGCGCGGCGATCCGAAAAACCAAGTCATCTCTGAAGGATTTCGTCATGTCTCGCGTCAAACGCGGTGTGACCGCCCACGCCAAGCACAAGAAAGTCTACAAGGCCGCCAAGGGCTTCTACGGCCGCCGCAAGAACACCATCCGCGCCGCCAAGCCGGCCGTCGAGAAGGCCCAGCAGTACGCCTTCCGCGACCGCAAGCGTAAGAAGCGCACCTTCCGCGCGCTCTGGATCCAGCGTCTCAACGCGGCTGTCCGTCCGTTCGGCCTGACCTACAGCCGATTTATCGACGGTCTCGCCAAGTCGGGCATCACCGTGGACCGCAAGGTGCTCTCGGATCTCGCGATCCACGAGCCCGCGTCGTTCCAGCTGATCGCCGAGAAGGCCAAGGCCGCTCTCGCGGCCTGATAGGGCCCGCGCTAGCGGGCGTTCGCGCCCGCAGCCTTCAGCGCGCGTTGCGAGTAACGCTGGGCCACCTCCGCCCGGCAGAATGCCGTGAACGAGAGATACATGGTGCCGGACTTGTTCCGGTACTTGATGTCGCATGCGTGCATCTCGCCTTTGTACGCCTGTGTCTGCGCAGCACTGAGGCCAGGCTTGAAGTCCGCCTCGCATGTCTTTTCGACGGCGGCGCCGAGCTGAACATCGCCGCTCGCGCTCAGTTCGCAATCCCTGAAGACCTTCATCGCGCTTTCGCAGCCCTTCTGGGCGCTGATGGTGTCCGCGACCTCGTCCGGCGTCATGGATTTGTCCATGCAGACCATGGCGCGCGCAGGCGTGCCGGCGAGGGACAGAACGATGGCCAGAGCAGCCAGGTAGCATTTCGAAAGCATTGGAAAGGTCTCCTCTTGCTCCTCCTTGGTGCCGGGTCCCCGCGCGAGGTTCAACCCAGCTGGTCCAGAGGCGAATTGACCGGCTTTTTGCTTGACGTTACGGCCTTCGGGCGGCGACAACCCAGCCGAATTTGGAGCTAAGGATTAGACTGTGTCCGACCTCGCAACGCTCGAAACATCCATCCTCGACCAGATCGCCGCCGCAGGCGACGAAGCCGCGCTCGAAGCGGTCCGCGTCGCAGCCCTCGGCAAGAAAGGCTCGATCTCGGCGCTGCTCGCAACCCTCGGCAAGATGTCGCCCGACGAGCGCAAGACGCAAGGCGCGGCGATCAACCAGGCCAAGGACAAGGTCACCGAGGCGCTCGCCGCACGCCGCGACGTACTGAAGTCCGCCGCGCTCGATGCGCGGCTCGCGTCCGAGACCGTCGACGTCACGCTGCCCTTACGCGATGCGCAGGCCGAGGCCGGCCGCATCCATCCGCTCAGCCAGGTCTGGGACGAGTTGACCACCATCTTCGCCGACATGGGTTTCTCGGTCGCCGAAGGTCCAGACATCGAGACCGATGACTACAACTTCACCAAGCTGAATTTCCCGGAAGGTCATCCGGCGCGCGAGATGCACGACACGTTCTTCTTCCATCCGAAGGAGGACGGCTCGCGCATGCTGTTGCGCACTCACACCTCGCCGGTGCAGGTGCGCACCATGCTGACCCGGAAGCCGCCGATCCGCGTGATCTGCCCGGGCCGCACCTATCGCATCGATTCGGACGCGACCCACACGCCGCAATTCCACCAGGTCGAAGGCCTCGTCATCGACAAGGGTTCGCATCTCGGCCACCTCAAATGGATCCTGCACGAGTTCTGCAAGGCGTTCTTCGAGGTCGACCACCTCAACATGCGCTTCCGCCCGTCGTTCTTCCCGTTCACCGAGCCGTCGCTGGAAGTCGACCTGCAGTGCCGCCGCGACAAAAACGAGATCCGCTTCGGCGAAGGCGAGGACTGGATGGAGATCCTCGGCTGCGGCATGGTGCATCCGAACGTGCTGCGCGCCTGCGGCATCGATCCCGACGTGTACCAGGGCTTCGCCTGGGGCATGGGCATCGACCGCATCGCCATGCTGAAATACGGCATCGCCGATCTGCGCCAGCTGTTCGACAGCGACGTCCGCTGGCTGAGCCACTACGGCTTCAGGCCGCTGGAAGTGCCGACGCTGGCTGGGGGACTGAGCTCGTGATGCTCGCCCTCACGAACACTCTCTCCGTTCCCTCCCCGGAGACAACCCTCTCCCTGACCCTCCCCCGCAAGGGGGGGAGGCGGCGGATGGAGCGTCCCCGTGGCGCTTGCTTCGTCGGGACCTATTCTCCATCGACCCGACAGGTCGAACCCCCTCCCCCGCTTGCGGGGGAGGGTTGGGGAGAGGGTTTCTCCGCAATGGGGGTGCCGATGGTCGATCCCAAGCATCCGGACTGGAAAGTGCCGGCCAAGCTCCGATTTAGCGCGCGCGCGCTCAGGCGCAATTCGACTGATGCAGAACGTATCCTTTGGTCGGAGTTGCGCGCCGGTCGACTGAACGACGTCACTTTTCGTCGCCAGGTCCCGATCGAGCGCTACGTCGCGGATTTCATCTGTCACGCCGCCAAGCTCGTCATCGAACTCGATGGTGGCCAACACTTCTCGAATGAAGGCGAGCGCGCCGATGCGCGTCGGTCTGCCGCGATCGAAGCAAAGGGCTTCAAGGTGCTTCGCTTCAGCAATCTCGATGTCATGACCAATCGTGCGGGCGTTCTCGAGACAATTGCGACCACCGTCGCGGAGAGAGCCCCCACCCCAGCCCTCCCCCGCAAGCGGGAGAGGGAGCAGACCGTCTCCCTGGAGAAAAAGCAGCCATGAAATTCACCCTCTCCTGGCTGAAGGATCATCTCGACACTGACGAGCCGCTGGAAAAGCTGGCCGACAAGCTCACCATGATCGGGCTCGAGGTCGAGAGCATCGAGGACAAGGCGAAGGCGCTTAAAGCCTTCACCATCGCAAAGGTGATCTCGGCCGAGCAGCATCCGAATGCCGATCGCCTGCGCGTCTGCATGGTCGACACCGGGGACGGCGGCGCGCCGGTTCAGATCGTGTGCGGGGCGCCGAATGCCCGCGCCGGCCTCGTCAGCGTGTTCTCGGCCCCCGGCACCTACATTCCCGGCAAGGACATCACGCTCGGCGTCGGCACCATCAGAGGCGTCGAGAGCCGCGGCATGCTGTGCTCGGCGGCCGAGCTGCAGATTTCCAACGACCATGACGGCATCATGGAATTGCCGGCAGACGCGCCTGTCGGCGCGGGTTACGCCGAATGGGCCGCGCTCGGCGATCCCGTGATCGAGATCAACCTCACGCCGAACCGGCAGGATTGCACCGGCGTACACGGCATCGCCCGCGATCTCGCAGCCGCCGACATGGGCAAGTTCAAGGATCCCTCGATCAAGCCGGTCAAGGGCGAATTCCCCTGCCCGGTGAAGGTCACGGTCGAGGATGCCGCGCTGTGTCCGGGCTTCGCGCTGCGCCTCGTGCGCGGCGTCAAGAACGGCCCGTCACCGCAATGGCTGCAGAAGCGGCTGACCGCGATCGGGCTGCGTCCGATCAACGCGCTGGTCGACATCACCAACTTCATGACCTATGACCGCGCGCGCCCGCTTCACGTGTTCGACGCCAAGAAGGTCGCGGGCAATCTGGTGGTGCGCCGCGCCCGCGCGGGCGAGGCGCTGCTCGCGCTCGATGGCCGCGCCTACAATCTCGATCCGTCGATCTGCGTGATCGCCGATGAGCAGGGCGTCGAATCCCTCGCCGGCATCATGGGCGGCGAAGCCTCGGGCTGCGACGAGAACACCACCGACGTGCTGATCGAATCGGCGCTCTGGAACGAGATCAACGTCGCCCAGACCGGCCGCAAGCTCGGCATCAATTCGGACGCGCGCTATCGCTTCGAGCGCGGCGTCGATCCGGCGTTCATGGTGCCCGGACTCGAGCTTGCCACCAAGATGGTGATGGAGCTGTGCGGCGGCACGCCGTCGGAGAACGTCGTGGTCGGCAACGCCTTTGGCGACGACCGCATCATCGACTTCCCGCTCACCGAGGTGAAGCGCCTCTCCGGCATCGAGGTGCCGCAGGTCGAGATGAAGCTCATCCTGACCCGGCTCGGCTTCATGATGGCGGGTCCGGGCCCGGTGGTGAAGGTTGCGGTGCCGTCATGGCGCACCGACGTGCACGGCAAGGCCGATATCGTCGAGGAAGTCGTTCGCATCTACGGCGTCGACAAGGTGCCGATGGCGCCGTTCGAGCGCGGCGAGGACGCGCGCAAATCGGTGCTGACACCGCTTCAGCTTCGCACCCGTCGCGCACGGCGGGCGCTGGCGAGCCGCGGCATGATCGAGGCGGTGACGTGGTCGTTCATCACCAAGCCGGCGGCACAATTGTTCGGCGGCGGCCAGCGCGAGCTCGAAGTCGCGAACCCGATCGCCGCCGACCTCTCCGACATGCGCCCGAGCCTGTTGCCGGGACTGGTCGCAGCCGCGCAGACCAATGCCGATCGCGGCTATGGCGACGCCATGCTGTTCGAGGTGGGACAGGTGTTCAGGGGTGATCGCCCGCAAGACCAGTTCGTGGCGGCGAGCGGTGTACGCCGGGGCCTCGCTTCGTCCGACGGGCTGGGGCGGCACTGGTCGGGCTCGGCGCAAGCCGATGTGTTCGACGCCAAGGCCGATGCGCTCGCGGTGCTGGCCGCAGCCGGCGCGCCGATGCAGGCACTGCAAATCGTCGCCGGCGGTCCAGCCTGGCTGCATCCCGGCCGTTCCGGCACGATCCAGATCGGACCACAGAACGTGCTCGGCCATTTCGGCGAGATGCATCCGCGCGCGCTCGAGGCGCTCGGCGCCGACGGCCCCCTTGTCGTGTTCGAGGTGATCCTCGACCGCATTCCGGAGGCGAAAAAGAAGCCGACGCGCGCCAAGCCGCTCGTTGAGCTGTCGGCGTTCCAGCCTGTGTCGCGCGACTTCGCCTTCATCGTCGACCGGGCTGTGAAGGCCGGCGACATCGTGCGCGCCGCGCAAGGCGTCGACAAGAAGCTGATCACCGGCGTCACTGTGTTCGACGTCTACGAGGGCAAGGGCATCGACGACGGCAAGAAGTCGATCGGCATCGCGGTGACGATCCAGCCGCGCGAGAAGACGCTGACCGACCAGGAAATCGAGGCCGTGGCCGCGAAGATCGTGGCCGAGGTCACGAAGAAGACCGGCGGCACGTTGAGAGCATGACGCCGAAGAGCGTCACGCGGTTTTCGGGCCGCGTCATTCTCGCCCATCCCGTGAGCCATTGTAAGGCGAGCTGGAAACTACGACTTCGCAAGACTATTACTGCGGAGCATGAGCCCCGGGACGACAGTGGAATTTGTACGGCTTTGCTGCCTGTGTCCTACCGCCGCGGCGCGCGACGCTTCTTCGTCGATTGCGTCGGCACGTCCGCCGGCTCGTCCTTGAGCGCACCGATCTTGCGGAGCGCGGCGTCCGCGGCGCGCTCGCCGCTGTCCCAGGCGCCGTCGACGGTGCCCCACAGCGTCTCATGCGTGGCTTCGCCGGCGAGGAACAGATTGCCGATCGGCTCGGTCAAAACCTTTCGTGAGAGCTGGCCGCCGGGTGAGGCCGCCGACATCGCACCCATGACGTAGGGGGAGGCGTTCCAGCGCGTCGCCGCGGTCTTCCGCACGGCGGCCGCCGCCTCGCTGCCGAACAGCTTCGTGATCCACTCCTTGGCGAAGGCGGCCATCGCCTTCTCGCCCTGCTCCGAGAGATCGCGGCCGAACGAGCCGCCGACGTCGATCGAGCACAGCGAGGATCCGCCGATATTGGCGAACATCAGCGCGGTGCGCGTCGAGTTGCTCTGCTCGATCAGGATATCGTCGCGCGACAGCCCGAGCGGATTGCCCGGCAGCTGCAGCACGATGTGATCGTAGCTGCCAAGACCGAGCTTGGAGGCCGCATCCAGCGTGCGCTTGGGAATGTCAGGCGCGAACTTGATCGCGCCTGACATGAGCACATTGGTGGAGACCGTGATGATGGCGGCGCGCGCGGCGATCTTGCCGGCTTGCGTCTCCACGCTGACATCGCGGTTGCTCCAGAGAATCCGGCTTGCCGGCGTCGACAGCACTGTCGGCACCTGCTCGCCGAGCCTGGCGATCAGGGTGCCAAGCCCCTGGCGGCAGGCGATCGGGGCATTGCGGTCCTGCGCACGCCCCTTGTCGATCGCCGACAGCTCCTTCAGGTCCTTGCCGGCAAAGCTTGCGCCGAGCACGAACTCGGCAGCCCCTGCCCAATCGCCGAGATCTTTCGGCAGCACCGCCGCGCAGGACGTATCGAGCTTGCCGCGCGAAGCCTCGTCGATGGCCCTGTTGGCGCGCACCAACGCCGCGAGAAACTCCTCGGTCTCGCCGGCCCGCGCATTGCGGCGGCCGATGCGCATCTTCTGGCCCGACGGCGCAGGCGACACGTCGAGCCCCGCGCCGCGCGCCAGCCGGATCATCGGATTGCTATCAGGATTGTGCATCCAGCGTGCGCCGCGATCGAACGGCACGTCGAAGGTGATGGTGTCGGTGATGCAGCGCCCGCCCATCTGCGACGTTGCCTCCACCACCACGACCCTGCGATTGGCCGCCATGATACGCCGCGCTGCAGCGATGCCGGCCGCTCCCGCACCGATCACGACAATGTCAGCCTCGCGCGGCAAGGGCGCGGCCGTTGCGCGCAGGACCGGCGCCGCAGCAAGAGCCGCCGACGCCGATAGGAAGCCGCGGCGCGTGATTGTCATGTCATGGTTTCCGGAGGCTTGCGGCGGATGGGAACAGCCCCAGAACCTTGCCGCATCTGATGTTGCGCAGCAACCGTCATGGTGAATCAATCGTGCTTGACCTCACAGAGCCATGAACCGAATTGCAACAGGTTTGGACCATGATACAGATGGAAAAAAGACGGCCAGAAAGGCCCGGGGGAGCTCATGGGGACGGTCCTGGATTCAGTCGGCAAGGTAATAGCCGCGTACCTCTCGAAGGAGGTGCCGGGCTATGAGCCGTTCACGCCGAGCGACCCCGAGCATCTGCGCGGCGTGATCCAGCCCGGCGACGTCATGCTGGTCGAGGGTAACAACCGTATCTCCGGCATCATCAAATATCTGACGCAGTCGACCTGGTCGCATGCGGCGCTCTATGTCGGTCCTATCGAGGGCGCGGTCGAGCGCGACGGCGAGCCGCATGTACTGATCGAGGCCAATATCGGCGAGGGCGTCACCTCTGCGCCCCTTTCCAAATATTTCCCCTATCACACTCGCCTCTGCCGTCCGGTCGGACTGTCCTACGAGGACCGCACCACGGTGTGCCGCTATGCGATCAACCGCATCGGCTTCGGCTACGATACCAAGAACATCATCGATCTGATGCGCTTCCTGATCCCGCTGCCGGTGCCGCAGCGCTGGCGGCGGCGCATGATCGCGATCGGCTCCGGCGATCCAACCAAGATCATCTGCTCGGCGCTGATCGCACAGGCCTTCGATGCGGTGCGCTATCCGATCCTGCCGAAGATCACCAAGGCCGGCAGCCGCGCCGCCCGCCGCGAGATCCTGCACATCCGCGATTCCTCGCTCTACATGCCCCGCGACTTCGACATCTCGCCCTATTTCGAAGTGGTCAAACCCACCATCGTGCACGGCTTCGACTACACAGCCCTGCACTGGGCCGACAAGCAAAAGCCGCTCGAGGAGGTAGCGGGCTCATTCGGTGTGTTTCCAGAAACGGTCCGTTCGCCGCCGCTCGTTCCTGAAGCGGCTGACCAAGAAGCGCCGGCTGAAGTTCCGGCTGAGCAAGTGAGCGCGCGGTCTGCGGAGCGCGAACACTTTCCGCTGCTCAAGCGGCTCGCGATGTATCGCCCCCGGCGGCGAGGACGCGTGCGGGAGAGGGCAGCGTAAAAGACACTACCCACGTCATTGCGAGCCAACGGGTCCGCGCCAAGCGCGGCCCGATGACAGGCTCCGCGAAGTAATCCGGACTGCGGCTACGGAGGCACTCTGGATTGCTTCGTCGCAAGAGCTCCTCGCAATGACGGCTACGGCGCGGCCCTATCGCTCCGCCCGCCCGATCACCGCCATCAGCTCCGCGATCTTTTCCCGTTGATCGGCCTTATCGCCGCTCGCAATCGCGTGCTCGACGCAATGGGCGACGTGGTCCTTCAAAACCTCTTCCTCGACCCGCCGCAGCGCAGCGCGCACAGCCGATATCTGCGTGACGATGTCGATGCAGTAGCGGTCCTCCTCGACCATCTTCTGGAGGCCGCGAACCTGGCCCTCGATCCGGCCAAGGCGTTTTCCGACGGATGCCTTGATGTCCTTGCGCATGCGGCCTATATACCCCTACCGGGTACAGGTTACAAGGCCGGAGTGCAGGAATGAACGGCGCGAACCACACACACCACAATGGGGAGACGCAGTCGGGATGCGGTTGTTCCGCGAATCCAGTGGTTCCCAAGCCGGCCGCCTCGTCCTGCTGCGGCGGAGGTGGCGATCGCGCCGACCATGTCCATCATCACGTTCATGAGCATAACGCGACCGCGACAAAGGTCCTCGACCCCGTCTGCGGCATGACGGTCGATCCCGCGACCTCCAAGCACCGCCTCACACATCACGGCGAGACCTTCCATTTCTGCTCGGCCGGGTGCCGCACCAAATTCGCGGCCGACCCCGCAAAGTATCTCGCCAAGGAGAAAGCACCCGAGCCGGAGATGCCCGAAGGCACCATCTACACGTGTCCGATGCATCCGGAGATCCGCCAGGTTGGACCGGGCAGCTGTCCGATCTGCGGGATGGCGCTCGAGCCTGATGTAGTGAGTCTCGAAGCCGGACCGAATCCGGAGCTGGCGGACATGGCGCGCCGGTTCTGGATTGGCGGCGCGTTGGCGCTGCCGCCCGTTGTGCTGGAGATGGGCGGCCATCTCGCAGGTCCGCACAACTGGGTGGACCCTGTTATGTCGAACTGGATCCAGCTCGTCTTTGCGACGCCCGTGGTGCTCTGGGCCGGCTGGCCGTTCCTGGCGCGCGGCTGGCAATCGCTGCGCACGCGCAACCTCAACATGTTCACGCTGATCGCGATGGGCACCGGCGTTGCCTATGTCTACAGCCTGATCGGCACCACCGCGCCGCAGCTTTTTCCAGCAACCTTCCGCGGCCATGAGGGCGCGGTCGCCGTCTATTTCGAAGCGGCCGCCGTCATCACCGTGCTGGTGCTATTGGGCCAGGTGCTGGAGCTCCGCGCTCGCGACGCCACGTCGGGCGCGATCAAGGCGCTGTTGCAGCTTGCGCCAAAAACGGCGCGGCGCGTCGATGCAGATGGTAACGAGCACGAGGTGGAGATCGACGCGCTGCGCGCCGGCGACAGCTTGCGCGTTCGTCCGGGCGAGAAGGTGCCGGTCGACGGCGTCATTCTCGACGGACGCTCGTCGCTCGATGAATCACTCGTCACCGGCGAATCCATGCCTGTCACCAAGGAGCCAGGCGCCAAGGTCATCGCCGGCACGCTGAACCAATCCGGCAGCTTCATCATGCGCGCCGACAAGGTCGGGCGCGAGACGCTGCTGTCGCAGATCGTGCAGATGGTCGCGGACGCGCAGCGCTCGCGCGCACCGATTCAGCGGCTGGCCGACCAGGTTGCGGGCTGGTTCGTGCCGACAGTGATTGCCGTCGCCATCGCCGCCTTTGCCGCCTGGGCCTGGCTCGGGCCGGAGCCGCGGCTCGCGTTCGGCCTCGTCGCCGCCGTCAGCGTCCTCATCATCGCCTGCCCCTGCGCATTGGGTCTGGCGACCCCGATGTCGATCATGGTGGGCGTCGGCCGCGGCGCGCAGGCAGGCGTGCTGATCAAGAACGCCGAAGCGCTGGAGCGGATGGAGAAGATCGACACGCTGGTGGTCGACAAAACGGGGACGCTGACCGAAGGCAAGCCAGAGGTCGTCGCGATCGTGCCGGCATCAGGCTTTGACGAAGACGGCATCCTTCGGCTTGCCGCCAGCGTCGAGCGCGCCAGCGAACATCCGCTCGCCGACGCCATCGTGCGCGCCGCGAGCGAGAAGCAGCTTACATTGGGCCCGGTCGAACATTTCGATTCGCCCACTGGCAAGGGCGCCGAGGGCAGGGTCGATGGCAAGAGCATCGTCCTCGGCAACGCCAAATATCTGGCATCGATCGGCATCGAGACCAAGGCGCTCGACACCGAAGCCGAACGCCTGCGCGGCGACGGCGCGACCGTGATCAACATGGCGATCGATGGCGCACCTGCGGGCCTGTTTGCGATCGCGGATCCGGTCAAGGCCTCGACCCCGGAAGCGCTGAAGGCGCTCGCCGCCGAGGGCATCAAGGTGATCATGCTCACCGGCGACAACCGCACCACCGCGGAAGCCGTGGCGCGGCGGCTCGGCATTGCCGATGTCGAGGCCGAAGTGCTGCCGGACCAGAAGAGCGCCGTGGTGACGAAGCTGCAAAGGGCCGGCCGCAGCGTCGCGATGGCCGGCGACGGCGTCAACGATGCGCCGGCGCTGGCTGCGGCCGAGGTCGGCATTGCCATGGGCACCGGCACTGACGTTGCGATGGAAAGCGCCGGCGTCACCCTGCTGAAGGGCGACCTCACCGGGATCGTGCGTGCGCGAAAACTCTCACAAGCGACGATGAGCAATATCAGGCAGAACCTGTTCTTCGCCTTCATCTACAACGCCGCCGGCATTCCTGTTGCCGCCGGCATCCTCTACCCGGCCTTCGGCGTGCTGCTGTCGCCGATCATCGCGGCAGCGGCGATGGCGCTGTCCTCGGTGAGCGTGGTCGGCAATGCGCTGAGGCTGCGTGCGACGCGGCTGTGAGGCGCCCTCTCTCCTCCCTCCGTCCTTACGGGTCGCGACGAGCTTTTGCTCGCGCTGAGAGGGTCGGGGTGAGGGGCTTTCTGCGCGCAAACGGTCAGACCGAGATTCGCGGAGAGTCCCCCCTCCCCCGGAATTCAAGATATGCTTGAATTCCGACCTCTGCCCCAAGCGGGGTGAGGTGAGAAGCGCGCGGAGAGGACCTGATGCAGCGGATCACGATCACGATCGAGGACGATTTGCTGGCGGAGATCGATGCCGCGGCCGAGGCGCGCGGCTACCAGAACCGCAGCGAGATCATCCGCGATCTCGCGCGCGCCGGGCTGCAGCAATCGAGCGAGGATACCGCCCAGAGCGGACCCTGCGTTGCAGGCCTCGTCTATGTCTACGACCACGCCGCGCGGGATCTCTCAAAGCGTCTGGTGCAGGAATTCCACGGCCATCACGACCTCGCGCTCGCGACGCTGCACGTCCATCTCGACGACTCCAATTGCATGGAGATGACGGCACTGCGCGGCGACGCCGCTGAGGTCCGGCACTTCGCCGATCACATCATCGCGGAGCGTGGCGTGCGTTATGGGCGTGTCGTGATGATCCCGACGGGGGACGGAAAGCCGGCCAAGACGAGGAAGCATGGGCATCGGCACGAGTAGACCCTCTCCCTCTCCTTCGCTTGCGGGGAGAGGCGAAGCAGGCTTCTCTGACCGGCCAACGAGAGACGTTTATCAAAATCAATTGGCGGAGACGATGCAACGCCGCGGTTTGGGCACGTCAGCCTCCCTTGCCGAAGCAGCCCTGGGTGTCTACCTCTCGCTGGTGATTTCGTGAGAGGTTCCCATGCTGGATGCCGCCGTCAAGGCGCTGTCGCAAATGATGTCGCCGCCGATGCGCTCGATCCTGTGGCGATCGATCGGGCTGGCGCTTGTGCTGATCACGGTGCTGGCGATCGGGTTGCAGCGGCTGCTGAGCTGGTTCGCGACCTACGGCGAGGTGTGGCTCGAGGGCCTGCTCGGGCCGGGATGGCATTCGTCCCTGGAGGTGCTGGCCTGGATCATCTCGATTGCGGCCGGCTTCGGCGTCGTGTTCGGCAGCGTATTCCTGATGCCGGCGATCACCTCGCTGGTCGCGAGCTTCTTCGTCGACGACGTCGCCGACATCGTCGAGCGCGAATATTATCCCGCCGAGCGGCCGGGCATGGCGCTGCCGTTCAATCAGGCCATCCTCGAAGGCATCAAGACCGCACTGTTGACGATTGTGGTCTATCTCGTCGCGTTGCCGCTGGTGTTTCTGGCCGGCGCCGGCTTCCTGATCTTCTTCCTCGCCGCAGCCTGGCTGTTGGGACGCGAATATTTCGAGCTCGCCGCGATGCGCTTCCGCTCGCCGGAGGATGCCAAGGCGATGCGCCGCGACAATGCCGCGACCATCTTCACCGCCGGCCTCTTCATTGCGGCCTTCGTCTCGATCCCGGTCGTGAACCTGGCAACGCCGATCTTCGGCATGGCCTTCATGGTCCACATGCACAAGCGGCTATCAGGACCGCGGCCGGGGCTGATCGAGCCCGCGCGGCAGATGCGGTGACGGTGCGCTCCCTCTTCCCGCTCGCGGGAGAGGCCATCACACCGTCTTCTCCGGCCACCGGCAGAGATCGTTGATCAGGCAAACCTCGCACCGCGGCTTGCGCGCGAGGCAGGTATAGCGGCCGTGCAAGATCAGCCAATGATGGGCGTGCAGCATGAACTCGGCCGGGATCACCTTTTCGAGACCGAGCTCGACCTCGAGCGGCGTCTTGCCCGGTGCGAGGGCGGTGCGGTTGCCGACGCGAAAAACATGCGTGTCGACCGCCATGGTGTGCTCGCCGAAGGCCATGTTGAGCACGACATTGGCGGTCTTGCGTCCCGCGCCCGGCAGCGACTCGATCCCGGCGCGCGTGCGCGGCACCTCGCCGCCGAAATCGCTGATCATCTTGGCCGACAGCGCGATGACGTTCTTCGCCTTGGTGCGGTAGAGACCAATGGTCTTGATGTAGTCGCGCAGACGTTCTTCGCCGAGGTCGAGCATCTTCTGCGGGGTGTCGGCGATTTTGAACAATTCGCGTGTCGCCTTGTTGACTCCGGCGTCGGTCGCCTGTGCCGACAACACGACGGCGACCAGCAGCGTGAACGGATTGACGTGCTCGAGCTCGCCTTTCGGCTCGGGATTGGCTTTGCGGAAACGGCTGAAGACCTCGTGGATCTCCGCCGGTGTCCAAGGTTTGGTAGAATTGGGCCTGGTAGCCTTGAGCGACTTCCTGGCAGCGGTCTTCGGCCTCGCGGTAACCGATTTTGCCTTCTTCTTCGGCACCGCCGTTTTGCGCGGCGCCGGCTTGCGGGTGATTTTCGCCATGATCGGGATATACTGAGTGACGATGAGCACAGGCAACGAAATTGAGCGCACAGATTCTGAAGGTCATGCCGACGTGCAGATCTTCTCTGCGCTGCTGACGCCGCACCGCTCCCTGAACCGCACCGGCTTCCTGGCCGTGATGCTGTTCCTGAGCGTCGTCAGCTTCGTCACCGGAATCGTCTTCCTGATGAAGGGGGCTTGGCCGGTGTTCGGCTTTTTCGGCCTCGACCTGCTCGTGGTCTGGTGGGCTTTCAAGGCCAATTTCCGCAGCGCGCGGGCGCGCGAGGAGATCACGGTCACGACGTCGGAATTGCGCGTGCGCCGGGTCAGCCATCGCGGTCAGGTCGCCGAATGGACCTTCAATCCGCTCTGGGTTCGCCTCGACATGGAGGTGGACGAGGACTTTGGCATCGAACATCTCTATCTGATCTCGCGCGGCCGCCAGATCCAAATTGCGAGGTTCCTCGGGCCTGATGAAAAGGCGAGCTTTTACAAAGGCTTGATCGAAGCACTGAACGCCGCCAAGCGCGGCCCGACCTACAATCCGGTGGCTTGAACGCAGTCAGAAATCGGGTGGTTTCGGCGCCTCCCCGCGCCTACATTTCCGGTCATGATGACACTCGCCATACATGACCAGCGCCTGGCCAAGCCGGGCACCCAGAACGCCGCGCTCCGCGATTATGATTCTGTGCGCCGCGCGATCGCGTTCATCTCGGAGAACTGGCGCGCGCAGCCGACCATCGAGGCGATGGCGGATGCGGCCGGCGTCACGCCGGATGAGCTGCACCATCTGTTCCGCCGCTGGGCCTCGATCACGCCCAAGGCCTTCATGCAGGCGCTGACGCTCGACCACGCCAAGGGCCTGCTGCGCGACTCCGCAAGCATCCTCGATGCGGCACTCGACTCGGGGCTGTCGGGTCCCGGCCGGCTGCACGATCTCTTCGTCACGCACGAAGCGATGTCGCCGGGCGAATGGAAGAACGGCGGTGCGGGGCTGACGCTTCGCTATGGCTTCCATCCCTCACCATTCGGCACGGCGATCGTGATCGCGACTGATCGCGGGCTGTCGGGTCTCGCTTTCGCCGATCACGGCGAGGAGAAAATCGCGCTCGCCGACATGATGCGGCGTTGGCCGAACGCAACCTATGTCGAGGACCACGAGGGCACTGCGCCGCTCGCGGCACGCATCTTCGACACAAAGCTGTGGCGCCCCGACCAGCCGCTGCGCGTGGTGATGATCGGCACCGATTTCGAGGTGCGGGTGTGGGAGACGCTGTTGAAGATTCCAATGGGCCGCGCGGTGTCGTATTCCGACATCGCCTGCAACATCAACAGTCCCAAGGCGTCGCGCGCCGTGGGTGCTGCGGTCGGCAAGAACCCGGTCTCGTTCGTCGTGCCCTGCCATCGCGCGCTCGGCAAGAGCGGCACGCTCACCGGCTATCACTGGGGCATCACGCGGAAACAGGCGATGCTGGGCTGGGAAGCCGGGCAGCTGGGACTGCAGTAGCTCCGCTGCCGTAGGGTGGGTTAGCGTCAGCGTAACCCGCCTCTTTTGTTTCCGCAGCGGCAGAAGTGGTGGGTTACGCCGAGCAGATGCGCTTCGCGCATCTGCAGGGCTAACCCATCCTACTATTTTGCGCCTGCGGCGAAACCTAGAGCATTTCCTTGCTTAATTGAATCGGAGGGATTCCGGTTTTTGGCGGATTGTGATTCAAGATGCTGGCTGGATTGGAGGCCAGCATCGCATGACCCGACCACTTTCCCTAGATCTTCGCGAGCGTGTGGTGGCGTCGGTTTTGGCGGGCGAGAGCTGCCGGTCTGTGGCGGAACGGTTTGGTGTTGCGGTCTCGTCAGTGGTGAAGTGGTCACAGCGACAGCGGGCGACCGGCTCGGCTGCGCCTGGCAAGATGGGCGGTCACCGTAAGCCCGTGCTTGATCCGCACCGCGCCTTCATTGTCGAGCGGATCACTCAGATGCCGCACCTGACGCTGCATG
>NZ_FOQM01000050.1 GCF_900113735.1 Bradyrhizobium sp. Gha
GAGGGCACGGCCATGCCCGCGCCTTGCGCAGCGTGGGCGATCGGCTGCTCTACGCCCTGTGCACGGCGCTCAAGCGACAGACCCCGTACGATCCGATCTACAAGAACGTGAACGTGCAGATCACCTCAAAACGGTGAGCCCCATTCCTTTGTTCGGCCTAGGCGAACCATTCCTTCGTCCCGACCTGCCGGCCGGCAGAGCGCCGCGCGCAAACGCTGTCAAGGATGCCATCGGCACCGGCGTAGCCGGCGCGAAGCGTCCTGGACAGCGTCGAGCACGGCGGTACTCTCGTCCATTAAGGACAAACACCCCTTGACCACGGGTAGGAGGTCCTACGCGATCGAGATTGCCGCCCGTCACTTCTCGCGGAAGGCACGCATGAACTGGTCGTGCAGCGGTTTCAAGAGGTACGACAGCATGGTGCGGTCGCCGGTCTGGACAAAGGCTTCCACCGGCATACCGGGGATCAGCTTGGAATCGCCGAGCCGGGCGACCTCTTCGGCGGACATCGACACGCGGATCGTATAATAGCTCTGGCCCGTGCGCTGGTCCGTCGTGACGTCGGGCGAGACGCGACTGACGACACCGTTGAGCTCGGGTGTGGTGCGCTGGTTGAAGGCGGAGAGGCGCAGCAGCGTCTTCTGGCCGATCTGCAGCTTGTCGATATCGACCGGATTGACCTTGGCTTCGACCTGGAGGTCGTCGGTCTGCGGCACGATCAGCATCAAGGTATCGCCAGCGGTGACGACGCCGCCGACGGTATGCACCGTCGATTGCAGCACCATGCCGTCCTGCGGCGCGCGGATGTCGACGCGACGGAGCTGGTCTTCGGCCGCAACCTTGCGCTCGATCAGCTCGCCGATCTTGTCATTGGTCTCGCGCAGATCCTTCGAGACCTCGCTCACCATGTCCTTGTCGACCTGGATGATCTGGAGCTCGGTCTCGGTGATCTTGCCTTTGGCCTGCGCACGCGAAGCGATGTATTGCGCGCGCTCTCCGTTGAGGCGGGCAGAGTCGCGCTCCAGCGTGGTCAGGCGCGATATCTGCACCAGGTGCTTGTCATAGAGATCGCGCACACCGGTGAGTTCTTGTTGCACCAGGGAGATCTCCTTGTCCTTGGCCGTCTCCTGTGCGACGAGCCCCTCGATCTCCTCGTTGAGCTGTTGGATGCGCTCACGCAGCTGTGCCTTCTGACCGGCACGGCCGTTGACGCGGACGTCGAACAGCTTGCTTTCGCTGTCGATCAGCACCTTGACATCGGGATCGTTGGCGCGCTCGAGCAGCGATGTAGGGAACTCGATCTTGTCGAGGCCGCGCTGCTCGGCCTGAAGCCGCGCCGCACGCGCCTGCGCGGCGTCGAGATTCTTGGTGACGATGGCGAGATTGGCCCTGGTGACGGTGTCGTCGAGCCGCACCACGATGTCACCAGCCTTGACCACGTCGCCGTCGCGGGCGCGCACCTCGCCGACCACGCCGCCGGTCGGGTGTTGCACCTTCTTGACGTTGGACTCGACCACGATCTGGCCCGGCGCGATCAGCGCACCGGAGATCTGCACCGTCGAGGCCCAGCCGCCGAGGCCGACGCCCAGGAACGCCACGATTCCGAGCCCGAGGACCAGATGAAACCTGATCGAGTCCCGCACGCTCTTCTTCGCGGCAGGCTTTGTCCCGCCAACCGTCATCGTGCTCATGCTTTCGCCACTCCGCCTTCGCTGACGACCTTGATGGGCGTGGACGGCGCGACGCGCGACTGGAGGACCTGAGCGAGCACCTGCTCCTTCGGACCGAAGGCCTGCATCCGGCCGTCGCGGAGCACCAGGATGTGGTCGACCGCCTCGACGCCGATCGGCCGATGCGCCACCACGATGACGATGGCACCGCGCTCGCGCACACTGCGGATCGCCCGCGTCAGGGCCTCGTCACCCTCGGTGTCGAGATTGGAGTTGGGCTCGTCCAGCACGATCAGGAACGGCTTGCCGTAGAGCGCACGCGCCAGCGCCACGCGCTGGGCCTGGCCTGCGGAAAGCGAGGCGCCCTGCTCGCCGACCTGCGTATTGTAGCCCTCGCGCATCTTGATGATCATCTCGTGCACGCCGGCTTCCTTGGCCGCGGAGATGATGCCGTCGGAGGTCGCCTCCGGATCAAAACGGCTGATGTTCTGCGCGATTGTGCCACCGAACAATTCGACGTCCTGCGGCAGATAGCCGATGTAACGGCCGAGCACGTCGGACGACCATTGATCGAGCGCCGCGCCGTCGAGCCGGACCTTGCCGCGGACCGGGTGCCAGACGCCGACCAGCGCGCGGATCAGCGAGGATTTGCCGGAGCCGCTGGGTCCGATCACGCCGAGGCCGTTGCCGGCTTCGAGCGCAAAGGTGATGTCCTGGACGATGAGGCGCTGGTCGCCCGGGGCCACCATGGCGACGCCTTCGACCGAGAGACGGCTGGTGGGCGCCTGCAATTGCGTCGGCATCGCCTGCGCCGGCATCTGTTCCAGAAGGCGGCTGAGGCGATGCCAGCTCTGGCGGGCCGCGACGAATGATTTCCAATGCGCGATCGCGAGATCGACCGGCGCCAGCGCGCGGGCAGACAGGATCGACCCGGCGATGATGATGCCGGCGGTCGCCTCCTGGTGGATGACGAGCGTGGCGCCGACCGCGAGCACTGCCGATTGCAGCATCATGCGCAGAACTTTTGCGATGGCACCGAGGCCGCCGGCGACGTCGCTCGCACGCTGATTGCCGGAGAGATATTTTTCGTTGGCCTCGCTCCAGCGCTGGTTGAGCCGGCCGGTCATGCCCATCGACACCAGCACTTCGGCGTTGCGGCGGCTCGACTGGGCGAGGTCGTTGCGCTGCGCGGCAAGGCTCATCGCCTCCTTCGCCGGCCGGCGGGACAGGAATTCGGTGACCAGCGTCAGGCCGACCAGGATGACGGCGCCGACCAGCGCGGTCAGGCCGATCATGACATGGAAGGCGAAACAGATGCCGAGATAGAGCGGCAGCCAGGGCAGGTCGAAGAATGCCCCCGGCCCCATGCTGCCGAGGAAGGAACGGACATTGTCGAGGTCGCGCAGCGGCTGCAGCCCCTCGTTGCGGCTGCCGACCCGCAGCGGCAGGCGGACGATGGTGTCGAACACGCGCTTGTTCAGCGCCTCGTCCAGCGCGGTGCCGACCCGTCCCAGGATGCGGCTGCGGATCATGTCGAGCACGCCCTGCGCCATATAGAGGCTAGCGGCGAGGACGATCAGGCCGACGAGCGTCGGGATGCTGCGGCTCGGCAGCACCCGGTCGTAGACCTCCAGCATGAAGATCGACCCGGTCAGATAGAGCAGGTTGATCATGCAACTCATCAAGCCGACGCCGACGAACGCCGTGCGGCATGCACGCAGCGCGTCACCGAGCTCTGAACGGCGGAGGCCGGGAACGGCAGCCATCAGTCTGATCTCTTTCGGGTGAGGGGCAAAACCCCTGAATTCAAAGGCAAATCGAGGCGTGCTCGCCCCGGACTAATATCGCGTTCTCCCCGCGGGTAACGCAATCGAATTCATCCGGGCCTTCGCCACATCTACCCCGGACCGTCAGTTGCGCAAGTCCGGTTTTTCACAGTCTTTGCGACTTTTTGTGGCAAAGACGGCGCCTCTCCCGGGCAACGGGAGAGGCGCAAGGTCGATCGAACGATTCCCTGGCTAGAACCGGCCGCCGCCGCGCACCAGCCGCACCACCAGCAGCAGGATGACGGCGCCGATCGCGGAATAGATGATCTCCGAAACCAACCCGAGGCCGAGATGGATTCCGAGCTTCGGGAACAGGAAACTCGCGACGAACGCGCCGGCGATGCCGATCACGATGTCGCCGACGATGCCGAACCCGCTCCCCCGCACGAGCTTGCCGGCGAGCCAGCCGGCGACCAGGCCGACGAACAGGATGACGATGAGGCTTTGGCCAGAAATGTACATAAGTTGAAGTCCCTCTCCGTGAACGGGGCCATGGAACCGGAACCGCGATGAATGGTGTCTGAATGGTGTTCCCGGAGCGACGGCTCGTGCTGGGATCGCGAAAACAACCCCATGCACAGTAGAAACGGATCCGACGGCGGCCCCGGGGTGGCTTCTGGTAACGCCATGTCGGCGTGAAGATTTTTGGAGGAAGGGAGCCTCGGCTCGCGAGCGCGTTCTCGGCTAGGTCACGAGCACCGGCTCGGCCAGCACGCACCTTGTCGCCCTCCCCGGGCCGACCTCGACACTGTCAGGCAATCGCTCCAGACAGCGCGGCTGGACCAGCTTGCAGCGGGGGGCGAAGGAGCAGTTGTGGGGCTTTTCGGCCAGGGACGGCGGCGTACCGGGGATGGTTTCGAGACGGGCGCCGCGCTTGGCGCCATGGATGGTCGAGGCGAGCAGGCCCATGGCGTAGGGGTGGACCGGCGAACGGACGATGTCGCGCAGGCTGCCCTGCTCCACGATCTGGCCCGCATACATCACGGCGACGCGGTCGCAGATCTCGATCGCAACACCGATGTCGTGGGTGACGAAAATGACGGACATGCCGAACTCGCGCTGCAATTCGCGCAGCAGCAGCAGGATCTGAATCTGCACGGTGGCATCGAGCGCCGTGGTCGGCTCGTCCGCCAGCAATATCTTGGGACGGCAGGCGAGCGCGAGCGCGATCATCGCGCGCTGGCGCATGCCGCCGGACATTTCGTGCGGATAGGCATCGAGCCGCCGTTTCGCCGAGGGGATGCGCACGACCTCGAGCATCTCCAGTGCCCGCGCCCGCCCTTCCGCAAAGCTCTTGCCTTCGTGACGCACGACGCTTTCGGCGATCTGCGCGCCGATGGTGTAGACGGGATCGAGCGCGAGCGCCGGCTCCTGAAAGATCATCGACACGGCCCGGCCGCGGAACGACGACAGCTCCTCGTCGTCCATGGCGAGCACGTCGCGACCCATGACGTTGACTTGACCCGTGATCTGGGTGCGCTTCTTCGGCAATAGCCGCAGCAGCGCACGCAAGGTCACGCTCTTGCCCGAACCGGACTCGCCGAGCAGGCCCAGCACCTCGCCGTCGCCGAGCGAGAGGCTGAGGTCGTTCACGGCATGGACCGTACGCTCGCCGGTGAAGCGGATGTTGAGGCCCGAGATCTCGACGAGCTTTGTCATGACGGCAGTTTGGGCAACCTCTCGTGATAGTCGGTGACGCGCTGGAACGCGGCGCCGATGGTGAGCAGGGTGGCCTCATCGAAGGAGCGACCGATCAGCTGCATGCCAACAGGCAGGCCGCTTTTGGTGAAGCCGGAGGGCATCGTCAGCGAGGGCAAGCCCAGAAAATTCACCGGACGGGTGAACAGCGTCAGCCGTTGCAACAGCGCCGGTGCGTTCGGGCCGCCGCCGACGTCGCTCTCCTCGATCGTCGGCGCGGGGACGGGCGATGCCGGTGCGATGATCGCGTCGACACCTGCGGCGGCCGCATTGTGCGCCGCGAGTGCCGGGCCACGCCAACGCATCGCCTCGAGATAGGTGACGGCGGGAACCGCGAGGCCGTTCTGGAGCCGCATCAGCGTCTGCGAACCGTAGTCCTGCGGCCGTTCGATCATCCAGCGCTTGTGGAAGGCGGCAGCCTCGGCTGCGAGCACGAGCTGGCTGGGCGGAAGACAATTGCCGCTGGTCCGGCAGCTCGACCTTGACGATGTCGGCCCCCTCACGCTTGAGCACCGCAATGGTCTCGTCCAGCACGCGCGCGACCTCGCTGTCGAGATCGTCGACATAGAACGAGGCGGGCACGCCGATCTTGAGGCCTTTCAGCGAGGCCCTGGTCGCGCCGACGTAATCCGACAGCGGTTCGTGGCTGCTGGTGGAATCTTCGGGGTCCGGGCCGGCCATCAGCGCCAGCAGCAAGGCGCAGTCTTCGGCGGTGCGCGCGAGCGGCCCGACCGTGTCGAGCGATTGCGACAGCGGCATCGCACCGGCGCGGCTGACGCGACTCCAAGTCGTCTTCAGACCCGTGACACCGCAGAAATGCGCGGGCATGCGGATCGAGCCGCCGGTGTCGGAGCCCAGCGCCGCAAAAGTAAGCCGCGCGGCGACCGACGCGCCGGAGCCCGAGGACGAGCCGCCGGTGATATGCGCGACGTTCCAGGGGTTGCGCACCGGGCCATAGTGAGCGTTGTGCCCGGTCGGCCCATAGGCGAACTCGGCCAGATGCAGCGTGCCGAGCCTGATCTGGCCGGCATCCTTGAGCCGCTGCAAGGCGGTCGACGTCACGGTCGGCACGAAATCGCGGCGGATCAGCGAGCCGCAGGTCGCGACCTTGCCCGCATCGTAATACATGTCCTTGTGGGCGAGCGGCACGCCGTGCAGAGGGCCACGCAGCCCGCCCTTGGCAAGCTCGGCATCGGCGGCATCGGCCGCGTTCAGCGCGGCTTCCGACTCGACCGACATGAAGGCGTTGAGATGCGGCTGCCACTGCGCGATGCGATGCAGCAGCGCGCGCGTCACCTCATGCGAGGAGACCTGCTTCATCCCGATCGCACGTGCGACCTCGGTGAGCGTCATCAAGGCAGGCTCCGTGCTCATTTCGACACCTTCTGGGTCTGCGCGAGCGGATAGAGCGCGGGCTCGAGGTCGAACGGCAGCGTGCCGGCGATGGCTGCAAAGCCTTCAAAGGCAGGTCCGATGGAATTGGAGATACGTGTCGCGATCTCGTCGTCCACGGGAACGCCGGCGATCTGCGCCGTTGCCTGGATTTCCTTTGTCGTCGGTCTCGTCATGCGGTTTCCTCTTTGGGCGCACGGCTATGGCCTGATCCCGGAATGGCCATGTAGCAGGCGGCCTCGTGCCCCATATTATCGAGCGCGGTGAGCTTTGGTGTCGCATTTGCGCAGAGCGGCTCCGCAAACGGACAACGGGTGTGGAAGCGGCAGCCCGCGGGCGGATCGATCGGATTGGGTGGGTCGCCCGAGATCGGCGGCTTCTGGGTGCGGCTGTCAGGATCAGAGGACGGCATCGCGGCAAGAAGCGCGCGCGTATAGGGATGCGCAGGCGCATCCCAGACCTGATCGACCGGGCCGAGCTCGACGATCTCGCCGAGATACATCACCAGCACGCGGTCGCTGATGTAGCGGACGACGTTGAGGTCGTGGCTGATGAAGAGATAGGTCAGGCCGAATTCCCGCTTGAGATCGGCGAGCAGATTGAGCACCTGCGCCTCGACGGATTTGTCGAGTGCCGAGACGGCCTCATCCAGTATCACCAGGCGCGGCGATAGCGCCAAGGCCCGTGCGATGTTGACGCGCTGCCGCTGGCCGCCCGAGATTTCGTGCGGATAGCGGTTGGCGAAATTTGCAGGCACCAGACCGACCTTGCCGAGCAGCTCGCGGGCCAGCGCGCGCGCCGCGCCATCGGCCATGCCGTGCACCTTCGGCCCAAACGCGATCGATTCCTCGATCGTCAGGCGCGGATTGAGTGAGGCGTAGGAATCCTGGAACACCATCTGCATGCCGCGGCGCAGATCGCGCAGCGAGAGCGACTGTCCCACGGTCATGCCGTCATAGATGATGTCGCCGTCATCGCGCGACATCAGGTGCATCAGCAGCCGCGCGGTGGTGGACTTGCCGCAGCCGGACTCGCCGACGATGCCGACCGTCTCGCCCTTGGCGACGGAGAAGGACACATTGTCCACGGCGCGAACGGTCCGCCTGGCGGCGAACAGCCCGCCACGCACCGGAAAATGTTTTGTGAGACCGTTGACCTGAAGCAACGGCTGCGCCGCGCCGCCGAGGTCTTGGATCGGCGCCAGCATGGCGGAGGAAGTGTTGCTCTCGCTCACGGTCGCAAGCTCCCGCGTCTCCCCGTCGGGACAGTGCGCGCGCATCTGGCGTGTGCCAAACTCTCCACGCCGTCATGGCCGGGCCTGTCCCGGCCATCCACGCCTTGCCGCACAGCACGAAGAACGTGGATGCCCGGGACAAGCCCGGGCATGACGACCTTCTGTGCCGCGATATCGCGCCGTTGCATCATCATCTCAGTTCCTGATGTCCATGGCACTGCGCAGGCCGTCGGAGAGCAAATTGAAGCAGATCGAGACCGCGAAGATCATCGCGCCCGGAAGCGCTGCGACCCAGGGATTGACGTAGATCGCGGTACGAAGCGTGTTCAGCATCAGGCCCCATTCCGGCTCCGGCGGCTTGGTGCCGAGGCCGAGGAAGGACAGGCCGGCCGCCAGGATCATCGACACCGAAATGAGACTGGTGGCATAGACGAAGATCGAACCCAGCACGTTGCCGAGGATGTGCACGCGCATGATCGTGAATGGCCCCGCACCCGAGGCGCGCGCGGCTTCAACGAAATCCATGTTGCGCACGCCGGTGGTGACGCTTTCGGCGACACGGGTGATCTGCGGCACGAACACGATGGTCAGCGCTACGATGGAGTTGAGGATGCCGGCGCCGAGCGCGCCTGATATCGCGATCGCCAGCAGCACGGAAGGGAATGCGTAGAACACGTCGACCGTGCGCATGATCGCGGTGTTGAGCTTGCCGCCGACATAGCCGGCAACGAGGCCGAGCGAGGTGCCGATGCCGAAAGCGAGAATGACGGGCAAGATGCCGATGACCAGCGAGAGCCGGCCGCCATAGATCAGCCGCGCCAGCATATCGCGGCCAAGCTCGTCGGTGCCGAGCGGATAGCCCGCCGTGCCGATGTGGCGAAGGCGGCGGATCATCGAGCCCTTGTAGGGATCCTCGAGCCCGAGCCAGGGCGAGAGGATCGCGGAAATGAAGATCAACAGCAGCACGACGGCGCACGCCATGCTGACCTTGTCGCGCAGGATGCGACGGGCAACCGTCGCCCAATAGCCGCGCGCCTTGGTCGCGGGCGCAGCCTGGAGCGGGGCGTCGGTGGCGGCGGACAAAGGGAGCTCGGTCATGCGCTAGCCCCCGCAAAATTTTGGTTCGGTCGGTGCAAGCCAAGGAGGCGGTGCATCTCTCCCGCTCGCGGGAGAGGTCGCGCCCAACGGGTCGCGCCGAAGGCGCGCCCGATGACAGGCTCCGGCGCGGGTGAGGGTTTTCTCCTCTTGGGGGTTCTCGCGAGAGGAAACACCCTCTCCCCGACCCTCCCCCGCAAGCGGGGGAGGGAGCGCACCTCCCGAGGAGCTACAGCCGGGCTCATCGCTAGCCCCGCTTGATGCGCGGATCGATCGCAGCTTGCGCGATGTCGACCAGCAGATTGAGAAGGACGAAAAACAGCGCCAGCACCAGTATCGTGCCCTGCAGCAGCGGCAGGTCGCGCTGGAAGATCGCGGAATTGAGCAGGAAGCCCGAGCCCGGCCACGAGAACACGGTCTCGATCAGGATCGAGCCCCCGAGCATGTAGCCGAGTTGGAGCCCCATCACGGCGAGCGCGGTGGGCGCGGCGTTCTTGATGACGTGGCGGAAAACGCCGCGCTCATGCAGGCCCTTGGCACGCAGCGCCTCGACGAAATCCTGGCTGAGGATGTCGCCGGTGAGCGCACGCACGGTGCGGGTGACGATGCCCATCGGGATCACCGAGGTCGTGATCGCCGGCAGCACCAGATATCTCAGATGCGCCCAGTCCCAGGCCCAGGAGTTGGAGCCGTTCGGCCCGGCGCCGACCGCGGGCAGCCAGTTCAGCTCCACCGAGAAGATGATGACCAGCACCATGCCGAGCCAGTAATGCGGCACCGAGACGCCGGCGATGGCAAAGGAGGTCGCGAGCTTGTCAATCCAGGTTTCGCGGAAATAGCCGGCGATCAGCCCGAGCAGGACGCCCATCGTGAAACCGATGATGGCCGCCGCAAGCGCCAGCGTGACGGTGTTGCCGACCGCGCGCATGACCTCGGCGAGCACCGGCCGGCCCGTCGCGATGGAATTGCCGAGATCGCCATGAAGGGCACGCAGCAACCACAGCCCGAACTGCACCGGCAACGGCCGGTCGAAACCATAGGCGGCGCGGAGCTGCGCGGCGAGCTCCTGCGAGGCATCTGCGGGGAGCACCGCAACCAGCGGATCGCCCGGTGTGATGTGCACGAGCAGAAAGCACACCAGCGCCACGCTGATGACGATCGGGATGACATAGACGATACGTCTGGCGATGTAGGCGAGCACTGAGTTACCTGACGTGACGTTGCGCGATACGAACGCGGGCTTCCGTAAGGAGCGCGAGATGGGAGCGTTCCCTCCCCCCTTGTGGGGGAGGGTCAGGGAGGGGGGTGGCCACAGAGGGACCGCCCGTGTGACCCCCCTTCCCCAACCCCTCCCCACAAGGGGGAGGGGAGCCCTACCAGCGTGCTCGCCTCACTTCACTACTGCATCGAAATCGGCGAGAAATCGATGAACCAGCTCTTCGGCTGGATCACCCCTGTGACCTTCGGGCTCATGGCGCGGGGGCCGACGTCGTGAGCGACGTAGAGAAAGGCTGCGTCGTCGACGGAGGCCGCGTGCAGTTCAGCGAGCGCGGCGTCGCGCGCGGCGGGATCGAAGGTCTGTCGCGCCTTCTTCACCAGCTCGTCGAATTTGGGATTGTTGATGAAGCCCCAATTGTTCGAGACCGGCGGGGCCATGCCCGATTGCAGGAAGCGCACCAGTGCGAAGAACGGATCCATTGCCGCATAGGTGACGTTGGTCGCGTTCGAGCCGTTGGCCGACGGATCCTTGGCGCCGCGGCGCCAGTTGGTGAACAGCGTATTCCACTCAATGACGTCAAGCTGCACGTCGAAATAACATTCGGCGAGGGCCTGCTGCAGATATTCGTTCATCGGCAGCGGCTGCATCTGGCCCGAGCCCGAAGCCGAGGTCTGGATCTTCACCGTCAGCTTCTTGTTCGGACCAAAACCCGCTTCCTGCATCAGCTTCTGCGCGGCTGGCTTGTCGTACTTGATCTCGAAGGCCGGTTTTCCGCGCCAGGGATGGCCGGGCTCGAAGGTGCCGGTCGCCGGCACCATGAGCCCTGCCAGCAAGCCATCCTTGAGGCCTTCCCGATCGACGCAGAGGTTCGCAGCCTTGCGGACGCGGATGTCGTTCCAGGGCGAGCCTTCGACGCGCGAGAATTGCCACGGCCAGACATGCGGCTGCTCGTTGGCGTAGAGCTTGAAGCCGCGCTGCTTGAGCTCGGGCAGCGCATCGGGCGCGGGCGCCTCGACCCAATCGACCTGCCCGGAGAGCAGCGCCGCGGTGCGTGCGTTGGCTTCCGGCATCGGCAAGAGCACCATCCTGTCGATCTTGGGCACGCGCGCCTTGTCCCAATAGTCAGCGTTCTTGACCAGCTCCAGCCGTTCGCGCGGCGTGAAGCTTGCCATCTTCCACGGGCCGGTGCCCGCGGCGTCCTTGGCAAAGGCGGTCCAGGCGGCCTGCGACTTCGCCTTGGCGTCAGCACCTTCCGCCTTGTCGTAGAAATGCTGCCACTTCGCCGGGCTCGCCATGAAGAGGTTGGTGAGGTTGATGGGCAGGAAGCTGTCGGGTTCCTTGGTGGTGAGCTCGACCGTCATGTCGTCGATCTTCCTCGCAGAAGCCAGCGTCGGCATGCGCGAGGCCGTGACGCCGACCTGGCTGGCGTCGAACTGCGGCGCGTCCTGCTTCAGGACCTTGTCCACGTTCCACACCACGGCATCGGCGTTGAACGGCGTGCCGTCATGGAAGGTGACGCCCGGGCGCAGCTTGAAGATCCATTTGGTCTTGTCCGCATCATCGACCTTCCACTCGGTCGCAAGGCCGGGGATCACCACGCTGGCCTTGTCCGCCGAGGACAGGTCCCAGCCGGTGAGCGCGTCGTACATGGTGACGCCAGTGAAGCGGTTGCCTTCAAAACCCTGATCGGGTTGACCGAGCGTGCGCGGAATGTCGGCAGCCGTCATGCCGATGCGCAGCACGGTTTCGGCGCTGGCCGCGCGCGGCCAGGCCGCCGCGCTCGCCAGGGCCAGTGCAGCGATCAATGCTGCACGCGCGGTTGTCTTGATAAGCATCGCCTCAGTCCTCTCAGTGAAATCGCTGATTAATTTTGATGCAAACGTATGCAATGGCTATGCCAAGGAGAAACTTATTCTGCAAATTAGCCCTGCGACGACAAGTCCTTGTGATCACGGGAATGCAGCGCAAGCAAACTGCCTATTCTGGCATCCGGATTGCACGTTAGGCCCGACTATTCTGGGAGCTTGGGCCATGCGAATCCTCAAATCGACCTGTCTCGCCGTGCTTGCACTGGCGTCGTTCGCAGTCGCGGCGCGCGCCGAAACGGTGGTGCGCTATGGCATCTCGATGGCGGATATTCCGCTGACGACGGGCCAGCCCGATCGCGGCGCCGGCGCCTATCAATTCACGGCCTATACGATCTACGATCCGCTGGTGGCGTGGGAGATGGACGTGGCCGATCGCCCGGGCAAGCTGGTGCCGGGGCTCGCGACCGAATGGAAGGTCGACGATTCAGACAAGACCAAATGGCGCTTCACCCTTCGCAAGGGCGTGAAGTTTCACGACGGCAGCGAGTTCAACGCCGATGCGGTGATCTGGAATCTCGACAAGGTGCTCAACGACAAGGCGCCGCAATTCGACAAGCGGCAGAGCGCGCAGGTGAAGACGCGGCTTCCTTCGGTCGCGAGCTACGCCAAGATCGACGATTTCACCGTGGAGATCACGACCAAGACGGTGGACTCCTTCTTCCCCTATCAGATGCTGTGGTTCCTGGTGTCGAGCCCGGCGCAGTATGAGAAGCTCGGCAAGGATTGGGACAAGTTCGCCAGCCAGCCCTCCGGCACCGGCCCGTTCAAGCTGACGAAACTGGTGCCGCGCGAGCTGGCCGAGCTCAGCAAGAATCCGGACTATTGGAACGCCAAGCGCATTCCCAGGGTCGACAAGATCGTGCTGGTGCCGATGCCGGAAGCGTTGACCCGCACCAATGCGCTGCTCGCGGGCCAGGTCGACCTGATCGAAACGCCGGCGCCTGATGCCGTGCCGCAGCTGAAGGCGGCGGGCATGAAGATCGTCGACAACGTCACGCCGCATGTCTGGAATTATCATCTCAGCGTGCTGCCGGGCTCGCCCTGGACCGACATCCGCCTGCGCAAGGCGCTGAACCTCGCCATCAACCGCGACGAGGTGGTCGGCCTGATGAACGGTCTTGCGAAGCCCGCCAGGGGCCAGGTGGACCCGTCGAGCCCGTGGTTCGGCAAGCCGACTTTCGAGCTGAGATATGATCTCGCCGCCGCGAAAAAGCTGGTCGAGGAAGCCGGTTATTCGAAAGCAAAGCCGCTGAAGGCCACCTTCATCATCGCGCAGGGTGGCACCGGCCAGATGCTGTCGCTGCCGATGAACGAATTCCTGCAGCAGAGTTTCAAGGAGATCGGCATCGACATCGACTTCAAGGTGGTCGAGCTCGAAACGCTCTATACGCATTGGCGCAAGGGCGCGGCCGACGAGATCAACGCCGGCATCACCGCCAACAACATCGCCTATGTCACCTCGGACCCGCTCTACGCCATCGTCCGCTTCTTTGCCTCCGACCAGATCGCGCCGGTCGGCGTCAACTGGGGCGGCTACAAGAATCCCGAGGTCGACGCGCTGATCAACCAGGCCAAGCAGACGTTCGACACCGCCAAGCAGGACGATTTGATCGCGCGGGCGCATGCGCTGATCGTCGACGACGCCGCGCTGGTCTGGGTGGTCCACGACACCAACCCGCATGCGCTGTCGCCGAAGATCAAGCAGTTCGTGCAGGCGCAGCACTGGTTCCAGGACCTCACGACGATCGGGGTGGAGTGAGGGCGCGCGGCAAACGCAGCTGCCGTAGGGTGGGTTAGCCGCAGGCGTAACCCACCATGCTTCCACAGGTGCCGACCGAAGTTGGTGGGTTACGCTCACCGGACTGCGCTTCGCGCATCCGCTGAGCTAACCCACCCTACAGGCTACGTCCTCGCCCGCTACTTCGTCAGCAGCGCATACGCCCCCGTCCAATCGTCCGGCGGCGGATTGACCTTGAACTCGTTGATCCTTGCTTCGTACAGGCCGAACAGCTTCTCCAGCGTGTCGGCATCCTCGCTGCGACGGCCGCGTTCGATGGCGTCGAGTGCGCCCTGCCAGTCGCGGCTGCGGTAGCAGGCGAGCATTTCGATGGTGACGTTGCGCAGGCGCTGGAACGCGGCCGACTGCAACACATCCTCGCGGCCAGCGATCGCATAGATCACCTCCGGTTCGCTCTTGCCCTTGACCGTGATGAAGTCGAGCTCGAGGATCGCGAATCTGTCCTTGGCGGCGAGTGCGGTGCGCGAGCCCACGATGATCGGGAAACCGTATTCCTTGGTCTGGCCTTCCAGGCGTGACGCCAGGTTCACGCTGTCGCCGAGCACCGAATAGTTGAACTTCTTGTCGGATCCCATGTTGCCGACCACGCCGATGCCGGTGTTGAGGCCGATGCCGACATTGAGAGGAATGTAGGCGTGACCGCCCTCGGCGGCCTCCTGCTCGCGCTCCCTGTTGACCTCGTCGATCTTCTCGAGCATGCCGACTGCCGCCTCGCAGGCGTTGACCTCATGCTGGTCGTCGTCGACCGGCGCATTCCAGAACGCCATGATGGCGTCGCCCATGTATTTGTCGATGGTGCCGCGGTGCGCGCGGATCACGTCGGTCAGCGGCGTCAGGAAGCGGTTCATCAGCGTGATCAGGCCTTGCGGATCATGCTTGAAGCTTTCCGAGATCGAGGTGAAGCCGCGCACGTCGGAGAACATGATCGTCATGTCGCGCTCGTCGCCGCCGAGCTTGAGCTTCTCGGGCGATTGCGCGAGCTGCTCGACCAGCTCCGGCGACATGTATTGCGCGAACATGCCGCGGATCTGCACGCGCTGCCGTTGCTCGCGCACGAAGCTCGCGAAGATGAAGGTCAGGTAGATCGCCGTGGTCGACAACAGCGGATAGGTGAAGTCGATGAGGTAGCGGTACCGCGCGTAGAAGAACCAGGACGAGCCGATCAGGATGGCGGCGAACATCGCGCCCGCGAGCACCAGCCGGACCGGACCGAGATTCGGCGTGAAGATGATGACGAGGATGCCGATGATCATCGCAGTGAGCAATTCGACACCGAGCGCATAGTTCGGTTGCGAAATCACCGCGCCGCTGAGCACGCTTTCGAGCACCTGGGCGTGGATCTCGACGCCAGGCATGTTCGCCGAGACCGGCGTGGTCTTGAGATCGTTGAGGCCGACGGCGGAGGTGCCGATCAGCACCAGCTTGCCGTTGATCTTGTCAGGCGGCACGGTGTTGTCGAGCACGTCGGCGGCCGAGACGTAGATCGAGGGATCCTGGCGCGCATAATGCACCCAGAGCTGGCCATTCTTGTCGGTCGGGATCTCCAGGCCCTTGATGCGCACGCCCCGGATGCCGGTCTTGTCGGTGCGAACCAGCAGCGTCGGCGTTCCCGTGACGACCCGCAGGATCTCGAGGCCGAGCGAGGGCATGATATTGCCCTGGGCGCGCATGATCATCGGCACGCGCCGGATCAGGCCATCGCGCTCGGTCTTGATGGTGAACAGGCCGCGGCCGGCCGCGACCTTCTCGATGACGGGTACGTTGCGCAGCAGGCCGGGGAATTCGAACAGGAATTTTTCGGCATTCTCTTCGCCGACCGTTGCAACGCCGGTGAAGGGCAGCGACTTGTCGATCTCGGAACCGACCGCCGGCTGGCCGGTCTCGCCCAGCACCACGCGCGAACCCTTGATCGCTTCCGAGAGGACCTGGTCGTTGCTGGGCAGTTCGTGCAGCCTGGCGCGGGTCGCATCGTCCAGATAGCGCATCTCATTGGCGACCAGATCCGGATTGAGCCGGTCAGGCTCCGAGAACACCACGTCGAAGCCGATCGCGACTGCGCCGTCGTGGGTGAGGTTGATGATCAGATCGGCGATCCGCGTCCGCGGCCATGGCCACTGGCCGAGCCTGGCGAGGCTCTTGTCGTCGATGTCGACGATGGTGACCGGCCGCACCGCCTTGTGGCGGGGATCGATCAGCTGAAACAGGTCGAAGGTGCGCACGCGCACTTCCTGCAGCGGCGGCGGATCCCAGACGCGCAACCCGGCGAAGACGATCAGCAGCCCAAGGCATATCAGCCGCGCAACGCCGAGTCTCCGCGTGAACCACCGGCGCAGGATTTTGAGACGTTTCATGTCAGTCGAGCTTCCCGCCGCGCGTCGCGTCCCCCGGATCATGGAGCCTCGGCGCGTGATTTTCCATTCCCCGATGGCGGAGGATTGTGGATTTTTTGCCGGCGTCGAGCTGGGCGTGATCGCGGCCAGGCCGGCCGGATCCGGCGCCGATCAGGAGATGTGGAAGATGAAATCGCTGGCCTTGAGACTTGCGGCGACCACGCCCTTCAGCAGCAGCGTTTCATGTTCGGTGACCGCGCTGTCTCCCGTGCCAATCTGCTCCTGCCACGTAACCTGCGTTGCGCCGGACAGCTGGGTCATCTGGAGATCGTGAGTGGACGCAACGCCCGAGAACTGGCGCAGGTCGATCTTGTCGAGGCCCTCAATGAAATCGGCGATGGTGTGCGTGGCATCCTCCCCGGTCGTGCCCGGCGCGAACACGAACTGATCCTTGCCGCCGCCGCCGCTCAGCGTGTCGCCGGTCGTCGTCGCGAAGATGACGTCCTTGCCGCTGGTGCCGTTCAGCGTGACGCCATTGCCGGCGTCGCCCTGGTTGAAGATGAAGTTGACCGTGTCGCTGGCGCCGGTGGTCTGGTCCGTCACGGTCAGCGTGATCCGGTCGGTATTCGGCGGGGTATCGCCGGGATTGTAGGTGACACCGTTGTCGAAGGCCGTGTTGATGTCGTCGAGCGAGCCGGATGCGGTCGACAGATCGACGCTGCTGCCCGCATGTGCGGTCACCGCCGTCACGGTGAAGTCATCATCCGTCGCGCCGGGATCGGTGTCGCTGACCGAGAGATTGAAGATCGTGTCGGTGCCGAGCTCGCGATCATGCGAGACGTAGAAATTGTCGGTGCCGATGAGCGGCCCGCCGGCAGGCGCGGTCACACTGGTGCTGATCGTGGCAGCCTCGCTCGACGCCGGCGCCGTGCCGTCGTGACCGGCACCGGAGATGTCGATGGAGACTGGAGAGGTGCCGCTGACATCACCCCCATAGGTATTATCGAGCGCGTGGACGTCGAGTGTTCCTGGCGTGCCGCTGAAGCCCTGCGCGGGGACGAAGCGGACCAGCGCATCGGTGCTCAGCACCAGCGCATTGGTGTCGCTGACGCCGGAGATGGCCACCCACTGATCCGTGCCGGCGATCTCGTACTGCCAGACGCCCTGATCCGGCGTCGCGTTGTCGGCACTGACCGCAATTGCCTTGAAGCCCGCGCCGGCATCGACATCGTGGAATTTGCCGACGAAGAGATCACCGATGGTGTCGCCGGGCGGATTGCCGTCATCGCCGGCGACAGAAGCCAGCGTCGCGTTGTCGAGCGTGGGCACGTCGTTGGCGCCGGTGATCGTGACGGTGACCTGGGTCGTGTCGGTGCTGTGATGGCCGTCGTCGAGCGTGATGGTGGAGACGATGGTCGCGGTCTGGCCCTGGCCGAGGAAGTCCAGCGCACCGTCAGGGATCGAATAGCTCCAGTCGACGGCACCGTTGTTCTTGCCTGATGTCAGAACGGCAAGCGCGCTTTCCAGCGCACTCGCCTGACCCGACGTCAGCGTGAGCTCGGTATGGCCATCGGCGTCGAGCCAGGTCACGTCCTGGTGGGTCACGTTCGCCTGCGGACGATCCGTCAGATCGACGTCGGTGAACGCGATCGAGCCGCTGGCGGCCGGCACCGGGTCGAGCGTCGGCGAATTGGTGGTGTTCGCCAATTCGGAGAAGCTCGCGCTCAGCCCGGCGCCATCCGCGGTGAATTTCGGCGCGTCGTCCGCAGCGTTGACGGTGATCACCGTGTGACCCGTGCCGTCGTCGCTGCCCGCGAAAATCGTGTTGCTGTAGTCGGCGCCGGTCAGGGTCAGGCTGATGTGATGACCGGCGGCGTCGGTGATCGTCAACGTGCCGCCGGTTCTGGCGTCGTCATTGGCGACGTACAACGCACTGGTTCCGAGGGCATAGCCGATGCTCGACAGGTCGATCTTGTCGGTCGCGGTCAATCCCGCGATCGAGCCGCCGAAATCCGTCGTCCGGATGGAGAGCTCGCTGCCGTCGCCCGCGAAGGTGACCGTCTGCGACATCGTGGCGTCGAGCACCAGCGTCGCGCCGGCGTCGATCGTGACCGAACCGGAGCCGGACAGCGAGCCGAACAGCGACAAGGCCCCGCCGGCATGGATCTCGATCGTGTTGGTGTTGGTGATGCTGCCCGTGATCGATGTCGTGCCCCAACTCTCGATGCTGCCGGAGTTGGCGATGCCGAAGGTCAACCCGTCCGCGCTCGCGACAGAGGCGCCGTCGTGGAGATCGATTTCGCCGGCGTTATCGATCGTGGACGAGGTGCCGAACACGCTGACACCGGAAGCGGTCCAGGCGCCACCGGATTCGTTCTCGAAGGTGGCGCTGGCAACCGAGATGTTGCCGCTGATGTGGCCGCTGTTGTTGATCGTGACCGCGCCGCCGGTCTCGACGATCGCATAGGTCGTCGCGGTCACGCTGCCGGCGTCGTCGGGACCGATGGTGCCGGAATTGTCGATCGTCGCGGTGCCGGTCGCGCTCTCATGAATGGAGATCGCGGCGACGTCGCCGGCACCGCCCACAGATCCGGTATTGGTGATGTGCGTCGAACCCGTCGCATCGTCGCCGTCCTGGACGACACTGATGCCGTACGAACTCGTGCCTATGATATGCCCGTGATTCGTGATGGTGACTTCGCCATCGCCGTTGGCGAGCACGTCGAGACCGACAGCACCTGAGGCCGTGCCGCCGATCGTCGCAGTGATGTCGCCTGCCCCGCCCGCGCCGTCCCGCAGCGTGATGCCGTCGCCGGCAGTTCCGGTGACATCGCCAACCGTGGTCAGCGAGATGTTGCCGATGCCGTTCTGGGTGACGGCAATGCCGTTGTTCGCGCCGGTCAGCGTGCCTGATGGCGTCAGCACGATGTCGGCGCGGCTGTCGCTCGACCCGCCCGATGCCGTGAAGTCGAGCGCATCGCCTGCAGACGCCGTGATGTTGGCGTTGCCGGTGATCGCGAAGCTGCCACCACTCGTCGCCTGGCCGGTGATGGTCCCGGTGAAGTCATGGCTGGTGTTGTCCAGCTGCAGCGTATCGGAACCGCCGGTGAAGGTGACGGTCTGCGCATCGGCTCCGCCGAGCTCCAGCGTCGCCTTGTCGTCGATGATCAACTGGCCAGCACCGGTGAGGCTGCCGGACAGGTTCAGCGTGCCGGCCTGCACCTCGATGATGCCGGTATTGATCACGGCACCCGCGACATTGTTGCCGCCCGACACGGCGTAGAGATGGCCGAAATTGTTCAGGTTGCCGCCGTTGATCGAGACGTCGGTCAAATAGAGCTTCGACGTTCCGTCGATCGTGACCGTGCCGGAGCTGGTGATATCCACGCCGGTGATGGCGCTGCTGCCCGTCGATTCCAGCGTACCTGATATGGTCAGCGTGCCGCCGTCGATCGTCGCGCCGTCGACGATCAGTTTGCCGTCGGCATCGACCGTGAGCTTGCCCGAATTTTTGACGACGGAGCCATTGTCGATCGTCAGCGCGCTGTCGCTCCACACCTCGATCAGGCCGCCGGCCTTGTTGACGACGGTTTCGTTGGCGAACTCTGCCGCACCCTTGACGTTGACCACGCCGCAATTGCTCAGCGTGCCGTTCTCGATCAGGCTGGTGCCGTCGAGCTCCAGCGTGCCGTAAATGATCACGGTACCGCCATCGACCGTCGCGGCATCAACGATCAGCGTCGTACCAATATCCGCTTCGAGGATGCCGCCTGCATTGTGAATTTCGGCGAGCGTCGTCAGCGTGCCGCCGGACAGCTCGATCGTGCCGGAGTTGCTGATCGACGTACCCCTGGCGAAGTCGCCACCGCCTGCAAGCGTCATCCGCCCGGCATTCGCAAGGACGCTGGTCCCCGAAAACTCGGCCTTGCCGCCAACCGAGACGATGCCCGTCGCCTGATTGGTGAATCTCGAATCGGCCTCGAGCGTGAGCGTCTTGGTGATCGTCAGTGTGCTCTTGTTGATCACCTCCGGGGCCGTGTGGTCCGCGTTGGTGTCGAAATCGTTCATCGTCAGCGAATTGGCGAACGCGGCTGTGTCGATCGTGACCGGATAGGACGGCGTCAGGCCGTGCAGCTGATCGGTGATGACGATGACGTCGTCGCTGCTGGTCGGCACGGTGCCGGTTTCCCAGTTGGCGCCGTCCCTCCAGAAGCCGCCTGACGGAGCTCCCGGCTTGTTCGTCGCGATCCACACCACGGCGGGCGCATCGGTGCCCGTGATCGTGACCGTGATGGTCTGGTCTGACGTGGCGCCTTGCGAGTCCGTGACCGTCACGGTGTAGGTCAGCGTCAGCACCTCGCCCTTCGGGATGAAGTCGGCGAGATAGACCGGGATATCTCGGAGCGACCAATTCACCGTTCCCGTGGCGGGCCCGGTGCTGTCGTGACCGGGCGCGATCGAGACCGAGAGGTCATTGGCGAGAAAGTCGTAGATGCTCTGGGGCACGGTGCCGCCGGGCAGGACCGCGCTGAACTTGGACACCGACACCGTGTGCGTGTCGGTGAGATCGACATCGCTGAAGCTCAGCGTGCCTGAGGTCGGCACTTCGCTGGTGAGCGGGCCACCCGGCACGCTGGTGCCGCCCGAGAAGGTGATGGTCGGCACGGCCGAGGTGATCACCGGCTTGTCGTTGGTGCCGGTGATGGTGATGGTGATGTCTTTGGTGACGATCCCTGGATCGTCGGCGAAGTTGTTGTTGAGGACGATGGTGTATTTCAGTGTCAGCGTCTCGCCTGCGGCGAGAAAGTCGAAGGCGTTGTCCGGAACGCTGAAGGTCCAGGCCGCGGTTCCGTTGCTGTCGTTGTCGGCCCCGGGAATGACGGTGATCTTGACCTCGGTGGCCAGAATATCCTGCTTCTGGAGCGCCGAGAGGCCTCCCGTCACGTCGTGCTGGCCCGAGTCCTGGTAGACATAGGTTCCGTCGGTGAGCACCACCTTCACGGTCGGACGGTCGCCAAGATTGAAGTCGACAAAGGAGGCCTTGGCGATCACCAGATCGGCCGTCGACACGCCGGTCTGACCTGCGACTTCGGTCAGGTTGAATGCGACCTTGACGTTGTTGGCGAGGTCGAGGCTCTGCAAAAACAGCGACAGCGCGTTCGGAACGCGGCTGCCCGCGGTCGCGTGATCGGTCGGGGCCTGCAGCGCACCGTTCTGCTGGCTGAGATTGACGAAGACCGGAATCGCAACGTAGCCGGCCGGCGTCTTGATCGTCATGCCGTCGCTGGTCTGCGTGATGGTGTCGGTGAAGTTCGTGGTCAGCTTGGTGTTGGTGTTGTTGTCCGTGAACTTCAGCGTGAACACGTCCGTGATCAGCTTCTGCACATCAGGTGACAACAGCGCATTGGTGACCGAGACGTTGCCACCGCTGATCTGGATCATCTGGCCGGCCTGGTTGACCGTCGCGATCGGCAGCAAGGTCAGCTTGTCGAACAGGATGTAGGAGCCGGTGGTGCCGTTCGGCTCGACCAGCACCTGGAAGTTCGCCTGCGGTTGCGGATCGCCGCCACCCGGGGGAACGACGAAGTTGATCTCGGTCAGCACCGCCGTGCCACGGATACCCATGGTGGCGACCGGCGTGTCGATCTTCATGTCGCCGTGCTTGGCGGTCTCGCCGGCGACGAAGGTAATGGTGCCCGCAACCAGGCTGAGCAGCGAGGAATTGTTCGACCCGTTCGGGTCGTAGACCATCTCGTTCAGCACCATCCGCGCGTTGGAGGACAGGCCGAACACGGTGCCGTCGATGAAGGTCACGCCGAGCGTCGAATCCGAGCCGGTCGAGACCACGTCGCCCTTCTCGACATTGTCGCCGTTGTTCAGGATGACGGAGACGCCGTTGCGGATCGCGGTGGCGCTGCCGGTCAGCTTGGTGACATGGCCGATGACCTGTGCCGCAGCGGCGCCGGGCGCGGCCTGCGCATATTGAACGTAACCCGTGAGCGCGCTGACGATATCGCCGGTGAGATGCGCGCCGTCGGGCGAGGCGATCGCCGCGCGCTTGTCGCCCCTGAAATAATCGTGAACGACGAACTCGTGGCCGTCATGGGACAGCACGAGATCAAGTCCCGTGCGCTTGAAATCGCCATGGAAGATCAGATTGGGGTCGGCAACGACGACCGCACCATCGGGCACGTGGCCATGTGCCTTGGCGGTAAAGGACTTGGCCGCAAAGGACCTGGCCATAAAGGAATCGACATGGTCGGACGAGCCGAAACCCTGCCCATCCAAGGAGAGCGCGGCGTCAAATTTGCCAGCGTAATTCAACGGGGCACCGGAAAAGGGTTAATATTTATGAAAGAATCGACCGCCTAAGCTCGCATATCATTACCAAGTCCTTAGCGAAACCATCTATTGCTTGTGTGATTTGGCACGACTTGGCTGCCGGCGACTATGCCTGCGGCGACATGCAAAGATAAACCGAAGTCATCGTTGTGAGATTTGCGAGTAAAGCGTCGGGTGTTGGAGCCCATTTCCGAGCGTTCCATGTACTCTGCAGTATATTTTGAACGCTCAATACTCACCTCAATCTTCGCATCATGATACCCCGCCGCATACTGCGGCATTTACGGAGCCAAATCTGTGATCCAACTAACAGAATCCGTGAAGTAGCGGGTCATTAGCCATAGGAGCAGAATCGACCGACCACAACTTGTGCCTGCATTCGACGCCATTTCGCGGCAGCCGAGCCTCTCCTAGTCCCCGATTCGTAAAGTTTTGTGCAATTCGGGCAGGCCCGCTTCAGCCTGTCCCACGGTTTTGGGAGCCGGCCGCCGCGCATTAAGCAGAACAAAACGGGCCGTCTCGCACCATCTCCGCGAAAGCAACAAAGACCGGCGCGTTGAGGTCGAGGGGAATCCTTCTTCATCATCCTGGCGAAGCCGGAAGGGGATGTCAGATGGAGTCCGCCGCTCGCGTGCGCGCCTGGCGCGCAGTCCTTGCTCTATGCGGGTTGATGCTGCTCGGATCCGCGGCCGATCTTCGTGCCGGCACATTGCTGTCGCCGGGCGCAGGCGTGCTCGTGCGCAAATCCGCCGAGCCGTTCGGCGTGTTCGCCTTTCCCGTTTCCAGCGGCGGCCTGCGGCAGAAATGGTTCGCACTGAAAGAGCAGCTCGACGACGACATGGTGCAGCTCGCGTTGTGCGACGGCGATCGCGACCATTGCGCCTCGCCCGCGGCGCTGAAGCTGCTTGCCATCGTCGACCAGGTTCGCACCCGCGACGGTCGCGCGCGGCTGGGCGAGACCAACCGCGCCATCAACCTCGCCATCCGCGCCGAAAGTGACGGCGCCGAAGATGTCTGGAGCTCGCCGCTCAAGACTTTCGCGCGCGGCGCCGGCGACTGCGAAGACTATGCCATCGCCAAGCTCGCCGCGCTGCGGCTCGCCGGCGTTGCCGATGAGGACCTGCGCATCGTCGTGGTGCGCGATGCCAGGGCCGGCGAAGAGCATGCGGTGATCGCGGCAAGGCTCGACGGACACTGGCTGATGCTCGACAACCGCCGCATGGCCATGGTCGCGGATGACGAGGCACGCAGCTACCAGCCGCTGTTCGTGCTCTACCAGTCTGCCGTGCTGAGATATGTCGGCGAGCCCGTGCAGTTCTCGATGGTGATCCCCGGGGGGCATTGACGATCTCGTAGCCCGGACGAAGCGAAAGCGAGTTCCGGGACCGCCCGTCGCATCTTGCACTGGCCCCGGATTACGCTTCGCTCCATCCGGGCCACCAGTATCCCATCACAAACCCGTTTCGCCACGTGATCCCCGGCGCTAGCATGAGGCCTCTCTGCGGGGGCGAGTGGAATGCGGCTGATCGTGCTCATCGTGCTTGCGCTGCTGGCGTTGCCGGCGGCACCAGGCTTCGCGCAATCCGGTCCATCCGCTCCTTCCCTGTCCGACGGGCTGCCGCAATTCGGCAGGAATAACTGCCAGCAGATCCGCGATCCCAGCAATCAATTGTTCTGCGGCGATGCCGAGCTTGCCGCAGCCGCCGAGAAGCTCTCGACGGCCATCGAGGCGCGGCTCGCCCGCCTGCCCGATCGTCTGCCTGCGATCGAGGAGAATGCGATCTGGAATCGCCAGCGCAATCTCGGCTGCGGCATCGTCGGCCAGACCGCCGTTCGCGTCGAAGATTTCGACCGCGTGAAGGCCTGCCTGCTCAAGGTGACCGAGGATCGCGCCGCGATCGTGCGCGATCCGGATTTCGACTGTCTGGCGGCCAACACCGCCGCCGGCGCGCTGATCTGTGCGGACCCGTCGCTGGCGCTCGCCGAGACCGAGCTCAACAGCCAGGTGCTCGGCCTGATCGGCAAGCTGGACCCGACCGCGGCGCGGTTTGCTTTCGCAGAATACGGCCGCTGGACCCGCGAGCGCGATCGCAAATGCAATCTGGTCGGCAAGGAGAACGTGCCGCCGCAGGAGCTTGGCTCCCCGGAAGATTGCCTCGCCGAATATCTGAAGCGCAAGACCGAGGAGATCGCTGCAGCCAGGGGCGATCCGAAGAAGGTGTTCGGCCGGCAGGTCTCAGCACGCGAGCCCGACGCCGACGCCATCGATTTCTGCGCCGCGCGCATCCACGCTGCCAATTCCTGCGGCAATTTCCTCCGCATCAATCGCGTCTACGCGCTCGACAGCCAGGTGGCCGATCAGGAGGCGCAGGTCACCGGCGAGATCGAGATGGTGGTGCTGGCGCCATTCACCACCTGCAGCCAGGTCGCCTCCACCTGCACCGGCACCTGCTGGGACGCCGGCACCGGCCGTCCGCAACCGGGCGCCGCCAACAAGGAACGCTCCGCAGCGGCTTTCAATGTCACGCGCCGTCTTCGAATCCAGCGCACCTTTGCCTTCGTCAAAGCGGCCGACGGCTGGCGCTGCCGCGAAGACGAGCTGGCGCCGGTGAGCTCGGGGACGGCGGGTGGGGGGTCGTGAGGGCTTCTTCCTTCTCCCCCTGCGGGAGAAGGTGGCGCGAAGCGCCGGATGAGGGGTTGCTTCCACTCGCTCTACTGCTCGTGAGGATAGAGACCCCTCACCCGGCGCGCCGCTTTGCGGCGATCCACCCTCTCCCCAAGGGGAGAGGGTGCACTGAGCACGCGGCGGCAGTCTCAGATCAAAACATCAGATTGTCCTTGACCAGCACCCAGCGGCCGCCCTTGACCTGCTGCACCTGGGTGATGGTGTTGGCCAGATGGTCGGTCTTGGAGAACTTGGTCGGCGGCGAATTGAAGATGTCGAGGAACTTTTCGCCTGATTCCAGTGAATCGAGCATCTTCTGTCCGGTCAGATCCTTGCCGGCCTTGTCTGCGTAGAACGCAAACGTCATCACCGCATTGTAGCCGATGATCGCCTGCGTGTTGGCGTCGGTGCCGAACATCTTCTTGTAGTTGATCAGCCAGTCGTGGACCTTGCCCTTGGCGGTGTCCTCATAGGGAATCTCGAAGCCCGAAGCCGCATAGAGCCCCTCGACCGCCTCCTTGCCGAGCGTCGGCACCTCCAGCACGTTGGTCGGCGTGGCGCCCAGGAAAGTGACGTCCCAGCCGAGCTTCTTCGCCTCGGTCATCGCGCCGATGGTCTCGCGGATCACGGTGCCGAGCACGACGAGATCGCAGCCGTCGGACTTCATCTTGGCGACCTGCGCACTGAAATCGGACGCGCCGCGCTTGTAGCTCGTGATCGAGGCCGGCTGCAGCTTCATTGCCGCGAGCTGCTGGTTGAAGCCGTCGAGCACGTTTTTTCCGTACTCGTCGTCCTGATGCATGATGCAGGGCTTCTGAAAATTCTTCCACTCCATCATGTATTTCAGGGCGGCGCGCGTGCTCTCGACGTAAGGCAGCAGATTGTTGAACTTGAGCCGCTCCTGCGGCTTGGCCGGATCGAACTTGAAGGTGAACTCGGCCGCCGTCAGCGGAAACAGCTGGAGCACGCCGGCATCGAACAGGATATCCTGGGCGGCCAACACCGTCGGCGAGCCCATTGGACCGATCATCGCGAAGATCTTGTCGCGCTCGACCATCTTTTGCGAGGCCAGAACCGCCTTTTTCGGATCATAGCCGTTGTCCTCCAGGACCATCTTGAGCTTGCGGCCCTGGATGCCGCCGGCGGCGTTGATCTCCTCGACTGCCATCTTCATGCCGTTGGAAACAGGCACGCCCCAGACCTTGATCGGCCCCGACAGATCCTGATGGGTACCGATGACGATCTCGTTGGCCGAAATGCCCTCATTGGTGACTTTGGTTTGCGCCAGGGACGGCTGACAGGTGAGTGCGAACGCACTCACAGCTAGGCCGAACGCTTTCAACCACTTCGACATTGTCGTCTCCTCTCCTTAAGGCCGGTATTGCGCGAGCGGCGGGGCCATCACCGCTTCGCTGTTGATTTGCGAGCTAGGCGACCGCCCGCTCGCGATACATCGCGTCGATTTCAGCGGCGTAGCGCTTGTTCACGTAATTGCGTTTCAGCTTCATGGTCGGCGTCAGCTCCTCGTCCTCCGGCGTGAGCTGGCGCTCGATCAGGTCGAATGTCTTGATGGACTCGACACGCGCGAAGCTGGCGTTGACGGCCTCGATCTCGCGCCAGATCAGGTCCCGGATTTCGCCGGCCCGGCACAGGCTGGCGTAGTTGGTGAAGGGAATGTCGTGATCCTGCGCGAACTTCTCGACATTCTCCTGGTCGATCATCACGAGGCAGGTCAGGTACGGCCGCCTGTCGCCGATCACGACGGCATCGGAAATGTAGGGCGAGAATTTGAGCTGGTTCTCGATCTCCGACGGCGTGATGTTCTTGCCGCCCGAGGTGATGATGATGTCCTTCATCCGGTCGGTGATGCGGACAAACCCCTCGTTGTCGATGGTGCCGATATCGCCGGTGTGCAGCCAGCCGCCTACATCGATGGTCTCCGCCGTCTTCTCCGGCTGACTGAGGTAGCCCATGAACAGGAAGTCGCCCCTGATCAGGATCTCGCCGTCGGGGGAGAGCGCGACTTCGCCCCAGGGCACCGCCGTGCCGACCGAGCCGAGCTTGATGCGTTCGGCCGGCATCATGGTCGCGACACCGCAATTCTCGGTCTGGCCGTAGACCTCGTGCATGTCGATGCCGAGCGCGAGATACCAGCGGATCAGATCCGGCGCGATCGGCGCTGCTCCCGTGAAGGCGATGTGGCAACGGTCGAGCCCGATCATGCGGCGGATGTTGCGGAAGACGAGCTGGTAGGCGATGCGGTTGGCGACGCGCAAGCCCAGCGACGGCGTCCGGCCCTCGAGGCGGCAATCGACCATGCGATAGCCGATCTTGATGGCACGGCGGTAGGCCCATTGCTGGAATGCCGTCGCGTCCTTCAGCGCGATGGTGATGGCGGAATAGAATTTTTCCCAGATCCGCGGCACCGCGAGGAAGACGGTCGGTTGCACCTCGCGCAGATTATCGGGCACCGTCTCCGGGCTCTCGGCGAAGTTCATGATCGAGCCGAGCGCAACCGAGACGTAGTAGCCGCCGATGCGCTCGGCGACGTGACAGAGCGGCAGGAAGATCAGCCGGTCCTCGTCCTCGCGCGCCGGGATGAAGTCGTTGGCGTGTCGCATCTGGTGCGTGACGCTGCGGTTGGAATGCATCGCGCCCTTGGGCGGGCCTGTCGTGCCTGACGTGTAGACGAGAACGGCGAGATCGCCGGCGCTGCGGCTGTCGACCATCTCCTGCCACAGCGCCTCGCGGCCGACCATGTGGTCACGCCCGAGCGTGCGAAACTCGTCGAGCGACATCACCATGGCGTCGGAAAAGCCGCCGAGACCCTCCATGTCGAAGACGACGATCCGTTGCAGCGCGGGACAGCGCGCGCGGCAGGCGAGAATCTTGTCGAGCTGCTCCTCGTCTTCGGCGAAGATCACCCGCGTCGTGGAATCATTGAGAAGATATTCGACCTGGGCCGACGCATCGGTCGGATAGATGCCTGACGAGACGCCGCCGGCACACAATATGCCCATGTCGGCGTAGATCCACTCCGGGACGGCGTTGGCGATGATCGAGGCGACGTCGCCGGGCATGAAGCCGCTGGCGCGAAGGCTGTAGGCGATTTCCTTGGAGATCTGCAGCCATTCGCGCCAGCTGGTCGGCTGCCAGATGCCGAACGTCTTCTCGCGGATCGCAGGCCTGTCGCCGCGTATCTCCGCCGCGCGCAAGAAGCTCTTCGCGATCGTATCAGAGACCGTCAGCACCGGTCGGGCCATGCACGTCTCCTCCTTGTCGTATTCACTGGTTCATCGCCACGTCTTCTTCTTTTTCCAGCGCCGCTCGCCTCGCGCGCCTTGCTCCTTGGCGCCAAGGTAGAACTCCTGGATGTCCTTCGAATGCATCAAGCGGTCGCAGCTGTCGTTCATCACCACGCGGCCGATCTCGAGGACATAGCCGTAATGCGCCGTCTCCAGCGCCACGCGGGCATTCTGCTCGACCAGCAGGATCGACATGCCCTGCTCCTCGTTGACGCGGCGGATGATGTTGAAGATCTCCTTCACCAGGATCGGCGACAGGCCGAGCGAGGGCTCGTCGAGCAGCAGGAGCGTCGGCCGGTTCATCAGTGCGCGCCCGATCGCGAGCATCTGCTGCTCGCCGCCGGAGAGCTGGCCGGCCGGCTGGCCGATGCGCTCTTTCAGTCGCGGGAAGTAGCCATAGACCCGCTCCAAATCCTCCGCGACGCCGTCGCGGTCGCGGCGCGGATAGGCGCCCATCATCAGGTTTTCGCGCACCGAGAGGAACGGGAACACCTCGCGCCCCTCGGGCACGTGACTGAGCCCCAAACGCACGATGCGGTCGGCCTCCATGCGCTGGATCGGCTTGCCCATGAACTCGATCGAGCCCTTCTGCGGATCGAGAATGCCCGAGATGGTCTTCAGCACCGTGGTCTTGCCGGCGCCGTTGGCCCCGAGCAGCGTGACGATGCGGCCGCGCGGCACGTCCAGCGAGATGCCGCGGATCGCCATGATCGGCCCGTAATAGCTCTCGATGTTGGAGAGTTTCAGGATGATATCCGGGGCCATGGTCGCATCCATGCGTCAGGCTCCCAGATACGCGGCGACGACGTCGGGATGCTGCTGCACCTCGGCCGCGGAGCCCGTCGCCAGCACGCGGCCGTAATTGAGCGCAATGACGCGGTCGGAGACGCGGTTGACCAGCGACATGTCATGCTCGACCATCAGCACGGTGACGCCGAGCTCGCTCTTCATGTCGCGGATCCAGAACGACATGTCGTCGGTCTCCTCCACGTTGAGCCCCGACGACGGCTCGTCGAGCAGGATCAGCTTCGGCTCCGAGCAGAGCGCACGTGCGAGCTCGATCACCTTGCGGACGCCGTAAGGCAGGCCCGCGATCAATTTATCACGGTATGGCTCCAGATCGAGGAATTCGATCACCTGCTCGACCCGGCGGCGATGCACCTTCTCGTTGGCGCGCACACCGGGCAGAAACAGCAATTCCTGCCAGAGCTGCGTGGTAGAGTGCCGGTGGCGCCCGACCAGGAGGTTCGACAGCACCGTGGCATTCTCGAACAGCTCGATGTTCTGGAAGGTGCGGGCGATGCCGAGCCTTGCGATGTCGTTGGGGGGCTGTTCCGTGATGTCCTGATCCTCGAAGAAGATGCGGCCCGAGGTCGGCCGGTAGATCCGCGAGATCAGATTGAAGATCGAGCTTTTGCCTGCGCCGTTGGGGCCGATGATCGAGAGGATCTCGCCCTTCTCGACCGCGAACGACACCGCGTCGACCGCCTTGAGGCCCCCGAAATGCAGCGACAGGTTTTCGGCGCGGAAATAGCTCATCGGTTCCGCTCCGACTTCACGTAGATCTTCTGTCGCTTGAAGGTCGCGCGCTTGTAGAGCGGGAACAGCTGGAAGAAGAGTTTTATCTTCAGCCAGCGGCCATAGAGGCCGAGCGGCTCGAACAGCACGAACAACATGATGATGATGCCGTAGATCGCGCCCTTCAGACCGTTGAGCGAGGCAAAGGCCGCGACCTTGGACTGGACATTGCCTGCCGTCGCCGGGCCTGCGCCGAAGGTCGCGGCAATGCCGGCGATGACGCCGGGCATGTCGTCCTTGAGGTAGGTCAGGAACGGATCGATCATCACGATGAAGATCGCACCCAGCACGGCCCCGTGCAGGCTGAAGATGCCGCCGATCAGGATCACGATGATGAATTCGATCGAGAGCTGCAGCGTGAACATCTCCGGCGAGATGAAGGAGAGCTTGTGCGCGAACAGCACGCCGGCAAGGCCCGTTATCGCCGCCGAGATCGCAAACGACTTCACCTTGTAGAGCGCGACATTGACGCCCATGCTGCGCGCCGCCGTCTCGCTGTCGCGGATCGCGACGAAGGCGCGGCCCGTCGGCGATCGCAGCAGATTGAGCGTACCGACGATGGTCAACACCAGCACCGCAAGGCAAAGGAAATAGAAGGTCGGGCTGTCGCGCGAGACGGTCACGCCGAGCAGCGACAGTGCCTTGACCCGCAGGCCCTCATTGCCATTGGTGACGCTCTCCCAGCGCGCCAGGATCTCCTCGACGATGAAGGCGAAGGAGATGGTGGCGATGACGAGATAGATGCCCTGGAGCCGCAGTGCGGGAAAGCCGACCAGCGCGCCGACGCAGCCGGTCAGGACGCCGGCGGCGAGGAAATAGACCGGAAACGGCACGTTGTATTTTTGCAGGTAGGCGGCCGTGTAGGCGCCGATCGCCAGGAACGCCGCATGTCCCAGCGAGGCCTGCCCGGTAAAGCCGGTCAGGATCAGCAGCGCCACGCCGACCGTCGCATAGATGCAGACGAAGACGAGCTGGCTCATCAGATAGCTGGAAAGCACGTAAGGCGCGATCAGCAGTGCCGCGAGCAGCAGGCCATAGGAGACGACATAGCCCGAATGCGGAAACAGCCTGATGTCGTCATCATAGTCGGTCTTGAACAGGAAGCGCATGCGTTCAGACCTTCTTGCGCACGTGAAGGCCGAACAGGCCTTCGGGCTTCAGCAGCAGGACCGCCAGCAGCACGACGTAGGGCGCGACGTCCTTCCAGCCCTCGGGCAGATAGAAGCCGGCCATGCTCTCGATCACCCCGATCAGGACGCCGCCGACGACCGCGCCGGGGATCGAGCCGAAACCGCCGAGCACGGCGGCAGGGAAGGCCTTCAGGCCGAGCACGAGGCCGACATTGGAGTGGATGAAGGTGATCGGCGCCAGCAGCACGCCGGCGCAGGTCGCAACCGCCGCGCTGATCGCCCAGACGATGGACACCACGCGCTTGACCGGGATGCCCATGTAGTAGGCCGCCAGCATGTTCTCGGAACTGGCGCGCATCGCGGTGCCGAGCGTGGTCTTGTTGAAGAACAGCCAGAGCAGCGCACAGAGGATGATCGTCGCCGCGATCACCGAGAGCTTGTCATGAGCGAGCACCAGCGAGCCGATGCGCAGCACGCCCCGGCTGAAGGGCGTCTCGATCTTGAAATCGTCGGTCCCCCAGATCATGCCGGCGACCGAGCGCAGGAAATAGCCAAGCCCGATGGTGGCCATGATGATGGAGAATTGCGGATAGCCGAGGATCGGCCGCACCACGATCCGTTCCGCCAGCATGCCGAACAGCGCCATTGCAACCACCGCGCCGGCAAAGCCAACCCAGTAGTTCAGGCCCATCATGCCGATGAAGGTGAAAGCGAAGAAGCCGCCCAGCATCATCAGATCGCCCTGGGCGAAGTTGACGACCTCGGTGGCCTTGTAGACGAGCACGAAGCCGAGGGCGATCAGGCCGTAGACACAGCCGAGCGCAACACCGCTGACCAGCTGCTGAACAAAATCCAGCATCGCCGCGTCCTCCCGATGCAACCAGCGGTTCTTGACGACCGCCCTGCCGCATCTTGTGTCCAGCCGCTACGCAGTCGCTCGGCCGCGAGCGCCATTCGTCCCGGCGCCAATTCAGCCTGAACCCCCGAGTGCTGTCAACAAAGGTGGCTTGCTAGGTGTCGTGCCTTTAGTCCAAGGTGGAGGCCGGAATTGGGGAGCGGCGCGATTCACGAGGCCGAAACATCTTCAGGTCATGGTCGCGGCCGATGCAAAACCGGATGGTGTAGCCGTGATGAAGCGGGACAGCTCGGCGTTGGAAGTCCGAGGGTTAACGAAGCGTTTTGACCGTTTGGCGGTCGACAGCCTCGATCTCACCATCCACGCCGGCGAGTTCTATGCGCTGGTCGGCCCGAACGGCGCCGGCAAGACCACCACTTTGCGCATGGTTGCCGGCCTGTTGCGGCCCGACGACGGCGGCGTCTCGATCTTCGGCATCGATGCGCTTCAAAACCCCGTGGCGGCCAAGCAGGTGATGGCGTGGGTCTCCGACGAGCCCATGATCTATGACAAGCTGACGCCGCTTGAGTACCTCGAATTCGTCGCCGGCCTCTGGGGCATTGCGCCGTCGGTCTCGAAACCGGTCGCCGAGGAGCTTCTGGCTTCGCTCGGGCTCGAGCCGCACCGGCACGAACGCTGCGAAGGCTTCTCCAAGGGCATGCGCCAGAAAGTGGCGCTGGCCGGCGCGCTGGTGCACGATCCCCGCCTCATCATTCTCGACGAGCCGCTGACGGGACTCGATGCCGTCTCGGCGCGGCATGTGAAGGGACTGCTCGGCGAGCGCGTATGCGCCGGCTGCACCGTCATCATGACGACGCACATTCTCGAGGTCGCCGAGCGCATGGCCGATCGCATCGGCGTGATCGCCGCGGGACGCCTGGTCGCCGAGGGCACGCTGACCGAGCTGCGCCAGCAGAACGGCCATGCCGACACCAGCCTGGAAGATCTCTTCATTGCGCTGGTCACGCTTCCGGAAGCCGCATGAGCTCGGCAACCGCGCTCTCCTGGTTTGCCCGTCACGAGCTCCGGCTCGCCTGGCGCGAATGGTTCGCCATGATGACGGGCGGGCGGCGCCGGCGGGCCCGCGCAGCCGTGATCGGCCTGCTGTTCTTCGCCGCACTGTTGCACGTGCCGGCATGGGCGGTGATCGGCCGCTTCGCCAATCTGCAATTGCCGCTCGACAAATCCTCGCTGATCGTGATCTCGGCGACGATCCTGCTCGCCTGGACCTTGATGCTGTCGCAGGCGATCGAATCGGTGACGCGGGTGTTTTACGCCCGCGCCGATCTCGACCTGATCATGTCCTCCCCCGCAACGCTCGCCAATCTGTTCTCCGTGCGCATCGCCGCGATCGCACTCACCGTGACGGTGATGGCGCTGCTGTTCGCGACGCCTTTCATCGACGTGCTTGTCATCGGCGGCGGCGCACGGTGGCTTGCGGCGTTCGGCGTCGTCGTCGCGATGGGCCTGTCGGCGGCGGCGATCGCGATTGGGGTGACCATTCTGCTGTTCCGCCTGATCGGCCCGTCGCGGACGCGCTTCGTCGCCCAGATCCTGGCCGCGATCATCGGCGCCGGTTTCGTGATCGCGCTCCAGGTCGCCGCGATCATCTCCTATGGCACGCTGTCGCGCTTCACCATCCTGACCTCAGGCACCCTCGCTGCCCACGCGCCTGATCTCGACAGCATCTGGTGGGGCCCCGCGCGAGCGGCCATGGGGGACGGCGAGGCGCTGCTGCTGCTCCTCGCGCTCGGGCTGGTGCTGCTCGGATGCGTGAGGGCCATGTTCTCGGGCCGCTTCGCCGACACCGCGATCGAGGCTGCGGCGTACGGCACATCCAGCCGCAAGCGCACAAAGGAGCGCCCGTTCCGGGGCGGCTCCCGACAACGGTCTCTGCGACGCAAGGAGTTCATGCTGCTCTGGCGCGATCCCTGGCTGATCTCGCAGACCCTGATGCAGCTGCTCTATCTGGTGCCCCCGGCGTTGTTGCTCTGGCGCAGTTTTGGCGACAGTTCCGCGGCGCTGACGCTGATCACGCCCGTCATCGTGATGGCGGCAGGACAGCTCGCCGGCGGGCTCGCCTGGCTGACGATCTCAGGCGAGGACGCGCCCGACCTGGTCGCGACCGCGCCGCTGACGTCCTCGAGCGTCATTCGCGCCAAGATCGAGGTGGTGCTGATCGCGATCGCCGCTATGTTCAGTCCGCTGGTTGCGGCGCTGATCTTCGCTTCACCATCCCAGGCTGCGATCACCGCCGCCATCATCCTCGTCAGTGCGGCCTCCGCAACCGCGATCCAGCTCTGGTTCCGCGTCCAGGCCCGGCGCAGCCAGTTCCGCCACCGTCAGACCTCGTCGCGGCTTGCGACCATTGCCGAGGCCTTCTCCTCGATCGGCTGGGCCGCGACCGCCGCCCTGCTGCTCACGCTGCCGACCGCCGGCATCGTCAGCGGCCTGATCACGGCGGGCCTGGTTGCGACGACCTGGAAGTTCAGCCCAAGGCGGGAGTGAGTGATCCCGGCTCGGCGCCCCTTGAAAGTAAGGATAAATTGCCTTACCTATGGGTGACTTTCATGCATCGAGTATTCCATCCATGGGCACGCTCACCGTCACGGCAAAGGGCCAGGTTACTTTGCGAAAGGATCTCCTGGAGCACCTCGGTGTCCAGGCGGGCGACAAGATTTCGATCGAAAAGCTTCCCGGGGGGCGAGTTGAGGTGAAGGCGGCTCAGCCGACCGGAAAGATTTCGGATGCCTTCGGCTTCCTGAAAGGAAAAACGAACGGTCGGTCGCTGTCCATCGAAGAGATGAATGAGATCATTGCCGATGGCTGGGCCGGCAAGCGATGAAGATAACACCCGACACCAACATCCTAGTACGGGTTCTGGTCGGGGATAACGCCGAACAGAGCAAGGCCTCCGAAGCCCTGCTCGGGAAAGCAGACGTAGTCGCCATCTCGATCTCCGCATTGTGCGAATTGGTCTGGGTCCTCTCGCGGGGCTACAAAACCTCGGCTGTGAATATCGCCGCTTCGATCCGGCACTTGATCAATGCATCAAATGTAGTCGTCAATCGGTCCGTCGCCGAAGCCGGGTTGGCGCTTCTCGACGCTGGCGGCGATTTCGCCGACGGCGTTATCGCCCACGAAGGCAGCTGGCTTGGAGCAGAGGTCTTCGTGTCGTTCGACAAAAAGGCTGTGAAGCTGATCGAGGCAAACGGCGGAATGGCGCGGCTGGCTAGTACCACATGACCCGAGGATAGTTCGGAGATATACTTGCAAGATCGTCGATAATTCGCGGACGGTCTAGTGATGTCTCGATTATTGCTGACAGCGCTTGCGTTTCTCACTTGGCTGACCACGCCCACCCTCGCCCAGCAGCCGCCCCAGCGTAGCGAATGCCTGGCGATGGCGAATGCCGCACCTCGCGCCATGCCGGTCGCCTTGCGGCAGGCGGCCGCAGCGCCGGAGGTCGAGATCAGCTATGCCGGCCACTCCACCTATTTCATCGACACGCCCGGTGGCGTGCGGATCGCGACCGATTACAGTGGCGCCTATCAGGTCGGGCGTTTGCCCGACGTCGTCACCATGAACCGGGCCCACAGCACGCATTACACGCTCAATCCGGACAAGCGCATTCCGCATGTGCTGCATGGCTGGGGCGAGGACGGCAAGCCGGCCGTCGTGTCGGAGCGCATCGGCGACACTTTCATTCGCAACGTCACGACCGATATCCGCCGCTATTTTGGCGACGATTCCGGCGCGGACATGATCCGCGACGGCAATTCGATCTTCATCTTCGAGGTCGCTGGCCTCTGCATCGGTCATCTCGGCCATTTGCACCACAAGCTCGACGACAGCCATTTCGCCCAGATCGGGCGCCTCGACATCGTGATGGTGCCGATCGACGGCACCTACACGATGTCGCTCGACGGCGTCTCTGAGATCACCAAACGCTTGCGCGCTTCGGTGGTGCTGCCGATGCACCGCTTTGCGACTCCGCTCGACGAGTTCATGCGCCGCATCGGCCAGCAATTCGAGATCGATCGCCGCACCGAGCGCGCGTTGCGGATCTCGCGTGATACGCTGCCGGCGACCCCGACCGTGATCATCCTCGAAGGCGTTTGATCTGCAAAACCGGAACGCATGAACCTGCTCCGACTTGATGGCTTCGAGATCATCTTCGGATCGGAGCAATCATGAGTAGAAAGTTGCTGGTTGTCGGAGCATTCGCAGCCATTTATCTGCTGTGGGGTTCCACCTATTTCGCGATCACGCTGGGACTGAAATCCATCCCGCCATTTCTGCTGATGGCACTTCGCTCGTTTTGCGGCGGCGTCGTCTTGCTGGCGATGAGCGGCCGTCAGATCGCCAGCGTCTCCCTTCGGGCGTGGATCGGCGCGAGCCTGTGCGGGCTGCTGTTCTTTGTGGGTTGCCATGGTGTGCTCGCCTTCGCGCAGCAATCGGTTCCTTCAGGGGTGGCCGCGATCGTGCTCGCCACCATTCCGTTCTGGATCCTGTTGATTGATTTGTTGGTCCCGGGCGCGCAGCGGCCAAGGGCGCCTGCCCTGCTCGCACTCGTGCCGGGCTTCTTCGGCGTTGGGCTGGTGGCATGGCAAAATGTCCAGCAGGCCGGCATCAGCATCTTGCCGGTCGTCTTGCTGCTGGCTGCGGCGCTGTCATGGTCGGTCGGCACCGTCCTGTCCCGGAGCATGTCGAAACAGGCGTCTGCCATTCTGCTTTCCGGCATGCAGCTTTCGATCGGTGGCCTCGTGTTGTTCGCGATCAGCTCGCTGACGGGGGAGATCGCAAGCTTCAGGCCAGGGGATGTCTCCCTGATCTCGCTTGCAGCTGCGCTCTGGTTGATCATTTCCGGAAGCGCGATCGGATTCGTCGCCTATAATTGGCTACTGGAAAACGTCTCGACCTCGCTGGTGTCGACCTACACCTTCGTCAATCCCGTCATCGCCGTGCTGCTCGGCACCCTCGTGCTGGGCGAGCCGTTCTCGCGCATGATGCTGCTTGGCGCAGGCCTCGTCATCATCTCCGTCATCGTCATCTGGCGCGCGGAACGCTCGGAGAGCCGCCGGACGATCCACAAGGCCGAGCGGGGCGTGAGACATCTCTCCCTGCACAAGACCTGAGGACGTCGGACGGCAATTTTCTCCAAGTCGGCTATCGGCCGAACGTGCTGATCTCCCGCCAACAGGAGATCGACATGACCGACTTCAAGAGATTGCTGCACGCTGACGGACCCAACCCCGAGCATGCCGCGGCGCTGCAGCTCTACGGCCGCTTCATCGGGGATTGGGACGCCGAGATCACCGCCCACGGGCCTGACGGCGGGACGCACACCGCACCGGGCGAAATTCATTTCGGCTGGGTGCTGGAAGGACGCGCCGTGCAGGACGTCTGGATCATTCCGCGGCCTGCGGGCGCGGCCGCCTTTCCGGTCGCAGGCAATTGGTACGGCACGACGCTTCGGGTCTACGATCCCGGCATTTCGGCGTGGCGGATTTCCTGGTTCGATCCCGCCCGCTCGGTATTCCGCCAGCAGATCGGCCGCGCACGTGGTGAGGACATCGTGCAGGAAGGCACGACCGAAACCGGCGAGCTCACGCGCTGGAGCTTCGTCGACATCACACATGATTCGTTCCACTGGCTCGGCGAGGTCAAGCCTGCCACGACAACCGATTGGCGGCTGGTGGTCGATGTGAGGGCGACACGGCGGAAGGGCTGACGAGAACACGGCCGCGCTTGCCACGGAGCCAGGCGCCGTCCAGCCGCGAAAGAGGGGACGGGACGTTGGTCCCGCCCCCTCTTCCGTCGTGGCCGCTGGGAAGCGTCCTTTGAAAGATTAGCCGGCGCCCATGAGGGTCGCGGGGCTGCGTTCGCCGGGCGAGAGAAACATCCGCTTCAGCTTGTTGACGACGCGGATCATGAAGCCGATGACGGCCGGGTTTGTCTTGCGGCAGAAAGCGATTTTCTTGACGTGGCCTTCGACATGCCATTTGGCATGCGCGCCATCGCGGAAGAAAATGACGTCGCCGACTCCATACCGCTTGGGCGGGAGCCCGTCGCTCTCCAAAACGATCGATCCTTCCAGGATCATGATGGTCTCGTCGAAATCGTAGTACCAGTTGAAGCGGCCTTCGGTGCAGGACCAGATGATGGTGGAGGATGTGCCGTCCGAGCTGGTCGACAGGATGTGCGAACGGGAGACCGGAGTGCCCTCGATGATCCAGGCCGGCTCGATCGGCCGCAGCTCCAGGTCGACGTTGCAACTAGCGATTTCAATCAATGCGGGCGGCATCTGTTTCCCCAGGATATCATTAAGTATGGCCGGGTCTCGGCCCGGATTGTCTCGAAAGATGGGGGAACGCTAGTAGCCTGTTTTTAATTCTTTCTTACACGGGCCCCGAAAATCAGCCACAAGTTGCAGATGCGAAATGGTTAGCGTCCGGATTCCCTGCAAATTCGCACACATGAGCCCTTCTTTTCGGGGGGTGCGACAAAGTGCGCGACGTCAACGAGGCGAGAGAGGAAATCCCCGGCAATCCGGGCGAGGGGACGCGGCACCCAGTGAGAGCAGAAGCCCTCACCCGGATCGCATCTTGCGATGCGACCCGACCGCTGCCTACGGGAGAGGTGAAGAGCCCGCGCGCACGAGCGTCGGTTACTTCGCCCACTCGCCCTTGCGGAACACCGGCACCTTGCTGCCGTCGGCCAAAATGCCGTCGATGTCGGTCTCGGCCGAGCCGATCATCCAGTCGATATGGATCAGGCTTTGATTGCCGCCTTGGGCTGCGATCTGCTGCGGCGTGAGCTGCGCGCCGTTGATGAAGCATTTCGAATAGCATTGGCCGAGCGCGATGTGGGACGCCGCGTTCTCGTCGAACAGCGTGTTGTAGAACAACAGCCCGCTCTGCGAGATCGGCGAGGAATGCGGCACCAGGGCCACCTCGCCGAGGCGCCGCGCGCCCTCATCGGTGTCGAGCACCTTGTTCAGCACCTCCGCGCCGCGCGAGGCCTTTGCGTCGATGATCTTGCCGTCCTCGAAGCGCACCGCGATGTTGTCGATCAGCGTGCCCTGGTAGGACAGCGGCTTCGAGCTCACGACATGGCCGTAGACCCGCCGGCAATGCGGCGTCGTGAAGACCTCCTCGGTCGGAATGTTGGCGTTGCAGCTGATCCCGTTCTTGGCGAGCGAGGCACCACCTTCCCATTCATGGCCATCGGCAAGCCCGATGGTGAGGTCGGTGCCGGGCCCCGAATATTGCAGCGCGCGGAATCGCTGGCCGTTGAGCCAGTTGGTGCGCTCGCGCAGCACCGCATTGTGGCCCGCCCAATTGGCCATCGCATCCTCGCGGTCGACGCGGGAGGCCGCGAAGATCGCATCCGCGAGCTTGCCGATCGCCACCTCTTCCGAATCATCAGGGAAGACCTGCTTCGCCCAGGTCGGGCTCGGATAGGCGATGATGTTCCAGTTGGTGTCGAAATTGACGATCTTTTCCAGCGCCGGCTGATAGGCGATGGAATTGGCCTTGCTGGCGCGCGCCACCTTGGCCGGATCCTCGTTCGACAGCAGCATCGGGTTGTCGCCGACGATGGCGAGACGCGCGGTGTTGTCCGAGAATGCTTTCGCCATCCCTTCGTAGAGCCAGTTGGCGGCGCGATCAAAACTGTTGTCATGGCCGTGGCGATAGCGCGCCAGCGTCATCTCCTCGTCGGAAAGAATCGGCGTCACGATGCCGGCGCCGGCCTTGTAGGCGTGCGCGGCGATTCGGCGCACCAGCGGCAGCGCGATCGCGGGGGCCGTCAACAGAAGGTCCTGTCCCGGCCGCAAGCCCAATCCAACCTTCACCGCGACCTCGGCCAGCCGGTCGAGTTTCGCGGGATCGATGGAAGTGGCGAATGTGCGTTGATCGGTCATGCCGGGTCCTCTGTCGAATTCTCACGTTCAATCTAAGTCTAGCATCACGAGGCACAAGTGCGCGAGCGCCTTGCGAGACGTGAAAGATACGGAGTTTCGTGCAGTTTGGTTTTCAACGCGTTGCCGATTTGAGCACCCGATCGACCATGGCAGGCGCAAGGCCAAGGTAATTTTTCGGTGAAGTGAGGGCCTCGATGCTGGCGCGATCCATTCCGGTCGCGACGCGCGGATCGGCCGACAGCGCATCGGCCAGGCTGATGCCCTTCTGGTTGGCGAGCCGGCAGGCGTCGTAGACCACGTCGTGCGCGTCTTGCCGGCCGATCTGCGGCGCGAGCCCCATCATGACCGCTTCGGCCACGATCAGACCGCGACTAAGGGCGAGGTTGTCGTCCATCTTCTTCTCGTCCACGATCAGACCCGCCAGCGCGAACTTGGCCTGGTGCAGTGCGCCGGCGGTCAGCACGAAACTTTCGGGGATCGCCATCCATTCGGCGTGCCACGGACCGGTCGCGCGCTCGAAATCCTGCACCATGGCGTCCAACATCAGACCAGCCTGCTGCCGCACCGCCTTGGATGCGGCAAGCATCAGTTCCGACGAGATCGGATTGCGTTTCTGCGGCATGGTCGAGGAGGCGCCGCGGCCCTTGACGAAAGGCTCGTAGACCTCGGCGAATTCGGTCGAGGCCATGATCATGATGTCGAGCGCGATCTTGCCGAGCGAACCGGTGACGAGCGCAAGGAAATTCACCGCCTCGGCGAATCCGTCGCGTGCGACGTGCCATGTCGAGGGGGGCACACCGAGCTTCAGCTCGGCGCAAAGCGCCTCCTGCACCTCGAAGCCCTTGTCGCCGAGCGAGGCCAGCGTGCCGGCCGCGCCGGCGAACTGCCCGACCAGCACGCGCGGCTTCAGTTGCGCGAGACGCTCGGCGTGGCGGTCGAACATCGCAAGCCAAATCGCGGCCTTGTAGCCGAACGTCACCGGCAGCGCTTGCTGGAGATGGGTACGTCCGGCCATCGGCGTGTCGCGATGGCGCCGCGAGAGGTCGGCGAGAATTTTTCGCAACTCCGCGATATCGCGCTCGATGATCACGAGCCCGGCGCGCAATTGCAGCACCACGGCGGTGTCCATGATGTCCTGCGTGGTCGCGCCCCAATGCACGTAGCGGCCGGCCTCGCCGCATTGCTTCGCCATCTGGTGCACCAGCGGCAGGATCGGATAGCCGACGATGTCGGTCTCCTGCCGCAACAGATCAAAATCGAACGCGGCAACATCGGTCCGCGCCGCGATCTGGTCGGCAGCTTGTTGCGGAATCACGCCGCATCGCGCCTCCGCTTTCGCGAGCGCCACTTCGACCTCGGCGTAACGCGCCACCAGCGCGACATCGGAAAACACCTCGCGCATTTCCGGCGTGCCGAAGGCATCGCGGAACAGCATGGAATCGAGCACGGTTGTCGAGGCGGTCAAGGCGGGCATGGGCGCTTCTTTGTGGGCTGTGGTTTTGAAGGGGAGAGCTTACGCGGGCCGTGGCGTTGGGCAATGAACATTCACGGTTCGTCACACAATCAACGTCGTCCTGGCGAACGCCCAACGCCGTTCTTGCGGGCGCAATGACGGCGACTGCGTTCCTGTCCAAACTTTAATTCAGCGCGCTACTCCCTGCACTATCCCTTGTCGCGCGGCACGAATGCCGCCGCATGACGAGGAGACCTCAAGGTTGAAATCGTTTCCCTACGTTGCTGGCACCTCCCTGCTGGCCGGCCTGTCGGCTGCGACATTGACCGCGGCATCGGCGGCGCCGATCGGCCAGCGGCTGACAGGCCGCACCTGGCCAGATTGAGCAGGTGCGTTGGTACGGACATCGCTGCTGGGGCTGGGGCGGCGGCGCATTCGTCGGCGGGCTCGCGGCCGGCGCGATCATCGGCGGCGCGGTCGCCGCGCCCTATTGCTACGGGTCACCTTATTACTATGCACCGGCCTATCCGCCGCCGCCCGCAGCTTACGGGCCTCTCCCGGAGGGCGACGTTCAATACTGCTTGCAGCGCTACAAGTCCTACAATCCGAACACCGGCACGTAGCTCGGCAACGACGGCCGGCGCCATCCCTGCCCGTGACCCGTAAGCCGCAGTTCCGGCCATCGCCGGATGCCGCGACAATCTGACCACGACCGTCACAGTCCAGCTCAGGGCGATGCGCCTTCCGTGCCAATGGCATAGCAGCCATCCGATGATTGCGGTGAACCGAGGAGACCTTCCCGCCGACTCACAGAATTCAAGTCGAAAATTCATTTGATTTCATGATCGCCTGAAGTCGCCGCGAGCCCTGAGTTTTGACGTGCAGTTTCTGTTCCGGGACCATCTTCTCGACACCGACTTGCGCGAGCTGAGCCGCGAGCAGGTTCCGGTTGCCGTGGAACCGCAGGTCTTTGACCTTGTCGTCCATCTCATGGAAAACCGCGACCGCGTCGTCACCAAGGACGAGCTGATCGACAAGATCTGGCACGGCCGCAGCGTCTCCGAATCGACATTGACCAGCCGGATCAATGCCGCGCGCAAGGCGATCGGCGACAATGGCGCGAACCAGGCGCTGATCCGTACTATCGCGCGCAAGGGATTTCGCTTCGTCGGCAGTGTCGAGACCAAGTCCGGGACGATAACGGTGGAACCGCGCCGCAGCGTCACACCGTCGCAGCCCGCACTCGTGCCCCCGGACCGCCCGGCGATCGCCGTGCTACCCTTCACCAATATGAGCGGCGATCGCGAGCAGGATTATTTCTCGGACGGCATCAGCGAAGACATCATCACCGCACTGTCGAAGCTGCGCTGGTTCTTCGTCGTCGCGCGCAACTCCTCTTTTGTCTACAAGGGCCGCGCCGTGCATCTCCGGGAGATCGCGCGCGAGCTCGGCGTCCGCTATGTGCTCGAAGGCAGCGTCCGGCGAAGTGGCGATCGCGTGCGCATTTCCGCCCAGCTCAACGACGCCTCGACCGGCAGCCATCTCTGGGCCGAGCGCTACGACCGCGAGCTCGCCGACATCTTTGCCGTACAGGACGAGATCACGGAAGCCATCGTCGCCGCGATCGAGCCGCAGCTCTACGCTGCCGAGAGTTTTCGCGCCCAGCAGAAGCCGCCAGGCAGTCTCGACGCCTGGGACTTCCTGATGCGCGCGCTGTCGCGCTACTGGCGCATCACGCGCGAGGACAATGCGTCGGCGCAGGCGCTGCTCGGGAAGGCAATCGCGATCGATCCCGCCTATGGCAAGGCGCTGGGCTTGCTCGCGACCAGCCACATCTTCGGTGCCCATATGGGCTGGGCCGACATGGGCGCGACTGTCCCCGTCGCGGAAGCCGCGGCGCTCGCGGCCGTGGAGGCCGATCGCGATGATGCCTGGGCCCATCACGGCCTCGCCTACACTTATCTGTTCTGCCGTCGCTTCGACGATGCGCTGGCGGAATTCGAGCTGGCCCTGACTCTCAATCCGAACTTCGCGATGGCGCACGCCTTCTACGGCGTCACCCTGTGCTACGTCGGACGGTGGCAGGACGGCGATGCCGCCGCACGCCACGCGCTGCAGCTCAGCCCGCGCGATCCGCTCGCCGCGATCTATTGCGGTGTGGCGGGCTACGCCCAGTTCATCGGGCACAATTACGAGGACGCCATGCAGATGGCTCGGGAATCGATGCGGCAGCGGGCCGATTTCGTCGGCGCGCATCGCGTCATGGCTGCGGCTGCCGGCATGTCAGGTGACCCCGCACTTGCTGCTTCCGCGCTGGAAGGATTGCGCCGCGCCCAGCCCGGCATCTCGCTCGCCTGGATCACGCGGGAGCTGCCGATGCTGCGGGAAGAGGACCGCGCGCATTATCTGGAAGGATTTCGACGCGCGGGAATGAAGTGAGGTTTCCCCTCACCCTTCGCGCCCGAGACGACGCTTCGCATCGCTCGGGCGCGTCGGCCGTTCCGCGCAGGCATGGAGAGGGAAACAATAACCCTACTCCTGCATCATCTCGCCACTGCCGCCGAACTCGGCGGGGAAATCCTTCAGCTTGGGCAGGCCGTCCCGTATCGGCAGCACCGTCTCGGAATAGTTGACATGAACGCCGGGTTGGAAGGCGAGCGTCGGGATGGTGGCGGTGAATACGTCGATCAAATCGAGCGGCGGGTGATTGGTCATCAGATGACCGCCGCATTTCCTGCAATATTTCCGCTCGCTGAGCGGAGTCTTGGCGAAGGTCTCGACGTTCTGCGCGCCTTCGGTGATGCGCACGGCTTCTGGCTTCCACAGGCTGAAGGCGTTCACCGGTCCGCCCGACCACGAGCGGCAGGAACGGCAATGGCAATAGCCCATCGCTTCCGGCGCGCCGGTGACCTCGACCGTGACTGCGCCACAGAAGCAGCGTCCGACATGTTTCATCTTGGTTATCTCCTGAGATGGAAATTGGGATCGCATTTCTTTTAGTCCGGCTGCGCGTTCTCCATTCGGCGGACGCACAGCCAAGGACGCGGCAGCTAGACTGATCGGCGCCAGGGAATAAGCATCGACACCCGTTGTTTGTACTGCCGGTATTCGTCGCCGAAGAGATCTGTGAGATCGTGCTCCTCCAGCGCAATACCGACGAGGATATAGCCGGTGGTCACGGCCGCGAACAGCAGATGGCCAGCGGTCATGGTCGGCGCCGCCCAGAAGGCGATGATGAAGCCGAGATAGATCGGATGACGGACGAATCTGTAGAGCAGTGGCGTCTTGAACCGCGCCGGCCCGGTCTGCTTGCCGACGAGATGGTTGGTCACCTGATGCAGGCCGAACAGTTCGAAATGATTGATCATGAAGGTCGAGGTGAACACCAGCACCCAGCCCGTGAACGACAGCGTGACCAGCGTCACGGCAAGATCGGGACTGTCGACGTCCCATACGACCGCCGGGAGCGGACGCCACTGCCAGAACAGGAGGAGCAATGACAGGCTCGCGAACAGGACGTAGGTCGATCGCTCGACCGGCTTGGGGACGAACTGCGTCCACCACGCCTTGAAGCGTCGGCGCGCCATCACGCTGTGTTGAACGGCGAACAGCGCCATCAGTAGCAAATTGATGATCACGGCTTCGGCGCTCGGCGTGTCGGTTCCCGTGTCGATGGTCTTCGGCACCACCAGCCCCATCACAAAGCCGACGGCATAAAGAATGGTGACGAAAAACACGAGATACGCCGCAATTCCGTAAAGGAAGGCGATGAACTTGAAAATGCGTGAGCCCGTAACCTCCGGGCCTATGGAATCAACCTGATGATCGAGTTGGGTCATAGAAAGCTCCGTTGTGCCGAGGCATCGGCACTGTTTGGTCTCTGCACCATGCCGGACCGGACGGGCGCAGACTTTCGCGGACGGTTGATTTTCGCCTGAGACGACTTTGATTTTTGCTTGAGGCGACAGAAACGTGCGATTTCTCTTTGAAAACAACGTGCTCGACGGTGACCTGCGCGAGCTGACCTGCGCCGGGACGGCCGTGCCGCTGCAGCCGCAGGTTTTCGATCTCTTGCTCTACCTCGTCGCGGAACGCGCCCGCGTCGTCAGCAAGGATGATCTGATCAGCCAGATCTGGAGCGACCGCATCGTTTCGGATTCGGCGCTGAACAGCCGGATCAATGCTGCGCGTAAGGCGCTTGGCGACGACGGCGCCACGCAGCGGCTGATCAAGACGATCCCGCGCAAGGGCTTTCGTTTCGTCGGCGAAGTCCGGGTAGAGGTGGCAGCAAAGCCCGCGCCGACCACGGCCGCACCCGCCGCGGCGCGCGTCGCGACGGACCGCCCGGGCATCGCCGTGCTCGCCTTCGAGAACATGAGCGGCGATCCCGACCAGGACTACTTCGGCGATGGCATCAGCGAGGACATCCTCACCGCGCTGTCGAAGCAACGGTGGTTCCTGGTGATCGCCCGCAACTCGTCCTTCACCTACAAGGGCCGCGCGGTCCACATCAAGCAGATCGCCGAAGAGCTCGGCGTTCGCTACATCGTCGAGGGCAGCGTGCGCAAGGTGGACAACCGCGTCCGCATCACCGCGCAACTCAACGACGCCACAAACGGCGTCCATCTCTGGGCCGAACGCTACGACCGCGAGCTGGTCGACGTCTTCGCCGTTCAGGACGACATCACCGAGCGGATCGTCGCGGCGATCGAGCCGCAGATCCATGCAGCGGAGAATTTTCGCGCGCACCGGAAGCCGCCTTCGAGCCTGGACGCCTGGGACTTGCTGATGCGGGCGCTGTCGCACTACTGGCGGGTGACGCCGCAGGACCACGCCGTGGCGCAAAAGCTGCTGGAGCGGGCGATCGCGATCGATCCTGACTACGGGCAAGCACTGGCGGTGCTGGCGGCAAGTCACATGTTCGGCGTGCACCTGGGCTGGGCGGAACTCACCACGACAGCACCGATTGCGGAGAACGCGGCGTTAGCAGCGATGCGCTGCGACCACGAGGATGCCTGGGCCCATGCCGCACTCGGCAGCGTTTGCTTCTCGACGCGCCGGCATGCCGATGCGCTGTCCGAGTTCGAACAGGCGCTGGCACTCAATCCAAACTTTTCGCTGGCGCAGGGCTATTATGCGCTGGCGCTGTCGTATGCCGGACGCCCCAACGAGTCGTTCGAGGCGGCGCAGAAAGCGATCAGGCTCTCACCACGCGATCCGTCGCTCGCGATCTACTACGGCATCGCCGGCTATGCGCGCTTCACCGAGCGGCGTTATGACGAGGCCATCGCGCTCGCGCGCGAGGCGATCCGCCATCGTGGCGATCTCACGGGTGCCTATCGCGTGCTCGCCGTCTCAGCCGGCATGACCGGCGACAGCGCGCTTGCGGACATGGCTCTGCAACAGCTCCGCCGTACCCAACCCAAGATTTCGCTGCATTGGATCGCGACGCAGCTGCCATGGGCCAATGACGCGGATCGCGAACATTATCTGGAAGGATTTCGGCGCGCGGGATTGCAGTAGAAGCGCCCGTTCCTGACGGGGCTACTTGCTCTTCACCGGGATCGACTTCGCCGGCGGCTCCTGTTCCCATTCCTTGCCGGCGCGAGGACCGTTGAGATCGCCGGTGAGACCGATGAGCTGGCTGGGCGCGGCGTCGAGCGTATGCTGCCAGGTCTGGCGACTGCGCAGCCGCTCGGCGAAGCGGGTTTGGCGCCCGAGGCCGCTCTTGCATTGTCGATTGACGCCAGCGGTGCGGTTCGCACCGAACGCTGGCGCGCCTGGCAATCACCTGAGGGGCGGATTGGTGTTGCTCCAGGTCGGGACTGCGTTGGTGACGCCGACCGACGGCCAATTATACGTTCCGATCGAGGGCGCCGTGACGGTTCCAATCGACGGTCCGGACGACCCATAGGTTCTTGGCTGCGTCGCGGTCACGGCGGAGCTTCCGTAGGTCGGGACCATCACGTCCGTGCTGTAATGCAGGCTCGACCGATGCTTCTTCGCTTCAGCCGCGAAAGGCGCCACCACCAACCCGGCCGCGACGAGCGCGGCTAGGGCGATTCTCATCGTTGTCATGACCATTCCCCTCGTTCGCTGCGGGCCCGTAAGTGATGTGTTCATTCGCGGGAGAATTCCCATAGCTCGCCGTTCATAATTCCGTGCGCGCGCAGGTGCCGGAACACTGTGATACGGCACGATCGGCCCCGACACACTATGACGAACGTGTCGCCTTCGGATCGACCCGAATCAGCGTTAGTGCATGACGTTCAGAGCCTTCCTGGACGCGAACGGCATGACCGGCCCCGAACTGAAGCAACTCCGCGACGACCTCTCCGACGCGCTCGGGCGCAAGCTCACCGCGGCCGACATGGCGAAGCTGTGTGCACTGCCGGAGAACGGCGGCGCCGACACGATCCGGCGCTGGGAGGTGCGCGGCCCGACGCCGGCCGCGACCAAGGTGCTGCGCGTGCTCGCAATGGCGAGCGATCGCTATCCGATCCTGGAGAAGTTCGACGTCTTCGATCGCCACGACATACGCGAGGAAGACCGGCCCGCGAAGCGTGCGGCGTTCCGTGCGCAGATGCGCGAGGAGGTGCGGCGGCGTCTTGGTTAACGGGACACGCGCGCAAGTTACCGCAGTCAGCGCGCATTAAACCTTCCTTCACCACTTCTTAAGCCGCCATTAAGCACGAAAATCATTTATGCCCCAATAAGTTAAGTTGGGCGCTCTGATGCCACGCATGTGACAGCATTTTCGTCAAAAGCGAGCTATCTGCAAAACCAAAGCGGCGCGGGCTGCGCGCCTGCCGGGGACCTTAGTGTTGGAGTTAGGACGATGAAGAAGATTCTGTTTGCGACGGTTGCGCTGCTCGCGGTGGGCGCGGCTGTGCCGGCGTTCGGTGCCGATCTCGGCGCCCGCCCCTATTACAACAAGGCGCCGGCCTACGCCGCGCCGATCTACAACTGGACCGGTTTCTACATCGGCGGCCACATCGGCGGCGCGTTCTCCAGCGACAGCAATTTCAACGGTCTCTCCACCGGCAACAACGGCAACGGCCGTTTCCTCGGGGGTTTGCAGGCCGGTGCGGACTGGCAGCTCAATCCGAACTTCGTGGTCGGCGCCGAAGCCCAGTATTCCTGGCTCTCCGGCAATGTCGGCGCGGTGTTCCCGGGCGGCGTGGCCTACACCAACGACCAGCGCGGCCTCGGCTCGATCACCGGCCGCGTCGGCTACACCTGGGGCCCGGGCCTGCTCTACGTGAAGGGCGGCTACGCCTATTCCGACAACAACGAGAAGGTGACGGTCGGCGGCGTGCCGGCAGCCTTCGTGATCGACGGCAATCACAGCAGCGGCTACACCATCGGCGGCGGCCTCGAATACATGTTTGCCCCGAACTGGTCGGCCAAGGCGGAGTACCAGTATTACAATTTCGGCGATGCGCACTTCACCGGGGGTCCGCTGGTCGGCACCGGCAACTTCACCACCGACGACCACACCTTCAAGGCCGGCCTCAACTACCGCTTCAACTGGGCGAGCCCGGTCGTTGCGCGCTACTGATCGCGCCTGAAAACACTCGTCACGATCAAGGGCCGGCGGGATGCCGGCCCTTTGTTTTTTCGCCCTGCGGAACTGCCAAACATTTGGGCAACTTGCGATTTTTTAACCCGGGCCAAGGATACTCGGCAGCGAAAAGACAAAGATTACGGTGTGGGGGAATTTCGATGGCGATCCGTCTGAGCGTTGGCCGTTTCAAACCTCGTTTCAAAATGCCGAAATGGGGCCTGCGCGGCAGCCTGTTCGCGGCCTTCGCCGTGATCGCGGGCATGGCCCTCGTGATCGCAGCCGGCGCCGGCTTCGTGTTCAAGCATCTCGGCTCGACCATGATGGATTTGAGCGGCCGCGACATCCCGCGCCTCTCCGCCAGCCTTCAGCTCGCCTCGCAGAGCGCGACGCTCGCCGCACAGGGCCCCGGCCTGCTCGCCTCGCCCACCGATGATGCGCTGAACGAGCGCACCAAGAACATGAAGGAAATCCAGCAGCTCGCGATGGCCAAGCTCGGCGAGATCATCGAGCTCGGCGCCGACCAGCAGACCGCGAACGCGCTGCGCGATACCACCAAGAGCATCGATGAGGCCACGCAGAGCCTGGTGTCGGCGGCCCGCGAGCGGCTCGACACCGGCGCGCTGCACGACAAGCAGTATGAAGCGCTCCGGAAGGTCCAGCGTTCCTTTGTCGGCGCCGCCGGCCCGGCCATGCTCGATGCACAGACGCGCCTCAATGCGATCCTCGGCGCGGCGGAGGTGTCGGCCGACGATGCCACCGAAGCCGCCCGCACGGTCGCCCAGATCTCGACCATCTCCGCCAACGGCAATCTGATGGCCGCCGACATGATGGCGGCGCTCTCCGCCAACAGCAGCGACACGCTTGACGCGATCGAGAAGGAATTCAAGACGACCCGCGACCGCGTCAAGTCCAACCTCGAGGACCTCCCGAACTTCCCCTCGATGCAAGCCGTGCGCGATGCGGTCGAGAAGCTGTTCGTCTTCGGTGAAGGCAAGACCGGCGTGTTCAAGATCCGCCAGAAGGAGCTCGACGCGATCGACTATGGCCAGACCATCCTGGACGAGACGCGCAAGCTCAATGTCGGGCTCGGAATCAGCGTGCAGGCGCTCGTCGACGGCGTGCAGAAGGAGACCAACGCGTCGACCTTCCAGGCGCGCCAGGAGATCTCGCTCGCCACGACCGCAATGCTGGCACTCGGCGCGCTCACCCTGATCGGCTCGGCGCTGTTCGTCTGGCTCTATGTCGGCCGCAACATCCTGCGCCGCATCAGCGAGCTTCAGCGCGCCATGCAGCTGCTCTCGGCCGGCGACCTCGACACCGAGATCGTCCGCTCCCGCCAGAACGACGAGATCGGCGCCATGAAGGAAACCCTGACGGTGTTCCGCGACAGCATGATCGAGGCCCGCGCGCTCGCGAGCGAGCAGGACAAGGATCGCGCCGTCAAGGCCGAGCGCGCCGCGCAAATGGAAGCCAAGATCGCCGAGTTCGAGGGCACGGTGCGCACCGCGCTCGACAACCTCGCCCAATCGGCCAATTCGATGCAGTCGACGGCGCAGAGCATGTCGACCACCGCCGACCAGTCCAACGCCCTGGTCAACGCGGTTGCGTCCGCCGCGGAAGAGACCTCGGTCAACGTGCAGACCGTATCTTCCGGCACCGAACAGCTCTCGTCCTCGATCGAGGAGATCAGCAAGCAGGTCGTCACTTCGGCCGCGATCGCCAAGAAGGCGGTCGACGAAGCCGGCGCCACCGACGCCACGGTGCAAAGCCTCGCCGACAGCGCGAGCCGCATCAGCGTGGTGGTCGACCTGATCCAGACCATCGCCTCGCAGACCAACCTGCTCGCACTCAACGCCACCATCGAGGCGGCGCGCGCGGGCGAGGCCGGCCGCGGCTTTGCGGTGGTTGCCTCCGAGGTGAAGAGCCTCGCGAGCCAGACCGCGAAGGCGACCGAGGAGATCCGCACCCAGATCGCCAGCATGCAGCAGGTCACGACCTCGGCCGTCGGCGCCATCCAGGGCATCGGCCGGATCATCGGCGAGATCAACGACGTCACCACGACCATCGCCGCCGCGGTCGAGGAACAGGGCGCAGCGACCCGCGAGATCGCCCGCAACATCCAGCACGCGGCCGGCGGAACCAGCGAGGTCTCCAGCAACATCGTCGGCGTCTCCACCGCTTCGGCCGAAGCGGGTGCCGCGGCCACGGAGGTGCTGAGTGCATCGGATGCACTCCGCCGCGAAGCCGACTTGCTGCGCGGAGAGATCCACGCGTTCCTCAACAACATGCGGGCGGCCTAAGCCACACGGGGACTCCTGTCCCTCTCCCGCTGGCGGGGGAGGGCTGGGGTGGGGGTGCTTCCGCATTGGGAGTGTTTGAAGCACATCGAGATTATCCCGAGTGGAGAGAGCCCCCACCCGGCGCTTCGCGCCGACCTCCCCCGCAAGCGGGAGAGGTGACCGAGGTTGGGGCGCGCGCGTCCCACATCACGGAAAAAACCATCGCGGTATGACCGCCATGCGGCGACCGGCTGGCCTTCTTTTTCGGCTGGCGCCCTGCCCGCGCCGGGTTTAAGCCGGTGGCATGAACCCAAAAACCGACACCGTGCACTCCTCCGCCGAGGCGCTGCGCTACCCGTGGGACCAGCATCCCGGCCCGGAAGAGGTCGTGGAGGTCAGGCCCGGCGTGTTGTGGGCGCGGCTGAAGCTGCCGTTCCGCCTCAACCACGTGAACATCTACCTGCTCGCCGACGGCGACGGCTATGCGATGGTCGATGCCGGCTTCGGCAACGAGGAGACGATCGAAGCCTGGACCAAGCTGTTCGAAGGTCCGCTGAAGGGCGTCAACATCACGCGCCTGATCGTCACCCATTCGCATCCCGATCACGTCGGCCTCGCCGGCTGGATCGTCGAGCGATTCAACTGTCCGCTGGTGATGTCGCAGGTCGAATATCTGCAATCGGTCTATCACCAGAACCGCGGCACCGAGGAGCGGCGCGAGGCGCAGCGGCTGTTCTTCCGCCGCCACGGCATGGATGAGTCCCTCACCGAGAAGCTGCTCG
>NZ_FOQM01000089.1 GCF_900113735.1 Bradyrhizobium sp. Gha
GCCGAGATGGTGCCGACCTGGGCGATCTCGTCGTTCGAGGTGACCTTCTTCGAGTTCTTCTCGAGGTCCGCCACGACGGCTTCGACCGCGAGGTCGATACCGCGCTTGAGGTCCATCGGGTTCATGCCGGCGGCGACCGACTTGGCACCTTCCTTCACGATCGCGGCCGCGAGAACGGTCGCGGTGGTGGTGCCGTCGCCGGCCGCGTCAGCGGACTTGGAGGCGACTTCGCGCACCATCTGCGCGCCCATGTTCTCGAACTTGTCCTCGAGCTCGATCTCCTTGGCGACGGTGACGCCGTCCTTGGTGATGCGGGGAGCGCCGAACGACTTGTCGAGCACGACGTTGCGGCCCTTCGGACCGAGCGTGACCTTCACCGCGTTGGCGAGGATGTCGACGCCGCGCAGCATCTTGTCGCGCGCTTCAACCGAGAATTTGACTTCTTTGGCTGCCATCTGGAATTTTCCTTGGATGATTTATGACTGGAGGGAGAGAGGGGCTGTTAGGCCGCCTTCTTCTTGGAAGCGGGAACGTCGAGGACGCCCATGATGTCGCTTTCCTTCATGATCAGGAGATCGACGTTGTCGATCTTGACTTCAGTCCCAGACCACTTGCCGAACAGCACGCGGTCGCCGACCTTCAGGTCGATCGGGATCAGCTTGCCGGCTTCGTCGCGGCCACCCGGGCCAACGGCGACGACTTCGCCCTGGGAGGGCTTTTCCTTGGCAGTGTCGGGAATGATGATGCCGCCAGCGGTCTTCTCTTCTGCGTCGATGCGCTTGACCACGACGCGGTCGTGAAGCGGACGGAAATTCATGCAGTCCTCCTAAACATTTGCACGAGTTGAGGTTTTTAGATTGTTAGCAATCTGCGCCCGCGAGTGCTAGCACAGGCGGGACTGAAATAAGCCAGGAATTTTGCGGGAGCAAGAGTTTGTAGCAAAAAAATCAGCAGCCGGAAGAGCCGAGTGCCAACAACGTGCGGCCATCGTTAACCGCGCCCCGAGGGCCTCTTCAGGCGGCCTTCGGGGCCGTATTAGCACGGAGCCGCGTCTGCTGCTAACGCGTTGAATTTCAACAGCTTGTTAAACTTTTAGGCTTGAGATGGATTGTCAGTTTGCGTCACATTTCTCTCATGTGAGCGCATCTCCACCGGGTGGCGCAACGAGTCGCGTACCGGATCAAGCCACCCCCTGAATGCGCTCCTGCAAAAGAGGTTGGCATGGGATTGCGGGTTGGAACCGTTTCCGAGGATTTCCGGAAACAGTTGCTGGGCTACGGGCTGACGACGGCCCAAATTCTCTACCGGATGCCGGATCATCGTTCGCTGCTGCAGACCTATGTCTGGCAGAACTACGACATGTTTCCGAAATTCCCGGCGCTGACCGACTTCCTGGCGTTTTGGCAGGAGAAGCTCGACGGCCCGCTGCATTCGGTGACGGTGGCGCATTCCAAGCTGATCAAGCCGGCCGAGCTGCGCGCCGTGGATGGCGTGTTCCGGCTGCATTGAAGGCGTGTAGGACCTCCTACCCGTGGTCAAGGGGTGTTTGTCCTTAATGGACGAGAGTACCGCCGTGCTCGACGCTGTCCAGGACGCTTCGCGCCGGCTA
>NZ_FOQM01000048.1 GCF_900113735.1 Bradyrhizobium sp. Gha
GCATCAAGAAGGCAAACGCAATGGCTTTGCGTCGCCCAGTCGACCCCGACGAACCATTGTGCACCGTCGACCATGATAGGGATCTCCTCCTCGTTCTCGAAGCGGGCCACCGCGATCCTGATCGATCCCTGTACTGGCGCTCTCGGCGCAATGACCTCCTACTGGATCTCGATCGCGGCCGCTCCGTCGGGGCGCGGTTCCTACGCAGGTGCTCAGGCACAGGTGGATAAGGCTGCTCCCGGCAGATCGGCCCGTGCTGCCAGTCTACATCATTGGACTGGCGCCGAACGACAAGAAGGGTACAGGGTGGGTTAGCCCTGCGACCGCGCAAAGCGCGGTTCGCACGGCGTAACCCACCACTTTTGCATGCGCGGTAAGAGACGTTGGTGGGTTACGCTGCGCTAACCCACCCTACGATTTCCTCGTTTTTCCTCAGCTTCTCCGCGCAAGAAGCTGCATGCCCCGCATCACATGATTGCATCGTTGAATTCTCAACGTGCGAGACATCTTTGGCATGAGCGACAAGGCCGTCATCACCTGCGCGCTGAACGGCGTGCTCACCGACCCCAAACAGCACAACGTGCCTGTGACGCCCGAGCAGATGGCGCGCGAGGCGAAGGCTGCGTTCGATGCCGGCGCCTCCATCATGCACATCCATCTGCGCCAGCAGGCGCCGGGCAAGGGCCATCTGCCGTCCTGGGAGGTGAGCGTCAGCAAGGAAATCCAGCAGGCGATCCGCGAAGCCTGTCCCGGCGTCATCATCAACCACACCTCGGGCGTTTCTGGCCCGAACTACAGCGGCGCCCTGGATTGTATCCGCGAAACCAGGCCGGAGATCGCCGCCTGCAACGCGGGCTCGCTCAACTATCTGAAGGTCAAGGCCGACAACAGTTGGGCCTGGCCGCCGATGATGTTCGACAACGCGGTCGAAAAGGTGAAGGACTATCTCGACGTCATGAACGAAGTCGGCACCATTCCCGAGTTCGAGTGCTTTGACGTCGGGATCGTGCGCTGCGTCGGCATGTACACCCAAGTCGGTATGTACAAGGGCCCGCTCGAATATAACTTCGTGATGGGTGTCGCCTCGGGAATGCCTGCGGATCCGGAGCTGCTGCCGATCCTGATCAAGCTGAAGCGCCCCGAAGCGCATTTTCAGGTCACGGCGATCGGCCGCGAGGAAATCTGGCCGCTGCACCAGCGCTGCGCCGAACTCGGTGGTCACTTGCGCACGGGTCTCGAGGACGCCTTCTATCTCGCCGACGGCAAGAAGGTGACATCGAACGGCCAGCTGATCGAGGCCATCGCCGCCTGCGCCCGCCGCGCCGGGCGTGAGATCGCCAGCCCCGCCGAGGCGCGGAAGATCTTTGGGACGAATCGCTGAACGTAGCCGTCACAGCGAGCGACTTGTCCGCCGAAGCTCGAAGAGCGAAGGCGGAAGCGAAGCAATCCAGAATCTTTCCGCTGAGGCAGTCTGGATTGCTTCGTCGCTTCGCTCCTCGCGATGACGAGCAGGATAAAGTTTATGTCCATTCTCGAGAACACCATTTCCACCGGCAGCGCCGCCTACCGCGCCAACCGCGACGGCATGCTCGCGCTGATCGACCGCTTGCGCACGCTGGAAGCGCGCACGCGTGCCGCGTCGGCCGCGGCAAAGGATCGCTTCCACAAACGCGGCCAGCTGCTGCCGCGCGAGCGGGTCGCGCTGGTGCTCGACCCCGGCGCGCCCTTCATCGAGCTCTCGACGCTCGCCGGCTATATGTTCGATGTGCCTGATACGAGCAGGAGCGTGCCGGGCGGCGGTGTCATCGCCGGTATCGGCTTCATCTCGGGCATCCGCTGTATGGTCAGCGCCAGCGATTCCGGCATCGATGCCGGTGCACTCCAGCCCTACGGCCTCGACAAGACCCTGCGGGTGCAGGAACTGGCGCTGGAGAATAAGCTGCCTTACGTCCAGCTCGTCGAAAGCGCCGGAGCCAATCTCTTGCGCTACCGCGTCGAGGACTTTGTCCGCGGCGGCAATATTTTTCGCAACCTCGCGCGGCTCTCGGCCGCAGGCCTGCCTGTCGTCACCGTCACGCACGGTTCGTCCACCGCCGGCGGCGCCTACCAGACGGGCCTGTCCGACTACATCGTCATGGTCCGCGGGCGCACGCGCGCCTTTCTGGCCGGGCCGCCGTTGTTGAAGGCTGCAACCGGCGAGATCGCGACCGAGGAGGAGCTCGGCGGCGCCGAGATGCATACGCAAATCTCCGGCCTCGGCGACTATCTCGCCGAGGACGACCGCGACGCCCTGCGCATCGCGCGCGAGATCATGGCGGCGCTGGAATGGGAACGGCCGGGCCGGGCGGCTCCAGAGTTCAAGCCGCCGCGCTATGACCAGGACGAACTGCTCGGCATCATGCCGATGGACCACAAGCGCACGGTCGACATGAAGCAGGTGATTGCGCGCATCATCGACGATTCCGATTTCACCGAGATGGCGCCGAACTACGGCCCGGCGACCGTCTGCGGCCATGCCCGGATCGAGGGCCAGGCCGTCGGCATCATCACCAACAACGGTCCGCTCGATCCCGCAGGCGCCAACAAGGCGACGCATTTCATCCAGGCTTGCTGCCAGACCCGCACGCCGATCCTCTATCTCAACAACACCACCGGCTACATGGTAGGTCGAGCCTATGAAGAAGCCGGCATGATCAAGCACGGCTCGAAGATGATCCAGGCGGTGACCTCGGCCACGGTGCCGCAGATCACCATCTATTGCGGCGCCTCGTTCGGCGCCGGCAATTACGGCATGTGCGGGCGCGGCTTCCATCCGCGCTTCTGCTTCTCCTGGCCCAACGCCAAGACCGCCGTGATGGGCGGCGAGCAGGCCGCGGAAACCATGGCGATCGTGACCGAGGCGGCGGCGGCGCGCCGCGGCAAGCCGATCGAGAAGGACAAGCTGGATGCCATGAAGGCCGAGATCGTCGGCGTGTTCGACGGCCAAATGGACGTGTTCTCGACCAGCGCGCGGGTGCTCGACGATGGTGTGATCGATCCGCGCGACACCCGCGCGGTCCTGTCCGAGGTGCTGGCAATCTGCCGCGAGGGCGATGCGCGCACACCCCGGCGCATGCAGTTTTCGGTGGCCCGGCCATGAGGAACGGATCAGTGCTCTGCCGGCCGTTCTACAGGGTCCTGGTCGCCAATCGCGGCGAGATCGCATTGCGCGTGATGTGTAGCGCGCGGCGGCTGGGCCTCGGCGTTGTCGCCGTCTATTCGGATGCCGACCGTGACGCGCTCCACGTCCAGCGGGCTGACCAGGCGGTGCGGATCGGCGAAGCCTTGCCGGCGCACTCCTACCTCAACATCTCCGCGATCATTGCCGCCGCCAGGGCCGGCGGCGCGGATGCCGTTCATCCCGGCTATGGTTTCCTCGCCGAGAATGAGGACTTTGCACAAGCCTGCAAGGACGCCGGGCTCGTCTTCATCGGCCCGTCGCCGCAGGCGATCGCGGCGATGGGCAACAAGGCCGGCGCCAAGGAGATCATGAAGAAGGCCGGCGTGCCTGTCGTGCCCGGCTATCAGGGCGCTGACCAAAGCGAGGAAGTGATGCTCGGGGAAGCCATGAAGATCGGCTTTCCCGTGATGATCAAGGCCGTCGCGGGCGGTGGCGGTCGCGGCATGCGGCTGGTCACCGACGCCGCATCCTTCGGCGATGCGCTGCGCAGCGCGCGGTCGGAGGCGAAGGCGGCGTTCGGAGATCCCGCGGTCATCCTCGAGCGCGCCATCCGGAATCCGCGCCATATCGAGATTCAGGTGTTCGGCGACATCAATGGCAATGCCATCCATCTCGGTGAGCGCGACTGCTCGGTGCAGCGGCGGCACCAGAAGCTGATCGAGGAGGCGCCGTCGCCGGCCGTGACGCCGCAGCTGCGCGCGAAGATGGGCGAGGTCGCCGTCGCTGCGGTCAAGGCGTTGCGTTATGAGGGCGCGGGGACGCTGGAATTCCTGCTCGATGGGAGCGGCGAATTCTACTTCATGGAGATGAATACGCGTCTTCAGGTCGAGCATCCCGTCACCGAGGCGATTACCGGGCTCGACCTCGTCGAACTGCAATTGCGCGTTGCGCGCGGTGAGCCCCTGCCGGTGAAGCAGCAGGACATCAAATTGTCCGGTCACGCCATCGAGGTGCGGCTCTGCTCCGAAGATGCCGCGCAGGATTTCATGCCGCAGTCCGGCCGTATGGCGCGCTGGCAGGTACCCGATGGCATCCGTGTCGAGCACGCGCTGCAATCGGGCTCGGAGATTCCGCTGTTCTACGATTCCATGATCGCCAAGGTGATCAGCCACGGCGCCACGCGCGAGGAGGCGAGGGGGCGGCTGATCGTCGGCCTGGAGCAGCTCACCGCGCTTGGCGTCACGACCAATCAGGCATTCCTGATGGCGTGTCTGCGCCATCCCGGCTTTGCCAGGGGCGAGGCGACGACGGCCTTCATCGGCGCGCATCGCGACCAGCTCCTGGCTTCCCCGGAGAATGCTGCATGCGATACCGCGCTCGCGGGCCTGCTGTTCTACGTTACCCATCCGCGCGCACCGTCATGGCGGCGTGGCCGGAGCCTGTCGGCAACGTTTCCTCTGCCCGCCAAAATCGAGATCGCCGGCCATGCGGTCGAGCTCGAAATCACCCGCGAGCGCGATGGCAGTTACACCGTCGCCACCGACAGCCGGGAGGACAAGTTCGAGATCGAGCAAATCGATCCCGATGCCATCCGCTTCCGCCGCGACGGCGTCATGGACAGCGTAAAGTTCCTGCGCGATGGCGACAGGCTCTATCTCCAGCACCGCGGCATCCCGGTCGCGGCCGCCGACCTCACCCTCGCCCCACCGAAGGCCGCAGCAAGCAACGGCGGCGACGGCAAAGTCCGCGCAGCCATGAACGGTCGCGTCGTCGCGGTGCTGGTCAAGCCGGGTGATCGCGTCACATCAGGTCAGCCGGTGTTGACGCTGGAAGCGATGAAGATGGAGCACGTCCACAAGGCCGGCATCGACGGCGTGGTCGCCGCGATCGAGGTCGCCGAGGGCGAGCAGGTCACGACGGGCAGGATCGTGGCTGAGATTGGAGCATCGTAGGCTGGATTAGCCGAAGGCCCACGAAACTTACGCTTGCCGTCCCGTCCCCTTGTTGAGCAAACAAGCCACCTGATGCCCGTCGCCCGCAGGCGTCAGCACCGGCCGCTCGGTCTTGCATTGCTCCATCGCAAAGCGGCAGCGGGTGTGGAACGCGCAGCCCGGCGGTGGATTGACCGGGCTCGGCACGTCGCCGTCGACCAGCGGCGCGAGCTTTTTCGCGAGCGGATTGGCGATCGGCACGGAGGCGAGAAGCGCCTGCGTGTAGGGGTGTCGCGGATTGCTAAACAGCTCGTCCTTGCCGGCGATCTCGACGATGCGGCCGAGATACATCACCGCGACGCGGTGGCTGATATGGGCCACCACGGCGAGGTCGTGGGCGATGAAGAGATAGGAGAAGCCGTGTTGCTTCTGCAAATCGATCAGCAGGTTGATCACCTGCGCCTGGATCGAGACGTCGAGCGCGGAGACCGGCTCGTCGCAGACGATCAGCCGCGGCTCCAGTGCCAGGGCCCGCGCGATGCAGATGCGCTGGCGCTGGCCGCCGGAAAATTGATGCGGAAAGTTGCGCATCTGGTCGGGCCGCAAGCCCACCTGCTCGAACAGTTTTGCGACGCGCGCCTCCAGCGCCTCGCCGGTGGCAAGACCATGCACGGCCAGCGGCTCGCCGACGATGTCCCCCGCGGTCATGCGCGGATTGAGCGAGGCAAACGGATCCTGGAAGACGATCTGCATCGAGCGGCGATGCGGGCGCAGCGCTCTCTTGGACAGATGGGTGATGTCCTCGCCGCCCAGGCGGATCTTGCCGGACGTCGGCTCGACCAGCCGTAGCACGCTGCGCGCCACCGTCGACTTGCCGCAGCCGGATTCGCCGACGAGACCGAGCGTCTCGCCCGCGCCAAGCGAGAACGAGACGCCGTCGACCGAATGCACGGTGCCCACCTGCCGGCGCAGCACGCCGGCGCGCACGGGATAATGCTTCTTGAGGTCGGTGACTTCGAGCAGCACTTCACTCATGCCACCTCCGCCACTTCGGCCGCGCGCCAGCAGGCGGCGAGGTGGCCGCCACCCCAATCCATGAGCGGCGGATATTCCTCGCAGCGCTTCACTGCGAGTTTGCATCGGGGCGCGAAGGCACAGCCCTTCGGCAGCCGCACCAGCGACGGCACCGTGCCCGGAATTTCGTTCAGCCGCTCCTGTGCGGCGACGCCGGATGCCGGCACCGCGGGGATCGAGGCCATCAGACCGCGCGTATAGGGATGCTTTGGCGCGGCGAACAGCGCCTCGACGCTCGCGTCCTCGACTTTTCGCCCCGCATACATCACGATCACACGCTGCGCGGTCTGCGCGACGACGCCGAGATCGTGCGTGATCAGCACCAAGCCAGTGCCGAGCTCCTTCTGGAGATCGAGGATCAGCGCCAGGATCTGCGCCTGGATGGTGACGTCGAGCGCGGTGGTCGGCTCGTCCGCGATCAAGAGCGCCGGCCGGCACGCCAGCGCCATCGCGATCATGGCGCGCTGGCGCATGCCGCCGGAGAGCTGGTGGGGATACTCCTGCGCCCGCCGAGCCGGCTCGGGAATGCGCACCAGCCGCAGCATCTCGACGGCAATCTGTCGGGCTTCTTTCGACGAGATGTTCCGGTGCAGCCGCACCGCCTCGACGATCTGGTCGCCGATCCGCATGACGGGATTGAGCGATGTCATCGGCTCCTGGAAGATCATGGAGATGCGGTTGCCCCGGATCTTGCGCATCTCCGCCTCGTCAAGCGCCAGCAGATCGGTGCCTTCGAGCGTGACGGAGCCGCCGACGATGCGCCCGGGCGGATCGGGCACCAGCCGCATCATTGACAGCGCAGTGACGCTCTTGCCGCAGCCGGATTCGCCGACGATGGCGAGCGTCTCGCCGCGGCTTACGGTGAAGGAGACGTCGTCGACCGCTTTGAAAAGACCGGAGTTGGTGAAGAACACCGTCTTCAGGTTCTTCACGTCGAGCACGACTTTGGAGGTATCAGCCATCAGCCGCGCTGCCGGGGATCGAGGATGTCACGTAGGGCGTCACCGAACAGGTTTGCTCCGAACACCGCGAGGCTGATCGCGATGCCCGGGAAGATCACGAGCCACGGCGCGGTGCGGACATATTCGGCGGCGGATTCCGACAGCATGCGGCCCCAGGATGGATAGGGCTCGGGAATGCCGAGACCCAGAAAAGACAGCGAGGCCTCGGTCAGAATGGTCGAACCGAGCTGGGCGGTCGCGAGCACGATCAGCGGCGCCAGCGTGTTGGGCAGCACGTGGCGGAGCGCGATCCGTACCTCGCTCATGCCGATCGATTTCGCGGCTTCCACGAACGGCAGCTCCCGGAGCGCCAGGGTGTTGGCGCGGGTGACGCGCGAAACGGTCGGGATCAGCGGAATGGCAATGGCGAGGATGACGTTCGGCAGCGACGGACCGAGTGCCGCCGTCATGATCAGGGCCAGCACCAGCAGCGGCAGCGCCTGCAAGACATCGGACACGCGCTGGAACACGAGGTCGACCCAGCCCGAGAGGTAGCCGGAGGTGAGGCCGACCATGACCCCGATCGTGCCGCCAAGCGCGGTCGAGCCGATGCCGACCGCGAGCGAAATTCGCGCGCCGTGGATGATGCGGCTGAACACGTCGCGGCCGAACGAGTCGGTCCCCATCCAGTGCGCCCAGCTCGGGCGCGCCAGTGCGTGTGCGGCGTCGACCGTCAGGGGATCATAGCGCGCGATGAAATCGGCGAAGATGGCCGTCAGCACGAACAGCGTCATGATCAAGAGGCCCGCCGCGCCCAGCACATGCCGCTGTGCCAGGAACAGCACGCGCCGCCAGCCGCCGGTCGCATGGGCGCCGGCCCGCCTGAGTTCAACATCGTAGTCGATTGCGGCCATTCGGGTCTCCGCTGGGAGATGCACCTCTCCCCCTCGGGGAGAGGTCGGCGCGTAGCGCCGGGTGAGGGGGCTCAGCCCTCAGGAGGAAGCGCAACCCCTCACCCGGACCGCATCTTGCGATGCGGCCCGACCTCTCCCTATGGGAGAGGTGGAGCACCGCTGTCGCCTCTGATTGATTCAACCTCATGCGATCAATCCGTGTACCTGATGCGCGGATCGAACACGGCGTAGAGCATGTCGACGACGAAATTGGCGCTCACCACCACGACGGCAATCAGCATCACGAGGTTCTGCACGATCGGATAATCGCGCCAGCGAATCGCCTCGACCAGGAAGCGCGCGACGCCGGGAATGTTGAACACGGTCTCCGTGACGATCAGGCCGCCGATCAGGAACGCCGCCTCGATGCCGATCACGGTGATGACGGGCAGGATCGCGTTCTTCAGCGCGTGGTGATAGTTCACGGCGGCATCGGACGCGCCTTTGGCACGCGCGGTGCGGATATAGTCCTGCCGCAGCACCTCCAGCATCGACGAGCGGGTGATGCGCATGGTCAGCGCCGCGCTGCGGAAGCCCACGGCGGCCGCGGGCACCGCGTATGTCGCGAACGCTTCGAGCCAGGTCCGCGGATTCGGATTGAAGATCGGGATCTCGCCGAACATCGCCACCGCGGCGGTGAGGATGAGCAGACCGAGCCAGAACGAGGGCAGCGACAATCCGCTCAGGCTCACCACGCGCAGCGCATAATCGAGCCGCGTGCCTTGCTTGACCGCGCTGAGGACGCCCAGGGGAATGCCGATCGAAGCCGAGAACAGCAGCGCAAGACCAGCGAGCCGCGCCGTGATCGGGATCCGCGGCAGGATCTCCTGCAGCGCCGGCTTCTCCGAGACATAGGAGTAACCGAGATCGCCGTGCAGCAGGCCGCCGATCCAGTGCAGATATTGCATCACCAGCGGCTGGTCGATGCCGAGCTGCTTCTCGAGATCAACCTTGTCGGCCGGATCGACGTAGCCGGCCGCGGCAAACAGGATGTCGACGATGTTGCCGGGAACGATGCGCAACAGGAAGAAGATGACGACCGAGATCCCGAACAGGGTCACGAGCATCAGGAACAGGCGCCGCACCAGATAGGCAAACATCCACCCTCCGCGAGCTGCTCATCTTCAGCCTGACGTGCTACTTGTCGAGCCACACATCCTCGTAGCGAAATCCGTTATAGGAGCTGTTCGACATGATCGTGATCCCCTTGACATAGGGCTGCCAGCAGGTGCCGGCCCGCGCATGGAAGATGATCGGACGGGCGACATCCTCCTGCAGCTTCTTGTCGATGTCCCAGACCAGTTGCTTGCGCTTGTTGATGTCGATCTCCTGCGACTGCACGTCGAACAGTTTCTCGATTTCCTTGTTGCAATAGTTGGTGTAGTTCCGCTCCGAGCCGCAGGAATAGTTCTCGTAGAAGGACTGGTCGGGATCGTCGACGGAATTGCCGGTCAGATTGAGACCGAGCATGTAGTCCTTGCGCGCCACTTTCGGGAACCAGTTGGCGGTCTCCACGACGTCGAGCTCGCCGTCGATATAGATGCTCTTGAGCTGGTCGATCAGGATCACCGCGGGATCGCGGTATTCCGCGAGATTGCGCGTCGAAACCTTCACGGCGAGATGCTTGTCGGGGCCATAGCCGGCCTTCTGCATCAGCTTCTTCGCCTCCTCGCGATTCGCGTTCACGTCCGGGCCGTAGCCCGGAATGGTCTCGAGCTTGTCCTTGGGCATGCCCCAGATGCCCTGCGGCGGCGGCAGCATGGTGCCGCCGATGTCGGCCTGGCCTTCGAACAGGATGTCGATGAACGCCTTGCGATCGAGCGCCAACGACATCGCGCGGCGGATATCGATGTTGTCGAATGGCGGGGAGCTTGAATTGACGATGATGTTGGTCGAGACGTTGGTCGGCTCGACGACGCAAACCGCGTTCGGCGCCTGCGACTTGATGTCCTTCAGGAGCGGGATGGTGATATGAGTCGGAAAAGTCATATCGAACTTTCCGGCGACGAAGGCGAGGATCGCGGTCGAGCGGTTCGGGATGATCGTGTACTCGATGCCGTCGAGATAGGGCAGACCCTTCTTCCAGTAGTCCGGATTTCGCGTCAGCTTGATCGATTCATTGGCCTTGAACTCGACGAATTTGTACGGCCCGGTTCCGATCGGATGGGTGCGCATGTCCGCCGGCGAGACGTGACAGGGATAAATCGGCGTATAACCGGAAGCGAGCATCGCCAGCAGCGAGGGCTGCGGCCGCTTCAGGTCGAAGGAGACCTCGAAATCGCCATTGGGCGTGACGTCGTTGACCTCGCTGTACCAGGCCTTGCGCGGATTCTGCCGCAGCTTCTGCTGCGATTTGCCCATCAGGAGATCGAAGGTGCACTTGACGTCAGCCGACGTGAACGGCTTGCCGTCGTGCCATTTGACTCCCTGTCGGAGCTTGAACGTCAATTTCTTGTTGTCGCTGCTCCACGACCAGCTTTCGGCCAGCTCCGGCCTGAGGGTATCAGGGCTGTTCTGCGCGATGTGCTGATCATAGATGACGAGATTGTTGAAGACCCCCATGAAGGGCACGTTGACCGAATAGGTCGCGCCCTCGAGGATGGACGCGTTCGCCGGGCTGTCACGGTGATATATCCGCAGGATGCCGCCCTGCTTGGGCTCGGCTGCGAGCGTCATGGTCGAAAACGCCAGCAAAGATAGCGCCGCCGTCGCGGCAAGCGCCCACACGCTCCGCATCCTCGTCCTCCCTGGACATCGGCCATTTGTGGCCTGTTTGACCTGACGATAGCCGAGGCGCGTGGAGGGAAGCAACCGGCCAACGCGTTTTAGAGCCTTGGCAATTTGGATGACGTAACGCCGCAGGCGTTTCACGCTTTCGCCATGTGAGAGTGCAGGTGCGAACGGCTCCGCGGCTGGTGTGTGCAATCCCGCATCAACAAACCCGATCGTCGTCCCGGCGTTCGCCGGGACGACACCAAATGTGTTGTGCCAGCTTGTGTCGGAAACGCGGCTGTCGAGGGGCTCACACGATCCGCGACGTCTTGTTGCCCCAATACCGGTCCCGAAGCAGCCTCTTGTAGAGCTTTCCCGTCGGCAGCCGGGGCAATTCCTTCTCGAAATCGATCGAGCGCGGCACCTTCTGCCGCGACAGCGACGCCCCGCAGAAGGCGATCAGCTCCGTGGCGAGCGCGTCATCAGGCATCACGCCCGGCATTGGCTGCACCACCGCCTTCACCTCCTCGCCGAGATCGGCGTTCGGCACGCCGAACACGGCGGCGTCAGCGACCTTGGGATGGGTGATCAGCAGATTCTCGCACTCCTGCGGATAGATGTTCACGCCGCCGGAGATGATCATGAAGGTGGCGCGGTCGGTGAGATACAGGAAATTGTCGTCGTCGACATACCCGACATCGCCGACCGTGCTCATGCTGCCGTCGGCCGAACGGGCCTCCCTGGTCTTCTCGGGGTCGTTGAAATATTCGAACGGCGACCCGGTCTTGAACCAGACCTGGCCCGGCGTGCCGGTCGGACAGGGCTGCATGTCCTCGTCCAGAATATGGAGATCGCCGAGCAGCACCTTGCCGACGGTGCCGCGATGGCCGAGCCATTCCTCGCTGTTGCATGCCGTGAAGCCGAGGCCCTCGGTCGCGCCGTAATATTCGTGGATGATCGGCCCCCACCATTTGATCATGTCGTCCTTGACCAGCGCCGGGCAGGGCGCTGCGGCATGGATCGCGATCTCGAGCGATGACAGATCGTAGCGGCGGCGCACCTCCTCCGGCAGCTTCAGCATGCGCGAGAACATCGTCGGCACCAGCTGCGTGTGCGTGATGCCCCATTGCTGGACGAGCTGAAGGTAACGCTCGGGATCGAACGTCTCCATGATCACCGCGGTGCCGCCCATGCGGATGGTGAGATTGACCGCGGCCTGTGGCGCCGAGTGATAGAGCGGGGCAGGCGACAGATAGACCATGCCTTCGCGGTAGTGCCAAAGCTTTGTCAGGAAATCGAACAGCGGCAGATTGTGCGTCGGTGGCTGCTCCGGCAGCGGCCGCAAAATGCCTTTCGGCCGTCCGGTCGTGCCCGACGAATAAAGCATGGCGGTGCCGAGCCATTCGTCCGCAATCGGCGTCTTCGGCAGATCGGCGGTGACATCGGCAAGTCCCACGATCCGGTCGCTCTCGCCGGGTCCGTCGGCGACGATGCAGAGCTTGATATCAGGGCAGGCCTGGATTGCCTCGCGCGCGATGTCGAGCTTTGCAGCGGACGTGATCAAGATCTTCGACTGGCTGTTGACAAGGAGATAGGCGAGCTCGCCCGGCGTCAGAAAGGAGTTGATGCAGGTGTAGTAGAGTCCGGACCGCTCGCCCGCGCTGCAGGCTTCGAGATAGCGCGGATTGTTCTCCATGAAGATCGCGTAGTGATCGAGCCGCTTCAATCCGTGCTTCCGAAACAGGTGCGCCAGCCGGTTGCTGCGCGCATCGAGCTCGCGATAGGTGACGGCCTCGCCGGTTGCCGCCATGATGAAGGCGGGCTGGAGCGGGCGCAGGCGGGCATGCAGGCCTGGGTACATCAGAGCTCCGGGTTTGACATCATGCGGCGAGATCGAGGATTTCACGCACCTGGGCCGGGCTCTCGATCCTGCGCGGATTGTGCGGGATCCAGTTCGTGCGCATCGCCTGTTCCGCGATGAGGTCGAAATGCTCCGGAGAGACGCGCATTTCGGCGAGCCTGCGCGGCATGCCGAGCGAGCGGATGAAGGCATCGAGCACGTCGGCGGCATTGTGCCCGGGGAAACCCATCGCGGCGGCGGCGATCATCTGGCGCTCGGCGTTGGCGCTGGCATTCCAGCGCATCACCGCCGGCAGCATGATGCAGGAGGTGTAGCCGTGCGGCACATCGAAGGCCGCACCGAGCACATAGCCGATGCCGTGGCTCGCCCCCATCGGCACCCCGGCCGCGAGCGGGCCCATCGACAGCCAGGTGCCGATCTGGGCATCCATGCGCGCGTCGAGATCGGTGGGGTCGGCCTTCACCCGCGGCAGCGCGTCCGCGAGCATCGCGAGCCCTTTCACCGATTGGGCGTCGGCATAAGGGTGGGTCTCGTGCGAGCAGATCGCCTCGACGCAATGATCGACGGCGCGGATGCCGGTGGACAGAAACAGCCATTCCGGCGTGTGCACGGTGATGGCAGGATCGAGGATGGTGGCGCGCGGCACCGTGAGCGGATGCCGCAGCATCTGCTTCACATGCGTTCTGCTGTCGGTCACGCCGGCGATCGACGAGAACTCGCCGCCGGCGATCGTGGTCGGCACGCTGATCTGGCGCACCTTCGGCGCTGTCATCTCTGGTGTGACGCCCTTGTGCACGCGGATGCGGTCGATGCCTTCGATGTCGTCGATGCCATTGGCAAGGCAGAGCTGTACCGCCTTGGCGCCGTCGGTGATCGAGCCGCCGCCCACGGTCACGATCAGATCGGCGGCCGCCCCGCGCGCAGCATTGGTGGCGGCGATCACCGCTTCGCGCGGCGTGTGGGCCGGCATCGCATCGAACAGCCCGGCGCAGCGCGGCCCGAGGGCCTGAACGATGTTTGCGATCTGGCCGGTCTCGCGGTTCAGGGTGCCCGAGACCATCAGGAAGGCACGCTGCGTTCCCAGCCGGTCCATTTGCGCGACGATGGCGTCAGCCGCCGGATGGCCGAACACGACCTCCTCGATCGCGCCGTAGACGACACGTCCCTGATGCACGCCTGTCCTCCCGGACAACTCGCCTTGTTTTGTAACGACTAATCTAGCCGAGCATCCGCCGCCCGTCATGTGCGAAGACGCTGGCTGTTCTCCTCTTTCCCAGTGTTCGGGGAGCACACCTGGGCGTCATACATCCGCATCGTCATGGCCGGGCTTGTCCCGGCCATCCACGCCTTGCGCTCGAAGGAAGAACGTGGATGCCCGGGACAAGCCCGGCATGACGGAAAGTGAGATCTCCGCCCCACATTCATGAGCTCCGCGAATAAGTCCAATTGCACCCCGGGGTTAATCGCCGCGTCGCGTGCAGCTCTCCCTGTCAACCCGCCATCCGGCCAGGGCACCGTTCCAAACTCTGCGCATCCTTTGGTCTTGAAGAGTTCATCAACTCCAACCATCTTGGGACGCCCGCGGGTAAAGCCGTACCCTGCCTTTTCCGCGGCATTTGAGGCGAGGGCTTTGGATGACTGGACCGGACGGAAGCGAGCGACTTGTCAAAAAGCACGATTTCGTTCAACCGACGCACCCTGCGGTAGCTTGCCTCCTCGCGGTGGCATTCGCGCTCGGCGGCTGCGGCCAGCCAGCCTCGCAAGCGGCCGCGCCGCCGCCTCCGTCTGTCACCGTCGCCCAGCCGGTCAAGCGCACCGTCACCGATTGGGACGAGTACACCGGCCGCTTCGAGGCAGTCGAGGAGGTGCAGGTGCGCCCCCGCGTCGGTGGCTTCGTCAATTCCGTCGAGTTCCAGGACGGCGCCATCGTGCACCAGGGCGATCTGCTCTATGTGATCGATCCCCGTCCGTTCGAGGCCGTGGCCGAGCAGGCCGACGGCCAGCTCTCTGACGCCCGCGCCAAGGTGGAGCTCGCCAAGCGCGAGCTCGATCGCGGCCTGAACCTGGTGCAGACCAGCGCGGTCTCCGAGCAGGTCGTCGACCAGCGCCGCCAGGCCTTGCAGGCTGCGCACGCCGCCGAGACCCAGGCCGAGGGCGCACTGAAGGCTGCCAAGCTCAACATCGAGTTCACCCATGTGACCGCGCCGATCACCGGCCGTGCCAGCCGCCATCTCGTCAGTCCGGGCAATCTCGTGCAGGGCAGCGACGCCGGCTCCTCGACCTTGCTGACCTCGATCGTGACGATGGACCCGATCTACATCTATTTCGACATGGATGAGACGACCTTCATCAAATACAGCAAGCTGTGGTTCGAGGGTAAGCGCCCAAGCTCGCGCGACACGGCGAACCCGGTGCAGGTCACGCTCGCCGGTGAACCGAAGCCGTCGCATGACGGGTCCATCAACTTTCTCGACAACCGCCTCGATGTCTCCACGGGAACGCTGCGGAGCCGCGCCGTCGTCAAGAACACCGATCTGTCGATCCTGCCCGGCCAGTTTGGCCGCGTCCGGCTGATCGGCAGCGCACCCTACGAGGCGCTCCTGATCCCGGATGCCGCGGTCGCGACCGACCAGTCGCGCAAGATCGTGTTCGTGGTGAAGCCTGATGACACCGTCGAAGCGCGGCCCGTGGTGCTAGGGCCGCTCGACGACGGTCTGCGGGTGATCCGCGACGGGTTGAAGGCCGAGGACCGCGTCATCGTCAACGGCATCCAGCGGGCCCGCGTCGGCGCCAAGGTCGCCCCGTCTCCCGCGCAAGCGCCGGCCGGTGGCAAGGCTGGTGACAAGTCATGAATCTTGGCCGTCTCTCCATCAACCAGCCCATCCTCGCGATGGTGCTGTCGATCGTGCTGCTGATCGTCGGTACGCTCGCCTACTCGACGCTGCCGATCTCCGAATATCCGCAAGTGGTGCCGCCGACCGTCGTCGTCACCACGCAATATCCGGGCGCCTCGGCGCAGACCGTGTCCGACACCGTCGCCGCTCCGATCGAGCAGCAGATCAACGGCGTCGAGGACATGCTGTATCTCTACAGCCAGGCGACCTCGAACGGCCAGCTCACCATCACCGTGACCTTCAAGCTGGGGACGGATCTCGACAAGGCGCAGGTGCTGGTGCAGAACCGCGTTGCGATCGCGCAGCCGCAGCTGCCGGACGAGGTCCAGCGCAACGGCGTCGTCACCCGCAAGAACTCGCCCGATATCCTGATGGTCGTGTTCATGTTGTCGCCGGACGACACGTTCGACCAACTCTATATCTCCAACTACGCGCTGCTGCAGGTCCGGGACCAGCTGCTGCGCATCGACGGCGTCGGCGACATCCAGATCTTTGGCGCGCGCGACTATTCGATGCGGCTGTGGCTCGATCCTGACCGCATCGCCAATCTCGGCCTGACCTCGACCGAGGTGCTGGCCGCGATCCGTGCCCAGAACGTGCAGATCGCCGGCGGCCAGATCGCCGAGCCGCCGATCGCCGACCGCGCCTTCCAGCCCAACCTCGTCTTTACGGGGCGGTTGAAAGACCAGAAACAGTTCGAGGACATCCTGATCAAGGCCGGCTCCGACGGCCGCACCGTGCGTTTGCGCGACGTCGCCCGCATCGAGCTCGGCGCGCTCGCTTATTCCACCAACAGCTTCCTGCTGCGCAAATCCGCAGTCGCGATGCTGGTGACGCAGCGGCCGGGGTCGAACGCGCTCGCGACGGCAAAGAGCATCTCCGACACGATGGAGAAGCTCAAGACGAGCTTCCCGAAGGGCCTCGACTACAACATCGGCTACAACCCGACGGAGTTCATCGCACAGTCGGTCCACGAGCTGATCAAGACCATCTACGAGGCGATGCTGCTCGTGGTCGTCGTCGTGCTGGTGTTCTTGCAGGGCTGGCGGCCTGCGATCATCCCGATCATCGCGATCCCGGTCTCACTGGTCGGCACCTTCGCGGTGATGGCGGCGCTGGGCTTCTCCATCAACAACCTCACCTTGTTCGGGCTCGTGCTCGCCGTCGGCATCGTGGTCGACGACGCCATCGTCGTGGTCGAGAATGTCGAGCGGCATCTCGAACATGGTCTCAGCCGCCGTGATGCTGCGCTGAAGACCATGGAGGAGGTCGGCGGCGCGCTGGTCTCGATCGCGCTCGTGCTGTGCGCGGTGTTCGTGCCGACGGCGTTCCTCGGCGGCATCTCCGGGCAGTTCTTCCAGCAATTCGCCGTCACCATTGCGGTTGCGACTGCGATCTCCTGCTTCTGCTCCCTGACGCTGTCGCCGGCGCTGGCCTCGCAGATACTCGTCCCGCACGAGGAGAAACGGCCGCCAGCCGCCTGGAATCTGATCGCAGGGGCGTGGGGCGCCTTCACCGGCGCCTTCAACCGCGTGTTCGACCGATTGGCGCACGGCTATGCCGGCGTCGCCAATTTCGTGATCCGGCACGCGGTGGTGATGCTGCTGATCTATGTCGTGTTGATCGGCAGCGCAGGCTGGCTGATCGCGACGACCTCGCAGGGCTTCATCCCGGCGCAGGACCGCGGCTACGTCATCATCTCGGTGCAATTGCCGGGGGCGGCGTCGTTGGCGCGAACCACCGAGATCGTGCGCGAGATCGAGCGGATCTCGCTGGATACGCCGGGTATCATCCGTGTCGCCGCATTCGCCGGCTTCTCCGGTGCCACGCGCACGCAGGCGGGCAATGCTGCCGCGCTGTTTCCGGTGTTCGATGAACCCGAGGTGCGCCTGAAGAAGGGGCTGACGGCGAACGCGATCACAGGCGAGCTGCGCAAGCGCCTCGCCGCGATCCAGGGCGCCTTCATCATCGTGATCCCGCCGCCGGCCGTGCCCGGCATCGGCACCGGCGGCGGCTTCGCCATCCGCATCCAGGATCGGCAGGGCCGCGGGCCCGAGCTGCTGGCGTCTGCAACCGACGAGCTCGTCGCCGCCGCGCGCAAATCCCCGGCGCTCCTCGCCCCCTCGGTGTTCTCGCCGTTCTCGGCCAGTACGCCGCAGCTGTTCGTCGACATCGACCGCACCAAGGCGCAGAAGCTCGGCGTGCCCATCGCCAACATCAACGACACGATCCAGACCTATTTCGGATCGACCTATGTCAACGACTTCAACCTGTTCGGCCGCACCTATCACGTCACCGCGCAGGCGGACTTCCCGTTCCGCAAAGAGCCTGCCGATCTCGCGCGGCTGCGCACGCGCAATGCCTCGGGCGACATGGTGATGCTCGGCAGCGTGGTCGACTTCAGGGACGTCTCGGGCCCCGACCGCGTCGCGCGCTACAATCTCTATGCGGCCTCCGAATTGCAGGGCGAGCCGGCGCCGGGCGTGAGCTCGACCACCGCGCTCAACACCATCAAGAAGCTCGCCGACGAGACCTTGCCGAGCGGCTTCTCCTTCGAGTGGACGGACCTGTCCTATCAGCAGGTCACCGGCGGCAATGCCGGCCTCTACGTGTTCCCGATCTGCGTGCTGTTCGTCTATCTCGTGCTCGCCGCGCAATATGGCAGCTGGACCCTGCCATTCGCGGTGATCCTGATCGTGCCGATGTGCCTGCTCGCCGCCACCATCGGTGTCCGCATCATGGGCCAGGACGTCAACATCCTCACCCAGATCGGCTTCGTCGTGCTGGTCGGGTTGGCGGCGAAGAACGCGATCCTGATCGTCGAGTTCGCGCGCGACATCGAGAAGGAAGGCAAACCGCGGCTGGAGGCCGTGATCGAAGCCTGCCGGCTGCGGTTGCGGCCGATCCTGATGACGTCCTTCGCCTTCATCCTCGGCGTGCTGCCGCTGGTGATCTCGTCCGGTTCGGGCTCCGAGATGCGTCAGGCCGTCGGCGTCGCCGTCTTCTTCGGCATGATCGGCGTCACGCTGTTCGGCCTCCTGTTCACCCCGATCTTCTATGTGGTGGTGCGGAACCTGGCGGAAGGGCGGAACGGGAAGGGCGCGGTCTCGTCATCTTGACCACCCACGTATCGGCAATCTTGATGCCCACACAAACCCATGGGCACGGGCCGTCGCCTTGACTACACTCCGCGCGATTTCAAAACAGAACAATGCTGGGAGATAACAGATGAAATCAGTCCTTTTGGCCGCTGTCGCAGCGTCGGCTTTGCTGCTGGCGGCGCCTGCCTCCGCGCAAGGAACGGGACAAGCCGTCAAGATCGGCATCCTCAACGATCAGTCCGGCGTCTACGCCGACTACGGCGGCAAATATTCCGTCGAAGCCGCCAAGATGGCGATCGAGGATTTTGGCGGCGAGGTGCTCGGCCAGAAGATCGAGATGGTGACCGCCGATCACCAGAACAAGCCGGATTTGGCCACCTCCATCGCGCGGCGCTGGTATGACGCCGACAATGTCGACATGATCACGGAGCTGACGACATCGTCGGTCGCGCTCGCCGTGCAGGAGCTGTCGAAGGAAAAGAAGAAGATCGACATCGTCGTCGGTGCGGCGACGTCGGCCATCACCGGCAGTGCCTGCGTGCCCTACGGCTTCCACTGGGCTTTCGACACCCATGCACTCGCCGTCGGGACCGGCGGTGCGTTGACCAAGACCGGTGGTGATACCTGGTTCTTCCTCACCGCCGATTACGCGTTCGGCTACGCGCTGGAAAAGGACACCAGCGAGATCGTCACGGCCAGCGGCGGCAAGGTGCTGGGGTCGGTCCGCGTGCCGCTCAACTCGTCGGACTTCTCCTCCTTCCTGCTGCAGGCGCAGAGCTCGAAGGCGAAGATCGTCGGGCTTGCCAATGCCGGCCAGGACACCACCAACTCGATCAAGCAGGCGGCCGAATTCGGCATCGTGCAGGGTGGCCAGAAACTCGCCGGCCTCCTGATGACGCTTGCCGAGGTAAACGGTCTGGGCCTCCAGGCGGCGCAGGGCCTGGTCCTGACCGAAGGCTTCTATTGGGATCAGAACGACACGACGCGGGCCTTCTCCGAGCGCTTCTTCAAGCGCACCGGGCGGATGCCGAGCATGATCCACGCCGGCACCTATTCGGCGACGCTGAGCTATCTGAAGGCCGTGAAGGCCGCGGGCACCAAGGACTCCGAGGTGGTGGCCAGCAAGCTCAAGGAGCTGCCGGTCGATGACGCCTTCGCCAAGGGCAAGGTGCTGGCCAACGGCCGCATGGTCCACGACATGTATCTGTTCGAAGTCAAGAAGCCGTCGGAATCGAAGAAGCCGTGGGATTATTACAAGCAGCTCGCCGTCGTCCCCGGCGACCAGGCCTTCTTCAGCGCCAAGGACAGCGGCTGCCCGCTGACGAAGTGACGCGTAACGTCATTCCGGGGCGATGCGAAGCATCGAACCCGGAATCTCGAGATTCCGGGGTCGACGCTGGCGCGCCGCCCCGGAATGACAGCCTGCAATTCCTCCCTCACACCAGCCGGAGCACCACCGCGCCCAACGCTCCCGCCCACAGCGCAATGGCGGCCACTCCCTGGATCGCAAAGCCGGGGCCGCGCTTGGCGGCAGCTTGCGAGTAGCCGATGAAATAGACGATGCGGCCGACGATCCAGACCGCGCCGATGCCGGCCGCGATGGCATCGCCGTTATAGATCGCGAACAGCCACAGCGACGGCAGGAAGATCGGCATCCATTCCAGCGTGTTCATCTGAATGCGGAAGGCGCGCTCGAAGTCAGGATGGCCCGACATCGCCGGCACCTTGATGCCGGTCCTGCTCCGCGACCGCGAGACGTTGATGCAGGTGAAGAAATAAAATGCAAGCGCCAGCAGCGTGACGAGGGCGGTGAAATGGTACATCGCGCGTTCCCCAGAAAGACCGCGCTTCAATACCCGGTCAGCTCGAGATAGCCAACGCCGTCGTGCGTGCCGGCGAAGCTGATCGGTCCCTCCCAATAGGAAAAGCCGGTCCCCATCCACGCTCCGGGATTGAGCGGCTTGCAGGTGATCGAGAGGGATCGCGAGGGGATGGCGATCTGCCACTCCACCGGCAGCTTGCGGCCGGCGACCTCGGCCGTCGCCTTCGGGGTCATCTGGATGTCGCTGCCCGCAATCATCTCCGTGCTGCCCGAGGCGCTGATCCAGTTGCCGAACGGATGATCGTGCCCGTCTTTCTGACGCAGCCGGTACAGCATCAGCTTGTCGCCGGACGCCAGATGCAGCGACAGCCAGTCCCAGCCGGTCTGGTCGGTGTCGAGCGGCTGGCTGCTCCATTCGCGGTCCATCCAGGCCTGGCCTGAAACCTCGACTTGGATGTCGTCGACGGTGAGCGTGCCCCGCGCGCGATAGAATGGCTGGCTGTAATAGTAGGACGCCTGGCCGCGCTCCGACTTGCGGCTGTATCCGCGGTCCCCCTGCAAGACCACCGCGCGATCGGCGTCCAGCGTCAGCGCATAGCTGAAATCGGCGCCGGAGGCTTTCAGCGTCACCGGCGCCAAGGTCCGATCGTCGGTGCGCTCGGTCCCCTTCATCTCCCTATCGTCGATCCATGCCACGAACGGCTTGGCCTCGACGCCGGCCTGCCCGATGCCGCCACGCGAAAACAGCTCGTTGAAACGATGGGTATCGGCGCGCGTCACCGCGGCATGCGCCATCCATATCTGCTGATTGGCCCAGCCTTCGGCTTGCGGCCCCGGCTTTGCGGCCTGGCGGAACAATGTCCATTGCAGCCCGCAGGCCGCGCCATTGCCGTCGACGAGGTTCGCCGTCAGATACCACCACTCGATGCGAAAATCCGGATGCGGCCCGTGATCTCCAGGGAAGGAGAACGTCTTTCCGGGTGTGACTTTCGCAAAGCCGTCGGCGGACTCGCCGAGCCCGGCATAACCTTGCGCGCTGGCGCGGCGCGCGAAAGCCAGCGCGGCGATGCCGCCGGCAAAGGCGCGGCGCGAGAGTTTGTCAGCGCTCATTGGCAAACACCTTGACGAGGCTCGCCGGCTGCATCCTTGCCAATCGCAGGACGGGCAGCAGCGCGGCGCACAACGATGCGACCAGCGCGACCGCGACCAGCTCGGCCAATTGCAGCGGAAACACATGGAAAGGCAGCCGCCAGCCGAACGCCTTCACGTTGACGATCGCGATCAGGCACCACGCCACCAGCAGCCCGAGCGGCACCGCCAGCAGCGAGGTGAACAGCGCGACCGACAAGGTCTTGGTCAGCTCGATCGCCGCAAGGCGTGGCCGGGTAACGCCGATCGCCCAGAGCGGCGCAAGCTGCGGCAGCCGTGAGTTCGCGAGCGTCAAGAGGCTGGTCAGCAGTGCGATGCCGGCGACGCCGAGCGTGAACGCATTCAGCGCCGACGTCACGGCAAAGGTGCGGTTGAAGATGCGGATCGATTCCGCCTTCACCGTCGCCTGGTCGGCCACGGCGCGGTCGTCGAGCGCGAACTGCTTCTGCAAGGCCGCGATCAATCCGGGGATCTTGTCGCGCGGGACGATCAGCCCGATCCGCGTTTGCGGTGTCTGTGGAAAGTGCCGGATCAGCGCCGCGACATTCACCGCCAGCTGCCCCTTGGGATTGCCGTAATCGGCATAGATGCCGACAATGTCGAGCTCCCAGGTCCCCTCAGGCGCCGGCAGCTCGATGACGTCGCCGACGCGGACATTGAGGCGGCGGCTCAGCTGCTCGCTGATGAAGGCGGCATTGCCGGGCACGAGTTGCTCCCAGGCGCGCGGCGCGCTCTCCAGCAGCGGCCAGCGCTCGCGATAGAGCGGGTGATCGGGCAGGCCGAGCAGCTCCACCGGCTGGCCCTCGACCAGCGTCTCGGCGCGTCCGCCCGACAGGATCGCCTGGACCTCGCTGCGGTCCTTGAGCCAGTTGCGGACCGCGATCGCTTGCGCATTGTCGGCGGCGCTGATGTAGACGTCGGCGGCGAGCCGGCCGTCCAGCCAGCCGACGAAGGTGCGGCTGAACGTTTCCACCATGGTGGACACCCCGACATTGACTGACAGCGCGAGCAGCAGCGCCATCAGCGCCAGCGACAAGCCGGAGAGTTGCTGCCGGCTGTCGGCCCAGAACCACAATGCCAAGGGGCCGCGCGCAAGACGCTGTCCTGCGAGCAGGAGGATTTCGAGGATGGCCGGCAGGATCAGCGCTGCACCAAGCATCAGCGCGGCCAGCAGGCCAAACCCTGCGATCAGCGATTGCCCATACTGGAGCAATAGCAGCGCGACGGCGAACACGGCACAAGCGGCGAGGCTTTGCAGCACCAACCAGCGGCGCTGCCGCTGCTGCCAGGCGCGCGGCTGCGCGGTTGCCAGCACCGGCATCCTGACCGCCTTGATCAGGCTGGTCGCGGCCGCCACGATCGCACCCGCAACGCTGATGCCGATCCCCGCGAGCCACCATTCGGGCCGGAGCGTGAGCTGCCCTGGAATCTGCGCGCCATAGAGCCCGCGCAGGGAGGCCGCGACATCAGGCAGGAGCGCAGCCGCGATGACGTAACCGCAGACGAGTCCGATCAGTCCCGCGACCAGCGCCAGCGCCACCAGCTCCAGCACCAGCACGCTGTTGACCAGCCGCGCCGAAGCGCCGCAGGCGCGCAAGGTTCGCAGCATCGGCAGCCGTTGCTCGAAAGCGAGGCCGACCGCCGAGTTGACGATGAAGAGCCCGACGAAGAACGAGAGCAGGCCGAAGGCCGTGAGATTGAGGTGGAAGCTGTCCGTCAGGCGCTCCAGCTCGGTCTCGTCGCTCGGCTCGACGCGTCGCAGTTGATCGCCGACGACGCTTTGCAGCGGCGCGGGCTTGCCCTTCGCCGTCCCGATCAGCAGGCGTGAGACCTGGTCCGGCTTGTTCAAAAGCCGCTGCGCGACGCCGATATCAACCACCAGCACTTCAGGCACGAGCTGAGGCAGCACATGCAGCGGCGGCAGCTTTGCCCCGCTGCTGATCGATGGCATCGCGCCTTCGTCCTGGTGCAAATCGCCCAGTGTCTCCCGCGCCACCAGCGTCTGGCCGGGTGCGGCCACGAAACGGCTCAAATCGCCCGCACCGAGGCGTGGTGCGTTGCCGACATCGGCGGGCAGCGTCACCGGCTCGATGCCGAGCAGCCGCATCGAACGTCCATTGATCTGAACCCGCCCTTCCAGCACCGGCGAAACCGGCCAGCCCGCGCGACGGAGTTTGATGAACAAGTTCTGTGGGAACGTCGCCGCATTGGGCGCGACCAGCGTGGCGGTGCGGACGCCGCCAAACGTCGCCGCCGCGCGATCATAGGCGGTGCGGGCCTGCTGGTTGATCGCCTGCACCCCGCTCCACAGCGCCGTTGCGGCGATCAGGCCGATCAGAAGCGTCGCGAACTGCATCCTGTGCCGCCGCCAATGGCTGAGCAGCACCGCGAGCACCCACAGCCCGCGCCTCATGCGATTCGTCCCGCATGGAGGACGACGTGCCGGTCGAGCGTGCCGGCCAGATGCAGGCTGTGCGTCACCATCAGGAAGCCGCAGCCGGTGCGCGCGACGAGATCGCGTGTCAGCGCCAGCACGTCCTCGGCGGTGGCTTCATCCAGATTACCGGTCGGCTCGTCCGCAAGCAGCAGCGATGGTTTCGTCGCCAGCGCCCGTCCGATTGCGACGCGCTGCTGCTGGCCGCCGGACAATTGCTCGGGATAACGCTTGAGCAGGCCGCCGAGCCCGAGCCGTTCGACCAGCTCCCTGCTCCAGGCTGCATCATGCCGGCCCGCGATGCGCGCCTGGAAGGCGAGGTTGTCGGCCACCGACAGGCTCGGAATCAAATTGAACTGCTGAAATACCAGCCCGATACGGTCCCGGCGCAACTCGGCGCGGCCGGCGTCTGCAAGCTTGGTGATCTCGGTGTCCTCCAGGCAGATCGTGCCGGCATCGGCGGCGTCTAACCCCGCGATCAAATGCAGCAGCGTGCTCTTGCCGCTGCCCGATTCGCCGGTGAGTGCGACGCGTTCGCCGGGCCTGAGATCGAGGTCGACGCCGCGCAGCACATGGACCGGCTCGCCGGCCGAGGTGAAGCTTTTGGAGAGGTTTCGAATGCTCAGCAAGATTAATGCGCCGGACGGAATGAACTCAATGCTGCGTAGCACACTTGCTGCGGAAATACCGGGGTTGCGTTGCCGTTCAAGCCGTTGTTAGCTGCCGGCACGGCCATGCAAAAAGTGCCGAGAAATGACATGCGGGGAGAACTATGAGCGCTCAGGCAACGCCGTCGGCGGCGGCTAAGACGGCAGAGGCATCCATGACAACGCCGAAGGGCGCCTGGACCGTCACCATTCTCCTCTTTCTCTTCATGGTCGTGAATTTCGCCGACAAGATCGTCGTCGGCCTCGCCGGCGTGCCGATCATGACCGATCTGAAGCTCGAGCCCGAGCAATTCGGCTTGCTCGGCTCCTCGTTCTTCTTCCTGTTCTCGATCTCGGCCATCGTGGTCGGCTTCATTGTCAACAAGGTGGCGACGCGCTATGTCCTGCTGACCCTCGCGGTGATTTGGGCGCTGGCGCAGTTTCCAATGGTCGGCACGGTCTCCTTCACCACGCTGCTGATCTGCCGCGTCGTGCTTGGCGCGGGCGAAGGCCCGGCATTCTCGGTCGCCGCGCACGCGATCTACAAATGGTTCCCGGACGAAAAGCGCACGCTGCCGACCGCGATCCTGTCGCAGGGCTCGGCCTTCGGCGTCATCCTCGCCGTGCCGGCGCTGAACTGGGTCATCGTCAATCATTCCTGGCACTACGCCTTCGGCGCGCTCGGCGTGACCGGCCTGATCTGGGTCTGCGCCTGGCTGGCGTTCGGCAAGGAAGGGCCGCTCGAGGACACGCAGGCGCTCGCTGCCACTGAGCCCAAGATTCCCTACGTCCAGTTGCTGACCTCGCGCACCTTTCTCGGCTGCGTGATCGCGACTTTCGGCGCCTATTGGGCGCTCTCGCTCGGACTCACCTGGTTCACCGCATTCATCGTCACGGGGCTCGGCTTCTCGCAGCAGCAGGCCGGCTTCATCTCGATCCTGCCCTGGATATTCGGCGCCACCGTCGTGATCTTGACGGGCTGGGTCTCGCAGGTGATGACGGCGCGCGGCTACACCACGCGTATGTCGCGCGGCGTGCTCGGCTCGGCACCGTTGGTCCTCGGCGGCCTGATCCTGGCGACGATGCCGCATGCCTCGGGCGCTGGTCTTCAGATCGCGCTGCTCGTGGTCGGCGCGGGCCTGTGCGGCGCGATCTACGTCGTCTGCCCGCCGATGCTCGGCGAGTTCACGCCAGCCTCGCAGCGCGGCGCGGTCATCGCGATCTACGGCGCGCTCTACACGCTCTCGGGCATCATCGCGCCGATGGTGATGGGAAGCGTCATCCAGCGCGCCGGCAACGTCCTGAACGGCTACATGACCGGCTATACCATCAATGCGCTGGTGATGATCGGCTCCGGCGTCGTCGGCCTGCTGCTGCTCTGGCCCAACACCGAAAAGGCCCGCCTGACGCGCAGCGCAGCTTCGCGGCAAGCCGGGCTGAAGGGCGTGGTATCGCCGACGTAAGGTTTGGCTGAAAACCAGCCACGTACGCGATTGTCATCCCGGCCTTCGCCGGGACGACAGCGTAACTACGCCTTCGCTTGCGGCTTCCGTTCCGTGAACGGCGACAGCAGCACGGTCGCGACCATGAAGATGACGGAGGCGCCGAACACCCAATGCGGTGCGCTCTGGTCCATGATCCAACCGAACAGCAGCGGCGAGACGATGCCGCCGAGATTGAAGCCGGTGGAGACGATGCCGAAGGCACGACCGGCGGCACCGGGAGGCGCCGCATTGCGAACCAGCATGTCCCGCGACGGCGCGATCACGCCGGAGAGGAAGCCTGCGGTCGCCATCGCGGCGGTCAAGGCCCAGCCCGGCAGCGCGACCAGCGCGATCAGCAGCACGATCGCGGCATTCGCGGCAAAGCAGGCCGCGGCGACATAGCCGTGGCGCTCGGTATGGTCGGCGAGGAACCCGCCCGCGAGGACGCCCGCAGCGCTGGAGCCGAGGAACGCCGTCAGCGCGAGGTTGGCGGCGGAGTAGGTTGCGCCGTAGCCGCTCATCAGCGCGACCACGCCGAAATTATTGATGCCGGCCACCGACAGGCTCAGCAGCATGAACAGTGCGGTCAGCGTGATCAGTGCTGGCGTGATGACGGCCTGTTTCGCTGCGTTTGCGTTTTCAGGCTTTCCCTCGTGCGCGCCGGCATCCGGAATCCTCATCGCCACCAGCAGCAGCGCGACCAGCACGCCGATCGCGCCCGACGCAATGAGGGCACCTGTCCCGCCGGACAAGGTGACGAGGGTCGCGACGATCGCCGGCGCGACGGCGCCCCCAAAATAGCCGGCAAAGGTGTGGACCGAGAAGGCGCGGCCCATCCGCGCCTCGTCCATATGCTCGGCGAGGATGGCGTAATCGGCGGGATGATAGACGCTGTTGGCGAGGCCGAGCAGCACGCCGCAGGCGATCAGCGAGGCGTAGCTGAGATGCAGGCCGAGCATCATCAGCGCGAGCCCGCCGAGCGTCAGTCCGCCGAGCAGGATCTTGCGCGCGCCGAAATGGTCGACGAGATAGCCGGTCGGCGCCTGCGTCAGCCCGGAGACGACCGCCGACACGGTCAGCGCGAAACCGAGCTCGACATAGCCGACGCCGAGCTGATCTTTCAGGAACGGGAACAGCATCGGCAGGACCAGCAGATGGAAATGGCTGACCCAATGCGCGATCGAGATCCCGGTCAGCGTGCGCAGCGCGCTGTCCGCCTTGCCTTGTTGCGGTGCGGCGAGAACGTCGACCATTGCAGTTCCGTTTTGCGTCGTGGAGGCAGGCAAATTATCGAGGGACGGCAGTTATTTGTCCATGAACGCAGGTGCATGGCAGGTAGCGCGGTCAGGGCGCGGGGCCATCAATAAGGGCTCGAGAGAGCCGCGTAGCACAACTGCGCGCCCTCCCCCTTTTGGGGCAGGGAACGTACCGTTCGTGTGGCAAGATCACCCTCTCAACACCTCACAACGGCTCGTCGTCCGGCCCATAGCGATCACGCTTCGGCGTGGCGATGTCACCGTCTTCGTAATCGTCGTCGGTGTCGGGTGGCGGCTGGGGCCTTTTCGCTCTGTCGGCCGCGGTCTTCGTCTGCGGCGGTTCGCTCGGCTTGACGGTCTTGCTTCCGATCTTGCTTTCGATCTTGGCCATGGCTGGTCCCGGATGGTGATGCATAATCCGCTTCTAGTCTGAAAACCTGCGCGCTTCCTGACTTATCTCAAGCCTTCAGTGCACCACCGGCCCGCCCGCCTTTTTCCAGGCATCGATGCCGCCGGCGATATGCGCCGTATTGCTGAGCCCGGCCTCCTTGGCGGCGGCAACAGCCATCGCCGAGCGCTCACCAAAGGCGCAGAAGAACACGACGCGGCGACCGGTGGCGGCCGCGACCTCGCGCAGCATACCACCCGGCTTGAGGCTTTCCTCGACGCTCGGATAGGGCGTGTGCAGCGCGCCTTCGAGCATGCCGTGTTTCATTCGCTCATTGGTCTCGCGCAGATCCACCAGCAGCATGTCGGGCCGGCCGAGGATGCGGATCGCGTCGACCGCGCTGAGCGCACGGCCCTCCTTCTCCAGCTCTTCCTGATGCAGGCCGACATGCATGTTGGCCGGCACCGCCACATCCATCATCTTCGGATTGGGCAGCTTCAAATTCGCCATCAGCTCGATATATTCGTCGACCGAGCGGACCTGGAGCCGCGGATTGTAGCGCTTCTCCTCGCCGATGGTGGAGACCGTGTCGCCCTTGTAGTCATGCGCCGGGAACACCATCGTCTCATCGGGCAGCTTGAGCAGCCGGTTGAAAATCGACTCGTATTGTGCGCGCGAAGAACCGTTCTGGAAATCGGTGCGTCCGGTGCCGCGGATCAAGAGCGTGTCGCCGGTGAAGACGCGGTCGCCCATCAGATAGGAATAGGAATCGTCGGTGTGGCCCGGCGTATACATCACGTCGAGCGAGAGGCCCTCGATGGTCACCTTGTCGCCGTCGGCGACCCGCATCGCCACCACGTCGGCCTTGGTCTGGTCGCCCATCACCGTCATGCAATGGGTGCGGTCGCGCAGCTCGCCGAGCCCGGTGACGTGGTCGGCATGCAGATGCGTGTCGACGGCCTTGACCAGCTTGAGGTCGAGCTCGCGCAGCAGCTGGCAGTAGCGGTCGACCTTCTCCAGCACGGGATCGAGGATCAGCGCCTCGCCGCCGGGGCGGCTGGCCAGGACGTAGCTGTAGGTGCCTGAAACGCTGTCGAAGAGCTGGCGGAAGATCATGGCAGAACCCCGACGTGGAGTGGTTTCGAGGATTCTACTACGCAGGAGGGTGGGAAGAGAAGTAATTCACTGGGTGACGAAGAGATTTTAGAAGATTTTATTCCGCAGGGGTGGGTGGCGTTTGGGCAGGTCTTCGCCCCACCCACCGCTGTCATCGCCCGCGAAGGCGGGCCATGAAGTATTCAGAAGCCATAGTGGAACACGGAGAAGCCGCGGCGTACTGGATTCCCCGCTTTTCGCGGGGAATGACAGCGAGTGCGCGGGGGATGACGTGCCTCCGAACGCAGCGCGGGACTACAGCGGACCTCCCTACGGCCTCACCAATGTGTACCCATTCTCGGCCAGAAACAGGATCTGCCCGACGCCCACCTGCACGGGTGTCGCCGCGGGGATGAAATCCGGCCGCTTGCCCGTCTCTCGCGCGATCGTATCCACTGTGTTGAGGCAGATGTCGAAGCGCACGCCCTGTGCGATCAGGCTTTCGACCTGTTTGCGGCGCTCGTTGCCCGACAGCAGCAGATCGATGCCGGGACCGAAGGCGACGACCTCCACCGCGATCTTGTCGGGGTCATAGGCCTTCAGGAGATTGTTGGCGACGCTGAGCACCAGGGCCTGCTTCCTGGCATCGCCGTCGGAGAGCTGCAGCACGATCTTGTGCTCGGCGAACGGTTTGTCCTGCAGCGCCACCTGCTGCGCAAACGCGAGCGGCGCCGCCGCCCAGGCGAGCAGTGCCACCAGCATCGTGCGAAAGACTTGCGAGCGCATATCCTATCCTGCAATGCCCGGGTTGCCGTCCACACCCTTCAGCGTGACGCCGGCGCCGAGGCGCTCCTGAAACATCCGGCCCGATCGCAGATATCTGCCGACCACGTCCCACACCGGCGCGCCCTGCTGGCCGTTCACCGAGGCCCAGCCCGCGACCTTGTAGTGATGGCTTGCCGAGATCGCCCTGCCGTTGTCGAGCTTGAGTTCGGAGATGCGGCTGCCCATGGTGTTCGCAGGCGCGCAGGTGTAGCTCAGTCCACCCGCGCGGACCATGTCGCCGCCCTGCTGATAATAGGGATCGGTATTGAAGAGATTGTCGCAGACGTCTTCCAGCACATCCTTGATTTGCGCGCCGGTCATCTCCTGCACGTAGGTCTCGGGATAGGTGATCGCAGTTTCCGCGAGCACATCTTCCATGGTGATGGGCTGGCCGGACAAGGCGGTGAGCCCCCAGCGGAAGCCCGGCGACAGCGCGATCTCGGCGTTGAGCTCAGTGCGCAACGCAGTGCAGATCAACTCGTCGACAGGGCCGGCGAAATTGTCGCGGCGATAGAGCAGGCGGTCGGGCGTTGCGATCTTCTCAGACCAGTCGGTCACAACAGGCGCGCGCAGCTTTCCGATCAGCTCGGCCATGGCGGGATCGGGCTTCAGCAGCTCGGAATAGACGGGCAGCAGATGATATCTGACGTCGCCGACCTTGCCCTTGTCGAGTGCGAGGTCGAGCACAGCTAAGAATTTCCCGTTCGAGCCGGCATTGGTGACGAGCGTCGTGCCGCCGGCGTTCTTCATCGGGATGGGCTGCGGCACGGCGTCATGGGTGTGGCCGCCGAGAATGACGTCGATGCCGGTGACGCGGGTTGCGAGCTTGAGGTCGACGTCCATGCCGTTGTGCGACAGCAGGATCACCGCGTCGACCTTGTCGGTGCCGCGCAAGGCGTCGACATGCTTCTGCAGCTCCTCCTCGCGTATGCCAAAGGTCCAGTCCGGCGTGAACCGCTTGGGATGCGCGATCGGCACGTAAGGGAAAGCCTGGCCGATGACCGCGACGCGATGGCCACTGAGCTCTTTGATGATCGACGGCTTGAACACGCGCCCGCTCGCCTTGTCGAAGGCGGGGGAGTCGTTGAACGCGGCTTCCTCGGTCAGGAAGACGTTCTGCGCCAGAAACTCGCCCTTGAAGTGCTCGAGATTGTCGCGCAGCGCCTGCTCGCCATAGGTGAATTCCCAATGCCCCGTCATGGCCTCGATGCCGAGCAGATTGGCGACCTCCACCATGTCGCGACCCTGCAAGGTGTTGGCAAGCCCCGTGCCCTGCCAGAGGTCGCCACCGTCGACCAGCATGGCATGCTTGTCGCCGACATCAGCGCGCAGGCGGTCGATCAGTGTCTTCAGATGGGCGAAGCCACCGAGCTTGCCGAACCGGCCGGCGGACTTCTCGAACTCGACCGAGGTGAAAGCATAGGCATCGGCGCTGTCGGGCCGGATGCCGAAGCGCTCCAGGAACGCGCGCGCGACCAGATGCGGCGGCCGTCCCGACATCTCGCCGATGCCGATATTGACGCTGGGCTCGCGGAAATAGACCGGGTTGAGCTGCGCATGAGTGTCGGTGGTGTGCAGGATCCGCGCGTTGCCGAAGCGCTCGATGTCGTAGATGCTGGCGGCTTCAGCGCCGCGCGCACGCCGCGGCAGGCCGAGCGAGGCGGCGACAGCGGCGGTACTCTTCAGGAAATCGCGGCGGCGGATCGCCATCACACATTCTCCGCGCCGGTTCTCGGCAGTTCCACTGGGCGCTAGTCTAGCGGATTTCCATTGCCTTCCAGGCTTCTTTTTCGGAGGTCGCCTGGACAATCGACGCCTTTGCCAGTGCTTCGGCTTCCTTTGCCGCAGCCACGGCGCCGTCGAAATCGCCGCCATCGCCCGCCTTCTTGGCAGCCGCCAGCGTCGAGACGGTCGTGGTCCACTGGTTGCGCATGCCTGACGCCTCCTTGGAGGCTACCTCCGCGGCGGCATAGGCAGCCTTGTAGTCTGCTTCATTTGCCGCGCGCGCTGGTGGCGCGAGGCTCGAGAGAAGCAACATGGCCAGGACGAGTGACCGCTGCATGGCCGCGCTCATGGACGTGCCCCTGGGCCTGAGATCGGCAGGCCGTTGGCGACGTAGGACAGGAAATATTCGACGTCGCGATATTCGTCCGCCTGCGGCTCCAGCGGAACCGCCCGGGTCTGGCTGTTGCAGGTGATGAAGCGGCGGCTGATGGTGCCCATGCCGCTCCATTCGGAGCGATAGATCGGCATCGCGTTGAGGATTCCGAGTGCCGGCGCCAGGATCTCGGCGCGGATGCGCTCGCCCGGGCTCTGGACATGGCAGCTCGCACAGGAGAAGTTCAGCTGGCCGCGGCGGGTGTAGAAATAGCGCTTGCCGTTCTCGAACGCTTCGAGCGCGCGAGGATCATCGGGGATCTTGATGTCCATCGGCTTGCCGCGCGAGGTGAAGGCCATGTACGCGGTGAGCGAGGCCATCTCGTCCTTGACGTAGGAGTAGGGCGCTTCGCCATTGGCCTCGCGGCAGCGGTTGAGCGCGAGCTCCAGCGTGACGACCTTGCCTTCTTTCGTATCGAAATAAGGATAGTTCTGGCGAATGCCGATGCCGCCGTTCGGGAAGCAGTCGGCGTAGGTCTTGCCGTTCTTGAACGGCGTCGCAAACATCTCCTTTCCGGCGTCGAGCGAGAACTCGTAAGGCGGGAATTCTTCCTTCTCCTGCCACTGCCGCTTCATGTCCTCGTTCATGGAATAAGGACCGTTGACGAAATCGTCGTGCTTCACATCGGGAAACTTCTTGAAGAAGAACTTCTGGAACGCCTTGGCGTCAGCTGCGGGATCGACCTTGTCGGCCGCGCTCACGCTGGGAACGGCGAGTGCAAACGCGACGAGCGCGGCGCCCAACGAACCACGCAGGAGGGAGATACTGGCTTTCATCACGCAATCTTCGCCGTGATCTCGTCGGAGCCGCCCTTGTTGTCGGTCCAGGAGATCTTGAGGTCGTCGCCCTTCTTGCCGCCCTTGAAGCTGAACTTGACGTACGGGTCCTTGGAGACGGCCGGGCCCCAATCGGCGACGAAGACCTCCTTGCCGTTACAGGCGAACTTCAGCTCCTGGATGAAATGCGGCGGGATCAGCTCGCCCTTGGCGTCCTTGACGAAGCCGGAATCCATGGGGTGCTGGATCAGCGCCTGCACCTCGGTGATATCGCCGTTGGCGGTGGCGCGGACGCGAATGCTGGATGCCATTTCGATTCTCCTAGCCGCCGCAGCCACCGACGGTGACTTTGACTTCCTTGGTCGCGCTGAAGAGCTTGCCGTCGGCCTCGACGATTGCGACCACGTTGGTGGTCTTGGCCATCTTCAGGCGATTGGCGATGCTGGGCATCGTACCGTCGGGAATCCTGTAGCTCGCCGCGAGCGCGTTCGGGTTTTCGGCGACGAAGAACGAGATCGAGGTGACCTTGTCCAGCGTCGTCGTCACCGAGATCGGCACCACCGCGCCGTTCTCGGCGATCTCGGGCGCATCGAGCTTCACCTTCTCGGAGGGCTCCGCGGTCTTGCCGTAGAGCGCCTTGATCGCGTCGGCCTCGCTCTTTTGCTTGAACGCGTCCTCCGGGTATTTGTCATTGGCCGCGGCGCGCGCCGGCGCGAATGCGAGATTGCCGAGGCCGAACAGCACGACCGAGGCTGTGCCCTGAAGGATGAGGCGCCGCGTCGGGTGAGGGCCGGTGGTCGTGGTCATCAAAGGTCTCCTTGGCCCACCGTTACAGCGTTTGCAGGAAATCAACGATCGCGTTGATCTCCCGTTCGGTGAGAATCCGGTTGCGACCGAACGGCGGCATCATGGTCTGCGGGTTGCGCTTGGTCTCATCGGTCAGGATCGCGACCAGATCGTTACGGTCGGGATACCTGGCCTTGAGGTCCTTCAGCTCGGGCCCGATCGTGCCCGGCAAATCGCCGCCCTTGATGACATGGCAGGTCAGGCAATTGCCCTTGCCGCGGTCGAAGGCGAGCTTCTCGCCCTCGGCGACGGTGGATTGCGCGCATGCCGGGCCCGTGGCGAGGTCCGTGAGGACGACCAGCGCGAGGAGCAGGGCGGGCTTGCGAGGAAAGGCGGTCAAGGCGTCGTTCCGAGGCTTGTGACGTCTGGAAAACATGGTGTTCAAAAGCACAAAGGACATGCCCTGACAATCAAGACTATGCAGCCCGCAAAATGCCGTTAATATCTTCCGCATTGCAACTGAAGTGAAGGATCGTTCATCAAGCCGGCCTTGTCAGGCAAGGTCCGGGGCGTTTGGCCCTTGTTGCGTTTTCGTCTGCTTTCTCATTTCCGGGGACACCATTTGGCTGAATATGTCGTTGAATTTGGCAGGGACGGCGGGAGGGTCGAATCCGACGGCCGTCTGGATGCGCCGGCTTTCCATCGCAATCACGTCCCGCTCTGGGCCGCGCTCGAGAGGCATCTCGCCGGGCGGACAGGCGACGTGGTCGAGGTCGGCAGTGGAACCGGCCAGCACGTGGTCCATTTCGCCCGCCATACGCCCGCTCTCGTCTGGTGGCCGAGCGACCTCAACCAGCGCCATGTGAAGAGCATCGAGGCCTGGCGCCTGCATTCGGGCCTGCCCAACATCCGCTCGCCGTTGCGGATCGATCTCTCTGATCCGGACTGGTGCCCGGAGATGAAGAAAGGGCAGGGGCCGAACAATCTTGCCGCCGTGTTCTGCGCCAATGTCATTCACATTGCGCCCTGGACCGTGGCCGAAGGCCTGTTCGCCGGCGCCGGCCGGTATCTGCGCGCCGATGGCCAGCTGTTCCTCTACGGCCCGTTCAAGCGCGACGGCAAGCACACGGCCCTGAGCAACGCCGTGTTCGACACCTCGCTGCGCGAAGGCAATTCCGATTGGGGCGTGCGCGACGTCGGCGATGTCGAGGCACTCGCGCGCGGCGTGGGTCTTCGTCTCGTCGATACGATCGAGATGCCCGCGAACAATCTGACGCTGGTGTTCGCGCGCGGGTGAGGCCATCAGGCCTCACCCTCCTTCCATCCGATCTTCTCCTTCAGAAACTGAAACCCGAGCACCTGGAAACCGGCGCGCTCCTTGTTGTCCTTGCCGTAGCCGTGGCCGCCGGCTTCAGGCTCGTAGAACCAGGCCTCATAGCCCATCGCCCGCAGCTTGGCCGCCATCTTGCGCGCGTGGCCGGGATGGACACGGTCGTCGCGCCGCGTGGTGGCGATCAGGATCGGCGGATAGGGCTGGCCGGGCTTTGCGCTGTGATAGGCCGAGTAGGTCTTGAGCCATTCCCACTCTTCCGGCTTGTCGGGGTCGCCATATTCCGCAATCCAGCTCGCGCCCGCAAGCAGCTTTGTGTAGCGGCGCATGTCGATCAGCGGGATGGTGCAGAACAGCGCGCCGAAACGCTCGGGGTACCGCACCAGCATGTTGGTGATGAGGATGCCGCCGTTCGATCCGCCCTGGGCTGCGATGCGGTTCGGCCTGGTCACGCCGCGGCGGACGAGGTCGGCTGCGACCGCCGCGAAATCGTCGTGCGACAGCTTCTTGCCGGCGTAACGGCCGGCATCGTGCCAGCGCGTGCCGAACTCGCCGCCGCCGCGCAGGTTCGCTTGTACGGTCGTGCCGCCGCGCTCCAGCCACAGCTTGCCGAGCGCGGAATTGTATTGCGGCTTCACGGCGAGGCCGAAGCCGCCATAGGCGCTCATGTAAACAGGCGCATCCCCTGACACGCCGGCGGGTCCGGTCTGCACATAGGGAATGCGCTCGCCGTCGACAGAGATCGCCTCGTGTTGCGTGACGACGAGGCCGTCCGTGTTGAAGATCTTCGGTGCCTGTTTCAGGACAACAGGGCTTTCGACGCCGCGCTCGATCAGCATCAACGACGGCGGCGTCAGCGGGTCCTGCACATTGGCGAGCAGGCCGCCGTTGCTCTCGGATTCATGATGGTCGAAGCGCCACACGTCGACGACGCCGATCCCGGGGAGGCCGCGCAGCGTCTCACGTTTCCAGCCCGCCGGCGATGGCGCGCAGATCTCGAATACCGGCCGCAACTCGTCGAGAATCGACAGGAGCAGTCTGCCGTCGGCCCAGAAAAATCCCTGAAGCGCGCGCCGCTCGCCTGGTGCGAACACGGTCGTGAAGTTGCGATCGCCGGCGAGAAAGGCCGACAGCGAAATTCCGAGCACGCTGTCGGCGGCGTAGGTGACACCGCCGACGGTCCATGCCGAGCGCAGCTTGATGGCGAACCAGTCGCGGTGAGCTTGCAGCCAGATATCCGGGGGCAAGTCGAGCTTGACGGTCGCGCCGTTCTCGGTGCCGAGCCAGACGTCGAAATTGAAGAAGTCGAGCCGGTCAACGAACCAGACCCGCGGCGTTTCGGCGGTGCGATCGACGTCGCAAGAGGCGCTCATGCGGTCTGGCCTCGTCTCGAACACCACGCGCGCGTTCTCGATCGCCTCGCCGCGCCGCCACAACCGCACGGTCCGGGCATAGCCGGAGGTCGTCTGCATCTTCGCGCCGCCATAAGCGCTCGATAGCAGCACCGTGTCGGCATCGACCCATTCAACGCTCCCTTTGGCTTCCGGCAGCGTGAAGCCTCCGGCAACGAAACTCTTGGCGTTGAGGTCGAACTCCCGCATGGTGACGGCATCGCTACCGCCGCATGACAGGCTCAGGATCGTCTGCGGGGCATCGCCCGGAAGCGAACTCGACCAGCTGAGAAGCCAGTCCTCGCCTTCGTCCGCCGCGAGCTTGTCGATATCGAGCAGCGTTTCCCAGGACGGCGCTGTTTTGCGAAATTCCGCCATCGTGGTGCGCCGCCACAGACCACGCGGATTGTTCGCGTCCTTCCAGAGATTGTAGAGCAGGCCGTCGCTGCGGCCGACATAGGGGATGTTGTCCGATCGGTCGTAGATCGCCGCAAGGATGGCCGTGTCGCGCTCGAACGCCGCGCCGCCGAATTCCAGCAGCGTCCGCTGGTTCTGCCGCGCGACGAAATCGAGCGCGCGGGCGCCGTCGATCTCCTCCAGCCAGATCCAGGGATCGTCATCGGGAGCTTGAACCGTGGGCCTGCTATCGACGGGCATGAACGAAACTCCCAAAAAGTCGCGGCGGGATAGGATTTGATCGAGCGCAAGCCGTCAAGAGCGGGGGCCGCTATCATCGGCCCGACTGCGTCGGAGGCATGGCCTGCGCCCGTTTGCGCCGGTTGCCCGGCCCTTTCGGCCTCTCCATAGTGCCGGGAATCAACAAGGCCCTTCCGGGCGGAAATGCCGATGATCGACGTGACAGCAGCCAATGAGATCGCCGACGACGCTCGCGTGCGTGCCAACGTGGTGCGCCTTGCCGCCGCGCAGGCGCTGACGGGTGCCAATTCGGCTGTGATCTTCGCCACCGGTTCGATCGTCGGCGCTACGCTGGCGCCCGACATGTCGCTCGCGACCGTGCCGTTGTCCATGTACGTCGTCGGGCTCGCGGCCGGCACGCTGCCGACAGGCGCGATCTCGCGCCGCTTCGGCCGCCGCTGCGCCTTCGTCATCGGCACGGGCCTCGGTGCGCTCACCGGCCTGATCGGCTCGTTCGCGATCCTGCACGCCTCCTTCGCACTGTTTTGTCTGGCGACCTTCCTCGGCGGCCTCTACGGCTCCGTGGCGCAATCCTATCGCTTCGCGGCCGCCGACGGCGCCAGCGCGGCCGACCGGCCGAAAGCCGTGTCGTGGGTGATGGCGGGCGGCGTGTTCGCCGGTGTGCTCGGTCCGCAGCTCGTGCAATGGACCATGAACGTCTGGTCGCCTTATCTGTTCGCCTTCAGCTTCCTGGTCCAGGCCGTGGTTGCGCTTGTCGCGATGGGCATCGTCGCCGGCGTCGATATGCCGAAGCCCGCGCCGGCGGATCTGCATGGTGGCCGGCCGCTGCTGACCATCGTGACCCAGCCGCGCTTCATCGCGGCCGCGCTCTGCGGCGTCATCGCCTATCCCATGATGAACCTGGTGATGACCTCGGCGCCGCTCGCCATGAAGATGTGCGGCTTAAGCCTCTCCGATTCCAATTTCGGAATTCAATGGCACATCGTCGCGATGTACGGGCCGAGCTTCTTCACCGGCGCGCTGATCGCCCGCTTCGGCGCACCCAGAATCGTTGCCGCCGGATTGCTGCTGGAAGCAGGCGCCGCCTGCATCGGTCTCTCCGGCATCACCGCGCTGCATTTCTGGGCGACGCTGATCGTGCTCGGCATGGGCTGGAACTTCTCCTTCATCGGCGCGTCCGCGCTGGTGCTGGAGACGCACCGGCCGCAGGAGCGCAACAAGGTGCAGGCCTTCAACGATTTCCTCGTATTCGGCATGATGGCGATCGGCTCGTTCTCATCGGGGCAGCTGCTTGCGAATTACGGCTGGTCCGCGGTGAACACGGTGGTGTTCCCGCCTGTTGCCATCGGCCTCGTCGCGCTCTCGCTGGCGTCCTGGGCCCGCCGCCGCAGGGCGCGGCTCGAGGCCGCGCTCGGCGAGTTCCCGGATGCGATTTGAATTGGCGGCAGGCTGTCAGCAGCGTTGACGGTTCGATCGCGGTCGAAGTGATTTTCGGACGTCGGGTTGTTACATGATGCTCGTCATGAACAGGCGAGCGTGAAGGCGCTCGCGGGGGAAAGCAAGGACAAGCGCAAATGCTGGACAATCCCCGCTCCACCACGTCAATCGACGAATCCTCGCTCCGCTACGAAGGCTGGCGCATCGTCGCGGTCTGCTTCCTGCTCGCGACCTTCGGCTGGGGTCTCGGCTTCTATGGCCAGAGCGTCTATGTCGCCGAGCTGCAGCGCGCACGGGGCTGGCCAACATCGCTGATCTCGTCGGGCACGACGTTCTTCTACCTGTTCGGCGCGCTGCTGGTCGTCTTCGTCGGCGAAGCCGTGCGAAAATACGGCCCACGCATCTGCCTCGTCGCCGGCACGCTGGCGATGGCGGCAGCCGGCGTTGCGATCGGCGCGGTGCGCGAGCCCTGGCAGCTTTATTTCGCCGATGCCGTACTCGCCTTCGGCTGGGCCGGCACCAGTCTGGCCATGATCACCAACACGATCAGCCTCTGGTTCGACCACAAGCGCGGCATGGCGATCAGCCTCGCGCTCAATGGTGCCAGCTTTGGCGGCATCGTCGGCGTGCCGCTGCTGGTGGTGATGATCAACCATATCGGGTTTGCGAACGCCATGTTCGCGACATCGGGCGCGATGCTGGTGCTGCTGCTACCGGTCATCCTCGTAGTTGTCGGCCGGCCGCCCGATCTCCACGGCTGGCAGGCGGCTGCGAAGGTGAAGCCGCAATCATCGACACAAATCCGCTGCTGGGCGCTGCGCGATATCGGCTTCCTCACGGTGACGATTGCCTTCGCGCTGGTGCTGTTCGCGCAGGTCGGCTTCATCGTGCACTTGATCTCGTTCCTCGATCCCGTGATCGGCCGTGAGCGCGCCGCCGCAGCGGTTGCGGTGCTCACGGCGATGGCGGTGATCGGCCGGGTGCTGTTCTCGATGGTGATCGACCGCCTCAACCAGCGGCTCGCTTCCGCCCTGTCATTCCTGAGCCAGGCCGCCGCGCTGTGCGTCGTCATCAATCTGCACAATGATTACGTGCTGATCGCCGCGTGCGCCGTGTTCGGCTTCTCCGTCGGCAATCTCATCACGCTGCCGTCGCTGATCGTGCAGCAAGAGTTCGACAGCGCCGCGTTCGGCGTGCTGATCAGCCTCAACACCGCGATCAACCAGGTGACGTACGCGTTCGGCCCCGGCGTCGTCGGGGCGTTGCGGGATTGGTCCGGCGGCTACGCGCTGCCGTTCTATCTCTGCATCGCGCTCGAGGTGATCGCGGCAGCGCTGATCATGGTGCGGGGTACCAGCCACACGAAAACTGCGTAGAGTGGGTTAGCGCTGCAGATGCGCGAAGCGCATCTGCTCGGCGTAACCCACCACTGTTCATCTCTGCGGAAATAGAAGAGGTGGGTTACGCCTTCGGCTAACCCCACCCTACGCATTCATCGCGGTGGACTCACCCCTCCCGCTGTCTCAGCAACGCCTCCACATCGAGCCGCTTGGTAAACATCGCGAGCTTCCCATCCGGCCCGAACGGCCATTGCTCCCGCGGCTTGTCCCAATACAGCTCGACGCCATTCTCGTCGGGGTCGCGCAAATACAGCGCCTCGGACACGCCATGATCGCTCGCGCCATCCAGCGCAATCCCCGCCGTCAGCACCCGGTGCAGCGCATCCGCCAGCGCCGGGCGCGTCGGATAGAGAATCGCGGTGTGAAACAGGCCGGTCGTGCCCGGCGGCGGCGGCGAGCCGCCCTTGCTTTCCCAGGTGTTGAGGCCGATGTGGTGATGATAGCCGCCGGCCGAGATGAAGGCCGCGCCCGAGCCCATCCGCTGCATCAGCTCGAAGCCGAGCACGCCGCAATAGAAGCCGAGCGCGCGATCGAGATCGGCGACCTTGAGGTGGACGTGGCCGATGCGGGTCCCCGCGGCGACGGGTGATATTGGCGACATGTGGCTGCTCCGTGTCTGAACCTCACTTATGCCGGGGATCGGAACAGCGCCATGGCCTGATCCCGAAACCCAGCGTTTCCAAATGTGAAAACTTAGGTCAGCTCCGGCGTCTCACCCTCCGGCAGCTCGAACTCGAACGTGTTCAGCGTCATCGACACCATGGTGTAATAGCCGCACAGGCCGATCACCTCGACCACGCCGCGCTCGCTCAGCAATGCAACGGCTGCATCGTAGAGGCCCTTCTCGACGCCGTGCCCCTCGTGCAGCGACTTCGCGAGATCGTAGATCATCTCAGCCTTGGGATCGTCAAACTCAGGCGTACGGCGATCACGGATCGCATCGATGATCTCGGGCTTCATGCCGCCCGCCAGCGCGAGGCGCTTGTGCGCATACCATTCGTAATGCGCGGTCCAGTGCCGCGCCGTGACCAGGATCGCGATCTCCGACAGCTTCGCCGGAAACATCGTGTCATAGCGCAGCACCTCGCCGAGCCGCGTGGCGTGACGGGCCATGTCGGGGCTGTTGAGCCAGGCCATCATCGGCGCCGGTGGCTTGCCGCGTTTGCCGGCGATCGACTCGTCATAGGTCTGCCGCTGGCTCTCACTCATTTCGCCAGGCGAAAGAAGTTTCAGGCGCATTGTCGTTTCCTCTTTGTTTTCAAGCACCGTCGTGGTCCCGACTATAGCTGAATGCGGGCTGCGGAAGTGGTTGAATTCCACGGTGCGATGGCCCAGAGTCGCGCCCAACAAATCTGATGTGACTGATGGAAGCGACCATGAGCGAGACTGAAACCGCCGATCTCGAACAATTCCGCAAGGAGACGCGGGCTTGGCTGGAAGCCAATTGCCCGCCGGAAATGCGCAAGCCCGCGACTGCTGATGCCGATGTGTTCTGGGGCGGGCGCAACGCAAAATTCTCCTCCGAGCCGCAGCGCATCTGGTTCGAGCGGATGCGGGACAAGGGCTGGACCGTGCCTGATTGGCCCAGGGAATATGGCGGTGGTGGTCTCAGCCCCGCCGAGCACAAGGTGCTGCGTTCCGAGATGGCCAGGATCGGCGCGCGTCCGCCGCTGTCGAGCTTCGGCATCTGGATGCTCGGGCCGGCGCTGCTGAAATACGGCAACGAGGCGCAGAAGAAAGAGCATCTGCCAAAAATCGCGGCGGGCCTGATCCGCTGGTGCCAGGGATATTCCGAGCCGAACGCCGGCTCCGATCTGGCCTCGCTGCAGACCCGCGCCGAAAGCGATGGCGACGATTTCGTCATCACGGGCTCGAAGATCTGGACCTCCTACGCCAACTACGCCGACTGGATCTTCTGCCTCGTCCGCACCGATCCCACGGCGAAGAAGCACGACGGCATCAGCTTCATCCTGTTCGACATGACCTCGAAGGGCGTCACCACCAAGCCGATCCTGCTGATCTCAGGCTATTCGCCGTTCTGCGAAACCTTCTTCGACGGCGTCCGCGTGCCGAAATCGCACGTGGTCGGCACCGTCAACCGCGGTTGGGACGTCGCCAAATATCTGCTGCAGCACGAGCGCGCGATGATTTCGGGCATGGGCGAACGTGGCGTCGGCCGTCCGCTCGGTCAGATCGCCGCGGATTCCGTCGGCTCCGATGCGCTGGGGCGGCTCGACGATTCCATGCTGCGCGGCCAGATCGCGACCTTCGACGTCGATGAAGCCGCGCTCGCGGCTTGCGCCGAGCGCGCCGTCGATCTTGCCAAGGCGGGGCAGGCGCATCCGGCGTTCTCCTCGGCGATGAAATATTACGGCACCGAGCTCAACAAGCGCCGCTACGAGATCCTGATGTCGGCCGGCGGCGTCGATGCGCTGGAATGGGAGAGCGAGCGCTCGCGGCAGGGCGCCCGCCCGCGCGCCTGGCTACGCACCAAGGCCAACTCGATCGAGGGCGGCACGTCCGAGGTCATGCTCGGCATCGTCGCCAAACGCATCCTGGATTTGCCGGGGGCGTAAGGCTTTCCGTCGTTCCGGGGCGGTCCGCAGGACCGAACCCGGAACCTCGAGATTCCGGGTTCGATGCTGCGCATCGCCCCGGAATGACACCAACAATAAGCACTTCGCTAGCTGCTAGAGATTCAAGATCATGGCCCTCGTCCTCACCGAAGAACAATCGATGCTCCGCGACAGCGCGCGCGGGCTGATCAGCGACAAGGCGCCGGTGTCGCACCTGCGCAGCTTGCGCGATTCCAAAGATCCCACCGGCTTCTCCAAGGAGCTGTGGCATTCCTTCGCCGAGATGGGCTTTGCCGGCTTGCTCGTGCCGGAAGAGTTCGGTGGCAGCGGTCTCGGCTTCATGGAGGCCGGAATCGTCATGGAGGAGATCGGCCGCACCCTGATGCCGTCACCCTTCCTCGCCACCTCGGTGGTCGCGGCCTCGGCCCTGAACCGCGGCGGCAATGCCGCGCAGAAGTCGGAATATCTGCCGAAGGTTTCCAACGGCTCCCTGCTTGCGACGCTCGCGATCGACGAAGGCGCCAAGCATCGTCCGCTGCAGACGAACTTGCAGGCTGTCCGCGCCGGCAACGGTTTCAAGCTGTCCGGTGCCAAGGCGCTGGTGGTTGACGGCCACGTCGCCGATCTCTTCATCGTTGCCGCGCGCACGGCCGGATCGGCCGGCGAGCGCGAGGGGCTCACGCTGTTCCTGGTCAATCCCAAGGTCAAGGGGGTGTCGATCGAGCGCACCATCATGGTCGACGCGCACAATGCGGCGCGGATCGAGCTCGCCAATGTCGAGGTCAACGCCGACAGCGTGCTCGGCGAAGTCGATCAGGGCGCCGCTCTGCTCGACGGCGTGCTGGATATCGGCCGCGGCGCCGTCGCCGCCGAAATGGTCGGACTCAGCGATGAAGTGTTCAACCGCACCGTCGAGTATCTCAAGAGCAGAAAGCAGTTCGGCAAGCTGATCGGCGAATTCCAGGCGCTGCAGCACCGCGCAGCGCAACTCTACATCGACGTCGAGATCACCCGCGCCGCGACCATGAAGGCGCTGCAGGCGTTGGATGGCGATGTCGCCAAGGCCGCCTCAGCCGTCGCCGTGGCAAAAGCCCGCGCCGGCACCACCGCCACCCGCGCGGTGCAGGAAGGCGTGCAGATGCACGGCGGCATGGGCATGACCGACCAGTTCGACATCGGCTTCTTCATGAAGCGCGCACGGGTGTGCGAGGAACTGTTCGGCGATGCGAACTACCACACCGAGCAGCTGGCGCGGGCGCGGGGGTATTGATCTGCTCACGTAGGGTGGGTTAGCGCTGCAGAAGCGCGAAGCGCATCTGCTGGGCGTAACCCACCAACTTTGTTCGGCGAACGCGGAAGCATGGTGGGTTACGCCCCGTAATTGCGCTTCGCGCAATTGCAGCGATAACCCACCCTACGAGGGTCTCGCCGCGAAGCCTACCTCATCGGCGGCGCATACTGCACGCCACCGGCATTCCACAGCTGGTTCATGCCGCGCGGGATCTTCAGCTGCGACTTCTCGCCGATATTGCGCTCGTACATCTCGCCGTAATTGCCGACATGGCGGATGATGCGCACGGCCCAGTCCTTGGTGAGGCCGAGTTCTTCGCCGTAATTGCCCTCTGTGCCGACCAGTCGCATCACTTCCGGCTTCTTCGACTTCAGGGCTTCGTCGATATTCTGCGAGGTGACGCCGAGCTCTTCGGCGTTGATCATCGCGTAAAGCGTCCACTTCACGATCATCATCCAGTCGTCGTCGCGCTGGCGCACCACCGGGGCGAGCGGCTCCTTGGAGATCATGTCGGGCAGGATCATGTGGTCGCCCGGCTTGGTCATGTTCAGCCTGAGCGCATAAAGCTGGGACACGTCGGCGGTGAGCGTGTCGCACTTGCCGGTGTCGTAAGCCTTTACGACCTCGTCCAGCTTGTCGAACTTCACCAGCTCATACTTCATGTTGTTGGCCTTGAAGTAGTCGGCGAGGTTGAGCAACGTGGTGGTGCCTGATTGCACGCAGACCTTGCTGTCGGCGAGATCGAGCGAGGTCTCCTTGTTGCGCGACCGTGGCACCATGAAGCCTTCGCCGTCGTAATAGGCCACGGCCGGGAAGTAGAGATCGTAGTCGAGCTCACGCGACATGCTCCAGGTCGAGTTGCGCGAGAGAATGTCGACCTTGCGGCTCTGCAATTCCTTGAATCGCTCGTTGGCGTCGAGCGGAACGAACTTGGCCTTGCTCGGATCGTCGAAGATGGCGGAGGCCACGGCGCGGCAGAAATCGACGTCGAAGCCGGTCCAGTTGCCCTTGTCGTCGGGGATCGAGAAGCCCGGCAGGCCCTTGTTGACGCCGCACAGCACTTCGCCGCGGCGCACCGTGCGCTTCAGCGTGCGGGTGTCGTAGAATTCGTAAGTGATGGCGAAGGCGGCGACCAGCACGGCGACCGCGAGCCCGATCAGCAGGCCGCCTCGAAATGTGCGCATCATGTTGCTCTCTCGAAAAAATCGGAAGAAAAAAGGAAAGTGTTGCGAAGGCGGGAAGCATGATCCGGAGCGATCATGCCGAGACGACAGGCTTAGAGCTCTGGCTTCTGCCGGATGACCACCTTGGTGCCGACAGGGACCCGATCGTAGAGATCGGCGACGTCATTGTTGACCAGACGGAAGCAGCCCGAGGATACCTTGGTGCCGATCGTGTCAGGACGGTTGGTGCCATGGATGCGGTAGACCGTGGTGCCCAGATACATGGCGCGGGCGCCGAGCGGATTGCCGGGGCCGCCGGCCATGAAGCGCGGCAGATAGGGCTGGCGTTGGATCATCTCCGGCGGCGGCGTCCAGTCCGGCCATTCCTTCTTGTTGGTGATCTGCACCAGGCCCTGCCACTGGAAGCCGTCGCGGCCGACGCCGATGCCGTAGCGGATCGCGCGCCCGCCGGGCTGCACCAGATAGAGGTGACGCTCGGAGGTCGAGATGATGATGGTGCCCGGCGCTTCGGTCGTGCGGTAGTAGACGACCTGCTTCTGCCATTCCGGATCGAGTTGATAGCTGTCGTCCGCGATCAGGCCGGGCTCGTCGCCCCGGTCAGGCTGCTGGGCCAAGGCGTGCGATGCGGACAGGATCAGCCCCATCGCAACCAGCCAGGTCCCCGTCAGGCGACGAAAATCCGTCATTTCAAAGCTCTCCCCGCTGCCACGGCGCAAATCGATAGGAACCATCTGAACTCAGGGGCAGCTTCGTGGCAAGTTCAAGGCGCGCCCGGTTGGTATGTCATGAGAATGCTTTGGTTTTTTGACGTGGATCAACACCATGAACAGGGTGGGTTGGCGCGAAAAGCAGTGAGCTGGACTCGCCCACGGTTGAGGTGGCTCGCTCTCTCCGTTCCCTCCCCCTTGTGGGGGAGGGTCAGGGAGGGGGGTGCCACTCGCGCACTCCATCGATTGCGAACCCGCCCATACATCTTTCAAAAAATCGGCACCTTTTTCCGGGGCTACCCCTCTCCCTAGCCCTCCCCCACAAGGGGGGAGGGAACGCACCTTTGTCTGAGCGCTAGCGGGGTCTCATCTTGTCGCGCTCTAGATCTGGTTTGCCTCCGCCCCGATCCCGAGCCGCCGGACGATCTCGGCGCCCACGGCGCGGGCCTCGTTGCGCGAGCCGATGCGGGGGCTGCGAAAGCGCCGTCCTGAAAGCAATCTGATCACGACGATGCAATGCTCGTCCTCGGACCGGCCGCGGCGCTCGACGGTGATCGTTTTGACCTCGTGCCCTTCGACGTGGTCGACGCGCGGCTGGCCGTTCCCCCACAGGCGTTCGACGCGAATATCGCCCTCGCGGATGATCCAGAACGCGCCGGTGAGCAGGTTGGCAAATCGGTAGACGCCGAACGCCGCGATCAGACCCAGCGGCAGCAGCAAGTAGTCGATCCATTGGGGCGGCAGGCCACGCCATAGCCTGTAGGCATAGGGTGCGACGCTCAGCGCGACGGCGATCAAGGCCGCGATCCTAAGGTCTCGCTGCGAAAACGGCTCGACGGGATCACCAAGCCGCATCTCGGAATTGCTGGCATCGAGCGGATTGACGGGTGTCTCGACATTGGGGACGTCGAACTGCGCCGCGATCCGCGCCACGGTGTCATGGACATGGGTGACGTCGGACAGGGGCGGGGAGGTCAGGCGCTCGCCCGAGGCCAGCGTGAAGGCGAGTTGGAAGCGGGCCTTTGCGGTCTTGCTGCCGGGAACCTGTAACCCCGTGATGTCGTCCTTCGCGACGATTCGCGTCTGCAGCTTCCCGAACGGCCGCTGCCGTCCGATCAGGATCTCATCCGGCGTGATGATCCACACCACGGCCGGCGTCAGCATGACCACGCCAACGAAGGCGGCGCCTGCCAGCAGGGCGAGGACGGAGATCGTCACTTCGAGGATGTCGTGCGTCAACAGGCCCGGCGTGAAGCAGAGCGCGACGGCCGCCGCAGAGCCGGCCACGACCAGCCGTTGCGCGATCGAGGAGCCTTCGCGAAGGCGGATGTCGTTGCTGATGATCGCGTCGTGCATTGCGGCGGCTGTTTTCGAGGTTCGCGAAACTCCACGGACGGGTCCGTGGAGTCAAGCAGAACGCCGCCGGGTGCGGCATCAACTCTCGGCGTTCAGCAGCTTGGCGACGGTGCGGTCGATCTCGTCGTAGCGGCCTTCGCCTGCGTGCTGGAACACGATCCTGCCGGTCTGGTCGATGACGTATTGCGCCGGCCAATATTGGTTGTTGTAGGCGTTCCAGGTCTTGGAATCATTGTCCTGCGCCACCGGATAGGTGATGCCGTGGCGCTTCAGCGCGGCCTGCACGTTGGCGGCGGAGCGTTCGAACGGGAATTCCGGCGTGTGCACGCCGACCACGACGAGGCCCTTGTCCTTGTACTTGGCGTAGAGATCGGTGACGTGCGGCAGCGTGTTGACGCAGTTGACGCAGCCATAGGTCCAGAAATCGACCAGCACGACCTTGCCGCGGAGATCGGCGATTTTGAGCGGCTTCGAGTTGAACCAGTTGGTGATGCCGGTGAAATCAGGCGCGGTCGCAGTTTGGCTTGCCGCCGCGACCTTGACCGGCGCCGCTTGCGTGGCCTCGTCGCAGATGCCGGGAATCACGGCGCCGGTGACGGCGATGCCGATCAACGCGGCGCCCACAGTGAGCAGCTTGAAGGTCATGGACTTGGTCTCCGTTGAGAGGTGAGGGATCACAGGCCGATCTGGCCGGTGGGGTAGAAGCCGGTGAGCCACGCCACGATCAGCGTGTCGTACTGGAAGTAGGCGGCGAGCGCGAAGGCGATCACGACCACCCCGAAGCCCTGCTGCAGCCTCGGCGAGGCGCGGGCGAGGCTGCGCACGCGCGTGGTCGCGGCCTGCCCGCCATAGGCGATCGCCAGCATCGGAATTGCCGCGCCGATCGCGTAGGCGACCAGCAGCGTGCCGGCCCAGGCCAGATTCTTCGACGTTGCGACCAGGGTCAGGATCGAGCCGAGCACGGGGCCGGCGCAGGGCGTCCAGACCAGGCCGAGCGTGGTGCCGAGCATGAGGCCGCCGAGCGCGCCCTCGCGCTGCAGGCCGCTCGTCGTGCCGGGATTGAGCCAGCCATTGAGCCGGATCGACAGCCATTCAAAGGGCGCCGGCCACAGCATCAACAGGCCGAAGCCGAGCAGCAGGACGGCAGCCGCCTCGCGCAGCACGTTCGGATCGAAATCGAAGGTTCGCGTCAGCGCGCCGAGCAGCAGCGCGACCGCGGAGAAGGAAACGACGAAGCCGAGCGCGATCATCGCCGGCCGCAACTGCGAGCTTCGCCCGATCGAGGCGCCGAGCAGGATCGGCAGCATCGGCAGCGTGCACGGCGCGGCGATGGTGAGGATGCCGGCAAGGACAGCGAAGAGAAGCTCGAGCATGGGGCACCCGTGAATGAGGTCACGAGGGCAGTTCGGGATGGAGGCGAGGATCGTTACGCGCCGTCACGCGGTCGTGACGGGGAGGGCCACCTGAGACATGAAACGACCCGGAGGGGGGCATCCCGTCCGGGTCGCTGGAGGTCTTGGGAGGTTTAACGAAACCGTATGTGAGCTTTATAGGGAGGAAGTTTTTCCGCCTGATGTTGTGCTTCGTTTCATTTGTTTCGTCGGCGGTAACGCTTTGGTGTCTCGGGATAGGTCGCAAGTCACGCCCCATCCCATTGAAATCATTGACCTCAAGCCGCGAAACGGTCGACCCCGCAACCCTTAAGCAAATCGGCGAGTTGCTTGCGGGCGTAGAACATCCGGGTCTTCACCGTGCTCTGGGGGATGCCGATGATCTGCCCGACCTCCTCCACCGACTTCTCATGGTAGTAGACGAGGGTGATGATCTCGCGATGTGCCGGTGACAGTTTCTGCACGCAGGCGCGGAGGATCGCGCTGGTGTCGCTGCGGTCGAGCGACGCCTCGGGCGTATCGGATCCATCCGGAATCTCGCGCACGTCTTCCTGGTCGATGTCCTCGAAGCGGCGCTGGCGCATCGCGGTCAGGGCCTTGAAGCGGGCGATCGAGAGCAGCCAGGTCGAGACCTGGGAGCGGCCCTGGAACTGTCCGGCGGTCCTCCACACGTCCAGGAACACCTGGCTGACCAGGTCTTCCGCGGTGGTGGCGTCACGCACGATGCGCAGGATGAACCGATAGACCCGCACATTGTGCCGGCAATAAAGGATGTGCATCGACGTCCGGTTGCCGTCGGCAATGCTCTCCAGAAGCATGTCGTCCGAAGTCGCCTGCGCGGCAATGATGCTCTGATTGGCCTGGGCGTTGATGGCGATGACGTTCGGCATTGACTTTGCTCCCCGGTGCGCCGCAACCGAGCGGCGTTTCCTTGGACCAAATTGTTAATGAGCCAACGTTTCGGGACGTCTGCACGACAAGGGGAAAATGGTTTCGTGCGCCGCCAAATTGTTTCGTCACTCACGTCGCGACGAAACATTCGGACTAAAAAGCCGTGTGATTTCAATGTGTGGAAAATACGGAGCCGCTGATTTGGACTGGGCGGAACCCATTTCCGGGGCTTGCGTTTGGTCGCGCCGAACACCAGCGCCGTGGGCGAGGCGCTTTACGTCTTCTCGCCCACGGGCGAGAACAGATAGCCGCCGCCGCGGATGGTGCGGATCACGGCGGGCTTGGTCGGATCGGGCTCAATCTTGCGGCGGATGCGCATGATGCGCAGGTCCACGGCGCGGTCGAAGGCTTCCGCGTCGCGCGCATTGGCCAATTCCAGCAGGCGCTCGCGCGACAGCACGCGCTTCGGATTGGCGGCGAACACCTTCAGCAGCCCGAATTCGGACGCCGTCAGCGGATGCTCGTTGCCCTCGTCGTCGCGCAGCGCCTGGGCTTCGAGGTCGAGCCATTTGGTGCCGAAGCGCACCAGTTGGTCCTTGTCCGCTTTCGCAGCCGCTGCCTCGGATGCGGCGGCCTTCACCGGAACGCTCCGGCGCAGCACCGAGCGGATGCGCGCCATCAACTCGCGCAGCTCGCAGGGCTTTGCGACGTAATCGTCGGCGCCGAGCTCGAGGCCGACCACGCGGTCGATCGGGCTTGCCGTCGCCGTGAGCATGATGACGGGGACGTTGATGCGGCTCTTGAGGTCGCGGATGATCGAGAGGCCGTCTTCCTCGGGCATGTTGAGATCGAGCACGACGAGATCGGGCATGCTGCCGTCGATCGCGGCGCGCAAGCTCTTGCCTCCGTCGCACAGCGTCACGGTGAAGCCGTGCATCTTGAGGTAATCGCCGACCATCTCGCGGGCCGGGGCCTCGTCGTCGACGATCATGATGTGTTGGCTTTGTGTCATGTCACTTCAGATTCTTGCAGATCTCAGGACGCAAATCACGGCACCTCGGTCGCGGGCAGGGTGATGGTGAAGGTCGAGCCCTTGCCCGGACCGTCGCTCTCGGCGGTGACCTCGCCGCCATGCATGTCGATAATACGCTTGACGATGGACAACCCAAGCCCCGTCGAGCTCTCACCTGCCGTCGGTTTTGCGGATAGCCGCTGAAACCGGCCGAACAGCCGGCCGAGGTCTTCCGGCGAGAGGCCGGCGCCCTCGTCATTGACGCGGATGATGGTGTCGTTCCCCTCGTGGCTGACCGCGACAGTGATCTTGCCCGCGATCGGCGAGTATTTGATGGCGTTGCTGATGAGGTTGTCGATCGCCTCGCGGATGCGGTCGGTGTCGCACATGGTGACGATATTGGCCGGGGCAGTGACGCTGATCGTCTGCTGCTTGTTGACCGCGAGCGGCTGGTTGGCCTCGGCGACCTCCTTCACCAGCGCCGCGACGTCGACCGGCTCGCGGCGGATGGTGATGTCGAAGGCGTCGGCCATCGCATCCGAGATCAGATGGTCGACCATCGTGGTCAGGCGCTTGGTGGCGTCGCGGATGTGGTCGACCTGGGCGACCACCCCCGAAGACGAGGCGCCGGTCGAGATCAGCTCCTTCAGCATCTCGGTGCGGCCGAGGATGACGCCGAGCGGGTTCTTCAAATCGTGCGCGACGGTGCCCAGGATCTCGTTCTTGAAGCCGTTGGCGCGCTGCAGCCGCAGCCATTGCGCCGAGAGGCGGCGGTTGGCCTGCATCAAGGCGCGGGTGCGCTGGGCGACGCGGTCTTCCAGCTGCGCGTTGGCCGCCTGGAGCTGCTGGTAGAGGATGACGTTGTCGAAGGCGATCGAGAGCCTGGAGGAGAATATCTCGACCAGCGAGCGGTCGGTCTCGGACAGATCGCGCTCCGACTGCAGCAGCACCACGACCTCGCGGCCGGATCCGGTGCGCAAGTAGATCACGCTGCGGTGGTCGGCGAATTCGTTCTTGCGGCGCTGGAAGGCGTCCTCCACCAGCTGGCGCAAATCGGGGTCGAGCGCCTTCGACGAGGTGGTGCCGATGAAGCGGCTGTAGCAGCCGCTGCCCGCGAGCACCGAGAGTTCAGGGTCGATCCCGCCATTGTCGCGCAAAACCAGGATGCCGGCGCAATCGACATTGAGCAGCGAGGCGAGCTGGGTCAGCACGCCCTCCGCGAGCCGCTGCATCGACTTGAAGTCGTACAGCGTCGAGGCCGCATCGATGATGATCTCGAGCCCGCGCCGCGTCTGCACCATGCGCTCGAGCTGCTGGTAGGAACGCAGCGCCGCGGTCAGCGAGGTGAACAGCTTGTCGGCGGTGAGCTCGGTCTTGGCCTTGTAGTCGTTGATGTCGTACTGCACGATCACGCGCCGCTCCGGCGCCTGGCCGGGCTGGCCGGTGCGCAGGATGATGCGCACGGTCTCGTTCCTGAGCACGTTGCGGATGTATTCGACCAGCTCGAGGCCGGCGACGTCGGTCTCCATGATGACGTCGAGCAGCACCGCGGCGATGTCGTTGTGCTCGGCCATCAGCCTGCGGCCTTCCGCCGCGGAATGGGCGGAGAGGATCTCCAGACTCTGGCCGTTCAGGCTGTAATCGGACAGCGCAAAGCGGGTGCCGTCATGCACGGCCGGATCGTCGTCGATCACGGCGATCTTCCATTTCCGGGCGTCCATATCCTCCGACGCGGTACCGGTGTCGTCGATCAGGTGGAGGACATCGTCCTGTTCGGCCATTGAGAAGTCCCGTCACTTTCTGTGTTTTGCGCGCCGCCCTTGGCGATCCGCGGTATGATAATGCGAAAAGTAGTGCCTTGTCCCAGCTTGGATTCCAGCATCATCCGTCCGCCGAGCTGCTGGGTGACGAGGTTATAGACGATATGCAGGCCCAGTCCCGTGCCACCTTCATTGCGCCTCGTGGTAAAGAATGGGTCAAAGGCCTGGCGCTGCACGTCGGGGGTCATGCCGGCCCCGTCATCGGCGAAGCTGAACTCGATATCGTCGGTGCCGCGGGGGCGGGCGGAGACCGTGATGGTGCCGGCGCGGCCGTCGGCAAAGGCATGGTTGGCGGCGTTGAGGAACAGATTGGTCAGGATCTGGCCATAGGAGCCGGGGTAGCCGTCGAGCAACAGCCCCTCGGGCACGTCGACATCAAGCGTGATCGGCGAGCGCTTGAGCACCGGGCGCAGGCTCGCGATGATCTGGTCGGTGGCTTCGCTCAACGAGAATTGCCGCCGCTCGGCGTGGGAGCGGTCGACCGCGACCTGCTTGAACGACTGGATCAGCTCGCCGGCACGGGTGAGGTTGGCGACGAGCTGCTGCGAGGCATCGCGCGAGGATTGCACGAATTCCTCGAGCTGCGAGCGGCGAAGCCCGCCCTCGCCCCTGAGCTGGGCCTCGAAGATCTCGCTGCGCCTCGCCAAGCTCGAGGCGACCGTCAGGCTGATGCCGATCGGGTTGTTGACCTCGTGCGCGACGCCGGCGACGAGGCCGCCGAGTGCTGCGAGCCGTTCGGCATCGATCAGATTCTGCTGTGCGGCATTGAGCTCGAGCAGCGCGCTTTCGGCCTTTTCCTTCGAGGCCCGCAGCTCGTCCTCGGTCTGCCGTTTCGCGATCGCGTTCTCGCGGAACACCTCCACCGCGCGCGCCATCGCGCCGACCTCGTCGCGTGCCTTGGTGCCCTGCACCTCGCGGCCGAGATCGCCGAGCGCGATCGCGCGCATCGCCGCCATGATCTGCTGCAGCGGCAGCCGGATCGACAGCGCGATCAGCACGCCGGCGCTGAGGATGATGCCGAGGAAGATCACCGCGATCGACAGCACGCGCCGTGAAATGTCGGCGAGCGTGCGGTCGAAGGTCTCCTGCGCCTTCTGCTCGCGCTGGCGCATCTTGGTCGAGAGATCGTCGATGGCGCCGATCGCCTCGGCCTGGCTGGCATCGATGGTGTTGCGCAGCAGCTCGGTGCGGTTGCTCAGCTGCTCGCTGAGCTTTGCGAAGCCCTGGCGCAGCGCCGTCGTGCGGGTCGAAAGCTTCTGCAGCGCCATCTTCTGGAGATCGTTGTCGGCCAGATCGATCATGACGGGAATGGTCTTCTCGATCGTCTCGGTGTTGCGCCGCGCTTCCTCGGCCGCGCCGGGCGACAGCGACAAATAATAGGAATTGGCTGCGACCAGCATCGCCGTGAAGGCCTCGCGCGACTTGCCGAGCGACGGCCAGATCAGCGCATCGCGATGGCCGGTGGCGCCCTCGATGATGGAGTAAAGACCCGCCATGTCCCTGGCCGGCCCCTGCACCTGCTCTTCATAGGTCTTGGCGATGGTGGCCTGCACGGTGCGCAGCTCGCCGAAGCCGTTGAGGAAGCGGTCGGTGGTGCGCTCCAGCTCCTCGACCGAGCCTGACAGCATCGGGTCCTTGGCGGCGCGGTCGGTCAGCGTGCCCAGCACGGCCTCGCGCAGCAGCAGGATCTCGGCGAACAGCTCGGGGCTCGGCTGGTTGATGTAGCGGTGGATCAGGTTCTGCAGCCGTCCGGTCTCGCTTTCGAGCAGCGCCAGGACCCGGTCCGACTGGCGCACCTGGCGCACGTCGTCCCAGGCCGAGCCCAGCACCTGCGCGCCGTTCCAGATCATCGCGACCAGCACGATGACGACGGCGGAGTTCAGCGCCGCGATCGAGAGGATGCGCCAGCGGATCGGCACCGCGCGCAGCACGCCGACCAGGCGGGCACGCAGCCGCCCGATCGGGCCGGGCGGCCGCTCTGCGCTCTCGCTGGTGCCGGGCGCGATCAAGCGGCGTCACTCCACCTTGCGAATGCGTTCGAGCAGCGCGGCAGTGGCGGGATCCTGCGCGGCCCTGGCGTATACAGGCGCCATCGCGTCCTCGAACGGCTTGCGGTCGATCGTCTTGATCACGGTGATGCCGGCGGCCTCGGCCCTGCGCTGCGATCGCTCCTCGAGGTCGCGCCATTTCTCGCGCATGAACAGGCTCGAGCGCACCGCGGCCTCCTTGAAAATGGTCTGGTCTTCGGCCGACAGGCTGCGCCAGGCCTTGAGCGAGATCACCAGCACCTCCGGGCTCATCGTATGCTCGGTCAGGGTGTAGTAGCCGGCATGTTTGTAATGGTCCGTGGTCACGTAGGAGGGCCAGTTGTTTTCGGCGCCGTCGATCAGATGGGTCGCGAGCCCCGTCAGTACCTGGCCATAGGGCAATTCGACCGGCTCGGCGCCGAGCGAGCGGATCATCTGGCTCATCAATTCCGATTGCTGCACCCGGATCCGCAATCCCTTGAGATCGGCGATGCTCTTCACCGGACGGACGCTGTTGTAGATCGAGCGTGCTCCGGAATCGTAAAAGGTGAGCCCGACGAAGCCGTAAGGTTCGAAGCTGTCGAGGATCTCCTTGCCAACAGGCCCATCCAGCACCTTCTGCATGTGCTCGATGGACCGGAACAGGAACGGCATGGCGAGCACGTTCATCGCCGGGACGAAATTGCCGATCAGCGCCACGTTGGTGCGGTTGAGATCGATCGCACCGGCGCGGGTCTGCTCGATGGTCTCCTTCTCCTCGCCGAGCTGGCGGGAGTGAAACACCTTGATCTCGTGGCGGCCGCCAGTGCGCTCGGAGATCAGGGCGCTCATGTAGCGTAGCGCCTGGACCGTCGGGTAATCCTCGGTCTGGGTGTCGGCGGCGCGGAATTCGCGCGCAGCAGCATGCATCGCGCACACGCCCGTCGCGAACGTGGCGAGCAGAAATGCGACGAAGATCACCCCGGTCCGTGTGGGTTCGGCACGGTTTAACACTGGCACACTCAACCCCTCGGAGATGGAGTCTATGGCGAGACCGAATGGTTCAATGCAATCTACCAGATGGTAAAGAGAAGGCCATCCCGCCGGGCCATTGTGCAGCGCGACGGGCCCTTATTCCCGGTTGAAAGCGCCTGTGCAGCGCCTTAAGCACGGTATGGTCGCCTTTTGCTGCTTGATCCGGGAAGAGCCATCGTGACTTCAGCTTTGCGCCTGTTGCAGGTCGCCGCCGCTACCCTGGCTCTCGCATGGAGCTGCGAGGCGCGCGCCACGACCGATATCGCCTGGTGGCATGCGATGTCGGGCGAGCTCGGCAAGCAGATCGAGAAGCTTGCCTCCGACTTCAACGCCTCGCAGTCGGATTATCGCGTCGTGCCTGCTTACAAGGGCAATTACACCGAGACGGTGACGGCCGCGATCTTCGCCTTCCGTTCGCGCAGCCAGCCCGCGATCGTCCAGGTCAACGAGGTCGCCACCGCGACCATGACCGCCGCCAAGGGGGCGATCTATCCGGTGTACAGCATGATGCGGGACATGGGCGAGCCGTTCTCGCTCGAGGACTACCTTCCGGCGGTCTCCGGCTACTACAGCGATGCTTCAGGCAATCTGTTGTCCTTGCCGTTCAACTCGTCGACGCCGATCCTCTATTACAACAAGACCCTGTTTCGCGATGCCGGGCTCGATCCGGAGACGCCGCCGAAAACCTGGCCCGAACTCGGCGCCGTTGCAAAGCGCCTGCGCGAGCGCGGCGCTGTCTGCGGGTTCACCACGTCGTGGCCGTCGTGGATTCACGTCGAGAATTTTTCGGCGTTTCACAATCTGCCACTTGCGACCCGGGCCAACGGCTTTGCGGGCCTTGATGCCGAGCTGACCATCAACAATCCGGTCGTGGTCAAGCACATTGCCCAGCTCGCCGAATGGCAAAGGACAAAGCTGTTCGACTATGGCGGCCGCGGTCAGGCCGCCGAGCCGCGCTTCCAGAACGGCGAATGCGGCATCTTCATCGGATCCTCGGCGACGCGCGCCGATATCAAGGCAAATTCGAAGTTCGAGATCGGCTACGGCATGATGCCGTACTGGCCCGACGTCAAGGGCGCGCCGCAGAACTCCATCATCGGCGGCGCCACGCTGTGGGTGCTGCGCGACCGGCCGCGCGAGGAATACAAGGGCGTGGCGCGATTCTTCGCCTATCTGTCGCAGCCCGGCGTGCAGGCCGCCTGGCATCAGAACACCGGCTATTTGCCGATCACCCGCGCCGCCTTCGAGGTGACCCGCGCACAGGGCTTCTACGAGCGTAATCCGGGCTCGGCGATCTCGTTCGAGGAGATCACGCTGCATCCGCCGACGGAGAATTCGAAGGGCATCCGGCTCGGCTCCTTCAACCTGATCCGCGGCACGATCGAGGAGGAGCTCGAGCACGCCTTCTCCGGCCAGAAGAGCGCGCAGGCCGCCCTCGATGCCGCAGTCGAACGCGGCAACAAGCTGCTGCGCCAGTTCGAGCGCGCCAGCCCGGAGCAGTAATGTTGCGGATGAGCGCAGCTATGGCCGCGAGCACGGTGCGCCCCCTCCCCCGCCTGCGGGGGAGGGTTGGGGAGAGGGTGTCTTCGCAATGGGACAATCCCCAAGCGGAGAGAGCCCTCACCCGCGCCTTCGGCGCGACCTCTCCCGCACGCGGGCGAGGTGCACCGTCTGCTGCGCGCGAATGACCCCTGCATCACAAGCATTCCCAGCTTTCGCTGACGCTCGGGCCTTCCGCGCCTTCCGCTCCGATTCGTCGCGATGGCTGGGAATCGCCCTCGACATCGCTCGTAGCCACGACGTCGACATCAGCTGGCCCCACGTGTTTTCGACCGGCACCAACCTCGTCATCGGCTTCGGCGACACGCTGATCCTGAAAATCTTCCCGCCATTGCTCCGCGCGCAATTCGTCTCCGAGCGCGGCTCACTGATGCAGCTTGCGGGCCGGCTTCATTTGCCGATCCCCGAGATCGTCGCGGAAGGTGAGCGCGATGGCTGGCCTTATCTGATCATTACGCGCCTCACAGGCACGCTCGGCTCGGAGGCCTGGCCCTCATTGCCGGAAGCGCAGAAGGAGCGCGTGCTGCGCCAGATCGGCGAGACCATCGCCGCCGTGCAGGGCGCGCCGCTCGGCCCGCTCGCCGAGATCGAGCCGCGCTGGGATGCGTTCATGCGCGCGCAGATGCAGGGCTGCAAGGCACGGCACACGCGTCTTGGCCTCGCGCCGAAATTCCTTGAAGGCCTCGATGATCTCCTGCGCGACGCCGCGACGTTGATCCCGATGGACGCGCCGCCAGTGATCCTGATCGGCGAGTACATTCCGGAGAATTTTCTGCTTGCCTGCCACGACGGCGATTGGTCGCTTGCTGGCCTGTTCGATTTCGGCGACGTCCGGGCCGGCTGGCGCGATTACGATCTGCTCGGCCCCAGCGCCTTCATGTCGGCGGCCCGGCCGGGCAGGGTGCGCAGCCTGCTCGAAGGCTTCGGCTATCCCAATCCCGATTTCGCGCTGAAGCGGCGCCTGATGGCCCTGATGCTGCTGCATCAGGCCAGCGACCTCAACAGCCACATCTGCATCGACGGCTGGCAGGAGCAGGCGAACGATCTGATCGAGCTCCAGGAGCTGATCTGGGCGGAGTGATCGCTGCCGTCATTGCGAGCGAAGCGAGGCAATCCAGAACTGATCTTCCCCCGAAAAAGTGGACAGGGTTCAAGCCGATTTTAGCTCCATCTCGACCGGGCTGATATAGCCGATGGCCGAGTGTCTGCGGTGATGATTGTAGAAGCCCTCGATGTAGGTGAAGATGTCGCGCTCTGCTTCATTGCGGGTAGCATATTGGCGGTGATGGACCAGTTCGGACTTGAGCGTGTGGAAGAAGCTTTCCATAGGGGCATTGTCGTAGCAGTCGGCTCTGCGGCTCATCGAAGGCAGGAAGCCGGCGGCTTGCAGCGCTTGGCGATATTCGGTTGAAGCATATTGGGTGCCGCGATCGGAGTGATGGATCAGGCCG
>NZ_FOQM01000054.1 GCF_900113735.1 Bradyrhizobium sp. Gha
CTTGGATGCCTCCGCCGAGGACATTGCCGGGCTCTATCGCCGGCGATGGGCCATCGAGTTGTTCTTTCGCTGGGTCAAGCAGACCCTCAAGATCACCCGCTTCGTGGGCACCTCCGAGAATGCCGTGCGAATCCAGATCTCCGTCGCCCTGATCGCCTTTCTGCTGCTGCGCCTGGCCCAGGCCGCCCAAAAAGCCGTTCAGAGCCCGCTCGTCTTCGCCAGGCTCGTCCGCACCAATCTCATGCACCGCAGATCGATCCAAAATCTGGACGCGCCCGAGCCAGTCCTTCAAGATCACAGACAGATGAGCCTCAGTCTATGCTAAGCGCTCAACCGGACAGCCGTGGGCTTGACCCGGCAATCCATCAAGAAACACCTCTTTAAGAGGATGGATGCGCGGGTCAAGCCCGCGCATGACGGGTTCATTTGGAGCACCAACTTCCTATATGACGGAAATGCGCCCGCAAGACATCCTGCTGCCAACTGCTGACGGCCTGTGCTGCAAGCCCGGCGGCTTCCATATCGACCCCGTGCGTCCCGTGGAGCGGGCCGTCATCACCCACGGCCATTCCGACCACGCCCGCGCCGGCCATGGCGCCGTGCTGGCGACGCAGGAAACGCTCGACATGATGCGGCTGCGCTATGGCGAGAATTTTGCCGGATCGACGCAAGTCATCAGCTATGGCGAGGAGATCAGGCTCGGCGACGTCAAGGTCAAGTTTCATCCGGCGGGGCATGTGCTGGGCTCGGCGCAGATCGCGGTCACCGCCAAGGACACCTGCATCGTCGCCTCCGGCGACTACAAGGACGCGCCCGACCCGACCTGCGTCCCGTTCGAGCTGGTGCAATGCGACGTCTTCATCACGGAGGCGACGTTCGGCCTGCCGGTGTTTCGCCATGGCGACGCGAGCGACGAGGTGAACAAGCTGCTGGCCTCGGTCGCGCTGTTTCCCGAGCGCGCCCATCTCGTCGGCGCCTATTCGCTCGGCAAGGCGCAACGCGTGATCGCGCTGCTGCGACAGGCCGGCTACGACGCGCCGATCTATCTGCATGGCGCGATGGAAAAGATCACCTCCTACTACCGGAGCCGCGGCATCGACCTCGGCGAGCTCAGGCCTGTCGCCGGCATGAAGAAAGCCGCGCTCGCCGGCACCATCACGCTGGCACCGCCGTCGGCGACGTCGGATATCTGGGCCCGGCGCTTCCCCGACCCCGTCACCGCCTTCGCCTCGGGTTGGATGCGCGTGCGCGCCCGCGCGCGGCAAGGCGGCGTCGAACTGCCGCTGGTGATCTCGGACCACGCCGATTGGGACGGCCTCACCGCAACGATCGCGGCGACCGGCGCCGGCGAGATCTGGGTCACCCACGGCCAGGAAGACGCGCTGGTGCATTGGTGCAAGACGCAAGGTCTGCGCGCACGGCCGCTTGATCTCGTCGGCTATGGCGACGAGGATGAGAGCGTGCCAGCGGTTCAGAGCGAGGCCGAGGCATGAACCGCTTCGCCGAACTTCTCGACCGCCTCGCCTACGAGCCCGGCCGCAACAACAAGCTGCGGCTCCTCACCGGCTACTTCCGCGAAGTCGGCGATCCCGACCGCGGCTATGCGCTGGCCGCGCTCACCGGCGCGCTGAGTTTCAAGCACGCCAAGCCGGCGCTGATCCGCGACCTCATCGCCTCGCGCACGGATGAGGTGCTGTTCGGGCTCAGCTACGATTACGTCGGCGATCTCTCGGAGACGGTGGCGCTGATGTGGCCTCGGCGCGGTGCAAACAATAGCCAATCTTTTCGGAGCCACCCCTCTCCCCCGCCCTCCCCCACAAGGGGGGAGGGAGCGCAGTTGCGTGCGCCGCTGCTGCCGGGCTCGAAGGCTGAGAATGATTCAGCGCGTGAGGGGCGCCCACCTGTCACTGTTCCCTCCCCCCTTGTGGGGGAGGGGCAGGGAGGGGGGTACTCCGGGCAAGACGCTGATGAGTCCTTTCACCCAAAAGACCACAACAACCCGCCGCCCCCGACTCTCACCGAAGTCGTCACCACGCTGCGCACGCTCGGCAAGACCGAGCTGCCGAAGCAGCTCGAACGCTGGCTCGACGAGCTGGATGAGACCGGCCGTTGGGCACTTCTAAAGCTTGTCACCGGCGCGATGCGCATCGGCATTTCCGCGCGGCTGGCGAAGACCGCGGCCGCGGCGCTCGGCGACAAGGACCCGCATGAGGTGGAGCTGATCTGGCCGGGACTTGCACCCCCCTATCTCGACCTGTTCGCCTGGCTGGAAGGCCGCAGCGAGAAGCCGGTCAATCGCGACCCCGCGCCGTTCCGGCCCGTGATGCTGGCGCATGCGATCGAGGACAGCGATTTCGCAAGCCTCGATCCCGCCGACTACGTCGCCGAATGGAAATGGGACGGCATCCGCGTGCAGGCCGTCGCCGGCCGTGACGGCCACGGGCAGATCACCGCGCGGCTCTATTCACGCACCGGCGAGGACATCACCGGCAGCTTTCCGGACCTGGTGCCGTCGCTGCGCCTGCCGGGCGCGATCGACGGCGAGCTTTTGATCCTGCGCGAAGGCCGCGTGCAGAGTTTCAATGTCCTGCAGCAACGGCTCAACCGCAAGGTCGTCTCGCCGAAGCTGATCAAGGAGTTTCCGATCCATCTGCGCGCCTACGATCTGCTCGGCGACGACGAGAACGATCTGCGCGAGCTGCCGTTCGCCGAGCGGCGTGAACGGCTCGAGGCGTTCATCGGAAAGCTCGGCGATCCCCGTATCGACCTCTCACCCACCGTTCCCTTCTCGAGCTGGGAGGCGCTGACGGCCGCGCGCGCCGATCCCGCGGGTGCCGGCGCGGGCGAGGATGCCGACGCCGTCGAGGGCGTGATGCTGAAGCGGCGCGATGCGGCCTATCTGCCGGGACGGCCGAAGGGCCAGTGGTGGAAGTGGAAGCGCGATCCGCACATCATCGATGCCGTGCTGATGTATGCGCAGCGCGGCCACGGCAAGCGCTCGTCCTATTATTCCGACTACACATTTGGCGTCTGGACCGGGACCGAGAACGGCGAGGAGCTGGTGCCGGTCGGCAAGGCCTATTTCGGGTTCACCGACGAGGAGCTGCTGCAGATCGACCGCTTCGTCCGCCGCAACACCACGGAAAAGTTCGGCCCCGTCCGCCATGTCGTGCACGAAGCGGACAAGGGGCTGGTGCTGGAAGTCGCCTTCGAGGGCCTGCAACGCTCGCCACGGCACAAATCCGGCGTGGCCATGCGCTTTCCCCGCATCAGCCGCCTGCGCTGGGACAAGCCGCCGCGCGAGGCGGATCGGCTGGAAACGCTGGAAAAAATGCTGAAGGCGGAGCCGGCGGAGATTGAGGCGTGAGGCATTCGATCTCGCCGCGACGGCGCTGCGCCCCCTCGCCCGCTTGCGGAGAGGGTTGTCTCCGCATTGGGAATCCCCCAGAGGTGAGAGCCCTCACCCGCGCTTTGCGCGACCTCTCCCGCAAGCGGAGAGGTTGAGGAGCCCGCGGCGCCCGCTTGCCCGAATTAAAACGCGGTAAGCTGATTGACGGTCGGGTAAGGGTTCCCCATGTCCCCCGCCGTGACCTATAATCGGGGTTAGCCCCCACGAGGAGTTTGAGATGGCCCACGACGTCAGAGATTTGCCGGCCGGCCATAGCGATGGCCTGCACCGCTTTCTCGGCGGCTCGCCACTGGCGGTCGCGTTTCGCCTGGTGCTGCTCTCGATCCTGGTCGGTGTCGTGCTGGCGGCGATCGGCTTCGATCCCTGGAATATCCTCATCAGCATTCGCCTGCTGTTCCAGCGTCTGTGGGATCTCGGCTTCGATGCCGTGAACTGGCTGTGGCGCTACTTCCTGCTCGGCGCCGTCATCGTGATCCCGATCTGGCTGTTGTCGCGCATCTTCGGCTCGCCGCGCCGCTAGGTTCGCGGCCGGCGCAGACACGTCATGTCGCCCACGATGGTGCAATCGGGCGGGTGGTCGGGTAGACGCAGCTGATGAACGCACCGCTTCATCCCAAGGTCGGCTCCCGCCAGGTCTTCGCCATCGCAGGTCCCGCGATGGTTGCAAACCTCACAACGCCGCTGATCGGCGTGGTCTCGACCACCGCCATCGGCCGGCTCGACGATGCCGCCCTGCTCGGCGGCGTCGCGATGGCGTCGGTGATCTTCGACTGCCTGTTCTGGCTGTTCGGCTTTCTGCGCATGAGCACGCTCGCCTTCACCGCGCAGGCGCTCGGCGCCGGCGAGACGCGCGAAGAGACCGTCATCCTGGTGCGCGGCTTCATCGTCGCCGGCCTGATCGGTGGCGCACTGATTGCGCTGCAGATGCCGCTGGCCGGCGTGCTGTTCGATTTGATGGGCGGCAGTGCAGGTGTGACGCACGCCGCAAAGACCTATTTCATGATCCGGATCTGGTCGTCGCCGTTCGCGTTCGCCAACTACGTCATCCTCGGCTGGCTGGTCGGACAGGCCCGCGCCAATCCCGCGTTGGCGCTCCAGGTCGTCATCAACCTCATCAACATGGCGGCAACGATCCTGCTGGTGCTGGTCTATGACACCGGCATCGCGGGTGCGGCGATTGCCGCGCTGCTGTCGGAGGGGGTCGGCTTCGGGCTCGGCGTCATCGTCTGCCGGCGCTACGCGCATGGCGGCTTTGCCGTTCCCCGGGAGATGCTGTTCGATCGCGCCAAGCTGATGCGGCTATTGTCCGTCAATTCGGACATCATGATCCGCACCGCGGCGCTGATCACCGTGTTCCTGTTTTTCACCGCCAAGGGCGCGCGCGCCGGCGACGTGACGCTGGCGGCGAACTCCGTGCTCAACAATTTCCTGCTGGTCAGCGCCTTCTTCCTCGATGGCCTCGCCAACGCGGCCCAGCAGCTCTGCGGTCGCACGTTCGGCGCACGCGATCCGAGAGGCTTTGCGGATTCGACGCGGCTGGTGCTGCTGTGGGGCCTCGGCTTTGCCCTCGTCGTCGCGGTGCTGTTTGCACTGTTCGGGCCTGATATCATCAAGTTCATGACCACGAGCGAGGACGTCCGCCACGCCGCGCGCGAGTTCTTGCCGTTCATCGTGCTCGCGCCCATCCCCGGCGTGTTCGCCTTCGGCTTCGACGGCATCTATGTCGGCGCGACCTGGGCCCGCGAGATGCGCAACCTGATGCTGGCCTCGCTCGCGATCTTCTTCGGGATCTGGCTGGCGCTGCAATCAACAGGCAATGCCGGCCTGTGGTGCGCGCTGGTTGCGTTCTACGTCGCGCGTGGAGGATTGCAGGGGGCGCGGTACCCGACGTTGTATCGGGCGACGTTCGCCAAGCCATAGCTCTCGTGTCCCGGACGCGCGAAGCGCGAGCCGGGACCCAGAATGCAGCCACATGTGCCCCGGCTCTGCAGCGCACCTCTGAAGAAGCGCTGCGCTGCGTCCGGGGCACGAGACTGCCCTACATCCCCGGCCAGTCTTCCGCCGTGAGCGTGGCCGCATCGGCGCCGACGATCTCCGACAGCGAGTCCCGGCCCGTGCGCAGCAGCGTCGAGGTGAGATCGCGCTTGATCTCGTCGACGAGGCCGAGACCCTTGTAGACCAGCGACGAATAAAGCTGGATCAGGCTCGCGCCGGCGCGGATTTTCGTCAGCGCCGCACCGCCGGAGTCGACGCCACCGACGCCGATCAGGGGGAACGCGCCCTCGACGCGCACATAGGTTTCCGCGACCATGCGCGTCGACAGGCGGAACAGCGGCCGGCCGGACAGCCCGCCCTGCTGCTTCGAACGCATTGCCTCACGCAACGTGCTCGGCCGCGCGATGGTCGTGTTCGACACGATCATGCCGTCGACCCGGCGCGAGCGCGCAACCTGCACGACATCGTCGAGCTGGGCGAGGCTGAGATCGGGCGCGATCTTCAGCAGCACCGGCGTGTCGCCGGCCTTCTGCCTGACACGTTCGCGCGCGTCGATCACGTGCCCCAGCAGATCGTCGAGCAGTGCGCCTTCCTGCAGATTGCGCAGCCCCGGCGTGTTGGGCGAGGAGACGTTGACCGTGAAATAGCTCGCGACCGGCGCGAAGGTCTCGATCAGCTTGACATAGTCGGCGACACGATCAGGCGAATCCTTGTTGGCGCCGACATTGACGCCGACGATGCCGCCGTTCTCGGCGCGCGCGGCAAGCCGGCGCAGGGCTACTTCGGCGCCGTCATTGTTGAAGCCCATGCGGTTGATGACGGCTTCATCGCGCTCGAGGCGAAACAGCCGCGGCCGCGCATTGCCTACCTGCGGCTTCGGCGTCACCGAACCGATCTCGACGAAACCGAAGCCGAGCCGCAGCAGGGCATCGGGCACCTCGGCGCTCTTGTCAAAACCCGCGGCCATGCCGATCGGGTTGGGAAAGTTGAGTCCGAAGGCGCGCACCGCAAGCTTGGGATCATCCGGCCGCGGCTTCACCGGCGGCAGCAAGCGCAAGCCCTGGATCGCAAGACGGTGTGCATCCTCCGGATCGAGCCAGCGCAGCACCGGCAGCGAGAGAGCATCGAAAGCGCGGATCACGGGACAAGCTCCGGGGTGTCATGGCCGCCATCGGAGCGAATGTTGAGATTCATCACCGCAAGCACCGCGCCGAGATCGAGCGCACCATAGAGATGCGGGAACAGCTCATCGTTGCGCGAGCGCTCCCAGCGCAGCTCAGCTCCAAGCGCGTCGCCATCGACCTCGACCAGGAACAACGCGCGCTGGCCGAAATAGTGCTTGCGCAGGGTCTCGGGAACCTGGGTCGCGGTCGAAAAATGGATGAATCCGTCGCGGGCGTCATCCGCGCTGCCGCTGTACACGCCCTGCCGTTCCGCCTCACGCCAGGCCGAGGCCGGACAGATTTTGTAGATCTTGACCACCGCTTACCGGAGCCCTGTTTGCTCGCCAAGCCGCTCACGTGAGCGAGCCCATTGAGTCTTTTGAGTTTTTTTCGTGTCTTGCGGGTCCTAAAACCCGGCGCGACCGTAAAGGCGGCCCCCTCCGAACTCAAGAGTGAGGGCTCCCCCTTGCGCGAAAATCGGAAAACCGGTTCATTTGAGGATAGTTTTCCTGAGTTGCGACGGGCTGGACCTTCCATGGTCAAACAGGCCAAAGCGCAGAGGATGCTGACCCACGAGCGGATCTGGGCCGCGCTGGACCGATTGGCCGCGCGTGCCGGACTGTCGCCATCGGGCCTCGCCAAGCGGGCCGGGCTCGACCCCACCACCTTCAACAAATCCAAGCGCGTCACCGGCGATGGCCGCGAGCGCTGGCCCTCGACCGAATCCATCGCGAAGGCGCTGGCGGCCGCGGACTCGTCGATCGAGATCTTTGCCAGGCTCATCGACGACGAGGCCGGCGATGGCCGCACTGTGCCGCTGCTCGGCTTCGCGCAAGCAGCCGCGAACGGCGCGTTCGACGAACTGGGCACTCCGTCCGGCAAAGGCTGGAGCGAGATCGCGCTGCCGAGCGCCGAGGACAACCGCGCCTTTGCGCTGGAGATTTCCGGTGATGCTCTCCTGCCCGCCTATCGCGACGGCGCTGTCATCCTGGTTTCGCCAACCGCGCCAATCCGCAAAGGCGACCGCGTGGTGGTGAGGACGAAGACGAGCGAGGTGATGGTCGCGATGCTGACGCGGCGCACGGCGAAGGCGCTGGAACTGCGATCGCTCGATGCGGCGCAGGCGGAACGGACGTTGGCGGCAAACGATGTCGCGTGGATCGCGAGGATCGTGTGGGCGAGCCAGTGAGGAGGCTCGCGTTCCGACAATGCCCGCTCACGCACTCCGCGCCAGCGCACCGTCGATCATGTTGACCGCGTTCTGCACGCCGTACACCGCGACGAAGGAGCCGAAGCGCGGGCCCTTCTCCTGGCCGAGCAGCACCTGGTACAGCATGTTGAACCAGTCGAGCGTGACGCCGGGGCGGCCGTCCTTGCCCTTCTTGACCTGGTCGAGGAACGGCTCGCGCCGGCCGATTTCGTACACGACGTTCTGGATGTCTTCGGCTGACGCGTCTGCCGGGAGCTGCGACAGCGCTTCGCGCAGATCCTGCAGCGCGGCGCGCTCGGTTTCCGTGGGAACGCGGAACTGCTTCGTCGGCGCGACGAAGTCGCGGTAATAGTTGATGGCGTAGCCGACCATCGCGTCGAGCTTCGGATGCGTGTGCGGGCTGACGCCGGGCCGATAGCGGCCGATGAAGCCCCACAGCGTCTCGGCATTCTCCGCGTTCGACGACGACACCAGCGTCAACAGCAACTGGAACGTGACGGGCATGTCGCCCTGCGGTGGCCGGCCGGCATGGATGTGCCAGGCGGGATTGCCGAGCTGCTGCTTGGCATCCTGCCTGGCGAAGCCGTCGATGAACTGCTGGTAGTCGTCGACCTGGCGCGGGATGACGTCGAAGAACAGCCGCTTCGCGGCCTTGGGCTCGCGATACATGAACAGCGACAGCGATTCCGGCGAGGCGTAGCGCAGCCATTCGTCGATGGTGAGGCCGTTGCCCTTCGACTTCGAGATCTTCTGACCCTTCTCGTCGAGGAAGAGCTCGTAGTTGAAACCTTCGGGGGGCGTGCCGCCGAGCGCCCTGGCGATCGCGCCGGAAAGCTTCACGGAATCGATCAGGTCCTTGCCGGCCATCTCATAGTCGACGCCGAGCGCGACCCAGCGCATCGCCCAGTCGGCCTTCCACTGACACTTGACGTTGCCGCCGGTCACCGGCGTTTCGACTTCCTCGTTGGTGTCAGGATCGACATAGGTCACCGTGCCGGCCGCGACGTCGCGGCGGATCATCGGCACCTGCAGCACGACACCCGTGGTCTTGCTGATGGGCAGGAACGGCGAATAGGTCGCGCGGCGATCGGGGCCGAGCGTCGGCAGGATGATCTCCATCACCTTGTCGTAGGCCGCGAGCATCTTCAGCAGCGTCGCGTCGAAACGGCCGGACTTGTAATAGACGGTCGAGCTTGCGAACTCGTAGTCGAAGCCGAAATGATCCAGGAACGCACGCAGGCGCGCATTGTTGGCGTCGCCAAACGACGGATGCTCGTTCGAGAACGGGTCGGGTACCGCAGTGAGCGGCCGCCCCAGATATTGCGCCAAGAGATCCCTGTTCGGCACGTTGTCAGGCACCTTGCGGAAGCCGTCCATGTCGTCGGAGAAGGCGAGCAAGCGGGTCTTGATCTTGTCCTCGGTGAGCACGCGGAAGGCATGGCGCACCATCGAGGTGCGCGCGACCTCGCCGAACGTGCCGATATGCGGCAGGCCGGAGGGACCGTAACCGGTCTCGAACAGCACCTCGTCCTTCGGGCTTTTCTTCAACCGCGCGACAATGGCCTTCGCCTGCTCGAACGGCCAGGCGCTGGATTGCTCGGCGAGCGCACGCAGATCGCTCGGGGTCATGTTGGGGTCGATAACGGACATCAAGGAAGCCTCCGGGCCGCGGAAAATAGCGATTTCCGGGCAGAATGCAAAAACGTTGATCGTCATTCCGGGGCACGCGCATCAGCGCGTGAACCCGGAATCTCGAGATTCCGGGTCTGGTCCTTCGGACCATCCCGGAATGACAAGTCAAAAATCTCGGGATTCCGGGTTCGCGCTTCGCGCGCCCCCGAATGACGGGTTTGAATTTGAATGGCTAAAACGGGCTCACCGAAAAATACTTCAGCCACAGATCGGTGTACCGGCCTTTTTCCCAGACGCGGAACATGGCCCAGTTCAGAGCCTGACGCAGCACGTCGTTGCCCTTGCGCACGGCGATGCCGATGCCTTCGCCGAAGAAGCGGCTCTCGACGAACGGACCGCCGGAGAAGGCGCAGCAATCGCCGGAATCGGTGCCGTTGATCCAGAACGCCAGCGAGATGGCGTCGCCGAAGATGAAATCGACCTCGCCCTTGCGGAGCGCGGCGCGCAGCGCATCGTCGTTGGGATAGGGGTGCAATTCGGCGTCGGTGAACATCGCTTTCAGATAAGCCTCATGCGCGGAGCCCGCGATGACGCCGACCTTCTTGCCTTCGAGATATTCGGGTCTGATCTCCGGCATCACCGCATCTTTGCGCGAGGCGAAGCGCGCCGGTACGCGGTAATAGGGATCAGTGAAGTCGACGCGCGCGCGAAGCTGCGGGCTCACCGCCATGGAGGCAATGATCGCGTCACCCCGGTTCGAGGTGAGCGCATCGACCAGCGTCTCGAAGCGGCGCATCTGCACCGTGCAAGAGACTTTGATCTCCTCGCAGAGGCTGCGTGCGAGATCGACATTGAAGCCGGCCGGGTTGCCGTCGGCGCCGGTATAGTTGAACGGAGGGTAGTCGGTCTCGGTCAGGAAGCGGATCACGCTGAGCCGCGACAGGTCTGGCCGCTCCGGGCGGCGACGCGGGTCCCAGAAGCCGGGCACGGCCTGGGGGGCAGCTTGCGGCGCGGCCTGAGGTGCGGTGGGGGGCTGCTTGGCGGTGGACTGTGCGCGGGCGCCTGATAGCCCTGCGAGCAGGCACGCGGCCAGGGTCAGCCCCGCCAGCAAGCCACGGGCAGTTTTGGACGATTTCGCCTGTTGCGATGGAGCCATCGGCCGGGAATGAATGAATTCCATTGGGATCGGAAGGCCTTATAGACCATCCGGCCGGGAACGCGAGCCGAAATGCAGCCGGGGTGTACTCCCTCCCCCGCCTGCGGCGAGGTGAAACTCACAGATACTTCTTCAAATCCGCCGCGGCCTCTTCCGGGGTCCGCTTCAGGTTGAACGGCGAGACGAAACGGCCGTCGCGGTCCATCAGATAGATCAGCGCGGTGTGGTCCATGGTGTAGTCGCCGTCCTTGGTCGGGACCTTCTTGGCATAGACCCGGTAGGAGGTGATCACCTTGGCGGTCTCGGCGGGATCGCCGCTGAGGCCTTCGAGATGCGGATCGAAGCTCGAGAGGTAGTCCTTCATGGTCGCGGGCGTGTCGCGCTCGGGATCGACCGAGATGAAGATGGCGTTGACCTTGTCGGCATCCTTGCCCATCGCACGCAAGACTTCCGACATCTCGAACAGCGAGGTCGGGCACACGTCAGGACAATGGGTGTAGCCGAAGAAGATCAGGGTCGGCTTGCCCCTGAGGTTCTGGTCGGTGACGGTCTTGCCGTTCTGGTCGGTGAGCTGGAACGGGCCGCCGATCGCGGCCGGCTGCGCCACCTTGCTGACCCCGCCCATGGCCCAGAACATCACCAGCAGACCGACGACGAGACTCGAGGCGAAGGCGGTCGCGATCACCAGCGGACGGGCGGTGGAGCTCATGAGCGGAAAACTTTCTGTCGCGGGTCAGAAGCAGGCGGCAAAGCCGGTCCTGATCATTTCGAAGAACACCTGGGAGCCGTAGTGGAACCAGAGCGCGAACGCGCCGATCAGCATCAGCCCGCCGGCACCGGCGCCGGCCCATAGCAGCACGGACGGCGTAGGGGCGGCAGTGGGCGAATTGTCCTGTACCTGGCGTGCCGGATGCAGTGATTGAGCCATATGACAACGATCGGGACGACGATCGAGGCGAAGGCCCCGGTTCCCTGCCTCCCAAATAGGCTTTGGCCCGCCGACGGACAAGCGCCGCGGGCGGGCCAAAAATCACATCGAGCTGAATAGGCTCAGTGAAGCAGCTGGCCTCGGGCGGACTCCAGCTCTTCCGCTTTCGGCGAAGGCCGGGCCGAAACGGGCTTGCTGGTGGAGGCCTGCGCGTCGAGATAGCAGGGCTTGTACATGGCCTGAAGCTGCCTGCCCCTCAGGAACAGCATGTGCGGCGTGAGGCCGCCACGCTGCGTGATCCAGCGCTTCACCTGCGAGGGATACATCGCATAGAGCATCTGGGTTGCTTCGGGGTTGGTGACGGCGCGGCCGTTGCTGCCGAAATCCCAGGCGGCGTGGAAGCCGAGCGTCGCGTGCGAGGTGACGCAGATGCGGTCACGCGGAATGGCGCCGAGGACGATGGTGCAGGCCGAGGCACAGAGACCGTCGATGATGACGGTATCGCCGGATTGCCTGAGGTCCTGGTACCTGTCGACGTAAGTCCCGATCCGGCCGCCGCGGTCATCTGCGATCCGAACCACCGCGTGAGACGCCCCCATGCAGGCGATCAAGCAAACCGCCGCAAGCAACCCCGTCAAAAACTTCATGTCCCCCGCCCCAGTCGTTTTCGAATCTGTGTGTCAGGTGGTGATGCGCGCCCAGCGTCGGTCGAGACCATGGTTTTGTCTAGGCACGCCGGCTTGCTCAAAACAAATTCAAATCCAGTGTTGCGTCCGCGCTGCACTCGGGCAGCCCTGATCCCAAAGTGGAACAATTAACGTTGTCTTGCGCGCCACGCCCTTGATCTCAGTTACGACAGCTGGCTTCAATTCCGGGCAACTACAGGGGGGAACTCATGCCGGGGGATTCGACCGAGCAGGCTGACGTCATTGTCGTCGGCGCAGGGCTATCGGGACTGGTGGCGGCGACCGAGATAGCGGATGCCGGCAAGCGCGTGATCGTGGTCGACCAGGAAGGCGAGCAGTCGCTCGGCGGCCAGGCGTTCTGGTCGTTCGGCGGATTGTTCCTGGTTGATTCGCCGGAGCAGCGCCGGCTCGGCATCAAGGACTCCTTCGATCTGGCGATGCAGGACTGGCTCGGCACCGCCGGCTTCGACCGCGATGAGGATTTCTGGCCGCGCAAATGGGCCGAGGCCTATGTGGCGTTCGCCGCCGGCGAGAAGCGCGACTGGCTGCGCGCGATGGGGCATCGCATCTTCCCCGTGGTCGGCTGGGCCGAGCGCGGCGGCTACGACGCGATGGGCCACGGCAATTCGGTACCGCGCTTTCACGTCACCTGGGGCACCGGGCCCGGCATCGTCGAGCCTTTCGAGCGCCGCGCGCGCGAGGCCGCGAAGAGCGGGCGCCTCATTTTCAAGTTCCGCCACCGTGTCGACGCGCTCTCGATCACCAACGGCACGGTGGACGGCGTCAGCGGCGCGGTCCTCGCAGCCGATCATGTCGAGCGTGGCAAGAGCTCCTCGCGCACCATCGTCGGCGAATTTGCGCTGAAGGCGCAGGCCGTGATCGTGGCGTCGGGCGGCATCGGCGGCAATCATGATTTGGTGCGGGCGAACTGGCCGGAGCGGCTCGGCACGCCGCCGAAATTCATGATTTCAGGCGTGCCGGAGCATGTCGACGGCCGCATGATCGGCATCACCGAGCAAACAGGCGCGCGGCTGATCAACCGCGACCGCATGTGGCACTACGTCGAGGGCATCCAGAACTGGTCACCGATCTGGCCGCGCCACGGCATCCGCATCCTGCCCGGCCCCTCCTCGATGTGGTTCGACGCCACGGGCACGCGGCTGCCGGCGCCCTTGTTTCCGGGCTCCGACACGCTGGGCCAGCTCAAATACATCATGTCGTCAGGCCATGATTATTCCTGGTTCATCCTGACCCAGGCCATCATCAAGAAGGAGTTTGCGCTGTCGGGCTCGGAGCAAAATCCTGACCTCACGGGCAAGAGCTGGCGCATGACCTTGCGCCGAGCCACCAACAAGGGCGCACCGGCGCCGGTGGAGGCGTTCAAGAGCCATGGTGCCGATTTCATCGTGCGCGACAAGCTCGAGGACCTCGTCGCGGCCATGAACAAGCTCGCCGGGAACGATCTGCTCAAGCTCGACCGCATCAAGATGCAGATCGAGGCGCGCGACCGCGAGATCGCCAACCCTTACGTCAAGGATGCGCAGGTGATGAACATCCACAATGCCAGGCGCTATATCGGCGACAGACTGATCCGCACGGCGTCGCCGCACCGGATTCTCGATCCGGAGAAGGGGCCGCTGATCGCGGTCAAGCTCAACATCCTCACCCGCAAGACGCTGGGCGGCTTCGAGACCGATCTCGACTCGCGCGTGTTCGGCGCCGTGGGACGGATCATCCCCGGCCTCTACGCGGTCGGCGAGGCCGCAGGTTTCGGCGGCGGCGGCGTGCACGGCTATCGCTCGCTGGAGGGCACCTTCCTCGGCGGCTGCCTGTTCTCGGGCCGCAATGCCGGCCGTGCCGCGGCGAAGGCGGTGGGCTGAGCGGAGAGGCGCGCGGCTGCGGGCGCGCCGCGCCCGCATCAGCCGCGGCGAAGCAGCTCCTGCAACAGGCGTTCGGTCTCGGAGATCTGAACGAGCCGCAGCGACAGCAACTCGTTCAGCTCCGCCATGTGCGCCCGAAGTCTCTTGGTCTCGGGTCCGTCATCGAAATTCCGAAGAAAATCGCCGAGCGCGCCAAGGCATCGCTGCAGCGTCACGACGCTTTGCTGCAGCGTCTCGCAATCTATCCTGGCGTTGGCGACCACGCTGGTCGCCCTGAAAGGCCAGGTGATGACGTTGTCGCCCGTGGACTCCTTTTGTGCGGGTCGATCGATCATCGCCTTCCCTCATGTCATCGTGAACAGCGATCTGTCCGCTCGAGGTCAGGCAGCGCGCACGATGTTCAGGAACTGCTCGACCTCGGAATGCAATCGCGAGCTATCCTTCGACAGCATTTGCGCCGAAGCAAGTACCTGGGTCGAAGCCGAACCGGTCTCCGCTGCCCCGTCCCTTACGTCGCTGATGTTGGCGGCGACCTGGTCGGTGCCTTGCGCCGCCTGCTGGATGTTACGGGCAATCTCCTGCGTGGCCGCGCCCTGCTCTTCGACGGCCGAAGCGATCGCCGATGAAATCTCCGAGATCCTGTCGATCGTTCCGCTGATCTCCTTGATCGCGACCACCGACTCCTGTGTGGCCGCCTGAATGTCGGCAATCTGGTGACCAATCTCCCCGGTCGCCTTCGCGGTTTGCTCGGCGAGCGCCTTGACCTCGGACGCGACCACGGCAAAGCCGCGCCCCGCTTCACCGGCCCGCGCCGCTTCGATCGTGGCGTTCAGGGCGAGCAGATTGGTCTGTCCCGCAATGTTGTTGATCAGTTCGACCACGTCGCCGATGCGGGTTGCAGCCTGCGACAGCTTGTTGACCCGATCATTGGTCCGCTGCGCCTGCACCACCGCGGCACCGGCAATTCTGGCTGCGTCCTGCACCTGGCGACTGATCTCCGTGACCGACGAACTCATCTCTTCAGTGGCGGAGGCCACCGATTGAACGTTGGTCGACGCTTCCTCGGATGCGGCAGAGACCACGCCCGATAGCTCCTGGGTTTTCTCGGCGGTCTTGCTCAGGGTCCGCGCCGCGGCCTCGAGCTCTGTCGACGAGCACGATAGCGTCTTCACGATCTCGCCTACTGCGTCCTGGAACTGACCTGCAAGCTGCTGCATGTCGGCCTTGCGCTGAGCGGCCGCGCGGGCCTCGGCCTGTGCCTGCTCGGCGCGCAGATGCTCGGCCTCGATCATGTTCTCCTTGAACACCTGGACGGCATTGGCCATCTCGCCGACCTCGTCGGTGCGGCCGACGCAGGGGATCGCCATGGAGGTGTCGCCGCCGGCGAGCTTGCCCATGGCAGTGGTCATTCCCCGGATCGGGACAACGATCGAGCGGGACGTGAACAATGCGATTGTCCCGCCGAGGCCGACCCCCGCGGCCAGCAGGACCCACAGGATCAGCTCGAGCAGCGAGATGCTCTCCTGCACGTCCCGGCTCTCCTCGGCGAGCATCTTTTTCTGATTGGACTTGATGCCTCCCGACCGTGCGCCGTCGACACCCTTGGGGCCGTCGAGCAGATCGAGAATCTTTGCCGCGCGCGGCGCGGCTTCGGTCACCAGCAGGTAAACCGGCGCGTTCCAGTCCTGCGCCTCCCGAAGCGCGAAGACCTTCTCGTAGAGTGGCGCAAGCTCGCTTCGTGCTTTCGAGATCTTGTCGAAGGAAGCCTGTTGCGGGACCGTGAGCAGGTCCTTCCGGGCATTGACCCCGGCATAGCCTCTCTCAAAGGCCGCCCAGGGCTGGTCGAACCTCTCCTTGTCGGCCTTTTCGCCCGAGAGCAGGTACATCCGAAGCAGGGCCGTGGCGGCGGCAAAATTGCCGCGCGTATCAGCCATGGACTTGAACAGTTTCTTGCGTTCCGGCGTGGCTTCCTGTGCCTCCTCCTGATCGATCATCTTCGTGATCTCGGAGAAGATCATGTCCGCGCGCGGGCTGGCCTCGCTGACCATGAGCTTGGTCGCAGGATAGGCATCGGGAGTGAAAGCGATGGCCTCGGCCCTGTCCTGCGCCGCGCGAAACTCCGCGAGCAGAACCTTGGCTTGCTCCCATTTTTGCCTGTTCTCGGCATTGGTAAACTGCGCTGCACGTTCGTCGAACGCAGCGATGGTCCGATCCATCTCCTTCCACATCGCCATGCGATCGAGCTTGCCTTGCGGATTTCCGCTCAGCAGATAGCCGCGCAGCGTCGCCAGCGTGGAATAGAGATTGCCGACCAGCTCGGTGCTCGCCAACGCGACCGGCGTGCGCAGGTCCGTCATGCGATTGACCGTCGTTGACATGCGCCCGACCTCCAACACGGTGTAGCCGACGGAAAGTGCGACGATGGCGCAGACTGCAGCAAATCCGGCGATCAACCGGCCACCAATGCGGAACTTGAAATAAGACATTTGCAAATACCCCGAAGCCTTGGACGCCACGGCCTGAAAATCCCCGCCGCGGACGGATACGACCATTTGTCATGGCCAATCGCGCGATAACTTCACATTCCGCCTGCGGCAGCCTTGACCCGCCCGGCTGGCAATGATCCGGACAGATCGAAGCGTGCGCCGATCGAGCGCGATAATGCAGCGCCCGTTACCCAGCTACTACCGTCAGTTTCACGTCTTCACGATTCCGATTCTGACGTGTACCGTGAAGGGTGACCAAAATTGCTTATTTCGGCATTAAGAAAAATTTGCGCGTGAGATCTCTCAACACGCAAAAATTGAGCGCTGCCTCTGTCGCCGAAATCGGCTGTGCGACGATTATCTCGGCCGCACGCCGGGTTTTCCAGTGCCGAAGGTGAGTTCTATGCCCGCAGACGAGAGCGCGTCGCAAAGACTCGTCAATGTCTCGTCCGGCAGTCGCAAGAAACCATTCTGCTCCTCGAGCCGGCGAATCACCGCAGCGGAAATCCCGGTTCGCGCGGCGAGCTGCTTCACCGACCAATTCAGCATACCGCGGGCCGCGCGCAATTGCGCGCCGGTCAATCTCGGCAGCGCGGCATGTTGGATCGCGGGTCGCTGCTGGTGCACATCCGTGGAGATTCCCAGCCACTCGCGAATGTTGCCATCCACATCCGTGACCGGCATGGCCTTGCAATGGTACCAGCGGTAAGTGCCGTCGGACTGGCGCAACCGATGCTCCACGTCATAGGGTTGTCCCGTTTCGGCAGCTGCCGCCCAGATCCGCAAGGCAGCTTCGCGCTCTTCCTCCGGGAGCAGATCGACCCAGCCTTTGCCGAACAACCGGTGCGCCTCCGGCTTGTTCTCCGCGTTCAACAGCGCGGTGATCCGGCCGTCCTGACTGCCGACCCACAGCAATCCGTCTGCGACCTGCGTCAGCGCCGCGTAGCGACCCGCATTTGTCTTGAGAGGCTGCAGCGACCTGCGTTCTTCGGTGATGTCGGTGGCGACGCCGAGCGCGTATTCCGGCTCGCCGGCGGAGTTCAGAAATGTCTCCGACTGGATACGGATCCAGCGCAGCGCGCGATTCGGTCGAATGACGCGAAACTCGCCATCGAGTAAAGAACGGTCGAAGACCAACTCGCGTGGATCGTGCTGCGACCGGCGATCCTCCGGATGGATTCGTCTCTCGATCTCCGCATAGGTGGGCGCGACGGCATGCGGATCGAGGCCCAGCAGGCTGTAGAAGCCACGCGACCACTGCATCCGGCCTTCGGGATCGCAACGCCAGACCCCAGTCCCAAATTTCTCTTCAAAAAAACGAAGTATATCCGAAGGGTCGAGGTATTCTTCCAGGTGGCGCAATTCAGCCCCCCTCACGAAATCAGTCTCAACTCTCACTTGCAATCTATCTCAGTTCGGCACGTTGACGCAGCTCAATTCTCGATTGCTGCAAAATATTTGTGCAAGCCGGAAGGCACGTCCATGCGGTTGAAGGACGCTTCGAGGTCTTGAACTTGGTGACGTGCATGGCGCCGACCTGTTCACGGCAGGCGCCAGCATGATCCAAGACGAATGGCTGTGTCGACGGAGCCGAGACGATTTGGGCTTTCTTCAACCGGTTTCGTTGAACCAGCGCATGCGTTGCCGGAAACGCATGCGTGGCCGGGGTGGCTCGGCAAGAGGTGCTGCGCTAGACAGGGCCGCCATTCCCACCAGGAGATCCCGATGAGCATTCAGCGTTTTGAAACCGGCCCGCGCATGAGCCAGGTCGTCGTCCACGGCAACACCGTCTATCTCGCCGGCGTCGTCGCCAGCAACGCGGCCGGCGAAAGCGTGACCAAGCAGACCCAGGATATCCTGAAGACCATCGACGGCCATCTCGCCAAGGCCGGCACCGACAAGTCGAAACTGCTGTCCGCCACGATCTACATCACCGACATGAAGACGTTCCAGGAAATGAACGCCGTGTGGGACAGCTGGGTTTCCTCCGGCAACACTCCGGCCCGCGCCACCGTCGAAGCCAAGCTGGCGGCCCCGCAGTACACCGTCGAGATCATGGTGACCGCGGCGAAGTAATTCCGCGCACAAAATTCACGCGCGACTGAAGCGCGATGAGAGCATCATCGCGCTTCAGCTCGTTTTTTTTGGCGCGTGGTCCGGTCGGGAAACCGCTTCCCACTGTCCCGGACCATGCCCATGACCTCCGAGGTAATCGATCCGCGCGCGTGAACCTTCGATAGTCGGGTCAGCCGAACGACACGGCGCTATCGAAGGAGAGTCCCATGACCGACCATGTCACCATCGCCCACCGCTATATCGATCTGTGGAATGAGCGCGCGCAAGGCCGCCGGCGCGAATTGCTCAGCGAGTTCTGGACGGCAGATGCGAGCTACGTCGATCCGCTGATGAAGGGCGACGGAAGAGACGGCATCGACGCGCTGATATCAGGGGTGCAGCAGCGCTTTCCCGACTTCAAGTTCAGCCTGATCGGCGAACCCAATGGCTACGGCGACCATGTCCGCTTCTCATGGGGCCTCGGTCCTGACGGCGTCGACAGTCCGATCAAGGGCACGGATTTCGCCGTGCTGAAGGACGGGCGGATCAGGAGCATCACGGGATTTCTGGATCAGGTGCCCGCGGGCGCATGAGGGCTGCCTCGTTGCTGCGCCCTCTCCCCTTGCGGGAGAGGGCGCAAGCGCATCCCGACTGCAATCACGCCAGCAGATACGCAGCCTTCGCGTTCAAACCGAACGCCTTCTCGCGCACGCGCGGCCCGAGCTTCGCCAGGCAGGCCTCCAGTGCGCCCTTGATCTCGTCGTAGCTGCCCGCCAGCAGACACACCGGCCAGTCCGAGCCGAAGATCAGGCGATCCTCGCCGAAACAATTGGCGACGTGCTGGACGAATGGAAGCAGCCGCTCGGCGTCCCAATCAGTCCACCTGGCTTCGATGGCGAGGCCCGAGACCTTGCACCAGACATTGCCGCAGGCCGCCAGCGCCGCGATGCGCGCCGACCATTCGGCGCTGCCGCCGTCGGCGATCGGCGGTTTCGCAGCGTGGTCGAGCACGAAACGGGCTTGCGGAAAGGCTTTTGCGGTTGCGATCGCGGCGGGCAATTCGCGGGTGCGGACGAGGAAGTCGTAGGCGAGATCGCGACTGAACAGCGCCGCCAGTCCGCGCTGGACCTCGGTGCGCAGCAGCCAGTCAGGATCGGCCTCGTCGTGGACCTGGTGACGAATGCCGACCAGCTTTGCGCCGCCCGGCAGCGCGCGCAGGCGATCGAGCGTATCGCCGAGCGCGGCATCGGTCAGGTCGGCCCAGCCGACGACGCCGACGACGAAAGGCGTGGCATGCGCGACGCCCAGGAATTCCTCGGTCTCCTCGATCGCAGAGCGGCATTGCACCAAGATGCTTGCATCGATGCCGTTCGCCTTCAGCAGCGGCGCGAGATCGGCGGGGGCGAAAGCGCGGCGGATCGGCGCGAGCTCAGGCCCCGCCATCCAGGGGTAGTCGGCGCGCGCGGGATCCCAGAAATGCTGGTGGGCGTCGATCGCCATGGCTCACGCTCCCCCCGGCAGCGGCGCCCGCGGGTCCACGAGCTTCCTGGCGCGCAACTCCTGCCAGAAGGCGTGCGGCACCGCGCGCCCGGACATCGCGATGTTGTCGGCGACCTCGGCAGCGTTGCGCGCCCCCATGACGGCCACCGTCACGGCCGGATGGGCCGTGCAGAACTGCAGCGCGGCGGCCTTCAGCTCGGTGCCGTGCTTGCGACAGAGCTGGTCGAGCTCGATCGCGCGCGCAACGAGTGCCGCGTCGGCGTCTTCGTAGTTGAACTTCGCACCCGAATGCGGATTGGCCAGGATACCGCTGTTGTAGATGCCGCCGAGCAGGATGCCGATGTCCTTGGCAACGCAAACGGGAAATAGCGCATCCAGCGCACCCTGGTCGAGCAACGTGTAGCGCCCGGCGAGCAGAAAGCAGTCGACCGGCACGGCTTCGGCGAAACGCGTGAGCATCTCGCACTGGTTCATGCCCGAACCGATCGCCTTGACCGTGCCGTCCTCGCGCAGACGCACCAGCGCGCGGAAAGCACCGCTCACGGCAGCCTCATAGTGATCATCGGGATCATGCACGAGCAGAACATCGACACGATCGAGCCCGAGGCGCCCGAGGCTCTCCTCCACCGAGCGCATCACGCCATCATAGCTGAAATCGTATTGCGGGCGCAGTGCGGGCGTGCCCTTGTAATGATCGTCCTCGACGGTCGTGGCGTCAGGCGCGCGCAGCAGGCGGCCGACCTTGGTCGAGATCGCATAGGACTCGCGCTTCTGTTGCCGCAGGAAGGCACCCAGTCGTTGTTCCGCCAAGCCGAAGCCGTAGAGCGGCGCGGTATCGTAGAAGCGGATGCCCGCCGACCAGCCGGCCGCGAGTGTCGCCTCCGCATCCGCATCGCTGACCGCCGAGAACAATCCGCCGAGCGGCGCCGAACCGAGGCCGATCGAAGTGACGTCGAGACCGTCAGCAAGCCGGTTACGCTTCATTGCCATCTTCCTCCAAAAGCAGCGCTCCCTCCCCCGCAGGGCGGGAGAGGGAGTGTAGCGCGGGAACGTCGGGGCTGGGTGACGTTCCCGCTCGACGTGCCTACTTCAAGAGTTGGGCGACGTTATCCTTGGTCACGAGATCGAGACCGGTGTAGATCACTTCCGGAACCTTCTGGCCCTTCTTGATCGCGAGCAACGTGTCCATCGACTTCTCGCCCATTTCGAACGGGCGCTGGCCGGTGAGCGCGTTGGAGTAGCCGTCGCGCAGCAACTCCAGCTGCATCTTCAGCGTATCGGCAACGACGAGCGTCAGCTTGCCGCTGTCGATGTCCTTCTTGTTCTTGTTGACGAACGCCTTGAAACCTTCAGGGGCGAACATCGGCCAGCCGCCGACCGGAACGATCGCGGCGAGGTCCGGCGTCGCGGTTCGTAGATCCGTCATCTGCTGGACCGCAAGCGTGGAATCGTCGTTGCAGAAGGTCGGCGACCCCTGCACCTCGACCCACTTCGAGCCCTTGAGCGCTTCGCGCACGCCGTCGACGCGTTCAGCAAGGTTCTTGGCACCCGGGCCGCCGGAGACCATGGCATATTTGCCGCCTTCAGGGCGGAGCTGAAGCAACTGCTTGCCCAGCGCGAGGCCGAAGTCCTTGTTGTTGGTGCCGATATAGGCGATGCGCTTGGAGCCCGGCGCGTCCGCGTCGAACGTGATGACGGGGATGCCGGCCGCGGTCGCAGCCTCGATCGACTTGGTCATGGACGCAACGTCGGCAACCGAGATCGCGAGCCCATCCACCTTCTGGGTGATGAAGTCCTGGATGATCTGCGCCTGCGTCGCCGGCTCGTGCTCGATCGGCCCCTTGTAGATGCACTCGACGTTGCCGAGTTCCTTGGCCCGCTTCATGCAGCCGTCACGCGCCACGTCGAAGAACGGATTGTTCATCGCCTTGGGAACGACGGCGAACTTGTAGGTCTGGGCGAATGCCGGGGTCGCCATCATCGCGATGGTCACGCCGGCCAACAACAGCTTCTTCATTGCTTTCCCTCCACACTGTGATGCCTATCCATTTGTGATGCTCCGGCAGGCGGATAGACGATGTTTCGTTGTCCTTCCGGAGTAACCCCCTGAAGCGCGATGAGATCTGGATTGATCATCATTTCGCTTCAGGTCTTTGTTCGAGCATGATCTTTCCGGAAAACCGCTTCACACTTTTCCGGATCATGCGCTAAGTCATGCGCGAGCGGATGCGGTCGACCAGCACGGCAAGGATGATGATCACGCCCACCAGCGTCTGCTGCCAGTACGAGTTGACCTGCGCGAGCACGAGGCCGTTGCGGATCACCTCCAGCAGCACGCAGCCGACGATGGCGCCCAAGGGACCGCCGAGGCCGCCGGCGAGATTGGCGCCGCCGATGACGGCGGCGGCGATGACGTTGAGCTCGTAGGACGTCGCCATGTTCGCGGGCGCTGATCCCAGCCAGCCCGAGATGATGATGCCTTGCAGGCCGGCGGCGAGCGCACAGATCACATAGACTTCGATCTTCACGCGCGCGACCGGGATGCCGGTCAACTCCGCCGCCTTCTCGTTGCCGCCGAGCGCGAAGACGTGGCGACCGAAGCTCGTATGATGCAGCACGACCGCCATCAGCACGGCGAGTATCACCAGATAGATGAAGGGCGCGGGCACACCGAGCACGTCGCCCGAGGTCAAGGCGTAGAACGTCTCGGCGTCCGGGCCGCCCGGAAAGCTGCCGCGGCCATTCGAAACGACATAAGCGAGCCCGCGCACGATCGAGAGCATGCCTAGCGTCGTGACGAAGGGCGACAGCCCGAGCACCGCAATGCAGAAGCCGTTGAAAAGCCCGACGATGAACGCGACGAACAGACCTGCGAGCACCGAAATCAACAGGATCAATCCGGGCACATTGGCGACGACCGTCTTTCCATCGGCGGCCAGATGGACGAAGGACGATCCCGGTGCCGACAGCTCGACCATGACCATGGACGTGATCATGGCGGAAAAACACATCATCGAGCCGACGGAGAGATCAATGCCGCCGGTGATGATGACGAACGTGATTCCGAGCGTGGCGATGGCGATGAAGGAAAAGTTCTTCGCCACGTTCTGCATGTTGCCTTCGGTGAAGAAATAGGGGCTGGCAAAACGCATCACGATCATCAGCACAATGAGCGCCAGCAGGACGTAGCCGGTCTGCGAGGCAAAGATGCCGCGCTGCCACCACTTGGTTTTGCCGACGTTGGAGAACGTGACGGGGGATTCCAGGGGCATGGCCATCACGCCGCCTCCTTCGCGCCGGTGATCAGGGCGGTGACTTCTTCGGGGGATGTCTCGTGGATCGGCTTGTCCGCGCGCTTCTCGCCACGGCGCATGACGATGACGCGGTCGCAGACGGCAAACACGTCCGGCATACGATGGGAGATCAGCATGACGGCGACACCTTGCTCCTTCAGGCGGTGGATCAGGCCCAGCACCTGCTCGACCTGGCGTACGGAGATGGCGGCGGTCGGTTCGTCCATCATCACGAGCTTGGCGTTGGACAGCCGGGTGCGGGCGATCGCCACCGCCTGGCGCTGACCGCCGGACATCTGCTTGACCAGGTCATACGGCCGCGTCTCCGAGCGCAGCTCACCGAACAATTCCAGCGCACGTGCCGCCATCGCCTTGTGATCGAGCAATGCCACGGGGCCGAATTTGCGCTTCAGCTCGCGACCGAGAAACACGTTGGCTGCAGCCGTCAGATTGTCGGCGAGCGCGAGGTCCTGATAGACCACCTCGATGCCCACCCCACGGGCATCGACCGGCCGGCTGAAATGGACGGCATTGCCGTCGAAGCGAATCTCGCCGTGGGTTGGGCGGAAATTGCCCGCGATGATCTTGACCAGCGTCGACTTGCCGGCGCCGTTGTCGCCCATCAGGCCGACCACTTCGCCCGGATGGACATGCATGTTGACCCCATGCAGCGCGCGGATGGCGCCGAACTCCTTGCCGATGCCGGTCAGCTCCAGCACCGGCGAGCCGTCTCCTTGAATATTTGTCATGCTCGGCCTCGCTCAGACGTACCGATTAACGAGAGATTCCAGATATTCCTGCCGCCCCGACCGCGGCTGCGGATCGAAGCCGGAAGCGAGCGCACGATCGGCGAGATCGGCGAGCGAGCGCTTGCCTGCCATGATGGCCTGCCCTTCGCTATTCGTCCATCCGGCATAGCGGTCGGCGAGCGGCCTCGTCAGCGCCTCGGCGTCGAGCATGTCGGCCGCGGCAATCAGCGCCCGCGCGCAGGCATCCATCGAGCCGACATGGGCGTGGATCAGGTCGTCCGGGTCGATCGATTGACGCCTGATCTTGGCGTCGAAATTGAGACCGCCGGTGGAGAAGCCGCCCGCCTTCAGCATGTCGTGAAACACCAGCGCCAACTCCGGCACGTTCATCGCGAACTGGTCGGTATCCCAGCCCAGCAGGTCGTCGCCTCTGTTGATGTCGAGCGAGCCGAACACGCCGAGCGCCTGAGCCAGCGCCACCTCATGCTGGAAGGAATGGCCGGCAAGGATGGCATGGTTCTGCTCGATATTGAGCTTGACGTCGTCAAGCAGGTCATAACGCTGCAGGAAACCGTAGCAGGTGGCGACGTCGAAATCATATTGATGCTTGGTCGGCTCCTTCGGCTTGGGCTCGATCAGGAGCGGCCCCTTGAAGCCGATCTTGTGCTTGTGCTCGACCACGAGGGAGACGAAACGGCCAAGCTGGTCCAGCTCGCGCTTGAGATCGGTGTTGAGCAGCGTCTCGTAGCCTTCGCGGCCGCCCCACAGCACATAGTTCTGCCCGCCGAGCCGGTTCGTCAGCTCGAGCGCAGCGCGGACCTGGCCGGCGGCATAGGTGAAGATGTCAGGGTCGGGATTGGTCGCCGCACCCGCCATGTAGCGACGATGCGTGAACAGGTTCGCGGTGCCCCACAGCAGCCGTACCTTCGCTGACGCCATCTTCTTCTCGAAGACATCGCCGATCGCATTGAGGTTGGCGACGGATTCGGCAAGGCTCGCGCCTTCAGGCGCGGCATCGACATCATGGAATGTGAAGAAGGGCACGTCGAGCAGGCGGAACAGTTCGAAGGCGATGTCGGCCTTGGCGCGCGCCATCGCCATGGCGTCGGAGCCGTGATGCCATGGGCGCAGGAACGTCTCGCCGCCGAAGGGATCGCCGCCGGGCCAGCAGAACGAATGCCAGTAGCAGACCGCAAAGCGCAGATGATCCTCGAGCCGCTTGCCGTGGACGATTCGGTCCTTGTCGTACCAGCGGAACGCCAGCGGGGCCTTGGCGTCCTTGCCGCCGTAGGAGACCGGGTCGGCTGCGCCGAAGAATTTTGGTAACATGTTCACAGGGACAACTCCTTCAGCGCGGGATAGAGCTTGCGCCACTGCTGATAGGCCTCGTCATAGGCCGCAGTGCGCGATGGGCTTGGTGTTGATGTCGCAAGGCGCCGCGGACGCGTGCAGACCTGCGCGGGATTCTCGCCGGTGGCGGCGAGCCGGCCGAGCCTGGCAGCACCGAGCGCGGCGCCGACCTCGCCTTCCTCGACACGATGGACATCAATACCGAGCACGTCGGCGCAGATCTGTGCCCAGAGCGGCGAGCGAGAACCGCCGCCCACGAGATCCACCTCGGTGATCGCCCCGCCCGCAGCACTCAGCGCCGCCAGATTGTCGCGCGCGGCGAAGGCGACGCCTTCAAGCACGGATTGTACGATCTGGTTGCGGCCGGTCGCGCCGCGCAAGCCGACGAAAGCGCCGCTCGCGGCGGCATCGTTGTGCGGCGTGCGCTCGCCGTCGAGATAGGGCAGGAATTTGACCGGGCTCGGACCGTCAACGCGCTCGCCCAGCGGCGCCAGCAGCGTCGCGGCCGGCACCTCCATCACATCGGCGAGCCAGGCGAGCGAGGCCGCCGCCGACAGCATCACGCCCATCTGGTGCCAGAGCCCGGGCAGCGCATGGCAGAAGGCGTGCACGGCCGCTTCAGGCGCCGGCGCAAAATTATCGGTGACGCGGAAGATGACGCCGGAGGTGCCGAGCGAGAGGAAGGCATCGCCGGATGCAATCGCGCCAAGTCCGATCGCGCTCGCGGCATTATCGCCGGCGCCGCCGGCAATCACGACGTTCTTGGCCATGCCCCAGCGCTGCGCGAATTCGCCCGCAAGCACCGCGCTCACCTCACTGCCCTCGACGAGGCGCGGCATGTGATGCAGGTCGAGCCCGGTGGCGTGAAGCAGCTCCGCCGACCAGGTGCGTCTGCCGACATCGAGCCACAGCGTTCCGGCAGCGTCCGACATGTCCTCGACCATCTCACCGGTGAGGCGATAGCGCACATAGGCTTTCGGCAGCAGCACCTTGGTGAGACGCTTGAAGACATCGGGCTCGTGCCGTGAGACCCAAAGCAGCTTGGGCGCGGTGAAGCCGGGCATCGCCAGATTGCCGGCGATGGCATGCAGCGACGGGCAGCGGCGCTCGAGCTCCACGCATTCGGCATGCGAGCGGCCGTCGTTCCAGAGGATCGCGGAGCGCAGCGGGCGTCCATCCGCACCAAGCAGCGTCGCACCATGCATCTGGCCAGACAGCCCGATGCCGCGCACGCCGGCGACATCACGTGGATGGGTGACAGCGAGATCGTCGATGGCGCCGATCGATGCCTGGACCCAGGCATCCGGATCCTGCTCGGACCACAGCGGCGCGGGGTGCGACAGCGCAAGCTCGCGCGCGGCCGTCGCGACAACCGCGCCAACCTCGTTCACGAGCACCGCCTTCACACCGGACGTGCCGATATCCAGTCCGAGATACAATTCGTCCTCCCTTGCTGGCCCGCTTGGCGATCTCCGTCGCCTGTCCGCGGACCGTCCTCTTTTTGGCCGCTACTACGGCAGATTGTCCCGCATCAAGATGTCGATGCGGATATTCTCCTGTTCGCTCAAGATCGGCTCCTGACGCGCCAGCGACAGCAGCACGCGCACGGCGGCTCGCGCCTCGTGCCCCGGATTCTGCGAGATCGCGACATCCAGCGTGCCCTGCAGCAACAATTTTCGCGTCATCGCCGTGAGATCGTGGGCGATGAACACGATCTGCTTCTCGCGGCCGGCCTCGGTCAGGGCCTTGGCCACGCCTTGCGTGCCGGCACCGACATTGTAGAGGCCGACGATATCAGGATGCCTGGCGAGCAGCCGGGATATCAGCTGCTCGGAGCGGTCGTCCTCGTCGCGCCCTTCGAGCAGAGGCAGGATTTCGAGGTGCGAAAATTCCGACGCCATCACCTGGTTGAAGCCAAAAATGCGCTCGGCATGGTCGCGCAGGCCCTGCGAGCCCGCGATGATGGCGACCTTGCCCGGAGTTGAGCCACGTCCCGGGCCGACAAGGCGGCCGATCAGCGCGCCGGCGGTGCGGCCGGCGGCGATGTTGTCGATGCCGACATAATGGTGCCGGCGCGAGGACGGCACGTCCGAGACCAGTGTCACGACCTTGGCGCCGCTGTCGACGAGATCGTTGATGGCGGCGCGCACGCTCGGATGGTCGAGCGCGACGACGGCGATGCCGTCATAGTCGCTGCCGGCGAGCTGCTCCAGCGCGGCCGCCAGCACGGACGGATCGAACACGTCGGTCATGACCATTTCGACGGCAAGGCGGCGCGCGGAAAGCCAGCCCGACATCTCGCCGAGATAGGCCTGGATCTGCAGCATGAAGGGGTTGGCCCCGGTCGGCATCACGAAAGCAAAGCGGCGGGCACGGCCGCGGGCCAGCTCGGCGGCCGCAACATGGGGCTGGAAGGCGTTCCGCTCGATCGTCTCCAGCACGCGCCGCACCGTATCCGGCCGCACGCCGGGCCGTTTGTGCAGGACACGATCAACCGTGGCTAAGCTGACACCGGCCTCGCGGGCGATATCCCTCAGCGTCAACGCAGCGGAGGCGGTGTCTTCGGCCATGGCTGAAGGCTAGCAGAGGTGTTTTGAGGTGCGCAACTCATTTTGAGGGACAAGACCGGAATTTCGATTCCCGGTTGCGCGGGCCTCAGCTACCGGCGCGCCAGATCAAGTGTCAGGTACAGGCTGTTGGGGTCTTCGACATAGGCCGCGAACGGATCGCACGGCACGAAACCGTGGGCTTGGTAGAGCGCGTGCGCCGGCTTGAAATAGTCCCACGAGCCGGTCTCGAGGCTCAGCCGCTTGAAGCCACGCTTGCGCGCCTCGGCGATGATGTGGCGGAGCATGAGGCCACCAAAGCCGCGCCGGCGCGTGGTCTGGAGCGTGTGCATGGACTTCACCTCGCCGTGGTCCATCGAGAGCGTCTTCAGCGCGCCGGTCGCGACCAGGGCCTCGCCATCCCAGCCGGTCCAGAACGCGATGTCACTGGCGCGAAGGTCTGCGAGATCGAGCGCATGCGCGCTGCCGGGAGCGGTCTGGGCCCGCGCGGCCGCAACGTGATGCTCGAGCAGCGCGACGACGCGCGGATCGAAGGTGTCGCCGGTGCGGATCTGCATCGTCATGACATCATATTTTCCCGTAGGAGGTGCCGCGCCTGGTGATGACGACGTAGCGGGCATCCTGTTTGGTTTCGTTCTCGAAAATCACCGCGCGCATGACGTCGAAGTCGAGACAGTCGCCGTCGCGCAGGCGCACCGTCTTGGCGTCGATATGCACGCAGACCGCGCCCTCCAGCATCAAGAGCTGCTGGGTGAAGGCGTTGCGGCCCCAGGGGCTGTAGGGCACCCGCGCACCGGCAGGCAAATCGACGACGATGATCTCGATGCCGCTCGCCGCATCGACCGGGGAGGCGTGGCGGCGCCGGTAGCCGCTTTCAGGATCGCGCCATTGCGGCTGGTCGGCGAGCCGCGTCAGCCGCTCCGGCGGCTTCTCGGACAGCGCCACGACATCGCTGAGCGAGACATCGAGCGCCGAACAGAGCTTGTTGAGCAGCGCCGCGGTGGCGCTGCTCTGCGCCCGCTCGACGCGACCGATCATGGCCCGGCTGACACCGGAGCGGCTGGCGAGCTCGTTCAAGGTCATGCCGGCCTGGGTTCTCAAAGTCTTCAAACGGCGACCGATCGCGCGATCGAGTTTTTGCTGGTCCATGGTCTTCCGATCCGAACAACGCCCGGCACATGGACCGCATCCGCCGGCCCGGAAGAGCTTAGGCCGGAGGAACGGTGCGTGCCCGGAGCGAAGGGCTAATATATTGGAATGTTGGCGCGGCCGTGAGCGGCCGGCAGCTGAGTCGAATGCAAATGGCATCGGGGAGGAAGTCTGGAGCGGGCGAAGGGAATCGAACCCTCGTATGCAGCTTGGGAAGCTGCCGTTCTACCATTGAACTACGCCCGCTTACGCGCGTGTCCTGCGCCCATCCTGATTACCCGAGACGGTGTCCGTCGCCAAGCGGTTTGGCGTGCCGGGGCGCGACAGTTGTTAACGTCCTGGTAAGATGCCGGGGGCGCCCGATTGTGGCGGTGTTATGATCGCGGCCGGGAGTGAGGAACGTGCAATAGGTGGGGCGTGCTTGCGCAATGTTTGACACGGCCATGGGCCGTTGCGGCATCCTCTGGGGCAATTCCGGCGTGGTGCCCGTCCGATCGAAAGCAAGAGGCTATTGGAGGTTCTGCCGCCGGTTGCCCTGCCGCGTTCGCCCTCCTAGATACCTTGGATGGATGCGACCACGCTGCTGACGTCACGGACGATGACGGTCTCCGAGTTTCGCTGCGACGCGGGACCGGGCGACATGCCGTTTGCGGAATGCCGCGACGGTCATTCCATCGCTTACGTCCGCTCTGGAAGCTTTGGCTGCCATTGCCGGGCCGGCTTCTTTGAGCTGGTGGCAGGCTCGTTGCTGGTCGGCGCGCCCGGCGACGAATACACCTGCACGCACGAGCATGTCTGTGGCGACGTCTGCCTCTCCTTCTTCTTCAGCGCGGACCTGGTCGACGCGCTCGGCGGACGACGCGAGACCTGGCAGGTCGGCGCGACGCCGCCGCTGCCCGAGCTGATGGTGCTGGGCGAGCTCGCCCAGACGGCGGCAGATGGCAACAGCGACTTGGGGCTCGACGAGGTCGGCCAGATCCTCGCCGGCCGCTTTGTCGATGTCGTCTCGGACAAGCCGCGCAAACGAGTGGCGCCGACGGCGCGCGATCGCCGCCGCGCCGTCGAGGCCGCGCTGTGGATCGATGACAATTCGCACGCGGAGATCGATCTCGAACAAGCCGCGCGTCTGACGAATCTGAGTCCGTTCCATTTCCTGCGGCTGTTTTCCAACGTGCTCGGCGTCACCCCGCATCAATATCTGGTGCGCTCGCGGCTGCGGCATGCGGCGCGCCTGCTCAGTGACGACGATCTCGCGGTCACCGACATCGCCTATGACGTCGGCTTCGGCGACCTCTCCAACTTCGTCCGCACCTTCCACCGCGCCGCCGGCCTGTCGCCGACCAGGTTTCGGCAGGCTGCGAGAGGCGAGCGCAAGATTCTCCAAGAGCGGTTCGCGCTCAACTGACTAGGGTCGCCTCCATCGCGCGTCACTGAGCGCGCTTTGCAAATGGAGATGACCATGTATGACCATATCGGACTGCGCGTTGCCGACCTCGACGCCGCCACGCGTTTCTACACGGCGGTGCTGGCGCCGCTCGGCTACGTGCTGTGCTCGAGCGGCGACGGCTATGCCGGCTTCGGGCCGAACGGCGAGCCGGCGCTCTGGCTGCATCTGAACAAGGGACGCAAGGCCGACGGCGCGCATATCGCGTTTCGCGCCGGGGATCAGGACGCCGTGAAGGCGTTTCACCGCGAGGGGCTGAAGAACGGGGGCCATGACAATGGTGGCGCCGGGCCGCGCAAGGATTACAGCCCGACCTATTATGCGGCGTTCTTGATCGATCCTGACGGCAATAATGTCGAGGCGGTTTGTACGTGAGCTGGCCACGAACTCCGTCATTGCGAGGAGCCCTTGCGACGAAGCAAATCCAGACTGTTTCAACGGAGACATGTCTGGATTGCCTCGCTGCGCTCGCAATGACGGAGGACTTGGCGACCACCTGCCGAAATCAAGGACACTTTCATGGCCTCCATCCACAACGACGTCTCCCTCCCCGCCCCGGCCCGCGACGTCTGGGACGCGGTGCGCGATTTCGGCGCGCTGCCTCGGCGGCTGGTGCCGGGGTTCGTTACCGCATGCCAGCTCGACGGCGACGCGCGCATCGTCACCTTTGCCAATGGTTCGGTCGCGCGCGAAGTGCTGGTCGATTGCGACGATATCAGGCAGCGATTGGTCTACGCGATCAACAACGAGCGGCTGAAGCATTACAGCGCTGCGGTGCAGGTGATCGCCGACGGCGAGACGAAATGCCGCCTGGTCTGGATCATCGACATGCTGCCGAACGAGCTTGCACCTTATGTGCAGGAGCAGACCAAGGCCGCCGTGATCGCCATGCAAAAGGCTTTCCCGGCGTGATCTTTCTCACAGAGCCCGCCCCTTATTCGCCGTAACCATGGCCGCGTGCGTCCTGACGGCCTCGCTCTCCCGGCGACGCCACGCACGCGAGGAGCATGCCATGAGAGGTGCGGACAAGTTGATCTGCCAGGCAGCTGCCGTGCTGCTGTTGTTTTCGATTTCGAGCGCGCCGGCGAACGCGCAATTTTCAGGCCTCGGAGGTGCCGGAGGCGAGGACATGATGACCCAGATGGCGCCGATGCTGGAGATGATGAAGGCGAAGATGGGCAAGCGCCGCTTCGCCATGCTGATGCAGACCATGGGGCCGATGATGAGCCGCATGATGGAGAACGGCGGCGGCGGGTTCGGCGGCATGATGGGCGGTGGCTCCATCCCGATGGGCATGGGCGGCGGCGATATCATGGGCATGCTCGGCGGCGCCGGCGGCGGCGACATGATGGCGATGATCCCGCAGATCATGCGGCTCGCCAACGTCGGCGGCGGTGGCGGCCATCGCCGCCACAGGCATCGCTAGTCGGCAACCGACAGCACGGGCCGAACGGCGGGTTTCGCTGCGCGCGGTCCCCAGCGCGTCAGCACCACGCTGGAGGATGAGAGCAGGCCGAGCACGACCATCGAGCTCGCGGCGAGCCAGAAGAAGCTTTGCGCGGTGGCGTCGTGGGTCGACAGCCACCAGCCGCAGGCGGAGATGTAGATCAAGCGCGCCGTCTGCGCCAGCACCGGGCCGACCACCTTGGCTGCGCCTTGCGAGGAGAAGTACATCGTCGAGGCGAGGCCGATGAAGGCGTAGAACGGCGCCACGGTCGACAGATATTGATGGCTGGTCGCGCGCACCGTGGCGCTGTCCGTGAAGATGTTGACCCAGAGATCGGGGAACAAGGCGATGAGGCAGGCCGGCGCACCGACGGCAACGAAGGCACTCGCGCCCGCGATCCAGGCAATGCGCCGCGCACGGCCGATACGGCCGGCGCCGACCGCCATGCCGATCATCGGCACGGAGGCGATTCCGAACGAGAATGCGATCGAGGTCAGCAGGAATTCGAGCCGCGCGCCGATGCCATAACCGGCGAGGGTCGCGGTGCCGAACTTCGCCAGCATGTGGGTGAAGATCGAGATCGTCAGCACCGATTGCAGCGGCGAGAAGCAGGCGATGGCGCCGACCTTCAAAATGTCGAAGAACATCGACCACTGGATGCGAAGCCCACGCAGCTTCGGCACGACGCGGGCGCGGCCGGAAAACAGATACCAGCCCATCACGCAGATGTTCATGGAGTAGGCGATCAGCGCGCCGGCCGCGACCCCGCGCATGCCGAGTTGCGGGAACGGTCCGAGCCCGAGGCCCAGCGAGCCGCCGAGCACGATCTGCCAGACCGCGGAGTTGAGGATCAGGAGCGACGGCAGCTTCATGTTGCCGGTGCCGCGCAGCACGCCGGCCATGGTGTTGAGCAGCCAGGGCAGCACGGCGCCGCCGAAGAACACCTGCGTGTACGCAATCGCGTGCGCCAGCACAGTGCCTCGGCCACCGAGCATCGTGAGCACCTGGGGCCCGAAGATCAGCATGCCCAGCATGAACACGAGGCCGAAGCTGATGCCGATCAACAGCGCATGCGCGGCGAGCGTCCCCGCGCGCTCGCGATCGCCGGCGCCGAGCGCGCGTGCGATGGCGGAGGCCACCGCACCGCCCATGGCACCGCCCGACATGGTCATGGTCAGGATCACGGTCGGAAACACCAGCGCCATCGCAGCCAGCGCCTCCACGCCAAGACGTCCGATATAGGAGGTCTCCGCGATCACCACGCAGGTGCCGGCGGACAGAGCGACGACGTTCGGCCAGGCAAGAGAGAGCAGCGTGCGCAGGATCGGCCCGTCGGTCAGCGCACTCCGCGCGGGGCGCGGTGGCCGCGGCAGCGGACGTTCCTGCACATCGACCGGGATCTCGGCGACCTCAGTCATTTCCTCTCCCGGACACAAGCGCCATTTGCGGCGTGGCAATGCTTAGGTGCATCAATCAATTTGCTCGCGCGGAAAGCGCGGGTGCACACTTGTTAGCACGCCGGCTGCCGATTCCTCCTGCGTCAGGTGCAGGCGTGCCCTGCGGCAGCGCATTTCAGCCGGTGGAATTAACCGACCGTCCAAGCTAACGGCGGACGCCCGCCTGCCGTTTGGCGAAGGTGGACGCCGATGTGCCGGCCGCATCCCGCCGCGAGTCCCTCGAACAGTCCCAGCAGCACCTTGGTGCAGGCGCCGTGATAATCGGCGACGTCGTCCATCAGCTTCCAGCTCTGCTGGCGGATTTCGAAGCTGCCTTCGGATCGCGTGGTCTCGGCCGCGTCGTCCTGGGCGGCGAACAACGCTTTGAGGAACGAGGCAAACTCGCTCGCGCCGCCACGTGTCATACAGAGCGCGGCTGCGACGTCATCGAAATACTGCATGCCGATCAGCTTCCCGGTGAGCTGCAGGAGATATCCGGCATCGTCCGGCCCGAACAGCTGCACCATCACCGGTGCCGCCGTCCGCACATATTCCATGGCGTAGTTGCGATGGGCCTTTTCCAGCCGCGGTTTCGGCCAGCTCGCGACCGGCAAAGCCGGCGCGGTCGGCGCATCGAACAGCGGCGCTTGGAGATGCCGCGCGAACACCAGGCGCTCGTCGAGCTCGAGCGGATGGTCGTATTGATGATAATAGCCCTCCAACCCGTCCTGGCCGTCGACGCTCTGCTTGGTGCAGACGAAGCCGAGCCTGAGATCGCCGAGCGCGACGCCGTTGTTGGCGTGCCATCCCTTCAGCATGGCGCGCGAGACCTCACCCGGCACGCCGCAGATCGCGGTGCCCTTCCAGATCCAGCGCGGCGGCGGATAGCGGATCCAGGCCTTGGTGTCGCTCTCATACATGTATTCGACATGCACGCCGCCGATCCAGTTGGAGAGGTAGTGATACTGCGCGGCAGCGACTGCCGGCGGCAGATGCTCGATCCCGAGCTTCCTGAGCCCCGGCAGGAAGCGCTCCTGCTGCTGGCGGCGAAACACGCGAAAGACGAATTCGGCGGCATCCGCCGTACCGCGCCGCGTCACCACGGTGAGGATGAGGCCGGTGAAGTAGGCGTGGTAGAGATCGGCGACCCCGCGCCAGCATTTCCATTGCGCTGCTTGCGCGGCGTCTGCTGTGGCGTTCATGTTCACTCCCGATCGTTGTTTTGATCGAGTGTGTCACTGCGGATGCCAGCAGGCAACATGAGGCGCGTGCAGGGCGCCCTGTAAGGGGGCTCGTCAATTGCGCATCACGAAGTTTGCGAGGGCTTTAATTGTGCGCAGCTTTGGCGGCCCGCTCGCGTTCGACGCGCTCGGTGACATCTCGCGCCATCGCGACCGATCCCTGCACGGCGCCGCTTGCATCCCGCACCAAGGCAAAGGTCATTTCGATGTAGAGCTTGCGTCCGCTCTTGTGCAGCGCGCGGGTCGGCGTCGGCCGGCCCGCGAGCTTCATCGCACCGCTGGCGAGCGCCGCCTCGAACCCCTTCCAATGCGCGGCGCGCAGATGTTCGGGAATGATCAGATCGAGATTCTGACCAAGTGCCTCGTCTGCCGGGAAGCCGAACAGCGTGGTGGATGCGCGATTCCAGCGCGTGATCGTGCCGGAACGGTCGGCATAGATGAGCGCGTCGGCGACGTCGTCGAGGATCTGCGCGTCGAGTTGGGATTGATCGGTCATGTCGCCACCTCGCATGTCGCTGGATTTTGCGGCGCATCCTGCCACACATTCGGTGTCATCGCCCGACTTGATCGACCGATCCAGTACTCCGAGGCAGTAGCGATCAAATCGGGAGGCTGCGGCGTACTGGATGCCCCGATCAAGCCGGGGGCATGACGGCGGAGGAGTGTGAAGCTACACCCGGAAATGCTTCGAGAGTTTGAGGCCCTGCGCCTGGTAGTTGGAACCGATGCGCTGGCCGTACATGGCGTCCGGGCGCGCCAGCATCTTCTCGTAGACGAGACGGCCGACGATCTGGCCGTGCTCGAGGATGAACGGCACCTCGCGCGAGCGCACCTCAAGCACGGCGCGCGCGCCTTGCCCGCCGGCGCCGGCATAACCGAAGCCGGGATCGAAGAATCCGGCATAGTGCACGCGGAATTCGCCGACCAGCGGGTCGAACGGCACCATCTCCGCGGCGTAATCGGGCGGGACCTGCACGGCTTCCTTCGAGGCGAGGATGTAGAACTCGCCGGGATCGAGGATCAGGCTGCCGTCGGGACGGGCCGAGATCGGCTCCCAGAAATCTTCCACCGCATAGCCGGAACGGCGATCGACGTCGACCACACCCGTGTGGCGCTTGGCACGGTAGCCGACGAAGCCACTGCCCTTCTCGCCGGAGAGATCGACCGAGACCGCAACGCCGCCGGTGAGATCGGCATCGTCGATGTCGACGAGACGCTCGTTGGCGTGCAAGCCATCGAGTTCGTCGGCGTTGAGGATGGCGTCACCGGTGCGGAAGCGCACCTGCGACAGGCGCGAGCCCTCACGCACCAAGACCGGAAACGTCTTCGGGCTGATCTCGGCATAGAGCGGTCCGTGATAGCCGGCGCCGATCATGTCGAAACGGCGGGTGCCGTCGGCGATCACGCGGGTGAAGACATCGAGCCTCCCGGTCGAGCTTTTCGGATTGGCGGCCGCAACGATCTCCGGCGGCAGCGCGAGGCTTTCCAGCAGCGGCACGATGTAGACGCAGTTGGTCTCGAGCACCGCGCCGTCAGCGAGGCTGAATTCATGCAGCTTCAGCTGGTCGATGCGCTCCGCGACGGTGGCGCCGGGGCCGGGCAGGAAGCTCGCACGCACGCGGTAGGCGATGTCGCCGAGACGCAGATCGAGGCTCGCCGGCTGAATCTGGCTTTCGACGAAATCATATGCGGGCAGGATGAGGCCCGCTTCCGCCATCGCCGCGATCATGCGGTCCGGCAGGATACCATCGGCGTCGGCGGCAACCGTGAACGTCAACCGGGGGTCCTCATCGTCAAATGCATCCGGACATGCGGGAAATATCAGCCTTTTACGGCTATCCGATGGACGCCTTGACGAAAAGGGCATTGCGGAATATGAGCATCACTTATCCCGTGGTGATTTGAGCCGGCCGGCTTGCAGCCACGTTAAATAAGTCGCTAAACAGGCCGGGGACCTCTGTGATCCCGGCCCGTGGAGATATCCAGGCCGGTTTTTTGTGACCGTTTTCGCTCGACGGTCATATCGGAGGGTCCTATGTCGAAGTCGCCTGCCAACTACCGCCCCGAAACCCGCCTGGTCCATTCCGGCACCCTGCGCTCGCAATATGGCGAGACGTCGGAGGCGCTGTTCCTGACTCAGGGCTATGTCTACAGCAGCGCCGAGGAGTGCGAGGCGCGGTTCAAGGGCGAGGACCCCGGCTTCATCTATTCGCGCTATTCCAATCCGACGATTGCGATGTTCGAGCGCCGCATGATCGAGCTCGAAGGCGCCGAAGCGGCGCGCTCGGCGGCAACAGGCATGGCTGCGGTGACGACGGCAATCCTGGCGCCGCTCAAGGCCGGCGATCACGTCGTGGCCTCCCGCGCACTGTTCGGTTCGTGCCTCTACGTCATTCAGGATTTGTTGCCGCGCTACGGCATCGAGACCACGCTGGTCGACGGCGCCAATCTCGACGAATGGCAGCGCGCGCTCAAGCCCAATACCAAGACGTTCTTCCTGGAGAGCCCGACCAACCCGACACTCGACGTGCTCGACATTCCCTCGATCGCCGAGATCGCGCACAGTGGCGGCGCGCGGCTCGTGGTCGACAACGTGTTCGCGACGCCGATCTGGCAGAGTCCGCTTGCACTCGGCGCCGACGTCGTCGTCTACTCCGCGACCAAGCACATCGACGGCCAGGGCCGCTGTCTCGGCGGCATCATCCTGTCCTCGGAAGCCTTCATCGCCGAGCACGTCCACAATTTCATGCGCCAGACCGGCCCGTCGATCTCGCCGTTCAACGCCTGGGTCCTGCTCAAGGGCCTGGAGACATTAGGCGTGCGCGTGCGTGCGCAGACCGATACCGCGGCGCGCATCGCCGACGTGCTGGCGAGCCATCCGAAGATCGCGCGGCTGGTCTATCCCGGTCGCGAGGATCATCCGCAGGCGGCGCTGGTGAAGAAGCAGATGCGCGGCGGCTCGACGCTGGTCGGCTTCGAGGTGAAGGGCGGCAAGGCGGCTGCGTTCCGCGTGCTCAACGAGCTGAAGCTCGCAAAGATCTCGAACAATCTCGGCGACGCCAAGAGCCTCGTCACGCATCCTGCGACGACGACGCATCAGCGGCTGAAGCCGGAGGTGCGCGCCGAGCTCGGCATCGGCGAGGGATTCATTCGCTTCTCGGCCGGGCTCGAGCACGCGGATGACCTGATCGAGGATCTGACGGCGGCGCTGGAGAAGGCGTGACGGGCGAATGACGAACGGTGAGTGGCGAATGGATCAATCCCTGTTCGCTACTCGCGTTTCCACACTCGCCTCTACATCGGCCGATACGTCCGCACGTCCGCGGGCACGTTCACGCCCAACTTGATCTGCCCGACCGAGCGGATGATGTCATCGCCCAGCAACTGCGCGAAGCAGGCGTAGCCCCAATCGTTCATGTGCAGGCCGTCGGCGATGACGAAGCTCTCGACCGGAAGCGCCTGCTTCTCGTGCCACTCGCGCATCACCTCGAAGCGCGGGAAGATGCCGACGTGACGGAGCTGGGCGACCTTGCCGAGCAGCTTCACCATCTTGCTTGCGCTCTCGGGACGCTCGGTGACGCGCGGAGAATATTGCGGGTCGACCAGCACGACGTCGGCATCGCCGGCGGCCTGGATGCGGGCGACGCCGTCCTCGACCATTTTCGCAGTGTCGCCGGGATCGAGATTGCGCAGCACGGCGTTGGTGCCGACCTGCCAGATCACGAGGTCCGGATGCACATCGATGACTTGCGTCTGGAGGCGCTTCATCATCTCGGGCGCGTCCTCGCCGCCCACACCGGCATTGATGACGGTGATGTCGGCAGTGGGATATTGCCGGTGTAGCTGCCCGGCGAGGCGGTTCGGATAGTTGTAGTCGGGCGAGCTCGCGCCATAGCCGGCCGTCGACGACGAGCCGAACGCGACGATCACGACGGGCTTGCCGGCAATGAGCTTGTTGGCGACATGCGGCAGCGAGCCCATGGGATTGGCGCCGCCCTTCGGCGACAAACAGGGCACACGACTAAAAATGTCGCCGGCGGATTTGGCGACCTGCTTCACCTTGTCGATGGCGCGCGACGTGAGACCGCGCTGCTCGCCTGCGGGCTGGCTGGCCGTGGCGACCGTGGTCTGAGACGGCGATGCGGATGCGGGATTAGGGGCCTGCTGCGGCGCGGACGTCGCCTCGGCTGCTTGCGCGTGAGCAGGTGCCTGCAGCACCGGCGCCAGCATCAGCAGCGCCACCGCCGCGGGCGCGGTCAGCCATGTCGACGGGGCAAAAGGGCGGAGAGAACTCATTAACGCTAAACCTCAATTTTGCTGCTGGGCCGGCCCCAGATGGGCAGCGTCGATCACGAACTGCGCCAACGCCCGGCCCAGGCAATCATGGACCTGCTTCGCCAGCTCAGGGCCGCGGGAAGGGCTGAACAGATCGAACTGACCCTGATCATTCCACTGCCGCATGATCGCGAAACGGTCGAACAGCGGAATATCATGCTCCTGCGCCACCACCCGCATGTTGTCGAGATAGGGCGGCGCCGAGATCATGGTTTCGGTACGCGGGCTGTACTGCAAATTCATCAAGACGACGTCGGCCCCTGCATTTTGCAGCGCAGCGACCCCTTCGGTCACGGCGCCACGAAAATCCTCGGGATCGATGGATCGGATAGCATCCACCGTCCCGGTCTGCCAGATGACCAAAGTAGGAGCTTTGGCTTCCATAAGATTAACGAAAGTACTCGCGGCCTCCTCCGCCGTCTTCTTGCTCTGTATTTCTACGGAGACGTGCACGGTCTCTGCAGGCGTCAGCTTCTCCTTCAAGATGGCCTGCATCCGCGCCGGATAGGAACTGTCCTCCTGGGCCGGAATGGTGGTGGAGCGGCTGCCGATGACCAGGATCTCGAGCGGCTTGCCTGCTTTGACGGTGTCCGCGACCTTGTGGAGCTGGCTGTCTGTGGCAAGGAGATAAGGCGGCACTTCGCAGGCGGCGGGCGCGGCGGGCACAGCATCGTCCGCGCGCGCCGAAGGCGCGGCGAGGCCACCGCATAGCAGGATCAGGCTCAGGAGAACCCTCGCCTTCATCAGCCCCCTCCCGCCAGATCGGCATTGCCGACGGCGTTTTTGGTTTTCGCACCGCTCTTGTCGGCCACGCGCTTGTACCACGAAATGACCCAGGCCACCGCCCACATGATCAGGATTCCCGAGAGACTAATCAGCGCATGCATGGCTGGTCCGCCGGCGACCTCCGCCAAGATAAAGTGACCGGCAAAGGCCAGGAAGACGCCGAGGCAGAATATCTCCAGCGAATGCTGGCCGCACAGGATCAGCGGCCGCAACCACGGCGATCTAAGGCCGGGCCACTCCCGCGGCAGGAAGCGTACGGTGAGCGCGGCCAGCGCCAGGAAATGCGTGAAGCGCAATACGTCGAGGTCGGTCTTGTCGATCGGATACATCCACTGCTCGAGGCGCTTCGGCATGAAGTGCGAGAGTTGCGGCACGTACCAGGTCAGCGTCACGTAGAACGCCGCCACGATGTAGGCGATCGAGATCCACATCGTCACGGGGGACGCCAGAATGCGCGACATGCGTCGTGCACCTCCGAGCGCGCACCATGCTCCGAACACGAACAGCAATTGCCAGGCGAGCGGATTGAAGGCCCAGAAGCCGTTCGGATAGGCCGAGAAGTACAGGTCGAATTCCCACGTCACCGCATAGAGCACGGCCGAGAGCGCGAGCGTGACGTCGGGCCGCCGCTTCATCGACCACAGGATCAGCGGTAGCGCCAGCATCAAGACAATGTAGAGCGGCAGCACGTCCATGTTGACGGGACGGAAGCGCAGCAGCAGCGCCTGCACGATGGTGATGTCGGGCTGCTTGAGGAAATCCATGATGCCCATCTCTTCGGTATAGAGCGGGTTCTCGAAGCTGGTCGCGACGTAGGAGATTTCGGCGAGGAAGATCGTAAACAGGAATACGTGAGCAACATAGATCTGCCAGACACGCCGCAGGATACGCGCGGTGGCGACGACGAAACCGTTCTCCAGCATCGCGCGGCCGTAGACGAAGGCGGCAGTGTAGCCGGAGATGAAGATGAAGATCTCGGTCGCGTCGCTGAAGCCGTAGTTGCGGATCGTGAACCAGGTCAGCAGGTTCGGCGGAAGATGGTCGATGAAGATGAGCCACAGTGCGAGCCCCCGGAACAGGTCAAGCCTGAGCTCGCGCTCGCCGATGGCAGGCAGCGTGATGGCTGGCGCAGTAACGCGCGGCTTGGCCTCCGCAGGTTTGGCTCCTGCAGTTCCCGCGATCGTCGATCCCGTCACTTGATCGGCAATGGTCATCGGGGCCAAAAACCCTTCCGCAAATCGCGACGTACGGGGAGTGTACCGGTCCTGTCGCCGCCTCGCAAAGCGGCTGGATCACATCAGGGCCTACTTCCTCGTGAATTCTGGCGGGACGATGTCGCCGGGACCGCCTGCGGCGTTTGGTTCCCGGCGGGGTTTTCGTTATGATGGCAGCCATGTACCGCGCCGTGACCCGCCAGATCGAAGTGACCGTCGAGCCCAATTTCGTGCCGGGGGAGTCCTCGGCCGAGCGCTCCCGCTATTTCTGGTCCTACACCATCGTCATCACGAACACCGGCAATGAGACGGTGCAACTGCGCACGCGGCACTGGATCATCACAGACGCCACGGGGCGCCAGCAGGAGGTCCGGGGCGAGGGGGTGATCGGCGAGCAGCCGACGCTAGCCCCCGGCGAGCGCTTCGAATACACCTCCGGCGTCCCGCTCACGACCGCCTCCGGCTTCATGACGGGCCGCTACCAGATGGTCAGCGAAAGCGGCGAACGTTTCGAGATCGACGTGCCGACGTTCTCGCTCGACAGCCCTGATCACAAGCGGGTGTTGAATTAGGGGCTGCGTCCACGTCATGGCGAGCGAAGCGCAGCCCGGTAGCGTGGATTAGCCGAAGGCGTAATCCACCGCCGTCCGTTTCCACAGAAACAAAAAACAAAAGAGGTGGATTACGCCGAGCGGTTTGCTTCGCGCAATCCGCGGGGCTAATCCACCCTGTACCCTTCTTGTCGTTCGGCGCCAGTCCAATGATGTAGACTGGCAGCACGGGCCGATCTGCCGGGAGCAGCCTTATCCACCTGTGCCTGAGCACCTGCGTAGGAACCGCGCCCCGACGGAGCGGCCGCGGTCGAGATCCAGTAGGAGGTCATTGCGCCGAGAGCGCCAGTACAGGGATCGATCAGGATCGCGGTGGCCCGCTTCGAGAAGGAGGAGGAGATCCCTATCATGGTCGACGGTGCACAATGGTTCGTCGGGGTCGACTGGGCGACGCAAAGCCATTGCGTTTGCCTTCTTGATGCCGAAGGAAGACAAGCGGGTCAGCGCGAGTTCGCGCATGGCGG
>NZ_FOQM01000047.1 GCF_900113735.1 Bradyrhizobium sp. Gha
CGGACGCTTGGCATAAACGACCCATTCCGTCTTGCGCGACGCTGCCAGCAACGCGGCGAATGATTGTGCTCCGGCGAGATGAGCGTCGTTACCGAAGAAGCTCAGGCGCCCGGCCTGGTGGAGGGCGGCAAGGCGACCCAGGAACAGGCGCCGGAACAGGCGTGAGAGCACGCGCACCGGCAGGAAGAACCCCGGCCGGCAGGACACCCAGCGCTGGCCATCGGGCGAGATGCCGCCGCCCGGCACGATCATGTGCACATGCGGGTGGTGGGTCATGGCCGAGCCCCAGGTATGCAGCACGGACGTGATGCCGATCCTGGCGCCCAGATGCTTCGGGTCTGCGGCGATCGTCAGCATCGTCTCGGCCGAGACCTTGAACAGCAGATCGTAGATGGTAGCCCTGTTGGCGATGTCGGCGATCCGAGCCGGCAGCGTGAACACGACGTGATAATACGGCACCGGCAGCAGCTCGGCTTCGCGATCGGCGAGCCACTGCTTCGCCGCAGCGCCCTGGCACTTCGGGCAGTGCCGGTTGCGGCAGGAGTTGTAGGCGATGGACGTGTAGGCGCAGTCCTCGCAGCGCGTGACGTGGCCACCGAGCGCTGCCGTGCGGCAGTTCTCGATCGCCGACATCACCTTCAACTGGTCGAGGCTGACATGGCCGGCATGGGCCTTGCGCCACGCCGGACCACGGTCGCGGAAAATATCCGCAACCTCAAGAGCCGGACGAGACACGCCGGCCCCGCGTCAACCCGGCGGCCGGGCCTCCTTTAGCTTGATCGCGATGTGCTCCAGCGGACTCATGACCTCGCTGATCGTCTTGGTGGCGACCCGGGTATAGAGCGCAGTCGTATCGAGCTTGGCGTGACCGAGCAGAACCTGGATCACGCGCACGTCGATGTTCTGCTCCAAGAGATGGGTGGCGAAGCTGTGCCTCAGGGTATGCAGCGACACGCGCTTGTTGATCTCGGCGAGCTGGGCCGCGGCATGACAGGCGCGAATGAGCTGGCGCGTCGTCATCGGCTGTGCCGGGTCACGGCCAGGGAACAGCCGGCCCTGCGGGCGCGCAGCCTTCCATCAGGTGCGCAGCAGTTCGAGCAGACTGGGCGACAGCATGACGTTGCGGTCCTTGCCGCCTTTGCCCTGCTCGACACGGATAATCATGCGTTGGCTGTCGACATCAGAGATCTTGAGCGAGACCACTTCATTGGCGCGTAGTCCCGCACCATACGCCACGCTCAGCGCCGCCTTGTACTTCAGCCCCGGTGCGGCATCGAGCAGCCGCGCCACCTCCTCCACGCTCAACACCACCGGCAGCTTGCGCGGCTCGTGAACGACGTGAGTGTGCTCGACGATCTCGTGGCGCCGCAGCGTGACCTTGAAGAAGAACCGCAGCGTCGAGACGGTCAGGTTGATGGTCGGCACGCCGACGCCGCTCGACGCCAGATGGAGTTGATAGCGGCGTACGTCCTCGAAGCTGGCTGTATCCGGCGATCGTCCGAGGAAGGCTGCGAAGTGCTTGACCCGCTGCACGTAGTCATGTTGGGTCTTGGGCGCGAACTTCCGGATCGTCATGTCTTCGATCATGCGCCGGCGCAACGGGCTTATGGCCTTATCGGTCATGAGGGATGCTCCTGTCTTGATGAAGGTTGCGAACCCCTCATCTCAAGGCAGGACGCCTCATTGCGCTATCCTCTCAGCCGTGCTGCCGGCCGTCGTGCCTACCGCGCGAGCGGTTTAGTCCTGTGTCCGTAAGCGCCGTACGAAGATGGGCGAGGAGCGTTGGCCGGCCTGCCATGAATCCCGAACTCGTTTAGAATTTCAGCGTCGTGCGTAGGCCCAAGACCGCCGCATTCTTGAGCACTCGACCGGGCGTCTGACCTGCCGGGTCTGTGGCTCCGCCGCCTGGTCGGAAGATGTATTGGAAATTGGGTTGGACCGTCCAACCGTCACGGAGCTGATACTGGTACACCGCCGTGAGAAGCCCTTCGAAGCTGCGCACCGGCCACGCCTGGCCGGCGAGCGCCCGATAGTCAAAGTCCAGCGCCTGGGCTCGCTTCGAGACATGCGCGTAGCCGGCCGCGATGCCGAACTTGTCGTCCGGCCTTTTGTCGCTGAGACCTATGGATTCGAGACCGGCATCCGCGTAGAGATCGATCAGGTTGCGGTCGGCCGGAGCGCCGGAGACGCGCGCGAAGACGCCGATGCCGCGGTCATCGCTCTTGGGTACCCGATAAAGCTGCTGCTCGAAAACTGCCCATCCGCCGACGTCGCCCGCCAACGTGAGCGGTGTGCCGCTGCTCGTGGGCGCGGCAAGCGAAACGCCGTTACTGGCGAGTTGAAGATCGGAGAACGGCCCGAAGTGACGCCATCCGCCGAACTTCATCTGGCCGGTCAGGTTGGGATCGCCTTTCTTGTTGTTCCAGGCGTACTGGATCTGTCCCAGCAGCAGGGGCGGATCGTTGATGCGGAAGCTGACGCCATATCGGTTGCGTTCTTGCGGATCGCCCGGTCCCGGGCCGGCCTGGTTGCCGTCGAAGATGCCTCCAAGGATGGAGAGCTGATCGGTGATGTTGACCAGCAACCGGGTGCCCATCGCGGCCAGCGGCGGCGACGGACCGCCGCTCGGCAGGTCGAGCGACGTGATTGCTGGCCATCCCATCGAAGCGTTGGCGAAGACGTCCGTGTATTTCGTGTTGAAGAACTCGCTGTCGGCGGCAAGCTGTCCAAACTTCAAAGAGACCTTCTTGTCGCCCCACTGCTTCTCGAAGTAGGCCTCGTAGAGACGTGTCGAGGGTAACGCCTCGATGCCGCTGACGACGAAGAAATTGTCGAGATAGTTTCGAGACAGCCCGTCGCCGTGGATCTGGAACATGTTGCCGTGAAAGGTGAGCTTGTCGATGCCCATGAGCTTCTGCATGTCCACATCGATGGCCAAGTTCAGCCGGCCTTCGTATATCGCTCCCTGCTTTAGTCCGCCGGAGACGTTCCCGAGCGACTCGCCGATGTAGGTCGCGGCGAACTTGATCCCGTACTTCTGGAATGGGTTCGGCAGAAGACCAAGGGTCTTCTCCTCGACAGTGCTCTCGCCGGTGTCGGGATCGGCGGGCTTGTCGTCGTCGGTCTTCTTGTCCTCCTGCGCGAATGCGTGGGAGCCTTCGAGAAGACCCGCCAGAAAGACTGCCAGCGCCAGGCCTCTAAGGGACATTTCGATCGAGCCGCATACCGAGATTCTCCCTGGAGTCGGGAGTATTGGGACACGCTCCAAAGGCAAACTCAAGGGGACACTCGCGGCTTCTCCTCCTTCGAGAGAGGGGACCCTGGGGCTTGGGATCCTCTGACGAGCGGATCTCGAACCAGCGGCGGCCGTTGAGACCCCCGTCTGTTCTGCGGCAGCCGACGGAGAACCCACCAGGCGTGTCGGCGCGCGGCGATGCGGCGGAAGGAGCGCCTAAGTGCCTAGGAACTAACCAGTGAAGGGGGAGTTCGTCGTAGAAGCACAATCCAAGAATAAACAAGAGGGTGAGATGACGCGATCGGTGGAGGAGCTACGACGGGAGTCCGAGCGTAACCGGGCGGAATTGGCGGCCACGGTCGAACGTCTCAAGCAGGGAATATCAGATACGACACGGGATCTGCGCCACATGGTCTCGCCTCAACACGTTAAATCGGAAATGACGGGCTACGTGAGCGACAAGGCCCAAGGCTGGGTCGAGGGGCTCAAACAGCAGGCGATGGATAACCCGATGCGCGCGGTCGCTGCCGGTACCGCAGTGGCTGTGCCGCTGCTGCGGCTGGCCAAAGGGGTGCCTCTGCCGCTTCTCATGATTGCCGCAGGCCTCGCGCTTACCTCCAAGACAGTGCGCGACCGGGCTGCTGGAGCGATATCGCCCATGATGGATGGTGCCGGTCGGGTCATTGACCAGACTGTCGACAGTGTTCAGGAAGCGAGAAGTGGGGCGCAGGCGAAAATCTCCGACTCAGAAGGACGCGCCGCTGGCGCAGTTAACGACGCGATGGATTCGGCCAAGACAGCGGCCCAAGACCTCAAGTCCCGAGCAGCGGAGGCCGCGGGGACGATCGGTGACAAGATTACGGACGGGATGGACTCCATCAAGGATTCGGCCTCCGCCGCTCCAGAACAGGCGCGTCAGATCATCGGCGACAACGCCGCGCTGATCGGAGGACTCGGTATCGCCATCGGGGCAATCATCGCCGCAGCCCTTCCGCAAACGAAACTCGAAGACCGGACGGCAGGGCCGGCGAGCGACAGCCTGAAGCGCGCTGCAGGAGAGGCCGCTCAATCGGGTTTCGAGGCAGCCAAGGATGCGACGTTGTCTGCGGCCGATGCCGCGACAAGAAGCGTGAGTGACGCTGACCTTGGGCGGCACGCGAGCCGAATGACCCGTAACTTAGCCGACAACCTCAAGGAAGCGGCCGCCGAGATTGTTGACGCAGCATTCAGCCCTTCCCCAAAATCGAGCAGTTGAGAGAAACAGCATGAGCGATTCAGATGTGGTCAAGCCTACCAACTTCAACAAAGGCAAGAGCAGCTCCTCCACCGGTCTGAAGGACCAGATCGGCGATGCAGGGGCCGAGATGAAGCAGCGCGCGGGGGACGCCCTGCAGGCATCGGCGGACATGGCTCGGGACAAGTTCGGCGAAGCCGCCGATGCAGCCAAGAATGTCGCCAGCGGCACCGTCGACCAGATCCAGGAACGGGCACGGGAGCAGCAACAGACCGGTGCCGATTTCATCGAACGCCTGGCTGGCAACTTCCGCCAAGCTGCCGGTGCATTCGAGGCCGACGTACCATTTGCCGCACGCGGTATAAACTCAGCCGCGGACTATGTGGAAGAAGCAGCCGCGAAGGTTCGCGATGGCAGCTTCCGGGACCTCGTCGACGGTGCGACCGATTTTGCGAAGCGGCAACCGGCGGCATTTCTCGGCCTATCCGTTTTGGCTGGGTTCGCCGCTGTACGTTTCCTGAAGGCCTCCGGCGGCTCTTCGGCCTCGCAGCGGACGGGGGAATCTGACGCATCCAGGGCGCGGACAGCATACGGGAGCGACGGCATCGGTGGACAGACCACCACGGGATCGACCATGACCGGGCAAAGACCGAATCCATCTTCGGGGGGCGGCAGCGCGTCATGAGCATCCAGCACGATATCGAAACGGGGAAAAGCGACCTGCACAACGTCTCGGCCCTTGTCGGCGACGCGATGGCTCAGGTCGCGAAGCTTTTCCAGAATGAGGTCGACCTGGCGAAGGCCGAACTCGGCGAAAAGGTCCAAAAGCTCGGTGGAGCGTTGGGGCTTCTGGCTGGGGGCGCAGTGCTTGTCATTCCGGCTGTCGTGATGGCGCTGTTCGCCTTGTCGTCAGCGTTGATCAGTGCCGGGTGGTCGCCCGCATTGTCCTACCTGACCTCTGCGATCGTCGCCGCTGCGATATCTGGCGCTTTGTTTGCGGTGGGCATGAAGCGGCTGGACGCGCGCAGCCTGGCGCCGCAGGAGACCATGCGACAGTTGGAAAAGGACAAAGACACTGTGAAGGGAATGGTGCGATGAGCGCGCAATCCGGCTTTTTTGACAGTCTCCTTGCCGCAGCCCGTGAGAACCCCCTTTCGGCCGCGTTGATCGGCGGCGGTGCCCTCTGGTTGCTGGTGGGCGACGAAAAGTTGAAGGGGACAGCCCAGTCTGCCGCCCCCGCCGTGTCAAACGTTGCCGACAGCGGCGCGAGCAACCTGCGGGCTGCGGCTTCGGGCTTGCAGCGAACCGCAGCACCTCCCACCGCGCCGGAAATGGATCATGAAGGAAGCGGTGCGGGCGAGACGATACGCGCAGCCGCCGGAACTGCAGCCGGCAAAATGTCTGACGCGGCTGACAGCGTCCGGGACCGCTTCGACGAAGGCGTAGCTTACGCTCGCGAACAGTTCGGCAAGATGGGCAATCCTCTACCGGGAGCGGACACAATCGCGAAAGCCCAGTCTTCACTCGGCGATATCATGGAGCGGCAGCCTCTCGTCATAGGCGCGATCGGCTTGGCGATAGGCGCAGCACTCGCGGGCGCGTTTCGAACCTCCCAGATCGAAGATGACTACGTCGGGGATGTCAGCGACCAAGTGAAGGACGATCTGAGCAGGCGTGGAAGCGCCGTTTCGCAGGCGCTGCGAGAAGCTGCCGATACCATCGCAGCGGAGGCGAGCGACTTGGGTGCCGAAGCGGTTGATCGCATGAAGCAGGCGGGAACTGGTGCCGCTCAGGCCGCCAAGGAAAAGGCCAAGCAATTTTAAGATGGGCCCGGGGCGCGGCCCGTCTCACGCGCTGCTGTCCCGTCGGAAAATAAGAAGCCAACATGAGCCGCGGAATGCCATCGATGACCGCTCTTTTGGGCATGCTCGCGATTGCGGGTTATCAAAATCGAGACAAGTTGGCTGAGATGTGTCGCAACGCTACGTCCGGCCAACAAGTAGGCGGAGGCAAGGATTCGTTGAGCAGCATGCTCGGCAATTTGGGCGGATTGGTCGGTGGTGGCGGCGTCGGCTCGCTGCTCAATGGCGGCATCGGCGAGCTGCTTGAGCACTTCAGGCAGAACGGTCAGGGCGAGGCGGCTCAATCGTGGATCAATCAGGGCCCGAACCGGGAGGTCACTCCGCCCGAACTGAAGCAAGCCATCGGTCGCGGACGTCCTGCAAAAGCTGGAGCAGCAGACCGGCCTGTCGCAGGAGGAGATTCTCGACCGATTGTCCCGCGAGCTTCCGGCAGCCGTAGACAAGTATACGCCCGACGGACGCCTTCCCGCTCCGTCGGCGTGATAACGGCATCGCAAGTTTGGGAGGAAAGATATGGGCATCATCTGGACGATCATCATCGGCTTCGTTGCAGGCGTCATCGCGAAGTTCATCATGCCTGGCGACAACGAACCTTCGGGCTTCATCCTGACGACCATCCTCGGAATCGTAGGGGCGTTCGTCGCGACGTATCTTGGCCAGGCTCTCGGCTGGTATAGGCCCGGCGAAGGGGCCGGACTAGTGGGCGCCGTCGTCGGGGCTGTCATAGTGTTGTTCGTATATGGCCTGGTAGCTGGCAGAAGCCGCCGGGCTATCTAAACGGCTATCTAAACCCCGTCGGTCGTTGGGCTACACGATCTAGTCCTTGCTTGATCAACTAGTAAGGAAGCGGTAGCAGCGTATCTCAGGCGAAGCCGACGTTAGGGGCCGGCCGTCTTCATCGGGCGGTGACGTTGCGGCCCGCGAAGGGAGTTACACTATTGTTGTCGTTCTTTGCCTCCGCGATGCAGGTATCGACCGCCTCACGCAGCGAGGTGACATAGAAATCCGCCCCCACGCTCGATCGTACCTTTTCGTCGTGAAGAACTTCATCGTCCGCCGGCCACAGTCCAACCAGAATTGGAAGACCCGGTGCCCGCTGCCTCAACCTCTGGAGCAGGTACCGAAGATGGGACGGGTTGCCTCTGATATCGAGGTAGGACACGCAGATCATCGCGACACCGGCCACGTCGAGCGACGAGATCGCCCCGCGGGACGCCGCCCGGTAGCTTGTTGCCGTCGCCCCCAGGCCGTGCTTTCCGAGCAGTTGCGCCAGCATCGCGGAGGCGGACTCGTCCAAGGGACCTTTGCCTGCGAGGCACATCACGGCGCCGGGTCCCTGCCACGCGGGTTTGAGCCACCGTGTATCGGCCACTTGCCGAGGAGGAGGCTCTTTGGCCATTTTGCGCTGGTCGATAGGCGTGCCCGCGGCCTGAATCTTCGCGACGGGATCGCGGTCCTCATGTACGGCCAACTCGCGGATCAGTTCGTCGATCGTGTTTTTGACGCCTTCGAGTTGCTGCCGTCCCACGGCGCCGCGCTCAGCATCGTTCGCGGCGAGCTGAAGACCCTTGAGCGCCACCTCGTCGTAGTAGGAGGACAGCGACCTCTCCGTCAGCAGGAGCTCGGCATGATCCTGAGCCTCATCGGCATCCCCGGCGAGGATACGCTGATAGAAGCTTTCGACGGGAGTGAGCGGCGGACGATCGCCGAGGAGGACGTCCAGAAATTCCAGGCGGTCCACGTGCCTGCCGAGCACGACAAGACAGAGGGTGAGGGGCATGGACAGCACCAGTCCGACCGATCCCCAGAGCCAGCTCCAGAAGATCGCCGAGACGACGACGGCAAACGGAGAGAGGCCGGTGCTGTGCCCGTACAGGATCGGCTCCACGCCTTGGCTGACGGCGAGCTCCACCACGACGTAGAGCACCGCCGTCCACACCGCCATCGACCAGCCAGGATCGACGGCCGTTGCCAAGGCGATCGGCAGTCCCGCCGAGATGAACGATCCGATGTACGGCACGAACCGCAACAATCCTGAGAGAATGCCCCAAAGCAGCGGGTTAGGCACGCCGATCAGGAACAATCCAGTCGCTATGACGGCGCCAAAGGCCGAGTTCAGGCCGAGTTGCGCCAGAAAGTATCGGCTCAGCCGCGTGCCCGCATCGTCCATCGCTGTGGTCGTGCGATGCAGGTCGGTCGAGCCGAACAGGCGAATCATGCGGTCCCGCAGGTCTTCCTTCTGCATGAGTACGAAGATTGCGACGATAATGACGATGCCGAGCGTGGCGAACGGCGAGAGTACCGGCGAAAGATACTTCTCAAGCAGGCCGATCGGACCGGCCGGAGCCGCGCCCGATGGCTTCTCGCCGGCCTTTTTGCCGGAATCCGCGGGCATCGGAGCGCCTTCGCTGCTTGGTACGTTCGTGTTCTTGAAGACGTAGCCGAGGTGCTCCGCGATCCCCGACATCTTGTCGAGGGCGAAGCCGCGTACTTTCGCGACCTTTGTTTCGATGGTCGTCGCATATTGTGGCGCACGGCTCGCGAGCTGCGCGACCTGCGTGCCAACGAAGGTGCCGATCAGCCCGATGATCGCGAAGGCGATGAGGACCGCGAGGAGCACGGATGGGACGCGGCCGAGCCGCCATCTGCGAAGCAGGTCGACCAGCGGCGAGAGCACGAACGAAAGCAGGATGGCAGCGGTGATTGGCACAAGCACTTCGCGGGCAAGGTAAAGCGCCGCGATAACGACGACGCCCACCTGAAGCGAGAGAACCGACCCAATTCCTGGGCCCGCTGCTGACGGAATTCTCTCTTCGCCCGTCGATGCTGGTTCGCTTGGATTCGCCACAAACATATCCTTTCGTTCGTGCGAAGCCGGAATGCCGCTCCTCCCATGCCGGAATCGAACCGCGCCCCTCAGGAAACGTTCCTGCGCACGTTCGAACGGAAAGGAGTCAGCAAAGGGCATACTCAATCGGATCAGGGCTACGGGAGCCCCTCACTCGTGCATCTGCTTGAATGCCTCTGGCGCATGACCAAGTGCGTGCGGTGGAGGTGACCTCAACTCGTTCTGCCCCGAGAAATCCACTGGGAAGTGGTGCTCAAGCGCGCGATTCGGCCCGAAACCAACCCGACGGCAGCACGTTGGTCAGACATGGGGTGCACCCGCGGAGCCCGCACATGATCGAAACGGATATCCTTCTGGTGAAGTGCCCGAGCTGCGGCGCATGGCCGATGGCCGCGCGCGCGCCGAAAGCCGGCTACGCGGAACGCGACGTGAGGCTGAAATGCGCCAAGTGCGGTCATGGCGAGGAAGGTCGGCTGCAACGCTCCGCCTCCGCCGAGCGCTTGCCGCGGCAGCCGCATGTCGGCGCCGCTTGAGCGATGAAAATCCGATCGCACTCGCAAAGCCACATCGTGGAACTCGATGACGGCTCGAAGTGGCAGATCTTCCCGGGCGATCTCGACCTGACGCTCGACTGGAAGCCCGAAACCGAGCTGACGGTCGTCGAAAGCGAGGACGAGATGGCGTCCCACGAACTCGTCGGCGGTGGCGCGAAAGTCCGAGTGAGACCTGCCGGCGAGAGTTGGCTTGTGCGGCAGGTCAAGGACGCTCTGAAAGAGGGTTGAGTTGCTCCGCGCTGCAGCGAGCTGCGTCCGATAGGCTCTGCCGACCAACTCTAATTCGTGCCTGTCGGTCGCCCGGCTATGGCGCGCTCGACCTCGTCCGCCAAAACCGCGAGGTGCGTGGCGATCCGCGCGAAAAGCTCTCGCTTGGCCGGATCTGTCGCGAGTTCACTGATTAGTTTGCACTCGGCCGAGTCGGTTCTCAGCTTCTCCAGCTGTGCGACCATGTCCTGCATCGCCCCGTTTCCTTCAGGATCGCGGTCGCTCGCGGGCCGGCATCGGTGGCCGCACGACGTTGCTTGCGCATCCGCGCGGGCCGGGCAGAGGTTCTTCCAAGGATTCCTGCATGGTCACTTTCCCCCGAGTGACGCCGGTCTAGGCGCAAGTACCCTGCCACCCTGAAGCGGGCGCTGCCACAATGATGTTAGTTCTCGTCCCCGCCGGGTCGAGGAGCACGTATGCGTTTTTGCGCTGCAGCGCCTGTATCGGTTGCCAATTTGCCGGGATTCATATGAAATCGCACGGCCCCGTAAGGATCGAATTTCAGAAAGCATGTTGCCGGGGAGGGGTTGGTATGTTTGACGCCGCTACGACGCTCTTTCGGTTTTCGATGAGGTCTGCCGAAGCGTTGCGACTGGCGAGACGGGCACGCACGTCGCGACCCAAGATTTTGGAAGCCGCCAATAGGGGCGAGGTTTGCCCGGAGCAATTGCGCCAAGTCGGGCACCACGCGCTTTCACGTGCGCCCACCACGTGGCTTCGACCGCATGTGGCGGGCCATGCGCTCGGCGAGCCATTCCTCCTCCCCACCCGCCGCTTCGGGGAGTCCATGCCGGCCGCAGGGCAGAAGCCCTGAAGGAGGGCATGCCGAACTGGCTGACGATCGACGGGGCGATTGCGTCGGATGGCAAATCTGTCCTGGTCGTACACGGCTTGACCAAAGACTCGCGTTATACCGTCGGACAAGTGAACGTCGGGACCCCTACAGCTACAGCGACTTGTAGGCGGCGATCTCAAGTGCTCGAAAGCGTTGTTCGCAAAGGTGTTTTTCAGAACGCCAAGGTTTGCTGTCGGAGGGCGAGCCAACGTGAGTTTTTGCCGCCGGCATGCTACAAGGCGCGTTCTAACACCAAACGACTGGCGAAATCGTCATGCGTGATGGACAACCAAGTCAAACCGCTCGGCAGGCAGCTGCTTACCGCGCCATTCACCAAACCTTGGAACGCGGGGCAATTTTCAAGGATGAGTTTGCTCTGAGAATACTAGATGCGGAGACGGCGGCGTCCTTGAGCGAGATCGCAAGAGATGACTCCGTGCGCCCAATGCGCTTATTCATAGCCGCACGCAGCCGGTTCTCCGAAGACACAATAGAAAATTGCGTTGCACGTGGCGTACGTCAGGTCGTGGTACTGGGTGCTGGCCTCGACACATTCTCCTTGCGAAATCCATATGCTGACTTAGGCCTTCGTGTTTTCGAGGTCGACTACCCTGCAATGCAAGTATGGAAACGTGATCGGATAAAGGCCGTAGGCCTGTCCGAGCCGCCGTCGCTTGTCTTCGCGCCCATCGATTTTGAGCGAGATAGTCTGGCAGAAGGTCTAACGAGAGTCGGTTTCGTGGTGGACGAGCCAGCGTTTTTTCAATGGCTGGGCGTTGTACCATATCTGACAAAGCATGCGGTCTGGTCCACCCTGAAGTTCATATCCGAGTTACCACAAGCTGCCGTCGTTTTCGATTATGCCGAACCGTTTGAGAATTATCCTGCTGAGCGCCGCGCTAGCATTGTTGCAACTGCAGAAAGAGCGGCCGCGCGAGGTGAGCCTTGGCTCAGCCTCTTCGAGCCGATCGAGTTGCACCACTTGCTGCACGGCGTGGGGTTTAACGTAGTGGAAGATCTCGGTGCCAGCGAAATAGCTCAGCATTATTACGGAATCCTAGGGCGAGGCATCGCGCTCGGACCTGGTGCCCATATCGTGCGGGCACGTCAACGGGTTAACTGAAGCGTGGTCGGTTTCTGGCCCACCAGCGACGTAATGCCTCGTCTGACGGAGGCTCGCTCATTGCCGCTTGGCGGTTGCTCATCCTGAGTTCTTGCAGTTTGACGCGGAGCGGACTTGGAACGTGGTGGGCCCGGAACTGAAGGGTACTCGATCGCTTCTTCCAATATCTGCAACGATATCGCTGGCCGGCTTAGCTTGACCGCGGAGTAATTGGGTTTTTAGATAATTTAGCGCGGTGCCGACGGCGCGCGATATGGATTTGTCGATGGCCAAGCTGTCTCAAGACGCCGATCTTGCGCGCAGGATCGCCGAGCTAGAACAGAAGCTCCAGTCGAGCGTGGTCGAGGTCGAACGCCTGCAGCGCGAGCTTGCAAAATCGCGGGAATGCCAAAGGGCCAGCTCGGATATCCTGGCAACGATTGCGAGCACCTCCGGTGACGCCGACTCAGCTCTGGAACAGATAGCGGAGACTACCGCCCGGCTGATCGGTGCCTTCAGCGTCTCGATCCACCTTGCCGAAAATGGTAAATGGGGCAAGGCCTACCGCTATAGCGCGAGCGACGAGCTCCTCCGCGCGGGCTTGCCGCCGACCGCCATCAACGCGGGCGACCGCAACATGCCCGGCGCGGTGGTCGGTCGAAACCGGCAAATCCACGTGCCGGATCTCGACGATCTCGATCCCGATCTAGCCGAGTTTTCCGGCCTACCGCACGCCCGGGCCGCCGGCACCCGGACCATGTGCGGCACGCCGCTGCGCATCCAGGGCAAGCCAATCGGCGCTCTGATCGTCTATCGCGACCGGCTCGATCCGTTCTCCGATGATGAGCTCGTGCTGCTGCGGAGCTTTGCCGGCCAGGCAGCGATGGCGCTCGAGAATGCGCGCCTGTTCAACGAGACCAGGGAAACGCTGGAGCGGCAGACCGCCACTGCCGACATCCTGAAGGTGATTGCCTCCTCGCCGTCCGACGTACAGCCGGTGTTCGACGCCATCGCGAGCAGCGCCAAGCGGCTGATCGGCGGCTTTTCGACGGCGGTTTTCCGCTTCGTCGACGACATTGCGCACCTTGCGGCCTTCACGCCGACTAGCTCGGCCGCTGATAAGGTGCTGAAGGCCGGATTTCCGACCCCCGTCGCTCGCTTCGAGCCGTTCAGGCTCGCACAGGCTGGCAAACCGGTGCAGATTGGCGATATCGAGACGCTTCCCGACTCGCAGAAAAAGCAGATCGCTCGTGCGCGTGGTTTCCGCAGCATGCTGCTCGCGCCGTTGATGAGCGACCATGTGCCGATCGGCCTGATCAGCGTGACGCGGCTCGAAGCGGGGTCGTTCGTGGATCACCACGTGCAGTTGCTGCAAACCTCCGCCGACCAAGCAGTGATCGCTATCGAGAACGCGCGTCTGTTCGCGCAGGTTCGGTTCAGGACGCATGAGTTAAGCGAGGCCTTGCAGCGGCAGACCGCGACCGCCGATGTACTCAAGGTGATCAGTCGCTCGGCGTTCGATCTGAGGACCGTGCTGGACGCCCTGCTCTCGTCAGCCTGTCGGCTGTGCGACGCCGAGATTGGAACGATCCGCTACGAACACAAGGGCAATTACCGGCTTGCCGCCACCTATGGCTGCAAACCCGAATGGATCGAGCACTTCCAGACCTACACGACGAAGGCAGACCGCGGCTCGATTTTCGGCCGAACTATTCTTGATGGCCGTCCCGTTCACGTCCCGGATTTACTCGCTGATCCCGACTTCAATCGCCCGCAAGCACAAAAGCTCATTGGCATGCGGGCCGCGCTTGGTGTCCCGCTCGTCCGGGAGGGGCACGCCTTCGGTGTCATCAACCTGTTTCGCTTCGCCGTAGGGTCTTTCGAGGACAAGCAGATCGAACTGGTAACAACATTCGCCGATCAAGCGGTGATCGCGATCGAGAACGTCAAATTGTTTGAACAAGTGCAGGCGAAGACGCGCGACGTCTCCGAGGCTCTAACCTATCTGACCGGAAGTGCCAACATTCTCAAGGTGATCGCCTCGTCGCCGACCGACGTTGAGCCGGTGTTGCGCACCATCGTTGAGAGTGCCTGCGAGCTCTGCGAGGCCTATGATTCGGTGGTAATTCTGAAGGAGGGCGAGGATCTCGTCGTTCGGGCGCATCACGGACCGATCGGAATGGGAACTCAGACGTGGACCGACGACCGCACTTCCGTGTCGGGCCTCGCAATTGCCGACCGGGTGCCGGTACACTTGCATGACGTCCTCTCCGATGAAGGCGGCGACTTTCCTATTGCGCAGGCGATGTCACGACAGGATGGTTGCCGGACCCTTCTTGCCGTGCCGATGCTAAGCGAAGGTGAGAGCATTGGTGCGATCGTACTTCGTCGGGCCGAGGTCAATCCGTTTAGCGAGAAGCAGATCGCCTTGCTGCAAACCTTCGCCGATCAGGCGGTGATCGCGCTTGGCAACGTCCGCTTGTTCGAGGAGGTTCAAGCTCGCACCCGCGAACTAGCCAAATCCCTCGATGAATTGCGCGCCGCCCAGGACCGCCTAGTGCAGACCGAGAAGCTCGCATCCCTCGGCCAGCTCACTGCCGGCATTGCGCACGAGATCAAGAATCCACTCAATTTCGTCAACAATTTCTCTTCTCTCTCCGCAGAATTGATCGGCGAGCTCAACGAGCTGCTCAGAAATGCGGAGCTCGATGAGAAGATCCGCGCAGACGTAGACGAGCTTGCGCAGATGCTGAAGGGCAACCTCGACAAGGTCGTCCAGCACGGCAAACGCGCCGATTCCATCGTCAAGAACATGTTGCTGCATTCGCGCGAGGGGGCCGGCGAACGTCGCCCGACCGACATCAATGCAATTGTCGAGGAAAGCCTCAACCTAGCGTATCACGGCGCCCGCGCGGAGAAATCCGATTTTGGCATCACGCTCAAACGCGACCTCGACCCGAACGCCGGAACAGCGGAGCTTTATCCGCAGCAGATCACGCGGGTGCTCCTCAACCTGATCTCCAATGGCTTCTATGCGGCTCACAAGCGTAAGGAAGCTGCCGACGATGATTTCGAGCCGGCATTGAGCGCCACCACGAGAGCTCTGGCAAACGAAGTAGAGATTAGGATACGCGACAATGGCCTCGGGATTCCGGAGGAGGCCAAAGCCAAGATCTTCAGCCCCTTCTTTACGACCAAGCCGCCCGGCGAAGGCACCGGGCTGGGGCTTTCGATGAGCCACGACATCATCGTCAAACAACACGGCGGCAGGATCGCGTTCGTAACGGAGCCGGGAGCATTTACGGAGTTCACGATCACCCTGCCGCGGATGGTGGCAGTATAAGGCAATAGTGGAGGCTCGAGTTGAGCGCGCACTATCGCGAGCTGCGCTTTGAAAGCATCAAAGCTCATCCAGAATCCATCGGAGCCTCATGGGACTTCGAGGCAGAAAAGCCAACCTCTTGGTGGGCCGATTGCCTGCAGGCGACCACCGTTTTCGGTGGCTGCCTTAGCAATTTGCCACTAGTCGGCGTAGCTGGATGGCGATGCATGACACTCCGAAACTACGGCATAAGGGCGTGCTGTGGGGAATGTACGTTCGGCCGACGGGCCTGACGGCCGTCCTAGTGCGTCAGGTTATTGCTCACGCCCGGACTCTCGTCGAACAAGTTTGCTTGACGGTGGTGGCTTCAAACCTTGCCGCTCGCCGGCTCTATATTGCGGCCGGTTTCGAAGAATACGGGTTGGAGCGGCGGGGCCTAGAAGTCGGAAGCGAATACTACGACCAAGTCCTCATGGTCCTGCCACTGGACCCACGCAGCGAGCATGCAACGAGCGATTGATGTGATGTTACCTTGGTCCGGTCCTGGCCCTGAGCTGAACAACTCAGCAGCCGCCGCCATATCGGCTGTTTGCGGAAGACCGTACCTTGTACGATGGTTGCGAGGACCGCCGCTCGTGACCCATACCGGCCCCTATCCAATGGTCTCCGGTTTGGCGTAACGTTCGGGTCTCGCAGAACCATGGGAGATTGCAATGTCCGATCTCAGCTCAGAACGCCCCCGGGCTCTCGTTACTGGTGCGTCGTCAGGAATCGGCGTGGCGTATGCAGAACGCCTAGCGCACGAAGGCTACGACCTCGTTCTCGTGGCTCGTCGGCAGGAACGGCTCACCGAGTTGGCAGAACGACTGATGCGAGGGAACGGCATAACGGCCGATGTGGTCTGCGCGGATCTGACAGACCCCGCAGATCTGGCGAAAGTCGAGACATTGGTGGACAGTGATGAAACGCTAAACTTGCTGATCAACAACGCTGGATTTGCGGGCTATCAGCCATTCGTGTCAATCGATCCCGAAGTGATCGACGATCTCATCGACATTCATGTGCGCACGGTCGCGCGACTCTCGCGAGCGGCTCTGCCGGGTATGGTACGACGGCGCAAGGGTGCGGTGATCAACATAGCGTCGCTCCTTGCCATCAGTGCGGTGTTGCCGCCAGACCCGCTCCCATCACGCGCGACCTACGCTGGAGCAAAGGCGTTTATTTTGGCCTTCACCCAGGCGCTTGCAGGCGAGCTTGGCGGCACCGGCGTCAATGTGCAGGCTTGCCTTCCGGGTCGCGTCAGTACAGAATTTCATGTCGCGCACGGCATAGACACTAGCAAGCTACCCCCAGCCATGACCGCCGAAGACGTGGTGACCGCTTCGCTATCGGCTCTATCGCGCCAAGAGATCGTTTGTATCCCCGCCCTTGCCGATCCTGCGTTGTTCGGCGAGTTAACGGAAGCGCAAATCAAAGTGTTTCGAAACAGCGCTATGCAGCCTATTCTCGCAGAGCGGTACATGAGCCGATAATCCGTGGATTATGTCCGGTACTGACCCTGGGCGTGTGGAAACGCAGCGGTGCTGGTATGATTCTCTCGTGATTCTGCGGGGGGAATTGATGAGGCGCTTCGTTGCGGGGGCGGATCGTGGGCAATGGACGCTATTGCCCGAATGCCTCGATGATTTCATTGACGAGAGCAATCCTGTTCGCTTGATCGACATATTTGTCGATGCACTGGAGCTGGCCGAGATGGGCTTTGAGGGGTGGAGCCGGCGGAGACCGGCCGGCCGTCGTACCACTCCTGAAGCTTTACACCTATGGCTATCCGAACCGGGTGCAATCGATCCGGCGGCTCGAACGAGAGGCCGGGCGCAATGTCGAGGTGATGTGGCTGCTGGGTCGGCTTGCTCCCGACCACAAGACGATCGCCGACTTCCGCAAGGACAACGGCCTGGCGCTTCCCAAAGGATATCATGCTTTGCGCAAGATCGGGGACGAGACCACTCGCGTCCTCATCCTCTGCACGCCGAGCTGCGGCCCTCGATCAAATGTTCGCCGAGTTCGAAACCGCCACCGGTGGCGGCATGCCGGATCCCGGAAAGCTGGTGGCGATTGCTTCCAAGTACGGCGTAACAATCAAACCGCCGTCCGCGTGAAGCTCTGGAGCCGCGCCCGCCTCAGGACGACGCGGCTTTGTTGTCCAGATCAGCCGCGCGCCGCCAAAGCGTTTGGCAATTGGGCCGTGACTGACCTAGGCTCAGAGCGTGCGACGGCCGCTTCCGGCAGGTGAGCTGACCAAAGACATGCAAGCTGCCGAGGGCAGCCTTTGAAGTCAAACCCGACGTCTCAGGGGCCAGACTTTTGATTTCTGACCATAACGGTCTCGCCGATGTCGAAGCTCATCAGGTCTTCGCCGACAACAAGCGGTCCGGCATAAGTCTCGCGGGTCGCCGCGATCAGATCGCCAGCGCTTGGTGCCGTCACGGAGTCACTGGCGAGCATAACCAGATGCGTGAATACGGCGAGCTTCGGCCGTGTCTGCGCAAACACGCGTCCGGCTTCCTGGGGCGAGGTGTGATGATTGATGATGCGCTGAATGTCGGCTTGGCCCAGCAGTTCCGGCGGAGCCATCGCAACCTCGTGCACCAGCAGATCGGCGCCCTCGCCGTACCGCAGCAAATTCATGTTGTAGCGAGTGTCGCCGGAGATCACCGCGACCCGGCCCTGATACTCAATGCGATAGCCATAGGCCGGCTTAATGGCGTCGCCATGATCGACCGTGAAGGCGATGACGCGCAGATCGCCGGTCTGATAGACGACGCCATCCTCCGCAAACTCGTCCACCGTGATCGCGACATGCTCGCGTGCCAGCTTCTCATCCTCGACGCGGATCTCGATGTCGTGGGCGTAGGCCGCTTCGAGGTGGTGCATCAGTTTGGCTGTGCCGACCGGGCCGACCACGTTGAATGCACGCTGGCGGTTGCCGAAATATGAGCTCAGCCAGCCCGTGAGCCAGAGGTCAGGAATGCCGACCGTGTGATCGGAATGAAAATGCGTGAGCAACAGCGCATCAATCCGGCCGATCGGAACGCCGAGCTGAAACAATCGCATGGCGGCGCCACGGCCGGCATCGATCAGCACAGTGTGACTGCCCGCTTCGATCAGCGTGCTCGGGCCAAAACGATCGGGACGGGGGATTGGTGTCCCCGTCGCGAGGAGCGTCACTCGAAAATCTGATGTCACTGTTACTGGACCTTGATGCCGGCGTCGGCGACGACCTTGTGCCAGTGCGAAACCTGATCGCCGACGAGCCGGCCGAATTGCTCGGGCGTGCCGCCCGCCGGTTCGGCGCCGATCTTTGCCAGCGCCTCGCGCACTGACGGCTTCTCCCGTACCTTGTTGATGGCGGCGTTGAGCCGTGCGACCGTTTCCTTCTGCGTGCCATGCTTCACTGCGAAGCCGGTCCAGTCCTCGACCACCAGTGAAGGATAGCCGGCTTCGACGATGGTCGGCACATCAGGAAGAAGCGGCACACGCTTCGGTCCGGTCACCGCAAGCGCCCGCAGCTTACCGGTCTTGATCAGGTCGACGACCGGCAACATGGTGATAAACATGAAGGCGTTGGTGCCGTTGAGCAGGTCGCCGATCGCCTGCGGGAATTGCGCATAGGGAACGTGCTGGGCCCGCGTGCCGGTCCGCTGCTTGAATTGCTCGCCGATCAGGTGGGCGGGCGTGCCGAAGCCGCCGGACGAGAACGTCAGCTTGTCGGGCTGGCTCTTAAGCAATGCCACCAGGTCCGCGACCGTCTTGGCCGGCACCGAGGGGTTCACCACCAGCACGTTGTAAGAGACTGTCGCCTTGATGACCGGGTCGAAATCCTTGTCCAGATTAAACGAGATGTTCGGGACCAGCGACGGTGCTGCAACCGACGGCACCGACATCGCATAGAGGCTGTTACCGTCCGCCGGCTGGGTCAGGACATCGGTCGCTGCGATGGTGGTCACACCGCCAGGCCGGTTCTCGACGATGACGCGCCAGCCTTCGGCTTCGGTCAGCTCCTTGGAGACGATGCGGCTGATGATGTCGGGCGGCGTACTGGCCGAGAACGGCGCCACGAAGCGAACCGTCCCCGTTGGGAACGAGGTCTGCGCCGATACTTGTGGTGCTGAGGCTGCGAGCAGGGCCACGGTCGCAACGGAGAATGAGGCGCTGCGGAAGAACAGGTGGGGTCTCATGGAAAAGCTCCATCAAACGCTGGGTTTTTCAATGCCAATTCCAAAGTTGCAACCTGCAGGCACGCGAGCTTCGGACGCTCTGGCTGGATTTGCCAGAAAAATCGACGTATGTTCCACGTTGTGGAATGCTGCATTTCACATTGTGGAATGGAGAATGGCGGTGGCGGGTCCGAAAATCATCAAGAGCCTGGAGCGGGGCCTTCGTGTCCTGCAGGCTCTGCAGATGCAGCCCGATTCCTCGCTGCAGCAGCTTTACGTCTTCACCGGTATCTCCAAGCCAAGCCTGCTCCGCATCCTTCACACGCTGGCACGGTCCGGCGTGGTCACCCGGCGGCTTGCGGATGGGAGTTACCGCATCGGCGCCACGCTTTCGCGCGCGCCGTCTCGCCGGCAGCGTCGCGATCGGATCGCGGAAGCCGCTGCTCCGGTGCTCGAGCGGCTGTGTCGGCGCGTTTCGTGGCCTTCGGATCTCATGGTGCCGGCAGGAGACCACATGGAAATCCGTGAGACCACCCGTGCGCGCAGCCCGATCCTGTTGCAAGAGGAGAGGGTTGGTCTGCAGGTGAACTGGTTGCTGACCGGTGTTGGACGAGCCTATCTGGCCTATTGTCCCGCCAAGGAGCGGCAGGAGATCATCGAGATGCTGCGGACTTCGAACAAGGCCGAAGATCGTCTGGCGCGAGAGCCCGCACGTCTGAATACGATTCTCGCGGAAGTGCGAGCACGCGGCTACGCAACGCGCGACCCCACCCATGTCGGCGGCTGGTATGGCAAGCCGCCGCATGCGGACGGCTTGATCTCAATTGCTGTCCCCCTGCGCGATGGCGCGCGCGTTCTGGGCTCGATCAACATTGTCTGGCTCAGGACCGCCTTTTCGGTGGAGGTCTTCGCCGCCCGGCATCTCGAAGAACTTCAGGACGCTGCAGCGGAAATTGTCAGTTCGGTGCGAGGTCGCAGAGCGCGCTGAGGGCGGCATTTGGTTCAGAACGATCTTTAAGGCTTGAGCGGTGAGGACGGTGTCAGCCTGAACGGGCGCCCGGGAACTTTGCTCGGAAGTCAAGCGGTCGCATCGTCCGTGCCGTCTGAAAAACTTCACGAAGTTTGTTGGTTCGCTGAAGCCTGCTCTGCGGCAATTGCTTCAACCGTGCGGCCGGTGTGTGCCAGCAAGCGCTCGCTTCCAAGATCAGGCGTTGCTCTATCAGAGCTTTGGGTGAGGAATCGCTCGCCATCATGCAAACCCGGCGGAGTGACTTGGCTGAGCATCCAATAGCATCCCCGTAGTATTCAACGGCGCGCGTCTTTGCGAACTCGCGTCGCCTCGTCATTATTAGCCCAATCCAGCTCATGCACGCCGGTGATGCGCCCGTCATCATCAAGGATGTAAGCGCGGTAATCCATGTCCGCCGTTCCCCAGGCGGAACGAATATACGGCCAGAATCACCGAGAAGGGGAGACACTCCCCGGACAGCACCACGCAGGGTTGAACATCACGTGAACATCGTGACCGTTCATGCTATTCGCGAAGTAATTGACGACTACTTAGGAACCCGCGGACGCTCCGGACGTTGAGCAGGGTTCGGTGGGCCAACGGGGGCGTCTGCCTATATCCCCTTTTCGAACAGCGGTTCCCACCTCCGCCTCTCGCCCCGAGAGCAGTTTTCATGTCGAATGTCGAAGAATTTCCGCTCTCTGCTCGTCGCCAGCCGACCGAGTTCGAGGCGCTGGTCGCTGCCGGTGGTGCGGCTCTCGATGCCATCCCGGGTGCGGTGTACCTCTGTGACGCCCACGGGGTCCTGGTCGGCTACAACACCGAGGCCGTTCAATTGTGGGGACGAACACCAGATATCTCCAAGAAGGAGCGCTTCTGCGGGTCGCATCAACTTTATCTGCTCGATGGAACGCCGCTAGCACACAACGACTGTCCCATGGCCACGGCCGTTCGTCTCGGTACGCCCACGCGCAATGCCGAAGTCATCATGGCGCGGCCGGACGGCTCTCGCTTTACAGCCTTGGTCAATATCCGCGCGTTGCGCGACCCCTCTGGCGGAATCCAAGGCGCCATCAATTGCTTCCAAGACATCACGGGCCGCAAGCAGGTCGAGGAGGAAGTCCGCCGGAAGACGCAGGATCTGGAGGACTTTTTCGAGAACGGTGCCGTGGGCCTGCATATCGTCAGCAGCGAAGGGATTATCCTTCGCGCCAACAAAGCCGAACTGGATATGCTGGGGTACAGACCCGAGGAGTACATCGGCCGCCATGTGGCGGAGTTTCATGCCGATGCTCCGATCATCGGCGATATCCTTCAGCGCCTCTCATGCGGCGAGCGGCTCGACCGCTATCCTGCCCGGCTTCGCGCGCGTGACGGCTCCGTCAAACATGTGCTGATTACATCCAACAGCCGCTTTGTGGAGGGCAAGTTCGCCAACACGCGTTGCTTCACCATTGACGTCAGCAAATTGCACGCTGCTGAGGAAGCGAGACAAGCCAGTGAAGCCCGGCTTGCTGCAACTTATGAAGCAGCCAGCGTAGGTATTTCCGAGACCGACGAGAGCGGACGTTTCTTGCGTGTGAATGACTCTCTCTGCCGTATCACGGGCCGCTCACGCGACGAGCTGCTCGGAATGACGTTCTTCGACTACACCGATCCCGATGACCAGGCTGAGGATGCGGAGCTATACGCGCGGCAGGTGCGCGGCGACATCGCGAACTACTCCATTCGTAAGCGCGCACTCAGGCCGGACGGGTCAGTGCGGCATCTCGACATTTTCAGTTCGTCCGTCCGCGATACGCAAGGTCGCTTTCTGTACGGTGTACGGGTTGCCCAGGATGTCACCGCCACCAAACAGCTGGAAGACCGTCTGCGCGAAGGCGAGCAGCGCATGCGCGATCTTCTAGAGGCGTTGCCGGCTGCGATCTACACGACCGATGCAAAGGGCCGTATCAATTTCTACAATCGCGCCGCGGTGGAGATGGCTGGGAGAACGCCACAGCCGGGCGATGAGTGGTGCGTGACCTGGAAACTCTATTGGCCTGACGGCTCGCCGCTGCCGCACAATGAATGCCCGATGGCCGTAGCGCTCCGCGAAAACCGGCCGGTTCGCGGTGCCGAGGCGGTGGCCGAGCGCCCGGACGGCGGACGCGTGCCGTTCATTCCTTATCCGACCCCGCTGCGAGATGCCGCGGGCAACCTGGTCGGCGCTATCAACATGCTGGTCGACATCAGCGAGCGCAAGCGAGCTGAGAACGCTCAGAAGGTCCTCATCGACGAGTTGAACCACCGTGTGAAAAACACTTTGGCAACGGTGCAGTCTCTCGCGAGTCAAACCGCCCGCCATGCCGCTGATCTGGACGAGTTTCTGTCGACATTCACCGGACGGCTCCTTGCGCTTGCCCGAGCGCATGACCTGCTCACTCAGCGAAACTGGCAGGATGCCCCTTTCGAAAAGTTGGTTGACGATATCGTCGCTCCCGTGTCTGGCGGGCGGGTATTGGCCGAGGGGCCGCACGTCGATCTGGACGCGCGCACGGCGCTGAGTGTCACTATGGTCTTCAACGAGCTTCTGACCAATGCGGTGAAATATGGCGCGCTGTCCCTGCCGGGTGGATCAGTGTCACTCACTTGGCGGGTGGGCAGGGACAACCAAGGCACGCTCGAGTGCGAATGGCGCGAACGTGGGGGACCACCGGTTACGCCTCCCAAGCGGCGCGGATTCGGCACGCGGCTGATGGAGCGTTGCATAGAGCATGACCTGGCCGGCGAGTTCGATCTGGTCTTCGAGCCAGAGGGCGCACGCTGCCGCATGGTGTTTCCCATTATACTTCCGGCATCCAATGGCTGAGATCTCCGGTACCAGAGTTCTTCTCGTTGAGGATGAAGGCTTGGTTGCCCTCATGATCGAAGACATGCTTGAGGAACTGGGATTGAAGGTGGTCGCCTCAGCGGCGCACGTAACAAAGGCCTGTGAACTCGCGACAAAGGCATCCTTCGATCTGGCGCTCCTTGACGTGAATCTCGCTGGAGAGCTTGTTTTTCCGGTAGCCCGCATCTTACGCGATCGCAAAATTCCCTTCTTGTTCAGCACGGGTTATGGCGGACCACCCCTTGAGCAGGAGTTCCGAGAGGCGCCCGCGATTGGTAAGCCGTTCTCGATCGAGCAGTTGAGCGAGAAATTGCGGACACTTCTGCTCCACCCCAAGCTCTGAAAACGTGGGGCAGCGACAAATGCGTCTATGACAAATTGGGAGGCCAGCCCGGCGCCAGCAACGAAATCGGGCAATGTCGACGATAACTTCGACGAGGGGCCGACCGTCAAGCTGCGAATGCAGCTGAAGTCTCTGGTTCGAAAAGGCGCGGCCGTAGAGCCAATGGTTGCCCGCCGAGCTCGATATCGGAGCGAAGTCAGCTGACGGGAAGGCCGCCACCAAACTTCAGGGGTCTGCGGAAGGAGCTTTGATCGCGACAGGCGGCCGATGGTCCGCAGCGTGCTTTAAATTTTCCGCTGCGAGCCGCATGAATAATCGAGCCGACTCAGCCTCCAGCATAACCGCCTGATGAGCCAAACGGAGCTTCTCAATGCTGTCGCGGAGGGCTTTCCTCCGCCCGCGCAGCTTTGCGATAGCTGCTCGGCTTTCGTGTCGCCGCTGGCGGGCCTCTGACATAGTCATTTCGGCGCGAGCCAGGAGCTCAGGTCCTTCAGCCGGTGCTTTGGAGTGACGGCTTGCGCTAGAGCAAAGAAGCAGGAACAGCGCGCGATCGGCCTTGTATCGTGCTTCGGCGCGCGTATGCTCGGAGCCCCACATAAGGACTTGTCCCGTCGCTGCGTTAACGGCCCATGTCCAACGGCTTCGTCCGCGCTTTTTCAGCACAACCGCGAAATGGGCGAACCCGTCGCAACGCTGGCTACTCTGCGGAGAATCCTCTCGCATGCCACGCCCCCAGGACTTGCTTCAGCAACAGAATTTACAAGACGGGTTCGGTGAGGCAAGCGACTTTGTCGAAAGATTGCGCCCGAACCCGCACGCCTCGTCACGGCTGCATTGCACCCAACCGTCTTGATCAATCCGCCTTTGCGTCAAGGACATCGCGGACTTTTGCCGCTAACTCGGTAAAGCTAAACGGCTTGACTATCAGCTGCACCCCCTTGTCCAGCCGGCCGTGATGAATGATGGCATTGCGCGCATATCCGGTCGTGAACAGAACCTTCAAGGTGGGGCGAACCGTTTTCGCTTGAGCTGCGACCTGCGCCCCGGTCAGCCCGCCGGGTAAGACGACGTCGGTGAACAGAAGATCGACCCGAGGCTCCCGCTCAAGCAGGCGTAAAGCCGCTGGCCCGTCGTGAGCTTCGATGACGCGATAGCCCAGTTCACGGAGGGTGTCGACCGAGTACGCCCTCACGTCCTCGTCGTCCTCCAATACAAGGATGGTCTCCTCCTGTGCACCTTCAGGACTAGGGAGCAAACCGGACTCCTCTACGGTCAATCCCTCGCCTGCAATCCGCGGCAGATAGAGCTTCACCGTCGTCCCCTGTCCGACTTCGGAGTAGATCTTCACGTGCCCGCCGGACTGCTTCACGAAACCGTAGACCTGGCTCAAGCCAAGTCCCGTGCCCTTTCCGACGGCTTTCGTCGTGAAGAAGGGCTCGAAGGCCTGCGCAACCGTCTTGGCATCCATGCCAACGCCGGTATCCGTGACAGCGATGGCGACATATTGGCCGGGAACGACTTCGCTGTGCGCGGCAACGTATGCTTCGTCGATATGGGCATTGCTGGTTTCGATGGTGAGGCGTCCGCCGTTCGGCATGGCATCGCGGCCATTGACTGCGAGGTTGATGATCGCGGCCTCCAACTCGGCCGGATCGACTTCGACGCGCCATACTCCTGCACCGAGGACGGTTTCCACCGAGATCGTCTCGCTCAAAGTACGATGCACCATCTCGGATAAGCCGTTGACCAGCACGTTCACGTCGAGCGGCTTCGGGTCGAGTGGCTGCCGTCGCGAGAACGCCAGGAGCCGTTGTGTCAGCGTGGCCGCACGCTGCGCCCCGTTCATGGCGTGCTTGGCGGCGCGCTGCAGTCGGGCGGATTCCTCTGGCAGATTGCGCTTGATCGTGTCGAGATTGCCGATGATGACCTGAAGCAGATTGTTGAAGTCGTGCGCCACGCCGCCGGTCAACTGGCCGACGGCTTCCATCTTCTGCGATTGGCGAAGAGCCTCCTCGTTCTTTCTCAGTTGTTCGGTGCGCTCCACTACCTGCTTTTCGAGTGTGGCATTCAGTTCGACGAGAGCCTCTTGCGCCCGCTTTCGCTCGCCGATCTCGCGCTGCATCGCCTGCGAAAGGCGGACATTGTCTATCGCTACGGCGGCCTCCGCAGCGAGGCCTGCAAGGCCCCGCTCGGATCTCTCGGTGAACACGCCAGTCTTCGCGTGTCCAAAGAATAATCCGCCCAGAACCTCGCCGGTGCGCGATACGACCGGTACTGCAAGATAGCTGCGGACCGGCAGATGTCCTTCGGGCATGCCTTTTCGTGGAGCATTCTTGCCGTAGCGAGGATCTTTGGTGATGTCGTCCGATCGAACGATCCCCTCGCCATTGAACGTAGGAGAGAAGACCTCCGTATTCCTGGGCATCGGGAATTTCGAGAACGCCTCAATGGGAGCTCCCGACAGCGTATAGAGCGTGTAGCTCTCTCCAGCATCGTTCACGAGGTTGTAGAAGAAGGCGCCGAATTCCGCCCGCGAAAGCTCCACTCCCGCGTCCGTGACGATCTGCACAAGCTTGTGGAGGTCGGTCTCGAGAGCCAGCTCCGAACCAGCTCGGTTGAGCACTTCGAGCGCGTGGCGCTCTTCTTTGATGATTTCCTCAGCGTCCCGCTGGGCCGTTCTGTCGCGCAGGATTTTTATGAAACCAACGACATTCGCTCCATCACGGATGGGGCTCAGTTCGCCTACGGCCCAAAATCGGCTCCCATCTTTCCGCAGCCGCCAGCCCTCCTCGCCGCCGCCCTTGCCGACAGATATCGCGTCTTCAATCTCGCGGGCCAGTTGGGCCTGTTGCTCTTCCGCCGCGAAAATGCGGCTGATCGACTTGCCGAGCATCTCGGCCTCGTCCCATCCCAGGATGTTCACAGCCCCCGTGTTCCAGCTTGTCACCGCGCCGCGGACGTCAGTCGTGATGATGGCTGTATCGGTGGCCCCATTGACGATTTGCCGCCATTGCCAAGCGGCTATTTCGGCGGCTGGATCCGCATGGCTGTCTCGGGTCATGTCACCCCCAAATTCTCGGCGCAGCCGGGCTGATTGACGACTGGCCGCCGCTCGTCACTGTTTTTCAATGAGGAAAGCCGACTTTGGTCGACTTTGGCCAGCGGGCAAACGCGATCCGGCGTCTCGGGTTCTACAGCTCCCTCTAGCTAAATATCGAGTCCTCGAGCCCTATCTAAGCCACTTGAATTTATTGGTTCCGGATCTGGAACAAATGTCATGGATCCTTCTTGTGTGGAGTCAAGGGCCCTAATGGCGCTCCGGTCGTGGTGCGAGGAGCAGCGATATGCATAAGCGGCGGCGTTTCAAGCAGAGGGAGTCTCTGACCGACCGTCTCTCCAGGTTCGCGAAGGAAGTCGGTGATAAGGCGTCCCGTCTTCCTCCAGGGCCGGTTCGAGAGGAACTGTTGAAGAAGGTTCGCCAAGCCGAGACGGCACTCCGGTTCGAGGGCTGGACCGCCCCGGAACAGGCGCCGCCGGGTCGCGCCGCCGACGATGAGCTCCAAACGACGAGGCATCCATGACTCAGCTCGACGACCGCACCTTGGCGAATCTCGACGTAGTGCTCGAGGACGTGTGCAGATCCTTGCCCCATGGCGGCAATCACGAGCTGAGAAAGAAGATCGCTGAAAGCTTGCTGGACAGCGCGATCCAAGGGAACAGAACCCTTTCCGGACTGACCGAGGTGGCTAAGGCTGCGCTCGCCGAGGCGACGCAGAAGTCGGCCTAACTTGCACGTGTTCAGGACCGCTGAGGCAGTTTTCTCTCCTGCCGAAGGACGTTCCGGACGGGGCAAACAATCCGGCGACCGACGAAGCACCGGAGGCGAGACTTCAATCACCAATAGGAGCCCGGCGCGATCCGTCGTGGGCTTTGCTTTGCGAGGCAATTGCGGACGCTTGAGCTGTGCTCCGTCCGCCAGCAAATCTGTAGCGACCGATGATCTCTCAACGGCGGCTACCCTGGCCGCAGGGGCCGCTCTGGTACGGCTCCTGCGGCCAGTGCCGCGCCTTTCCGCACGATCAGCGCGGCACGGCACGCTAGCACGAAAGCGCGGCAGCGTGAATCGGCGCCTCTCGCCCGCTGGCGCCGAGGAGGTGCAGTATGGCGCACGTCGACGATCGCCACTCGCTCTCCGTGCGCGCCAGAGGCCACGCGCCTCACCCGTACGAGCTCGCCGCCGCGGCTCACTCGCCTGCGTGGCACGCCTGATCTGCCGGGCGCTCGCATGTGCGAGCGGAGTGGCGGCAGGGTGGAGGCGAAGACGGCCTTCTCGCTTTTCACGGTGCTCAGTTTCTTCTAGCTCTTCCAGCGGCGCCGCCCCTCTCGCTTCCTGAGTGGAGTTGTTTTTGGCCGCTGAATTTGCACTGAGTGACCGCTTATTGTAGAGGCGCAACACCTTCTGGCGGTCGCCGCAGCGAGCGGATCAAGCACGCCAGGAAGTCAGCGATGGAACCAACTAAGTTCGCCAGGATTAGGTTCCCTGACCGGGGAAGCCCATGGCCAATGAAATTTCGACAATCGGGGAGGCTGAGGGGGCCAACTCGCCCCAGGCCTGTTGCTGGGGGTGAGCACGGACCCGAAAAATGAAGCTCCTCGGTCGGCTGCGGCAAGCTTCACTCTGGTCATGGCAGCTACCGTCTTGGGCGCGCTCTTCGTTCTGAGCGTCGCGAGCCTGGAACACTACAGGTTCGTCTCGACGTCGGCCAACGAGCGGATCAGTCGCTCGCTCGACATCGCCGTGGAGCACACCAACAAGGTGTTTGAAGAGATCGAAATCCTTTTTGCCAGTGTCGAAGGAATAACCCGCAAACAGAGCAGCGAAAGTCTGAAAGCGGACCAGGAGCACCTCCACGAAGCACTAGAGGAGATGATCGGGAAAGCGCCAGATCTCCGGGCCATCTGGCTGTTCGACCGGTCGGGCAGACCATTGGTCACATCGTCCGTGTTTCCGGCTCCTGACTTGAACAACTCTGACCGCGACTACTTCATAGCACAACAAGGACGCTAAAACCCGAACGTTTCATCGGGAAAATTCTGATTCCCAAGATCGGCGGTGCGGCGTTCTTCTCGGTCAGCAAGAAATGGCACGACCAGACAGGAGCCGTCGCTGGAATCAGCGCCGTCGTCGTACCGCCGAGCGCATTCGAGAAGTTTTTTGCGACCCTTAGCGCCGGCGCGTCCGCCAGCCACGCTATTATCCGGGAGGACGGCGTCGTCCTCGCGCGCTACCCAGTGCCGGCACCGAGGGCTTGTGGGTACGAACGGATCACTTGAAGAAGGGGCAACGCCCCGCAGGCTGACCCGTGGAGGACCTCTTGGGCATACCGATAAGCAGTCCCAACTTGAACTCGGCGCGGTACGCTGCTAACTCCCGTTGCAGCTTGTGTGCACTTTGGTGTCGAACAGACGAAGCGGGTCAGCACATGCCCGTCGTCCGGGCCTGCGCGATGTGCGATGAACCCGGCGTTTGCTCTTGCCCTGGGCCACATACCCGGTCAATGGCAGAAACAGAGCGGGCAAGACCGGAAGAGGATCTTCAAAATATCTGAAGCGCGGTTTGCACGGCGTTCCTATCGCCCGGCTGACAGTCGCTCGACATTCGCTGCGACGATCTTCCTGTAATGGTCAAGAACGTGGCCGCAGTCGCCGCCGCGCATGAAAATCGAACCGGCCTCCGAGGCGGCGTCCAGCTTCTCCGTCATCATGAGAAACATTTCGTCAGACGTGCCGTTTCCCACGGCCATCTGCCGTAGGCGCATATCCATGACCTCGAGGGCATCGGACATGAGTGTCAGTGCTGAAAACCAAAAAAGCATTGCCCGCTCCGACTGGTTTGCTGGGTTCTGCTGCCCCGCCATCAGGGGCGCCGAAGGTAAGCACCCCCTGCGGGGTAGGTTCCTAACCGGGTCGGGGGGCGCTCCGTTTGGGCCGGAAGGGCGCCAGCATGCGATGGAGGGTTTTCGCATTATCAGGCGCATGAGCGTCGTAGTCGTTGTTGAAATAAATCCAGGCTCTCTTAGCGCCGCTCCCCCGGATCCTGCTCGCCCATTTCAGAAGTTCTTCGTCCGAGTAATTATGGTGATACCAGCGCTGGGGTCCATGGAGGCGTACGTAAACCTCATCCGCTGTCCGGACGAGTTCGTCAGGAAGGCGCGGACCGCTGCAGGAGCAGAAGATGATCCCGGCATTGCGCAGTGCACGATAGACTTCCTCATTCCACCAGCTCTTGTTCCTGAACTCGAGCGCGTTGCGGCGCTTAGGATCAAGCTGGCTCACGATCGCAGCGAGGCGGGCCTTCGTGTATCGGTAGCTCGGCGGGAGCTGGAACAGAAAGCAGCCCATCTGCTCGCCAAGAATATCCGCGATAATGCCAAAATCCCGGATCAGCGTTTTCGTGCCCTTGAACTTTTTGACATGGGTGATGAGTTCGCAAACCTTTACGGTGTAAACGACGCCCTTGCCGCCGGGCTGGCGGCGCCAGGCGCGAACATTCGCGATGGTCGGCCACGAGTAAAAGGACGCATTGATCTCGACTGTATCGAAGACGGAGGCGTAATGCGCGAACCAGTTCGGTTGCGGCACTGATGCGTAAAATGAATCCCGCCATTTCCAGTAGCGCCAGCCGGAACAGCCTACGAAGACGGCTTTCTGCAAATCAGGCGGTGGCGGAAGCCCCTCGCTCTCCATCTTTAGCCTAACGCGGTGCATCTTTGCCGCGCGCAGGATGTTATCCTCGCGCTGCTTTTCCCGGCGAACCCGGCGCCGCTCGCGTCTTTCATCCGATGTCAGGTCTTTCGGAGCAGGAGACACTAAAGGCGTCCGTCGCGAAGAATGCTGAGCAACCGTAGCGGGCTGGTCCATCTAACGGGATAGAGGCGTGTCAGCGATATCCAGCAGCGCGCCCAGGCCCTGCCGTAGGCGCCGCGTCGCGACATTATCGTTGGCAAGCCCGAATACCAACAGGGACCGCCCGGTAACTTCGTAAGCGTGCCCGAACTCAAACTCCGCCATTCGCGCGTCTGGCCGGTTGGTGTCGATCAAGCCCAACCAGCTGAGACCGTCGGCTACCCCCGGAAGGGTGAAGTTTACGATATCATGGTGCGCGTTGTAGACCAGAAGCATCGTTGCATCCGACCCGCGGCGCTTGATGCCGGTCTCCTGAGCACGTCCGTCAAGTAGCATCCCGAAGCACTTGGCGTTTCCGTCCTGCCATTGCTCGTCCGTCATCTCTTCGCCAGAAGGTGACAGCCAGGTCACATCCTTGACGTCGAGTTCTTCATTGTGGGAGCCGACCAGGAACCGGCTGCGATAGAGGATCGGGAAGGCTTTGCGGGTCGCAATCAGCTTGCGCGCGAATTCACGAAGGTTGCGGCCGTTTGCTGTGATCCCCATCCAGTCGAGCCAGGTCGTCTCGTTGTCCTGGGCATAGGCATTGTTGTTGCCTTTCTGCGTGTGCCCGAACTCGTCCCCTGCGAGCAGCATCGGCGTGCCGTGGGACAGCACCATCGTGGCGAGCAGGTTCCGCTTCTGGCGTTCGCGCAGCCCCATGATTTCCGGGTCGTCCGTTGGTCCCTCGGCTCCGCAATTCCAGGAATGGTTGTTGCTGTGGCCGTCGCGATTGTCCTCTCCATTCGCCTCGTTGTGCTTCTCGTTGTACGAGACGAGGTCATTGAGGTTGAAGCCGTCATGCGCCGTGACGAAGTTGACGCTGGCCCAGGGTCGCCGTCCGCGCTTGTTGAAGAGGTCGCCAGACCCTGACACGCGCTTGGCGAGATCCGCCAGCGTGCCGTCGTCACCCTTCCAGAAGGCGCGTACGGTGTCCCTGAACTTGTCATTCCACTCGGCCCATCCAGGCGGAAACTGGCCAACCTGATAGCCGCCAGGACCGATGTCCCAGGGCTCTGCGATCAGCTTGACGCTGGACAGCACCGGATCCTGACGGCAGGCGTCGAGGAAGCCGCCGCCTTCGTCAAATCCATAGGGTTCGCGCGCCAGGATGGTGGCAAGGTCGAAGCGGAAGCCGTCGACCCGCATCTCGGTTGCCCAATAGCGCAACGAATCCGCAGCGAGCTGGAGCACCCGCGGATGCGACAGATTCACGGTGTTTCCGGTGCCGGTATCGTTGATGTAGTAGCGCTTCTGGTCCGGCAGCAGGCGGTAATAGCTGGCGTTGTCGATGCCCTTGAACGAGAGCGTCGGCCCGAGTTCATTACCTTCCGCGGTGTGATTGTAGACGACGTCCAGGATGACCTCGATGCCGTGGGCGTGAAACTGGTTGACCATTTCCTTGAATTCGTTCGCGAACGGCGTCTTCAGGTAACGCGGCTCCGGCGCGAAGAAGGCCATGGAATTGTAGCCCCAGTAGTTGCGCAGGCCTTTGTCGACCAGGTAACTGTCATCGACGAAGGCATGGATTGGCAACAGCTCCGCGCTGGTGATTCCGAGCGAGCGCAGATAGCCGGGGATTTCCGAATGCGCGAGCCCTGAAAAGGTGCCCCGGTCCGCCTCGGGCACCAGCGGGTGGAGCTGAGTAAAGCCCTTCACGTGCATCTCGTAGACGATCGTCCGCTCCCACGGCACTTCGGGCTTGCGCGCCGCGGGTCAATGACGCGGCACTTCTGCATCAGGGGTGCGCTGTCGCGCTCGTCGTAAGACAGATCCTTGTCGGAGTTCTCGAGTTGGTAGCCGAACAGTTCCGGTCCCCAGCGCAGTTGCCCTACCAGCTGCTTGGCATAAGGATCGAGCAAGAGCTTGTTGGGATTGAACCGGTGCCCCGCATCAGGCTCGTAAGGACCGTGAACGCGATAGCCGTAGACCGTGCCGGGGCGTGCCGAGGGCAGATAGCCATGCCAGATTTCGTCGGTGTATTCCGGCAGTTCGATCCGCTCGATCTCGGTTTCGCCCTCGTCGTCGAACAGGCAGAGCTCAACTTTGGTGGCGTAGGCCGAGAATAGCGCGAAATTGACGCCAAGGCCGTCCCAGGTGGCGCCGAGCGGAAACGGTTTGCCCTCGCTGACTCGGGATCGGCGCAGGCTCGACGCCGCCCGCGTCAGGGCGTCGTCAGATTGCATTTTTTGGTCCATGTCTGCCCCCGATGACAATCTGGTCAGGACGTCAGCGCTGGTGTGGGTATCTCGGCCGTGGCCTGCTCGGTGGCCGCAGCCGAGGCGATCACAGCCGTGGGGGGCACGTTAGCCTGCTTGGTCAGCGTGCTGGCGCGCTGCCTGGCGACTTCCTTGCTGATCGCGGAGATCGAACTGCCGATACGCTCGGCGATCGCGGTTAGCTCGGCATCGGACAGACCCAAACGTTTTCTCACGAGGCGCATCTGAACGCGGTCGGTCAGGTCGAGCTTGTTGCGGATCGGCTTGGGTGTCGAGCGGCGCATGGCGGCAACTCCTCTGTCTTGTAACCGCCGCTCGCTGATTCCGTTCCTGAGGATGTCAGCCAGCCGCGGCGGCAGCGATTTCCAACCCGGCAGAAGGTGTCGGAATGCTGATCTCGCTGTTGCTTTCAAGACTGGCGAGCACGTCCACTTGCGGTCTTTGCCGAAGGGCCAGTGACCAGCGATAGGCGGTCAGATAGTCGCTCGCCATTCGCTCCGCCGTGAAGCGTTGTTCGGACTGCTTGCGGATCGCGGCTCGATCCAATGTACCGACTGCGTTCGCCGCCGCGACCGCCTCCTCGACGGTCGCACGACAAAACCCGCTTAGGCCATGGTCGATGATTTCCGGCGCCGAACCGTGCGAAAGGGCAATCACAAGCGCGCCCGATCGCCTCGATCATGACGAGACCAAAGGGCTCCGACCAGCACGGTGGCGAGCCAGTTGACCGGGGCATCGGATGGCGTTGTGCGTCCGAAATCGAGACCGGCGAAGGTTCGGGGAAGGCGGAGTAGAAAGCCTTCAGATCGGGCAGATCGAGACGTCCAAACAATGTCGTGGCAATCCGATCCGCATAGCGCCGATCAAGGGATAGCGCAAATGATCGACCTCCATTGAGACCTGGCGGGCAGCTCTCCGCAAGCGGAGCGATTTGCGCGATTTTCATGATCTGTGCTCGATATCTTCTAGATCGACGATCGGTAGATATCCTCGTATGACTTGGCCGATTGCCTCCAGCTGAAGGCCTGAGCCATGGCGGCTCTGCGCATTTGATCGAGGCGGTCCTTCATGCCGAACGTCGAGAAGGCGCGACAAAGACTGCCGAGAAAGCCCGGAGCCGACGCCTGATCGAACAGGAAGCCGGTCTCGCCATCGACGATCGTCTCGGCAAGACCGCCGGTGCGATGGCCGATCGGCAAAGAGCCGAAGCGCTGAGCATACATCTGGCTCAGTCCGCAGGGCTCGAAGCGGGACGGCATCAAGGTGAAGTCGCTGCCGGCGAAGATCTTGCGCGCCTCGGCATCGTCGAAGCCGATCTTGACGGCAATGGACTGCGGGGCTCGCTCCTGCGCCTGCAGCAGGGCTTCCTCGAAGCGGGGTTCGCCCTTGCCCGTGACGACGATCTGGCCGCCGGCGTCGACGATTGCTTGCGCGCTCTCGATTACGAGATCAATCCCCTTCTGATGGACCAGGCGCGCGACCAAGGCGAACAGCGGACCGCGGGACACGGCAAGACCGAACTGGTCCCGGACATCGTCGGCATTCATCGCGCGTTCCGCCCAATCGCCGGCCCCGAACGGCTGAAACAGCGACGAGCACGTCCGCGGATCCCAACTCTCGTCGATCCCGTTCAGGATGCCGGACAGCTGGTGGCGATCGGCGCGTTGCCGCAACAATCCCTCGAGACCGCACCCGAACTCCGCCGTAGTGATTTCGCGGGCATAGGTCTGGCTGACGGTCGTCAGGTGTGAAGCGTAGACGAGGCCGGCCTTGATGAAAGACAGGCGATTGTAGAATTCGACGCCATCGATATTGAAGCTGGTCTCCGGAATGCCCAGCGGCGCGAGCGAACTCCGGTCGAAAACGCCTTGATAGGCGAGATTGTGGATCGTGAACACCGTCGGAATGTGGTCGTAGTGCCATTCCAAATAGCCCGGAATGAGCGCGCATTGCCAATCGTTGGCGTGGACCAGATCGGCCCGCCAATCCTTGTCGACCAGGCCTCTGGCGATCTGCGCGGCGGCGTAAGAGAAGGTCGCAAAACGGACGTTGTTGTCCGACCAATCAGCGCCGCACCCATCGGCATACGGTGTTCCGTCCCGCTCGTACAACTCTCGGCAACGAACGACGTAATAGCTCAAGCCATCTGCGGTATGCCCAAGACCGACATCGAATGCCGGAAGAGCAGCGAATGGCTGGCATCGACCGATGGTCTTAAGGTCCTTGAGGCCGCGCAGAACAGCGGGATAGCCAGGAATGACGACGCGTACGTCAGCAAAATTGCGCAAGGCGCGCGGGAGAGCCGCCGATACCGCAGCAAGACCGCCCACTTGAACGAAATCTGATACTTCGGGGGTCGCGAACAGAATTCGCATCCGCTACGCCCGCCGGCTGAAGTGGTTTACGCCAACCATCTTTTTGGATTCCAGATGCGCTTCCCAATGAAGCGCCATCTGTAAATTCCGCGCCGCAGCAATGGTTCCTAAAGGCTAGAATAAGCTACGCTTTTTTCTGTGCTCGGTCCAAAAGTGTACAGAAGCCTTCCCGGCTGAGAGGCGCGAGTGTCTGTAAGACGGTCCCGCCAGTGAACGCTACCTAGGAACGAATGCACCGACGCAAGCTTCTTCGTCCTCACGCATTGCTTAAGCGAACGTAAAGCGCGTTGAGATGCCGCAAGGACTCGCCAAAGCATGCCGAACAAGAACATGCAGCGTGAAAGGCGAACGGCTTGTCTCAAAGGCTAGGAGCAGTCGGGCAGATCCGGCGTCACGGTCCTCAGATCGTGGATCATGGGGTCGCCTTCAATCTCTGGGCGCCGACCGCACGATCGGTCGAATTGCTCGAGGCCGACCGACCGCCGCGGCGGATGCCACGTGACAGTGAGGGTTGGTATCAATTGCTGAGCCCTACCGCTCACGCCGGCACACGCTATCAATTCAGAATCAATGGAGACCTGGTCGTCCCCGATCCTGCCTCCTTCTTTCAGCCGGACGATGTTGGGGCGCCGAGCGAGGTTATCGACACAGCGACGCTTCGAGACCCCGTCCTCTATCCAGGGCGTCCCTGGGCGGAGATGGTGATCTATGAGCTGCACGTTGGCGCCTTTAGCCAGGAAGGGACCTACGCCGGTGTTGAGAGCAGGTTGCCCTACCTGCGTGATCTCGGCATTACGGCCATCGAGCTCATGCCGCTCAACGACGTCCCTGGCCGGCACAATTGGGGCTATGACGGTGTGCTACTGAACGCACCAAACGCGCGTTATGGCCGGCCGCAGGATCTCAAGCGGCTTTTGCGGGCCGCTCACGCGCTCGACATCATGGTCTATCTGGACGTGGTCTATAACCATTTTGGACCGCAGCTGAATTATCTTCACAGCTATGCGGAGAGCTTCTTCACGACGCATCATACGACCGGGTGGGGACCTGCGGTTAACCTGGAGGGACGCGAGGGCGCGTTTGTCCGCGGGTTTCTGATCGAGAATGCGCTGATGTGGCTGCGCGATTACGGCTTCGACGGCCTCCGCTTCGATGCGGTCCACGCGCTCAAGGACGATTCGGAGCGACACTTTCTCATCGAACTCGCCGAGACGGTGCGTCACGAATTGCCCGGCCGCCGCGTGCATCTGATGCTGGAGAATGAAGCAAACCAGGCCCATCTACTTGAGCGCCAGCAGGGGCAGGCGAGGTACTATGACGCGCAGTGGGGTGATGATTTTCACAACGCGCTGCATGTCCTGCTTACTGGGGAGGATGAGGGTTACTATCGCGCGTTTGCCGATAAGCCGCTGGAGCATCTCGCACGAGCTTTGACGGAGGGATTTGCGTATCAGGGTGAAGTCTTTCCACTTCACAACGAACCGCGCGGCGAACCGAGCGCTCACCTTCCGCCCGAAGCCACCATCTTCTTTGCGCAGAATCATGATCAGATCGGCAATCGAGCCTTAGGGGAGCGCTTGTCGAAACTGGTCAATCCGGAAAAACTTGCTCAGGCGCTCGCCCTCGTTCTACTCAGTCCGCATATTCCCATGTTGTTCATGGGCGAGGAGGCGGCGGTCGAAACACCCTTCCTGTTCTTCGCGGATTGGTCCGGCGAAGCCGCCGAATTGACGCGCGAGGGACGACGGAAGGAATTTGCGCAGTTCAAGGCATTTGCGACGCCTGAAATGCGCGCCAAGATTCCGGATCCCTGTGATGAGCAGACTTTTCTCGCATCGAAGCTCGATTGGAAGACCATAGATAGCTCTCCGGGCAGCCTCAAGTTCCGGGCTCTGACCGCTCGATTGTTACGGATCCGGCGCGAGAAGATCGTCCCCTTGATTGACAGCGGCTTTGTCTCGGCCGAGCGAAGGCTGCTTGGAAAGAGCCCGCGCACGGGAGGATTGGACACTCGCTGGAAGACAACAGCCGGAGATACGCTACAAATCGTGGCCAATTTCACCGAGCATGAATTGCCGACGCCGAAACTCATCGTCGGCGAGACGTTATGGCGGCTGCTGCCGGCCCATGCACAAATATTCCAGGCGAGCGACATCATCGTTCGGCTGGGGCGTCAGCTCTGACGCCATGACGTGGCGGCTGATCGGAAAGCTTTCCCCGGCGGTGTTCCACATTGCGCTGGTGAACACCGCCCGCGATCTGACGCAGAAGCGGTAGTCCCAGTTTCTCGGGCCTCCGATCTACTCCGGCAGCGAGGTAGTAGCATCGCTGCTACGATGCCGCACTGGCCACGAACGTAAGTGCCTTGAGAGTTATCAGGGATCGCTGGACGGCCTCCGAATATGGCCCTGCCGTCTTGCAGCGGCTGGACCAATCGCGCCAGAAATCCTCGGCTTGTTTCAGAAGGGCAGAGGGTCTTCGGGGTCGGCGGGATCCTGGTAGGAAATCTGATGGGAAAGGACGAAAGCCACGGTCTGGCCGCGCGACCGAGAACGAGCCCACGGTCTTCATGGCTTCGCCGCGCATCGGGACTGCGGTCCTGAGCATCAGCATCGAGGCGCCCGCGACCATGCTCACAGCGCCCTCCTCGAGGCGGCTGCCCCAAGGTATGCTGGTCCCGTAGTCGAAGCGCGCCACAAGTTCGCTGCGCATCTCGACCTCACCCTCCATGCCTTCGACGATTCTGACGACCTTCGACGGATCCGCCTTCGGCGGCATGAGGTCGAGGAGGCGGACTCGGCCCTGGTCGGTCGTAAAGGTTGTCTCGAGGATCAAGGTGCCCGGTCGGCAACATCTTTCGCTGCTCCACCGAGCCTCGGGGCTAACCTTCCAGTATCCGTTGTGCTCATCGCCGAGGAGCTTCGCGAAGCAGCTGTCCGAATCGAAGCGGGAGACGCAGAGCCAATCGATCGACCCGTCGCGCCCGACCAGACCTGCAGTCTCACAGTCGCCGATCAGAGCGGTAGTCTTCGATTCCAGCCATGCTGGGCGTCCAACCGGAAAGTGCTCTCGAGTTCCGGGAGATCCGGCCGCACAGGCTCATACTTTCGGGGGACCTAGTCGCCCGTTAGGACCTTTCGGAACCCGCGAACCCCTTCGCCCGTTCTTCCTGTGTCGGAGGTCTCATGAGCGACAGACGGAAGAAAACGGCAGGCGGGGTAGCCCATTTCTTCGGCGAATTTGCCACCCGTACCTCGCAGGCTGCGGGGCGGGCGTCGACTTTCGTGCTCGCGGCCTTGGTGGTGGTGGTCTGGGCGGTGACCGGTCCGTTGTTCGGCTATTCCGACACATGGCAGCTGGTGATCAACACCGGCACCACAATCGTCACCTTTCTGATGGTGTTCCTCATACAGAATTCGCAGAACCGCGACAGCGCCGCCATGCAGGTCAAGCTCGACGAACTGATCCGAGTCGGGGCGGCGCGAAACTCGCTTGTCGGCAGCGAGCATCTCACCGACGAGGAAATCGAAGAGTTGCGAAAGAAATGCGAATCGCGCGCCAAGGCGGAAAAGGCGGCAAATGATCATGTGAAGACGACCGGACGACGGGCTCGTCGGGCTGCCGAGCAGGCGGCGAACTGAGTGCCACGGTCCCGAAGCCGCGCAAGCGTCCGGTCGGTGCCCGCAACATCGTACAGGTAGCCAGGATTGGGGGGCGAGCTGAAGCTGCTTGCTGCACGACCGCGTGCTGCACGCCGCTGAACCGGGCGATCGGGCTTCGGCCGCGGAGTCCGTGGATTGGGATGGCATGTATGAAATTGAACACTAACCGTCCGTCCGCAGCTGATCGCCTCCCCAGCGATTGAAGCCGAGGCATCTAGTTCAATCGTTCCTTGCCAATCATCTGGCTGGCAGAATGATGCTTCTCAGCTAGGTGGCCGCGATTTGCAGTGGTGAGCGTCCCCGCGGCGCCGGCATCAATGACTAGGCTCCAACCAAAGCTCGCGAAATAGCCTAAGGCTATCGCCCTCGGAGGTTCTCGTCTGGGGCCACTCGGACCCTTGCTCCCTAGAACTGTCGATGGCTCTGTTTCCTTCAGCAGTAGGGCCCTTGATCGCATCACTAGCTCATCGGATTTTGTGATTTGTCCGCCTTGGTGCGCGCACGAGCAATTTCGAAGGCTGTCGCGGACATTGGCCCGGTCTTGTATCCAGCCCTGCTCGTCGCACTCCGCAATGGCCCTGGCGTTCTCCAAGACGGAGATCGCCTAGCCACTCAGGGTCGGCATCGCGGCTGCCTGCGGAAACATCATCATGAGATCGCTCCTGACCAAGGGCCGATCTTTGCCGGCCTTGCCCGTTCCAGGTTGCCAACACAGACTATGGCTACTCGATCGAGTTCGCGGAAACAGACCGAGCGGCACATCCAGATTTGGCGACGGGCTACACGTTCAACTAATCCCAATATGGAATAGGGGGCCGGGCGATCATCAGCCAAAAAATAGCCATCACGGCTGCAAACGCCGGAAATCCAAAGGCAAACCACCAACGGAAGAGCCGGTAATACTCGGAAGGCAGCTTGGTGCCGGTCTCAACGGCATTGACGGCGAGATTGCGCATTCGCATTTGCATCCACACCACAGGCAGCCAGAAGGCGCCTGTCACGACGTAGAGAGCGATGGATGCCGCAACCCAACCATCGCCAAGGGAGTATCCGCTCGACAATGCGAGCCATGTGCCAGTGATCGGCTGCATGATCACGGCACTCGCCGTGAACAGGAAGTCGGCCAGCACGACGCTCCGCGCGACCCCTGCGATCTCGCGCGGGTCGCCGCGCAGATGCGCCACCAGCATGAAGAAAGCAATGCCGGCACCGGTGCCGAGTAGGACCGCAGCACCGATGACGTGCACAGTCTTCACCAGAAAGTAGAACATCAGCGATCCTCTCGGATCGCCATGGCGACCAAATTGAGCATGATCACCGGCCAGATCTTCAGCATGGGCCCGAGTGGATCGGACCACAGCCGCGGCACCAGCGTCGTACCGATCACTGCATATGTGAGCGAGATGATCAGCGCTGCCCAGAGGCCATAGCGGCTCAGAGGGCGCCAGAGAATGGCAAGGCCAATGACGATATCGGCGAGCGCGCCGCCGGTGACGGTAACGGCTGCGACATCTTCCGGGAGCCTGCCTTCCCGAAGCAACGACATACCGGTTTCCCAGCCCGGACCCAGCGAGATGATGCCGGTGCCGATCCAGAACAGGCCGAAGACGCCGAAGATAAGCGGCTTGAGCGCATAGAGCCGCGCAAACCAGCGTTCCTGCACTGAGGCGGGTTCGCGTGCGAGCGCAAGTTCGACATCCCTTGGGCCCAGGCCGGTGACTTGGCGCCAGGGCTGGGGATCGCCGGTCGCGCCACGCTGCATCTCGACCCGTGCAGTTGAGTTAACCGGCGTTGCCCAGCCCAGCATCTGCGCAAGGTCCCCTGCGCGATAGAACGCCGAAGCCGCCCAAGACGGCAGGTGTAGGCGGTAAGCCGGCCTCCAGCGTAGCCAGGAGCGAAACAGCGCGACGGCATCGCTGAAGGCCATCCGCTGCGGACCGGCCAAATCAAGCGCTACGCGAGAAGGCGCGCCGGGTTGCAGGAAAAACACGACCGTGTCGACGACGTCATCCAGATGTACGGGTTGAATAGCTGCCGTGTCTGGCATGGCCGGCAGAACCGGCAGTGACGCCAGCCCCCGCAACAGCGCGCTGCCACCATAGGCCGGCCTGCCAACGACGACCGAGGGCCGTAACACGACCCAATCGAGATCCCGCTCCATCAGGGCGGCTTCACCATCCCGTTTGCTGCGAGAAAAATCCGTCCTGGCATCCCGATTGCTGCCGATCGCCGAGAACAGGATGACACGGCGGACGCCCGCGCTTTCACAGGCCGCATAAAGCGCCGCGCTGCCAGTGACATGAACGCCTTGCATGTCCTGTCCCTGCAGAGCACCCGCAGCGTTGATCACGGCATCGGCGCCTGCAAGAATCCCCTTCCATTTCGAAGCGTCGGTGGTCCGAGCCACATCGAGGGTAATGTGGTGCGTATCGGCTGCAACTGCTGGATGACGCGACACGAGTACGCATTCATGCCCTTCAGCCGACAACCTGGCCTGGATTGCCGACCCGATCAGTCCCGTGCCTCCGACGAGAAGGATGCGCATAGACTGGTCCTTCGTTCATCTCTGGCTGTCCGAAAACGGCTGGTCCGAGATGCTCACGAATAAAGCGGCTCTATTTATGATCGTTCCTGGGAGTCGAAATGATGAGGTCGTGCAACAGCGCCTGGTACGTGACTGGCGCCTTGCCTTCGAAAAGCTCGCCAACAGTGGGCCTGTGTTCCGCCACCGCGGCAATGGTTTACTGCCCATTGAGCCCTTGCGCGAACGTTCTAACCCTCATAGCGGCAGCCACGCGGTGGCAGGTCCATGGCGCGTACAAGAAGCGGGCCCGGGCTCATCAGCTGGCCATCCCGATAAGCTTCCCGGCTCCGAGGCGGGCCGCCAGCTAGGCGGGTTGCCAGCCTCGCCAAGCCGAGGAACGTTCACCGCTGCATCAGATTGGTTCGCAGAACCGTCCGCCGGCGCGAAACCACATGCTCGCCATCGGGCGAGCAGGGTAGCGAAGGCTATATTGAAGGAAGATGATCCGGAGAACGATGTGGCGGGGCTGGCGAAAGAACGAACACAGCCGTTTCGAAGAGACCTTCGTTTCGTCTCTTACTTCTGGATACTTCTGTGAGCGTACTGGATTTTATTCTCGGCAGACGGTTAGCCAACCGCGAGTTCAACGAGCGGAAAATCGGTGCCTTTGAGGGGCTGCCAGCGATGGGACTGGATGGGCTCGGCTCGTCCGCATATGGACCCGAGGCCGCGCTCTCCATCCTGATCCCACTAGGAGCAGGTGCGACATCCTACATCAGCTGGATCATGGTGCCGATCGTGGCCCTGTTGGCTATTCTTTTTGCTTCATACTGGCAGACCATCCGCGCCTATCCCAGCAATGGAGGCGCATACATCGTCGCGAGAGACAATCTGGGGACGAATGCCAGTCTCTTGGCCGCTGCCGCGCTGATGGTGGATTATGTTCTCAACGTCTCGGTCGGGATTGCCGCAGGTGTCGGCGCCTTGGTATCCGCCGCGCCAGCGCTGCATCCGTATATCCTTCCTCTCTGTTTGGCCATCCTCGCCATAGTTACGTTGGTCAACCTGCGCGGCACCTTGGATGCGGGGCGCGTGTTCGCGCTCCCAACCTACCTCTTCGTTATGAGCTTCGGTTTCGTTCTTATTCTAGGTATCTATCGCGCGTTCGCATCCGGCGGTCATCCACAAGCCGTCGTGCCGCCGCCAGCAATGGAAGGGGCCACGGAGGCGGCCACGCTGTGGTTGCTCTTGCGTGCATTCGCCAGCGGTTGCACTGCGATGACGGGCGTGGAAGCCGTCTCCAATGGCATGACGGCCTTCCGCGAGCCCGCGGTGAAATACGGGCATCGAACGCTGACAGCCATCGTCGTTATCCTGGGCGTGCTGTTGCTGGGGATCGCGTTTCTTGCCCGCGCCTATGGGATCGGTGCAATGTCTCAGGAGCACGATGGGTATCGCAGCATCCTGTCCCAGATCTCAGCCGCGGTCGTGGGGGAAGGCGTTCTCTATTACACGACGATCGGGTCGCTGCTCTGCGTGCTGGCCTTTTCGGCCAATACCAGCTTCGTGGATTTCCCTCGCCTGTGCCGCGTTGTCGCCGAAGACGGCTTTCTGCCGAAATCATTCGCCATCGCAGGCCGCCGTCTGGTCTTCGATGTCGGTATCCTGTACCTGGCCGTGACGTCCGGTGTTCTGTTGATTGCATTCGGCGGGATCACCGACAGGTTGATCCCGCTCTTCGCGATTGGTGCTTTCCTGACGTTCACGATCTCCCAAGTCGGAATGGTTTGGCACTGGCGAAGGAACATAGCGGCCGGATATTCAAGCAGCGAAAACAAGACCCATCTTGCCTTGAACATGGCGGGAGCGCTCACGACCGGCGTGGCTCTGATCGTCATCGTGGCTGCGAAATTTGTGGAAGGGGCCTGGATTACCATTCTGGTTCTTCCGATCGTAATCGTTCTGCTCAAGGGTATACGCAGCTATTACGATCAACTTTTCGACGAGCTTCGTGCTGCAGCGCCCGTCGAGCTGAGCACGTTGAGTGCACCGATCGCGATGGTGGCGTTCGAGAGCTGGACCAAATTGAGCGAAAACGCCCTGACGTTCGCGATGAGCATCTCGCCGAGTGTGATAGCCATCCATCTTATGAAGCTGTCAGGTCCTGATCAGCAAGAAGAGCGGCGGAGACTGGAGGAGCGCTGGCGGACTCAGCTCGAGGAGCCTTTGAGCCGAGCAGGGATGTCGCCGCCCCGGCTCGTCATTCTGCAATCCCAGTATCGAAACCTACAGATTCCGATGATCAAGTTGATCAACGAGACCAGAACCCAACATCCGGGCAAGCGTATCGCGGTCTTGATACCAGACGTGGTGAAGGATCGATGGTACCAGCACCTTCTGCATACGCATCGGGCTGCCCGTCTGCGCTCACGACTGCTCCGAATCGGGGATGACGACCTGACCGTGATCAATGTGCCGCTCCGCATACGGCACGGAGCGAAACACGATCACCCCGAGTAACGCACCACGCATCCCAACGCGATTTGAACGTCGCTGGCTACCAAGCAGAAGTTCCGGGGACCGGAAAGAGGCCGGCGTAGAGGCACCAGGCGTTTTTGCAAACGAGCGTCCAAGCTGGTGCGACCCAGTACGTCTGCGGGGATCAGGCTTGACCTCGGGTGGCTTGAAAGTTGGCCTAAGCGGCTTGAACGAGCTTGCAGACGTACGAGCCGACGCTCCGAAAGACCTGGGCCGTTCAGACGCCTAGGCGTAACAACGGATGGCTGATCTTGGCGGGCCTTCTTATGCAATGAAACGACCCCAGGCCTGGACGTTGGCCCAGGGCTGGGGCCGCTCGGGCTATCCGTCGGAGAGCCTATGCGTCGGAAACGCATGCAGAGCCAAGTTTCGCCTTGGACCATCGTTCCTATGGTCGATACACCAGGTTCGTCCGGTGGACAGCGAACCCCAGCCGCGCGGCTGTGACGATCAGTTACCTAACTCTGTTGGTCTGCCGGCTGGGGAACTCCGCACCGCCAAACAGGTTGCTTTCGCAATTTCGAGTTCTGGTCCCGGCGGCCAGTACCTTTGGCAGCTGACGTACAGCAAGGGAGGATGAAGCAGCATGACCCAAGTTGATTTAGATGACGTACGTGCCCGCGCCTACAAGCTTTGGGAGGAAGCTGGTAAGCCGGAGGGCCGAATAGATGAGTTCTGGTACGAGGCCGAGCGACGCTTGAAGGAGGAAAGCCTCAGCCACGAGCTTAAGACGTCGGACAATCCCTGAGGCCATCACGGTCTATGCAGAGTGCGTTCATTGACCACCTGTCCGGACTTCGGCGGCTTGAACATCAGCTTCGGTTGGCTCGTCGCGCGGCCGCGCTCATAACCGATCAGGCGACCGCGAAGCGCCTCGAAGAATTCGCTGGTGAGATCAGCCTCAGAGTTTGCAGACTGAAACTTGAGAGCCTGGAACACGAGACCAGGCGACGCGCGTACGAGCTCTGGGAGCGTGCGGCGCGGCCACACGGTAGAGATGCGGAGTTCTGGCTACGCGCGGAACGCGAAGTGGTGGACCAAGCAAAGCTTGGGAGTTGCGGAGGGTGAAAGGAGCGCGGCCCACTGACCCGATCGAGCAGAATGGCAAAACATCCATGCGACGCGAGGCATCACACGCTTCAAGATACGGACGACATGCACTTTGCCTATCGTGGTCCCTTGTCTCTGGACCGGGCTGCTACGCCCGGCGGTCACCTCGTTTTCCAAGGGCGGCGCTGCGTCCTTGAGTTCGCTGTGGTGTTCGATGGCGGCGCGCATCCAGTCCTTCTCAAGCGCCCGCACGGATGGAAAGAGATCAAGCGAGGTATGTTCCGCTACCAGGAACAACCGGCAGGCTGCGGTCGTTCTTCCTCGGAGGAGCATCGCATGAGCTTAAGAAGGTCCATCGGAGGCCTCGGCCCCTACCAGTCGCTTTTCTTGTTGGCGCTCCCGACAGCGACCGTAGAGCCCCTGAAGCTCGTCGCGGTAGCGTGGCAGGAGAGGGCCACTGGATCACGGGGACGGCGATGATCGTGGCCTGCTACGCATTCAGCCTTCTGGTGGTCGAGCGGCTCTTCGTCATGGTGAAGCCGAAGCTGCTCATGATCCCTTGGTTCGCGAAACTCTGGAAAGCGTTCGTTTCGGTTCGGACGCGTGTGTTCGGGGTATTCCGTGCCGGCAGCACCGAGAGAGTTCTCGATCGACAGTCGGCTTCGAAATGAGCCGAGAGTCAACGCTCCCTAAGCGCCTGCAGCCAATGCTGGCGACGCTCACCGATGCCCCCTTCGACGATCCCCATTGGGTATTTGAGGACAAGTATGACGGATTCCGCATGGTCTCTGAGATCCGCGGGGGCAAGGTGGCCTTGTACAGCCGCAACGGCAAGATCATCAGCCATTCGTATGTTGAGATTGCACAGGCCTGGAAAGCGTGAAGGGCGACGCCGTGATCGATGGCGAGCTCGTCGCGATCGGGAAGGACGGTGTATCCCATTTCCAACTGCTTCAAAACGCCCTGCGTCGCGAGGCTAAGCTTATGTATTGCGTGTTCGACCTCATGTTCGCAGACGGGGAGGACCTGCGTGGGCTGCCGCTTCTCGAACGCAAGCAGCGACTCAAGGCCATCCTGCCACGCCACAGACTGATCGCATTCAGCCGGCACCGAAAAGCCGACGGCAAAAAGTTCTTCGCGGAGGCCGAGAAGAAAGGCCTCGAAGGGATCATGGCGAAGCGCTCCGACAGCGCGTATGCATCTGGAGGCCGGACCGCGGACTGGCTGAAGGTGAAGACCGCACAGCGACAGGAGGTCGTGATCGCCGGCTTCACGGCGCCGAGGCGAACCCGGCCGTTCTTCGGCGCCCTCGTGCTGGCGGTACGCGAAGGCGATGCGTGGCGGTACATAGGCCACGTCGGCACCGGCTTCAGCCACCAAGTTCTGGAACAGCTTTACGGCAAGCTCATGAGGCTCAAGGCAGCCAAGTCGCCCTTTCCTGCCAAGGTGAAGGACGAGCGGGTCACGACCTGGGTGCGTCCCTCGTTGGTCGCGGAAGTGAAATTCGCGGAGTGGACCAGCAAGGGCGAGCTGCGCCAACCGGTTTATCTCGGCCTGCGCTCCGACAAGATCGCCAAGGATGTCGTTCGCGAAAATAGCGCTGCCGAGACGAAGCGTACGATTTGTTCAGCCCGCCTCGCGCTCAGCTGCCGAAGGCCACGGCGGCAGGGGCGGCAACCCGAGAGCCTTACGAACAGGTCCGAACGATCGCCGGTGAGCTGCGCATGCGCCAAGCCTGGCGAGCGCCTCATAGTGAGCCGGCACCGGGTAGCCCTTGTGGTCCGCGAATCCGTAGCCGGGGTGACATACGTCGAGCGTTCGCATGACGGTGTCGCGCTCGACTTTCGCGAGAATGGAGGCGGCGGCGATGCTGGCGGACTTGCCGTCGCCTTTGATGATCGCCTGCTGCGGAATATCAATTTCCTTCAACCGCTTCGCATCGATGAGCAAATGCTGCGGCGCCAACCCGAGCCCGCGGACCGCACGCTGCATCGCCTGGATGCCCGCCCAATAGATGTTGATCGCGTCGATCTCCTCGACCTCGACGAACGCCACATACCAGCTGACTGCCTTTTCCTTGATCTCCTTCGCGAGCTCTTCGCGAGCCGCGGCGTCAAGCTTTTTCGAGTCGTCGATCCCGACTATCCGCGTTCCGGGTTTCAGGATCACCGCGCCCGCGGAGACTGGGCCGGCGAGGGGGCTCATTCCGGCCTCATCCACGCCGGCCACGGCATGGTGGCCGCTTTCCCAGAGAGAGGTCTCGAAGCGAAGCATCTTGCGGAGGCGCTGCCCTTCGGACCTGCTTTCGAAGCGCCTTTTATCGATGGATGCCAGGATGGCACGTGCTCCCGCGCGACGGTCAGCCCGCAGGATCTGCTCGACGCTGACCTCGAGTGGTCGTTTCTCGACGACATAGCGCTGACGCAACACATGCGGCCTTCGCACACTGACTGGGGAGCCATGTCGGTGAACTTTGTGGCGATTGTCTGAAGTTAGGCCTGGCCGCGACCGTCAGCCTGCGCAGCGCACGTGGAGAGGAACCGCCGGCTTTAGCTGGGAGCCGGTATTCTGCGCGGCTACTGATCTGCATGTACGACTCGCGATGTCCGAACGGAACCAACCGCTGTGTTCATTCCTTTAGAAAGGAGTGGAGCCTCGATCCCAGGGTGCTTCCGAGGGACAGGCCCATGCTCCGAGAGACTCGCAACGAAGAACAGGTTCTGGACCGCACCGCCGAGGTCGCAGCCACCATTGCGGAAGAAGGCCTTCGTTACGTCAGCGACTCCGCGCCGGGCTACACGCGCAAACGGACCGGAACCACCTTCAGCTACTACGACAAGGACGGCAAGCGCATCACCGATGCCACCATCCTCCGACGCATCAGATCAATCGGGATCCCGCCGGCCTACGAATCCGTATGGATATGCCCTTCGGCAAATGGCCACATCCAGGCAACCGGGCTCGACGCGCGGGGCCGCAAGCAGTACCGCTATCATCCGAAATGGCGGGAGCTACGCGACCAGAATAAGTATGAGCATATCATCCAGTTCGCGGCCGCCCTGCCTGCGTTGCGGGACCGGGTCGCCGCCGACATGAAGCTGGACGGGCTTCCCCGCGAAAAGGTGCTGGCCACAATCGTCAGTCTTCTGGAGAAGACGCTGATCCGTGTCGGCAACGCCGAGTACGCCGAGAAAAACAAGTCCTACGGGCTCACCACCATGCGCCGCAAGCACGTCGCTGTCGGGCGCGGCGTCCTTCGGTTCGACTTCACGGGCAAGTCAGGCAAGCAATGGAAGCTTCGCGTCGAGGACAGGCGGATAGCCGCAATAGTGAAGCGCTGCGCGGAGATACCGGGACACGAGCTCTTCAAGTACCTGGACGACGACGGACAGCCCCGCACCGTCGACTCCGGCGACGTCAACGCCTACATCAAGGACATCACCGGCGAGGACTTCAGCGCCAAGGATTTTCGGACTTGGGCAGGAACGGTTCTGGCTGCGTTGGCCCTGGCCGAATGCAAAAAGTATGACAGCCAGGCCGAGGCCAAGCGCAACGTCGTCGCGGCGATCGAGAGCGTCTCGAAGCAGCTCGGCAACACACCGGCAATCTGCCGCAAGTGCTACGTGCATCCGGAAGTCCTGGACGCCTACATGTCCGGTGACCTCGTGAAGATGATTGAACTCAAGATCGCGCAGAAGTTCAAGCGCCAGTACGCCAAGCTCACTTCCGACGAGATCATGGTGCTGGCGTTTCTCCGCAAGCGTCTCGATTCTCTGAAGGCCCCCGCCTAGCCTCTCGTCGCACTCGGCATACGGCGCGTTCTTGACCGTGGCGGTTGAAGTCAGGCGCGCCATCGTTCCCACGCCGGCTTTCCTGAGCTCGCTCTTCCATCATCGGCAAGGCGCAGCAGCCCAAGATGCCAACCGCTCGAACTGGGCGGGACGTTCAAGATATTCGCCTATGAGTTTCACAGCCACACTGCTTCGTGGCAGTCGCCACATCGATAGATCGGCACCATTTTGTCGTTCTTCACGTCGAGGATGGATGTGGTGTCCGCAAGGGCCCGCTGCACTTGGGACACGGTGGCCCTAGTCGCGGAGGCGGTGGCGATGGCTCAGTGTCCCCAGTCTTGGACACGATTGGACCTCGGATGAAATGAGGTTCCTAAGTACCAAAGTAGACGTTCGCTACCTACAACATATGATGAGCCGCATTATTCCTTCGGCGGATCAGGACGCCAGACTTTCGGGACCGGGAGTTGAAGCAGAGCCTCGGAGAGTCCTAGTTGCAGGTAGGACTTTCGCAGTTGCTCGTGAGTCAATTCGTTGGCGGCCTTGATCTCCTCGATCCTGGCGGCAATCTTCTTTGCCAGCCAGTCTGTGTACTCGCCGGCCATAGGACACCTCCCTATGCAGACATTAACATAGGTTAAGCCTCCTCGGTTCCAGCAGCTAACCCGTCATTTCAAAAATGGCGATAGAAACCACTCCGGCGACGAGCTACACCCGCTTGAGTGCGTCGCGAAGGGATGTGAGGAGAAATTCGGACCTCCACGATTTACCGACGTTGATCGCATCGCGTAGGACCGGTTCGGCTTGGAGGTCGGCGGCAACGTAGCCGCTGGCAAGAATGAAGGGCACGGACATCGAGCGGAGCGTCTCGGCAACCGGGGTGATCCATTTTCCCGCCAAGTTGACATCGAGAACGGCGGCGTCGGGCCGCTCAACCTTCAAAAGCTCTAAAGCGCCATCTATGTCCGGGACAGGGCCGATCACGCGGTAGCCAGCGGCCCTCAGTTCGGTGTCGAGCTCCAGTGCGATCAGGTACTCGTCTTCGACAACCAATATTCTGGGAGCGTCGTCCATGAGTGCTCCCTGGTCTTTAGGACTCCAAAGGCGCCGTGATGTAAACGCGTAAACCGGTGGGCTCGTACTTCAGTTCCACAGAGCCCCTCAAGCCCTGCACCGCGCTGAGATCGATCAGCCTGGAGCCGAAGCCAGAGCGAGTTGGCGGAGCGACGGGCGGGCCGTTTTCCTCTTTCCAATCGATGTGAATGACGGACTTGCCGTCGTCCTCAGATGTGCGCCAGCTGAGGTGTACCAGTCCTCCGGGCTTGGAGAACGCACCGTATTTCCAGGCGTTGGTGACGAGTTCATGCAGGATGAGGGTCATCGGCACGACCTGGCGGCGGCTGAGGCGAATGGCGGCTCCCGCGATCACTCGGTAGCGGTCCGGGCCTGCAGCCTTCAACGATTGCTCCACCAGAGCACTTAGATCGGCCTCGGCGCTGCTGGCCAGCGCCAGGGTCTCGGCTTCGGTCACAGCCTGGAGTCGCCCTAGAAAGGCGTCCCGGTAATCCTTCGCTGACCGGCCTTCCACATCGCCCTGATTGGCAAGAGAGCGAACGATCCCGAGAAGGTTCTTCATCCTGTGCCGCGTCTCGGCGAGAAGAATGTCCTTTTGAGCGTCGCTATGGCGTCTGTCGGTCACGTCCTCAAACAGGATCAGAACGCTGGAGCTGTTATTATCCGGGTGAACCAGACGACGGGCGCTAACCAGCATTGTTCGCGCTCCGATGGCCGGAAAATTGGCTGCAACTTCGTAGCCGACGACGGCGGTGGATCGGGGAATGATGTCGCCGACGAGGCGCCTGAGTTCGGGTATGTCCCATTGACCGTCGCCGAGGTCGAACAGGCTGCGCCCAACCGTGTCGTCCCGTCCAACCCTGAAGGTTTCGTAGAACCCGCGATTGGCTGTCAGAACACGTCCGCCCTGGTCAAGCACAAGGAGGGGTTCCTCGAGGGTATCGACGATCCCTTGCGCCTGGACGTGCTCGCTGCGCAGAAGCCGGTACAAGTCTTCGAGATTCATCGGGTCCCTCACCTCGGAAGGTTTTCCGCTAGGCTAATATGTGGCCAAACCGTTCACAAATGAAAATGGGCTGCTTGACCGTCCAGGCAGCGTCGTGCGCGGCGCCCGACGCTTTCACGTAAATGGACAACTTGACCGCTGAACCCTTGGTTTGAGCCGATTGCGCCCTTTGAGCCATTCCTAAAGAGTTCCGGAAAAGTCGCGAAAGATACTGCTTGCGAGGCGACCAGGACGGGCGCACGCTTCGGACATCACAGCCCGGACCTCGGCTACTATCTGTGATGAGAACGCCCGTAGCGCTCCCGCCCTCCTCGAACAAGGGAGCAGCGCCATGACAAAGCGGCGTCGTTTCAAACAGACTCGATCTCTGGAGGAGCGCCTTGCCGAAGAGGCTCAGCGTTTGCTCGAAGAAGCGAGCCTGCTTCCGCACGGGCCGCTACGGGAGCAGGTGATCCGTAAGGCAAGGCAATGTGAGACCGGCTCGCACATGAGCGATTGGCTGCGATCGCCGGGATTGAAGCCGCCCGAGTGAGCCGCTCTAAGTTAGAAACTGCTGCAGCGGGGGCTGGTTGACCCTTCATGGCAGAGTCTTTCGGCAGAGAGTTTACCATCGTCGAGGCGACGTCGGATTCGGGATCGACGGAAGTATGGCTTGCTTTGGCCAAGCCAAGCCAGGCCGTGACGCTGGTCCTTGCGGCCGTGCCGGAGGGCTGGACAGCACACATCCTACCGGCCGTCTTATCTGAAAAGCAGCAAAGAATGTTCGAAGAGGTCGACCTCCAGCCGGGTGAGGTTTACCGGCTTCCCTCGAAATAGGAATGGTGCGCTGGTATGCTTCGCCCGCGCTCTCGAAACTCCGTCGACGAGAGCAATGCCGTATTAAGCTGGTTCGATGACGACACAGGCCTCCAGAGGCGGTCAGATCCACGACGCGGCCGGTACAAGCTTGATCTTTGCGAGCTTGACCATTTCCCGAAGATGCCCGGCCAGTCGATGGCGCACTATCGCGCCTCGACGACCTCGCCATCCTCCTTCACAAACTGGCCGATGGGATTGTCGAGAAGATCGGCGACCGCTTCCGAAGGCCTACACAATCGCGCGCCCTTTGGTGTCACGACGATCGGACGATTGATGAGAATGGGATGCGCGAGCATGTGGTCGATGAGCTCGTCATCGGACCATTTGGGATCGGCGAGGCCGAGGTCCTTGTAGGGCGTACCCTTCTCACGCAGCAAGGCGCGGACCGATATCCCCATCTCCGCGATCAGTTGCCTGAGCGTGCCGCGCGACGGCGGCGTCTTGAGATATTCGATGACAGTGGGCTCGACACCGCTTTGCCGGATCATCGCCAGCGTGTTGCGCGAGGTGCCGCAGTCGGGGTTGTGGTAGATCGTGACGCTCATCGGGTGGTCTCCGCAATTGGAACAGGGCCGCGCGCCTTGGAGGGACCAAGCAGCCAGTTCATCAACAGCATGCCGGCGAATGCACCGCAGAGCTCAGCGAGGATGAAGCCGGGGAGGTCTGTCGGGCGAATGCCGGCGAATGTGCTGGTCAGCGACCGCGCAATGGCCACGGCCGGATTAGCAAACGACGTCGAAGCGGTGAACCAGTACGCCGCGGTGATGTAGAGGCCGACGAGCCAGGGTACGGCGGTCCGTTGAAACCGGATGCCGGCCAGGATCGTCGCGACCAGCCCAAAGGCGGCCACCGCCTCAGCGAACCATTGTGGTCCGCCGGTCCGGACTTTCGTCGACAGATCGAGCAAGGGCAGGGCGAACATCAAATGCGCGGCCATCGTACCGGCGATGCCGCCGGCGATCTGCGCGATGACGTAGAGCGCAGCCTCATTCACCGGCAGCTCGCGCTTGCCGATGAAGACAAGCGTGACTGCCGGATTGAAGTGCGCACCGGAGATCGGACCGAGCACCGCGATCAGGACGACAAGAATGGCACCCGTCGGCAAGGTGTTGCAGAGGAGCGCAAGCGCAACGTCCTTGGTCAGCGTTTCCGCCATGATGCCGGAGCCGACCACGGTGGCGACGAGAATGCCGGTGCCGAGCGCCTCGGCCGCGAGGCGCCGGGGGAGGTCGAAACTATCCATCAGCGCGCTCGCTCCGCTCTCCTTGGTGAGCAGCAGGATTGCAGGGTTTGAACCACGGGCTCGCAAACTTCGGGCCGGCCGCCGCAGCAATCCTGCAGCAGGAAAACCGCAACATCGCGAAATTCTGCGAGGTTGGCGCGGTAGATGATCGACCGGCTCTGCCGCTCGGAGGTCACGAGGCGCGCGCGTGTGAGGATCGACAGATGAGCCGACAGCGTATTTTGAGGGACTTCCAGCAGGCGCGCGAGGTCGCCGGCCGCAAGGCCATCAGGCTCGTGTTTCACCAGCGTCCGGAACGCCCCCAGGCGGGTCGATTGCGACAGGGCGGCGAGCGCCAAGACGGCGTCTTCAGTTTCCATATATCCAGATTTATGGAAACACTGAGCGCTCGTCAATCCGGAAACCCAACCCAATCCGGAATGATATTTCGAACATTCTAGAAATATGGTTTGACAGGCAACGCGCGGCGGTGCATCGTGATGGAGATGAAGATCGACGACGCAGCAGCTCGCCTCGAAGCCCTGGGCAATCGGACACGGCTCCAGATTTATCGGGCGTTGGTCCGGGCCGGGCATCCGGGCATGCCGGTCGGGCGCTTGCAGGAGAAGCTGAAGATCCCGGCATCGACGCTGTCCCATCACATCAAGGCTCTGGTCTCGGTAGGGCTGGTGAACCAGGTCCGCGAATCCACGACGCTGGTTTGTCATGCGAACTTCGACGCAATGCGAGGACTGGTGAATTTCCTGGCATCGGAGTGCTGCGCGGACGAAATCGGATGCAAGGATACGCAAACGGCGGCCTGATTTTTTCGGTCGCTATTATTCGATGATTCTAGAATGATCGGAGAAGCGAAATGGACGGCAAAATGAACGGCAAGACGGTTGCCATCATCGGGGCAGGTCCGGTCGGCCTCGCGGCCGCAGCGCATGTGCTCGAACGCGGCATGTCGCCGATCGTGCTCGAAGCCGGGTCGGAAGCAGGACATGCTGTTCGTCAGTGGCAGCACGTCCAGCTGTTCTCGCCATGGGAATACAATATCGACAAGGCGGCTGCGCGGTTGCTTGCGCCCACGGGGTGGAATTCGCCGGATCCCGAGTCCTACCCAACTGGCGGCGAACTGATCGATCAATACCTCGATCCGCTCGCGACACGCACGCCGCTCCGCGAGGCGATCCGCACCTCCAGTCGCGTGACGGCGATCAGCCGCGCCGGTTTCGACAAGGCCAAGACAAAGGGGCGGGAGCAGGCCCCGTTCGAAATCCGCTATCAGAACGGCAAAGGCCCCGAAGTGTTGCGCGCGGATGCGGTCGTCGATACATCAGGCACGTGGTTCTCTCCCAATCCCGCCGCCAGCAACGGTTTGCCCGCCATCGGTGAACGCGAGCGCGCGGATCGCATCGCCTACGGCATGCCGGATGTGTGCGGCACCCATCGCGCCAGGTATGCCGGCAAGACCGTTGCCGTGCTCGGTGCCGGCCATTCCGCCGTGGGTACGCTGATCGATCTCGCGCAACTGACTGACGAGGTGCCGGGTACGCAGGCCATCTGGCTGCTGCGCGGCGCCGATCCCGCAAAGGCCTTCGGCGGCGGTCGCAATGACAAGCTTGCCGCGCGCGGCGAGCTCGGCTCTCACTTCGCAGCGCTGGTGGCGGCCGGCAAAATCACGGTGGAGAGCGGATTTGGTGTCACTCACATCTCGGACTCCGGAGGCCGTCTCAAGATTTTGACCGGAGCCTGCTGCGGAGCGCGAAGCGTGGTTGCGGATGAGCTGGTCGTCTCCACCGGTTTCCGTCCCGACTTGTCGTTTCTCTCTGAGCTGCGGCTTCGACTCGATCCGGCGATCGAGGCGCCCGCCGCGCTCGCGCCGCTGATCGATCCCAACGAGCACAGCTGCGGGACGGTCCGCCCCCATGGCGCCCGCGAACTCGCCCATGACGAGCCCGGCTTCTATCTTGCTGGCATGAAGTCCTACGGCCGTGCGCCGACCTTCCTGATGATGACCGGCTACGAGCAGGTCCGCTCGATCGTCGCCGATATTGCCGGCGACAAGAAAGCCGCCGCCCGGGTCGAGCTCGTGCTGCCGGAAACCGGCGTTTGCACGCGCGGTGGCCTCGAGGCAGCCGCAGCGGGATGCTGTGGTGGTCCGGCGAAGGAAGAGGCATCGGCCTGCTGCGCCGCCGACGAAACGGCGAAGAAGGCAGGCAGCGCTGGGTGCGGTTGCTCATGAGGTCCGTCCGCGCGAGGCGAGCTACGATGGGAGGAGAGCATTCGTAGCTTGAGCGGATGGTCGCTGATTGCGGTCATGTGCATCGGCCAGGTTGGCAATCTGCTGCCGCATGTGACCCTCTCGGCGAATCTGGCGCAGCACCTGATGCCGGCATGGGGGCTGTCCGCCGCCGAGGGCGGCATGATGGCGAGCGGCTACGCGTTCGGCTACATGCTCGCCGTGCCCGTGCTGACGACGTTGACCGACCGCATCGACGCACGGATCGTATTGATCTGCGGCTCTATCATCAGTGGCCTCGCGACAGCTGCGTTCGGCATCTTCGCCGAAGGCTTCTGGTCTGGGACGATCATCTGGTCGCTCGCAGGCTTGGGATTTGCCGGGGCCTACATGCCAGGGCTGAAGGCTCTGACGGACCGATTGCCCGCCGGCGACACCTCGCGGGCGGTGACGTTGTACACGTCGAGCTTCTCGGTCGGCGTCGGGCTTTCGTTTCTCGTTGCGCAACTGCTCGCAGATCGCTGGGGCTGGCGGATCGCTTTCTACGTCACGGGCATCGGCCCCATCGCGATGGTGGTCGCGTGCCTCCTGATGGAGGGGCGTCGGCCCACGCCGAAAGCAGGTCGGCTGTTGAACTTCGGGCCAGTCTTCACCAACCGCGAGGCCCTCGGTTACATCTTCGGTTATGGCGCGCATTGCTTCGAGCTCTATGGCATCCGCACCTGGCTGGTGGGATTCTGGACCTTTGTCGTCGCGCATCAAGGCGCACCCTCGTGGTTGTCGCCGGTGCTAATGAGCTTCTGCTTCGCGGTGATCTCGATGCCGGCCAGCATCCTCGGCAACGAAGCTGCACTGAAATTCGGACGACATCGCGCCATCACGGTCGTGATGATTGCATCAGCTTGCGTTGCGATCGCCATCGGTCTCAACGCAACTGCGCCTGCGTGGGTGCTGGCGTTGCTGCTGATCGTCTATGGCCTGACAGTACCGGCGGATTCCGGTGCATTAACGGCCGGCATGTCAGCTGCGGCTGTCTCCGAGCATCGCGGCGCGACGCTGGCCCTGCATTCCACCGTCGGCTTTGGGCTTTCAGCCCTCGCCGCGTGGGGGACGGGCGTTGCGCTCGATGCGGCGGGCGGACCGCAGACCGCGCGTGGCTGGCTGCTGGTCTTTATCGTTCTCGCGATCGGGATTCTGTTGGGCCCATTGGCGTTGCTCTGGGCGCGGATGGCTCGCTTGGAAAAGCGTCTGCTTTAAGCGCAGTCTCTTCGGCATGTATAGCCGCGCTGGCGTCGTCCCAACATTCACCAAGCAATTTGTCGGTTCTCGGGCCGCGCATCGGTCAGGAGCGGCTTGCCAAGGCCATGCGCACGTGGCGCGAGACCGTCGAGCATCCCTTCAGCACGATCAAGGCCCGTATGGGTGCGACCCACTTCCTGATGAAGCGCCTACGGAATGTCGCCGCTGAGATGGCGCTGCATTTTCTCACCTATAACATCACAGGGGTGATGAACATCATCGGCCAATCGAGCCTGATTCCGCCATCCGCCGCGTCGCAACACCCATTTGACCGGTCATGGCTATCCGACGCGAGAACATCGACTGACCACCGCGGGCCCTCCTACCCGTTTGGACACAACCAAGACCCGCAGCGGACGTTTCCGTCTACACAGGCTCGCAATTGTTGCTTTGCAACCAGTTGAGGTTCCGGCGAGGTAAGAAAATTGTTTCGGCGCCGGCCTCCAATTGTGTGGCGTCCCGCGCGTTGTTACACGCTATGACCATACACAGGCTGCTAAGAGACAGTGCCTTTGGGCCCGAGCAAATCGCGCGTCTGGTTGCGGCCTACGAAGAAGCGTTGAGGGCCTTGGGTCTGAATGATCGCAGCGACCCACTCACGCAGCTTGTCGCTGAGAAAATCGTTGCCATAGGCCAATCAGGGATTGAAGACCCTGCTGAAATTTCAAGATTAGCTGTTCGGGCACTGGCAGGCTGAGACAGCCAATCACCCGCGTTCACTTTTGAACACTTGCTTCACGAGCGGATCTTTGACGTTCCCTTCCCGGGCTGGACGCGGTTTGTTCCCGTTCACCGCGAAATCGGGGGGGCCGGGCTAGTTTCAAAAAGGGAACTTTAACTTAGGTTAGTTGTTTGTACCGCACCCCCGAGGTCCGGCGAATGGATAAGGAAGATCGCAAGGCGGCCATCCGCGTTCGCATCGATGAGCAGATTGAGGCCATAGCCAAAGCCATCTGCGAGGGACGGCTGCCAGTAGCTGACCAACGGATACTACGTGCCTTGGTGACGCAGCTGGCAAGGGAAGAAATGCTCTCGAAAAGTGATCCATGACAATGCGCCGCTCGTAATCGCGCTGTAGTGGATTGCCATGACGGACGACGAGAAGCAGCTGCCCAAGCCCAAGAGCAGAACCGGCGGCCAAGGTGCCCGTCCTGTGCTGGATTTCCCCAGCTTAAGCATTCAATACTTGATCCGCAGGGAGGCAAGACCGTCCGGCTTTACCAATGCCATTGCGGCGAACGCATCTGGGACAATTAGGAACGGTACAGAGTTCATCCGCTTATAAGGCATGACCAAGTCGACCCCCAACCCGATCCCAGAGAAGCCATCCGACACCAACAAGCGCGTGATGGATGAAGTTGAGCTGGAATTAGAGACCAACCTTAAGCGCAAAGTGCCGCCGCCTGATGATATCGACGCGCGATAGAGCGCAACTTGAACCGAATGTCGGTATCGCTGGTTGCGCCTTCCCGGTTTGAGCCCACCGATCGATGGTGGTCGCAGTTGACCCTGGTAAGTCGGAGTAGCCGTGTTCGGATAACAGGCAGTGCAATCACTACGATCGTGCGACGAGTGCACAGCGGAACGGCCGAAAGCGCGCCGGCTTCGACCTCCCGATAGATTCCGGAATAGAGCATCAGCGCATAGCCGAGTCCCGGGGCCACTATGCGCTTCATGGAGATCAAGCTGTCGACCCGCAATCGGCTCGCGACCTCCGGCGGGAATGGCGAGCGGCTTAGCGGCAGCACGGCCCGTGGCAAGGACTTGAATTCGGCGCGCGTAAGCTTGCCGCGCTTGAGCAGGGGATCGCGCGACGGACCGATCAGGAGGTCTGCTCGACGACAAGCGTGGCTGGCATGGCGATCTCGGTGGAAACCACGATGAAGCGTCCGAAGCGCGGGTTCATCAAGCTCGAGGACACGGTGGCCGTGACCGCAACCGGGACGAAATTTTCGGCGAAGGCGGCCGCGGCTGGAATTCAGGTGGCACGGCCCCGGTAAAAACGTCGCTACCGTGGCAGTGGTTCGGCCGCGAACTCGTCTACGCGTTGGGGACGCAGGGAACGCCCCCGGTTAGATGGCCACCCGAACGGAATGTCGGCATCCCGATTTGAACCTGCTCGCCGACTATTTTTTGCCGGCGGCCAATCGCGCACGAACGGCGGCTTTTGGCGGACTATCGAGACCCGACATTCCGAGTTAGGCTGCTCTCCAATAAGAAAACAGGGCCTCCGAAATAGTGGGTTTCGCGATGTAACGGACCCCCGCTACCAAGCGATTTCAATAGGTTAGAAAAAAAGATCTCTGGCGAGCGTTCGCGGTACCACGGTCCGTACCACGTATCTCCTGTATGATGTCCACGCTTTCAAACGGTGATAAAGGTTGTCAATCGCGAGCAAGTTTCATTGTTTTTGTTGATCTTTTCGGCCGCTATTTACGTTCGGGACGCAGGGGTTGCAGGTCAAAGTACAGCGCCGGCTCGTGATTTACAAATCAGATGTAACTCATTGATCTATATAGCTCTGCTTCGGCCGGCTTTTACATCTAAGTGCCTGTAGTTATTTCGAAAACATCAGACTCTTAATCAGCGGGTCCCAGGTTCGAGCCCTGGTGCGCCCGGGAGCGAGTTACTTGGGGTCCTCCTTAAAATAAGAGAAAATGGCTTCATCTCGACTTGCTTGACGTTTGGTCGAAGCAGGTGCACTCGGTTGTCCTCGCGCACGGATTCTCGTGACGGTCGCGACTGCTAAGCGTTCGAGTTGGAGCAATAATGAGCAAGAGGCCGCTTCAGCGCGTCCTTTTCGTAGGCGTAATCGGTTTCATGGTCTGAAAGCGCAAGTATAGCAACATACATAGCTATAGCTATGTAATCGCTGAACTGAATAGCGTGGGGTCTTCAGAATATTCCATAACGTTCGATTTGCGAAATCCAGGTGTTGGAACTCGATAGACAAGTCGCCCATTGCGCTCGTTAGCAATGTCACTGCAAGACCCGGCGAGGGGGGCGCACGGACGCGAAGCTGGCCGGGGTTGCGCAGCGGCCGGGCGCCCGGATGAGAGTGCCAGTGACGGCGACTGGTCGATGCGGGATTTTTAGCCCGCCTTGAACAGGCTCGCACCTTGGCCGCGGCGGCCCGGGGCCTTCTGGCTGCGGCTGACGTCGAGCAGCTTCTGCTGCTCGGCGATGTACGCCAGAACCGGTCCCAACCGCTTGTTCTCGACGATCGCCGCCTGGTCGACCTGTCGCACCTTGTCGAATGTCCGGTAGGGCAACGCACGGCCCCTGTGCTTGATCACAAGCCGCCCATCCGGATAATCGAACACGGTG
>NZ_FOQM01000022.1 GCF_900113735.1 Bradyrhizobium sp. Gha
GACCCATGGCTCGAAAGAGCCGTCACAATCTCTCGCAGCCCCGAGGCTCCAGAAAGTTGGCCGTACAGCATCGCCACGAATTGCGACTTGGTCGGCAGCCGCCGTACCCGCGCATCCGCATCATGTTCTTCCACAAGCCCTTCAAACTGACGCCACGGCATCAGCTTCAGGACGTCGCGAAATACTGTATTGTGGTGCGGCATGGCGCTGATCTCCTGTCGTGTCCCGGAACGCTTGCAGACGTCCAGAACCGACTAGAATCAACGCCATGCGCCTTGTCCACAAAATCTAAACCGGACAGCCGTGGGACAAGCCCGGCCATGACGGAATCGTGCACGGTGGCGGAACGTCAGCCCTGTGCCGGCGGGCGGCCCACGCTCTCATAGATGAAGCCGGCCGCCGCCATTTCTTCGGGACGGTAGATGTTGCGCAGATCGACAATGACGGGCTGCACCATGGTTGCCTTCAGCCGGTCCAGATCCAGCGCGCGGAACTGGGTCCACTCGGTGACGACCACCAGCGCGTCGGCGCCCTCCGCGCAGGAATAGGCATCCTCGCAATAGGTGATGCTGGGCAGCTCGCTTTTGGCCTGCTCCATGCCGACGGGATCGAACGCCTTCACCTTCGCGCCCATGTCGAGCAGGCCGGTGACCAGCGGGATCGACGGCGCATCGCGCATGTCGTCGGTGTCGGGCTTGAAGGTGAGGCCGAGCACCGCGATGGTCTTTCCGCGCAAGGAGCCACCGAGCGCCTGGCTCACTTTTCGCGCCATCGCGCGCTTGCGGTTCTCGTTCACGGCCAGCACGGATTCGACGATGCGCAAGGACACATCGTAGTCCTGCGCGATCTTGATCAGCGCCTTGGTGTCCTTCGGGAAACATGAGCCGCCGAAGCCGGGACCGGCGTGCAGGAACTTGGTGCCGATCCGGTTGTCCAGCCCAATGCCGCGCGCGACCTCCTGCACGTTGGCGCCGACTCGTTCGGAGAGATCGGCGATCTCGTTGATGAAGGTGATCTTGGTCGCGAGGAACGCATTCGCCGCGTATTTGATCATCTCGGCGGTGCGGCGCGCGGTGAACATCAGCGGCGCCTGGTTCAGTGACAGCGGGCGATAGATGTCGCCCATCACCTTGCGGCCGCGCTCGTCGGAAGTGCCGACCACGACGCGGTCGGGGAATTTGAAGTCGCGGATCGCGGCGCCCTCGCGCAGGAATTCCGGATTCGAGGCAACGACCACGTCAGCCCCGGGATTGGCTTCGCGGATAATGCGCTCGACCTCGTCGCCGGTCCCGACAGGCACGGTCGACTTCGTCACAACGACGGTGAAGCCGGACAGCGACTGCGCGATCTCCTTGGCGGCGGCGTAGACATAGGAGAGATCGGCGTGACCATCCCCGCGGCGCGAGGGCGTGCCGACCGCGATGAACACGGCATCGGCATCAGCGACCGGCTTCGCCAAATCCGTCGTGAAGTCGAGCCGCTTGGCCTTCACATTCGTGGCGACCAATTCGTCGAGGCCAGGCTCGTAGATCGGAATCTCGCCGCGATGGAGCGCCGCGATCTTCTTCTCGTCCTTGTCGACGCAGGTGACCTCGTGACCGAAATCCGCAAAGCAGGCGCCGGACACCAGTCCGACATAACCCGTGCCGATCATCGCGATGCGCATGAAAATTCCTGTTCTAGCTTGGTTAATGAAACCCAATCCGGGAGCGGTTTAGCATTTTCCCGTCGGGAAGGAAGAGCCCGCGCTGAGAAACCGGCACGAGACTTGTATCGGTAAAGAAGTCGGAAACCACTGGGGCCCACACTGCCCCACGCCCGTACATACCGGGCGGAACACGCCTCGAAAAGAGACATATGACACCATCGGACACGTCAGCTGCAAGCGGGGGGCTTTTCAAAGCCTCCGCTGCCGCGCGTGTCGATTGGGTCGACTATGCCAAGGGCATCTGCATCGTCATGGTGGTGACGATGCATTCGGTGCTGGGGGTCGAGCTTGCCGCCGGCGAGACCGGTTTCATGCATGTCGTGGTGGCCTTCGCAAAGCCGTTCCGGATGCCGGACTTCTTCCTGATTTCCGGCCTGTTCCTGCCGCTGGTGATCGATCGGGACTGGCGAACCTATCTCGACCGCAAGGTGGTGCATTTCGCTTATTTTTATGTCGTCTGGGTGACAATCCAGTTCGGCTTCAAGGCCCCCGCCTTTGCCGCTGAAACCGGCTGGCGCGAGGTCGGCCTCTTGTATCTCGAATCCTTCATCGAGCCGTTCGGCACGCTCTGGTTCATCTACCTGCTGCCGGTCTTCTTCATCGTCACGAAAGTGACACGCCAAATCCCGCCGCTCGCGATCTGGCTTGTCGCTGCCGCGCTGGAGACGGCCCGCGTCACGACCGGCTGGACCGCAATCGACGAGTTCTGCGCGCGTTTCGTCTATTTCTATTCCGGTTTCCTGTTCGCGCCTTACGTGTTCGCACTGTCGGATCGCGCCAGGAAGCACCCCGCGCTGTCGCTCGTGGCTCTCGCGACCTGGGTGTCGGTCGATGGCGGCCTCGTCGTATCAGGCGCCAGCGAATGGAGGATCGTCTCGCTCATGCTCGGCTTTGCCGGTGCGTGCGCGATCATCACGATCGGCACGCTGCTGGCGCGCGCGCATTGGTGCAATTTCCTCCGCTTTTGCGGCGAGCATTCGATCGTGATCTATCTCGCCTTCTTCCTGCCGATGGCGGCGACGCGGACACTGCTGCTGCACACCGGATTGATCGCCGACATCGGCACGGTGTCGCTGATCGTCACGGTTCTCGGCGTGCTGGGATCACTCGCGATCTGGCGGGCCGCGCTGCGGCTGCACGCGGACTTCCTGTTCGAGCGCCCGGATGCATTCTGGATCGCCCCGAGGAAAGCCGGCACCATTTTGCAGGCCGCGGAATAGGCCGCTCACGGTCGAAGATACAGGGCTCCCGTCGTCCGTCCGGCTTCCAGGTCGGCCTGCGCCAGCGCGGCGTCCCGCAGGCTGTAGGCCGTCCCGCTTACCTGCAGCACACCGTCGCTGATCGCCGCCAGCACACGCCCGGCGGAACGGCTGTATGCATCGGCATCGTTCATGTGGGCCATGACGCTCGGCCGCGCCAGCATCAGGCTGCGCCGCGGTCCGAGATCATGGAGATCGAGTGAGGGGATCGGCCCGGCGGATTGACCAATGCTCGCAACGACGCCGAATGGCCGCACGCAGCCAAGCGTCTTCTGCAACGTCGTGCCGCCGACGCCGTCATAGGCGACATCGACGCCTCGTCCGGCCGTGAGACCGGCGACGCCTGCGGCGAAATCGGCGTCGCGCCCGACGATCAGGTGAGAGGCGCCGGCAGCGCGGGCGATTTCGACCTTCGCCGGTGAGCCGACCGTTCCGATCACGACCGCCCCGAGCGCACTGGCCCAGCGCGTCAGCACCTGACCGAGCCCGCCGGCTGCGCTATGCACGAGGATCGTCGTACCCCGACCAACCGGGAAAATGCGCGTGAGCAACATGTCGGCCGTGATGCCCTTGACGAACGCTGCGGCAACGGCCTCATCCGGCAAGCTCGCCGGAAGCTTCACGCAGCGCCAGGCCGGCAGGTTGCGTTCGGAGGCATAGGCGCCAACCGGTGCGCCCGCATAGGCGACGCGGTCCCCGGGCTCGAGGCCAGTCACCTCGGTACCGACAGCCGCAACGACGCCGACCGCCTCGACCCCGGGAATCCGCTCGGGCGGCAGCGCATAGAGGCCGATACGCTGATAGATGTCGATGGAATTGACGCCGATCGCGGTCTGCCGCAGCCGGATTTCGCCGCGCCCCGGCGGCGGCAGATCGGCGCTCGCCAGTTCGAGCTGGTCGACGCCACCGGGCGCCTTCAATCTCACGATCACGGCCATGTCCAAGTCCTCCTGTCGATGATGGAAAGGACTATGGGACAGCGTGAAGATCTGCGAAACCGCTCATAACAGAGACCTTATTGTGAGAATTTGCACAGATGGACTGGACCGACCTGCAGCACTTCCTGGCGCTCGCACGCGAGGGCACCTTGTCTGCCGCGGCGAGGAGCCTGAACGTCGACCACGTGACCGTGGCCCGCCGCGTCGCTGCCCTGGAAGCCTCCATGTCGCTCAAGCTCGTGGACCGCAGGCCGCGCAGCTACGAGCTCACCGAAGACGGCAAGCGCCTTGCCAAGATCGGGGCACCGATGGCCGAGACGGCGTTTGCGGTGGAGCGCGCCGCATTGGCCTCGAAATCCGAGATCGGCGGCGAGATCACGATCAGCGCGCCGCCGTCGCTCGCCAATCTCCTGATCGCGCCGCGGCTGGTGCGGCTGCGACAGCAGCATCCGGGCATCCGGATCAAGCTGATCGGCGAGAAGCGCACGGCCTCACTCAATCGCCGCGAGGCTGATCTGGCGCTTCGGCTGTCGCGTCCGACGGAGCCGGGATTGGTTGCCCGCAAGATCGGCTATTTCGAGTTCGCCCTCTACGGCTCGCCCGACTATCTGAAGGCCACGCCCGCGCGTGCTTTCGCTTTCGTCGCCTACGATTCCAGCATGGATGAGGTTCCGCAACAGCGATGGCTGATGCGCTTCGCCGGCGCGCGCGAGATCGTGCTTCGCACCAACGATCTGGAGAACCAGGCCGCTGCCGCCAGGACCGGAATTGGGCTCGCGGCGTTGCCGAAATTCCTTGGCGAGCCCGACCCACGGCTGGAACGCCATGACGTCGGTGGGCGCCCCGTCGGGCGCGAGATCTGGCTGGTCCTGCATCGCGACCTGCGCCGTACGCCCGCGATACGCGCGGTCGCAAGTTTCATCGAAAGCTGCCTGGCCTGATCTCACGGCCTTGCCGGCCGCGTGATTTGTCTGTGCGAGTCGGCAAAATTGCTGGATGTCGAGGCTGTCTTTTGCCGCAAAAATTCATACATTGCGGCCATGCCAAAAACCTCTTCGAAGATATCAGCCAAAGCCGACACCAAGCCCGTTGCCGCGACAGCTGCTGCCAAACCGGTCGCAGCCAAGGCGGCTGGAAAAGGCGACCACGTCTTCCTGGTCGACGGTTCCTCCTACATCTTCCGCGCCTATCACGCGCTGCCGCCGCTGAATCGCAAGTCGGACGGGTTGCAGGTCAATGCCGTGCTCGGTTTCTGCAACATGCTGTGGAAGCTGCTCCGCGACATGCCCGAGGACAACCGTCCGACGCATCTGGCGATCGTCTTCGACAAGTCGGAGATCACCTTCCGCAACAAGATCTATCCCGACTACAAGGCGCACCGGCCGCCGGCGCCCGACGATCTGATCCCGCAATTTTCGCTGATCCGTGAAGCCGTTCGCGCCTTCGACCTGCCCTGCCTGGAACAGGTCGGCTACGAAGCCGACGATCTGATCGCAACCTATGTGCGCCAGGCCTGCGAGCGCGGCGCGAGCGCAACCATCGTGTCCTCCGACAAGGACCTGATGCAGCTCGTCACCGATTGCGTCACCATGTACGACACCATGAAGGATCGCCGCATCGGCATTCCCGAGGTGATCGAGAAATTCGGCGTGCCGCCGGAGAAGGTCGTTGAGGTGCAGGCGCTGGCCGGCGATTCCACCGACAACGTGCCTGGCGTTCCCGGCATCGGCATCAAGACCGCCGCGCAGCTGATCGTCGAATATGGCGATCTTGAACAGCTCCTGTTCCGTGCCTCCGAGATCAAGCAGCCGAAACGGCGCGAGGCGCTGATCGAGAATGCCGAGAAGGCGCGGATCTCACGCCAGCTCGTGTTGCTCGACGACAAGGTCGATCTGGAGGTGCCGCTGGACGATCTCGCCGTTCACGAGCCCGACGCGCGCAAGCTGGTCGCCTTCCTGAAGGCGATGGAATTCACCACGCTGACGCGCCGCGTCGCCGACTATTCGCAGATCGACCTTGCCAGCGTCGATGCCGATCCCGGCTATGCGAGCGGTGCCAGCGTGTTCTCGCCGCTGCCGCCGTCGGACGTCGTGCCCGCCCCGGGCGCCGGCACTCCGGCGCAGGCCCGGCCGAGCGAGCGCAACACATCGGCGGGCAAGGAGGACAAGGCGGCTAGTCCGAAGGGCGCGCCGATTTCGCTCGCGGTTGCGCGCGAGGAGGCGCTGCGCAAGCTGCCTGTCGACCGCAGCAAGTACCAGGCGATCAAATCGGTGAAGGAGCTCAACGCCTTCATCAGCCGCATTCACGACGCTGGCCACGTCGCCATCGAGACGAGAGGAAACTCGATCGATCCGATGCAGGCGGATCTCTGCGGCATTGCGCTGGCGCTGGCGCCGAACGAGGCCTGCTACGTGCCGCTCGCGCACAAGCGGTCCGGCGGCGGCGCCGGCCTGTTCGACGCCGGCCTTGCGCCGGACCAGGTCACGCATGACGACGCCATCGAAGCGCTGAGGCCAGTGCTGGAATCGGCCGGCATTCTCAAGATCGGTTTCGACGTCAAGTTCACTGCCGTGATGCTGGCGCAGCATGGCATCACCTTGCGCAACACCGACGATGCACAACTGATCTCCTACGTGCTCGACGCCGGCCGCGGCTCGCATGCGATCGAACCGCTCTCGGAGCGCTGGTTCGGCCACGCCATGTTGAAGGAGAGCGAGTTGCTCGGCAGCGGCAAGGGCAAGATCACCTTCGACCAGGTGCCGATCGAGAAGGCAGCGCCGCTGTCGGCCGAGGGCGCCGACATGGCCTTGCGGGTCTGGCGCGTGCTGAAGCCGCGCCTCACAGCAGAGCACATGACCACCGTTTACGAGACACTCGAGCGTCCGCTGGTATCGGTGCTCGCGCGCATGGAACGGCGCGGCATCTCGATCGACCGCCAGGTGTTGTCCCGGCTATCCGGCGACTTCGCCCAGACTGCGGCGCGCGTCGAAGCCGAAATCCAGGAGATCGCGGGCGAGCCGGTCAACGTCGGCAGCCCCAAGCAGATCGGCGACATCCTGTTCGGCAAGATGGGCCTGCCAGGCGGCACCAAGACCAAGACCGGCGCGTGGTCGACCACCGCACAGGTGCTCGACGAGCTGGCCGAGCAGGGCCATGATTTTCCGCGCAAGATTCTGGAGTGGCGCCAGGTCTCGAAGCTGAAATCGACCTACACCGACGCACTGCCGACCTATGTCAACCCACAGACCCATCGCGTGCACACGACCTACGCGCTGGCCGCGACCACGACGGGCCGGCTGTCTTCGAACGAGCCGAACTTGCAGAACATTCCGGTGCGCACCGAGGACGGCCGAAAAATCCGCCGCGCCTTCATCGCGACGCCGGGCCACAAGCTCGTCTCTGCCGACTATTCGCAGATCGAGCTGCGGCTGCTGGCTGAAATCGCCGACATCCCCGTGCTGAAACAAGCGTTCAAGGACGGCCTCGACATTCACGCGATGACCGCGTCGGAAATGTTCGGCGTTCCGATCAAGGGCATGCCGAGCGAAATCCGCCGCCGCGCCAAGGCGATCAATTTCGGCATCATCTACGGCATCTCGGCGTTCGGCCTCGCCAACCAGCTCGGCATCGCGCGCGAAGAGGCGTCGGCCTACATCAAGAAATACTTTGAGCGCTTTCCCGGCATTCGCGCCTATATGGACGAGACGCGAGATTTCTGCCGGAACCACGGCTATGTCACTACGCTGTTCGGCCGCAAGTGCCACTACCCCGACATCAAGGCCTCGAACGCTTCGGTGCGCGCCTTCAACGAGCGCGCCGCGATCAACGCGCGGCTGCAAGGCACCGCCGCCGACATCATCCGCCGCGCGATGACGCGGGTGGAAGATGCGTTGGCGCAGAAGAAGCTCTCGGCACAGATGCTCTTGCAGGTGCATGACGAATTGATCTTCGAGGTGCCCGACGCCGAGGTCGAGGCGACGTTGCCCGTCGTGCAACACGTGATGCAGGACGCACCGTTCCCGGCCGTGCTGCTGTCGGTACCGTTGCATGTCGATGCGCGCGCGGCGAACAATTGGGACGAGGCGCATTAGGGGGGCCGTCCCGATGAAAATCGCCGCCATTTCCGGCAGCCTGCGCGCGGGTTCGAGCAACACGGCCGTGTTGCGCGCAGCCGCTCGGCTCGCGCCAGATGGTGTCGAGGTGATGCAGTTCGAAGGAATTGCAGGGCTGCCTTTCTTCAATCCGGATCTCGATGATGACAACGTGCCTGCACCGGTCGGCGCCATGCGCGAGATGATCGGCAGCGTCGACGGGCTGCTGATCTCGAGCCCTGAATATGCCCGCGGCGTCGCTGGGGTCTTGAAGAACGCGCTCGATTGGCTTGTCGGCAGCCACGAATTTCCCGATAAGCCCGTCGCGCTGATCAACACGTCGCCGCGCGCGACACACGCGCTGGCCGCCCTGAGGCTGACGCTGGAGACGATGTCGGCCCGCCTCGCCACGGACGCCTGCCTGACACTGCCGCTGCTCGGCGGAGCCTGGGACGAGCACAGCATCGCCGCTGATCCCGCCCTCGCAGAGCCGTTGCGCGTGGCGATGGAGCGTTTCGCGGCCTTCATCAGCACCGTGCAGGCCTAGGCGTCGGACCGAACGAATTGTCCTCCGTGCAATTGCGCGATGGCCTCACATCGCCGCGCATATTAGAACCGGCGCAGCTCCCGCACCGGTTCGATCATGCCCCACACCTCGGCCTTGCTCGGCTTTGCCCTCGTCTGCCTCGGACTCGTGCTCACGCCAGGGCCGAACATGATCTATCTGATCTCACGCTCGATCACGCAGGGACCGGCGGCCGGGATCGTCTCGCTCGGCGGCGTCGCGCTGGGCTTCCTGTTCTACATGCTGTGCGCGGCGTTCGGCATCACGGCGCTGCTGCTCGCGATTCCCTTTGCCTATGACGCGCTGCGCTTTGCCGGTGCCGGCTACATGCTCTGGCTCGCGTGGCAGGCGGTGAAACCGGGCGGTCGCTCGCCGTTCCAGGTGAAGCAGCTCGCGATCGACAGCCCGCCCAAATTGTTCGCGATGGGGCTCGTCACCAACCTGCTCAACCCGAAGATCGCGATGTTGTATCTGGCGCTGTTGCCCCAGTTCATCGATCCCGCCGCCGGCAGCGTGCTGACGCAGTCGGTGGTGCTGGGCGCGATCCAGATCGTGATCAGCATCAGCGTCAATGCGATCATCGCGCTGGCGGCCGGATCGATCGCGCTGTTCCTGGCCAGGCGACCAAGCTGGATGCTGGTGCAGCGCTGGGTGATGAGCACCGTGCTGGCCGGGCTTGCGGTCAGGATGGCGGTCGAAGCGCGGAAGGTGTGAGCTTTTTCTTCCTTCTCCCCATGCGGGAGAAGGTGGCGCGAAGCGCCGGATGAGGGGTTCTCACAACGCGCAATACCGTTCGTGAGGATAGAGACCCCTCAGCCCGTCTCGCCGCTACGCCTCGAGCCACCCTCTCCCGCAAGGGGAGAGGGTAAGAGCGCCCTCAATCCAGCTTCGCGTCCATGCCCCGCTTCACGGCCGGACGCGCCATCAGGGCGTCGTACCAGCGCCTGACGTTGGGGAAGTCGGCGAGCTCGACCTTGTGGCGGGGATGCCGCCAAGCCCAGCCCAGGATGGCGAAATCGGCGACCGAGAGATCGCCGGCGACGAAATCGCGCCCCTCCAGGCGACGGTCCAGAACGCCATAGAGCCGACGCGTCTCAGCCATGTAGCGCTTCAATCCGTAGCCGCGGTCCTGCTCGTTCTCCAGCGCGATGAAATGATGCACCTGGCCCGGCATCGGGCCGAAGCCGCCCATCTGCCACATCAGCCATTCATAGACCGGGATGCGCGCACCGAGCGATTTGGGCAGGAATTTGCCGGTCTTTTCGCCGAGATAGAGCAGGATCGCGCCTGATTCAAAGATGCTGACCGGCTTGCCGTCCGGGCCCTCGGGGTCGAGGATCGCGGGGATCTTGTTGTTGGGGGACAGCTTCAGGAACGCCGGGGCCATCTGCTCGCCCTTGGTGATGTTCACCGGGACCACCCTGTAGGGCAGTCCCATTTCCTCCAGCGCGACCGAAATTTTGCGGCCGTTCGGCGTGTTCCAGGTGTGCAGCTCGATGGTCATTGGCCTGTTTTCCTTCCCGGGATACCAGGCATCCACCTACCCCAGATAGTTGCACAGCCACAACCGGCGGACCGGGATGGCCGATCCCTGTTGACGGGGGCGCCCCCCTCTGGAATGTCACGGCCGTCGCGGATAAATTCCGCCACCTCTCAAACCCTGTTCGAGGGACCCCCGTGTCGAAATCTGCCTCCCGCGCCCGCCTCTTCGAAATCATCCGCCGCCGTTCCTTCGGCCGGGGCGAGGTGACGCTCGCGTCGGGCCGCAAGAGCGATTTCTACTTCAACCTGAAGCCGACCATGCTCGACCCCGAGGGCGCAACGCTGCTCGCCGAGCTGACCTATGAGACGCTGAAGGACGACAATCTCGATTACATTGGCGGCCTCGAGATGGGCGCAGTACCGCTCGCCGGCGCGCTGGCGCAGATCTCCTGGATCAAGGGCCATCCGATCGCGGCCTTCTTCGTGCGCAAGAAGCCGAAGGAGCACGGTGCCAGGCTCGCGATCGAAGGTCTGCCGAAAGGCGAGACGCTCGATGGCAAGCGCGTCGTGATCGTCGAGGATGTCACCACGACAGGCGGCTCGGCGATGAAGGCCGTGGAATCCGTGCGCGAGACCGGCGCGGAAGTCGTGCTGGTGCTGACCATGGTCGACCGCGAGGAAGGCGCTACCGACACTTTTGGCGCGGCCGGCCTGCCGTTCCGCTCGCTGTACAAGGCCTCGGAATTCCTGAAGGCGTGATCTCTCCTCTCCCCGCAAGCGGGGCGAGGTGAAGCAACCGCTCATTTACCATCCCGCTTTATGGTGAATCATGTGCTGAGGCCCCTGGAGGTCGCGGCCGGTTCAGTAGCGTCGGGTGGAGTAAGCGTTGCGTACGAATGTATCCCATGCACGCCGGCGGCGTTGCGCGATGCTGATGGCCGCCACCCTCGCAGCACCGCTGCTTGCGCCCCCTGCCCCGGTTGCGGCCGAAGGCTTGTTCGACTTCTTCTTCGGCGGCGGCCAACAGCGGCCGCAACGGGATGTTCCGCAGCCGTCGAGCTCGTTCGTCGATCCGTTCGGCAGTCAGCAGAATCCGGCCACTCAGCCGCCAACACGCTCGGCGTCGACTGGCGGCTCGGGCCCGGCCTTCTGCGTGCGCAGCTGCGACGGCAAATATTTTCCGCTGATGCGCGGCCTCGCCTCGCCGGCGCAGATGTGTCAGGCCTTCTGTCCCGCCAGCACCACGAAAGTGTTTTTCGGCTCCTCGATCGATGGCGCTTACAGCCAGACCGGCGAGCGCTACGCCGACAGCGAAAACGCCTTCGCCTATCGCAAGGCGCTGCGCGCGGACTGCACCTGCAACGGCCGCGACCCGGCGGGCCTCGCTCCGGTCGATCTGACGCTCGATGGCTCGCTGAAGGCCGGCGACGTCATCGCCACCAGCGATGGCCTCGTCGCCTATACCGGCGTTCGTCTCGGCAATGACCAGACCGCCGAGTTCACCCCGGTCGCCTCCTATCCCGGCCTTACCGCGCAGGTCCGCGCCCGACTCGGGGAAATGAAGGTGGCGCCGGTGCGCGCGGAGACCGTGGCAGCCGATGCCCCGGCGGCCGAGATCGTGCGCGAGGCATTGCCTGATGTGACTGATGTGCCGAAGACGGCGAAGTCGGCGAAGCGCGCAGGGCTGGATTAAGGTCCGGACTCTATCCAAGCCGTCACTGCGAGCCGTCATTGCGAGCGAAGCTCCTCGCAATGACGGCAGGATGGAGCATCACCGCCCGATAATCACCCCGATCACGTTCGGCGCCGCCAGATATTTCTCCTCGATGGCCGCACGCGCGGCGGCGCGGTTATCCGGCGTCAGCAGGCCGCGCTTCTCGGCGAGGATCATCCAGCAAAAGCCCCACCAGTCGGTCAGCAGGCCGGTCTCGCCGACGAGGTCATAGCCCTGTTCGGCCGCGAAGATGCGCGCATGCGCTTCGTCCAGCGTGTCGAGGAAGTGGTGATCCTCGGCCGCGAACAGATCGTCGCTGATGTCGTCGATGGTGTAGCCCCAGATCGACTGGCACACCGCGTTGAACTCGCGGTCGAACTGGTCGTCATCGACGGCATGGCGCCGCGCCGCCTGATGCAGCCGCGACAGCGACCGCGCGAAATCGGCGATCCGGGTGAGGGCAAATTGATCGAAGGCAATAGTGGACATGTAGTCCTCGCGACTGACGTCAGACCCCAGATGTTGTGTCGGCAACGTACCGAATCACTATGATATATCAAAGACTTGCTAAATTGTTCTTAATTTGTTCTGATGTTGAGATCGGTCGGGCTTAATTTGACAGCCGGGGTAATGGGTCCAGGCTTTCGCCAGGACGACGATGTGGTAAGAGCCCTCGCCGGGACGACACAAACCGTGCTGCCCAAACCCCCTCAATTCACCGCCGACAACAGCCTGTCCCCGCACGCGCTCGCGTAGAACTTGCCGCCGCATTGGCGCTTGATGGCGGCGCAGCGCGCGGCGGGTGTTGCGAATTGCGGGAGAGAAACGGCGCAACTGAGAGCGTCGCTGCGGCCGGTCTTGCCAGCGGCAAGGGCGGCGCTGGAGGCGGTGATGCAGATGACGATCAGGGCCGCGGTGGCGATTTCGATCAGCAGTCTCATGAGGCCTCTCCTCCATGATGATGGCTGAATTGGTTCCCAAACTAGCACCAATCAGCTTTCTAGCGCCGAATCAGCGTTCCTCCGTGCTGGCCCGGGTTCCCAAAGCGGCCCGTTCCTTGCATAATTTTACGGCAGCGCGGTGCCCTCCCGCACCAGCGATGGTTCCGGTGCGGGAGCAATACGCGTAGGTGTTAGTGGTGTGTTTCTGTCGACCAGGAAGTGACGGCTTTGCAAGATCAATCGTTCCAACCCGACGTCCCCGCCCCCGGTCAGCCCATCGACGAACTCGCGCTGTCGGAGATCAAGGGCGCGATCCTGGCGAAGCTGCGCCTCGCCATCGGCAAGGATGCGGGCATGGCGACCAAGCACGACTGGTACCAGGCCGCGGCGCTGGCACTGCGCGATCGCATCGTGCATCGCTGGCTCTCGGCCGAAAAGCGCAGCTACGACGCCGGCCGCAAGCGCGTCTATTATCTCTCGCTCGAATTCCTGATCGGGCGCCTCTTCACCGATGCGCTCAACAATATGGGCCTTCTCAAGATCTTCGATGTGGCGCTCGGCGATCTCGGCGTGTCGCTGCCTGAGTTGCGCAAATGCGAACCCGATGCGGCGCTCGGCAATGGCGGCCTCGGGCGGCTCGCCGCCTGTTTCATGGAAAGCATGGCGACGCTGCAGATCCCCGCGATCGGCTACGGCATCCGATACGATTACGGCCTGTTCCGACAGATCATCAATCAGGGCTGGCAGCAGGAATATCCGGACGAATGGCTCGGCTTCGGCAACCCCTGGGAATTGCAGCGCCCCGAGGTGATCTACGACGTCAATTTCGGCGGCAGCGTCGAGCATGTCGACGACAGGGGTCGCGACCGCGCGATCTGGCACGCGAGCGAGACCGTGCAGGCGATCGCCTATGATACGCCGATCGTCGGCTGGCGCGGCCAGCACGTCAACGCGTTGCGGCTGTGGTCGGCGCGCTCGCCCGATCCGTTGAAGCTCGATGCCTTCAACTCGGGCGATTATGTCAGCGCCAGCGCCGAGCAGTCGCGCGCGGAAGCGATCTGCAAATTCCTCTATCCGAACGACGAGAGCCCGGCGGGTCGCGAGCTGCGGCTGCGCCAGGAATATTTCTTCGTCTCCGCCTCGCTGCAGGATCTGATCAAGCGGCATCTCGCCTCCGACGGCCAGCTGCGCAGCCTGTCGTCCAAGGTCGCGGTGCAGCTCAACGACACACACCCGAGCCTCGCCGTCACCGAGCTGATGCGCATTCTCGTCGATCTCCATAATTTCCGCTGGGACGAGGCCTGGAAGATCACGGTCGCCACTCTCTCCTACACCAACCACACGCTGCTGCCGGAAGCACTCGAGACCTGGCCGGTCGAGCTGTTCGAGCGGCTGTTGCCGCGCCATCTCGAGATCATCTATCGCATCAACGTCCAGCATCTGGCACTGGCCGAAGCACGCGCCCCCGGCGACATCGATTTCCGCGCCTCTGTCTCGCTGATCGACGAAAAGAGCGGGCGCCGCGTCCGCATGGGCCAGCTCGCCTTCGTCGGCTCGCACCGCATCAACGGCGTCTCGGCGATGCATTCGGATTTGATGCGCGAAACCGTGTTCCACGATCTCAACCATCTCTATCCCGGCCGCATCACCAACAAGACCAACGGCATTACCTTCCGCCGCTGGCTGATGCTGGCGAACCCGAAGCTCACCGATCTGCTGCGGGAGGCCTGCGGCGAAGCCGTGCTCGACGATCCGACCCGGCTCTCGCTGATCGAGGCGCGGGCCAGCGACGTCGAATTCCAGAAAAAGTTCCGGAGCGTCAAGCTGCACAACAAGACGGCGCTGGCGCGCCTGATCGGCGAGCGGCTCGGCATCAAGGTCGACCCGACCGCGCTGTTCGACGTGCAGATCAAGCGCATCCACGAATACAAGCGCCAGTTGCTCAACATCATCGAGACCGTCGCGCTGTACCAGTCGATCAAGGATGACCCTGACGGCAATTGGGTGCCGCGGGTGAAGATTTTTGCCGGCAAGGCGGCTGCGAGCTATCGCTACGCCAAACTCATCATCAAGCTGATCAACGACGTCGCCGAAATCGTCAACAGCGATCCCGCGATCGGCGGCAAGCTCAAAGTCGTCTTCCTGCCCGACTACAATGTCAGCCTCGCCGAAGTGATCATCCCCGCAGCCGATTTGTCGGAGCAGATCTCGACCGCCGGCATGGAAGCCTCCGGCACCGGCAACATGAAGCTGGCGCTCAACGGCGCCATCACCATCGGCACGCTCGACGGCGCCAACATCGAGATCCGCGACCAGGTCGGCATGGAGAACATCGCGATCTTCGGCATGGAGGCCGGCGACGTGATGATCCGGCGCAAGCAGGGGCTGGACGCCTCGGACGTGATCCGCAATTCGCCGAAGCTCCAGCGCGCCATCAATGCGATCGGAACCGGCGAGTTCTCGCCCGGCGATCCCGGCCGCTTCGAATCGATCGCGCACGCGTTGCGCTATCTCGACCATTACATGGTCAGCGCCGACTTCGATTCCTACTACGAGGCGCAGCGCGCGATCGATGCGCGCTGGCTGGTCTCGCCGGCCTGGACCCGCGCCTCGATCCTCAACGTCGCCCGCATGTCGTGGTTCTCGTCCGACCGCACCATCCGCGAATATGCCGAGGAGATCTGGAACGTGCCGGTCAATCCGGCGGCGCCACCGTTCCAGATGGCAGAGACCATGCGCGACGCGGCGAGCTGATTTTCCGCAGCGTGAAATCGGCTACCCGAGAGGTAATTGCACGGACCGACGGCGGACGTGATATGACGTCCGTCATCGAACGCCGGACATGATCATGCACGCCAAGCTCCCGCACCCCTTCGACGACGCCACGCGCATCACCGCCGGTGACTCACGTTGGCAAGGGCAAACGAGCGACGACTACTGGGCCTTTGTCGGCCCGTTCGGTGGTGTCACGGCCGCGACCATTCTGCGCGCGCTGATCGAACACCCGCAACGCGCCGGCGATCCGCTGGCGCTGACGGTCAATTATTGCGCGCCGATCGCCAAGGGTCCGTTCGATCTCGACCTGCGACTGGTGAAGGGCAACCGCTCCAGCCAGCACTGGAGCGTCGAACTGTCGCAGGACGGCGGTGAGGTCGCGACACTCGCCACCGCCGTGTTCGCCGAGCGCCGACCGTCGTGGGAGCACAGGGTGGCAAAGGCCCCGGATGCGAAGCCGTTCGCGCAGACGCTGCCGTTCCCGAATATCCAGGCGTCCTGGGCCAACCAGTATGAATTCCGCTTCGTCGAAGGCGAGATGCGCCTCGGGCCGCCGCAGGCCGAACTCGCCAGCACCTATTCGAAAATCTGGATCGCGGACCGCGAGCCGCGCAAGCTCGACATGCTCTCGCTGATGTCGATGTCGGACGCCTTCTTCGGCCGCATCTTCCACGCGCGACGCGAACTGGTGCCGTTCGGCACGGTGTCGCTGACGACCTATTTCCACACCGATGCCGAAGAGCTCGCGGCCGAGGACATCACACGTGTGCTCGCGACGGCCGATTCGAAGATCATGCACAAGAGCTACGCCGACCAGAACGCCGAGCTGTGGTCGCCGAACGGACGGCTGCTCGCGACGAGCACGCAGATGGCGTATTTCAAGGCGTAGCTGCTTCCAGGTCCCCCGTCATTGCGAGGAGCGAAGCGACGAAGCAATCCAGGCTGACTCCGCGGATCAACCCTGGATTGCTTCGCTACGCTCGCAATGACGAAAGGAGAGATGATGCCACGAACAAAAAGGGCGGCCTCGCGGCCGCCCTTTCGCATTGAAGGCAGAGCAATCACTCCGCCGCGAGCTTCACGTCCGGCGCCGCCGCACGCACCTCGGCGTCGACCTGGGCTTCGAACTTGGCAAAGTTCTTCTGGAACATGCCGACCAGGCGACGCGCGGTCTTATCGAACTCGTCCTTGTCCCTCCAGGTGTTGACCGGGTTGAGGATCTCGCTCGGCACGCCCGGCAGCGCGGTCGGGACTGCGAAGCCGAAATATTTGTCGGTGCGGAATACGACGTTGCGCAACGAGCCGTCGAGCGCGGCGGTCAGCAGCGCGCGCGTCACCTTGATCGGCATGCGCGAACCCGTTCCGTACATGCCGCCGGTCCAGCCGGTGTTGACCAGCCAGCAGTCGACATTGTGCTGGGCGATCAGATCGCGCAGCATGTTGCCGTAGACGGACGGATCGAGCGGCAGGAAGGGCGAGCCGAAGCAGGTCGAGAATTCCGGTTGCGGTTCATTGCCGAGACCGCGCTCGGTGCCGGCGACCTTCGCGGTGTAGCCGGACAGGAAGTGATACATCGCCTGCGCCGGCGAGAGCTTGGCGATCGGCGGCAGCACGCCGAAGGCGTCGGCGGCAAGCATCACCACGTTCTTGGGCTGCGGCGCGCGGCCAGTGCGCGAAGCGTTCGGGATGAACTCGAGTGGATAGGCCGAGCGCGTGTTCTCGGTCTTGGAGCCGTTGTCGAAGTCGACCACACGGGTGTCTTCGTCGAGCACGCAGTTCTCGAGCACCGCACCGAATCGCGTCGACGCCGCGTAAATCTCGGGCTCGGCTTCCTTCGAGAGCTTGATGCACTTGGCATAGCAGCCGCCTTCGAAGTTGAAGACGCCGTTCGGGCCCCAGCCGTGCTCGTCGTCGCCGATCAGCGTGCGATTCGGATCGGCCGAGAGCGTGGTCTTGCCGGTGCCCGACAGTCCGAAGAAAATCGCGGTGTCGCCATTGGCGCCAACGTTCGCGGAGCAGTGCATCGGCATCACGCCGCGCTCGGGCAGGTAATAGTTCAGCGTGGTGAAGACCGATTTCTTCATCTCGCCGGCATAATAAGAACCGCCGATCAGCACGATCTTTCGGGCGAAATCGATGGCGACGACGTTCTCGGAGCGGCAGCCGTGACGCTTGGGATCGGCGCGGAAGCTCGGCATGTCGATGATGGTAAGCTCCGGCACGAAGGTGGAGAGCTCGATCGCCTCCGGGCGGATCAGCAGCGTGCGGATGAACAGCGAGTGCCAGGCGAGCTCGGTGAAGACGCGCGTCTTGATGCGATAGGACGGATCGGCCCCACCATAGAGATCCTGCGCGAACAGGCGCTTGCCTTCGGCATGCTTGAGGAAGTCCTGATAGAGCGTCTCGAACTGCTCTGCAGTGATCGACTGATTGCCGGCCCACCACATCTTCTTGTCGGTGGTGGCGTCACGCACCGTGAACTTGTCCTTCGGGCTGCGGCCGGTGAATTCACCGGTGTCGGCGCAGAGCGAACCGTCTGCAGAGAGCACCGCCTCGCCTGCAGAGAGCGAATACTGATACAGTTGCGGCGCGCCGAGGTTCCAGTGAACCTGCTTGAGATTCCTTAAGCCGAATTTGTCGGCGCCGAAGGCACCGTTGCGCACGCCCGTCTCTTGCACGAAAAATCCTCCTAGAACCAGCGACACATGGCGCGGCCAAGCACTAGCGCCATCGCAGTCACCGTGAATGACAGGCCGGCCGGCCTCGGCCGGACGACCTAATACTGATGAACGCTGGCGTTGCCAAGCTGATCCAGCAGGATTTGGTTTATTCAACGACGGCGCCAAACGTCGCGCATGTCAGCACCGAGCAGGTCATGCTAAAATCATCAATGATCGCGCAACCAAATGGCTTTTTCGGCGCGGCCTGTGTTTTGCGACGCACAATCACAGCGCAGCGCTATCGGACCGCACCTTCGCCGATGAGTGCGAATGGCCCACATCACAGGATACGCATTGCGCGGCGACGCGGTGTCATCAACATACGCCAGCATGGCGCGCCGAAGAGCTTCGACTCTCCCGATTTCTGGTTCGTTTTTGAGTAAACCGAAAGTCGGGTGGTCAAGCGGGTGGCAGCTTCCGAATCCGATGCCCAATGCGAAACAGCAGCGCACGCGCGCCGGCGTAGGAGAAGGCACGCGCCAATCCCGACAACGCCTCGGCGCCCGGCCTGTCGCCGGCGATCGTGTTGCAGGCCGACAGCACCACCCAATCTGCATTGAGCTTGAGCTGCGCGACCTCGCTTGCCGTGGGCAGACCGTCGTCGAGCTCGGACGGTTGATCTGGAATCGAAAGCGCGAGTGACGGTTCGCCCACACCCTTTGACATCGCCGGCAACGAGGCCGTGGGTTGCAAAGTAGATGATGCTGTGTTGAGCAAGCGGTGCGCGCTTGCGCGCAGGCAGCACGTCAGCGCCAAGCGGAATCTCCTTCCAGTCGGTCCTCTCGCGCGTGATGGCGATGACGTAGCTGCGCTTGTCGACGACGGAGTGGAGCAGCATCGCCTCGTCGGCCGACAGCTGCTGCTGGACATCCCTGACCGTCAGCGGCAACGGGTTGGAGAGTGAGGCGTAGTCTGGAAACTCGACGGCAAGCGTCTTCTGCAAGCCGGCGCGCTCGCCGGCGATGGCTTCGATCCTGGCGCGGCTGCGCTGCTCGGCGCGAGCGTCATGAACCCTCTCGCTGCCAACCTCAGACCGTTCACGATCTTGAGCCGCTGCGATGGGGCCGGCGTTCAACGTGTGCAGCTAGTCAGGCTTCTCGCCGATCTTGCCGCGCGCTTCGCCGGCCAGCCGGACAAGCATCTTGCGCAGGGCCGCGCCGGTGGTGACCCGCTCCGGAAAAGCCAACCGCAGCGCGGTCTGGCCGTCCTGCATGTCGAGACCTTCGGGATCGCAGCCGGTGCAGCGCCAGTCACCTTCGGCCGCGCCAAGAAGCTTCGTTGCGTAAAGGCCCAAGGCGTCACGGTGGTCGGCGTTCATGTGCGCGACCGCCCCCTCCTCCGCGGCCAGCAGGTCCTCGGCACCAGTGAGGTCCGTGAGGAATTGTTCCGGCCTGAGATCGACGATCCGGCCAAAGCCTGCGACCAGATGCGTTCCCGTCACGCGGATCCGGAAGAACGAGAAATCCTGAAATGAGACAAAGGCTTCTGCCGACGGATGGGCATTGAGATACCGCCGCTGGAGCAGATTTTTCTCAGTGTCGGCCTGCTCGGCCCGGCCGGACAGCATGATCCGGGCGCCTTCCAGCGCATCGCCGGCGGCGCGCTCATCGAGCATCAGGGAAACCCTGTTATCTGCGAGGATGTTCTTGGTGTGAATGGCCAACCGAGAGATCAGCAGAATCGGCGAGCCGTCGGGATGGCTCGCCAGGTTGACCAGGGAACAATAGGGATCGCCACTGCTTGGGATGAGCGTCGCGAGCGCCCCCTGCCGCGACCGCCTGAGCAGCGATTTGGCGAGCTTTTGGGGAGCAAAATCGGGGGTCGGTTGCATTGGCTTTCTCGGCTCAGGTGGTTGCAAGGCGGGCCTTTTTTCGGGTAAACCCGAGCCCGGTTATGGGTCGACATGCGGCGAATCTGCCGTGTTTCGTGGAACTTGGTCACACTTCAGCCCAGCTTGCATTGCTCGGTGACCAGGTTCGAACGCCAGTTCGGCACCCATGTATGCGGCGCATCACTGGATTGCTCGCCGTTTTAAGCCACGACCCAAACGGAAAGCAGAAAGCAGAGGCTCATGCCCACAATCGCTTTGGTCGACGACGACCGCAACATTCTCACCTCCGTCTCGATCGCGCTGGAAGCCGAAGGCTACCGCATCATGACTTACACCGACGGCGCCTCTGCGCTCGACGGTTTCCGCACCACCCAACCCGATCTCGCCATCCTCGACATCAAGATGCCGCGCATGGACGGCATGGAGACGCTTCGCCGCCTCAGGCAGAAGTCCGATCTGCCGGTGATCTTCCTCACCTCCAAGGACGAAGAGATCGACGAGCTGTTCGGCCTCAAGATGGGGGCGGACGATTTCATCCGCAAACCGTTCTCGCAGCGCCTCTTGGTCGAACGCGTCAAGGCGGTGTTGCGCCGCTCGGCGCCGAAGGATCCGACCGTCGCACCGAAGGAGAACGACGCCAAGGCGCTCGATCGCGGCCTGCTGCGCATGGATCCGGAACGGCACACCTGCACCTGGAAGAACGAGCCGGTGACGCTGACGGTCACCGAATTTTTGATCCTGCAGGCACTGGCGACACGGCCCGGCGTGGTCAAGAGCCGCAACGCACTGATGGACGCCGCCTATGACGACCAGGTCTATGTCGACGACCGCACCATCGACAGCCACATCAAGCGGCTGCGCAAGAAGTTCAAGGTGGTCGACAACGATTTCGAGATGATCGAAACGCTCTACGGCGTCGGCTACCGCTTCAAGGAAGCCTGAGGCGGCTGCCGCCTTCACAGCAGATGAGGGCTGCGCCGGTTCTGATTCCATCAGAACCGGGCACGCCCTGAAGCGCAATCGCGCTTCAGGCTATTGTTTGAGCATGATCTTTCGGAAAACCGCTGCACACTTTTCCGGATCATGCTCTAGGATGCGAGGACCGTCGCACGAGTTGTCCTAACGCGGGCGTAAGCATTGCTGGACCGAACGCAGCCTGACCAGAGTTCGAACGCCGAGGACATCGCATCCCACGGCGCCCCTGATCATGAGGACAAGCCCCTTGCGAAAGGCTGGGGGCCGTTGAACTGGCTCAAGCGCGCCGGGCAGTTCTTCTTCGCGCTGTCCTTCTCGAGCCTGACCCGCCGCATCGTCTCACTCAACCTCGCCGGCCTCGTCGCACTGGTGGCGAGCATCCTTTACCTGTCGCAGTTCCGCGCCGGCCTGATCGATGCGCGCGCACAGAGCCTGCTGGTGCAGGCCGAGATCATCGCCGGCGCCATCGGCGCGTCGGCAACGGTGCAGACCAACGCAATCACCGTCGACCCTGAGCGGCTGCTCGACCTCAAATTGGGCGAAAGCTACGGCGGAATGGATGATTCGCTGGATTTTCCGATCAATCCCGAGCGCGTGGCGCCGGTATTGAGCACGCTGATCTCACCGACAAAGACCCGCGCGCGGATTTTCGATCCCAACGGCACTGTGCTGCTCGACAGCCGCGATCTCGATAGCGTGCGGGGCATCCCACTGCCGCCGCTCTCCGACAAGCCGGGGCTGCTCGAACGCGCGATGGTCGCAGTGCGCACCTGGCTGAACCGCGGCGACCTGCCGCTCTATCGCGAGCTCGGCCGCGAAAACGGCAATGGCTATGTGGAAGTAGCCGATGCGCTCCAGGGCCAGAAACGCTCGATGGTGCGGGTCAATTCGCGCGGTGAGGTGATCGTCTCGGTCGCGGTCCCCGTGCAGCGCTCACGCGCCATCCATGGCGCGCTGATGCTGTCGACGCAGGGCGACGAAATCGATCAGATGGTCACAGCCGAGCGCCTGGCGATCCTTAAAGTGGGCGGCGTCGCGGCCGCCGTCATGATCATGCTGTCGCTGCTGCTCGCCAGCACGATCGCCGGTCCGGTGCGCCGGCTCGCCGACAGCGCCGAGCGCGTCCGCCGCCGCATCAAGTCACGCGTCGAGATCCCTGACTTCACCCGCCGCCGCGACGAGATCGGCCACCTCTCCGGCGCGCTGCGCGACATGACCAATGCGCTCTACAAGCGGATCGAGGCGATCGAGATGTTCGCCGCCGACGTCGCTCATGAGCTGAAGAATCCGCTGACCTCGCTGCGCTCCGCGGTCGAAACGATGCCGCTGGCGCGCAACGAGAGCAGTCGCGCTCGCCTGCTCGAGGTGATCGAGCACGACGTCAAGCGGCTCGATCGCCTGATCTCCGATATCTCCGACGCGAGCCGGCTCGATGCCGAGCTGCAACGGCAGGACGCGATCGCGGTCGATCTCAGGCGGCTCCTCGGCACGCTGGTCGCGGTTGCCAACGAAACGAAGCTCGGCCACGACGTCGCGGTCGAGGCCCGCTTCGAAGGCCGCGGCCCGACCGATACGTTCGCGGTGACGGGCCATGATTCGCGACTCGGGCAGGTGGTTGCCAACCTGCTCTCCAATGCGCAATCGTTCTCGGAAGCCGGCAGCAAGGTGCGCCTGACCTGCCGCCGTGTGCGGGGCGAGATCGAGATCGTGGTCGACGACGACGGCCCCGGCATCCGCGACGATGCGCTGGAGCGCATCTTCGAGCGCTTCTACACCGACCGGCCGCACCAGGGCTTCGGCCAGAACTCCGGCCTCGGACTATCGATCTCCAAGCAGATCGTGGACGCCCATGGCGGCCGCATCTGGGCCGAGAATCGCGCCGGTCCCACCGACGAAGACGGGGCGCCGACCGTTGCCGGCGCGCGCTTCGTGGTGAGGCTGCCGGCGCTATGAGCCAAGGCACCTTGAACGAAGTCGGCCCGAGCGTCCACGCCTCCGCGGTCAAGGTCGGGCCGATGGCGGTGCTGATCCGCGGGCCCTCGGGCGCAGGTAAGTCGCGCCTTGCCTTCGATCTGATCATCGCGGGACGTGCGGGCGTGGTCGAAAGCGCCGTTTTGGTCGGCGACGACCGTGTCCATCTGGCGACAGTCGGCGAGGAAATTGAAGTCCGTCCCGCCCCCGCGCTGGCCGGCTTGATCGAGATCCGGGGACTGGGAATCCGCCGCTGCGACTTTGCGGAGCATGCGACGGTCGGCCTCGTGGTCGATCTCGACGCATCCGACGTCGAGCGCCTGCCTCCCGCCGAAGCGCTCAAAACCACCATTTTTGGTGTCGAAATACCGCGAATCCCTGTTGGCCGCGGCTATTCGCCCCTTCCGTTGGTTGTCGCGGCGTTAACCACTACCAAGAGTTAACCTTCTGCTAAGCGCCCAGGCGATTGTTTGAAGGGAATTGGTAACCATATGAACCCCACACTCGCGACCGAGTAGACCGGCGCAGCTCCCCTCATCCATCCGTCGAGATTCAGGGAGATACGCAACATCCCCTCTTGCGCGAGGGCTCTGGATGGTCAAAGTGGCGCGTTCGTGCGGTGCACCAAAAGCGCCCGCGGGAGTTTTCCGATGATTGGTCTAGTACTTGTGACCCACGGGCGCCTTGCCGACGAATTCAAGGCAGCGCTTGAACACGTCATGGGCCCACAAAAGCAAATCGAAGCGATTACGATCGGCGCCGAAGATGATTCCGATCTCTGCCGCAGCGACATTATCGAAGCGGTTAACCGCGTCGATTCCGGCGACGGCGTTGCGATCCTCACCGACATGTTCGGCGGCACGCCATCGAACCTCGCAATTTCCTGCATGAGCCGGCCCAAGGTCGAAGTGCTCGCGGGCATCAACCTGCCCATGCTGGTGAAGCTCGCCAAGGTCCGTGAGGAGCGTCCGCTGCCCGACGCAATCGCGATGGCCCAGGAAGCCGGCCGCAAATACGTCACCATCGCCAGCCGGGTGCTCGCCGGCAAATGAGTGACGACGTGCCACAAGCGGGGACGGGCGTGCCCGCGGGCGCGATTTCCAAAGAGCTCCTGATCATCAACAAGCGCGGCCTGCATGCCCGCGCCTCCGCGAAGTTCGTCCAGGCGGTGGAGCGCTTCAACGCGCAGGTGTGGGTGACGCGCGGCGGCGAGACCGTCGGGGGCACCTCGATCATGGGCCTGATGATGTTAGCTGCGGGACCGGGCACGACCATCACGGTCGCCGCTGCGGGCCCTGACGCCGAGGCCGCGCTTGCGGCGATCACCGAGCTCGTTGAAAGCAAGTTCAACGAGGAAGGCGTTTAGGCCGCCCGATCACTTCGCCGGTGGCGCGATGTAGATGTTCCACGTCATCGACGGACCGGCCTTGCCGTGGGTGAAGCGGCGCGTCGTCATCACCATGCGCTCGGCCTTCGGCGCAATCTCCGAAACCCATTTTTCGAAGGCAGGCAGACGACTGTCGGTCGGATCGAACACGCCAATGAAGCCGTATTTCTTGACTTGATCGAGCGACGTCAGCCCCGAGGACCAGGCCTCGTTCGGGATGAACGCAACCGGATGGTCGGGGCTGTAGAACACCATCGGCTGGATCGATTCCATGGTGCCGGCGACGATCGCCCAGCGCGAGGCGAAGCGCGAATGCCAGGCTTGCGTCAGCTCCCGCGCGAGCTCGGAGCGCGCGCCATAGGTCGCCGTGTTGTCCGCGTTCAGCGCCATCTCGCGCGCCGCGATCCAGGGCGAAGCGAAAAGCGTCGCGACGCTGAGCACGAGCCAGATCGCTACGATGTTGAACAACGCGGCCCTCTGCACCCGCAATGCCGGTATCGCGACCAGTGCGAGCGGCACCAGGAAGAACAGCGAGATGCCCCAATCGGTTTTGATATAGATGCTGAAGGCGAGCGCGCCGAGCGGCGGCCCGGCCGCGACGATGATCTGGATGATCCAGACGTTCAGCGCCTGGGAAACATTGACGCCCGTATTGCCTCCCCGCGCCCAGGCCCGCGTGACGATACGCAGCGGTGCGCGCACGAGCAGCGTCGGCCACGGCGGCACCAGCGCCATTGCGAGCGCGGCAAGCGCCACCGGCAACGCCAGCAGCGCGGCGTTGTGCAGGACATAGCCGAACACGAGCTGATGCACGAGGCCGACATCCTCGATGCTGTAGGTGTCGCCGGCATAGGTCAGCGGCACGAAATGCGCATCCGCGAGCCAGACGATGTGCGGGATCATCGCCACCAGCATCGTCGCGATCGCGACCCACGGCGCCGGCGACAGCAGGAAGCGCATCCGTTGCGGATGGATCAGCGCGGCAAGGCCGATCGCGCCGATCATCGTCAGCACCCAATATTTGGTCATCAGCGCCAGCGCGCCGGCGAGGCCGAGCCAGATTCCGGACTGCCAGCTCCGCTTCTCGAAAGCGTTGAGATAAGCGAGCACGACGAGCGGCAGGGTGACGAGCTGCAGCAGATCGGGATTGTACTTGAACCCCTTGAAATTGAAGATCGGGTAGAGCGCGACCATCACCACGACCAGGAACGCGCGGCGCGGATCCACCACGCGCAGCGCGATCAGCCAGCAGATCACCATGCCGACGCTGACCGTCGCCATCGCGAGCGCATAGGTCGCCCAGTCCGTCGCCGGGAAGACCATGAACCAGAGCCCGGCGATCCAGCCGGAGAGCGGCGGATGCTTGCCGTAGCCCCACAGGAATTTCTGGCCCCAGCCCCAGGCTTCTGCGACGTCCATGTGAACGTCCTGCGCGGCCTTGAGATTGATCAGGATGAAGGTCCAGATCAAGGCATGCAGGGTCGCGAATTCGATCACCAGCCAGAGCCGGATCGAGGGGTGGGTTGCGGCGGCAACCAGCCAGGCCCGGAAACGGTCAAACCTGAAGCGGGTCTTCGCGCGCGCCCGGGCGGAGGGGATCGAGGTCGTTGACATGAGCCTGGACATGGGCGCTTCCGTAGCGCGTTTTGGTCTCGCTTGGAATCAGCTTGGCGTGAAGAAAGGCCCTGAAAATACAGCAATATGGTTGCCGCACGGGGATGTGAGTGGTATCCCGCGCCCATGACGACCGTCCCCATTTCCAACATCCGCAATTTCTCCATCGTCGCCCATATCGACCATGGCAAATCGACGCTGGCCGACCGTCTGATCCAGATGACCGGCGGCCTCTCCGACCGCGAAATGGCGGGCAAGGAGCAGGTGCTCGATTCCATGGACATCGAGCGCGAGCGCGGCATCACCATCAAGGCGCAGACCGTGCGCCTCGCCTATCGCGCCAAGGACGGCAAGGATTACGTGTTCAACCTGATGGACACGCCCGGCCATGTCGACTTCGCCTACGAGGTCTCGCGGTCGCTGGCAGCGTGCGAAGGTTCCCTGCTGGTGGTCGACGCCAGCCAGGGCGTCGAGGCGCAGACGCTCGCCAACGTCTACCAGGCGCTCGACAACAATCACGAGATCGTGCCGGTCCTGAACAAGGTCGATCTTCCCGCCGCAGAGCCGGAGAAGGTCAAGCAGCAGATCGAGGACGTCATCGGCATCGACGCCTCCGACGCGGTGATGATCTCGGCCAAGACCGGCCTCGGCATTCCCGATGTGCTGGAAGCCATCGTCACCCGCCTGCCGCCGCCGAAGGGCGATCGCGATGCGACCTTGAAGGCGCTGCTGGTCGACAGCTGGTATGACGTCTATCTCGGCGTCGTCGTGCTGATCCGCGTCGTCGACGGCGTCATGAAGAAGGGCAGCCGCGTCCGCATGATGGGCACGGGGGCGGCCTATGACATCGAGCGCGTCGGCTTCTTCACGCCGAAGATGCAGCAGGTCGACGAGCTCGGCCCCGGCGAGATCGGCTTCATCACCGCCGCGATCAAGGAAGTCGCCGACACCCGCGTCGGTGACACCATCACCGATGACAGGAAGCCGGTCAGCGAGATGCTGCCGGGCTTCAAGCCGGCGATCCCCGTGGTGTTCTGCGGCCTGTTCCCGGTTGATGCGGACGATTTCGAGACGCTGCGCGCCGCGATGGGCAAGCTGCGCCTCAACGACGCCAGCTTCTCCTTCGAGATGGAGACGTCGGCCGCGCTCGGCTTCGGCTTCCGCTGCGGCTTCCTCGGGTTGCTCCACCTCGAGATCATCCAGGAGCGGCTGTCGCGCGAATTCGATCTCAATCTGATCGCGACCGCGCCGAGCGTCATCTACAAGATGAAGCTGACCGACGGCAGCGAGCTCGAGATCCACAATCCCGTCGACATGCCCGATGTCGTCAAGATCGAGGAGATCCAGGAGCCCTGGATCGAAGCCACGATCCTCACCCCCGACGAATATCTCGGCAGCGTGCTGAAGCTGTGCCAGGACCGCCGCGGCGCGCAGAAGGAGCTCACTTACGTCGGCGCCCGCGCGATGGTGAAATACGACCTGCCGCTCAACGAGGTGGTGTTCGATTTCTACGATCGCCTGAAGTCGGTCTCCAAGGGCTACGCCTCGTTCGACTATCATCTCACCGACTACAAGCCGGCCGATCTCGTCAAGATGCAGATCCTGGTCAACGCCGAGCCGGTCGATGCGCTCTCGATGCTGGTGCATCGCACCCGCGCCGAGGGGCGCGGCCGCGCCATGGTCGAGAAGATGAAGGAGCTGATCCCGCCGCACATGTTCCAGATCCCCATTCAGGCGGCGATCGGCGGCAAGGTGATCGCGCGCGAGACCGTGCGCGCGCTGCGCAAGGACGTGACGGCGAAGTGCTACGGCGGCGACATCACGCGCAAGCGCAAGCTTCTGGAGAAGCAGAAGGAAGGCAAGAAGAAGATGCGGCAGTTCGGCAAGGTCGACATTCCGCAGGAAGCCTTCATCGCCGCGCTGAAGGTCGATAGCTGAGGTGATCAGGTCCGGCTTCGGGACGTCAGGCCGGATAACGCAAATCTCGAAAACAACCCCATGCACCGTAGCCGCCTCCTTGGTGGCGGCACCAGTTTTTCGTATTTTGCGAATACCGTTTGACTCGTCGGGCAAAACAGGCGCATGATGGCACCATGCCGGCGCTGCAGCCAGCAGGCGACGATGTCTGACCAAACCATTCACCTCACGTTTGCGCTCATCGCCCGAATACCCGCAGACGGCGTCGCGGCCTTCAGGGCCTACGAGGACGCGGTGCTGCCGCTGCTCCCCGAGTTCAACGGACGCCTGGAGCGGCGGCTTCGTAACGCCGACGGCACGATGGAAGTGCACATCGTCAGCTTCGCATCCGATGCGGACTTCCAGAACTATCGAATTGACCCGCGGCGGACGGCACAAGCCTGGCTGCTGGAAAAATCATCCGCCAAGCTGGAATTGCTTCCGATGACCGACGTCTGATGGGCCTCACGCCAAGCACAAGGCTCGTCGCCATCACGGCTTGAACGCGCACGAAGCGGCGCCGGAAGACTCGAGCATCATAAAAACCAATCGGAAGCAGCTGCGAGACGACGATGCGCGACGCCCGTAGATCTACGGCAAGCGTGTCGGTCCTGCGTTTGCAATCGCAGGAGTTGCGCGCGAAGCGCGATTTGAAGGTGTAACGAAACCGACGCGCTCTTCGACGCTTAAAATTAGTTCTGGATCATAACCGTGATGACTCCGACGCATAAAAAGAAAATAGGCTCTCATCAACAAGAATAAATAAATGGGAGGAGTACATGGATACTGCGGGTCGCCTGCGCGCGATGGCAGTGTTGTGCCGTCAGACAGCCGCGCGCCATCCCGATCGCAGTTGGAAACTGCTGGCCGAAGCCGAGTATTGGGAGCATTTGGCCAATGATGCGGAGCCGGATCATTTTGACCAATGCTCGGTTTGCTCACCGCTTCCTGGAGAGCACAGCATCACCCAACCCGCGGAGTGACTGCGAAACAAAACAGTTTGTTAGCTTCTGTGTGGCTAACTCGATGAGTGCCGTTCACCGCCGATTGCGGCACATTGGAATGGGAATGCCGGCCCCGGCTGTTTACCCCATCCTGCGGCTGGGGCCGTTTTGAACTCTGTCACAGCATCGTTCGAACGCGGTTCACAACCATGCTTAGAGGCATTGCCATAGCGCTATTTGGAATGACCATGTTCTCGCAGCTCGATCGAGCGCTCTTCTATGGTCGCAATACCGAAGCCGCGCTCCGGCTCATGCGGGACATCGGCCGAGGCTTCGGACTTTAGGACACCGTCCGCACGCTTCATCAAGGCTGTTCGGACGGCTCGGCATCGCACCGCCCTCCTGCCTCCAAAATCAGACCACCGATAGGAACTAAACCAGGGCGCGCCTCTTGGTCGCTAAAGGAATTGCGACATGACAGCCTTCCGGTTCGCCCTCGTCATTGCCGTCTGCCTGCCCTGCGCGGCCTTCGCCCAAAGTGGTGGCGGTGGCGGTACCGGCGGATCGGGAGGCGGTGGCGCAGGCGGCGGCGCCACATCGTCGGGCGGCAGTGCGTCATCTGGTGCCGCTGGCACCCCAACAGCCTCGGCTCCCGCCGGCGCCGTCGGCGGGGCCACGGGCCCCGGCGTAAGTTCTAGTCCTACCGCCAACTCGCCCAGCGCCGTGAACGGCAGTTCGGCCGACCTGAATACTTCAGACCCACGCCGATCCGGCGTAACCCAGGGAGCGGTCGAAAGCAGTGGTTCAACCACTGGACAGGCGCCAGGTACCAACGCGGCGGGTACTACGGCATCCGCGGGATCTCCTGGCGTCAATGCTCGAGGTACTGCGCCTGCCGGCGGCATTGGCCGGCCGGCAACCACGAACGAGCAGGACAGCGACGCGAAGATCGATCAGGAGAACAATAAGGCCGACCGAACGGTAGGTAAGATCTGCAAAAACTGCTGATTCGGCGCTCCTCACCGGAGCGCCGATTGTTTCGCCGGTTGCTGCAAAGGATCGCCTTCGCAGACGAGCGCGGTATCCAGCTCGCTCCGATGACAACAAGGAAGTTTGATGGGTTTCGCTTTCGCTCCGCCCATCCCAGGCGCTACGCGCTCTCAATAGGGGCTGAGCACACTTTCGAGAAATCGCTCCTTTTCGCCCGGCGCATAGCCCTGCGAAGCGCCATAATATGGTTCGCTGTAGCCTCGGCCGTATGGTGCGGACCGATAGTACGGACGCGGCGCATAGGCAAAACCCGCGCCCGGACCTGATGGGTAGATGTGGTGATGCGGACGAAGCACCGCGTGCGGACGGTACCCATGATGTTTGGTTGCCGCGTTCGCGACACCGCACAGGCTGATCAAAACGCTCAAGGCCAGAATCGAACGCATCCGCTTATTCCTCCAAGCAATTCGCCCCGCTGCTCAATTATTGCCATGATACAGCGTTCCAAAGACATCGCGGCTTCTTGCGCCTGGACGTCGGTTTCCGCTGGTATGTCAGTCCCGGCGGCGCTTCATGGCTCCTTGTCGGGCGGGCCGCGCATCTGTTAAATTCCGCGCATATTCAGTTCATTTTCCGGCCATGTCGAATTTGGATTCAGATCATGTTCGTCACCGTCGTTGCCGTGCTGTGTCACCTTTCCGCGCAAGACTGTACTGAGGTGGTCGTCACCAATTCCAACTTGGACCAGAGCCTCACCTTGCAGGGCTGCATGCTCGGCGGCCAAGCAAGCCTGTCGCAATGGAAGACCGCCCACCCCATCTACCGATCCGACGATTGGCACATCGAGCGCTACAAGTGCGTGGCGGGGTTATACGTTGCCAAGGCCAGGATATGATTTGCCCTGCGAGTTGCCATCTGATCGTTCAGGAGGGGAAAGCCGGGCGAGCTGCAACGCCTCTGGCCTTGAAGAACCGATCATTGCGCCGCACGGGGCGGCGGACCCGGTAAATCCCCTCACCAAGCGTGATCGGCGGCCCGAGCAGCCGTAGCCTTCCGCTCGAAAGGTGCGCGCCAACATAGGCCATGTCGATCATTGCGGCGCCGCCGGAGCCGTCGACGATGTGGAGCTATCTCCGATGAGAAACATGTTTCGGCAACTTGCCGCTTATAACGCCTGGGCCAATGCCCGCCTCTACGAAGGAGCACTGGCGCTGCCGGACGAGCTCTATCGAGCCAATGTCGGCGTGTTCTTCCAGAGCCTTCATGGGACGCTCAATCACATTCTTCTCACGGACAGGCTTTGGCTGACCCGACTGACATGCGTCGGCGAACAGCCGAAGCGTCTCGACGGGATTCTTTATGACGACCGATTGGAGCTCGCGCGCGCCCGGCTCGCGGAAGACTCGCGTCTCCTCGCCGTGGTCAGCGGCTACGACGAGGCGACGCTAGCGCGGCCGCACGCCTACCAGACGACCTCCGGAAAGCCACAAGAGCAGCCGCTCTCGGATATCTTGATGCACCTTTTCAATCATCAGACGCATCATCGGGGTCAGGCGCACGCATGCCTGTCGATCGTGACCAAGCAAGAGCCGCCACCGCTCGATTTGTTGTTGTTCCAGCGAGGAGTGCCACCTCCCGATCTGGCCGAACAGCTGGGCGGGTCCGCGGCGGCACGCCCCTGACATGGGCGAGCATGAACGCGCCGTTAACGGGTGCGCCACCACGATATCGGCGATCTTCACCGGATCCGACGGATGCACATGCTCGCCATGGCCGTTGCATACGGCCTCTATCTCGTCATCCTGACCGGAGCGATCGGGCTCGCGATCGTCGCCGTGTTCTGGCTGCCCGATCGCCTGCTTGGATTCAGGCGAGTCGAGGGGCTCGTGGTGGTGCCGCTGGCGACCATCGCAATCTGGCTGCTTCTGTCCTATGGGGCGGTGCCGATACCCGGCATCCTGATCGTCAGCCCGCATAAGCTTCTGGCAGGATTGGCCCTCAGCTGCGGATTGATCTGGTGCTTTGTCGAAGACAACTGGCTGTGACGTTTGCGGGCTGAGCTAGCCCGGCGCGCCATTACCCAATGGCAAAATCCGCCGCAGTCTCCGCATGAATCGCCGTGGTATCGAACGTCTCGACCGATGTATCGGCAGCGCCGACCAGCATCGTGATCTCGGTGCAGCCGAGAATGATGCAATCCGCGCCGCGCCCGACCAGGGCGGCCATCACATCCTGATAGCGGCGGCGCGAAGCCTCCGTCACGACGCCAAGGCACAGCTCGTCGTAGATGATCCGGTTCACGTCGGCCCGCGCGTCCGCGTCGGGAATCAGGACGTCGAGATCATGCGCACGCAAGCGGTCGATGTAGAACTCTTGCTCCATCGTGAAGATGGTGCCGAGCAGCCCGACCCGCCGGTACCCCTTCGCCCGTATGCGCTGCGCGGTCGCATCGCCGATGTGGATGAACGGGACCGTCAGCTTCGAGATGATCTCGGGCGCCAGCTTGTGCATCGTGTTCGTGCACAGCACGATCGCGCGCGCGCCTGCGTTTTCGAGGCGCTGCGCAACCTTGGCCAGATCCGCCGCCGCCTCCGCCCAGCGGCCGGCATATTGCATCTCCTTGATCTCCTGAAAGTCGTAGGAATACATCAGCACCGGCGCCGAATGCAGCTTGCCCATGCGGTCGCGGACGCGTTCGTTGATGAGCTTGTAATAGAGCGCAGTGCTCTCCCAGCTCATGCCGCCGATCAGCCCAATGGTACGCATCGCCGCGCCTTTCGAAATCTGGATATGTCCGGATCGTAGACGAAGACGCCGACGCCCGCCATCGCGACAGGGCACCAACCCGATTGCGTTCGGCTGGATTGAACCCGTTCCGGTCTGGACGACACTCTCTCCTGCAGAGTGGACGGTCTCGCCCTCATGGGCGGTACGGGGGAGCATCCCGCATGCGACGACGAAACAGGCGATTGATTGCGGTGGGCACGGTGCTGCTGGTGCTGGCCCTGCTGTTCTTCCTGTCCATGCGTGACATGACGTTGTGGTCCAATGATCCGGTCGCGCTGATGCGCACGGTCGGAGAGGTCTCCGGCGCCGTCGGCGGCATCAGTCTCGTCATGATCGTGTTCGGCCTGATCGGGCGCAAGGCATCGGTCTGAGTTCAGCGTTAACGATGTTTAACGGTTCCGGTCTCAACGGAGATCGCTTCGAGCTTTCTTAAAATTTGCTGGGGTACCTGTTCCGGCCATCGTGATCCGGAGAAAGATATGGGCAAGCGGACCAAACGTGGAAAGGCGGAGACGCTCGCATTGCCAATGGCCGGGAGAGTTGCGATTGGCGCCGTGGCCGTCGCCGCCCTGGGGTATGGCTTGTGGTCTCGCCCGGCGACCGTTCAGCCGATCCGGAAACCGTTCATGCACGAGGCCCAGGCATCATCATCTCCGGTTTACGTGGCAACTCCGGTTCACGCATCGGCTCCGGCTCCGGCTCCGGTTCCGGCCCCGGCGCCGCTGGTCGAACCACCCAAAGCCGCTGACGGTCCCGGCGCATTCGTTCGGCAGGTGGTTGACTACGCCAGTCACCAGACCCCGGGCACCGTGATCATCGACACCAAGAACACATTCCTTTATTTCGTTCTGAACGACACCCAAGCGATGCGCTACGGCATCGGTGTTGGCCGCGAAGGTTTCGCGTGGTCCGGCGAACAGACGGTGGCCCGTAAAACGGAATGGCCGGACTGGCGCCCGCCTGCAGAGATGCTCGTGCGTCAGCCTTATCTGCCGCGGTTCATGGCAGGCGGACCCACCAACCCGCTCGGCGCCCGGGCGATGTATCTCGGCGAGACCGAATATAGAATCCACGGCACCAACAAACCCGATACGATCGGGAAGCGGGTTTCGTCGGGCTGCATCCGCCTGACCAATGACGACGTCGCGGATCTCTATGAGCGGGTGAAGGTCGGCGCCAAGGTGATCGTGCTTCCGGCAAATGCGGCCCATCGCCCATCCCAGGGAGCGCCCGACGCCGCCTCCCGATCGCCGGACCCGGCCTCGCCGTCGAGCCGTCCCGCGGCAACCAACGCGCAGCTGCTGTCATCCGGACCGAGGATCGCCGAGGTCCAGTAGCCCGGTCCTCTGCCCTCGGTCTGCAACTGAGGGGAAGAGGGCAATTCAAGTCGCTGCTTCAAGGTCGGCTTCTGGGCCAACGGTGAAGTCGAACTCTCCACCGAGAAGGTCGGCTTGTCCTGGTGAACCGGAAGCCGACCGACGCTTGGCCCGACCGACCCTTGGCCCGACCGACGCACATGACGCACAGCCGACATCGACCAGGCTAAAATCCCGCGGTGCAGCGTGAGTTTGGGGCAAATGCTAGTAATAAGAAACTCACTTGCTCGGGCGGTGTCACGCACTGCCGGGCCGTGCCACCACGTGGGAGATCCGTCATGAGAACTCTACTAGCGAGTGCCGGTCTTGCGCTGTTGTTGGCCTTGGCAACGGAACCAAGCGTCAGCGCGCAGGAGGCCCCTGAATGGATGAAACAGACACTTCCTGACCAGGCCCTGAAGCCGCATTGGGACGAACAGTTGGCCGTGATGAATCCCAAGGGAGCTTTGGACGGGAAAACGAAGCACCTCATTGGCCTCGCTGTGGCAGCACAAATTCCTTGTGCATATTGCGTTTACGGTCACACTAAATTGGCAAAAGCCGCTGGTGCGACCGATGCTCAAATAAAGGAGGCCATTGCAACCGCCGCGCTCGTGCGTTTCAACAGCACAATGCTGCAAGGCTCGGACGGCGGCCGCGATGCCGACTCGGTCTTCACTTTAAAATGAGTGAGGCCGCCGACTGAAGGCGGCCTACTTTTCACATTCGTCCAAAAGCTTCCGGGTGTCGCATTGAATACAGCCTTGTCGCCGCCTGGATGGGCGTTGCCATGATCGCCCGCTGTGAATGGTCCTGGATCGCAAGTTTAGGCGACATTCGGCAGTGTATCGACTGCGATGAAGCAAGACGGCCGCTCATTCGCTCGCGACGAGCGTGATGACGAAAGACCGGGCATGTGTCCGGCCTTTCATTGGTCTGCCGCTCTTGCCCCATCCCCTCCCTATACGCCCTCACGACTTCTTCTGCTGCGCTTCCACGTAGCGCGCAAAACTGTCGAGGATCGCCTGCCAGCCGCCTTGCTGCTGCTCGACCGAGTGCGTCTGCTCGCCATCGAAGACGACGCGGACGGTGACGCCGTTCGCTGCCGGGACGAAGTCGACTTCGGCTTTGCGATCGCCGAAGGCATATTCGATCCGCTCGTGCTCGATGATCTTGGTGTAGGTGCCCGCGAAATCAAAACCCATGCTGCCGTCCTTGGCCTCCATGCGCGACGAGAAGGCGCCGCCTTCGCGCAGATCGACCGCTGCCTTGGTCGTGTGCCAGTCGTCCGACGCGGCGTTCCACTTCACGATGTCGGCGGGCGTCGTATAGGCTCGCCAGACTTGATCGATGGGGGCGGCGACGCTGGTTTCGACGGTGATCCTCATGGGGTGTTGCTCCAGTTCGATTTCGACGGCTCGAGATGACGTCACTTCACCTCTGCGGTGACCATCCACCGCACATCAGGGGAAATGTCCACCCAAGGACGATCGAGACCAGTCCATGCCGACATGAGGACCCGCCCTCAATGCGATAAACCCGGAAAAAAATATTCGCCGGGACGTCCATCAGCGCTCCGCGGCGCATGGGTGCAGGCAACGACGGCAGCAGTTTCTGAATCGGACGCGCTCCAAGATCCGGCCCATGGCGGTGAGGAGAAGTCGGCGATAAAATAGAACTGACCGAACACTGGACACGCACATGGCTTTCTGGATCGCTGGCGCAGCTGGATTGATGATCGCCTATCTGCTCGGCTCGATCCCCACGGGCTATCTGGCAGGCAAACTACTCGGAGGCATCGACATCCGTGAGCACGGCTCCAGATCCACCGGCGCGACGAATGTGTTGCGGACCCTCGGCAAATGGCCTGCCTTGATGGTGCTCGTCATCGATGTGCTGAAGGGCGTGGCCGCGATCTTCGTCGCCCGCTGGTTCTGTCCCTGGCTCACGGCAGAGCTGTCATCGACGCCGCCGTCGGCGCCTGATCTGCAAGTCTGGGGGCCATGGGCCGTTTGCCTCGCCGGCATTGCCGCCCTGCTGGGCCATGCCCGCTCGATCTGGTTGAATTTCAACGGCGGCAAATCGGCTGCGACCGGGCTCGGCGTGTTGCTGGCGATGTCGTGGCCGGTGGGGCTGGGCGCGGCAGTGGTCTTTGGCATCGCTCTCGCGTTGGCCCGGATCGTTTCGCTCAGCTCGATGCTCGCGGCGGTGACGGCCATCATTCTCGTCTGCGGCTTTGCGCACCCGTGGCCCTATCGGCTGCTGGTGATCGCAGGCGGCCTCTATGTGATCCTTCGCCACCGCGCCAACATTCAACGGCTGCTGGCGGGCACGGAGCCGCGGCTGGGACAAAGCCGCGCCGAGACGCACGCAGCGGAGCCTGCCTCGTCGCCTCCTGGCCGCGCTTGATCGCTTCCGCGAAATAGCCCACCATCGCCGGCCTTACCGCTCACGCAGAATGGGCGAGGAAACGCTGACATGGACGCAACTCCGGGGCTTGGCCTGGTCGAACGTGCGCGGGCGATCGCGCCACTGATCGCTGACGAGGCCGACGAGATCGAGCGGACGCGGCGGCTGACGCCAGACGTCGTGGCCGCGCTGATCGGCAACGGGCTCTATCGCGCGCTGCTGCCGCGGAGCATCGGCGGGTCAGAGGCGCCGCCGGAGATTTTCATGCAGATGCTGGAGGAGATCGCCAAGGCCGACGCTTCCACGGCCTGGTGTCTCGGCCAATGCAGCGTCTGCGCGATGATCGCGGCCGCGCTCGACCACGACACCGCGCGCGAGATCTTCGAGACCGCGCCCGGCATTCTCGCCTGGGGCGCGGTGGCGCATGAGGCGCGCGCGGTCGATGGCGGCTACCGCGTCACCGGGCGATGGGATTTTGCCTCGGGCTCGCGACAGGCGAGCTGGCTCGGGGCGCATGTCCGCATCGTCGATGCCGACGGCACACCGCGCAACGCGGCCGATGGTTCGCCGGAGCTGCGCACCGTCCTGTTCCCGCGTGCGAGCGCTGTGCTGCACGACGTCTGGCAGGCGATCGGTCTCGCCGGCACCGGCACCGATTCCTACGAGGTGAAAGACCTCTTCATCCCCGATCGCTTCGCCGTATTGCGCGACCTGCCGAGCGCTTTGCGAGAGCCGGGCCCGCTCTACCGGCTTCCCACCGGCTCAGCCTTCAGCCTCGGCTTTGCCGCCGTCTCGCTCGGCGTCGCGCGCGCGACGCTGGATGCAGCGATTGCATTGGCGCGCGCCAAGCATCAGTCGCTGGCGACGAGCGCGATGCGCGACAACGGGGCGGTCCAGGGCCTGATCGGCCGCACCGAAGGCGATTTGCGCGCCGCGCGCGCCTATCTCTATGCGACGGCAGGCGCGATGTGGAGCGACCTCTCGACAACAGGCACGTTCAGCACCGCCCATCGCAGCGCCATCAGGCTCGCCGCGACCTGGACCATCCAGCAATCGGCGGACGTGGTCGACATCGCCTATCGCATGGCCGGAGCCACCGCCGTCTTCCGCAGCAATCCGTTCGAGCGACGGTTTCGCGACATGCACGCCATCACCCAGCAGATCCAGGCGCGCGACACGCATTTTGAGGATGTCGGGAAGATGATCTTGGCGGAGGGCCGGTGATGTCGGAGTTCACCAACGGCGGCCAGGATCGCAACCTGTTCCGGCAACAAATCATGTCACGACGGTTTCGGGTCGATCAGGTCCGGATCTCCGTCAGGGAACACGGCCGGGCGAACCGCCGCATCGTTCAGTGACCCTGAGATGGCATTGGGGTATAATCACGTTCGCATGAGTCCCCGCCGCATCGCCCCTCTCCTGCTCATCATGACGCTCCTGACCGCCAGCGGCGCACTGGCCCAGGACAAGGGCAGCGTGAACCCAAAGCCGTTGCCACCACTGGCCAACCCCAATGATCCCAAGATCGGCGCCAAGGAGCTGTTCGCACGAAAACTGCTGCCGTCGAAGGGGCCGCCCCATGTCATCGGCTCCTATGTGAAGGGCTGCATCGGCGGCGCCCAGCAGATGCCGCTCAATGGCGAGAACTGGCAGGTGATGCGGCTGTCGCGCAACCGCAATTGGGGCCATCCTGACATGATCGCGCTGATCAAGCGCCTGGCGGCCAAGGCGCACAAGGACGCGGGTTGGCCGGGCATCCTGGTCGGCGATATCGGCCAGCCGCGCGGCGGCCCGGCGCTGTCAGGCCATGCCAGCCACCAGATCGGGCTGGATGCCGACATCTGGCTGACGCCGATGCCGGACCATCGCCTCTCGCGCGAGGAGCGCGAGGAGATGTCGGCGGTGATGATGGTGCGCGAAGACCGGCTCGACGTCGATCCCCGGGTCTTCACGCCTGCCCACGTGCTGGTGCTGCGCGATGCCGCGCAGGAGCCGGCGGTGCAGCGCATCTTCGTCAATCCCGCGATCAAGAAGGCGCTGTGCCGCGAGGCCAAGGGCGACCGCTCCTGGCTATCGAAGATCCGGCCCTGGTGGGGCCATGACTATCATTTCCACATCCGCATGCGCTGCCCGGCAGGCGCCACCGATTGCCAGGGCCAGCCGTCGCAATCCGAGGACGAAGGCTGCAAGCCCTCTGATTTCGCCTATTGGTTCAGCGAGGGCGTGCTGCACCCCAAGCCCCCGCCGGAGCCGCCCAAACCAAAACCGCCGATGACGCTGGCCCAGATGCCGGCGGCCTGCAAAGCCGTGCTGCACGCGGCCGATGCGAAGCCTTAGGGTGCGCTGGCCCTACTCGGCGCAATAGATTAGACAAACGGTCGCCTTTGACCTGATGGCTCAGCCTGCTATCTTCGCGACTGCGATATCTCCGCCGGCCGTAAGCCGTTGCGGGGACACCCGGAACAGCGCTTCCGTCGGTCGCGACCTCACCCAACGCCAGATTTGCGCGTGCGGTTGCGCGCGCGACCCTCGCACGGAGCGCCATCATGTACCGACTCGCCGGACTGTTCACTGCCCTCGTCCTGCTCGCAGGCACGACCCTCTCGCCTGCCAGCGCCGAGGACAGGACCATCACGGTTTTCGCCGCGGCCTCGATGAAGAACGCACTCGACGAGGTCGATGCCGCCTACACCGCCAAAACAGGCGTCAAGATCACAGCGAGCTATGCGGCGAGCTCGGTTCTGGCAAGACAGATCGAGCAGGGCGCGCCGGCCGACGTGTTCGTCTCCGCCGACACCGACTGGATGGACTACGCGGTTTCCAAGAAGGCCATCAACGAGCCTTCCAGGGTGAACCTGCTCGGCAACAGCATCGTGCTGATCGCGCCGAAGGATTCTGGGATCGACAACGTCACGATCGCGCAAGGCTTCGACCTCGCCAAGCTTGCCGGCGACGGCAAGATCGCCACCGGTGACGTGAAGTCGGTGCCGGTTGGGAAATATGCCAAGGCGGCACTCGAGAAGCTCGGCGCCTGGCACGCCGCCGAGCCGAAATTCGCCATGGCCGAGAGCGTGCGCGCCGCGCTGGCACTGGTCGCGCGCGGCGAAGCCAATCTCGGCATCGTCTATTCCACCGACGCCAAGGTCGAGCCCGGCGTGAAGATCGTCGGCACCTTTCCGGCGGATTCGCATCCCGCGATCGTCTATCCCGTCGCCGCGACGACGACCGCGAAGCCCGAGACCAGCGCCTATCTCGCCTTCCTGCGCTCGACGACGGCCAAGACCTGTCTTGAAAAGTACGGCTTCAAATTCTTGATCAGTCCCACAACATGATTCTTGCCACCTGATTGTCGTGCTCGACATCTCTGCCGCCGAATGGACGGCGATCCTGCTCTCGCTCAGGGTCGCCGTGATCGCGACGCTGGTGGCAACGCCGTTCGGCATTGCGCTGGCGTGGCTGCTTGCCCGAAAGGATTTTTGGGGCAAGTCGGTTCTGGATGCCGTCGTGCATCTGCCCCTGGTGCTGCCGCCTGTCGTGACCGGCTATCTGCTGCTTCTCACCTTCGGCCGCCGCGGTCTCGTCGGCGGCTTTCTCGCCGATCATCTCGGCATCGTCTTCGCCTTCCGCTGGACCGGAGCGGCGCTCGCCTGCGGCGTGATGTCGTTTCCGCTTTTGGTGCGGCCGATGCGGCTGTCAATCGAGGCGATCGACCGCAGGCTGGAGCAGGCCGCCGAGACGCTTGGCGCCGCGCCTTTCAAGGTGTTCTTCACGGTGACGCTTCCCCTGGCGCTGCCCGGCGTGCTTGCCGGCATGGTGCTGGGCTTTGCCAAGGCGATCGGCGAGTTCGGCGCGACCATCACCTTCGTCTCCAACATTCCCGGCGAGACCCAGACGATCTCGTCCGCGATCTATTCGCTGATCCAGACACCTGACGGCGACGCCGCCGCGGGGCGGCTCGTGATCGTCTCCGTTGTCCTCGCACTCGGTGCGCTCATCGCCGCCGAATGGTTCGCTCGCCGCGCCACGGCGCGCCTGCACGGGAATTGACCATGCTGCGCGTCGACGTCGAAAAACAGCTCGGCGAGTTTTCGCTCTCGGCGTCGTTCTCGAGCGAGGGCCGCGTCACCGGCCTGTTCGGCGCCTCCGGCGCCGGCAAGAGCTCGCTGATCAACATCATCGCAGGGCTGCTGCGGCCCGACCGCGGCACCATCGTCATCGACGGCGAGACGCTCGACGACACCGCGTCGGGCATTCACGTGCCGGCCTGGCGCCGCCGCATCGGTTACGTGTTCCAGGATGCGCGGCTGTTTCCGCATCTCGACGTCGCGCAGAATCTCGATTACGGCCGGCGGATGAACCGGCTCGCGCCCGATCGGGCGCAGCACGCGCGCGTGATCGAGCTGCTCGATATCGGCACGCTGCTCGACCGCCGCCCCGGAAAGCTGTCGGGGGGCGAGCGCCAGCGCGTCGCGCTCGGCCGCGCGCTGTTGTCAAAGCCGCGTTTGCTTCTGCTCGACGAGCCGCTCGGCGCGCTCGATGAAGCTCGCAAGCTCGAGATTTTGCCATACCTGGTGCGCTTGCGCGACGAGGCCAATGTCCCGATGGTCTATGTCAGCCACGATGCCGCCGAACTGCGCCAGCTCGCGACGCAGATCGTGATGCTGAGGCAGGGACGCGTGACGTCGTTCGGCGGGGTGAAGGTGCTGACGTGAGGCCGTAGCCCGGATGCTACCAGCCGCGATCGACGTTGCGCACGTCGCCGGTGCGAGCATCGACATCGACCTCCATCCAGCGGCCGGTGCGGTCGCGGCCCTCGATCTGCCATTCATCGCCCGCGAACTCGGTGTGCGAAATGGTCATCACGCCGATATCGGTTGCGACATCGAGCGCGGCCTGCATCGAGATCTGATCGCCCGTGTCATAGGCCATTGCCGGTGCCGCCGTTCCGAGACCGATTGCGACGACGGCGGGCAGGATGCATTTGCGCATGGATTGCTCCTGTCGGATGCGTTGACGGTTACGCGGCTAAGAACCGACAGTGGCGCGGAGCGTTCCGGAACCGCGATCACGAAGCCGCGCAAATCTTCGGCGGTTGCGGCGATTTGGTGGCGGTCGGTGTTCCGACCACCGTCATTGCGAGCGCAGCGAAGCAATCCAAAATCTCTCCGCGGAAAGATCCTGGATTGCTTGGTCGCATCCGCGCAAAATTGCGACGCAATTTTGTCGCTGGGCTCCTCGCAATGACGAGTTCCTGGCTGGCATCATCTCGACAACGGCCGACAGCGGCCATGGGCTTTCGTCAGGACGGCAGCATCAAACGCCGGCCACCGAGGTCCACAGCTCCGCGAGCTTGCGTCGCAGCGCCTGGCTGCGGGTCAGCGGCGCGGGCGTTTCGTCCTCTTCCGGCAGACGCAGGCCAACGACGTTTACGCGGCCGCCGGAGATGCTGCGCGCGACCAGCACGATCTCGTCCAGCGCAAGCTCGGCGCCCTCCTTCGGCGCGCGGTCGAGATGGACGTCGAAATAATCGGCAAGCGTGAGCGCGCCTTCCTCGTCGCTGACCTTCACGCCGTAGATCCCGGCGAGCTCGGCGAGCGTGTGCTCGCCCGATACCATGAAGTCGCCGAGCAGGTGCGGATCGGGCGCGGTGCTCGGCTGCATGTCGACGAAGAAACGATCGAGCGCCTCGGCCTTCTCCGGCGGCGCCAGCAAATAGATGTAGTCGCCGGGCGCGATCGGCTCGGCTTCGACAGGCGTCAAGATGCTCTCTTTGCGGATCACCAGCGTCGGCTTGGACCAGGACGGGATCAGCCCGCGGCGGAAATAGAGGCTCTTCGGCCGCACCGGATAGCCGACCAGCTGCTGCTCGAGCTGGCCGGGCAGATCCAGTTCGACGCGGCGGGGCCCACGCTCGGCGCGCGGCAGCGCCACGTGCAGTTTTCGCGCGGCCGGTGCCAAGGTCCAGCCCTGCAGCAGCAGCGAGATGATCACGACGACGAAGGCGACGTCGAAATAGAGATAGGCTTTCGACAGGCCGACCAGCATCGGGATCGACGCCAGGAAGATCGCGACGGCGCCGCGCAAGCCGGTCCAGGCGATGAAGATCTTTTCACGCCAGTTGAAGCGGAACGGCGCCAGACACACGAACACCGCGATCGGACGCGCCACCAGCATCAGCACCAGCGAGACGGCAACCGCCGGCAGCACGCTGGAGCCGAGCCGGCTCGGTGACACCAGCAGGCCCAGCAGCACGAACATCACGATCTGCGCAAGCCAGGTCGCGGCGTCGAGAAACGCCACCACCGAATTATGCGCGCGCGTCGGCCGGTTGCCGATGATGATGCCGGCGAGATACACGGCCAGAAATCCGGAGGCATGCATGATCTGCGAGCCGCCGAAGATCACGAGCGCAGCCGTGGTGACGAAAGGCGCGTGCAGGCCCTGTGGCAGCGCGACCTTGTTGAGCCCGATGACGACGAGACGTCCACCGATCACGCCGACGACGGCGCCGAGCACCGCTTCCTGGAGGAACTCCATCACCACATGGCCTGGTGTGCTCGAGCCCAGCGAGATGTACTCGACCAGCATCAGCGTGAGGAAGATCGCGAACGGATCGTTGGTGCCGGATTCCGCTTCCAAGGTCGCGCCGACGCGCGGGCGCAGGCGCAGGCCCTGGGTGTGCACCAGCAGGAACACCGCGGCGGCGTCGGTGGAGGCGACGACCGCGCCGACCAGCAGCGACTCCGCCCAGTTGAGATCGAGCGCGAATTTCGCGAACGGCGCCGTGATCAACGCGGTCAGCAACACGCCGACGGTCGCGAGCACCATCGAGGGCGCGAGCACGGCGCGGATGCTGGCAAAGCGCGTCTTCAGCCCGCCGTCGAACAGGATCAGGGCCAGCGCCACCGAGCCGACCAGATAGGTGGTGCCGACATCGTTGAACTGGAGCTGGCCGGGACCGGAATCGCCGGCGAGCATGCCGATGGCAAGGAAGACGAGCAGCAACGGCGCACCGAAGCGCAGCGCGAGCAGGCTCGACAGGATACCGGCCATGACGAGGACGGCGCCGAGCAAAATGGCGATGCTGAAGGAGTCGAGGGAGGCCATCCACCTTCCGGGTACAAATCGCTGGAATTGCATCCTTATCGTCGCCAGACGGGCGCGCCAACCCATTTTCTCCGGCTCGCGGCAATCTGCCCGTATTTTACGGCCTTAACGCGCTTCACTTCACGGTGTATCGGTGGCCCGGTCGCGGCCTTTGTGGGATTCTGCGGCACTTCCGAATCAAACCCGCCCGACCGCTTCCCCGAGACCATCAGATGGACATGGACCTCAAAGACCTCATGGAGTTCGTGCAGACGACTGCGCGCAGCGTCGGGGCGGAAATCTCCTCGCCCTGGTTCTACCTGCAGTTCGGGCTCATTCTGGCGGCGGCGGGGATCGCCTATGCGGCGGAAGCCACGGCGCACAGCCGCGTCGACCTGACCTCGCTCGCCATGCGCTGGCCGCTGCCGCTTCGCCGCTTCGTCCACGTGATGGCGGCCAGTGCCTCGACAGCCGTGTTCACCCTGCTCGTGATCATCTCCCGCGTCGTGATGTATCACGCGACCTGGCCGAGCCGTAGCTATCTCTTGATGGTCGCCGCCAAGCTGGGGCTGGCATGGCTCGCGATCCGGCTCGTGACCTCGGTGCTGCGCAATGCCTTCATCGTCAAGCTGGTGTCGGTTGCCGCATGGTTCTTCGCCGCGCTCTCCATCCTCGGCCAGCTCGACGCCACGGTCGAGCTGCTCGACTCCTATGCCATCGTGCTCGGCGGTCTGCGGCTGACGCCGCTGCTGGTGATCAAGGCCGGCGCGCTGCTGATCATCGCGCTCTGGCTCACCAACATCGCCAGCAATTTCGCCGAGAGCAAGATCAACTCGGCGGCCGATTTGACGCCGTCGGTGCAGGTGCTGCTGATCAAGATCATCCGCATCGGGCTTCTTGCCGTCGCCATCGTGATCGCGCTCGGCGCGGTCGGCATCGACCTCTCCGCGCTTGCGGTATTCTCCGGTGCAGTCGGCGTCGGCATCGGTATCGGCCTGCAGAAGATCGTCGCCAACTTCATCTCCGGCATCATCCTGCTCGCCGACAAATCGGTGAAGCCGGGCGATCTCGTCACCATCGGCGACAACACAGGCCGCATCAGCGCGATGAAGACGCGCTATATTTCCGTCGCCGCCGGCGACGGCCGCGAATTCCTGATCCCGAACGAGGACCTGGTGACGCAGAAGGTCGTCAACTGGACCTATACCGACAAGAACACGCTGGTGAAGATCACCTTCGGCACCAATTATGACGCCGATCCCCGGCTGGTCTGCAGGCTGGCCATCGATACTGCGGCCGCCCATCCACGCGCGCAGAAGGCCAAGCCGCCGAACTGCATCCTGACCGAGTTCGCCGAAGCCGGCATGAAGTTCTCGCTGACGCTCTGGCTCGCAGACCCCGACGGCATGGACAACGTCAAGAGCGACGTGATGCTGGCGCTGTGGGACGCCTTCAAGCGCGAGGGCATCCGGGTTCCCTATCCTGTCCGCGAAATCCGCGTCCGCGGCGGCGCGCTGCCGGTCGAAACCACCGTAGAAGTCCCGAATTGAGCCGCTTTCGGGCGCATGGCGGCTAGGCCAAGCTTGCATGGGGGCCCGCAATCATTAAATTAGGGCTTCAAATCAAGCCCTTCCGCCATATTCCAGAAGATAGCGCCCGCATGAGCTACGTCGAAGCTACCGATACCTCCCTGCGCAAGACCGGACAGATCAAGCTGCATGGGCCGAACGCCTTTGCCGGCATGCGCAAGGCGGGTGCTTTGGTCGCAAAGTGTCTGGACGAGCTCACTGATATCGTCGGCCCCGGCGTGCCGACCGATCGCATCGACCAGTTCGTCCGCGAGTTCGCCTTCAGCCATGGCGCCTATCCGGCAACGCTGATGTATCGTGGCTATCGCTACTCGACCTGCACCTCGCTCAATCACGTGGTCTGCCACGGCATGCCCGGCGACCGTCCGTTGAAGGAAGGCGACATCGTCAACATCGACGTCACCTTCATCGTCGATGGCTGGTACGGCGATTCCAGCCGGATGTATGCGGTCGGCCCGATCGCGCGCAAGGCCGAGCGGCTGATCGAGGTGACTTATGAGGCGATGATGCGCGGCATCGCCGCGGTGAAGCCCGGCGCCACCACCGGCGACATCGGCCACGCCATCCAGAGCTTCGTCGAGCCGCAGGGCATGAGCGTGGTGCGCGATTTCTGCGGCCATGGCCTGGGACGCATGTTCCACGACGAACCCAACATCATCCATATCGGCCGGCCCGGCGAAGGCGTGCAGCTCAAGCCCGGCATGTTCTTCACCATCGAGCCGATGATCAACCTCGGCAAGCCGCATGTGAAGATCCTGTCCGACGGCTGGACCGCGGTGACCCGCGACCGCTCGCTGTCGGCGCAGTTCGAGCACTCCGTCGGCGTGACCTCGACGGGCGTCGAGATCTTCACGCTGTCGGAGCGGCACGGCGAGAAGCAGATCGGGTGATGGCCCGCCGCGGCGTCATTCCAGCGTGAACAGCTCCGCGCCTTCGATCGCGTAGTGCGCGAACAGAAAATCCCTGATGTTGACGATGCTGCCGTTGTCCCAATCGAGCAGGACGAAGTAGCGCGGCGGACCTGACGGATCTTGCGGGTCGAACGCGATGATGGCGGGGCGGCGGTCGACGAAGCCCGGCACGAAGCGCCAGGGGCTGGTCTGCTCATAGCGATGGAAATATTCGCTGACGTCGCGGCGGCCGGTACGACGGGTCCGGTTGACCATCTCCAGGCATACGTCGTCGGCCAGCATGTCGCGCAAGGAATCGAAATCGCGCGCGTTGAAGCGCTCGACATAATGCATCAGGCGGGCACGTTCAGCGGCTTCCAGTTCGGGAGGCCTGACGTCGTCGGTTTCAGCCGCGAGTTCGCGAAGCCGGGTACGCCCGCGTTGCAGCGCGCCCTTGGTGGCCGGGACGCTGCTGCCCATGATGGCGCAGACCTCGTCGACGGAATAGCCGAGCACGTCGCGCAGGATCACGGCGCCTCGCTGCGCCACGGGCAGGCGCATGAACGTCCCGAGGCTTGCGGCCACGATCTCACGTTCGGTCGCGACGCTGGTCAGAGCGGGGATCATGTCCAGATCTTCATCGGAGTGGACCGCGTTGTAGCGGGCGCGCCGGCGCAGGAAATCCAGCGCAGCGTTGTGGGCGATGCGAAACAGCCAGCCTTCCGGATTGTCGAGCGTTCCGGTTCGCGGCGCCGCCTCGAAGGCTTTGAGCAGCGCCTCCTGGAGCACGTCCTCGCCGTCGATGACCGAGCCCGTCATGCGCGCGCAATAGCGATGCAGTTGCGGTCGCATCTCCACCGCAAGCCGCTCGAGGGCCTGCCGGGCGGTCTGTCGGACCGCCCCCATTCCATTGCTCGTCGCATCGTCTGCCAAGCAAATCTCCCGGTCATCTGTCAGCGTGATACGCCGATCCGGATCGTGGCGCCACACGCCGAGGTCAGGCATGATTGACCTCGACGACCTCGCACAGGATCGTCTCGGCCTTCGCGATCGCGGCAAGACGTTGGACGTAGGGCGCGAATTTCGGATCCTTGCGGAAATTCTCGATATCCGCAGCGCTGCGCCATTGCGAGTAGTTGATGGCGCGGCCACCCTCCTTGCCGGCGTGGACGCTGGACGAGATGAAGCCGGGCTGCTTGCTGAAAAAGGCCTCGGTGCCCTCCTTCAGGAGCAGGACCAGCTTCTGCTGGTCATCGGGCTCGACCGTGAAGACGTTGACGAGGGTCGCGATGTCGCTGCCGGTGCGAATGGTGGCTTCCATGTTCGAACTCCTGTTCTGGCCAAAGGACGGGTCGATTTGAGCGGCGAGCAGTGCGCCGGCACGGAGGCCGGTGGCAACCACCGCACGACGCGATGGCGTGGCTTTGATCTCTGACATCGATGTTCTCCTTTGCGAAAACCTGCTGGCCGCTCGTCGAGGCCCACAGCGCAGAGACGAACGAGGCGGCGAAAAGGAAACGGTCGGTGCGGATTTTTTTCGTTCAGCCGCTTTGCCCATAGACGGCGTCGCGAATTTCGCTCGGGAAGGTGCCGAAACCGCGCTCCAGCCCGGTGGGTGAAGGCGACGACGGTGAGCTTCCGGCTGGCCTTGCCGGTTCCGGGTCAAAGCGGGCCCCCGGCTTGTTGCAATTGGCGGTTGCAAAAGCCGAGATCCGTGGCAATGCTGGCGGACGATGCCTGCCAAGCCCGACGCCGACGACAGCACGCCCGAAGATACGCCGCATTATCTCGGCCATCGCGAACGGCTGCGCGAGCGCTTCTATAGCGCGGGCGCGGATGCGCTCAGCGACTACGAGCTGCTGGAGATGGCACTGTTTCCGGCGCTGCCGCGGCGCGACACCAAGCCTTTGGCGAAGATGCTGATCAAGGTGTTCGGCTCGTTCGCCGAGGTCGTCCATGCGCCGGCGGCTCGCTTGCGCGAGGTCGATGGCGTCGGCGAAGCCGCGATCAACCAGCTCAAGCTGATCGCTGCCGCCGCGCACCGCATCGCCAAGGGCGAGGTCAACAGCCGCAACGCGCTGTCGTCCTGGAACGAGGTGATCGCCTATTGCCGCACCAGCATGGCCTTCGCCGACAAGGAGCAGTTTCGCCTGCTCTTCCTTGACAAGCGCAACCAGCTGATCGCCGATGAGGTGCAGCAGACCGGCACCGTCGACCACACCCCGGTCTATCCGCGCGAGGTGATCAAGCGGGCGCTGGAGCTCTCGGCGACCGCGCTGATCCTGGTGCACAACCATCCCAGCGGCGATCCCTCGCCCTCGCAAGCCGACATCCAGATGACCAAGGCGATCATCGACATCGCCAAGCCGCTGGGGATTGCCGTGCACGACCACATCATCGTGGGCAAGAGCGGGCATGCGAGCCTGAAGGGGATGCGGCTGATCTAGTCCGTCTGCGTCTTGGGCTTGATCGTCGATTTGACGATCCCGCTTTGCCGGCCTGATCGAACCCGAGAGCGACCGTGCGTGTGGCCGTGATCGAACGGCCGTCTCCGTCGATCATGGTGTCGATGGTCACGACGGATGCGGCTGATTTCGGCCCACGAATCGCGTAGCAACGACGACATGAGCGATTGGCTGCACAACCTGCCAGTGCCTTTGATGGCGGTGGTGATCTTCGGCTTCACTTATCTTCTGGCAGCAGGGGTGTTCACCCTCGTCGCGCTGGTCGCGACGAAGGAGCGCGCGGCATCGCTGAAGGCGATCTCGCCGGGCATGCTGCCAGTGCTCGGCATCATCTTCGGCCTGTTCGTCGCCTTCACTGCAGCCCAGGTCTGGGGCGACAGCGACCGCGCCGGCGCCGCGGTGAGCCGCGAGGCCAGCGCGCTTCGAAGCGCCCTGCTGCTCGCAGCCGGCCTGCCGGCGGAGCAGGAGACGAAGCTACGCGGGCTGGTGCGTGACTATGTCGGGCAGGCCGTCACCGTGGAATGGCCGATGATGGCGCATCAGGAGGCCTCGCTGAAGGCGACGCCGTCGGCGCTCGCGGAAGCCCTGCAGCTCGTCGTTACGATGACGCCGCAGGGGCGCGCCCAGGAGACCACGCAGCGCGAGGTCCTCGCCGCGCTGGAGCAGGCGCTGGATGCGCGGCGGCAGCGCATCATCGTCAGCCTCGCCTCGGTCAATTCGGTGAAATGGTGGTGCCTCTATCTCCAGGCCCTGTGCGAGCTGCTGGTGATCGGCTTCGTTCATTGCGACAACCGTCTCGGCTCGGCGATCGCGATGGGCCTGTTCGCGACGGGCGTCGCCACCTCGGTGCTCCTGATCGCGGCGCACGACCGTCCGTTCACGGGCCAGATATCGATCTCGCCGGAGCCGCTGCGTCAGATCATGCCGGAGGTCCCCGCGAGACGAAGCTGACTGCGCGGGCCGTGCCCGCGTCAGTTGGCTACTCAGTAGCAGTAGCGCGGATCGACCGGCACGTAACGGCCATCCCGGCGCTGCATGTAGCAGCCGCGCTGATAGGCGTAATAGCCGGAGCGGCGCCGCTCGCCTTCGGAGGCGATCGCAGCTCCCGTGCCGGCGCCAACGACCGCGCCAATGGCCGCGCCACGGCCACCGCCGAGCGCGCCACCCAAAATCGCTCCGCCCACGCCGCCGATGATGGCGCCGCCGACGGCGTCCTGCGCCACGGCATCATGGACCGGGACGGCCATCGCGACCGCGAAACATGCTGCAATTCCAAGGCGTCGAAGCATTCCGAATCCTCCCAACGGATGGCGCAGTCATAGCGTTTCGAGCCCCTCCGGGCCAGAACAATCGTCCTGGCCGGGCGCGCCCCAAGGCGGGCCTGTCGCGACGTATGATTGCGCCTCAAACCGAAGGCACTCGGCTGCACTTTCGGGAATGATCGCAATCGGGGCTCTTTGCTTGAGCATGAGCTTTTCGGAAAGCCGCGCCACACTTTTCCGGATCATGCTCTAGATTTTCTGAGCGTCGAGCGCCGCGGCGCGGCGCTGCATCAGCGCGCGCTCGCGCCCATTGGTCGCAAGACGCGCGGCGGCTTCGAAGGCCTGCCGCGCCTCTGCGATCCGTCCGAGCTTCTGCAGGAGGTCGCCGCGAACCGCCGGCAGATGGTGATAGGCCGCCAGCGCCGGCGCACCGGCGACCGTATCAAGGACATCAAGTCCGGCCTGCGGCCCCTCGGCCATGCCGACCGCGACCGCGCGATTGAGCTCGATGATCGGCGAGCGCACCAACCGCGCCAATTCGCCGTAAAGCTGCGCGATGCGCTGCCAGTTGGTCGCGGCAGCGGTCTCCGCCCTGGCGTGACATGCCGCGATTGCGGCCTGGAGCGCGTAAAACCCCCTGGAGCCGCCGAGCTCGCCGGCACGTTCGAGTGAACGCAGGCCGCGGCGGATCTGCAACCAGTCCCAGAGCGTGCGATCCTGGTCCATCAGCAGAATGGGATCACCATTCGCATCGGTGCGCGCGCGGGCCCGCGCCGCATTCAGATCCATCAGTGCGACGAGGCCGTGAACCTCGGGCTCGTCAGGCGCGAGCCCTGCGAGCACGCGGCCCATGCGCAGCGCCTCGTCGCAAAGCTGCGGCCGCAGCCATTCCTCGCCGCGTGCCGCGAGATAGCCCTCGTTGAAAATCAGGTAGACGACCTCCAGCACCGAGGCGAGACGCTCCGACAGAGCCTCGCCGCCCGGCGTCTCGTAGCCGAGGCCGGAATTCGACAGCGTGCGCTTGGCGCGGACGATGCGCTGGGAGATGGTGGCCTCGGGCACGAGATAGGCGCGCGCGATCTCGGAGGTGGTCAAGCCGCAGATCATGCGCAGCGCCAGCGCCGAACGCGCCTCTCGCGACAGGATCGGATGACAGGCGGTGAAGATCAGCCGCAGCAATTCATCGCCGATGTCGTCGTCGAGCGCGGCATCGAAATCCGGCACGGTCTCCTGCTCCTGCAACATGTCCCGCGTCAGCATGTCGTGCTTCTCGCCGAGCATCTTGCCGCGGCGCAAATGATCGAGCGCACGGCGCCTCGCGGTCGTCATCAGCCATGCCCCGGGATTGTCGGGCACGCCGATGCCGGGCCACGCTTCCAGCGCCGCCACCAGCGCATCCTGGGTCAGCTCTTCCGCCAACGGCACGTCGCGCAGCATGCGCGACAGCGTCGCGATCAGCCGCGGCTGCACGACGCGCCAGGTTGCGTGAATCGTGGCACGGATGGTTTGATCGATGTCGGCGGCCGTCATTGCCGCCGACCGTGATGCGCGTTGCTGTGCATCAGGCGTGCGCGGCTACCCCTGCGCGCGAATCGACCTCGCAGGCGCCATCGACGCCCGGCGTGGCGAAGGCCCGTAGCTCGCAGGTACCGTCCCAGCCCGGCATGTGATCGAGGTGCAGCTGCATGAATTCCTTGGCCATCGCGAGGGCCTCCGCCTTGTCGCGCAGCTCGAAAATGGCATAGCCGCCGACCACTTCCTTGGCTTCGATGAAGGGACCATCGATGACGCTGAGCTCCCCGTCGACGATCCGCACGCGGGCACCGGTCGCAAGCGGCATCAACCCGCCATTGTCGATCATCCGGCCGGCCTTGATTTCCCGCTCGGATATTTTCTGCATGGCCTCCATCAGCGCCGGAGACGGGCCTTTCATGGGCTGGCTGGAGGTGACGATGTACATGAAGCGCATGCAAAACTCCTGGATAAGGCGAGACGCGGCCGGTTCGGCCGCGATCAGCTCGCTACAAGAGATGACGATCCGGCAGGGACCGGATCGACATAGGCATCAAGAAAAATTGGCAGCAAGAAAAATTGGGCACCCAGACAAATTGCAGGAACGGAGAGGTGCTATTGGCGCAGCATGATCAGGGGATCGGCGGTATCGGGAACCCGGCGCCATTGCGCATTGTCGTCGGCCTCGAACTGCCAGACCTCGCCTGATTTCGACATCAGGATGATTTGGCCGCGATCGAGCCGCCATTGCGTCGGGTTGAACTGGGCGATCGCCGCATCGCATTTCGGCTTGAGAAAGACCTGGAAATTGTCCTGATCGGCTTCCGTGTTGGTCAGCGTCAGCCCGCAGATCGGCTGGCCGTCGCCGCGCACCATCGCCCAGTCGCCGATCATCTGGTCCATCGACTTGGCCATCGAGCGGGCGGCGGCGAGGTCCTGCAGGATGTAGACGCCCTCGCCCTGCCGCAGGCCCTCGAAAATGCCGGCCTCGACCTCGGTGAAGTCGATCACGGATTCGCCGGATGCATCCTGCAAGCGGACGATGTCGAGGCCCTTGATGCTCCAGGCCACGATGTCCTTGGTGAAGGGCAGCGCGGTCTTGCAGGCCGGCTCCAGCTCCAACTTGAAGCCCTGCGCCACGGGATCGCCCTTGATCGTGACGACGCAGGTCTTGCTGCGCTCCGTGGTCGAAAGCTCCCACTGCCCGATCATCTCCTTCTTCAGGGCCTTGGCATCCTGCGCATGTGCGCTGCAGAGCGAGGCCAAATGGGCCACGACGGCGAATGCAATGACCCGAAGAACTGACATCAGCGCCCCTTGAACGGCGTTTCGACGACCGGCGTCAACGGCGGCTTTCCGGAGAACCAGGACTTGAGGTTGTCGATCACGAGCTGGTCCATCGCATTGCGCGTCACCACCGAGGCCGAGCCGATATGCGGCAGCAGCACGACATTCTGCATGGTCTTGAGCTCATCAGGCACGTTGGGCTCGGCCGCGAACACGTCGAGGCCGGCGGCGAGGATGGTGCCCGATTTCAGGGCCTGGACCAGCGCCTGTTCGTCGACCACCGAGCCGCGCGCGACGTTGACCAGCACGCCGCGCGGGCCGAGCGCCTTGAGCACGTCCGCATTGATCATCTTTTCGGTAGCAGCGCCGCCAGGCACGATCACCATCAACGTGTCGACCGCCTTCGCCATCTCGATCAGATCAGGGTAGTGCTGGTAGGAGACGTCCTTGGACGGATTGCGGGAATGATAGACCACCGGCACCAGCGAAGCATCGAGCCGGCGCGCGATGGCCTGGCCGATCCGGCCCATGCCGACGATGCCGACCTTGCGGTCGCGCAACGAGCCGACGCTGAGCGGATAGTTCTGGGTCTGCCAGAGGCCCGAGCGCACGTAGCGGTCGGCCTTGATGAACTCGCGCAGCGTGGAGATCAGCAGGCCCATCGCGACGTCGGCGACCTCCTCGGTCAGCACGTCAGGCGTGTTGGTGACGATGATGTTGTGCTCGGCAGCGTATTTGGCGTCGACATGGTCGTAGCCGACGCCGAAGCTTGCCACCATCTCGATCTTGGGCAGCTGCGACAGCGAATCCTTGTCGGCGCGGACGGTGTGATAGGTCACCGCGACACCGCGGATCCTGTCGCGGATCGCCGGGGTCAGCCGCTCCAGGTCGCCGCGTGTCTCGGCCTTGTGAACGACGAATTGATCGGAAAACCCGTTCTCGAGGATCGGCCGCACCGGCCCATAGATCAGAAGGTCGATCTTGTCGGACGAAATCGAACCGGTAGACATCAGGCTTCCTTTCCAAGCGCGCTCTCGTGCCAGCGCCGTAAAACGAGGTGGGAAACTAGCGCCAGCACCCCATAGATGACAATCCCGGCCAACGACAACAAAAGCAGCGCTGCGAACATGCGGGGTATGTTCAATCGATAGCCCGACTCGGCGATCCTGTAGGCAAGACCGGAGCCGGCACCTGCAGTTCCCGCCGCGATCTCGGCCACCACCGCGCCGATCAGCGACAGGCCGCCGGCAATGCGCAGCCCGCCGAGGATATAGGGCAGCGCCGCCGGCAATTTCAGAAAGCGCAGCGTTTGCGGCGGCGAGGCGCCGTAAAGCTGGAACAGGCCGGCGAGATTGCGGTCGACCGAATTCAAGCCGAGCGTGGTGTTCGACAGCACCGGGAAGAAGGCGACGATGAAAGCGCAAACGACTACCGCCGTCTGCTGCTCCAGATAAATCAGGAGTAACGGCGCGATCGCGATGACAGGTGTCACCTGGAGCACGACGGCATAGGGGAACAACGTATATTCGACCCATTTCGACTGGTTGAACAGCAATGCCAGCGCAATGCCGCCGATGCTGGCAGCGATGAAGCCTTCGAGCGTCGTCAACAGCGTGACGGCGAGCGATTGCGACAGCACCGCCCAGTCCTTGATCAAGGTCAGGAAAATCACCGACGGCGCCGGCAGGACGTAAGGCGGAACATCCCTGATGCGAACCACGAGCTCCCAGGCCGCGAGGCCGGCGGCGAATACGGCGATCGGAAGTACGAACCGCATCGCGGCTTGCCCGCCTGATGGCTTTGCGGGAATGGCGGCTCGCGCGTTCATAGCATCGACTGTCCCTGATAGGAGGGCGCCAGCGCGGCCGAGACTTTCCGACAGTAATCGGAATAGGCCGTCGAGGTGCGAAACTCTTCGCTGCGCGGTTCGACGGTCTCGATGCGGATGTCCGCCTGGATGCGGCCCGGCCGCGCCGTCATGACCACGACGCGCTGCGACAGATAGACGGATTCGAACACCGAATGGGTGACGAAGATGACGGTCTTGCCAAGGCTGCGCCACAACGCGAGCAGATCATTGTTGAGGCGGAAGCGCGTGATCTCGTCGAGCGCTGCGAACGGCTCATCCATGAGAAGAATGTCCGGATCGGTGACGAGCGCGCGCGCGAGCGACACCCGCATCTTCATGCCGCCGGACAATTCGCGCGGGACGGCGTCGGCGAAATCGGCAAGCCCGACGCTCGCCAGCGCGGCATCGGCCCGCGCCCGCCCTTCGGGCTTCGAGACGCCGCCAAGCCTGAGCGGCAGCCGCACGTTCTCGCGCACGCTGGTCCAGGGCATCAGGGTCGGCTCCTGAAACACGAAGCCGATGCCATGGCCGGGCTGCCTCGGGCCTTCATGACGCGACATTCGTACCGTACCCGATGACTGCGCACTGAGACCCGCGATCAGCCTCAACACCGTCGACTTGCCGCAGCCGGAGGGTCCGAGCAGCGAGATGAACTCGCCCTTGCGCACGGCGAGATCGAGCGGACCGAGCGCCATGACGCCGTTGTCGTAGACTTTCGTCACGCCGCGCAGGCTGACGGCGAGCGCCGTCAGGCTGGCCTCGACCGTGGGCGAAGGTCTGTTCTCTACCATTGATCGCTGGCTGTGGTGGGGCTCGCTCGGGCCGCGTCTCTCACCTCTCCCCAACGGGGAGAGGTGAACCAAGCCACCGCTATTCCCGGCCCAGTCATGCGTTACGGCTTGTTCGGGCGCAGCTCGACCCCGACGCCCTTGTTGACGAAGCGCAGGGTGTAGGACTTGCGGAAGTCGAGATCGCCTTTGACGACGCCCGCCTTCACCATCTTGTTGAAGAAGGAGGTGTAACGGTCGTCGCTCATCGCGCCGATGCCGGCCTTCAGGCTGTCGCCGGAATCGACGATGCCGTATTCCTTCATCTTGGCGACGGAATAAGCGAGCAGATCGTCGGTCATCTCCGGGTTGAGCTTCTTGATCATGGCGTTGCCGGCGGAATTGTCGCCGTAGATGTAATTGTACCAGCCGACGATCGAGGCATCGACGAAGCGCTGCACCATGTCGGGCTTCTTCTCGACCACGTCACGGCGGGTCTCGATCAAGGTCGAATAGGTGTTGAAGCCGGCATCGGCGAGCAGGATCACGTTCGGTTTGAAGCCGGCGGCCTTCTCGACCGCAAACGGCTCCGATGTCACATAGCCTTGCATCGCGCTCTTGGGATTGGCGATGAAGGGCTGCGGGTTGAAATTGTAGGGACGGACGTTCTTCTCGCTGAAGCCGTATTCGGACTTCAGCCACTGGAAGTAGCTGCTCATGCCCTCCTTGGAGACGAACAGCGTCAGCGGCTTGAGGTCCTGGATCCTGGTGACCTTCGCGTCCGGCTGCGACAGCAGCACTTGCGGATCCTTCTGGAACATCGCAGCGATCGTCACCACGGGGACGTTATTGGCGACTGCGTCGAACGACATCAGCGTGTTCGCGGCCATGAAGAAATCGATCTTCCCGGCGATCAGCAGCATCCGGTTGTTCTCGTTGGGTCCGCCCGGAACGATGGAGACGTCGAGCCCGTACTTCTTGTAGGTGCCATCGGCGACCGCCTGGAAGAAACCGCCATGCTCGGCCTCGGCGACCCAATTGGTGCCGAAGGTGACCTTGTCCAGGGTCTCGCTGCGCGCCGGCAGGATCGATACGACAGTGGCCAGCAAGCCCGCCGTTAACGCTCGCCGCAGATGGGAGGGGCTCATGAATGCACTCCGTCGATCGTGTCTGGCCGATGTGAAAGCAACGCGATAGAACCGCAAGGGGACGCTGGCCGGCCGGGCCCGCGTCCCCTGATACCCCCAACCTACGTGACAAATTCGGGCAAAGAAACCTCGATGACGCCTCCCCGCGACTGGATCGAGATCCGCTGGGCCGATGCCAGCCGCACGGATGTTTCGCGCTGGATCGCGGTGCTGCCGCTGGCGGCAACCGAGCAGCATGGCCCGCATCTGCCTAACGAGACCGACGTGCTGATCGCCGAGGCCTATCTCGCGCGCGTGCGGGAGGTGCTGCCTGCGACCGCCCCCGTGACATTCCTGCCCGTTGAACCCGTCGGCATCTCCACCGAGCATATCGATTATCCGGGCACGCAAACGCTGCCGACAGAAGTGGCGCTGAAGCGATGGACAGGGATCGGGGAGGATGTCGCGCGACGCGGCGTGAAAAAGCTCGTCATCATCACCAGCCATGGCGGCAACAGCGCGGCGATGATGCTGGTGGCGCAGGATCTTCGCGCGCATCACAAACTATTCGTGGTGACGACGTCGTGGTCGCGGCTGTCGGGCGCGGAAACGCTGTTCCCGTCAGATGAAGTGCGCCACGGCATTCATGGCGGCGCGGTCGAGACCTCGATCATGCTGTCGCGTTATCCAGACCAGGTGCGCACTGACGCGATCGCGGATTTTCCTGCGAGCAGCATCGCAATGGAAAAACGATATCGCTGGCTGTCGACGCAGCGGCCCGCCCCGTTTGCCTGGCAGGCGCAGGATCTCAACGCCAGCGGCGCCGTCGGCAATGCGACTCTGGCCGTCGCCGGGAAAGGCGAACAGCTCCTCGAGCAGGGCGCGCGCGCCTTTTGCGAGCTGCTTGACGAGGTCGATAACTTCGACGTGACCAGGCTCGCCAAGGGTCCTCTCGGCTAGCTCACATCCATCTGTAATCATTCGATAAATGACAGAGCCCGGGACCGCCTGAGGCGGTTTCGAACCCGATGCGGCAAGGGACCGTCCAACTGGGCACGCGGACCACAGCCTCAACCCGGATGGAGTTTCAGATGTCGATCAAGACCAGAATTGCCGCACTCGCGCTCGCTGCCCTCGCCGTGACTGGCAGCATCGCCGCCACCACGTCGCAGGCCGAAGCCAAGCCGCTCGGCTGGGGCTGGGGTGTCGGCGCCGGCATCGCCACCGCCGCCATTGTCGGCACCGCGATCGCCGCCAGCAATGAGCCCTATTACTACGGCTATCACCGCTGCGGCTGGGTCGCCCAGTACAACGCCTTCGGCCAGTACGTCGGCCGCGTGCGCTCCTGCTACTGATTCGAGGTGCTGAGGCCGATCTGACGTGGATCTTGCGTCCGACACGGGCGCCTCATCCACCCCGTGTCGCGCCCCGACCCCGCCCGGCCGTCCCCCCGGGCGGGGTCATCCTTTTTCCCCGCCGGTAATTTTGTTGCAGTCTCGTCACATAAGGATGCGAACCATCCTTCGCGGCGTTCCGCACTAGTTGCTATTGCGAACTATTAGCAATAATCTTCGCAACTGGCGCAGGGACTTGGCGCGATCCTGGGTGAAATCGCACCGAGACGAACTCATCTCGTCGGGGTCGCGTGGCCAGCCAAGACCCTGATGACAGGATCGCCGCGAATTGGCAGGGATGTCGGGCGGCGGTTGGGCACGGTCGCGACGGGGGGCGTAGGTTTTGACGTTGAGAGGTCACCGTTACAGGTCTGTGCGGACGGCGGCGGCGATTGCCTCGGGCGTGCTCGCTTTGCCGGCTGCCAGCTATGCCGCTGACCTGCCGCTGAAGGCGCGCGCCGCGAAAACCGCCTACGACTGGACCGGCTTCTATGTCGGCGGTCATGTCGCCTACGGCGACGCGAGTTTCGGGCCGGGCTCCAATCCCCTGCCCGAGCAGGGCGCGCTGCTGCCTCATAGCGCGACCGGATTCAGCGGCGGCTACCAGCTCGGCTACAACAGGCAACTTTCCAATCGCGTGGTGCTCGGCATCGAGGCGGACGCGACGTTCACGGGGCCGACGGACGGTCCGGCACTGGCGCGTTCACCGGTGCCATTCAACACCACGATGGACTATGTCGGCACCCTACGTGGCCGCGTCGGCTATGCCTTCGACCGCTTCATGCCCTACGTCACCGGCGGCCTCGCCTGGGGTCACACGCATATCAACGTCAACGACACCGACGGTGTCACGCCGCTCTTCCCGGTCGGCCACTATCAGGCCGGATGGACCGCGGGCCTCGGTCTCGAATACGCCGTCAGCGGCAACTGGACCGCGAAGGCCGAATACGAATATGTCGACCTCTCGCGCAAAACTTACGACCTCAGCGGCTTCGGTCTCGGCAGCGTCAATGTCGATCCGCGTCTTCACCTGTTCAAGCTCGGCCTGAACTATCAGTTCGGCGATACGCCCTGGATGCCGGCGGTCGGCAAGCCCAAGCTTCCGGAATCCGACGACTGGAACGTCCACGCACAGACGACCTTGATACCGCAAGGCTATGGGCCGATTCATTCGCCCTATGCGGGCCCGCAGAGCCTGCCGGGCGGCGGCCAATTCCAGGAGACATGGACGACGACGGCCTTCCTTGGCGCGCGGCTGTGGGACGGCGGCGAATTCTATTTCAATCCCGAGCTCGCGCAGGGCTTTGGTCTCAACGGCACGCTCGGCCTCGCCGGCTTCTCCAATGGCGAAGCGCAGAAGGCCGGCGCGGCATTCCCCAAGATCCGCGCGCAGCGCTACTACCTCAAGCAGACCTTCGGGCTCGGCGGCGAGCAGGAAACGGTCGAGGATGCACCGAACCAGCTTGCCGGCAAGCGCGATATCGACCGCGTCACCCTGATCGTCGGCCGCTTCGCCGTCGGTGATTTCTTCGACGGCAATTCTTATGCGAAAGACCCGCGCGCCGACTTCATGAACTGGGCGATGTGGGCATCGGCCGCCTACGACTTCCCCGCCGACCTGCCCGGCTATACCCGCGGCGCGGTGGTCGAGCTCAACCGCAAGGATTGGGCCGTTCGCGCCGGCCTGTTCGAGGTGCCGTCCGCGCCGAACAGCGACGTGCTGACCTTCAAGACCGGCGGCACGGTCGTCGAATTCGAGGAGCGCCATACGATCCTCGAGCAGCCCGGCAAATTGCGCGTCGGCGTCTTCGCCAACAGCGGCAATACCGCCAACTACCGCGAGGTCCTCGATCTGGCGGCAGCGAACCCGGGACTCGATATCAACGCGATTGCCAACGCAGATCAGCGCGACCGGCTCAAATACGGATTCTACGTCAATCTCGAGCAGCAGATCGTCAAGGACGTCGGACTGTTCGCGCGGGCGAGCTGGAACGACGGACAGAACCAGATCCTGTCCTTCACCGACATCGACCGCAGCCTGTCGGGCGGTTTATCGATCAAGGGCAGAAGCTGGGGACGTCCTGACGACACGATCGGCATTGGTGGTGCCATCAACGGCCTGTCGTCCGCACATCGCGACTTCCTCGCGGCCGGCGGCACCGGTCTGTTGATCGGCGACGGCCGGCTCAACTACAGCCCCGAACGCATCCTCGAGACCTACTACGCTTATCAGGTGATCAAGGGCGTGACGATGACCGCCGACTATCAATTGATCACAAACCCGGCCTATAACGCCGACCGTGGACCGGTCTCGATCTTCTCAGGCCGGCTCCACGCCGAGTTTTAGCCCCAGGGATTGTTGACCAGAGGCGGCCCATGAAGCCGAGAGATATCCGCACGGCCGCGCTCGGCCGGGCGCTGCGCCCCAATATCTGGGATGTGGTCGCACTCATCCTCGTGATCGGCGCCATGGTACTGATCGTCTATGGCGGCGAGCAGACCACCGCGCCGCTGTCCGAGCTTGAGCGCACGCCGGTCTCGCTCGATCCGGCGAACTTGCCGCTCTACGCGCTGCGCACGGTGCTGCGCATGCTGCTTGCGATCGTCTGCTCGACGGTCTTCACCTTCGTCTACGCGGCGATCGCGGCCAAGAGCCGGCGCGCGGAGATGGTCATGATCCCGGTGCTGGACATCCTCCAGTCCGTGCCGATCCTGGGCTTCCTGACCTTCACCGTCGTCTTCTTCATGAATTTATTTCCGAGCCAGGTGCTCGGCGCTGAACTCGCCTCGGTGTTCGCGATCTTCACGAGCCAGGCATGGAACATGACGTTCAGCATGTACCAGTCGATGCGCAACGTACCGAAGGACCTGGAAGAGGCCACGCAGAGCTTTCATCTATCCGGGTGGCAGCGTTTCTGGCGCCTCGACGTGCCCTTCGCGATGCCGGGACTGATCTGGAACGCGATGATGTCGATGTCGGGCGGCTGGTTCTTCGTCGTCGCATCGGAAGCGATCACCGTCGGCAATACCACCGTGACCCTGCCGGGCGTCGGATCCTATGTCGCGCTGGCAATCCAGCAGCGCGATTTGCCGGCGATCTTCTACGCGATCCTGGCGATGCTGCTCGTCATCATCGCCTATGATCAACTGCTGTTCCGGCCCATCATCGCCTGGGCCGACAAATTCCGCTTCGAGCAGACCGCGTCCGGCGAGCCACCCACCTCCTGGATGCTGGACCTGTTTCGCCGGACCCGCGCTCTGCGTGCGGTGACGCTGCCCTTCTCCGCCATCAATCGCTTCGTTTCGAATTTGCGCATCTCGCTCCCCAAACCAGGGGGACCGGCGAAGAGCAAAGGCCAGCCGTCACGACTGATCGACGGGCTCTGGCTTGCCGTCATCCTCGCCGGCACAGCCTACGCCGCGTGGCTGACCTACCGCTATCTTTCGGCCAGTCTTGGCCTCGGCGACGTGCTCGTCGTGATCCGCGACGGGCTGATAACCCTGCTGCGCGTCATTGTCCTGATCAGCCTTGCGACCTTGATCTGGGTGCCGATCGGCGTCTGGATCGGCTTGCGTCCGAAACTGGCCGAGCGCATCCAACCATTGGCACAATTTCTCGCCGCGTTTCCCGCCAACCTTGCCTTTCCGGTCTTCGTCGTTGCCATCGTCAGCTTCAAGCTCAACCCGAACGTCTGGCTGAGCCCACTGATGATCCTGGGCACGCAATGGTACATCCTGTTCAACGTGATCGCCGGCGCCAGTGCTTTTCCGAGCGATCTGCGCGAGGCCGCGAGCAGCCTTCATCTCGGCGGATGGCGCTGGTGGTTGAAGGTGATCCTGCCGGGCATCTTCCCATATTACGTCACCGGCGCGATCACCGCTTCCGGCGGGTCCTGGAACGCATCGATCGTCGCCGAAGTCGCCAGCTGGGGCGACACGCATCTGAACGCCAGCGGGCTCGGCGCTTATATTGCATCTGCGACTGAAGCGGGCGATTTCCCGCGTGTCGTTCTCGGGATAGCCGCGATGTGCATTCTGGTGACGTTGTTCAATCGTCTGGTCTGGCGACCGCTCTACGCCTTCGGCGAGCGCCGCCTGCGGCTCGGCTGACGAGGAGTTCATCATGCTCGATCACCCCCCTGCGCTCATCGACATCCGCGGTGTCTGCCGGTCTTTTCCGAAGGGCAGCGGCGAGCAGCTGCTGGTTCTGGAGAAGGTCGACCTGACGATCCGCTCCGGCGAGATCGTCGGCCTGCTCGGCCGCTCGGGCTCCGGCAAATCCACGCTGCTGCGGATCATCGCCGGCCTGATCGCTCCGTCCACGGGACAGGCGACCTGCCGGGGCGAGGTCATCGCCGGACCGCCGAACGGCGTGGCCATGGTGTTCCAGTCGTTCGCGCTGTTTCCCTGGCTGACGGTGCTGCAAAACGTCGAGCTTGGCTTGGAGGCGCTTGGCGTCGATGCTGCCGAACGGCGCAAGCGCGCGCTGGCGGCGATCGACCTGATCGGCCTCGACGGATTCGAGTCGGCCTTTCCCAAGGAATTGTCGGGCGGCATGCGTCAGCGCGTCGGCTTTGCCCGCGCGCTGGTCGTGCATCCGGATCTGCTCCTGATGGACGAACCATTCTCGGCGCTCGACGTGCTCACCGCCGAAACGCTGCGTACCGACCTGATCGATCTCTGGGTGGAAGGGCGCCTGCCGATCAAATCGATCCTCATGGTGACACACAACATCGAAGAGGCGGTCCTGATGTGCGACCGCATCCTGGTGTTTTCGTCGAACCCGGGACGTGTCGCGGTGGAGATCAAGGTCGAGCTGGCGCATCCGCGTAAGCGGCTTGATCCGCATTTCCGCCAGCTCGTCGACAGCATTTATGCCCGCATGACCCAGCGCGCCGAACCCAAGGCGCCGACAATCGAAGGCATCCCCGGCACCGGCGTCGGCATGACCCTGCACCATGTATCGTCCAACGTCCTGTCCGGCCTGATCGAGACGTTGGCGGGCGCGCCCTACAACGGACATGCCGACCTGCCGGTGCTGGCGAGCCAGCTTCGGCTCGAGGCCGACGAAATCCTTCATCTCGGCGAGTCGCTGCAATTGTTGCGCTTCGCCCAGCTCAGCGAAGGCGATTTGATGCTCACCGACGCGGGCAAGCGCTTCGCCCATCTCGAGACCGACGCGCGCAAGACGCTGTTCGCCGAGCATCTCGTCACCTATGTGCCGGTGATGGGATTGATCCGCCGCGTGCTCGACGAACGGCCTTCGCATACCGCGCCCGCGGCACGGTTCCGCAACGAGCTCGAAGACTACATGTCGGAGGATTATGCCGACGAGACGCTGAAGACGGTGGTGTCGTGGGGGCGCTATGCCGAGCTGTTCGCCTATGACGAGCAGTCGGAGACATTCAGCCTCGAAAACCCCGGCGAAAGCTCCTGAGCCACCTGCGACAATTTCGTCGGAACCGGGCAGGCGCGCTTTGGGTTCCTATATGTAACGGGCCTGGTCCTGCATCCGCTGGGCCTCCCCTCTCCCTGCGCGCAATGTTGTCTGTCGAACTCATCATCGTCGTCGTCCTGATCGTCATCAACGGCCTGCTCGCCATGTCGGAGCTCGCCGTGGTCTCGTCGCGCCCGGCGCGGTTGTCGCTGCTCGCGGCCAAGGGCGTGCGCGGCGCCGGGCGCGCACTGACATTGGCTGCGGATCCCGGAAAGTTCCTTTCGACCGTGCAGATCGGCATCACGCTGGTCGGCGTGCTCTCCGGTGCGTTCTCCGGCGCGACGCTCGGACAGCGGCTGACCCAATGGCTGCTCGAGCTCGGCCTGTCCCCGGGCATTGCCGACATCGTCGGCGTCGGCATCGTCGTCACCATCATCACCTATGCGACCCTGATCGTCGGCGAACTGGTGCCGAAGCAGGTCGCGCTGCGCGACCCCGAAAGTATCGCGGTGAAGGTCGCGCCGGCGATGCACGTGCTGGCGCGGGTCTCGCTGCCGCTGGTGTTCCTGCTCGACGTCTCCGGCAAGCTGATCCTGAAGCTGCTCGGCCGCGGCGGCAAGGCCGAGGAGAAAGTGTCGGAGGACGAGATCCATCATCTCGTCAGCGAGGCCGAGAGCGCGGGCGTGCTCGAGCCCGGCGAAAAGGAAATGATTGCCGGCGTGATGCGGCTTGGCGACCGCCCGGTGGGCGCGGTGATGACGCCGCGCACGGAGGTCGACGAGATCGACCTGAACGACGATCGGACGGCGATCCAGACGATGATCGCCGAGAGCCCGCATTCGCGCTTTCCCGTTTGTGACGGCGATCGCGACAAGCCGATCGGCGTGCTCCAGGCCAAGGATCTGCTGATTGCCTATATGCGCGAGCGTGCGCCCGATCTGCGGGCGCTCGTGCGCGAGACGCCGATCATCCCGGCGTCAGCGGATGCGCGCGACGTGCTCGCGATCCTGAAGGCGGCGCCCGTGCATATCGGCCTCGTCCATGACGAGTACGGCGCGTTTGAAGGCGTGGTGACGGCGGCGGATATTCTGGAATCGATCGTCGGCGCCTTCCATTCAGAAGCAGGCCCACCGGAGCCGGCCTATGTCAGGCGCGCCGACGGCTCGCTGCTCGTCTCGGGCTGGATGCCGGTCGACGAGTTCGGCGAGTTGCTCGGCGTCGAGCTGCCTCCGCATCACCGTTACAATACGGTGGCTGGCCTCGTGCTGCAGCAGTTCACCGTGCTGCCAGATGTCGGCGACGCCTTCGATTTCGCAGGCTGGCAAATCGAGGTGGTCGATCTCGACGGCAGGAGGATCGACAAGATTTTGGCGAGCCGGGTGAATGAGATGGAGACGGGGTAAGCGAGCTCACGCCGCCTCACCCGAACTTCACGCCGATCCGCCTTTCCTTGCGCCAGATCACGGTGCAGGACAGATGTTTCCCGTCCGCCTGCATGAACAGCGTGAAGTGCTCGGGAATCCCGACCGGGCTGGTGACGTCGAGGGCAGCGCCGGTATCGGAGAAATTGCGGACGGTGCAATCGATCGCGCCGCCGCCGAACTCGATGGTTCCGCCCTTCAATACGCGATGCCTGGCCTTGTCGCGCCGCTCGTCCATCACGCCAATTTACACCCGAAGCTGACACAAAGGTTAATGCAACCGACTCGCGTTCAGTTGACCTCGCGATCGGGCGGTATCATGCGGTGGATTGCCGCTCCGTCAGAGCGCCGGCTGAAACGACGACGCTTGCGCCATCCGCCAGGCGTCGCGGAACCGCGGGTCTTCGGTGCCTTCGAGCAGTTCGCCGGGGCGGAGCGCCGGATACAGCTGGGCGAAGGACCTCACGTCTGTCGTCGAGGTGCGCTGGGTGAAATGGATCGGGCGCAATTGCTGCGGATGCTCCAGGCCGGCCGCGGCGATCAGCTCGATCAGCGAATGCAGGGTGGCGTGGTGATAATTGTGCACGCGGTCGATCTTCAGCGGCACGTAGAGCGCGCGCGCCCGCGTCGGATCCTGGGTCGCGACCCCGGTCGGACAGCGGTCGGTGTGGCAGCTCAGCGACTGGATACAGCCGAGCGAGAACATGAAGCCGCGCGCCGAATTGCAATAGTCGGCACCGATCGCCATGGCGCGCGCCATGTCGAAGGCGGTCGCGATCTTGCCTGACGCGCCGATCTTGATGCGGTCGCGCGCATTGATGCCGATAAGCGCGTTGTGGACGAAGTTGACGCCCTCGCGCATCGGCATGCCCAGATGGTCCATGAACTCCAGCGGCGCCGCTCCGGTGCCGCCTTCATTGCCGTCGACGACGATGAAGTCAGGATAGATCCCGGTCTGAAGCATCGCCTTGCAGATCGCCAGAAACTCCCAGGGATGGCCGATGCAGAGCTTGAAGCCCGCCGGCTTGCCGCCTGAGAGCCTCCGCATCTCGGCGATGAACTCCATCATGCCCGATGGCGTGGAGAAGGCACGATGCGAGGCCGGCGAGATGCAATCCTCGCCCATCGCCACGCCGCGGATCTTGGAGATCTCTTCCGAGACCTTGGCCGCCGGCAGCACGCCGCCATGGCCGGGCTTGGCGCCCTGGCTGATCTTGAGCTCCACCATCTTGATCTGGTCCTGGCTCGCGACGCGCGCGAATGCATCCGGATCGAAGGTGCCGTCGCGGTGACGGCAGCCGAAATAGCCGGAGCCGATCTCCCAGATGATGTCGCCCCCCATCTCGGCGTGATAGGGGCTGAAGCCGCCCTCGCCGGTGTCGTGGGCGAAGCCGCCCTTCTTCGCGCCGGCATTCAGCGCACGCACCGCATTCGGGCTGAGCGCGCCGAAGCTCATGGCCGAGATGTTGAAGACCGATGCCGAATAGGGCTTGGCGCAATCCGGCCCGCCGATCGTGACGCGAAACTTCTCCTCGGCATGCGCCTTCGGCGACACCGAGTGATGCATCCACTCATATCCCTGGCGATAGACGTCCTCCTGCGTCCCGAACGGACGCTTGTCGAGCTGCATCTTGGCGCGCTGATAGACCACCGCGCGAATGTCGCGCGAGAACGGCATGCCGTCCTTTTCGCTCTCGAAGAAATACTGCCGCATCTCCGGCCGGATTTCTTCCAGCAGGAAGCGGATGTGCGCCGAGATCGGATAATTGCGCAGAACCGCATGGCCCTTCTGCATGAGGTCGCGGACGCCGAGCAGCGTCAGGGCGCCGAAGATCGCGATCGGGACCATCAGGATGTCGAAGATCCGGCGGTCCGCGATGGCGATACCGATCAACAGCGCGGTGAGCACCGCGCAGATCGTCAGGATGATGAAGCGCGGCGAGAATGGAAGCAGCAGGGTTTCCATGATCCCCTCTTCCGCCAGCGGCAGGCGCTTGGGTGAGGGGGAGTTGGGCGCTTCCTGCGTGTTGTTGTCGGGCACGATTCCCATCCTCTCGCCAGCATGAGGCGATACGATACGCCTACGCCTGTCATACGGATATGACGCAGCGCTTGTTTCAGGCTAGCGAATTTGGCCGTGACAAATCAATCAGCCCGATGGCCGGGCTTTTTGCAGTGCAGCGGGACAGTGGGACGCGAAGGGCTGCGCCGTCGTCCTGGCGAAGGCCAGGACGACGCGAACAGGACCATCGAGGGTGGCTTACCGCTCGACGAACGCCTTCTCGATCACGAAATGGCCAGGCTTGTTGCCGCTTCCTTCGACGAAGTCGCGACCCTCGAACATCAGCTTCAGCTCTTCCAGCATGGCCGGGCTGCCGCACATCATGATGCGGTCGGTCTCGATGTCCAGCGGGCCCTGCCCGATGTCGTTGAAGATCTGCTCGGAGCTGATGAGGTCGGTGATGCGGCCGCGGTTGCGGAACGGCTCGCGGGTCACGGTCGGATAGTAGATCAGCTTGTCCGCGAGCAACTCGCCGAACAGCTCGTCCTCGCGCAAATTCGCCACGAGCTTCTCGCCATAAGCGAGCTCGGAGACCTGGCGGCAGCCGTGCACCAGCACGATGCTCTCGAACTGGTCATAGACCTCGGGGTCCTTGATCAGGCTGGCGAACGGCGCAAGGCCCGTGCCCGTCGAGAGCAGCATCAGACGCTTGCCGGGGATGAGATTGTCGGTGATCAGCGTGCCGGTCGCCTTGCGGCCGACCAGGATGGTGTCGCCTTCCTTGATCTTCTGCAGGCGCGAGGTCAGCGGACCGTCCTGCACCTTGATGGAGAAGAACTCGAGCTCTTCCTCGTGGTTGGCGCTGGCCATGCTGTAGGCGCGCAACAACGGACGGCCGTCGACCTCGAGGCCGATCATCGCGAACTGACCGTTCTGGAAGCGGAAGCCGGTGTCGCGCGTGGCGCGGAAGCTGAACAACGTGTCGGTCCAGTGCTGGACGGAAACAACTTTCTCTCGGTAAAACGCGCTCATGATTTTCGATATTCCGAATGACTGCGGTTTTTCGGGCAAAGCGTTGCCCGGCCCTGAAAACGGGGCGGACACCATTGCCATGGCGGAGGATTTCGCGTGTGTGATCTACGCCATTGGGACCAATAATCAACCTCGTTCCGGGTGCAATTGATGCCGGGCCATCATGCATTTGCGGCGGAATTGGTCACAGCATTAACGGATCTGCTGTCCGGGGCAGGCAGTGGGCAATTTCTTTTCCCTTGCGGCTGCAATTGCAGCACTTAATTTCCATCGCGCTCGCGAGAATTTCATTAAGAATAGCTCTGATTTTCACCCCCGCTTGGCGCCATATCCCGCATTTCCGCGGCTTTTGGCGCCTGTAACGACGACGACATGGCAACCAGCGAGCGGATCTTTGTCCAGGCGATCAAGGCCTATTGTGCGCGCCATGGCATCGACGTCGATGTCCGCGCCGGCGGCTGGCTCATCGCGATGCGTCGCGGCGAGATCCGCCGCTTCGCCTTCGGCTATGACATCGGCCTCAACAGCGCGATTGCACACCGCCTCGCCAACGACAAATCGGCGACATCGGAGGCATTGTCGCTTGCACGCGTGTCCTCCATTCCGCATCACCTCTTCCTCAACCCGAAGCTGGGCAGGAATATCGTCGCCCCGACCTGGCGCGATGCAATGCGCGAGCTGCTTCACGCCCATCCGCAAGGCGTGGTGCTGAAGCCGAACGAGGGGACATCGGGACGTCAGGTGTTCAAGGTGACGACGGAGGCGGAGCTCGACCACGCGGCGAGCGATGTCTTTGCGATGAGCGCCGGGCTCGTGATCGCCCCCTATGTCGCGATCGAGGAAGAAGTCCGCGTGGTGCTGCTCGAGGATATGCCCCTCGTCGTGTACAGCAAGCAGCGTGGTGCGGATTGGCGGCACAATCTCGATGCCGGCGCAAAGCCGGTGTTGCTGGAAGACGGCGAGGTTCGCACCGCGTGCGTGAAGCTCGCGATCGACGCCGCAAACGCCATCGGAATTGCTTTCGCGTCGATCGACGTGGTGCGCGTTGAGGGCGATTGGCGCGTGCTCGAAATCAATTCCGGTGTGATGATGGAGGCGCTGGGGAAGCTGTATCCGGAGCTGGTGCAAGCAACGTATGATGCGGCGCTGGATCGGGTGTTCGGGGAAAGATAGCGGCCGCGGGCCCCTTACCCTCCCCTGCAGGGGGAGGGTAAGGAAGACTGTCGCTAATTGTTCGCGCTCGCGGAATCGTCCATCGCCTTGAACGCTTCCTCCAGCTGCAGCGAGATCGGCACGTTCATTTTCTCGCCGGTGGGCATGCGCGCGATGAACCATTTATTGTAGAGCGGCACGAGATCGTGGTTGGATCCGAGCTTGCGGAAGGTGCGCTCGACCACGGCCGCGAGCTGCGGCTCGCCCTTGCGGAACATGATGCCGTAGGGGTCGTAGGACAAATAGTCGCCGGTGACGCGGAACTTGTCCTGCGACTTGTGACGCACGATCAGGCCCGAGAGCAGGATGTCGTCGGTCGCGAACGCATCAGCCTTGCCGTCGGCGAGCATCTGATAGGACTGCTCGTGATCGGCGGCGACGACGATGTTCATCCCCAGCGCGAACTTCTTCTCGGCCGCCTGGATCGCCTGCTCGTTGGTGGTGCCCTTGGTCACCACGATGGTCTTGCCCTTCAGATCGGTCAGCTGTTGGACGCTGGAGGCCTTGGGCACCATCAGCTTGGTGCCGGCCACGAACATCAGCGGCGAGAAGGCGACGCGCTTGCCGCGCTCGGAATTGGCCGTGGTCGACCCGCATTCCAGATCGATCTTGTTCTGGAGCACCGCGTCGATGCGGTCATCCGAGGTGACCTTGACGTACTCGATCTTCAGATTGGGATCGTCGACCTCGACGCCGATCTCCTCGACGATGGCCTCGCACAATTCGAGGCTATAGCCGATTGGCCGGCCCGCCTGGTCGAGGAAAGAGAACGGCGGCGAGCTTTCGCGATAGCCGAGCCGCACGGTATGCGCATTCTTGATGGCAAGCAGCGTCGGGCTAAGCCCTTCGCTGCCGCCGGTCTGGGCGGAGGCAGCCGATGCCAGCAGGCAGGCTGCCAGCAACAGGCCGCTCGAAATCGCCGTCAAAGGGCGCATGACGCACTCCCGTCAGTGGCCGGCCATCGCAGGCACTTCGCCCGGCACCATGTCGCCGGGAACGGCATCGCCTGGTCCCATCGCATGCTCGGGCCCGAGCTCGCCTTCCCACTTCGCAACCACCGAGGTCGCCAGCGTGTTGCCGATCACGTTGGTGGCGCTGCGCCCCATGTCGAGGAAGGTGTCGATGCCCATGATCATCAACAGGCCCGCTTCGGGAATGTTGAACTGCGACAGTGTCGAGGCGATCACGACGAGGGAGGCACGCGGCACGCCGGCAACGCCCTTCGACGTGATCATCAGGGTCGCCAGCATCGCGAGCTGCGTGCCGAGCGGCATGTCGATGTGGTAGGTTTGCGCGATGAAGATACTGGCGAAAGTGCAGTACATCATCGTGCCGTCGAGGTTGAACGAATAGCCGAGCGGCAGCACGAAGCTCGAGATCCGCGACGAGGCGCCGAAGCGGTTGAGGCCTTCGAGCGTCTTCGGGTAGGCCGCTTCCGAGCTCGCCGTGGAGAACGCGATCATCAGCGGCTCACGGATCAGTCTCAGGAGATGGCTGTAGCGCGGCCCGATCACGATGAAGCCGACGATCACCAGGATACCCCAGAGCAGGAAGAGCGAGAGATAGAAGCCGCCCATGAAGACGATGAGCTTCCAGAGCACCAGCAGACCGTTCTTGGCGACGGTCGCCGTGATCGCAGCCCACACCGCGAACGGCGCGAACATCATCACATAGCTCGTCACCTTCAGCATGATGTGGCCGAGATCGTCGATCAGGGACAGGATCTGCTTGGAGCGCTCCGGCAGCGCGCCCATCGCCACCGAGAAGAACACGGCGAAGATCACGATCTGGAGGATCTCGTTCTGCGCCATCGCGTCCGCGATCGAGGTCGGGATCAGATGGGTCAGGAATTTCTCGATCGAGAAGGCGGACACCGGCAGGCCGGTCGATTGCGCCTTGTCCGGCAGGGTACCGGGGAAATTCGCGCCGGGCTGAAGCAGGTTGACCATGACGAGGCCGAGCATCAGCGAGACAAAGGACGCACTGACGAACCAGCCCATGGTCTTGGCGAAAATACGCCCGAGCTTCGCGCCCGAACCCATATGGGCGATGCCGCCGACGAGCGTCGCAAACACCAGCGGCGCGATGATCATCTTGATGAGGCGCAGGAAGATCACTGCGATCAGGTTGATGGAAGAGGCCCAGTCGCCGCGCGTCTCCGGCATGAAATTGTAGATCGCCGAGCCCATGATGATGCCGAGCACCATCGCCGCCAAAATGTATTGCGTAAACCTGTTCGACATTGACAATCCCCACTGCTCCGGCCGCTTCATGATGTCGCAGATATGACAGCGACGCAACACGCTTTGCGTGCGGCCGATCGAGGTCGATGTTCCGGTTGCGAAACCGAGCGCGCCGATCTAGCTTTCATGCAGCGCACAACGGATGCGGCCTGCATGTTTTGTTTGCGGCGAGTGCATCAATAATCGTCAAACAATCAAGGGGGAACGCCATGACCGGAAGCGTCAATCGCCAAATTCTTCTGGTGGAGAAGCCCAGCGGCAAGCTCGGTCTCGAACACTTCAAGATGGTCGAGGGCGCGACGCCCGAGCCGAAGGATGGCGAGGCCTTGCTGCGCGTCCGCTACATCTCGCTCGATGCCGCCAACCGCGCCTGGATGCACGGCGCAACCTACCGCTCGGCCGTCGAAGCCAACAGCGTGATGGCCGGCGGTGCCATTGCCGAGGTCGTGAGCTCGAAGGCCGAGGGGCTTGCGCCCGGCGACATCGTGTTCGGCGACACCGGCTGGCAGGAGTTCGCGGCGGTGCCCGCAAAACATCTCACGAAAATGCCGAAGCTCGAGCCGATGACGCATCTGCTCAGCGTGTTCGGCATCGCGGGCCTCACCGCCTATTTCGGCCTGCTCGAGGTCGGCAAGCCCCGGGAAGGCGACACCGTCGTGGTCTCCGCCGCCGCGGGCTCGGTCGGCTCGATCGTCGGGCAGATCGCGGGGATCAAGGGGTGCCGCGTCATTGGCATCGCCGGCGGCGCCGACAAGTGCCACTGGCTGACATCCGAGCTCGGATTCGATGCCGCGGTCGACTACAAGGACGGCGCGGTGTTCAAGGCACTACGCGCGGCCGCGCCAAAAGGCATTGACGTCTATTTCGACAATGTCGGCGGCGACATTCTCGAAGCCTGCATTCCACAGATGAACAATTACGGCCGCATCGCCTGCTGCGGTGCGATCTCGCAATATGACGGCGCACCGTCCGCGCACGGACCGCGCGGCGTGCCCGGCCTGATCGTGGTGAAGCGGCTCGTGATGCAGGGCTTCATCGTGATGGACTACATGAAGGAGAGCGGGCGTGCGCTCGCCGACCTCCAGGCCTGGGTCAAATCAGGCAGGCTGAAGGTACAGGAGGACGTCATCGACGGCTTGCAGAACACGCCGCAGGCGCTGATCGGATTGCTCGCCGGCGAAAACCGCGGCAAGCGGATGGTGAAGCTGTGACGACGTAGTTACGTCGCAATTGAACTGATATTATTTGCTCGCGGTGGTGGCCAAAGCGCCCGAGGATTTACGCGCGGCATCACCCGTGATGATTGTTTGCATCGGTTTTAATTGAGCGTCGGCGTTGCCGACAGGGCGGGAATTGATCCAGATGTCCAACATCTTGAAACATGCATCGACGCGGCACGCGTTGTTGGCCGCAGCACTCTTCGCATCTGCAACAAGCGCTTTCGCGCAAGCGCCGAGCGAGGCACAGAAGAGCGCCATCCGCTCGGCATGCCGCTCGGATTTCATCGCGCACTGCTCGAGCGTAACGCCTGGCGGCGTGGAAGCGTATCAATGCCTCCAAGGCCACATGTCGAGCCTGTCGGCGGGATGCCAGACCGCGGTTCGTGCGGTCGAGCCGGCGGCTGCGCCGAACACCGAAGCTCCGCCAGCGAAGTCCGAACCGGCCAAATCTGAACCTGCCAAATCCGAACCGGCAAAGGCCGAAGCGGCCCCCGCCGCCGAACCCGCGGCGAAGCCGCCGGCAGAAGCCGCTCCGAAGGCTGCCGCAGCCAAGAAGCCCAGCAGCGCGCAAATTGCCGCGGTCAAGAGCGCGTGCCGCGCGGATTACCCCAAGGTTTGCGCCAGCGTGCCGCCGGGCGGCGCCCCCGCGCTGGAATGTCTCGAGAGGAACAAGACCAAGGTATCGCCGGGTTGCGAGAAGGCCGTGACCGCCGTGACCGGCGGCAGTGCCGCAGCGACAACGGCAGCACCGGCGACTGCTGCTGCACCGGCGGCCGGAGCCGTACCGCCGGCCCCACCGGCCGCGATGGTTCTGCGCCCGCTGCGGCCGCGCGAAGAGTTGTTGATTGTCCGCTCTGCCTGCGGCGCGGACATCCGCTCGCTCTGCGCGGGTGTCCAGCCAGGTGGCGGACGCGTCGTGCAGTGTATTGCCGGCAATGCGGCATCGCTGTCGCCCGCCTGCAAGGACGTGCTTGCACCATTCGCGGCGCGATAGGCGCAGCGCGCGGCCGAATTTTCCTGCGCCCGCGATGCTCATATTTTTTGCCGATCAGCGATTTCAATCACGACAAGACCGGGAGGAAGACATGCGTTCAGTCTGCTTATCGGTTCCGCGCTGCCCGCCGTCGGGGCAACCATGACTTTCGAACCATCCGACGCCAACGCAGTGGTGTGCACCCGCGGCGTCTACCGCGCCGGTTGCGCCGGAGCGCGGGGTGCGGTCGTGGTCCGCCATCCTGTGGTCCGCCGTACCAGAGTGCTGGTGAACGGCGTCTACGTGAAGCGCTGCGTCCGAGGCACGGGTGGCCAAGCCGGCATGGTTTGGCTATGATTCGGACCTGACGATTTCGGGCATGCGTACGACGGCTGCCCGCAGTCGTGCTGCGGTGCTCTGCCTGCCGATGGTTCCGCCGGGGTGGGCGACCGCAGCTGATCAGTCTGCCCTGAGATAGTAAGTATACTGTCAATTCAGGAGGATGACTTTGCGGATCGCCGTGATTGGTGGAGGGCCCGGCGGGCTCTACTTTGCCTATCTCTGGAAGAAGCGTCACCCCGAGGATCAAGTCGACCTGTTCGAACAGAACCCGGCCGACGCGACCTGGGGCTTTGGCGTGGTGTTTTCCGATCAGGCCTTGGAGTTCCTGCGGGCCGACGACCCCGAGACCGTGGATGCGATCGCGCCGCATATGGAGAGCTGGGAAAACATCACGCTGAATCACGGCGGCGACAGCGTCGTCATTGACGGTGTCGGCTTCTCCTCGATCGGACGGCTCGAGCTCCTGCAGTTCCTGCAGCAGCGCGCGCTCGATGCCGGCGTCACCCCGCGCTTCGACACCCAGATCCAGGCGATCGACCAGCTCAACGGCCACGACCTGATCGTCGCCGCCGACGGGCTGAATTCGCTGGTGCGCCGCGCCTATGAAGGCGATTTCGGCACCTCGCTGTCCTATTCGTCCAACAAGTTCGTCTGGTACGGCACCTCGAAGCGCTTCGACACGCTGTCCCAGACCTTCGTGAAGACCGATCGCGGCGCCTTCAACGCCCATCACTACCGCTATTCGCCGACGATGAGCACGTTCCTGGTCGAGTGCGACCATGCCACCTGGCAGGCCTATGGCTTCGCCTACAAGGACGTCGAGCAGTCCAAGGGCGTCTGCGAGGAGGTGTTTGCCGACACGCTCGGCGGCCATTGTCTGGTCTCGAACAAATCGGTGTGGCGTAATTTTCCCTGGGTCTGGAACGAGCACTGGTCGTTCAAGAACATGGTGCTGATCGGGGACGCGCTGCACTCGGCGCATTTCTCGATCGGTTCGGGGACGCGGCTCGCGATCGAGGACGCGATCGCGCTGGTCAAGGCGCTGGAATCGGATGCCCATCTGTCGACCGCGCTGCATCGCTATCAAGCGGCCCGCAAGCCGGTGGTGCAGACGCTCGTCAATGCCGCGCGCACCAGCGCTTTCTGGTACGAGCACTTCGCCCAGCACATGCAGCTCGGCCTGCTCGACTTCGCCTATAGCTACATCACCCGCTCAGGCCGCATCGATGATTCCCGGCTGCGTGCGATGTCGCCGGCCTTCATGGCCCGCTACGAGGCCGGAAAGAACGGCGGCGGAGAAGCGGTCGGTGAGGCCTCGCCATGAGCCAGAGATACGCGAATGCGCGGTGCTGCGCGGGCAACCTCACCCCGCCTTGCCCAAATGCTCCAGCGCATCCTCGGCCCGCAGCGGCACGCGCGAGGCCTCGTTGTTGAGATCGACGAGCCGCGACATCAACCCCATCAACGCCTTGCGCTCGGCGGGCTTGAGCGGGTCCAGCATTCTCGCCTGGGCGCGTTCGACGGCGGGGATGATCTGGCGCAGGGTCGCGGTTCCTTGCCTGGTCAGATAGAGCAGCCTGATCCGCTTGTCCTCGGGGGCCGGCTTGCGCTCGACATAATCCTTGGCCTGTAGGCGCTCGATCACGCTGCCGAGCGTGGAGCGGTCGAAGGCGATCACGGCCGACAGTCGTGTCGCGTCGATGCCGGGATGGGTGTGGATCGCAACCAGCGCCGCATATTGCACCGGCGTGAGGTCGAACGCCTTGCACTCCTCCATGAAGATCGAGACCGCGATCTGCTGCATGCGCCGGAACAGATAACCCGGCGCGGCATAGATCGCGTCGATTGTGATCGAAGGACGAGGCTTACTCGGCATCGGGCTGCTTCTCCGGCGCGGCATTGGTGAAGGCCGGCAGCGCCTTGGCCGCGGCTTCCGCCTTCAGCAGGCGCGGATAGGCCGAGACGTCGACGCCGAAGCGGCGCGCATTGGCCAGCTGCGGCACCAGACAGAGATCGGCGAGCGTCGGCGCGTCGCCGAAGCAGAACGAGCCCGGCTCGTCCTTGATCAACGTCTCGCAGGCCGACAGGCCCTCGCGATTGACCCAGGCGGCCCAGTCCTGGACCTTCTCCTCGGCCAGGCCAAGCTCTCGCAGCCGCGCCAGCACTTTCAGATTCTGCACGGGATGGGTGTCACAGGCGATCGCCAATGCGAAGGCCCGCACCCTGGCACGTTGCAGCGAATCCTTTGGCAAAAGGGGCGGATTGGGATGGGTCTCGTCGAGCCATTCGATGATCGCGACCGATTGGGTCAGCACCGTGCCGGCATCGTTCTCCAGCGCCGGCACCAGGCCTTGCGGGTTGATGGCGAGATAAGCAGGCGCGCATTGCTCGCCCCTGCGTAGATGATGCGGCAGGTGCTCGGCGCCGAGACCCTTGAGATTGAGCGCGATCCGGACGCGATAGGCGGCGCTGGAGCGGAAATAGCCGTGCAGCTTCATCGGAACCCTCCCTGTTGCTTTGTCGTTCCGGCTTCGATGCGCCAGCATCGAACCCGGACTCTCGCGATTCCGGTTCGCCCTTCGGACGCCCCGGAATGACGTTCCCGTGCATTGACGCTATCCAGGTCGTCAGTATACTGTCAATCAACAAAACGAACGGGAGGCTCATCATGGAAGCCGTGACCAGGACGCCGGAACGCGAGGCGTTCTACAAGAAGATCGACGGCGAAAATCTCACCGCGCTCTGGACGGTGATGAGCGATCTGATCACACCGGAGCCGAAGAGCGCCTGCCGGCCGCATCTGTGGAGGTTCGACGTCATCCGCGACTACATGACCGAGGCCGGCAAGCTGATCACGGCGAAAGAAGCCGAGCGGCGCGTGCTGGTGCTCGAGAATCCCGGGCTGCGCGGTCAGTCCAAGATCACGACCTCGCTCTATGCGGGCGTGCAGATGGTGGTGCCCGGCGACGTCGCCCCCGCCCATCGCCACAGCCAATCGGCGCTGCGATTCGTGCTCGAAGGCAGGGGCGCCCACACCGCCGTTGACGGCGAGCGCACTGCAATGGAGCAAGGCGACTTCATCATCACGCCGTCGATGACCTGGCACGATCACTCCAACGAAACCGACGAGCCGATGTTCTGGCTCGACGGACTCGATATTCCCCTGGTGCAGTTCTTCGACTGCTCTTTCGCGGAGGGCTCGAAAGAGGACCAGCAGAAAATCACGAAGCCCGCCGGCGCCAGCTTTGCCCGCTATGGCCATAATCTGCTCCCGGTCGACGTGAAGCGGTCATCGAAGACATCGCCGATCTTCAGCTACCCCTACGCCTACACCCGCGAGGCGCTCGAGAAAGCCAGGACGAGCCAGGAGTGGGACGCCTGCCACGGGCTGAAACTCAAATTCAGCAACCCCGAGACCGGCGATTTCGCGATGCCGACCATCGGCACGTTCATCCAGCTGCTGCCGAAGGGCTTCAAGACCGCGCGCTATCGCGCGACCGATGCGACCGTGTTCTGCCCGATCGAGGGCCGCGGCCGCAGCCGCATCGCCGACGCCGTTTTCGAATGGGGGCCGCGCGACCTGTTCGTGGTGCCGAGCTGGCACTGGGTGACGCACGAGGCGGATGACGATGCCGTGCTGTTCAGCTTCTCGGACCGGCCGGTGCAGCAGAAGCTGGATCTGTTTCGCGAGGATCGCGGCAACGCGTGAGCCTGCCACGTCGTCATTGCGACGAAGCAATCCAGTCTCGTAGGGTGGATGAGCCGAAGGCGTAATCCACCATCGGTCCCTCCGCGTCGAAGGAAGTGGTGGGTTACGCTTCGCTAACCCACCCTACGGCAGCGGTGAGTTTGGCTACCGCCAGTGCAACAACCGCGTCTCCAGCCAGCCGATCACCTTCCCCACCACCAACCCGAACACCGACAGGATCACAACGCCTGCGAGCAGCTGATCGGTCTGCATCAGATTGCCGGCCTGGAGCACGAAGGCGCCGATGCCGTATTGCGCGCCGATCATCTCGGCACTGACGACAAGCAGCAGCGCGACAGAAGCCGTGATGCGGAAGCCGGCGAGGATCGCGGGCAGCGCGCCGGGCCAGACCACCTTGCGGACGATGGTCGCGAAGGGGACGTTGAAACTCTGCGCCATGCGGATGAGGTTGCGCGGCACGGCGTCGACGCCGCTATAGACCGAGATCGCGGTCGAGAAGAACACCCCGAGCGCTATGGTCGCGATCTTCGGCTCTTCGCCGATGCCGAGCCAGAGGATCAGGAGCGGCAGCAGTGCGATCTTCGGGATCGGGAACAGCGCCGAGATGAAGGTGATGCCGACGCCACGCGCGAGCCTGGACAGGCCGATGGCAAAGCCGACGACGACGCCAGCCGCGGTGCCGAGCAGCCAGCCGACGCCGATGCGCAGCAGCGAGGCCGAGAGATGCTGCCAGAGCGCACCGGACATCGCGAGCTCGTAGATCGCGCGCACGATCGCCGAGGGTGCCGGCAGGAACAACGGATTGACGATACCGGCGCTGCCGGCAGCCTGCCAGATCGCAATGACCAGTGCGAGCGCGATCCAACCACCAAAACGGCTGGACGCCGGCACGAAACCCGCGCCGCGGAAGCGGACGCGCCGCGTCGTATCGTCCTTGGCCGATGTATCGGTCGCGCGATCAAGCATGCTGGACCTCGCGCTCGGCGTCGATCGCCTCGTTGCGGATCAGCGACCAGATCTGGTCCTGCAGCGCCAGCAGCTTCTCTCGCGCGGCAGTCTCGCCGCGCTCGGCGCGCGTCATCGGTACCGTCACGACCTCGCGAATGCGACCCGGCCGCCGGGACAGCACCACGATGCGATCGGCCAGCCGCGCCGCCTCCTCGAGATTGTGCGTGACATAGGCCGCGCCCATGCCGCCGTCGGCGAGCAGCCGGACGAAATCTTCCATCAAGAGCTCGCGCGTCTGCGAATCCAGCGCCGAGAGCGGCTCATCCATCAACAGAATCGCCGGCTTCACCGCGAGCGCACGCGAAATGCCGACGCGCTGACGCATGCCGCCGGAAAGCTGCTTTGGATAAGTCTTGCGGAAATCGGTCAGACCGGTACGGCGCAGGGCATCCTCGACCAGCGCGCGGCGCTGCACGGCCGAAAGCTGGGTGTGCAGCAATGGGAATTCGACGTTCTCCGCCACCGTCGCCCAGGGCAGCAGCGCAAAATCCTGGAACACGAAGGTCAACGGATTGAGACTGTCCGCCGGCGGCGCCCCGCGCAGCTCGGGCGCCCCTGAGGTCGGCTGCAGCAACCCGCCGAGGATCGACAACAGCGTGCTCTTGCCGCAGCCGGATGGACCCACGATCGCCACCACCTCGCCTGAACTCACCGTGAAGGAGATGTCGTCGAGGACGGCGAGATCGCCGAAGTGGTGGGAGATGTGGTTGGCGATCAGGTCCATGGGATGAATCCTCTCGCTCTCGCCCCGTCATCCTGAGGTGCGAGCGAAGCGAGCCTCGAACGATGTGCGGCCCAGATGGAGCTCGGCCGTCTATCCTTCGAGGCTCGCAGCGCAGTGCGGATGCACTGCGCTGCGAGCACCTCAGGATGACGGAGATAGAGCAGAGCCCGCAGCATCAATCCGCCTTCACGTAATCCTTGGCGATGATCGCATCGGCGTCAAAGCCCTTGTCGACGAAACCCTGCTCCTGAAGCCATTTGATCTGGTTGTCGACGTTCTTGACGTCGAGCTTGCCGTCGGGATCGATATAGGCGCAGTTGCCGACCACCTGCTCGACCGGCAGGTTGGTGTATTTCGCGATGATCTCCAGCAGCGGTTTTGTGTGCTCGTTGATCGGCGCAACGCCGTCCTTCATCGAAGCGAGGATCACATCGTGATATTCGCGGTCGGCTTTCGCAAGCACGCCAAGGAATTTCGTCACCAGCGCCTTGTTGGTCAGCGTCTTCGGCGAAGCGAACACCGCGCCCAATTGCCAGGGCGTCTCGTCGCCGACCCAGCCCAAAAACTTCGCACCGCCCTCGTCCATCAGCTTTCGCGCGGTGGAGATCGGCAGCAGCGCCGCATCGACGGTCTCTCCCTTCAACGCAGCGGCTGCGTTAGACAACGACTGCAGCGGCACGATCTTCACGTCGGAAAGCTTGAAGCCGTATTTGTCGGCGAGCAGGCCGAGCGAATAATGGAAGGATGATCCGACTTGCGTGACCGCGATGCGCTTGCCGGCGAGGTCCTTCGGCGTCTTCAACCCGGCGGCATAGGCGTTGTTGCTGGCGAAATAGCCGATCAGGGGATAGCCTGATTTCTCGCGGCTCATGCCGCCGATCACCTTCAGCACGCCCTTGCCGGCGAGATTGTAGAGCCCCGCCGTGAAGGCGGTGACGCCGAAATCGACATCGCCCGAGGTGGTGGCGACCGCGATCGGCTGCGCCGCGTCGAAGAATTTCAGATCGACGTCGAGGCCGGCGTCGCGGAAATAGCCCTTGTCCTGCGCAATGAAGACGGGCGCGGAGGACGACAGGCGGAGCACGCCGACCTTGGCCTTCAGTGCGTCCTCGGCCTGGGCCGTGCCCATCGCCATCATAGCCAAAAGGCTAAGTGCCGCGACCCGCGCAATTCCGATCATCCCGCTTCCTCCAATGGTTCTTCTTGCAGTTCATGACAGGCCCTTCGGCAGCGGTTGATCCCGTCCGATGAAGGCGCCCTGTTGTTTCAACGTTTCCTGCAATTTTTCAACCGGTATGTCGCGCGGGATCCTGTTTCCTGACAGCGCCAGCGCAGCCGCGGAACCGGCGGCCTCGCCCATCACGAAGCAGGCGCCGGAGACACGCGCGGCCGACTGGCCCTCGTGGGTCATGGAGGCGCAGCGGCCGGCGACCAACAGATTGTCTACGCCCTCGGGCACCAGCATGCGATACGGCAATTCGTTGTAGCCGCGCGATTCCGGGATCGGCGGGAAGGTGAAGACGACATCGCCGGGCACATGGGCCTCGATGGGCCAGCCATTGACGCCGATGGAATCCTCGAACGAGGCACAGCCGAGCACGTCCTCGCCGCTGAGCTGGTAGCCGCCCTTGATGCGGCGGGTCTCGCGGATGCCGAGTTGCGGCGGCAAATCGACGATATAGGACTTTTCGAAGCCCGGCACCGTGCGCAGGAACTCGAAGGCTGCGAGCGCCTGCTTGCGGCCCTCGATCTCGCCACGGGTGAGATCATCAGGCTCGACGCCGTTGATGGCATGGCCGTCCTCACGCGCCACTTGCGTGAAATTCACCCGCCATTCGATGCCGGATTTTTGCGGCCGTACGATCGCGCTCTTGCGCGGGAATCTGTGCGTGCCGGCCGCGGTGGCCGCTTCCATCAGTTGCGGGATGGTCCGCCAGGCATCGCCGGCCCTCGCAGGGTCGATGCCGTTGAGGCGCAGCATCATCGACGGGTACATCGGATGACCGTGCTCGTCCCCGACCTCGAACGGCGCACCGGCCCAGACCGCGAGATCGCCGTCGCCGGAGCAATCAATGAAGATCTCCGCGCGTACCGCCTGCCGGCCGGCCTTGGTCTCAATCATGAGCGCGTCGATGCGGCGGTCAGCCCCCATCACAACGCCTGCGCCGAGCGCATGGAAGAGAATGTGCACCTTGTGGCTGGCGAGCAGCTCATCCGCCGCGATCTTGTAGGCAGCGGTGTCGTAGGCCTGGGCAAAGACCTTGCCGAGGATCAGATGCGGCGCGTTGAGGCCGTTGAGATGGTCGATCCGCGCCAGCAGGTCGGAGGCCATGCCCTGCACGAGCCTGACGGCCTCGCCATAGACATTGCCATGCAGGCCGCAGAAATTGGTGACGCCGGCCGCGGTGCCCATGCCGCCGAGAAAGCCGTAGCGCTCGATCAGCAGCGTCTTCCGCCCGGCGCGCGCGGACGAGGCCGCAGCCACGATGCCGGCCGGGCCGCCGCCGAGCACGACGACCTCGTATTCGCCATAGAGCGGCACCTGCCGTGCTGGTTCCTTGATCGTCGTGGCCCGCATGGCGTCCTTCCCAACATCCGTTGCTTGGAGGCGACTATGAATTAGCGCGTAGCGGGCTACAATCCACCAAAATATGCGATCAGCTTTCTCGAAACGCGAAAAGTCGACATGGACATCCTGGTGAATCTTGAGGCCTTCCTCGCCACCGCCGACGCGGCCGGATTTTCCGCCGCCGCGCGAAAACTCGATGTCTCGACCTCGGTCGTGGCCAAGCGCGTCGCGCAGCTGGAGGCACGGATCGGTACGCCGCTGTTTCACCGCTCGACCCGGCAATTGCGGCTGACCGAGGCCGGCCAGCGCTACGTGCATCGCGCCCGCGGCGTCGTCATGGATGCCACCGATCTGCTCTCACGCATGGGCGAGAAGCGCCACGATCTCGTCGATCACCTCCGCATCAAGGCGCCGACCTCGATGACCGTCGCGCGGCTTGCGGATGCCTTCAGCGCATTCCAGACGCAGAATCCACGGCTGAAGCTCGAGATCGTGCTGATCGACCGTCCGGTCGATCCCGTCACCGAAGGTTTCGACATCGCGATCGGCGCCTTTCCGCATTCCTTCGGCGGCGTGGTCGACGAACCACTGGTCCCGCTGAAACGACTGCTTTGCGCCTCGCCGGCTTATCTTAGGAAGCACGGCACGCCGAAGCATCCGCGCGATCTCGTCGAGCATCGCTGCCTCAGCTTCATGCCGACAGGCCCCGAATGGGTCTTTGACGGGCCGCGCGGCCGCATCAGCATCCAGGTCAGCCCCCTGCTCTCCTCCAATGAGGGACATGTGCTGGCGCGCAGCGCGATCGCCGGCAACGGCATCACGCTGATCTCGCACTATCTCGTTGCGGACTCGTTGCGCGACGGCACGCTGAAACCGGTGCTCCGCGAGTTTCCGATTCCGGAGTTGTGGGTGAAGGCGGCTATCCCCGAACGCCGGCGCAACGCGGCCGCCGTGCAGGCGCTGCTGACCTTGCTCAAAACGTCACTCGCGCCGTCGCTGTGAATTGCGGTGCTGTTGGCCGTTAAGCTGCCGAGACTCAGCCCTTCCCGCCGCCCCACTTCGCCGCGCGCTTCTCGGCAAAGGACGCCAGCCCCTCTGCTGCTTCCGCGCTTTGCCGCTTGAGCGAATGCAGCTGGACGAGCCGGGTGTAGGTCGCATCATCCACCGCCATTCCACCGAACGAGCTCTCCAGTGCCAGCCGCTTGGTCTCGGCCATCGCCTCCGGGCCGTTGGCCAGCAGCTGCTCGACCACCTTGCTGCCTGCGGCGTCGAGATCGGCGAGCGGCACCACCTCGTGGACAAGCCCGATGCGGCGGGCGTCCTCGGCGCCAAAGCGTTCGCCGGTCAGTGCGTAACGGCGGACTTGCCGGACGCCGATGGCGTCGCATAGCTGGGGGATGATGATCGCGGCGGTCAGGCCCCAGCGCACCTCAGTGATGGAGAACAGGGCGTTGTCGGCCGCAATCACCACATCGCAGGCCGCAATCACGCCGGTACCGCCACCGAAGCAGCCGCCCTGCACCAGCGCCACGGTCGGGATCGGCAAGGTGTTGAGCCGCTGCACGGCTTCGAACGTCGCCCGCGACGCCGCCTCGTTGGCCTCAGGTGATTGCGGCCGCACGCCGTTGATCCATTTCAGGTCGGCGCCGGCCTGGAAGTGCTTGCCGTTGCCCCTGAGCACGACGACGCGCAAGCTCGGCTTCTTGGCCAGCTCGTCCATGGCCGCGAGCACGCCCGCGATCAGCGCGCCGTCATAGGCGTTGTTGACCTCCGGGCGATTCAACGTGACGGTCGCAACCCCACGCTCATCAAGGCTCCACAGGACGGGGCTGGCGGTCATCGGCGATCTCCGGTCATTCTGATGGCGCACATAATGGCCGAGGCAATGCGTCTTGATCCATATCTTTCCAGCGTGGGGCGGCCGCGCCCATCGCATGGCGGCTTGTGTCATGCTGCCGCCGGGCGGCACCTAGGGATCAGGGACGAGACACCACATGCGCATCTGCATTTTCGGCGCGGGCGCCGTCGGCAGCCATCTCGCGGTCCGGCTGGCGCGCGCCGGCCATGAAGTCAGCTGCGTGATGCGGGGCGCGCATCTGGAGGCAGTCCGCGCCAATGGCCTCAAGCTGCGCGTCGGCGATTCCGAGGTCGGCGTCAAGGTGAACGCCTCTGGCGATCCGGCCCAGCTCGGCCAGCAGGACGTCGTGGTCTCGACGCTGAAGGCGACCGCGCTGACCGGGCTGGTTTCGAGCATCAAGCCGCTGCTGCACGACGAGACCGCGATCGTCTTTGCGCAGAACGGCATTCCCTGGTGGTATGGAATCGGTCTGCCGCCGCGACATCCGAGGCCGCCGGATATTTCCTTCCTCGATCCAGGAGGGCGCTTGCGCGCCTGCATCCCGAAGGAGCGGATCATCGGCGGCGTCATCTTCTCTTCCAACGAGGTGACGGCGCCCGGCGTGGTGCAGAACCTGACGCCGGACCGCAATCGGCTCCTGATCGGCGAATGCGACGACCGCAATTGCGAGCGCATCACCAAGCTCCGCGGCGTCTTCAACGACGCGCGGCTGGAATCGCCGCCGGTGGCCGAGATCCGCGAGGCAATCTGGTCAAAGCTGCTGACCAACATGTCGCTGTCGGTGCTGTGCCTGCTGACAGGCCAGACCGCGCGCGGCGTGCGCGACGATCCCGCGTTCTCCGAGCTCATCCCGCGGATGCTGAACGAGGCCAACGATGTCGCGCAACACTTCATTCCCGAGGTCAAGCGCGTGACACGCAGTGGTCCCGCTCCCAACCACAAGCCATCGCTGCTGCAGGATTACGAGCTCGGCCGCGCCATGGAGATCGACGTGCTGGTGAAGGCGCCCGCCGCTTTCGCGCGAACTGCCGGCCTGTCTACTCCCACGCTCGACCTGATTGCCGCGCTCGCGATTCAGAAGGCGCGGGACAAGGGGCTTTACTCCGCCTGAACCTCAGCTGAGTTCATCGATCCATGCCGCGAGCGTATCGAGCACTTCTGCGAGCGCCTCGTCGTTGGTGCGGCCGGACTTTTTCAGCACCGCGAAGGAATGATCGCCGCCTTCGATCTCATGCAGCGTCGCCTTGGCTCCGAGTGCCGCGACGACGGGCCTCAGCAGGCCCAGGTCGGCGAGCCCGTCGCGCGTCCCCTGGAGAAACAACATGGGAACGGCGACGCGATGAAGGTGCTCGGCGCGCTCGGTCGATGGCTTCTTGTCGGCATGCAAGGGGAAGCCGAGGAAGGCGAGACCTTTGACGCCGGGCAGCGCAGCCTTCGACTGTGCCTGCGATGTCATCCGTCCACCGAACGACTTGCCACCCGCGACGAGCTTCACACCCGGGCAAAGCCGCGTCGCCTCCTCCACTGCCGCGCGGATGGTGGCATGCGCGACAACAGGCTGGTCGGGACGACCCTGCTTGGTTTCCATGTAGGGAAAATTGAAGCGGAACGTCGCGATTCCGCGATCTGCGAGGCCCTCGGCAATCTTCTCCATCGACGCATGCCGCATTCCGGCCCCGGCGCCATGCGCCAGGATGTAACAGGCGCGCGCATCGGCGGGCACCATCAGAATCGCGGAGACTGTGCCGGTGCCTTCGATGTCGAGCTTGAGCTCGCGCGTGCTGACGGTCATTTCCCGGCGTTCCGATTGCTGCTGGCCCGCCTAGATTCATCGAGCCGCGCGGAAACGCAAGTGTTCAGGCGACATCCCGCGCATCCCGTGGCCAGAGATGGTTCAGCACCTGAACCAGCATGCGCATGATTTCGCGACGGCCGGCCTCGTCATTGCCAGCGCCGAACTTTCCTTCGAGCGCGAGCTTGGCGAAACCATGAACGGTCGACCAAGCCGCCGCCGCGGCGATCCCGGTCTGCTTCGGCGTACCGCCGGCGAGCTCCGCGACGACGCGCTCGAATTCGCGGCCTGCGGCCTTGATTGCGGCTCTGAGCCGCTCGTCGTCCGCAACGAGACGCTTGTTGGCGAACATCATCTGGAAGCGCCCCGGATGAGTCAGCGCGAATTCGACATAGGCAAGTCCCTGCGCGTGCAGCCTGTCGCGCGCATTCCGCTTGCCGGACGCGGCCTGAAGCAGCGCGGCGGCCAGCGCCTCGTAGCCGCGGATCGCGACCTCGGTGAGCAGCCCTTGCGCATTGCCGAAATGGTGCGACGGCGCGGCCGGTGACACGCCCGCCCGCCGCGCTGCCTCGCGCAGCGTGAATCCGTCGGCGCCGTGCTCGGCCAGGATGGCTTCGCTCGCGGCGATCAGCGCTTCCTGGAGTTCGCCGTGATGGTAGCCGGTATCCGACCTGCCCGGGGGCGCCATGCCCTTCGGATTGCCGCGCGCGATGGCTTTCTTCATGCAACTTGACACTGTTTAGATTGAGGCCTAATGATCTTAACACCGTTAAGATAGAGACGCCGGAGGATTCGCAATGACCGAAACGGAGCATAGCACCGCAACCTCTCCGGTGAAACGGCGCCATCTGGTCGGCGGCGCCGCACTCGGCATGCTGGCGGGCGCTATCGGCGGTCTCGCCGGCGGTGTGGCGCTCGGCCAGGGCGCCGCGCTGCCCCGGCAAAAGCCGAGCGGCCGGCAGCGCTTTACGGACAAGGTCATCGTCGTGACCGGCGGCACTTCCGGCATCGGCCGCGCCGCCACGCTGATGTTCGCCGCCGAGGGCGGACGCGTCGTTTTCTGCGGACGCAATCTCGAACGCGGCCAGCAGGTGTAGCAGAGGCGAGAGCTGCAGGCGGCCAGGCGACGTTCATGCGCGCCGACGTCCGCGACGAGGCCGAGGTCAGGGTCCTGGTCGACAAGACCATCGGCCTGTACGGTGGTCTCGACGTCGCCTTCAACAATGCCGGCATCTCCATCGAAAAGCCCCTGCATCAATTGAGCGCAACAGAGTTCGACGACGTCATCGGCACCGACTTGCGCGGCGTGTTCCTGTCGATGAAGTACCAGATCCCGCATATGTTGCAGAAGGGCGGATCGATCGTCGTCACCTCGTCGTCGAACGCCATCGCCACCTCGCCCAACCGCTCCGCCTATTCTGCGGCCAAGCGCGGCCTCGTCGGCTTGGTCCAGGCTGCAGCGCTGGAATATGCCCAACACGGCATCCGCATCAACACGCTGATCCCGGGCACGACCGATACGCCCTTCATCCGCCGTCTCGCCGGCATGGAGAGCCTGCCGGACGCAGCCTGGCACGTGGCCATCGCGCAATGGGCCAAGTCGCACGTTCCGGGTCTGCAACGCGTTGCAACGGCGGAGGAGATCGCGGCCTTCGCGCTCGTGCTCGCCTCGGACGATCATCCCTACACGACTGGCGGCCAATTCGTCATCGACGGCGGCAAGACCGCGCAGGCCGGATAACGGCGGGGCCAGCAGCCAGAAAACGCAATTATCGGCACCCGGGCTTGGCGTACCACGACGCGCGGGCTTGCGCCCGCCTTGGCCGTTGTGGCACGCGTGATATGCGCGCGCCGTTGACGAGAAGATCGACCGAGGTGACCATGGCCTACCGCTCCTCCTGGATGACCGAAGAGCTCGACGTCTTCCGCGACCAGTTCCGGAAATATCTCGCCAGGGATCTGGCGCCGCATGCCGAGAAATGGCGCCAGCAGAAGATGGTCGACCGCTTCGCCTGGCGCGGGCTCGGTGAGATGGGCGCGCTGCTGGCGAGCGTGCCGGAGGAATATGGCGGGCTGGGCGCGACCTTCGCCTATGAGGCCGCCGTGCTGGATGATCTCGAAAGCACGGTGCCGGAGCTCACGACCGGCGTCTCCGTGCACAGCGCCATCGTCGCGCATTACATCCTCAATTACGGCTCGGAGGAGCAGAAGAAGCGCTGGCTGCCGAAGATGGCCTCCGGCGAGATGGTCGGCGCCATCGCCATGACCGAGCCCGGCACCGGCTCCGACCTTCAAGCCGTGAAGACCACCGCCAAGAAGCAAGGCAATTCCTACGTCATCAACGGCCAGAAGACGTTCATCACCAACGGCCAGGCTGCCGATCTCGTCATCGTGGTCGCGCGCACCGGTGATGCCGGCGCCAAGGGCATCTCGCTGATCGTGGTCGAGACCCACGGTGCCGAGGGTTACAAGCGCGGGCGCAACCTCGACAAGATCGGCCTGCACGCCTCCGACACGTCAGAGCTGTTCTTCGACAACGTGACCGTGCCGCCGGAAAACCTGCTCGGCAAGGAGGAAGGCCAGGGCTTTGTCCAGCTGATGCAGCAGCTGCCGCAGGAGCGGCTCGCGCTCGCGGTCGGCGCAGTGGCCTCGATGGAGCGCGCGATCAGGCTCACCACCGAGTACACCAAGGAGCGGAAAGCATTCGGCAAACCGCTGATGGATTTCCAGAACACCGCCTTCACGCTCGCCGAACGCAAGACCGAAGCGATGATCGCACGGGTCTTCGTCGACTGGTGCATCGAGCAATTGGTCGCAGGCGACCTCGACACCGTCACCGCGTCGATGGCGAAATACTGGTGCTCGGACAAGCAGGTGCAGACCGCCGACGAATGCCTTCAGCTGTTCGGCGGCTATGGCTACATGCAGGAATATCCGATCTCGCGCATCTTCATCGATTCCCGGATCCAGAAGATCTATGGCGGCACCAACGAGATCATGAAGCTGTTGATCGCGAGATCGCTGTAAGGGCGGCTACCTCATCCGCTTGTCGCCGGCGACGAAGTCGATGAAGGTCCGCACCTTCGCGGAGAGATATTTGCGGCTGGGGTAGACCGCGAACAGCTTTCCAGCGAAAATGATGTGGCCGGGCATCACGTGCTCGAGACGGCCGCTGGCAATGTCGTCAGCGACCAGCCATTTCGGCAGGAAGGCGAGGCCCATGCCTTCCAGCGCAGCCAGGTGCAGCAGCGTTTCGTTGCCGCTGCGCAGCACTGGATTGAGCTTGACGGTCTCGGGGCCCTGCTCGCCGGTGAAGGAGAAGCTCTCGCCGGGATAGAGCGCGTAGTGCAACAGGGGAATGCCGGAGAGATCGGCGAACGTTGCCGGGCGCCCCGCCCGTTTGAGGAAGGCGGGAGCGGCCACCATGTAGAACGGCACGCTGGTGATGGGGCGCGCGATCAGCGCCGCGTCAGGCGTGCCGGTTGCGCGCAGCGCGAGATCGAATCCCTCCTCGACCAGATTGACCAGCCGACCGCCGAGATCGACGTCGAGGCGCACCTCAGGATAGCGGGCCTGATAATCCGCCAGCACCCCCGCAAACATCGTGTTCGCCATCCACACCGGCGCGGTCAGCCGCAGCGTGCCGCGCGGCACGACGGTCGCCTTGCTGACCGCGGCTTCGACTTCGTCGAGCGAGTCAAGCATCTGGCGTGCCTGCTCGAAATAGAGCGTGCCGCTCTCGCTCAGGCTGACACGCCGGCTGGTCCGGTTGAGCAGCCGCGTGCCCAGCCGCTTCTCGAGCTGCATCACGTGCTTGCTGGCCATGGCGGGCGAGATGCGCAGGCGCTGCGCCGCCGCCGCAAAGCTCTTCAGCTCCGCGACGAGGCAAAACACCCGCATGCTGACCAGCGAATCCATGAGATCATCAACATACAGGAAATGAATAACTTCCGAAACACATGATGATCAAATAGGGCGAAACTATCAAATGGTGGCGACGCTCACAATTTGGAGAACCCGTCATGTCGACCACCACCTTCGAGACCGCTGCGCCCGGCCGCGCCCTCCGCGTCGGCCTTTGGGCCGCGCAGATCCTCCTCACCGTCGCGTTCGTCGGGGCGGGGCTGGTCAAGCTGACCACTCCCATTCCCCAGCTGGCCGCCATGATGCCCTGGGCCGGCCAGTATTCCGAAACCTTCGTTCGCTCGATCGCGCTGATCGATCTCGCGGGCGGGATCGGCATTCTGCTGCCGGCCCTGACGCGGATCCTGCCGCGGCTGACGGTGCTCGCCGCGCTAGGCTGCTCGGTATTGCAGGTGATTGCGCTGGCCTTCCACCTCTCGCGCGGCGAGGCCGAGGTGACGCCGCTCAACCTCGTCCTGCTCGCGCTCAGCCTGTTCGTGCTGTGGGGGCGCAACAGCAAGGCCCCCATCACCCCGCGCCGGTTCTGACCGGCGAGGCGCCGCTACGATGATCTCTGACATCGCATTGTCCCGCAGGGGCCTGCTTGCAGGCAGCGCGATCCTCACGACCGGCGGCGCGAGCGCGGCCAAGCAGGATCGTCTCACTGAGGGCGTCGTGATCCTGATCGACCGCAACGAGCCCTATGTGATGGGGCACGCGATCAGCTATTCGGGCAATCTTGCAAAGCACTTTGCCGAGAGGGGCGCGCGGTTGCTGATCGAGGTCGTCGCCAATGGCAAGGGCATCGACGTCTTCAGGGCGGACAGAACTCCACTGCTCGAGCCGCTCGCGACGCTGCGGCAATCGCTGCCAGAGCTCACCTACAGCATGTGCGCTTCGTCGAAAGCGATCGCGGAAGCCAAGGAGCAGGTCTCGATCCCGCTGATCCCGGGCGCGAGCCTTGTTCCCTTCGGTATCGGGCGCGTCGTCGATCTGCAACTCAAGGGCTGGGCCTACATCCATGCGTGAAAAGCCCCGTGCGTTGTCCAGGCGATCGCTCCTGGTCGCAGCACCGGCGCTCCTTGCCTCCCTGCGCGCAAGCCGTGCGCAGGGTAGCTGGCCGCCGGTATTCGAAGCCGGCCGCAGCCAGTTCACGGTGGTGCGGCCGCGCGCCGCGATGCCGCCGTTACGACTTCGGGACTTGCATGGAAAAGACGTGGTGGTGACGGCGAAGCCTGGACGTATCGCCCTCGTCAATTTCTGGGCGACGTGGTGTGCGGCCTGCCGGCTCGATCTCCCTGTGCTGGCAAGCCTCGCTGGATCGCAAGGCGCCCAACTGGATGTCATTGCCGTCTGCACCGACACGAAGGACTTGCGAAAGATCACCGCGTTCCTCGGCGGTCTCGCCGCGAAAAACCTCGCCTGCTACATCGATGCCTATGGCGCAGCTGCGCAAGCGTCGACGGAGATGCTTCCCCTCCTCGGCATGCCCATCACCTATCTCGTCGGGACGAGCGGCCATGTCGAGGGCTACATCGCCGGCGCGCCCGACTGGCTCTCACCGGCGGGCGCACGGCTGCTGCAATTCTATCGCGAGCAAACCTAGTTCGGATGCCACCAGCGGCCGCCGATGACGACGCCTTCGGAGACGATCTTCCTGTCGCCGATGAGACGCTCGCCGACGACGTCTTGATAGTCGAACTGGCCTTCCTTCACCGAGATCAGCGTGGCATCGCCGACGCTGCCGGGCTTCAGGCTGCCGAGTTCGGGGCGCCGCAGCGCCATCGCGGCGTTCTCCGTCGAGGCCGCGATCACATCCGACAGCGACATGCCCATGCAGAGGAATTTCGACATGGTCGTGACCTGGTCGAAGGCCGGGCCGTCGATGCAGAGCTGATGGATGTCGGAGGAGATGGTATCCGGATAGAAGCCGTTGGCCAGCATGGCGCGCGCGGTCTTGAACGCGAAAGAACCTTTGCCGTGCCCGATGTCGAACAGCACGCCGCGCTCGCGCGCCGCCAGTACCGCCCGCTTGACCGTACCCTGCGCGGTGGCCGGCGAATTCGGGAAGGGACGGAACGCATGGGTCAGCACATCGCCCGGCCGCAGGCGCGCCAGCACCTCTTCATAGGTCGGCGGCGGATGGTCGATATGCGCCATCAGGGGCATGCCGACCTCGTCGGCAACCTGAAGCGCGATATCGAGCGGCACGGCGCCCGAGGTGCCCGAGGAGTGCAGCCCGACCCGCACCTTGATGCCGACGATGATGTCGCGGTTGGCGTCCGCCACCTTGGCCGCTTCGATCGGATTCATCAGCCGCAATTCCTCGCTCTCGCCAACCATGATCCGGTGCGAGAAGCCGAAAATGCCGGCATGGGAAACGTGCAGATAAGCGAGGATGCGGACCTGGCTCGGCTCGATCACGTGCTTGCGAAAACCGGCGAAATTGCCGGGGCCGGCGCTGCCGGTGTCGACGGAGGTGGTCACGCCCGAGGCACGGCAGAACTCCTCGGCGTCGATGCCGAGCGAGGTGCCGCCCCAATAGACATGGGTGTGGAGATCGATCAGCCCGGGCGTCACGATGAACCGCGAGACGTCACGGACCTCGGTGCCGGCGTCCGTCTTGAGCCCGGCGCCGATCGCAGCCACCCTGCCGCCGGAAAATGCCACATCGGTCACGGCGTCGAGCTTCTGCGAGGGGTCGACGACCCGTCCGCCGCGCAGGATCAAATCGAAGGGCATCGTCGTCTCCGGGCCTCAGCAACGCTTGGACCGGGCCGGAAGCTACCCTTCCAGCCCGCGCTTCTGTTAGCAATTTTCCCGCTGACGAAGCAAATCCACTGAGCTCAATGTCCAAGGGGCCTGCGCGCCGCCTTCGGCGCATCCTCTTTCAGCCGCTGCAGCGCATCGGCATCACACGCCCGCACTCCGCAAGCACGATGGTCGGCAAGGAGTGCAGATCCTATGAGGAATTAACTGGCGGAAAGAGCGGGGGCGGCAAACGATTTTTCAAAAGCCGCATGTTGGAATGGCGATCCCGGCATGACTCGAACATGCGACCTACGGTTTAGGAAACCGCCGCTCTATCCGGCTGAGCTACGGGACCGCGGAACCCGCCGGTAGGGCGGGTTGCCTGGACGCGTTCATAGCAAAGCAGCGGCGGGACCGGAAGCCCTTCGCGAGGTCAAGAAGCGGAGGATCAGGATTTCCCGTAAGCCCCCTGGTAGCGCCCCTCGCGGATCGCCTTCAGGGTCTCCTCCTCGCGCCTGATCTGGACACGCACGGCCTCCAGCAGCGTCGCGGCGCCGGCGGCGGGAAACGACACCACGCCATCTTCATCACCGACCACGATGTCGCCCGGCGAGATCACGCTGCCACCGACCGTCACAGGCACGTTGATCTCGCCTGGGCCGTTCTTGTAGGGCCCGCGATGGATCACCGCGCGGGCGAAGCAGGGAAAGTCGTCGCCGGCGAAGGCCGCGACGTCGCGGATGGCGCCGTCGATGACATAGCCTTCGGCTTTGCGCCATTGCGCGATGTTCTTCATGATCTCGCCGACCAGGGCCCGGGTCTCGTCGCCGCCGCCATCGACCACGATGACGTCGCCGGGACCGACCAGCTCGAGGGCACGATGGATGGCAAGATTGTCGCCGGGACGGGTCCGGACCGTGAAGGCCGCGCCGACCAGCTTGCCGCTGCGATGATAGGGCTTCAGCCCGACCGCGCCAGGCAGCCGGCTGAGATTGTCCGAAATGATCGAGGTTGGTGCATTCCTGAAGCCTTCGATGATATCGGCCGGCGGCTTCGGCACGCTGTTCGCTGCGATGGTGATCGTCATGAGGTTCAGTCCTTCCGAGTTTCTTATTCGGCGTGCGCCCGGGCCTGCACGGGCATGATGCGGAAGGCACGGCCTTCCTTCATCCACGCCGCGCGTTCGTCGCGCAACAGCGTGCGGCGAACCTTTCCGGAATCGTCACGCGGCGGCGCGCTGACGAACTCGAAACTCTCCGGATGCTTGTAGCGGCTGAGCCGGTCTTTCAAGAAGTCCGCCATGCCGTCCGCGATCACCTGACGGTCCGCGCCGGGGTCCGGCTCGATGATGGCATGCACGCGCTGGCCGAGCTCAGGATCAGGCAGGCCCACCACCACGCAGGAGCGCACGCCGGGGCACGCGGAGACGGCAGCCTCGACCTCGGCCGGATAGATGTTGGCACCGCCGCGCAGCACCATGTCGGCGAGGCGGTCGCCGAGATAGAGATAGCCTTCGGCGTCGAGCCGGCCGATATCGCCGAGCGATTCCCAGCCGTCGGCGCGGCGCTTCGGCTCGGCGCCGAGATAGTGATAGGTGGCGTCCTTGCCGTCATTGTTGAGGAAATAGATCTCGCCCGTCTCACCGGGCGCGACGTCGTTGCCGTCCTCGCCGATGATGCGAAGCCTCGCCGTCTCCGCGATCTTGCCGACCGAGCCCTTATGCGCCAGCCACTCGGTGCCTGATATGATGCAGGCGCCCTGGCGCTCGGTGCCGCCATAGAGCTCCCAGACCCTCTCCGGCCCAAGCCAGGCGATCCAGTTTTCCTTCAGCCAGGGCGGCATCGGCGCTGCCATGTGGAACACGGTCTGAAGGCTCGACACGTCATAGCCATTGCGAACGTCATCAGGCAGCGCCCAGATCCGGTGCATCATGGTCGGCACGAAATTGACCCATTGCACGCGCTCGCGCTCGATCTGGCGCAGCGTCTCCTCAGCATCGAACTTCTCGAGGCCGGTCAGCTTGCCGCCGGCGAACAGCGCAAAATGCGACACGATGAACGGCGCATTATGATAAAGGGGGCCTGGATTGAGCAGCGAGACTCCAATGGGAATATTGAGCGGCGGCGCAGCGACGGTATCAGTCACCGCAGGCTGATGGTCGAGGATCACCTTGGGACGGCCGGTCGAGCCGCCTGAGGTCATGGCCTTCCAGTAGCGCGCGACCGGGGGATCGAGCGGCTCATCGGAAAAACCGTCCGGCACAAAATCCGCAGGCAAGCGGTTCGGCGCATTCCAGTCGGCCTCGCCACCGACCACGAGCGCGGGCTTCAAAATCTCGAGCACGGCCGCGGCTTCGCCGCGCGGCAGCTGCCACGACAGCGAGGTCGGCGTCGCACCGCATTTCCACACCGCAAACGTGGTCTCGAAAAACGCATTGCTGTTGGGCAATCCGATGGCGACGAAATCACCGGGCTTGACGCCCTTCGCCGCAAACGCCCGCGCGCGCCTGTTGGCACCGCGTTCGAGCTGGCCCCATGTCAGTCTATCCTGACCGTGCTGGACGGCGATGGTGCCCTCGGGTTTGCGTTGCGCGTACCAGCGCGGCACATCGGACAGGGGCAGCAGCATCAGGCGTTTCCATTTCGTCTTCTTGGCGGGGCCTCAGGATGGGGCGGGTCGCGCGGCGAAGTGTAACAGCCGGAGCCGCCCCTTCAAGCTTTTGCACTCAGGCCTCCTCGGTCAATGCCGCCGCGCTCGGCGCGGCATGCGCCGACATATGTAGACGTCGGCATCGCGCAGGTGTCCGTGCAGCAGGGCGCGGGAGATCGCCGGCAGCGGTATCGACCAGTGCGCGGCCGCAACCTGCGCCATGCGATGGCGGAGAAACAGGTCAACGCTCTCATGATGAGAATTTCTCTTCGCATTCAAACCGATCAAACCGCAAGCGCAACCGGCGCCCCACGGCTGTGACCTCCCCTGCCACGTCAAGGAAAAAATGTCAGCAACCCAGCCATGAATTTCCCGAGTTCCATGGGTGACAAGGCGACGAGAAAGGGGCAAAAATTGGCGACGACTCAGTTGGGTTGAGTTTCTCAGGCTCTCGCAGAATGTTGTCCGTGTTTGCATCGCGTCGTGCGGCGCCACTTCTCGTTGCCGCAGCAGGAATTTTTCTGCTGACCACGCCGCATGCCCACGCCGAATGGTGGAAGCGCGCCCCTATCGACTTCGAGGAATGCGCCGACGCCGCCGAAAAATCCGCGACCAAGGCCGAAAAGACCGCAGCCCTTGCGGACTGCAATGCCAAATTCGCCGGCCGGCGCAAGGCAGGCGGCGGCTACACCTATTACGACTTCCTCCAGGACCGCACCTTCGACATCGCAGGTCCCAATCCGACGCCGGAGGAGCAGAAGAAGATCGACGAATCCTACACCGCCTATCTTGCCGATCAGCGCCGCAGCAATGAAGCCGCCGAGGCCCTGGCGCGGCAACAGCGCGAGCAGCAGGAGAAGCAGCGCGAGCAGCGGGAACGGCAGCGTGAGCAGCAAGCGCAGCAACTCCAGCAGGTCGCATTGCGAACCGAGGTCGAGCGCGTGCCCGTTCCGGTGGAGCGCCCGAAGGTGCTGGGTGCGCGGCCGAAGAATGCCCCTTGCACGAAGGGCGCGTTCTCTTGCGAATGGCCGCGGCTGTCGGAAAGCCTCAGCGACCTGAAGAAGCTGTTCAGCCCGGCGCCGAGCAAGCCGGCCAAGAAGGGGTAAGCTGTCTCCACATCCGTCATTGCGCGCGCAGCGAAGCAATCCAGAGTCGTTCCGTGGAGGTTTCCTGAATTGCTTCGCTACGCTCGCAATGACGAGTGGATGGATTCGTGCCCGGCCCTCAGCGCGTCTGCTTCTTCTTCGGACGCTTCGGTGGGGTCACCGCCGGCGTAACCGGTTCTGTCGTTGCCTGTGAATTGCTCAGCGCCTTGCGGCTCTCCTGCAAGCGCGCGTCGTAGCCCGGCGAGTTCATGACCGTCGGCGGCCGGGCCTCCGCCAGGCGAGCGGCGCCGCAGAGCGCGGCCAGCCCGAGTCCGATCACGAGACAACGTTTCATCGGCTCCTCCACTCAAACCACACCACGGATCTGTTGAGGCGAAAGGCCGGGCGGCCCCTGAGCCGCCGTCTCCGCCTCCTTGACCAGCACAACAATGCGACGCATCAGCGGCACATCGAGCTTGTTCTGCTCCGCGAGCGCAATGACCGCGCCCTGGAGATAGTCGATTTCGGTCTTGCGGCCCTGCTTCAGATCCTGCCACATCGAGGAGCGCGCCTCCGGATCGATCTTCATCGTCCGCCCCAGAATCGCTTTGAAGATCATGTCGGGCAGTCTGAGCATCGCATGCGTCCAGTTCATCGGGATGGGCGTTGACGACACCGGTGTGATGCCGGCGGCCTTCAGCGCAGCCAGGCCTTCCGCCATCTGGTCGGCGAACAGTCCTCGCCAGTCGCGGTTCGCCAGTTGGGCGGCAAGCGGCATGTCGGACAGTGCGCTGAGTGCGTTGTTCAGATTGATGATGAGCTTGCCCCATTGCACGCCGGCGATGTCGCGGCTGGCGCGCAGGTGAAGACCCGGCACCGACAGCGCGGCAGCAATGTTGTCCGCGTCTTCAGCGACCTGGATGTCTCCGGAACTGGAACGGTGGAAGCGCCCCTCGCCCATTGCGACCACATTGAACGGCACCATGCCGGCGAGCACGCGCCGGCCACCGAGGCGCTCCCTCAGCACGGCGACATTGCCGACGCCGTTCTGCAACGACACGATCACGGCATCCTGCGGCGCATGCTGCGCGATCTGATCGGCGACACCGGCCGTGTCGGCGCTCTTCACCGTCACCAGCACGATGCCGGCGCCGTAGAGGATCGACGGATCCTCCGACAGCGCGAGCTGGCCCGCGCCGAGCTTCCTCTCGGAGCCGTCGAAATCCGTCAGCTGCAAACCGAAGCGCTCAATCTCGGTTTTCACCCGCGACCGCACCAGCAGCCCGACACGGCGGCCGGAGGCGGCGAGCTGGCCGCCGACGAAACAGCCGATGGCGCCCGCGCCGGCCACCACGATCGATCGATCCGTCACCACCAGACCTGCTCCACAATGATGCGTCTTCGATAGCAGAGGCTTAGACCAGAGGCGAGGCCGGCTGCCCATCGCGGCCAAACTGCATCTGCCTTGTAACCGTCATGAGACGCCCATATGTTTTTGCATGGGGGCTTATCACCGGCGAGAGCTCGCCGACGAGAACGCCAAAGGAGAACATCATGGGTCTACTCGACGTCCTCAACGGCATGCAGAACGGACCCCGCGGCCCGAGCACCCCAAGCCCGCAAGGCTCTTCCGGCGGCATGTCGCCGATGACCATGGCGATCCTCGGCCTGCTCGCATGGAAGGCATTCAAGCATCTGACGGCAGGCCAGCCGGGCGGCGCGCCGCAGTCGGCGCCGACGCCTGTGCCGCCGCCCGTGAATGCGGGCCCAGGCGGTGCCGTTGGCGGTGGCGGCCTCGGTGATGTCCTCAAGGGCGGCCTCGGCGGCCTGCTCGCGGGCGGGGCGGCCGGCTCCGTGCTGAGCGGTGGCCTCGGCGATCTCCTCAAGCAGCTCCAGCAGGGCGGTCACGGCGACACTGCGAACAGCTGGGTTGGCAAGGGCGAGAACAAGCCCATCAGCCCCGGCGATCTCGCCAATGCGCTCGGCGCCGATCAGATCCAGAGTCTGTCCGCGCAGAGCGGCCTGTCGCGCGACGAGCTGCTATCAGGTCTCAGCCAATACCTGCCGCAGGTGGTCGATCATTTGACGCCGGATGGACGGCTACCGACCGAGAACGAGATCTCGGGCAGACTCTGATTTTCGCCAAAACGAGGGGAGCACTGACATGAGCATGGGCGGCCTGTTGTGGATCATCGTGGTCGGCTTCGTCGCCGGCCTCATCGCGCGTTTCCTGGCGCCGGGGCCGAACAACCCCAGCGGCTTCGTCCTCACCACCATCCTCGGAATCGTCGGTGCATTCCTGGCGACCTTCATCGGTCAGGCCATCGGCCATTACGGTCCGGATCAGGGCGCGGGATTCATCATGGCCACGATCGGCGCCGTGGTGGTGCTGTTCATCTGGCACCGGCTGGTCGCGAGCGGCGTGATCAAGGGGTGACGCTTCAAAGGGCCGAAGGTGGATCACTTACCACCTCGTCGTCATGCCCGGCTTGACCCCGGGCATCCACGTCTTTCGACCCGCTGTCGCACGTGGACGGCCGGGACAAGCCCGGCCATGACGTGAGAGAGCGCAGAGCCAATCACGCAATCAAATGCATCCCGGCGTCCATGCGCACGACCTCCCCGGTCATGTTGCTGGAGGCCGGCATCGCCAGGAAGCAGACGAGCTGTGCGATGTCCTCGGCTGAAGAGGCGACCTTCAGCGGCACCTTCGCCACCACACTGTCGCGCACCTGCTTGGCGCCGGCCTCGCCGCGGCCCTTGGTGAACCAGGGCGTGTCGATATAACCGGGACACACGGTGTTGACACGGACCAGCGGCGCGAGTGCGCGTGACAGCGACAGTGTCATGGTGTTGAGCGCGCCCTTGCTCGCGGCATAGGCGATCGACGAACCGACGCCGCTGATGCCGGCGACCGAAGAGACGTTCACCACCGCCGACGCACGCCCGGACGCCTTCGACGCCGCCTCGAGCAGGCTGCGCGCCGCGCGCACCATCTGGAACGGGCCGATGGTGTTGACGCCGTAGAGCCGCTGGAAATCCTCCGCCGACAATCCGTCGAGGTCGGCATGAGCAACGTGCTTGGTGGTACCGGCATTGTTGACCAGGATGTCGAGCTTGCCCCAGCCGCTGGCGGCCGCAACGATTCTACGGCAATCATCATCCTTCGAGACGTCGCCCTGCGCGACCAGAACGTGGGCGGCGCCGGCCTTGCGGCAGAGCTCTGCCGTGGCTTCGGCTTCGGTCTTGCTCGACGAATAGTTGATGACGAGCCGCGCCCCGCTCGCTGCGAGAATTTGCGCAGTCGCAGCACCGAGCCCGGATGCGGAGCCCGTCACGATCGCGCACAAACTGTCCTTGGCCATCCGGATGTCCTTCCCCGTGATTGAATGTGGTGCCTTGTTTAGCGAGTTTGCCGCGCGCTGCAAATCGCGGCAAACTCCGCTAAGCGGAATTAGTCCAGACGGCTCGCGCGCCTCCATGCCGGTGCCGCAGATGGGCCTGCGATCAACGCTTGTCAGAGCCATGGCTTTTTCGGATCATCGGGCGCAAGAAGAACCTGCGCGTCGGCCCGATTGGACGGGACGCGCCAATGGCAAAAACGGGGAACGCTGTGGCGGAGAGTGACAATATCGTCGTCGAGACCGCGGAGAAGATCTTCGCCGATCTTGCCGATCCGCAAACCATCAACAACGACAAGACGAATTCGTGGCAGGCGCCGCTGTGGCAGGCGCTGAGCGAAGCCGGCTTGCCGCTGTCCTGGGTGCCCGACGAGCTCGGCGGTTCCGGCGCGAGCTTGGCGGACGGTTTTGCCTTGCTGAACGCCGCCGGCCGTTTCGCAGTCGCGATTCCCTTGGCCGAGACCATGCTGGCGGGCTGGCTGCTGGCGCAAGCGAAGATGACCTCGCCCGAAGGCGAGATGACCGTGATGCCGGCCTCGCCAAAGGATCGCATCACAGTTGATGCCGACGGCGCGCTCTCCGGCCGTTGCCGCGGCGTCCCCTTTGCCAAGGCGGCCAGGCATTTTGCAGTCCTCGCGCATGGGCCGGATGGCGTCTCGATCGCGCTGGTCGATGCGAGCAAGGGGCGGATCGAATCCGGGCTCAACGTCGGCTACGACCACAGCGACACCGTCACACTCGACAAGGTCCAGCCCCTCGCCATCGAGGCGGCGCCTGATGGCGTCGACCAGACAAGGCTGATGCTGATGGGCGGCGTCGCACGCAGCCTCCAGATCGCCGGTGCCCTGGAATCGATGCTCGACATCTCCGTGCGCTATTCCAACGAGCGCGTCGCCTTCGAGAAGAAGATCTCGAAATTCCAGGCGGTGCAGCACAATCTCGCGCGCCTGGCGGGCGAGTCTGCCGCAGCACTTGCGGCCGCGACGTCGGCGGCCGACGCCATCGCGAACGCAAAGACGTTCGACGATGAAGTTTACCTCGAAGCCGCCTCGGCAAAGATCCGCTGCGCGGAAGCAGCCGAAAAAGGCGGTGCCATCGCACACCAGGTTCACGGCGCGATCGGCTTCACCATCGAGCATATCCTGCACCGCTACTCGCTGCGGGCGCTGGCCTGGCGCGACGATTTCGGTTCGGAGAGCCACTGGGCGGTCGAGCTCGGCAAGCTGGTCGCCTCCAGAGGCGCCGATGAATTGTGGCCGCTCGTGGCTTCGCGCTGACCGGGAGACGAAACACATGACCGCTGCCCTTCGTTTCGACCCGATCCGCCTGCCCGAGACCTGCGAACAACTACGCAAGGAAGTGCGTGCGTTCCTCGCCGAAGAGATCGCCGCCGGCACCTTCGATCCGCACAAGCCCAACCGCGAAGACACCGACGTCCCGGAATTTTCCCGTAAGGTGGGAGCCAAGGGTTGGCTCGGCATGACCTGGCCGAAGAAATATGGCGGCCAGGAACGCTCTTTCCTCGAGCGTTACGTGGTGACGGAAGAGATGCGCGTTGCGAACGCGCCGACGCGGCGGTTCTTCGTCGCCGACCGCCAGAGCGGCCCGGTGCTGCTGAAATACGCGCCCGAACACATCAAGATGGATATCTTGCCGCGCATCTGCCGCGGCGAGATCTGCTTTGCCATCGGCATGAGCGAGCCGAACTCCGGCTCCGACCTGTTCGCCGCGAAGACGCGTGCGACCAAGACCGACGGCGGTTATCTCATCAACGGCACCAAGATCTGGACCTCGTCGGCGCATATCGCCGACTACATGATCGCGATCTTCCGGACCTCACCGCCCACCAAGGAGAACCGCCGTCACGGCCTGACGCAGTTTCTGGTCAAGATGAAGCAGCCGGGCATCAAGGTAAACCCGATCGGCCAGATCACCGGCCAGTACGAGTTCAACGAGGTGGTCTTCACCGACTTCTTCGTGCCCGACGATCACGTGCTCGGCGAGGTCGATGGTGCCTGGAAGCAGGCGACATCGGAGCTCGCCTATGAACGTTCCGGCCCCGAGCGCTTCCTCGAAACCTATTACGTGCTGACCGAGCTGGTCCGTGCGGTCGGTCCTGATCCGGACACGCGCAGCGCCGAAGGCATCGGCCGTCTCGTGGCGCAGCTCCACACCATGCGGCGCATGTCGGTCTCGGTGGCCGGCATGCTGCAGGCCGGCAAGGAGCCGGTGGTGGAAGCCTCCATCGTCAAGGACATCGGCACGGTCTGGGAGCAGCAGCTTCCGCACCGCGTGCGCGATCTCGCCGCCTTCGTCGAGGAGACCGCCACAAACCGCGAGACGCTGGAGCGGCAGCTCGACTTCGCCATCAAGACCGCACCGAAACTCACCATCCAGGGCGGCACCACCGAGGTGCTGCGCGGCATCATCGCCCGCGGACTTGGGCTCCGCTAGATGGGATCGAAACTCTGGCCCCGCGCTCCGTTCACCTCTCCCAACGGGAGAGGTGAATCTTCGCTACTGAGACATTGGAGGCAAAAATGACCACTTACAAAGATATCGGCGTCGAGAAAGTAGGGCACGTCGGCACCATCGAGATCCGCCGCCCACCGCTCAACTTCTTCGACATCTCGCTGATCAACCAGATCGCCGACGCGCTCGACGAGTTCGACCGTGACATCGAGATCCGCGCCTCCGTGTTATCAGCGCAAGGCAAGGCGTTCTGCGCCGGCGCAAATTTCGGCGATCCGGCGCGGCAGGCGCAGGAAGCGCAAGAGGCCGAGAAGAAAGCAAAGGGCGACCCGGCCGACAACCTCGGCCCGATCAACCATCTCTACATCCAGGCCGTGCGCATCTTCCGCGCCAAGAAACCGATCGTCGCCGCCGTGCAGGGCGCCGCTATTGGTGGAGGGCTAGGCCTCGCGGTCTCGGCCGACTTTCGCGTCACTTGCCCGGAAGCGCGCTTCGCCGCGAACTTCACAAAACTCGGATTCCATCCCGGCTTCGGCCTGACCACAACGCTGCCCGAGTTGATCGGCAAGAACAATGCCGAGCTGATGTTCTACACCAGCCGCCGCGTCACCGGCGAAGAAGCCTATAAATGGGGCCTCGCCAATGTGCTGGTGCCGCAGGACCAGGTGAAGGCGGGAGCGATGAAGCTCGCCAACGAGATCGCCGAATGCTCTCCGCTCGGCCTGCTCTCGACCCGCGCCACGATGCGCGCCGGTCTCGCCGACCGCGTCATGGCCGCGACCCATCACGAGCTCGCCGAGCAGACCCGCCTGCGCGCCACGGAAGACTTCAAGGAAGGCGTGAAGGCGACGGAAGAACGTCGCGTGGCGAATTTTAAGGGACGGTGATTGCCTTGCCTTCCTTCTCCCCTTGCGGGAGAAGGTCTATTTGCGTCCCACCACCAGCGCATCCACAATCGTCACGCCCTCTCCCTGCGGATGCACCAGCACCGGATTGAGCTCGATCTCCGTGATCTCGCCTGCATGCCGCGCGGCAAGCACTGAGACATCCGCGATCAGCTGCGCCAACGCGGCGAGATCCGCCTTTGCCGCTCCGCGAAAACCGTTCAGGAGCGGCGCGGCCTTCAGGGTCGCCAACATTGCGACCGCGTCCTCCGCGCTGACCGGCGCGGGACGATAGACGACGTCGCGGAACAGCTCCGTCGTGATGCCGCCGAGCCCAACCATCACCATCGGCCCGAACGTCTTGTCCGTCATCGTGCCGACGATGATCTCGACACCCTTCCTTGCCATCGGACCGATCAGCACACCCTCGATGGCCGCCTCCGGTCGATGCTTGCGCGCGTTGTTGATCAAGGCTTCGAACGCCAGAAACACCTCGCCCTTGCTGGCGACGTTGAGGCGCACGCCGCCGACCTCGCTCTTGTGCGGAATGTCCGGCGACTGGATCTTCATCGCAAGCGGAAAGCCGACACCGGCGACCGCCGCGTCCAGCTCGCTCCTGTCTTTCACCAACGCTTCATCCGGCAAGGCAATTCCGGCGGCGCGCAGCAATGCCTTGCTGCCGGCCTCCGACAGAACCGGCGAGCTCAAATGAGCGGACAGATCGCGCGCCGGCAACCGGGTGTCGTCCGCGGGCTTTGGCAGGCTGAACTTCGCGTAGTCGACGACGCGCCGCATCGCGACGCCGACATGGGTGAGGCCCGAGAGCACGACCACGCCCGATTTCGCGAGCTCGCGCCGCGCGAACTCGGACGGCACGGTGTACGAATAGAACACCACCGGCTTGCGTCGCGCCGCCAGCACCGGCGTCAGCTCCGGCTCCTGAAAGGGCTTGCGAACATCACTCGACAGCGACAGCACGACCAAGATCGCGTCGACTTCGTCGGACAGGGTGAGCAGATCAACGCTCTTCTGCAAGCCGCCCAAAGTCACTCCCTGCGCGGTGACGTCGATCGGGTTGCGCGCAGTGCCATAGGACGGCATCAGCTTGCCGATCTCCGCCTGCACCTGCTCGGAGAGCTCCGGCACCTGCAACCCCTGCAGCGCCACGGCATCGGCGCCCCAGATGCCGGCGCCGCCCGACGTCGTGACGACGGCGACGCGGTCGCCTTTCGGCAGCGGATTGCTCACCAGCACCCCGGCGATCGTCAGGGCCTCGTCGAGATCGTTGGAGACGATGAAGCCGTATTTCGCGAACACCGCATCATAAGCCGCCGACCAGCCGGCCATGCTCGCGGTGTGTGAAGCCGCGGCACGCTCGCCTGCGCCGGAGCGGCCGACTTTCGTCACGATCACGGGCTTCTTCAGCTCGGCCGCCCGTCGCGCTGCGGCCAGGAATTTGTCGACGTCGCGGATGCCTTCGATGAACAGCAGGATCACATCGGTCGAAGCGTCCTGCACCATGTACTCGAGGAATTCGCCGGCACCGAGGTCGGATTCATTGCCCGCGCTGACCACGTAGCTCACGGCGATGCCAAGCGTCTTGGCGCGGTGATAATAGGCGAAGCCGATGCCGCCGCTCTGCGCGACGATGCCGATCCGCCTGGTCGTGGCCACCAGTGGAACCACATCAGGCTTGACATCCACGGCCGGACTGAACGTCGCCGCCACGTGCTGAACCTGGCTAAAAAACCCCTCGGCGTTCGGCCCGGAGATCCGCATGCCCGTCCGCCTCGCCAGTGCGGCGATCGCGTCCTGCATCGCCGCGCTGTCGCCGCCCTCCTCGGCAAAGCCGGACGAGATGATGACTGCGTTCTTCACACCGGCGACGGCACATTGCTCGAGTGCCGGCAGCACGGCGCGGGCAGGAATGATGATCACGGCGAGATCGATCGGCGCGCCGATCTCGGCGATCGATCTGTAACAGACGAGCCCGTCGAGCTCCGCGTAGTTCGGGTTCACCGGATAGATCTTTCCGGGATAACGGTTCTTGCGCAGCATCGATAGCAGCCGGCCCGGAATCTTCTCGTGATCGCGCGAGGCCCCGATCAGTGCGATGCTTGCGGGTGCGAAGAAGCTGTCGAGCGGATGCGGCATCATGTGATCCCGTCTTGTTCTGTCTACACCTGCCGCACTGTCAGACCGTCATCCCGAGGAGCGAGCCGCGCAGTACGTAGCACCGCGCGGGGAGCCTCGACGGATGACGCCCGATGGTGGCCGTCGCCCTTCGAGGCTCGCCGAAGAGGCGAGCACCTCAGGGTGGCGGATCACGATTGGATCATCAACTGACGCGGAACGTCACTCCGCCCAGCAGAAACTCATTCCCCGCCACCGCGAGCCCCTTCGCCCTGGCGGCATGCAGCACCTGGGCGACATCGGTTACCTGGAATTCCAGCGCGCTCATGATCTCGCTCGCACCCTTCACAAACCGGAAGACCGCGTTGGGCAGCTTCAGTTCGGCCTCGCCAGTCGGCGCCACCCCGATGATCTTGCCCCAGTGCTCCGCTAGTCCCTGCGGATCCGGGCTCTGCATCTCCACCGCTGTCAGCGCCTGCGTCACATCCTTGCGGATGAAGCTTTGCCAGTCCGGTCCGGCCGGCGGATACGCGCCCAGAATATCGTCGCTGCCTTCGGTGTGGTTGAACTCGATGAAGGCGGCGCGGCAGTCGCGCGGGTGGAGCTGGACGCCGTGATAAGGTGCATGGTCGATCACGTTGGCGGTGCGCACGCCCATCGCGTTCGCATGGCGGCCGCGCTCGTCCGGTTCGCTGCAGCAGAAGATCGCCATATAGCCGCCACGACCGCCGGTCTTCTCGATGAAGCGCCCCGCCGTGGTGCCATCCTTGAACGGCGCGACGACCTCCAGCATGATCGTGTCGACCGGGAGCAGCGCGTTCTCCAGGCCATATTTGGCGACATTGCCGTCGCGGTAGCAGACGGAAAGGCCCATGATCCCGGCGATGTCAGAGATGACGGGCGCGAGTTGCGGCGCGACCAGGCAGATCTGTCGCAGCCGCATATAGGGCGCCATCGTCATGCGCCCCTGAAGGCCGGCTTGCGCTTCTCCACGAAGGCTTTGGCGGCTTCCTTGTGATCCTCGGTGTCGCTGCAGCGGGTGTGATGGATCGCTTCGCCGTCGAAGCAGTCTTCCAGCGGCAAATGCTCGGCATTATTGATGTTGCGTTTGATGAAGCCGAGCGCGATCGAGGGCCCTTGCGCCAGCGACATTGCGAGCTCGTGCGCGGCGGCGTCGATCTCGGCGTCGGGGACGACCCTGGTCACCATGCCGATCGCATGCGCTTCCCGGGCGGTCAGCACCGGCGAAGTCAGGTAGAGCTCGCGCGCCCGCGCGCTGCCGAGCAGCTGGGTCAGGAAATAGGTGCCGCCGTAATCGCCGGAGAAGCCGACCTTGGCGAAAGCCGTCGTGATCTTGCAGGATTCCGCGGCGACGCGCAGATCGCACGACAGCGCCATCGACAGGCCGGCGCCGGCTGCGGCGCCATCGAGCTGCGCGACCACGGGCTTCGGCATCTGATGCAGGATGCGCGAGACCTCCATGCCACGGCGCAAATTCGCAAGCTTCTGCTCGAACGGCAGCGGCGCGCGGCCGGCCGCCATCGACTTGACGTCGCCGCCGACGCAGAACGAACCGCCTGCGCCCTTGAACAGCACCGCGCGCACGTCCGGATCGTCCGCCGCCCGTCGCGCCGCCTCGACCAGGCCTGCGACCATCTCAGGGTTCAGCGCGTTCTTTCGCTCGGGCCGGTTCATGGTGATGGTGAGCAGCCCGCCTTCGAGCTTTTGCAGGACCATGTCGTTCATGGGAGGTCTCCCTTTTGTTGTTTTGTATCTCCGTCGTTCCGGGGCTCGCGAAGCGAGAACCCGGAACCTCGAGATCCCGGGTTCGCTTCGCGCCCCGGGATGACGTCGTGACTTCGTCACGCCGTCACTTCTTCACCAGGGGACAGCGCGACTGCTCGAGCGACTGGAACGCCTCGCTGCCGGGCACGGTGGCGAGCAGCTTGTAATCATCCCAGCGCCCCCCGGACTCCGACGGCTTCTTGACCTCGAACAGATACATGTCGTGGATCATGCGGCCATCTTCGCGGATCTTGCCGTTGTGAGCGAAGAAATCGTTGACCGGCGTGTCCTTCATCACCTTCATCACCGCGGCAGCATCGGTCGTGCCGGCCGCCTTCACCGCCTTCAGATAGTGCGTGACGGAGGAATAGACGCCGGCTTGTGCCGATGTCGGCGGTCGCTTGACGCGCTCCTGAAAGCGCTTCGAGAAAGCGCGCGTCTCGTCGTTCATGTCCCAGTAGAAGGCTTCGGCCAGCAGCAGGCCCTGCGCCGTCTCCAGCCCGATCGAGTCGATGTCGGTGACGAAGGCCAGCAGCGGCGAGACCTTCTGGCCGGCCTTGGTGATGCCGAACTCGGCCGCCTGCTTGATGGCGTTGACGGTATCGCCGCCGGCATTTGCAAGTCCGATCACCTTGGCCTTTGAGGCCTGCGCCTGAAGCAGGAACGACGAAAAATCGGACGTGTTAAGTGGATGACGCACGCTGCCGAGCACCTTGCCGCCGGTCTTGATGACGACGGCGCTGGTGTCCTTTTCCAGATCCTGGCCGAAGGCGTAGTCGGCGGTGAGGAAGAACCAGGTGTCGAGGCCCGCCTTCACGGCCGCAAGACCGGTGACGTTGGCCTGACCGTAGGTGTCGAACACGTAGTGGATGGTATAGGGGCCGCAGGCCTCGTTGCTGAGACGGATCGATCCGGGTCCGTTGAAGATGATGATCTTGCCCCGCGCTTTCGCGATTTCGCCGGCGGCAAGCGCGGTCGCGGAAGCGGCGACGTCATAGATCATCTCGACACCCTGGTTGTCGAGCATGTCGCGGGCGATGTTGGCGGCGAGATCAGCCTTGTTCTGATGGTCGGCGGCCAGCACCTCGATCTTGCGTCCGAGCACCTCACCGCCGAAATCTTCCACCGCCATCTTGGCCGCGGTCTCGCTGCCGGGGCCCGTGATGTCGGCATAGAGACTCGACATGTCGAGGATGCCGCCGACCTTCAAGGGAGGCTTGTCCTGGGCCTGCGCGGCGGCGCTTGCACTCAAGGCAATCGCGGCGGCAAAAATGCCGGACAAAATATGTTTCATGAAAAACAACCTCCCTTGATCGCCTGGCTCTGAACGGCGGCTTGATTATTGCTATTCCCGCAATCATGCCGGATGCGCGCGTGCGCAGCAAGCAGAAGCGCGATGCGCGTCTCGCGACGGCGTTGTGTGTTTTCCGCAAAGCGGAATGGTGATGTATGGACAAATATCTCCACGTCATTGCGAGCGTGGCGAAGCAATCCAGAATCTTTCGGTCGAGACATCCGGATGTGCTTCGTCGCAAGGGCTCCCCGCAATGACCGAGCGTGTAGAAGCCTCTTCGCGCCACACAGCGCTTGGGTTAACATCGGCGCTCAACGCAACCTCCACGGGTCTCATGCCGCAACGGCTTCACCTCATCGTCGCGCTTCTTCTCGTCGCTGATGGAGCTGCGTACGCGGCACCGTGCCAATTCGAAGCACAGGGCCAAGGCCGTGTCGCGGCGATCGTTGACGCACGCAGTGTACGTCTCGACGATGGCCGTGAAGTCCGTCTCGCCGGCATGGAGGCGACAGCCACGACGAGGCAAGCATTGACGTCGCTGCTCGTCGGCCGCGACGTCATCCTGCGCGGCACCGACGACACGCCCGACCGCTACGGCCGCCAGGGCGCGCTGGTGTTCATCGGCGAGAGCGACGCCTCCGTGCAGACGATGCTGCTCACCAACGGCGATGCCCTCGTCTCCGCCGAGATCGCCGAGAAGGATTGCGCAGCCGCCCTGATGTCGGCCGAGGCCGAGGCGCGGCGCCAAAAAAAGGGCAGCTGGGCTGACCCGTCGGCCATAAAAAACGCGGAAAGTCCGGACGATATTTTGGCCGGGATCGGGCGCTTTATGGTGGTCGAGGGCAAAGTCCTATCGGTCCGGCAAGCTGGGGCAATGACCTACCTCAACTTCGGACGGAACTGGACACACGGCTTCGCTGTGACTATCTCAAAGCGTACGCTGCCGACGCTTGAAAGTGCCGGAGCAACTCTTAAGTCATTGGAAAATAGACGGATTCGTGTCCGAGGCTGGGTTGAGGGGACGACGGGGCCGCGTATCGATGTGTTCCGGGCGGGACAGGTTGAGTTGCTGGGCGCAAACGAGCCGACAGGGGTAAGGCCTTAGATCAGGCCAGGCACGGGTTAATCGACGTGAATGGGGTGCTAGAACGGCACGGACTAAGTGATGGCCGCCGCCTGCGGGCTGCGCCGGCCGCGCTTTGCCTCGTGCTGGGCACAGCCCTCGCCGGTTGCGGCGACATGGGCCGTTTCCAAACTGCGGCGGCCCCGCCGACCGTCGCGCTGCCCAAGCCGAAGCCGGCCGTCGCGCAAACCCCCGCCACCGAAAAGGAGCACGAGCGCATTCTGGCGAGCTACGGCGGCGCGTATGACGATCCCAGGCTCGAATCACTCGTCAGCAAGACCGTCGACCGACTCGTCGCCGCCTCCGATCGCCCGGATCAGGGCTACAAGGTCACCATCCTCAATTCCGGCGCGGTGAACGCCTTCGCGCTGCCGAACGGCCAGCTCTATGTCACGCGCGGCCTGCTTGCGCTTGCGAGCGATACGTCTGAGTTGTCCTCCGTGCTCAGCCACGAAATGGCGCATGTGCTGTCCAAACACGCCGCGATGCGCGAGGACCAGGCGCGCCAGGCTGCCATCGTCACCCGTGTCGTCACCGACATGAGCAACGATCCCGATCTCACCGCGCTCGCACTCGCCAAGACCAAGCTGACCATGGCGAGCTTTTCGCGCAACCAGGAGTTCGAGGCCGATGGCATCGGCGTCGGCATCTCCGCCAAGGCGCATTTCGATCCCTATGGTGCCGCCCGCTTCCTCTCGGCGATGGAGCGCAATGCCGAGCTGAAGGCCGGCAAGAGCTCGCTCGATCCGCGCGCGCAGGATTTCACCTCGTCGCACCCGGCCACGCCCGAACGGGTGCAAAACGCGCAGGCGATCGCACGGCAATACGTCGCGCCGGAAGGCGGCGAGCGCGACCGCGAGAGCTATCTTTCCGCGATCGACAACCTCGTCTATGGCGAGGACCCCAGCGAAGGCTTCGTCCGCGGCCGCAGATTCCTGCATCCAAAGCTCGGCTTCACGTTCCAGGCGCCTGATAACTTCTCGCTCGACAATACCGCGCAGGCGGTGATCGGCGTGCGCGAGGGCGGCTCGCAGGCGATGCGCTTCGACGTCGTGCGCGTGCCGGCCGAGCAGTCGCTGGGCGATTACCTCAATTCCGGCTGGATGGAGGGCGTCGAGAAGGCGTCCACCGAGGACATCACCATCAACGGCTTTCCAGCCGCATCTGCCTCTGCCAAGGGCGATCAGTGGCAGTTCAAGGTCTATGCGCTGCGCTTCGGCAGCGACGTCTACCGCTTCATCTTCGCGACACGGCAGAAGTCGACCGAGAGCGAGCGCAACGCGCGTGAGACCGTCAATTCCTTCCGCCGGCTGACGCTCGACGAGATCCAGGCGGCGCGCCCGCTGCGCATCAAGGTCATCACCGTGCAGCCCGGCGACACCGTGGAATCGCTGTCCCACCGCATGGCCGGTGTCGATCATCCGGCCGAGCGCTTTCGGGTGCTGAACGGGCTCGATCGCAATGCGCAGGTGAAGGTGCGCGACCGCGTGAAGATCGTGACTGATTGAGGGCGGTGGCTACCGCGCCTTTTCTTTCAAAAATGCGATGATGTCGGCGCGATCCTGCGCGTCGGGCACGTCAAAGAACATCTTGGTCTCAGGCACCATGGCCTGCGGTCCGGTCAGCCATCGGTCGAGATTTTCCTCGGTCCAGACGATCCCCGATTTCTTCAGCTCAGGCGAGTAGTCGTAACCGGCGACGCTGCCCGCCTTGCGGCCGACAACACCCCTGTGCATGGGGCCGACGCCGTTCTCGTTGATCGCGTGGCAATCTGCGCAGCCCTTGTAGAGCGTCTGGCCGCGCGCCACGTTGCCGGTCGCAGCCGCGGGCCGAGCTGGGCCCAGAAGCACGATAGCGACAAAGGCAAGAGCCAGGCCTGAAGTGCTGCGCTGAGGAGCGGAATTCGGCCAGACGTTCATGTCATCTCCTGTTTGGGTTCCGCAAAACAGGATCGTCCGGGCCGAAATTTATTCCCCTCAGTTCGAAGATCGACCCGCGTCCATATCGCCGGCCTCACGCTGGCCGCTGAGCCAGAGGGCAAGCAGGGTCCAGAACGCGCCCGAGAGCAGATAGGCTCCCGAGGCGATAACGCCAAGATTGGTAGCAAGCAGCAGCGCGACCAGCGGAGCAAAGCCGGCGCCGAACAGCCAGGCCATATCGGAGGTCAGCGCCGAAGCCGTATAGCGATAGGCCTGCTTGAAATTCGAGGCGATCGCGCCCGATGACTGGCCGAAGGAGAGGCCGAGCAGGATGAAGCCGATCACCATGTAGATGGTCTCGCCGAACGCGCCGGCATCGAGCAGCTGCGGGGCGAAACCGCTGTAGATCGCGATCGCGATCGCCGATCCCATCAGCAGCGATTTGCGGCCGACGCGGTCGGCGATGACGCCGGAGAGCACGATCGCGACGACGCCGAACACGGCAGCGACGATCTCGATGATCAGGAAGCGCACCGGGCTTTCGCGGGTGAACAGGAAGACCCAGGACAGCGGGAACACGGTCACCATGTGGAACAGCGCGAAACTTGCCAACGGCGCGAACGCGCCCAGCATGATGTTGTGGCCTTCGCGGGCAACCGTGTCCGAGATGCGCGAGGGCTGCAATTCGCGGGTCTCGAACAGCGAGGCATATTCCTCTGTGGTCACCATGCGCAGGCGCGCGAACAGTGCCACGACGTTGATGGCGAAGGCGACGAAGAACGGATAGCGCCAGCCCCAATCGAAGAAATCGTCGGCCGAGAGATTTCCGGCGAAATAGGCAAACAGCGCGCTCGCCACGATCAACCCGAGCGGCGCGCCGAGCTGCGGCACCATCGCGTACCAGCCGCGCTTGGAGGCCGGTGCGTTCAGCGCCAGCAGCGACGCCATGCCGTCCCAGGCGCCGCCCCAGGCGAGACCCTGCGCGATACGCGCCAGCGCCAGCAGCCAGATCGCGGCAACGCCGATGTCGTGATAGCCGGGCAGGAACGCCAGCGCGACGGTGGCGGTGCCGAGCAGGAACAGCGCCGAGACCAGCTTGGCCGTCTTGCCGTATTCGCGGTCGACCGTCATGAAAATGACGGTCCCGATCGGCCGGGCGATGAAGGCCAGCGCGAAAATCATGAAGGAATAGAGCGTGCCGGTCAGTTCGCTGGTGAACGGAAACACCAGGCGGGGGAACACGATCACCGAAGCGATCGCGTAGACGAAGAAGTCGAAGAATTCCGAGGTGCGGCCGATGATGACGCCGATGGCGATCTCGCCGGGACTTGCCACGTCGTGGCCGTGCTCGCCCGAGTGGAGGTCTGCCATTGCGGGGGTCTGTGCCGTCGCCATGCGTGCGCCCTTAACGTCCTGAAATCCAATGCCGACCGCCCCGGCGGGAGGCCAGGCAATCTGACCTTGTTTGACCCAGTATGCCGCACTGCAACATTGGACAAATTGTCCAATGTCCGGATTGCTGCGCCGCAGCTACCCCTTGGCCCCGCAAAGGAAACTCATTCTCATAAGGCTCGGCCCCGTGTCCCGTCTCAAGATCCTGGCGCTGCTACCCCTGGCGGTTGCGCTCAGCGGCTGCAACTATGTCGTGCTGGCGCCAGCCGGCGATATCGCGGCGCAGCAGCGCGACCTCGTCATCATCTCCACCGTCCTGATGCTCCTGATCGTCGTTCCCGTGATGGCGCTGACGGTGCTGTTTGCCTGGCGCTACCGCCAGTCCAATAGCTCGGCCCGCTACGAGCCGGATTGGGACCATTCGACCAAGCTCGAGCTGGTGATCTGGTCGGCCCCGCTGCTGATCATCGTGTGCCTGGGCGCGCTGACCTGGATGGGCACGCATCTGCTCGATCCCTATCGCACCCTCGGCCGCGTCCATGCCGATCGCGCGATCGACCAGTCCAAGGCGCCGCTCGAGGTCGACGTCGTCGCGCTCGACTGGAAGTGGCTCTTTATCTATCCGGACTACGGCATAGCCACCGTCAACGATCTGGCCGCGCCCGTCGATCGTCCGATCAACTTCCGCATCACCGCGTCCTCGGTGATGAACTCGTTCTACATCCCCGCGCTCGCCGGCCAGATCTACGCAATGCCGGGCATGGAGACGAAGCTGCATGCGGTGGTGAACCACACCGGCACCTACAAGGGTTTTTCGGCGAACTACAGCGGTGCCGGCTTCTCCGGCATGCACTTCAACTTCCAGGGTCTCGACGACAACGGCTTTGACGCCTGGGTCGCGCAGGCCAAATCCGCCGGCGGCTCGCTCGGCCGCAGCGAATATCTCCAGCTCGAAAAGCCGAGCGAAAACGAGCCGGTCCGGCGCTACGGCACCGTCGATACCGACCTCTACCGCCTGATCCTCAACATGTGCGTCGAGACCGGCAAGATGTGCCAGAGCGAGATGATGGCGATCGACGCCAAGGGCGGTCTCGGCCATGAGGGCCTGAACAACACCCTGCCGCTGTCCTACGACAAGTACGCCCGCCGTGGCACCGCGCTCGGTCCCGAGCCGAGCTTCGTCGCCGGCACCTGCACGCCGGATGCACCGCAAGGCGCAGCGACCGCCGCGTCCATCAAAGCTCCCCTCGATACCGCGCCGCTCGTCGGCGCCGGGCTGAGGCGGCCGACTTTCGCGCCGCTGAAGTCCTCGTCCTTCTTCCTCGGACAGCGTCCGAAGTCAGACTCCTAAAGAGATCCAGCATGTCTCCTGATCTTCTCAAGCTCATCTTCGGCCGTCTCGGCATCGATTCGCTGCCGCTGCACGAGCCGATCCTGGTCGGCACCTTCGTGATGGTCGCGCTCGGCGGCACCGCGTTGCTCGCCGGCCTCACCTATTTCCGCCTGTGGGGCTATCTGTGGCGCGAGTGGTTCACCACCGTCGACCACAAGCGCATCGGCATCATGTACATGATCCTCGGTATCGTGATGCTGCTGCGCGGCTTCGCCGACGCGCTGATGATGCGCGCGCAACAGGCGCTCGCGTTCAACGGCTCCGAAGGGTTCCTCCCGGCCCACCACTACGACCAGGTCTTCACGGCCCATGGCGTGATCATGATCTTCTTCGTGGCGATGCCGCTGGTGACCGGCCTGATGAACTATGTCGTGCCGCTACAGATCGGCGCGCGCGACGTGTCGTTTCCGTTCCTGAACAATTTCAGCTTCTGGATGACGGTCGGCGGCGCCGTACTGGTGATGCTCTCGCTGTTCATTGGCGAGTTCGCCCGCACCGGGTGGCTGGCTTATCCTCCGCTGTCCAATATCGGCTACAGTCCTGACGTCGGCGTCGACTATTACATCTGGGCGCTGCAGGTTGCCGGCGTCGGAACGACGTTATCGGGCATCAACCTGATCTGCACCATCGTCAAGCTCCGCTGCCCCGGCATGACCATGATGCGGATGCCGGTGTTCACCTGGACCTCGCTCTGCACCAACATCCTGATCGTCGCCTCCTTCCCCGTCCTGACCGTCGTGCTCGCGCTGCTCTCGCTCGATCGCTATGTCGGCACCAACTTCTTCACGAACGATTTCGGCGGCAGCCCGATGATGTACGTGAACCTGATCTGGATCTGGGGCCATCCTGAAGTCTACATCCTGGTGCTCCCCGCCTTCGGCATCTTCTCGGAAGTCACCTCGACCTTCTCCGGCAAGCGGCTGTTCGGCTACACCTCGATGGTCTACGCCACCGTCGTCATCACCATCCTGTCGTACCTGGTCTGGCTGCACCACTTCTTCACGATGGGTTCGGGCGCCAGCGTCAACTCGTTCTTCGGCATCACCACGATGATCATCTCGATCCCGACGGGCGCGAAGATGTTCAACTGGCTGTTCACGATGTATCGCGGCCGTATCCGCTACGAGCTGCCGATGCTGTGGACCATCGCCTTCATGCTGACCTTCGTGCTTGGCGGCATGACCGGCGTGCTGCTCGCGGTGCCGCCGGCCGATTTCGTCCTGCACAACAGCCTGTTCCTGATCGCGCACTTCCACAACGTGATCATCGGGGGCGTGGTGTTCGGCGCATTCGCCGGCATCAACTACTGGTTCCCGAAGGCATTCGGCTTCAGGCTCGATCCGTTCTGGGGCAAGCTGTCGTTCTGGTTCTGGGTCACCGGCTTCTACATGGCCTTCATGCCGCTCTACGTGCTCGGCCTGATGGGCGTGACCCGGCGGCTCCGCGTGTTCGACGATCCTTCGCTCCAGATCTGGTTCGTCATCGCCGCGATCGGCGCCGGCCTCGTCGCGCTCGGCATCGGGTGCATGCTGATGCAGTTCGCGGTCTCCTTCCTCAAGCGCGAGCAGCTCAAGGACGTCACCGGCGATCCCTGGGATGCGCGCACGCTGGAATGGGCGACCTCCTCGCCGCCGCCGGACTACAACTTCGCCTTCACCCCCGTCGTTCACGACAATGACGCGTGGTGGGACATGAAGAAGCGCGGCTACCAGCGTCCGCTGATCGGATTCAAGTCGATCCATATGCCCAGCAGCACCGGCACCGGCATCATTCTCGCCGGGTTCGCGACCGCAATGGGATTCGGCCTGATCTGGTACATCTGGTGGCTGTCGGCTGCGAGCTTCATCGCGATGCTCGCCGTCGGGATCGGCCACACGTTCAACTATCACCGCGACTTCGACATTCCGGCCGACGACGTCATCCGGACCGAGGACGCGCGCACAAAACTGCTCGCCGGAGCCAAGTAAATGACCATTGCCGTCAATCCCTCGCAAACCGGCGAGCCGGTCTTCTACGTCGCCGACGAACATCCGCATCCGGAAGGCTACAGCACCTCGCTCGGCTTCTGGATCTATCTGATGAGCGATTGCCTCATCTTCGCGATGCTGTTCGCCGCCTTCGGCGTGCTCGGCGCCAACTACGCCGCCGGGCCCGCGCCGAAGGATCTGTTCGACCTCGATCTGGTCGCGGTGAACACCTCGATGCTGCTGCTGTCGTCGATCACCTACGGTTTTGCCATGCTGACGATGCAGCAGAACAAGATCGCACAGACGCAGATGTGGCTATTGATCACTGGCCTGTTCGGCGCCGCCTTCATCGGCATCGAACTGACCGAGTTCGCCCACATGATCCATGAGGGCGCCACGCCGCAGCGCAGCGCCTTCCTGTCCGCTTTCTTCACCCTGGTCGGCACCCACGGCCTGCACGTCTCCTGCGGCCTGATCTGGCTGGTCACCCTGATGGTGCAGGTCTGGCGCTTCGGCCTGATCGAGGCCAACCGCCGTCGCCTGATGTGCCTGTCGATGTTCTGGCACTTCCTCGACGTGGTCTGGATCGGCGTCTTCACCTTCGTCTATCTTCTGGGAGTTCTGCGATGAGCACCGATACCCACGCAGCCGGCGCGCACGACCATCACCATGGCGAGGGCCACGCTCACAGCACGTTCTCGGGCTACATGCTCGGCTTCGTGCTCTCGGTGGCGCTCACCGCGATCCCGTTCTGGCTGGTCATGAGCGGCGCGTTGCCGAGCAAGCAGATCACCGCGCTGGTCATCATGGCCTTCGCGGTCGTTCAGATCGTCGTGCACATGATCTACTTCCTGCACATGAGCCCGAAATCCGAGAACGGCTGGAGCATGATGGCCTTGATCTTCACCATCGTCATGGTGGTGATCGCGCTGTCAGGTTCGCTGTGGGTGATGAACCACCTCAACAGCAACATGATGCCGATTCACGAGATGACGGGAATGAAGTGAGCGATCTCGTGAACCCCGGGGATAGCGAACCGCCCAATCCCTCAGGGGCTGCGCGTCCATCCCTGTGGCTCACGATTTTCTCGCTTGCGGCCGTCGCTGTTCTGATCGGCCTCGGCGTCTGGCAGGTCGAGCGTCGCGCCTGGAAGCTGGCGCTGATCGACCGGGTCGAGCAGCGCGTTCACGCACCGGCGCAGCCGATCCCCCCGAGGGCATCGTGGCCGACGATCACTGCTGCCAGTGACGAATACCGGCATGTCCGCGTCTCCGGCCGGTTCCTGCACGACCGCGAGACGCTGGTGCAGGCCGTCACCGAAGAAGGTCCCGGCTATTGGGTGCTGACGCCGCTTCAGCGCCCCGACGGCACCTCTATTCTGATCAACCGCGGCTTCGTGCCACCAGAGCGGCGCGACCCATCGACACGCCCGGACGGCAATCCGGACGGCCAGGTCGAGATTACCGGCCTGTTGCGCATCACCGAGCCGAAGGGCGGTTTCCTCAGGGACAACGTGCCCCAGCACAACCGCTGGTATTCGCGGGATGTCGCCGCGATCGCGGCCGCACGCGACCTTCAGAACGCCGCGCCCTTCTTCGTCGACGCCGATGCCGGATCCCAATCCGGCGGCGGTCCGATCGGCGGATTGACCGTGGTCCGCTTTCCCAATAACCACCTGATCTACGCGCTGACGTGGTTTGCCCTAGCTTTCATGCTTGCCGGCAGACTGATCGTCACATTCCGCGGCGGGCTGTTCCGCCGCAAGAAAGCCTCGAACGGCTTCGTCCACGAACCCCCCGGCGGCTCCGATGCCTCCGCCCGCAGGACGGGATCAGATGCTGGAACGATCGTCGAACCGACCTGACGACGGGAATACCTACGGCGAGCAGGCCGTCACGCTGCAATCGCAGGCGGACGCGCGCAGCGAGCTGATCGGCGCGGCCCCCACCGACGACGAGACCAATCGCAAGAACATGGCGCTGCTGATCCAGCTGCGCTGGACCGCAGTGGTCGGCCAGATCGTGACCATCGGCGGCGTGCATTTCTGGCTGGGCATTCCGCTACCCCTGACCCGGATGGGCGCGGTGATCGGCGCGCTGGTGCTGCTCAACGTCTCGAGCCTGGTCTGGGTGCGCCATCGCGCCGCCATCACCAACAACGAGCTACTGGTCGCGTTGATGCTGGATGTCGCCGCGCTGACCGCGCAGCTTTACCTGAGCGGCGGCGCCACCAATCCGTTCACCTCGCTGTTCCTGCTCCAGGTCACCCTCGGCGCGGTGCTGCTCGATGCCCGATCGACCTGGTCGCTGGTGGCGCTGACCTGCGCGAGCTTCGTGTGGCTGACGATCGCCTATCGGCCGCTCGATCTGCCGCCGAACCCACTGAGCGAGACCTACACCCTCACCGTGACCGGCATGCTGCTGGGCTTCGTTCTCAACGCCGTGCTGCTGGTCGTGTTCGTCACCCGCATCAACCGGAACCTTCGCGAACGCGACGCGCATCTGGCTGCGCTGCGCCAGCATGCTGCCGAGCAGGACCACATCGTCCGCATGGGCCTGCTTGCCTCCGGCGCGGCGCACGAACTCGGCACGCCGCTCGCCTCGCTCTCCGTCATCCTCAGCGACTGGCGGCGCATGCCCGATCTTGCCGCCGATCAGGAGCTCGCCGAAGACCTCACGGAGATGGAAACGTCGCTGCAACGCTGCAAGACCATCGTGACGGGCATTCTGGTGTCGGCGGGCGAGGCTCGCGGTGAAGGATCGTCGCCGACGACGGTGGCCGCCTTCGTCACCGCGCTGGTTGAGGAATGGCGCGATGCGCGTTCGGCGCAGACGCTTTATTTCGTCAACACCTTTGGCGAGGACGTCGCGATCGTCTCCGACATCGCGCTGAAGCAGGTGATCTTCAACGTCCTCGATAACGCCTACGAAGTCTCTCGCGAGTGGGTGGAGTTGCTCGCCGAACGCGAGGGTGACAATCTGGTGCTCTCGATCAGCGACCGCGGGCCGGGCTTTGCGCCGGAAATGCTGGCGCAGCTCGGAAAGCCCTATCAGTCGAGCAAAGGCCGCGCCGGCGGCGGCCTCGGCCTGTTCCTGGTTGTGAACGTCGTGCGCAAGCTCGGGGGCAGCGTGACCGCCGAGAACCACAGGAAGCGCGGCGCCACCGTCCGCCTGACCTTGCCGCTCGCCACACTTGCGATCGGAGGCAGCTTTGACGCCTGACCGCTCGCTCATCGTCGTCGAGGACGACGAAGGCTTTGCGCGCACGCTGAAACGTTCGTTCGAGCGGCGCGGCTACGAGGTCGTGCTCGCCGCCTCGATCGAGGACGTCCGCAAAGTCCTGGAGGACCGATCCTTCGGCTACGCCGTGGTCGACCTCAAGCTCGGCGGCGCCTCGGGGCTTGCCTGTGTCGAGCTGCTCCACACCCACGACGAGGAGATGCTGATCGTGGTGCTGACAGGCTTCGCCAGCATCTCGACCGCCGTCGAGGCCATCAAGCTGGGCGCCTGCCACTATCTCGCAAAACCTTCCAATACCGACGACATCGAAGCCGCCTTCACCAAGGCCGAAGGTAATGCCGAGGTCGCGCTGGACGTGCGGCCGACCTCCATCAAGACGCTCGAATGGGAGCGTATCCACCAGACGCTGATCGAGACGGATTTCAACATCTCGGAAGCGGCCAGGCGGCTAGGCATGCACCGGCGCACGCTGGCGAGGAAGCTCGAGAAGCGCCCTGTGAAGTAGGCAATGCTTGCGAGGGTCGAAATGCCCCGCGCGGCTACTGACCTCGCAGCCAGCCGCCGTTAAGCTGCCCCGGGGTGGCCGCGGCTCATTGGATCGCTGTGCGTCAAGAGCCCCAGCGAGGAGACTCCCCGTGACAACGCTCATCGATCGGTTCTACCGGCCTGCCGCGCTTTTGCCCGCCCGCAGCCAGCGGGACAGCGAAACCGTTCAATTTGCAAAGGCGGCACTCGAGGCTGGCAAAAAAGAGGGCCTGCAGCTGGCCGTCCGGGCGCGCTATATCGCCCTGGCGGTCATCGCTTGCCTGCTGATGGCCATCAACCCGGCATGGGAGCAGCTCTATTACGTGGCGTTGCTCGGCGTCTTCGCACTGATTGGCTGGGCCCAGGTCAGGGTGGGGCGGGTCGGCGTGTCGCGGGCAGAGCTGGCACTTTTGTTCTGCGACCTGGCGCTGCTCACAGTCGTCATCGTCGTCCCGAACCCATTCGGCACGACGCACTGGCCGGTGGCCATGCAATACCATTTTGGCAACTTCATCTACTTCTTCGTGCTGCTCTCGGGCGCCACGCTGGCGTATTCCTGGCGAACCGTGATCGCGGTCGGAACATGGACCTCGGCCCTCTGGGTGATCGGCATGGCCTGGGTGTGGTGGCAACCCGATCGCGATCCCGCGCTGACCGCCCGCATTGCAGAGGTGGTGGGCAGCGATCACAGGCTATTGGCGCTGATCTCGCCGAATGCGATCGGATTCGGCATTCGCATCCAGGAAATCGTCGTCTTCGTGATCGTGGCCGTGACGCTGGCGATCGCGGTCAGCCGCAGCAATGATTTGCTGATCCGGCATGCCGCAGTGGAACGGGAACGCGGCAATTTGGCGCGCTACTTCTCGCCCAACGTCGTCACGGAATTGTCGAAGCACGACGAGCCGTTGAAACAGGTGCGCACGCAAGACGTCGCGGTGCTGTTCGTGGACATCGTCGGCTTCACGGCCTTTGCGGATGTACGCGCCCCGGAGGACGTGGTGCGGACGTTACGCGAATTCCACGGGTTGATGGAGCAGGAGGTTTTCCGGCACGAGGGCACGTTGGACAAATATCTCGGCGACGGATTGATGGCGACATTCGGCACGCCCTTCGCAGGCCCGCGTGACGCCGGCAATGCCTTGTGCTGCGCCCAAGCCATGATCGCGGCGGCCGAGGCGTGGAACGCGCGGCGAACGGCGTCCGGTGAACCGGCGATGCGCGTCAGTTTTGGCCTGCACTACGGGCCGGTGGTGCTCGGTGACATCGGGCACACCTGTCTGGAATTTGCAGTGATCGGCGCGACCGTCAATGCAGCAAGCCGTCTCGAAGCGCTGACGCGCACGCTCGACTGCGCGCTGGTGGCAAGCAACGATCTGGTCAGTCGCGCCCGGCTCGAGCTCGGCAGCACGGCCCAAACGTTTGCACCGCTGATCGCCATGGATCCCCAGGCGATCCGCGGGCTGGAGCGGCCGATCGCCATCTGGGCCCAACCACGCGCGACGTCGTAGGCGACACGCGAGCCCGCTGGATCACGCGTCCAGACAAAAAGCCCGGCCAACCGGCCGAGCTCTCGATGTGATGCGATCGACGCGGGGCGCTTAGGCGGCTTCGTCGGCAACCGTGGTGTCGTCGCCATCGGTATCGTCGGTATCCGCCTCGCCTTCACCCTCGGCGGCTTCCGCCTTGGCGTTGCGGCGCGGGCTCTTGGCGAGTTGGGCCTCGATCTCCTTGACCGCTTCGGTTTCGGTCGAGTGCTGCACCACCGCGATCTCTCGCGACAGACGATCGAGCGCCGCTTCATAGAGCTGACGTTCGCTGTAGGACTGCTCGGGTTGCGACTCGGAGCGGTAGAGGTCGCGCACGACTTCCGCGATCGCGACGATGTCGCCCGAATTGATCTTCGCTTCGTATTCCTGGGCACGGCGCGACCACATGGTACGCTTGACGCGGGCGCGCCCCTTCAGCGTCTCCAGTGCCTTCTTGACCAGCGCGGGCTCGGACAGCTTGCGCATGCCGACGTTGGCGACCTTGGCCGTCGGAACGCGCAGCGTCATCTTGTCCTTGATGAAGTTGATGACGAACAGCTCGAGCTTCGCGCCGGCGATCTCCTGCTCCTCGATGGCCAGGATCTGGCCGACGCCATGAGCGGGATAGACGACGAATTCATTGGCCTTGAAGCCCTGACGCTGGGTCACGACCTTCTTTTCCTCGACCTTCGGCGCGGGTGCAGCGGCCTTCACGGCCGGCTTGGTAGCAGCAACGGGGGCCTTGGCAGGGGCGGCAGCAGGAGCCTTCGGAGCAGCGGGCTTGGCAGCGGGAGCCTTGGTGACGGGAGCCTTGGCAAGAACAGGCTTGGCAGCAGGCTTGGCAACGGTCGCTTTCGCGGCCGGTTTGGCAGTCTTGTTAGGCATTGCGCTTCTTTTGTGCTTCGAGGACTTTGCAGCCGGCGGCGCCTTGGCGGCGGTCCGACCCTTGGATGCGCTACGGCTGGCCGCGGCGACTTTTTTGGCCTCCTTATGGGAAGCCCTCGCTGAAGTACTCTTTTTACGCGTTTTCTGTGACACAGCCTGCGCGCGGAAACTGCCACGCCCCTGTTCGACATTTGGTTTCACGGGAACCCAACGGGGCCTACTGGGCTGACGGGGGTTCAGCTTAATGTGCCCAATATAGCACATTTCCCGCAAAAATCAATGATTTAGGGGTCTTTAGGGCCGGTTTTCGGCGTTGACGACGGTATTAGGGTTAAGTTTGCGCCGGAATTTAGTCACCGGAGCCGGGGTTGGGAGAAAAATACTTGTCGAACTTACCTTCCTGACCGTCGAATTCCTTCGCGTCTTCGGGTGATTCTTTCTTCTGGGTGATGTTCGGCCAGCTCTTGGCGTACTCGGCGTTGACCTGAAGCCACTTTTCCAGGCCCGGTTCCGTATCCGGCTTGATGGCGTCGGCGGGGCATTCCGGCTCGCACACGCCGCAATCGATGCACTCGTCAGGATGGATGACGAGCATGTTGTCACCCTCGTAGAAACAGTCGACCGGGCAGACCTCGACGCAGTCGGTGTACTTGCACTTGATGCAGTTTTCAGTGACGACGTAAGTCATCCAACGCTCCGAAAAGCTCTTTTAAAAGTCGCGGCTTCCGTAGCGCGGATGGCCCCGCGCTGCAAGATCGGGAAGGCGCGATCATGACGGCTTTATGTGCTCGATCGACCAAGAAATGAATAACTGGCGCAATTAATTGCGCTCTGCGTCGCCGAGCTCCTCGTAGAGCACACGCGCCGAGGCGGCATCGCCGCGGCGCTCGTTGAAATTAATCACCTTCAACACGCGCACGGTCCGGTCGAGCGCGACCGTGATGACGTCGCCGACCTTGATCGCATGGCCGGGCGATTTCTCGCGCGTGCCGTTGATGCGGACGTGTCCTGTTACCACGAGCTCAACCGCGGAGGTTCGCGCCTTCACCACCCGCGCGTGCCACAGCCATTTGTCGAGGCGCTGCCGCTCGGTCGTGGGACTACTCCTTGCGACCGGAGAGTTGCTCTTTCAGCGCGGCGAGTTTTGCAAACGGCGAGTTCGGATCGGCGGGACGATCACGCTCGCGCGGATTAGCGCTCGAGGCGTACGGACGCAACGACGGACCGCCCTGACGGTCGCGACCCTTATCGCGGTCGCGGCCCCTGTTGTCGCGGCCCTTGTCTCGCTCGCCGCCGAACTTCTTGTTGTCGCGGTTGCGATCGCGATCCTTGTTGTCGCGGTCCTTGCCCTGGAAGCTGCGATTCCGATCGTCGCGCCCTTCCTGGCGCGGCGCACCCTCGGCACCACCCTCGCGCGGCTTGCGAAAATCCCGGCCGCCATCGCGACGATGGCCACCGTGACGATGGCGCTCACCCGGCTTCGCACCTTCGGCAGCTTCGCCGGGCGCAGCCGAGGCGCCTTCAGCACCGGCCTGCGGACGCTGCTTGTTATGGCGCTGATGGCGATGGCGCTCGTGGCGCGGCTTGCGATCCTCGTGACGGCCGCCGGGACGCCAGACCTCGACGAGCTCGGGCTCGGCGGGCGTGGCTGCGGCCTCGACAGGCGCAGCGGCATCGGGAGATGCAGCGGCTTCCGCAGCGGCGGCCTCGGCCGGAGCGGCGTCAGCGGCAGCCTCCGCGGGCGCAGCAGCCTCTTCCGCGGGCGGCGCGATGCCGGGGGCATCTTCGGGCGTGACGGGGCCTTCGGAAGTTGCTTCGAGCGCCGGCTCTTCGTGCGCGGGCTCGTCGTGCTGCTCCATCCCGGGCGCGTCTTCGACGGTGACGGCTTCGATCGCGGCCTCAACGGGCGCGGCAGCCTCCTCGGTCGCAGGCGCCTCGGCAGAAGCTTCGGCGGCCGGCGTCTCCGCAGCAACAGGCGCAGCAGGCTTCGGCGGCAACGGCGCACGCTTCTCCATGCGATAGCCGAGCGCGCGCAGCACCGAGGCGAAATCCTCGCCGGCGGAGCCGGTGAGCGAGGTCATCGCCTGCGTCACCACGAAACCGCGGCCGTCGAATGCACCGGCGGGTTTTTCGCCTGGCGAATTATCGCGCCAGGCCAGCGCCGGGCGGATCAGGTCGGCAAGACGCTCCAGAATGTCGACGCGGACCGCGCGCTCGCCGGCCTGCTTGTAGCCGAGCACGCGATAGGCATCGCGCGGCAGGGTCTTGTCGACCGGGAACGAGGTGCGGCCGGACGAGGCCAGATGCTGCGCGCCAGACAGAGCCGAGAGATCGACGTTGTCCTGCTTCAGCGCCCACAGCAGGGCTGCGAGCGCGCGCGCGGCGGGCTTCAGGATGCCGGGGAAATAGATGTGATAGGCGCCGAAGCGGACGCCATATTTGCGCAACACCGCGCGCGAGGGCTGATCGAGATCCTTCAGCTCGTTGGCGATCTTGGGACGCTCGAGCACGCCGAGCGCCTCGACGAGCTGATAGGCGATGCCGCGGGCGATACCCGTGACGTCCTCGGCCTTCGACAGCTCGAACATCGGCCCGAGCAGCTTCTCGATATGCGTCTTGAGCCACAGGTCGAGGCGCGCCTGCACCTTCTCGCGGGGGCCACCCGTCAGGCGCTCGTCGGAGATGATGCGGATGCGCGGATGCAGCGCCTCCTCTGCGGCGGTCAGCCGCGCCACGGCATCGCCGGTCCAGCGAATGGTGCCGTCAGAGGTCAGCACGAACTGGTCGTCCGGCGCGTTGCCCAGTTTTTCGGCGCGCGTATTGATCTCGCCGGCGAGCACCGCTTGCGCGGCAGCCTGCAAGGCTTTCGCATCGGAGCCGGCTTCCGCCGCATCCGGTGCAAAGGTGAAGCCATCGAGGCGGCCGATGACATGGCCTTCGACGATGACTTCGCCGGTCTTGCCGATTTCCGTATTCAAGCTCGTGTTCTCCCGCAGGCGGCGCATCAATACACTGGTCCGGCGATCAACGAAACGCTCAGTCAAGCGTTCATGGAGCGCATCCGATAATTTATTTTCGACCTCGCGCGTGGTCCCCTGCCAGCGATCGGGGTCTTTCAGCCAGTCCGGCCGGTTGGCGACGAAGGTCCAGGTGCGGATTTGCGCGATCCGGGCCGACAGCGTGTCGATATCGCCGTCGATGCGGTCGGCCTGGTCGACCTGGGCGGCGAACCAGGAATCGGGGATGCAGCCCTTCTGCATCAGGAAGCCGTAGAGCGTCGTCACCAGCTCGGCATGGGCGGCCGGCGACAGTTTCCGGTAGTCCGGGACCTGACAGGCCTCCCACAGCCGTTCCACGGCGGCCTTGCCATGCGCGATATCGCGCACCTCGACGTCGCGGGCGGCGTGGTCGAGCACGCGCATGTCTTCGGCGATCGGGGCGCGCGTCAGCGTCTCGTGGCCCGGGGCCAGATTGAGCGAGACTTGCAGCGCGGCGAGGGAGGAGAAATCGAGCTTCGAGTTGCGCCATTGCAGCATCTTCACGGGATCGAAGATGTGGTTCTGAAGCGCGTTCACGAGCTCAGGCTCGAACGGGCCGCAGCGACCGGTCGTGCCGAACGTGCCGTTGCGCGTGGCGCGCCCGGCACGGCCGGCGATCTGCGCGAACTCGGCCGGCGTGAGGCGGCGGAACTGATAGCCGTCGAACTTGCGGTCGGAGGCGAAGGCGACGTGGTCGACGTCGAGATTGAGGCCCATGCCGACGGCATCGGTGGCGACGAGATAATCGACGTCGCCGTTCTGGAACATCTCCACCTGCGCATTGCGCGTGCGGGGCGAGAGCGAGCCCAGCACCACGGCGGCGCCGCCATGCTGTCGCCTGATCAGCTCCGCGATGGCGTAGACCTCGTCGGCGGAGAACGCGACGATCGCAGTCCGGCGCGGCTGGCGCGTGATCTTGCGATCGCCTGCGAATTCGAGCTGCGACAGCCGCGGCCGGGTGATCATGGAGACGCCGGGCAAGAGCCGCTCGATGATCGGCCGCATGGTCGCAGCGCCGAGCAGCAACGTCTCGTCGCGGCCGCGGCGGTTGAGGATGCGGTCGGTGAAGACGTGGCCGCGTTCGAGATCGGAGGCGATCTGGATCTCGTCGACGGCAAGAAACGAGACGTCGAGGTCGCGCGGCATCGCCTCGACGGTCGACACCCAATAGCGCGGACTTCTCGGCTTGATCTTCTCCTCGCCCGTGACGAGCGCGACGGCCTCCGGGCCGACGCGGGCGACGATCTTGTTGTAGACCTCGCGCGCGAGCAGGCGCAGCGGCAGGCCGATCATGCCTGAGGAATGCGCGAGCATCCGTTCGATGGCGAGATGGGTCTTGCCGGTGTTGGTCGGCCCGAGCACGGCGGTGACGCCGGCGCCAGGCACGCGATCGGACAGCGCGCGGTCGGAAGCGAAGGAGGAGGACGAGAAGGGCATATCTGGCTGATTAGGTAATAGCTGATCGGGCGAATGTCAGTGCTGTCTCGGGCGGGTGGGCAACTGTCTCACTTTGCGACGCTTTTCCCGTTCGCCTTAAGCCTCGGAACGACTCTAGAACGAATCGCGGCCGAATCGCTGACTCCCCTGGGAGTCCCGATACGTTCACGCAACATGTCGCGGGACTGTTGTTTCCATCGCACTAGATGGAGTTTTGCGCGGCCGCACAAGCGGCGTTTCGAGGACGGATTTCCTTAAGTTGGGGATGAGCGTGAGTCGAATCAGAATCGGGGAGGAGTCAAATGGATTCCCGGAGAATGGTGGCCCTCCGAGGCACGTCCTAAAACAACCCCATGCACAGTAGGTAAGTCATTGATGTTGCTAGGAGCGGATACAACCGGCGGGAAATCCGTCATCCTGAGGTGCGAGTTCCGCGGTGCGAGGCACCGCGGGGCGAGCCTCGAAGGATGGACGGCCCGGATGCGGCCGTGGTCCGCGCGGGGACAGTGGGGCTGGCGCCCTTCGAGGCTCGCCGAAGAGGCGAGCACCTCAGGGTGACGGTTCAAGGAAGGAAAGCGCGGCCAAAACCTATTGCGTCTTCGCGACCCGCGGCGGCTGGGCCGTGGTGATGAAGCTGGTCGCTTCCAGCATCGCAGGCCCGAGCGGCGTCGGCACTTTCAGCCAGAACGGGACCAAAACCCGCGTGCCCGCGATAGGCGCCAACGCGATCTCGATGTTGCGCTGGGCGGCGAGGTATTTGATCACGGGGCGGTCGGGGATGTAGCCGGCGATGGGCACGAAATAGAGCGCGCAGACCACGACCGGACCGTGATAGCCCTTCTCGGCCTTCACGGTCTCCATGCGCTTGAAATCGAGCTTGAGCTCGTAGCGCATGCGGCCGTCGAAGATCGGCGCGCCGCCGTGGCAGGCCTCGGGCGACAACGGATCGCCGTTTCCGGGCACGCGCACCAGCGAGGCCGTCATCGGATCGAACACGCCGCGCCGATGCGCCTCTGTGACGACGATGCGATCAGGGTCGACGGGCGGCTCCGGAATGATGCCGAACTCCTTCACATTGCCCTTGTCGAGGGTGATGTGGATCTCTTCGGTCTTCTTCGAGGTGGTGGTGGAGGCCTGGTAGGCGGTCGCGACCAGCGCGCCGTTGACGATGCGCCCCTGCGAGGCGCCGGTGCCGGACCCGCCCGCGAACGACTTCAGAATGCCGGTGGTGCCGCCGGAGGCCGCGGCCGAGAACACGTCGTCCTGGATATCGATGTTCCAGGCGCCGCGGCCGACCGGGATGCCCGATAGCGAGGCCTCATATTGCGCCTCGAGCTTGCCCTGCGCCGCCGCAGGCTCCGCCGCCCACGCCAGCATCAGCCCGCCAAAAGCGGCCAGAGCCAGCCTGCCGGCCGCACGCAGCCGGGGCGGAACGAGGGAGGTGGTGTGCACGACACAGTCCAATCGGAAGCGAGTTGTTGTTACTTAAGCCTGTTACGGCGCTAAGCAATGCGTCCAGACGCCAAAGGCCGGGAACTCACCGGAGTCTTTCGGAGGAGATTGCGCCCTTTATGTGATGGTAAGGCGTTTCAAACATTGCCGTTTTGGTGATTGGGGCGTGGCCCGGCGCCGGGCTTGGATACCTCTCGCCACCCACTCCGCTGTCATGCCCCGGCTTGACCGGGGCATCTAGTACGCCGCGGCGGACCTGGTGAGAGCGAGCTCACAACGCCGGCCTCTGGGATACTGGATCGCCCGGTCAAGCCGGGCGATGACACCTATTGCGGAGCACGAATCCCCGCCCAAAACCTTGACGTCCCGCCCCTTCCCCCCTATACGTCCGCCCGCTCCCTGCAAGGACAAAAGAATTAGCCCCCGTGGCGCCCCGAATGGCGGCCGCAATCGTTGGGGGTTCGAACCTGAGGATTTCTACCATGTCTCGCCGCTGCGAACTGACGGCCAAGGGCCCCCTCGTCGGCCACAAGGTCAGCCACTCCAACATCAAGACCAAGCGCCGCTTCCTGCCGAACCTGGTCAACGTGACCTTCATCTCGGAAGCGCTGGGCCGCAACGTGCGCCTGCGCGTCTCCACCAACGCGGTGAAGAGCGTCGACCACAATGGCGGTCTCGATGCCTACCTGCTCAAGGCCAAGACCGACGCCCTGTCGCCGCGCGCCGTCGAGCTGAAGCGCGCCATCGAAAAGAAGGTCGGCGACGCGCCGGTCAAGAAGGCCAGCTAAGAGATTTTGCGTTAGGGCGGGGGGCTAGGTTGCGTCGCGTGGCGTAGGCTTAGCCGAGTAGAGTTTGCGTTGCGGCCGGATCGAAAGATCCGGCCGTTTTAGTTGTGGCTTACCCTCACATGATCTTTTCAAACCGGAAGCCTTCACCTCCGCCGGGCAAGTCGTCGGCGCGATGACCGTGAGGGTCAGGATGGTGGGCATTGAAGAACTCGACGACCTTGAAGCCGCACTTGTTGACGTAGAAGTGAATATTCCGCTTCTCGAAGTACGGCGTGTGGGTTTGCCAGACGCGCGTCTTCGGATAGCTGCGCTCGATCGCGGTCCACGCCTTGTGCCCCAGGCCGCGGCCATGTTCGCCGCGCGATATGAAGAAGAGATCGAGCGAGTTGCAGTTGGTGTCGTCATCGATCGTGACGACAGCGCCGCCGACCTTCCGGCCCCGGCAGACGATCCGCAAGACCACCGCGCCTGGCGAAGCCGTCGCGCCGCCGAGATCCTCATCGGAGGGGATCGGGCCGTGCGGCAGTGAGCCGAACTCCGCGATGACGGCAACCGCGAAGGCCTCCTGCAGCTCTCTCTTGAATGCCTCGATGTCGCTGAGATGAGCAACGGTGAGCGTGATCTGATCATTTTCCATCCCGCGCCGATAGCTCATCACGATATCGAAGTCATGGCGGCGGAACGTCGCCCCCGGGTGTCGGGAGCAGGACCGTCGCTTCGCTGATCCCAACGCGGAGACACACCAGCCCTCCTCGCGGAGTCTACCCCCGAAAATCGATGCTGCGCAGCACGATGCCCGGCGGGGTGCCTTCGAACTCCGTCGCGCGGTACTTGCTCGCGGCGCGGGCTTCGATGCGGTCGCGGAGGCGGGTGAACTGAGCTTCGCGCTCGTCAGGGCGGGTCTGCGGGCCGCGTTCCAGAGCGTCCATGGCGGAGGTCGAGATCGCGCAGGGAATTTCCTTCGCACCGTCCTGCATCGAGAACTGGACGATGCCGCGGTCCTGTTCGTGACCGATGAAACGGCCGCTGGTGAGGGTCATGGGGTTCTCCTTTGCGACTCCAAGGTCGTGCCGCACCGGCGTAGCCAGCCACGAGCCGGTCGGCTTCATTGAAGCACGCTGTGGCACGCGCAGCTACGACAACTCGCTTCGGTGGCTATGGGTCCCGGATCTGCGCTTCGCTTGTCCGGGACGACAGCGGAGCAAGAACACCTGGGTCGCGACGGGCCTCAGCCCCCCTCGCCGAGTTTCGCAAAATCGTCGAACAGCGCGGCCACAAGCGCGCGGTGGCGGGTGTCTTCGGGCGGAAGGCTGGCGGCGTAGAGGTTGAGGACGTAGCGCGCCTTCACGGCGGCTTCGGACCAGGAGGCGGCGGGCACCGTCAGCATGCGACTTTCGAGATCGGCCTCGCGCTCGCGCAGCTCACGGACGTTGTTCTCGACCTCCGCCAGCACGCGGCGCAAATCGGTGGCCTTCTGCGCGGCCATGCCGCGATGCTTGTCGAGATCGACGGGTTGATCAGTCATGGGTGGCGCTCGAGTCCGCCGCTATCGCATCCGCAAGGTCGACAGAGCCGATCGACAGAAGCTCGGTGGCGCCGCGCAGGCCTTCGACCGGAACGGTGATCATGGTGGCGATGCGGCGCCAGACCTCGAACGACAGGCCATCGATCGTCTCCTCGTCGGTGACGACATCATAGGCGCCCGCCGGCAATTCGCGCGTGATGCCGCGGAGGTGGAACGGATGCTTGAATGTCACGGTTTCATGCCGCGAGCGGATGGTCATGCGCGCCTGCCTTTGCAAGTGGGCCCCCACCGACGCCGACTGAATTGAACATGCGCCCGTTGCGCGGCAATAGCCAGCACTATCGTCAGCGCCGCTGCGCGCAACGAGGGCGCAGCGCGAGGCGTGTTAGGCCTCGCTATTGCGGTGATGCGGGCGTAGGCTCGGTTGCATCACCGCACCTCGCGCCAGGGCATCGACCGTCTGCATGTCGCGGGCGTGCGCTGCAATCCGACGAACCGGATGAGCTCAAACCACCGGAGGAGAGCGACATGGCCAGGGGACAGCAACGCAGCAATCGCGAAGCCAAGAAACCGAAAAAGGACAAAGCCAAGGTGATCGCCGCGGCGCCGAGCCGCAAGGACGCGGCCTGGCAGCCGGAGATCGGCCAGGGGAAGAAGAAGTAGGTTTTGCGCCTGCTCCCGCCTGCGGCAGACGATCGCGCATGGATTTCATAGGACGTGCCGCGCGTGGCGGATGAGGGTTCTTTCCTGTTGCGGATTGTCCCCGTTGCAGAGACACCCTCTCCCCAACCCTCTCCCGCAGGCGGGAGAGGGAGCGCACCGCCTTCGCGGCAACCACCATCGTCTCCTCTCCGTCGCGCTTTTCCGCTATACGTGCTGAAGCTCGATCGCTGCCTGCGCAAGACCGAGCAGCCGCGGCAGATCGTGCTCCCGATCCCCGGGTCGGCTCTGCCGATCCCCGGGGCGGCTCTGCCGATCCCGGCGTCGACCCGGCGACGCCACCCGTAAACAACACCGCGCCCGCGTTAACCACGCATTAACCAACGCAGCCTAGCCTGCTGCAATCGTCCAGCCATCATTAGCCCGAAATGCCCTTCCCGGTTCGCTCCAGGAGAAGCGCCGATGTCTGTTGCGTTGTTGACGTATGCCGATCTGGGTGCCCGCCTCGATATCTCGCGCGAGGCCGCGCGGTCGCTGGCGCGACGGCGCCGCCTGCCGCGCTCGCGGTCGGATGACGGCAAGGCCCTGGTGAGGGTTGATTTCTCCGAGCTGCGCTACACGCCCCGCCCGCGAAGGGGCCGCCGGGCGGACCCCATCGCTGTGTCCATGGCAAGGATCGACGCCATCAAGACCGAGGCCTTCAAGGCGGAGATCGCGCGGCTCCAAGACGTCGCAACCGCCTACAGGGCCGTGTTCGAGCGCGAGCGTGACCGCGCCGAGCGCCTCGTCGTCGAGCTGCAGCAGGCGACCGCCGAGGCGACGGCCGCCAATGCGTGGGCGGCACGCCTGGAAGACGACATGGCGGCGCTGCGGACCGATCGCCGGCCGGGCGGCTCGCTCGCGGGATACGCCGCGCGTCGGCTGGGACATCTGGCCGCCGCCATCGTTCAGGCAGACCGCGCGATGCGCGGATAACACTCGAGACTTTCTTCAATCCCCGGCTTGCCGGACCAATCGCGAGGAAAACATGGCTGGGAATACCGACATTCACGAAATGAAAGCCCGCATCGTCGTGTTCGGCGTCGGCGGCGCCGGCGGCAATGCCGTGAACAACATGATCACGGCCGGGCTCGAGGGCGTCGAGTTCGTCGTCGCCAACACCGACGCGCAGGCGCTGGCGATGTCGAAGGCGCGGCGGCTGATCCAGCTCGGCACCAAGGTGACCGCGGGCCTCGGCGCCGGCTCGCAGCCGGAACTGGGACGCGCCGCGGCCGAAGAGGCGATCGATGCGATCCGCGAGCAACTGACCGGCGCGCACATGGTGTTCGTGACGGCAGGCATGGGCGGCGGCACCGGCACCGGGGCCGCCCCCGTCGTCGCCAGGACCGCGCGCGAGCTCGGCATTCTCACCATCGGCGTGGTCACCAAGCCGTTCTACTTCGAGGGCCAGCGCCGCATGCGCTTTGCCGAGGCCGGCATCGAGGAGCTGCTGAAGACGGTCGACACGCTCCTGATCATCCCGAACCAGAACCTGTTCCGGGTGGCCAGCGAGAAGACCACGTTCGCCGATGCCTTCGCCCTTGCCGACCAGGTGCTCTATTCGGGCGTAGCCTGCATCAGCGACCTCATCGTCAAGGAAGGCCTGATCAATCTCGATTTCGCCGACGTCCTCTCCGTCATGAAGGAGAAGGGCAAGGCCATGATGGGACGGGGCGAGGCCTCGGGCGAGAAGCGCGTGCTCGCCGCCGCGGTCGCTGCGATCTCCAATCCGCTGATCGAGAACCCCTCGATCAAGCGCGCCAGCGGCCTCATCATCTCCATCACCGGCGGCAAGGATCTCATGCTGTACGAGGTCGACGAAGCCGCTACCCGCATTCGCGACGAGGCCGACCCGGACGCCAACATCATCGTCGGCGCGTCCTTTGACGAAAGCCTGGATGGCATCGTCCGCGTCTCGGTGGTGGCGACCGGGATCGACAATCTCGACCCGGCGCAGGCGCTGCCGGTGGAAACCGCCCTCACCCAGCTCGCCGGAAAGCTGCGCAATGACGGCCGGCGCATCGCCGATCGCATCGAGCGCAGCGCACCTTTGCCGCAAGTGGGCAGCCCGCCGCTCCGCCCGCAGCCGCACCACCCCGTCGGCCCTCCGGCCCGGTTGGGTCCGGACCATGCGCGCCACGCGGCGATTCAGCCGCTCGATCCTTACGGCCGCACCGCTCCGCGCAATGCGCCCGACGAAACCGTTCTCGATATCCCGGCCTTCCTGCGCCGCGCCGCCAACTGAGCGGTGGCGAGCGGCGTCTGACTCAAGATGTAGCCAAAAAAGCGAGCGCTCGCGGCCCAGCCCGTCATGCCCGGCCTTGTGCCGGGCACCCACGTCTTTGTTCCAACCAACCAAGCAAGACGTGGATGGCCGGGTCAGCCCGGCCATGACGCTGTGGAAACTTGAGACGAGCTTCCCGCGCTGCGCAGCGCAGCGAATTCACGCGGCCGTGCTGCGCGGGCTCTCTGAGACGTCCTTCTTGTCCGCCTCCTTGTCGCGCGACAGCCAGGCCGGAAAGCGAAGCAGGCGTTCGTTGGGGTCTTTCGGCAGCTCGATGGCCGGCGCTTCAATGGCCGAACTCGGCAAGTCCAGCGCCGCCTGTCCTGACCGCACCGCATCCGCGCGCTGATCCAACTCGCGCAACAGGGGATCGAGCACGCTGTCGATCTCGGTCGCCACCGACACCAGGAAACTGTTGAGCTCGCGCGCTTCGGGCACGACGGCCGTCGCCTGCTCGATCGCCTTGGAGAGACCGTCGACGACGGGCGCAAACGCGCCGGCCGCCTGCCTGATTCGCGTCTTGATGACTTCGATCTCGGCCAGGACGCGCTCGCGCTCCCGCCTTTTCTTCTCCTCGACGAGGCGCGCTTCGATTTCGGCGATCTGGGCCGCCACGGTCGTGGCTTCGGATGCGAGCGCATCGCGCCTGACGCGCGCGCGATCGAGATCGCGGCTGAGATGGTCCACTAAGTCGTCCTTTCCGAACATGGCTTTGCTCCGTAGGACAGGCGTTTTGCCCTGTAGGACGGCCCTGGCGCGAACCGCGAGCCTCGCCACCCACCGGATGGCCGGATCGGCCGAAACAGGCATCAACTTCGGTCGCGTCACATGGGCCGACATGGTGATCCCCCCATTCATCACCATTAGGCGACCGCATGGTTAACAGGAGGTTAATGTCAACAGACGATGCGGATGGGTTTATCCCGGCGCCGCCTTCGTCTCCTCGCTGCCACCCATTTCCGCTATACTCGCCCCGGTAGCATCACCCGGAGGCGCATCCCATGGAGCACGCGGCCCGACCCGCCCCCAAAAACCTCGTCATCTGCTGTGACGGCACCGGCAACGAGATCTCGGAGAACATCTCCAACGTCCTGAAGCTCTATCGCTGCCTGCGCAAGACCGAGAAGACGCATCCGCGGCAGATGGTGTTTTACGATCCCGGGGTCGGCACGGTGACGGAGCCGTCGACCTGGAACAGGTGGAAGGCCAACATCAAGACGGTGCTGGGGCTCGCCACCGGCTACGGGCTCGATGACAACGTGTTGTCGGCCTATGGCTTCCTGGTCGAGCATTATGCGCCCGGCGACAAGATCTTCCTGTTCGGCTTCTCGCGCGGGGCTTACACGGTGCGCGTGCTGGCGGGGCTGATCCACAAGGTGGGGCTGATCTCGCCGGAGCAGGCGAACCTCGCGGGCTCGGGCCTCATCGCCTACAAGCAATATTCCGGGCTCGGGCGCGGCAACGACATCGAGGACCTCAAGGACATCGCGGTCGACGAGCAGGGGCCGCTGCCGAAGGACGCATTCGACCTCGCCGCGCAGTTCGCGCGCATCACCTCGACGCGCTGGCCGACCATCCATTTCATCGGCGTCTGGGACACGGTGGCCAGCGTGATCGTGCCGCGGCGCGACGTGTTCTTCCTCGTGTTCAGCCTGGAGGAGCTGGCCTTCACGCTGCGCAATCCGAGCGTCAACATCTTCCGCCAGGCGATCGCGATCGACGAGCGGCGCTGCATGTTCCGCCTGAAAGAGTATGAGGAGCCGCAGCAATACTGGAGCAATCGCTACGTGCGAGACGAGAAGAAGGTCCCGCAGGACATTTTGCAGGTATGGTTCGCCGGCGTGCATTGCGACGTCGGCGGCGGCTATCCGGAAGCCGAGAGCGCGGAATCGAAATATCCGCTGCTGTGGATGATCGAGGAGGCCGCGAAAGCGGGCCTGAACTTCAACCCGCGCACCGTGAACCAGCTGGCCTGGGGCATTCAGCGCAGGGCCTCGCCGTTCAGCTATGTCGCGCCCGCCTACACCGGGAGAGCCGGCAAGCTGCACGATTCCATGAGCGCGGCCTGGCGCGTGCTGGAATATCTGCCGAAGAGCGCGACATACAAGGAGTGGCCGGAGCGCAAGGTCTTTGCAGGGTTCTACATCCCCGATGGCGAACCGCGCTTCATCCCCGAGGGCGCGTATGTGCATGAGAGCGTATTGAAGCGCATGGCGGTCGAGCCCGGGTATCGGCCGGTGAATTTGCCGAAGGAGTACGTGACGGTGCCGATGCCGGTGCCGCCGGGGGTGGATCTGGCGCCGGGCGGGGAGCGGGACGGGGTGACCGAGGAGGTGTGAGGGCGATGGGGTCTCTCCACTCGTGAGGAAACAGGGTCGCGCTTCATCTCAGCCGTCATCCTGCGAACGCAGTGGACTTGCGTCCCCACCCCACTACCGCCGCTTTCTCGGATCGCCGCTACTTTTCATTAAAATTCTTCCGCCCGCTTTAGTCTGATCGCATCAACTGCCCCTCATCATTGGAACCCTGCCACCGCGCCTTGTTTGGGCATGATCTGATCGAAGAACTTTTTCGGATCATGCCGCCGCGGACTTGGAGGAGAGTGCCAATGCATCCGCGTCGACATGCCCGTGTCAAACCCGCCGGCCTGGTGTCCCGCCAGGCCAAGATCATCACCGACCCGCGCGCGCCCGTGATCGTCTGCACGCTGATCGATTATTCGCCCGGCGGGGCCTGCGTCGATCTCGGCGGCCAGGTGAAGATTCCTGATCGATTCGAGCTGCTGCACGTGAACACGAAAAAGCGGTGCAGGATCGCCTGGAAGCGCGGCACGCGGGTGGGCGTGGTGTTTTGAGGGTGGTGGATTCGTAGGCGTCGCTCCACGGCAGATGCGCCCCCTCTCCCGCTTGCGGGAGAGGGTCGGGGAGAGGGCTGTCTCCGCAGAGAGAGTCCCCCAGCGGAGAGAGCCCCCACCCGGCGCTTCGCGCCGACCTCCCCCGCAAGCGGGAGAGGTGAAGGAGCCCGCGGCGATATCTTGAGAACAGCGAACTGTCGCTACGCCCGCATCCTGGCCTTCGCGCCCGCGACGATCTGCATCGTCACGCCGGCGATCCAGGCGATCAGCACCAGCAGGGTCAGCGCGTCGTGCGGCTCGAGGCGGAGCACGATGACGGCGACGGAGGCAAGTGCCGCCAGCGTGGCGCACAGCGTGCCGGCGGAGCTCAGGAATTCCGCGGCGTCGATCTGGCTGTGCGCGTCATCGAAGGGCAGTTGCGGCGTGTCGATGCCGAGATAGAAGCCGATCACGCCGAGCAGCATCATCAACAGCAGAAAGCCCTGCGTGGTGAGCGAGGTGAAGGCCGATCCGACATAGGCGCCGACGAACAGCCCGCACGCGGCACCGGCCATCGCCAGCCCCAATCGCTCGAACACGTGGGCGGTCTTGCGAACACGAAACCGCATGGCGGACCTCCGTGATGCCCCTGAGGTCGGGAGGTTAGGCCAGTTTTGGCCGGTGCGGAAGGTGAAGAGAGTTACGGATATGTGAAGTGGCCGGACCGTTACCCCTGCTGATAGCGCCGTGGCGCGAGCTGGGCAGTGGCCGTCATCTGCCCTCCACCGTCATTGCGAGCGCAGCGAAGCAATCCAGCCTCGTTCGGCGGTGGGATTCTGGATTGCTCACATGGGGAGTTTGCGTGTCAAGGTGTTTGATCAGCTCTTTGTTCGATTGCAGGCCAGCTCTTCGTCCCGACCGTGGAAGTGTGAAGATGGCGCGCGCAGGTCACGTCAAGGTCGGCCCGGAGGGCCGCCGCGCAGCGGCTTGACCTTGACTTGACCGAGCACGCCATCAGGCTGGTGTGGTCGGGCGTAGCGGCGGAAGCTCCTTTCGGTTTGCGATCCAAGGGTCGAGCCGGTTTTGGCAA
>NZ_FOQM01000070.1 GCF_900113735.1 Bradyrhizobium sp. Gha
AAGATCGGTGCGATTTTTGACCTGACCGGCGGTCTCAATATCTACGGCATTCAGCAGAACAATGCGCTGAAGCTGGCCGTCGATACAATCAATGCCAATGGCGGTGTGCTCGGGAAGCCGATCGAGGTTGTCGGCTACGACGCGCAGTCGGAGCTAAGCAAGTATACGCAATACGCGAACACGGTGATCCTGCGGGATCGCGTGAGTGCACTGTTCGCCGGTCTCACCAGCTCGTCGCGCGAGGCGATCCGGCCGATCGTCCGCAAGGCCAACATCCCTTACTTCTATGGATCGCTCTACGAAGGCGGCGCCTGCGACAAGCAGACCTTCGTCACGGGGCCTTCCGCCTCGCAGCAATTGTCAGTGCTCATCGATTGGGCGGTGAGGAAATACGGCAAGCGAATCTACATCATGGCGCCCGATTACAATTTTGGGACGATCTCGGCGCACTGGGTCAAGGAATATGCGAAGAAGGCCAGCGCGGAAGTCGTGGGCGAGGACTTCCTGGCGCTGACGGTCACCGACTACGCGCCGACCATCCAGAAGATCCAGTCGGTCAGGCCGGACTTCGTCGTTGCGCTGCCGGTCGGCGCCAACCAGACCGGCTTCCTCGAGCAGTTCGCTGCCGCCGGCCTCAAGGACAGGATCGGCGTCGTCTCGACGAACTACGGCTCGGGCAACCAGCAAGTCGTCGTGTCGCCGGCCGCCGGCAAGGGCCTCATCGCGGACCAGGGCTATTTCCAGGTCGTCGATAATCCGACCAATGCCGGGTTCGTGAAGCTGTGGACCGCGAAGTACGGCAGCGACACGCCTATCATCTCGGAGGCGGTCGACATCTGGAACGCCGTGCATCTGTGGGCGGCGGCAGTCAACAAGGCCGGCACCGCTCAGGCCGCTCCGGTGATCGCGGCGCTCGAAAGCGGCCTGAGCTTCGAAGCGCCGAACGGCAGTGTGACGCTCGAGCCGAAGTCGCATCATCTGCGCCAGAACATCTACATCGTGGAAGGCGACGACAGGCACAGCTTCAAGGTCCTCGAGACTTTCAAGGATGTCGCGCCGGGCTACGAGAACGAGAAGTGCGACCTGATGGCGAACCCCACACTCGCCCAGCACTTTGCACCAGACAGCAAGTAGTAACCAGGCAGGGCGCGCCTCGATCAACGGCGCGCCCTTTGGAGGAAAGGAATCATGGAACTCGATTATCTGGCGACAGTGCTTCTGTCCTCGCTCTCAAGCGCCTCGATCCTCCTGATCGCGACGATCGGCCTTGCGGTCGTATTCGGCCTGATGGGGGTTATCAACCTCGCGCACGGCGAGTTCCTGATGATCGGGGCCTATGCAGCCCTGACGGCCACTCAACATGGCATTCCCTTTGTTCTAGCGATTCCGGTTGCCGTTCTTGTCACCATGGCCATCGGCGCGGCTGTCGAGGTGCTCATCATTCGGCGCCTCTATGGGCGCCTGTTTGACACGATGCTCGCGACCTGGGGTCTCAGTATCGCATTCTACCAGCTTGCGGTTCTGATTTTCGGTACGGTTACGCCTGGCATCGGCATGCCTCAGTTCAGCGTAAAGATCGGCAATTACAGCCTCGCAGGCTATCCGCTCCTGATGACCGGCGTGGCCGCGCTTGCGGCACTTTTCGTCTACGTCCTTATGACGCGCACGGTATACGGCATGAAGGCTCGCGCGGCGATTCAGATGCCGGAGATGGCACGCGCAATCGGCATTGAGTCGTACCGCGTCAATACGCTCACGTTTGCGATCGGATGCGGTCTTGCAGGTTTTGCTGGTGCCGTTCTGCTGCCAATTGTCCCGGCGACCCCTTCCATGGGTTTCGCCTTCGTCATCAAGGCGTTTCTCACGGTCGTGGTCGCCGGGCCGGTGACGTTGACCGGCAGCGTGCTGACGGCGATTGGTCTCGGCGGTGGCGCCTCCGTGACGGCAAGCTTCCTGACTTCGGTCGCGGGCGACGCTTTCTTCTTTCTGATCACCGCATTCCTCCTCTGGCTCTATCCGCTCGGGATTACGGCCAACTGGCGCAGCAAGATGTGAGACGTGCTATGAATCTGTCTGTAAAGGATCACGGCATTTCGGCCTTGGCCTTACCCGCTCAAGATCGCGGCAAGGTGGCGCAAGAGGTGAGTCGCGCTATGAGCCTGTCGGAAAAGCTCTACCAGCGCGCCGGCCTGATCTTCCCGATTCTGGCAACCGGCGGAGCGCTTGCAGCGGCGAGCTTCATCGATCCCTATCTCGCGTATGTCGCCACATCCTGGGTGATCTTTGGATTGCTCGGCCTCAGCCTCGATCTCGTCTGGGGGCGAGGCGGCCTTCTGTCCCTCGGACAAACGGCCTTCTATGGCCTTGGAGGCTATGTCGGCAGCATTCTTGCGATCAACATGGCGCCGCTGACAGGCGATACGCTGGTCTGGAGCCTTCCCGCTGGCGCGGCCTTCGGCGCTGCCAGCGCGGCTGCGCTCGGTGCGATCATCTTCCTTGCGCGAATGGGACCATTGCAGGCGACGATCCTTTCCTACACTTTCACGCTGCTGTTGTGGTCGCTGACGCAATCCTTCAAGGTGACGTTCGGACAGGCGGTGGTCGGCGGCGACAATGGCCTCTCGAACATCCCGGGTGTGGTCCTCGGATTCGGGCAAGGGACGGAAGCACTCGGGCCGGTCGAAGTATTCGTCACGGTCGTCATCGTGTCGGCTGCCATTTACTTCCTGTGCTGGTGGTTGATGAACGGCACGTTCGGTCGCGTGATCGACTGCATTCGCATCGACCCGCAGAAGACGGAACTTCTCGGCTACGATATTCGCAAATACCAGGTCGCCATTTTTTCGCTCGCAGGAGCGATCGCCGGCCTCGCGGGCGCGATGTTCGGGGCTTGGGCGAATTACCTCAACCCCTCTGTTTTCTCGGTTCAGGAGGCGCTCCTTGTACCAATCTATGTTCTGGTCGGTGGTCTCGGTACGCTGGCGGGCGCCTTTGTCGGTGCATTCGCGATCGGCGGCCTGTCCTACTATCTGGGCGGCGGGGCCGTTGGCGGCCAGACGACGCTGATCCTCGGCGTCGTCCTGATTTTGCTTGTTCTCTTCCTGAAGAACGGGCTGGTAGGCGCAATGGGCGAGCTCTGGCGGAGGACGCTTCCAGACCCGAATGCAGCAGCGCGGGATGCTGGCCCCGTGTCGATTGATCCCGAGGTGCTGGAAGGCATTCTTGTTGAAGCCGCGGAGCGGGCAGGGCCGGCGAAGCGTCTTGCGACCGTCGCTCTCTATAAGCGCTTCGGTGGCGTCATCCCCGTCAACAAGGTAACGCGCACCTTCGAACCCGGGCGGCCGTATTCGCTGATTGGGCCCAACGGCGCGGGGAAAAGTTCGTACCTGAAGGCCTGCGTCGGCATCTACATGCCCGAGGCCGGATCAGTGACGGTCGGCGAGAGCGATGCGACGAATGCGCCGATCTTCGAGCGTGTCCACCAGGGTGTCGGCGTGAAGAACCAGAAGCCACAGGTCTTCGGCGAGCTGACAGTCCTCGAAAACCTCTCGATTGCGGCCTTTGCACGCACCGGCAACACGCAGGCAGCGCTCGATGTCAGCCGCAAGATCCTCGCCATGTCGGGTTTCGAGCGGCAGGCGAAAGTCCAGGCTTCGGCGCTATCGCACGGGCAGCAGCAGTGGCTCGACATCGGCATGGTGCTGTGTCTCGCTCCGCGCATCGTACTGCTCGACGAACCGGCGGCAGGTATGACGAACGAGGAAACACGCGAGCTCTCGGCTCTCGTACGTACGCTCGCACGGCATACGACCGTGATTGTGGTGGAACACGATATGGAGTTCGTCAGGACACTCGAAGGTCACGTGACAGTGCTCCACCAGGGCCGGGTCTTTGCCGAAGGCGACATTGCCGCACTGCGCGCGGACGACCGCGTTCTCGACATCTATCTCGGGAGGCGCGAGCATGTTTAGGATTGTCAACGCGACCGGCGGATACGGGAAGACTGTCATCATCCGCGACGTGTCGATCGCGGTGGACAGGGCCGAGATCGTCGCGCTGTTGGGACGCAACGGCGTTGGGAAATCCACGCTGATGCGCTTTGCGATGGCCTTGACTCCGGCTTTCTCTGGCCATGTCGAAATCGATGGCCACAACGCTCCCGAAGCGCCGGCGAGGCGCGCGAAGGCGGGCGTCGGCTATGTCCCGCAAGGCCGGTATGTCTTCCCCAGGATGACGGTCACCGAGAATATAGCGGTCGCTGCCGAAGCCAATGGCCACAGCGGTCGACCGGCAGTGGAAGCCGCCTTGCGAGACTTTCCGATGCTCCGCCCGAAGGCAGATGATCTTGCCGGCGGCCTGTCTGGCGGGCAGCAACAGGTGCTTGCTCTTGCCCGAGCCCTTGCGACAAGGCCGAAAATTTTGCTCCTCGACGAGCCAACCGAGGGCGTCCAGCCGTCCATTATCGACGAGATGGCCGGTATCCTGAAGCGCATCAATCGCGAGCGCGGGGTCGCCATTCTGGTCGCAGAACAGGATCTTGATTTTTGCCTTTCGATCGCAACACGCGCCTACGTCATGGAGAAGGGCAGCGTGCGGCTTGAGACTGACCGCGAGAGTCTGCGGACCAACAAGGAACTACAGCAACAGCTGCTCGGAGTATGACGATGCACAAGATGCCCGACCCATCAGGATTAAGCGAGGAACAGCTGAGGCAGGTTACTGCCACCCTGCAGCGCATCCGTGAAGGCCTCGTTTGCGACAATCGCCTGATCGCGCCCGAACCGTCCCACCTCTTCACTCCCCGGATCCAGGATGCGATTTAGCCGTGATACAGACCCTTACCCAACAGATCGAGGCACTTGCGTGCGGCCTCAACTCGTCCTCGGAACTCGCCGGCAGTGCCCTCCAGCAGGCCGCACGTCACCCCGAACTTAATGCTTTCGTTGCCCTGGATGCCGACCATGTGATGCGGCAAGCAGGAGCGGCGGATGAGCGGCGGCGGCAGGGCAGGGCTATGAGCCCGATCGACGGAGTACCGATCGCTATCAAGGATAACTACCTGACAGAAGACTATCCCACTACCGCATGTTCCAACGCATTGCCGCTCGAGCGCCTGGGGCTTGACGCCACAATCGTTGCAAATCTTCGCAAGGCGGGGGCAGTCATATTTGCGAAGACCAACATGCATGAATGGGCATATGGCGCGACAAACTCAACTTCGAGTTTTGGCGCGACCCGAAATCCTCGCAATATTGACCACATTACCGGAGGCAGCAGCGGCGGCTCCGGTGCTGCAGTCGCGGCCGGCATCGTGGCAGCTGCACTCGGCAGCGACACCGGGGGCTCGATTCGAATCCCGTCCAGCGCCTGTGGCGTCTACGGGTTCAAGCCAAGTTATGGCCGTGCCTCACGCCATGGCGTCCTTCCACTCAGTTGGTCCCTCGATGCCCCAGGGCCGATCACGGCGGCGCTCGACGACATCATCCACCTCATGCCGTTCATCTGCGGAGAGGATCGGAACGATCCCGCCACATTGCACTCTCCAGCTTTCGGACGAGTCGGGCCCGTTGACAAGCCAAGCCTGATCAATCTGGTCGGCGACGGTTTGGAACGCTCGGACGACGTCGATCGAGGCCTTTTGTCGGCGCTTCGACGCTCGGGCGCAGACGTTGCGAATCGCGATCTGGAGGGAGTGTCGACCTGCTTCGCCGCATGGGAAGCGATCTTGCATTGCGAAGCCTCCTCATACCATGCCGAACTGCTCGCCCGGAATCCATCAGGCTTCACAGCCGTGACACGTGCGCATCTCGAGGCCGGAACCCGGATCTCAGGCGTCGAGCTGTTGAAAGCGCAACGAATTCGTGGCCAACTGACCACGCAATTGAACGGACTCGGCGATTGGGATGCGCTCGTACTTCCGACCCTGCCGGTCGTCGCTCCGCGGATCGGGGATGGCTGGCAGAGCTTTGGCGGCCGGCGAGTTACGACGCAGGACAGCATGACCTGGTTCTGTTGGCTGGGAAACCTCGCTGGGCTTCCATGCATTTCCATCCCCTGCGGGAGTTCGCCCGAAGGGCTCCCTATCGGCATGATGCTGATGGGACGGTATGGTCAGGACGAACGTCTTCTGGCCATCGCACGCTGGATGGACCGGCGGATCAACGCGGACGCATGATGATGGACAGAGGGACGGTCAAACTTGGCGTGCTCTTCTCACAGACAGGACCGATGGCTGTGACGGAGAATGCGCATATTGAAGGCGTTCTGATCGCCTGTGATGAGATCAACAGAAGGGGTGGAATCGATGGTCGCCGTCTCGAGCCGGTGATCGTCAATCCCGCCGGCGATGACCGGCGATATGAGGAATTGGCAACTGACCTCCTGCTTCGGCAGCGCGTCAGCGCGATCATCGGCTGCTGCCTGTCGACCAGCCGAAAGAGGGTCTTGCCCGTGGTCGAGCGCTACAATGGCGTGCTGCTCTACCCATCTGTCTACGAGGGCTTCGAATATTCACCGAATGTGCTTTACGGAGGTGCCGTTCCGAACCAGGTGATTGTCCCGCTGCTTGAGTATCTATTCACCCATTGCGGGAAGGACATCGGCCTTATCGGCTCCGATACCCTGTATGCGCGCGAGATCAACCGCCTCGTCAAGGAATTTCTCACGGAAAGCGGCGGCAGGGCCGTTGGTGAGATTTACCTTCCTTTTGCGACCACAAAGGGACGTTTCGAGCCATCCCTTGAGCACCTCGTCGCGAGGGAACCGCAGGCCATTATTTCGACGGTAGTTGGCGAGGATACCGTCTCCCTGTACGAGGCCTTCAGCATGGTCCAGAAAGGAGGCAACGTTCCAATCGCGTCGCTGACCACAACGGAATCAGAACTGAGCCGCATGTCGCCTGAGGCGCGTGCGGGGCATCTATCGGCGTTGACCTATTTTGGTTCGCTGAACACTCCGCAGAATCTGGAATTCGTAGCTGCCTATCAAAAGCGATATGGCCTGGACAAAGTGCCCGGAGTCTATACCGAGGTCTGCTATGTGCTCGTCCACATGTTTGCTGATGCGGTCCGGCAGGCCGGAGACTCCGATAGCGAGTCCATTCTGCCAATCCTTTCCGGCGCCGTGTTCAAGGGACCTGCAGGAGACAAGGCGATCGACCTCGACAATAATCATTTCGTGCTGCGGCCGATGATCGGCCGGGCCTCCGAGAAAGGTGACTTTGAGATTGTGTGGAAGAGCCCGGGGGTAGTTCGACCTGATCCCTATCTGGTCTCGTACGACCGTTCCCTAGTTGCGTGATGCTCGAGATGACCGATCGCATTTCGCTGAAGGACGAAGATCTGCTTCGGCGGTTGCGTCGGATGCGTGTTCTCGTAATCCATCCGGACGACGAGGAGCGCACGCTGTTTCTCGCTCATATCAAACGTATCGGTTGCCAGGTTGAAGGTGTCTGGCCCGCGCCCGAGGCATTGCCCCCCTATGTAGATGTCGTCCTGTTCCTCGTGAACCCGAGCCGCGATACCAAGACCCCGGGCTGGATGACCAAGTGCGACGCCGTTGCACGAATCGGCATCATCGCATTCGAGACACCGGAGATACTCAGTGAACTCCATAGTCTGAATGTTCACGGCGTAATCTCCAAACCAATCCGGATCTTCGGTATCCTGGCAGCACTCACGACAGCTGTCAGTCTCGCCAGCCATGAGGCGCGCCTGAAACAACGGATCAAGTCACTGGATGAGACCCTGAAAGCTCGGCGAAAAATCGAGAGAGCCGTCGAGATTCTCACCACCACACGCAATATCTCGGAAGAGGAAGCCTATCGCCGACTGCGGGAGAAGGCGATGAACTCGAACACAACGATCGCATCGGTGGCAGACGCAATCATCGCATCGAGCGACATTTAGGCGCTTGGTCGATGACTTAAAGTCGAATTCGATTATTGGCGGCAGCCGGCCAGAAACGAGCCGAAAGGACCCGCCTCTGGCCGAGAGGCCGGGCCCTCGTGCCTGGCGCAAAGTCTTGCTTCAGGAGCCTCGTGACGTTGTGCGCACCGATCTTCTGCGACATTCGCGCGCGATGGAGTACGCTCCCGTGACATGACTTCAGCTTGATCAGCGCTCTGCAGTACGGAGCACTCCGGCCTTCCGCGGCGCGCGGGAGTCGTCCAGGTCTGCTGCCTTACGGACGAAAGTCATGGACGAGTCGAGCTCCTTGCCATCCCGCCCTTGTAGCGCGAGCCTCGGGACACGTTTGCCGCTCGCTGTCTCCATCAGGGTCGAGCGACGTTCCGTCTTGCCGAAGCAGTGGTCCTCGGCCCATTGCCGCAGGCTTACGGTTACCAGAAAGAGGTCCCGGCCTTTTTTCGTCAACACATACTCCTGGTAGCCGCCTTCGTCGGAGATCGGCGCCGTCTGGAGAACGTCGATCGCGACCAGATGTTTGAGGCGCGCCGTCAGAATGCCCTTCGAGATGCCGAGGCTCTTCTGGAATTCACTAAATCGCCGCATCCCGTCGAACGCGTCGCGGATGATCAGCAAGGACCACCAGTCACCAATTTCGTCCAAAGCCCTTGCCACTGGACATTCCACCCGCCCCAAGCTCGTTCTCTTCATGCTCGCTCGCAAATTCGTAACTGGTTCTAAAATAGGACTAGACAAGCGTTCGCGCAAGTGGTTCGATAATCGAACCAATCGACATCGGAGTATCGACATATGACAACTGCAACTGCCGGGTCCCCCGAACGGGACGCTGCGATCAAGCGCAAGAGTGCCGCACGAGTAGCGGTCGTCCAGTTCAATCCACAGGTAGGCCTGGAAAATCTGGAGGCGAACGAGGCTGCCGTTCGCAAGCGCCTGCAGAAGGCGGTTTCGGATGGCGCAAACCTGATCGTGCTCCCGGAATTAGCGACTACAGGCTACTGTTTCGAGTCGCGTGCCGAAGCCTTTGCTCATGCCGAGCCGGTACCTGAAGGACGGACAATTCGGGGCTGGGAGGCTTTCGCCAAACAGCATCAGGTCTACGTCGTCGGCTGCCTGCCCGAACTGGAGGGCTATCAGCTATTCGACACGGCGGTGCTGGTCGGGCCGGAGGGTTACATCGGCAAATATCGCAAGACCCATCTCTGGAATGAGGAAAAACTGTTTTTCACACCAGGCAATCTGGGCTTTCCGGTTTTCGAGACGCGGATCGGCAGGATCGGGCTCTTGGTATGCTGGGACATCTGGTTTCCGGAGGCTGCGCGCATCGTGAGCCAGCTGGGCGCCGATATTATTTGCATTCCCACCGGCTGGGTTTGGACTCCGCCGCCGCTCTATGACGCAAGCGGTACCTGCATGGCGGCGTATCTCACCATGACGGCGGCCCATGCGAACAACGTCTTTATCGCAACCGCGGACCGGATCGGCACCGAACGCGGCGCGGGCTTTATGGGAAATTCTCTGATCGCAGGGACTAATGGCTGGCCAATTGGCCGGATAGCCGGGCCTGACGAGGATACGATTTTGTACGCAGATATCGATGTCGTCGAGGCGCGGACAGCGCCGATCTGGAACAAGCTCAACGACCTGATGCGGGACCGTCGTACGGATCTGTACGATCAGTTGCTCGGCTTCCGTGGAGCCCCGGCGCTTCCTCGATAGCTACGGATACCAGCCGGCGCGCGGTGAAACCTTCGCGTGCCACGGCTCTCGAATCCTAGCGTTTTGCCAGCACTGAAGAGGTGAAGGATGCCCTATCTGCAAATCGACGTGCCGATCCGTTACCCGAGGGACCAGAAACAGCGCCTCGCCAAGCGATTTGGCGAAATCTATGCCGATATCATGCACGCGAATATCCGGCGGATCTCGGTGGCTGTTCGCGAGCTTCACGACGGCGGAATCTGGCGCTGCACGGAAGGCGATCCCTACGAGGCGGCCCTTCTGATGTGTGATATCCGGAAAGGACGCCCGCCTGAGCAACGGGAACGGCTGGCACGCGCGCTCGTCAATGCGTGCGTAGAGATACTGGAGTTGCGGACTGATCAGGTGAACGTTGAGTTCACGCAACATTCCGGCGACGAAATGTTCCACCCGCTGCTCGGCGGCCTCAGCGAGGAGTGGTCCGCCAATGAAGCGCGCTGAACAACTGAACGAACTGCCATCCGGCGCGTCGGAAATTCGAACACTGGGGGCTGCCTTGTCCGCGGGACAGGCCAGCAGTATCGGTCTCGTGGACGATTGCCTAGGTCGCATCAATGATCCAGCAGGCGAGGGCGCCAGGACATTCATCAAGGTCTGGCACCAGGAGGCGCGGCTTGCCGCAGCCGCTTTTGACGATTCGGAAAGGGCTGGAGAGGCTTGCTCGCCGGTCGCGGGACTCCCAATTTCAGTGAAGGACCTATTCGACGTCAAAGACGAGGTCACGCTGGCCGGCGCCAGGGCACGGGACGACTCTCCGCCCGCTCCGTGCGACGCCCCTGTAATTAGCAGACTTAGATCAGCAGGCGCGGTCTTGATCGGGCGCACGAACATGACGCAGTTTGCCTATTCGGCGGTTGGGTTGAACCCGCACTTTGGCACCCCCGGCAATCCGTGGGACCGCGCGCGTACGCCAGGAGGATCTTCGTCAGGAGCTGCGGTTTCGGTCGCCGATCGTATGGCCGTTGCAGCTATCGGATCGGATACCGTCGGATCTATCCGGGTGCCGGCTGCCTTCTGTGGAGTGGTAGGCTTCAAGCCGACCCAGCGTCGCGTGCCTCGAGACGGCGCGATTCCGTTATCGATGACCCTGGACACGGTCGGACCGCTGGCGCGCTCGGTCGAAGATTGCGCGTTAGTGTTCGGCGTTATTGCCGGTGAAGAGCCGGCGCCTACAGACGGCTGTGATCTCTCCAGCCTCCGGCTCGCAATTCCCAAGGGAAAGATGCTGGAGGGGCTCGATTCGGAGGTAGCGGGCGCTTTCACGCGCGCCTGTAACATGGCATCCCGAGCAGGTGCCAAAATTCTCGAGATCGATGTGCCGCAGCTCGAAGCATTCTTGGCACTGAATCCGAACGCAACAATCCAGGCAGTCGAGGCGATGGTCTGGCACCGCAATCTGATCGGCCGAAGGGGCGCCGAGTACGACCCGAATGTGAGGGCTCGCATCGAGGCCGGCGACCGCATCGCAGCGACAGCATACGTTGACTGTCTGATGCGTCGCGGACCGCTGACTCACGAGCTCGGTCGCCTGACTGCGTGCTTCGATGCCATGATCATGCCAACCGTCCCGATCATCGCCCCGTCGATTGAGGCTTGCATGCGCGATGAAAGTAGCATCCGCGCGCAACTCATCAGGAATACGTCCCCATTCAATTATTTCGATCGTCCTGCGATAAGTATCCCGATCCAGGAGCCGGGAAGCGCCCCGGTCGGCTTGATGCTCGTCGGGGGTCACGATGAGGACTGGAAACTGCTAGCGGTAGCTCGTGCTTTCGAAACCGGGAGCAGAGGATGAGTATTGAACGTCAACCGGGTGCTCCTCCGAAGCTGGGTTGAGGTTTGAGTGCGATCCTGCTTTCGCAGGCAGGGCGTTGCTGCGCGTTGTGGCGTCCAGAAAGATGGAAGCTGGTCCGAAGGTGTCGACGACTGCAGCTCTGGCGCAAACCGGATCATAGATGGCCTGTCCGAGTGACTGCTGACGGTATTGGCTCGAAGTGGGCGAAAGCCCGGAAGGAGGCCGCTTCAAGTTGGTGTACGTCTACTGCGTAGATTGATTCCGATACTTGCTGAAGGTGCGAACTCTCAGAGCCTCGCAAATTTTCCTGTGAACTCAAGACCAAAAAATTCGGGCGGGTATACCGTCGGGATTTGTCCGTCAGAGCTAACAATTTGTGCTTGCAAAACAACGACGAAACATCGTTCGAAATGACTAGAGTGGGAGTAGCGCGGCTGCTGCTATCGCGCAGTGTCGCGTATTCTTGGTCGTGTTGTCCCTTTCGCGTTATCTGACTGAAGTTGTGAACTTGACTTAATCCCGGTAGGGATCGGGAATCCAATGTGTTTAGTCTGACGGAGTATTGCAGCGTGCTTGATCGTACAGAAGAGCTGGGTGTCCAAAGCTCCAGCTCCGGGGCCCTCCAAGTCTAGTGCAAAGCAGAGAGACTGTTGCTGATCACCGCTCCTCCAAACTTAAGCGCTTAATTTGTTGATCCAGTATGGCGGAAATTGGATCTCCGATCGTCGCAGCTACGGTTGTCAGCTACGTTTGCGTCTTGACTAGGGCTGTATCTCATACCCCTGGTTTGCTCGCGAGAAGGCCTGATTTTCGTGGCCCAGCTAGGTCCGCTATAGACAGAGCAGACGTGCATCCCAACTGATTTCGAGTCGGCAACTGACTTCGCTTCCCGTTAGGGCGTTGCGGCGAGAAGTCCGAGGTCGGGGGTAAAGCGGAAGTGCCCCGCGGCTGGTCAAATCGACGCTGTTGACCCATTGCGGACCTTGCCTAGGGGGAGGATAATACGACCAAACAGAGAAAGCGATTGAGGTCGGTGCGTGGCTGGCAGCGGCTTGGCGCGGTCCGCTTAGAATAATCCGCTCCTGCAAAATGCGGGGGATGAAATGAGACGCCGCGATTTTATTTTGCTTCTTGGGACTTCCGCGATATGGGCGACCCAGTCGCGAGCGCAACAGCCGCTTCGGACGATCGCGCTCATTGGAAACTCGCCGGCGGCGTTTGGCCCCTGGCAAGCGGCTCTTGTTGAGCGACTGGGCCAGCTTGGCTGGATTGCCGGCCGCACGCTGCAGGTCGAGTATCGGTGGTCCGAAGGGCGCCGAGAGCGCGTCGTAGAGATTGCCGCAGAGCTAATCAGCAAGAGGGTTGACCTGATCTCAACCTACGGAGGCGCTGCGGTCGTAGTGAAACAGGCAACTGCTTCAATTCCGATTGTTTTCGTGCCTGCGGTTGACCCAGTTGCGGCTGGGCTGATTGTTGACTTCGCGCACCCTGGCAGCAACGTGACTGGAATATCGGTTCAACAAGCCGAAATCGGAAAAAAGCGGGTTGAGCTTCTTCGCCAAATCGTTCCAGGTCTCAGAACCTTAGCAATCCTGTTTGATGCAAACTACCCCCCAAGCTTGCGCGAAGCCGACAACGTTGAGGCTGCTACCGGCCAATTTGGAATCACGCTCCTCAGGCGGGGCATTCGTGTAGCTGCCGATCTCGAGCCTGCCTTTGACGCCTTCAAAAGCCAAGCTGATGCCGTTTATCTGGCGGATGCTGGCCTAGTAGATGGCAATCGCCCCCGCGTCGCTTCACTCGTGCTGGATACCAAGTTACCGACGACGGCCTCAATAAGCGAAACAGCTCGAGCCGGAGCGCTCATGTCCTATGGACCAAACTACCCGGATTTGTTCAGGCGCGCGGCCGAGGTCATTGACAAAATTTTGCGGGGCGCAAGCCCCGGGGACATCCCCGTCGAGCAACCGACCAGATTTTATCTCGTCATCAACCTCAAGAGCGCAAAGGCGATCGGTCTCACCGTTCCAAATGAGCTGCTCCTGCTCGCCGACGAAGTGGTCGAATAAGCAAGCTTAATGTCGGTTGTTGGTCCATCGCTGCCCCATCCGACGGCCGAGGATATGTCGGCTGTCAGGGGTGACCGGCCTGACTTAAACCAACCCAAACCGTTGCGATTGACCCAGCTTGGACATCGCGCTCAGGCCGGTCTCTTGCCTTCGCACGCGGACAAAAAATGATAGGCTTTATCTGTCGCACGCTTCAGTTCCAACTAGTGGAGACCAGCATGAGACGGCGCGATTTTTTAGCAGGATTATTGACGACCGGCGGAGCAGGCGCGGTCTGGGCGGCAGAGCCAAACCGTGTTTATCGGTTGGCGGTTTGCGAGGGCGCTGAAGTAACACACCCAATCGAAAATTGGGTTTGGTCGACCATGTTCACCCGTTTGGGGCAGCTTGGTTACACCGAAGGCAAAAACCTGGTGGTGGAGCGCTATAACTGTAATGGTCGGGCGGAAAATTATGCGGCGATTGCAGGCAAGATGGTGCAAACGCATCCCGATGTCATTGTGGTGAGCTTTAATCATCAGCTCATCGCGCAAGTTGCGAAGGCGACATCCACAATACCAATTGTAACTGCAATCGGATCTGTGGACTCCGGCATCGTTCGGAACATCAATCGTCCCGAGGGCAACATCACTGGTATCGTCTTTGACGCGGGGATCGAGATGCAGGGCAAGCACCTTGATCTTCTACGACAGGCTGTTCCTGCCGCATCGCGTGTTGCTTATCTCTCCAATCGTTATGATTGGGAAGGGGCATGGGGGCGCGCGGTTCAAGAGGCGGGTCGCAAATCAGGGATATCGATCACCGGCGTGACTGTGGAGGATTCCGCAGGGGAAGCGGAATACCGGCAGGCATTCGAGACGATGGCTCAGCAATCCACCGACGCACTTGTGATCAACGGGCTTTTTCCCAATTATCTTTACAGAGAGCTTATACTTGAACTAGCGCTGAAGCATCGGTTGCCTTCGATCAGTTGGTGGGCCGACCTCGTCCAAAACGGCCAAGCGCCTATTGCTTATACGGCCAACTTCCCTGATTTCCCCGAAAAGTTGGCAGACCTGACGGGTCAAACTCTTAGCGGCGCACGTGTTGCAGACATCCCGCTCGCCCAGCCGACAAAATTCATCCTCGCGATCAATCTTAAAACGGCAAAAGCGCTCGGAGTGGAGATTCCGCCTACGCTCACCGCTCAGGCTGATGCAGTCATCGAATAAAACGATGCTATGTCGCCTTCGGGCCCATCCGCGAAGTTGCGCCGTGTCTGTCGGAGGTCCGGTCATCGCGGTGGAGAGGACCAGATTTGCGAAGCGCCGGGAGACCGGCAAGGAGTAGAGAGTGCAAGTCTCTTACGATGAAGGAGTAGCGATCCACATCGGCCCCGAGTCATGCGCAGTTGCCCGCGAGGGTCTCGGCGAAGCGTTGACAGGGGGGCGCATAGGCCAGCCATCGAGCCGCGAAAGAGTCCTATTCCGGGTGCCGACGCCGTGCAAATGGCGGAAGGCAACACGTCCAGGCGCGTCATCGCGAGCGCCAGGACGACCCGGCGTGGTCAGAGACCCTGGCATGTGCAGACGCTCCTTGCATGGGAACCGGGAGATCTCGCGATCGACCGCTCGGCAACAGCCGCCGGTCCGCATCGGGAAGGCGAGGAGCCGAAGCCGATGATGCACGGTCGCGAGAAGTCAGACTCTGCCATAGTAGCTGTGAAGCCGACGAACAAAGCGGTCCCGACGGCAGCGGAGCCGGTGGGGCCAAGGGCGGGGGCCAAGGGGAACGCATCGGGGAGCATACCGGGCACTGCCATCCTTGTCAAAAGAACAACACGACGCGATCGCATGCGGGCAACGCTCAAGAGGGTCAAGGAGGAATTGCGACGGCGCATGCACGAACCTATCCCCGAGCAAGGGGCGTGGCTCAAGCAAGTGGTCAGAGGCTTCTTCGCGTACCATGCCGTGCCGACCAACGGCCGCGCACTGGGAGCATTCTATTATCATGTGACGCGCATCTGGTTGCGCACGCTGCGGCGGCGCGGCCAGAAGGACCGCTTCTCATGGCAACGAATGCACAGGTTAGCCGCCGACTGGCTCCCTCAACCGCGTATCCTTCACCCGTATCCGGACAAGCGTTTCGCCGTCATGCACCCAAGGTGGGAGCCTTTGCGGGAATTCCGCGTGCACGGATTTAGGCGGGGGGCGGTCAGCAATGACCGTCCCTACCGCGCTTCAACCTGAGTTCTTCGCATTTTGACCCCGAGCAGTCATTGGCCGCTCAGTTTTGTCGTGATGCAAAATGTGGCTCTCATTTGACGATGTGGTAGCGTGTTGGTCTCGCCTGGAGGAGGAGCGCATGAGACGACGCGATTTCATGACGCTGGTCGGGGGCGCGGCGACTGCGTGGCCGCTCGCGGCGCGCGCGCAGCAGGTAGGCAAGGTTTGGCGGGTCGGCATGCTGGACACGGCCAGCCGCGAGCTCAACTCGGCCAATATGGGCGTGTTTTTAGAAAAACTGCGGGAGTACGGATACGTCGAGGGGAAAAATTTGACAATCGACTACAGGTCAGCCGGTGGCCGCAACGAACGTTTGCCGGAATTAGTCGCGCAACTCATAGGACTCAATCCAGACGTTGTCGTCCTCAGGGGAACGCCCGAGGCCCTTGCTGTAAAGCAAGCCACCAGCACAATTCCAGTGGTGATGTCCGCTGTTGTCGATCCGGTAGGAATAGGAGTTGCCGCCTCTCTCCCCCATCCCGGCGGGAATTTCACCGGGATGAGCTCCGTTGTCTATGAACTAGAGGCGAAGCGATTGGGGATACTGAAGGAGGTTGTCCCAGGGATGAAGCGAATGGCGGTTCTGGGAGATCACTCAAACCCCGCATTCGAAATGGAATGGCAACAGGGGCAGATCGCCGCCCGATCACTAATGATCGACGCGATACTTTTCGATGTTCGAAGTGCAGCAGATGTTAGCCATGCTTTCGACGTAGCAGTTAGCGAAAAGCTTGACGCACTCCTAGTCAAGGTCGACGGAACAACTCGGCCCAATCGACAACTCATCATCGATCTGGCAGCGATACACAAGTTACCTGCGATTTACTCGGCGAGAGAGTTTGTCAACGCGGGAGGACTCTTTGCCTATGCTGTGAGCTATGTCGACCTTTATAGGCGGGCCGCAAGCCTCGTGGAGAAAGTCTTCAGGGGCGCAAAACCATCTGAGTTGCCTATCGAGGCGCCTACCAAATTTGAGCTGGTACTGAACCTCAACACCGCCAGGGCGCTTGGCCTCACGTTTCCGCCCGGCGTGCTAGCCATTGCCGACGACGTGATTGAATGAAGGCATGTTGCTGCGGCGCATGAGTCGGGAATTGGCCCATCTCGAAGTTACGCCCCGACTGCCCAGATTTGCTCAACCTGAGTTCTTCGCATTTTGACCCATTGCCGACGTCAGACCGCACCATAGAAGTGTCGATATTGCCAAGCGGCTTCCTTTTGCAATTGAGATTCAGACCACGACTGGTTCTGGAAGCGCATGACAGACATAGGTGAGAGATCGACGGGCGGCTTGCCAAGCATAATCCAACTCGCAAGTGCTTCTCCGAGCGTTGGCGAGATCGAAAGGCCGGCGACATTGCACCCGCTAGCAAAATAGAAGCCTGTTGCTCCGGGGGCTGGCCCGAGGACATGATGGCCGTCAGCGGTCATCGTCGGAATGCCGCCACGAAATTCCCGCACCTGAGCGGTTTCCAGGACTGGGAGTTGGTCCTTGACGTCAGTCGCGGCTGAACGAAGCACTTCGATGTCGAGCGGCAT
>NZ_FOQM01000012.1 GCF_900113735.1 Bradyrhizobium sp. Gha
GATCAACGGCGAATGCTTCTGCGCTTATGTGAAGCACGTTCTCCTGCCAACCCTGCGCGAAGGCGACATCGTCATTCTCGACAATCTCGGAAGCCACAAGTCGAAAGCTGTCAGGCAAATGATCCAAGCTGCTGGCGCCAGGCTCTGGTACCTGCCGCCATACTCGCCCGACCTCAACCCGATCGAACAGGCATTCTCCAAGATCAAACACTGGATGCGGCAAGCTCAGAAGCGCACCATCGAGGACACTTGGCGCCACATCGGTCACCTCATCCAGGGCATCCAGCCTCGCGAATGCGCCAACTACTTCGCCAACGCAGGTTATGCTTCCGTCAAAATGTGAAACGCTCTAGAGCGCAACCCGGCCGAGGGGCGCTATCGTGATCGTCGCGGGCATGTGTGTCGCGAGGATGCCAAAACGTGTCTGCAAGACAGATGCGAGTTGGAGAACGACCGTGTCACCCCACACTCCGTCATTGCGAGGAGCCCTTGCGACGAAGCAATCCAGCGTCTCTCCGCGGAGCGATTCTGGATTGCTCCGCTTTGCTCGCAATGACGACGGAGAGAGCGCGTATCCGCGACGTCCGTCCGTCGCCTATTCCGCCAGCATCGCCTCCACGAACCCGCGCGGATCGTCGCAGAATTCGCGCATCACCCTGTAATGATCGGTCTCCTCCACGCTCGTCGGCTCCAGCCCGTACTTCCCGAGCCGCAGCAACCGCGCATTTGGATAAGCCATCAGCATCGGCGAATGGGTCGCCATGATGACCTGGCAGATGCGGGAGTCTTCCATGCGCTGCAGCAGCTTCAAAAATTCGATCTGACGCGCCGGCGACAACGCGGATTCCGGTTCGTCGAAGATGAAGATGCCCTGGCGCTGGCAGCGCTCCTCAAAAAAGCGCAGGAAGCCTTCGCCATGGGAGTGCGACAGGAAATCGGGACCAGCCTGACCAGCATCACGCGCAGCCTTGTCCAGATATCGCGCGACCGAGAAAAAGCTCTCGGCGCGAAAGAACCAGCCGTTGGTGATCTTCGGAAGCCAGCTCGCGCGCAAGGCCCTGGAGAGCTGGCCGCCCATCTTCTCGCGCGCCTCGGAGTGATCCACCGGCATGTAGCCCTTGCCTCCACCGGCGTCGTCGTAGCCGGCGAGTGCTGCAATGCCCTCGAGGATCGTCGACTTCCCCGTGCCGTTCTCTCCAACGATGATCGTGATCGGTGTCTCGAAATTGAGCTCGAAATCATCCGGAAAGATCGGCAGGCAAAATGGATAGGCCTCGCGATCGCGAACTTGCGATGGATCGAGCCAGACCCGTTTCAGATATGGCGCAGGTAGGTTGATTGTCCGATTGCCTCTCCGCGCCATCGCCAGCCTCCGCATCCCGATACACGGAACATATCAGGAACATTGGAATTGGATAGGGGTATCTCGCACGGCACTTGGGCACGGAAGCTACTCCAGCGCCTCCAGCACCAGCTCCATCGTCATCAACACGGGATTGTCGCCCCGGATCAGCCGGCCCTCGGCGATGCCGCCGCTGTAGTCGATCAAGGCGACGTCCAGCGCGGTTTGCAGCGCGCCGGAGGCGTCAGGCGCGATTGTCCCGGCCGATATCGCAAGCTCCGTCGCAAACGGTTCGGTGACGCCACCATGGGTGAAGCGTGCGCCGATGGTCGAACCGACGCCGCCGTGGATCCTTGCGCGCGCTATGCCATGCGCCTTGCAAAAGGCTTCGAGGCACAAAGCGAAATCCTGGTTGGGCCGCAGCCGCAGCGCGAAGGCACGGCTGGTCGTGCGCGCGCCGGTGCTCGCTGTGGCGACCGGTCCGAACAGCTTGAAATTCGTCTCCGGGTCAGGCTCAGCACGAAACATCGCGCCCTCAAGGCCAAACGCCCGGACCTCGAATGGTTCGGCCACGATCGTCTGGTCCGGCAGCATGTGGCCGCCGCTCGCCTTGCCATCCGCTTCCGTCCACAGGCCGTGGCAATGAAAGAACGGCGCGCCGTCGCGCTCGCCCAGCGTCATGCTGCCGAGCCGGGTGCGCGTCACGCCCGCGGGCCGGTGCGTGTCGCTATAGAACGCCGCATTCTCGCCGGTCTTCGACAGCGCCGGCATCACATAGCCGAACGGTCCGAGCGCGCCGTGGCCGAAATTCAGCACGCCGCTCGCAAAGCCTTCCGCGGCAAAACCGCGGCGCGCGGCTTCGAGCAGCGGCAGACCAGCCTGAAGCCTGAACGAAAAGGCGCGGCCCCTCGCCACCACCCATTGGATACGCTCGGTGACGGGCGCGCCCGGCTGCTTGATGCTCCGCATGATCAGCGCTCAGCCTGTCTTCGATTTGTCGAGGTCGAGCAGCCCGCGCGCCTCCAGCTCATCGCGCACCATGCGTTTCGGCACCTTGCCATAGCCGGATTTCGGCAACGCCTCCCAGAAGAAGAAGCGCTTCGGCATCTTGTAGCGCGGCACCTTCGGCGACAGAAACGCCGCCAGCTCCGCTTCGCTCACGGCCTTCTCGCCGTCACGCGCCACACAGATGGCGACGCCGACCTCGCCCCAGGTCGCATCGGGCACGCCGAGCACGGCGACTTCGCCGACCGCGGGATGTGTCAAGATCTTCTCCTCGATCTCGCGCGGATAGATGTTGGAGCCGCCCGAGATGTACATGTCCGAAGCGCGACCGGTGATGTAGAGGAACCCCTCCTCGTCCATGTGGCCGAGATCGCCAGTGCGGAACCAGCCGTTGCGGAACGCCTTCGCATTGGCCTCGGGGTTGTCGTAATAGCCGGCAAGCACCGCAGGACCGATCACGCAGATCTCGCCGCTCTGGTTCGCACTGAGCTCGCGGCCCTCGTCGTCCTGGATCGAGACCTGCATGCCGGTGCGCTCGAAGCCGCAGGTGCCGATCTTGGCGTGCGGCCCGTCCTCGGGATCATGCAGCGCCGCCGGCAGCACGGTGATGTTGCCGGTGACCTCGCCGAGGCCGAAATACTGCACGATGACCTTCCCGAGCTTTTTCAGCGCAGCCTTCTGGTCCTCGCGATACATCGGCGCGCCCGCGTAGATCACGTGGCGCAGCGAGGAATGATCGTATTTGTCGGCCGCGGGGTGCTCGACCATCATCTTGAGGATCGTCGGCACCGTGAACAGATTGGCGATGCGATGCTTTTCGATCAGGCGGTACGCCTCGTCGATATCGAATTTCTCGGTCGGCAGCAGCACGGTGCAGACGCCGCGCGCGGTCTGCACCAGTTGATGCACGCCGGCGCCATGCGACAGCGGCGCCACCACCAGCGACGCATCGGCTTCCGTGACGCCGGGGGTGAGATCGGCAAGATGGTTGGTGACGACAAAGCCCATCTGGCCGTGGGTCAGCACCGCGGCCTTGGAGCGGCCGGTGGTGCCTGAGGTGAAGAAGAACCAGCAGGGATCGTCATGCTCGACTGCGACATTCTCGACCACAGCTCCGCCCTGCGAGGCGATGGCGTCCGCCACCGACGTCTCGCCGAACGAGGCCTTGCCGTCGATACACCAGGTGAATTCCAGCGCGCCGCCCTTCACCGCTGCCACATGCTCAGGGAAATCGACATGGCACAGAAACGCCTTCGCGCCGGAGGCCTGTCCAAGATAGGCCACCTCGTCCGGCATCAAGCGGAAATTGGTCGGCACCCAGACCGCGCCGAGCCGGAATGCCGCGAACATCGAGACGAACATCTCGTCGCCATTCTTGGAATGGACGAGGATGCGATCACCCTTGGCGATGCCGCGCGCAGCAAGTGCGGCAGCCAGTGCCGAGACCTGCGCATCGATCTCGCGCCAGGTCCAGGATTTGTGTCCCCAGACGAACCCGGGCCGAGATCCATGACGCCGCGCATTCTGCGTCAGCATATGAGCGAGATTCATGACACGGCGGGACATGCGGAGCGGCTGCATGGGGCTTCCTCTTCGATAGCGGATGGCACGCTGGCCTTCCCCGATATTGCGGCCCATTTATCGCCATCGAGAACGGCCTCGCAAGGCCGCCAAGCCGCCGTCATCCTTGCGGTGGTTCAGGGAATTTTAAACATGATCGGCGCAACCTGCATCAGTCCTCGCGTACAGAGTGCCGCATCATGGTCAAAGCGCCCGCGTTCCTGCTGTTGTCGTTGGCGCTTGCCGGCTGTGCTGTCGCACCGCAAGCGCAGTTGGCCTCCGATCCCGCCTTTACGCCCGGGCGCTATGCCTGGGATGGCGCGGGTCAGGACCCCAATCGGCCGCACTCAACTCCCGGCCCTTCACGGGCAACGCGCGCCGCTGCCCAGTCGGAGAGCGACGGCAACGATGCCGAGCAGGACGCCAAGGTCAATCGTTCGCTCGTCATCTGCCAGGGCTGCCTTCGTGCAAAGCCACAGCCGGACGATCCGCGGCTTGCCAAAGCGGCCGATTGAACCGAACCCCGCTTGGGTCGGTCTACAGGGATATAGCGTTGACATCAGCCGTTCCGGCCTATGGTCGCTCGCCATCATCTGAGGGACGATCCATGCTCACCCGCCGCAGCCTAATTGCCGCCTCTGTCTTCGCCGCCGCCAAGCCCGTCCCGTCACCAATTCGCAGGAACCCGACGTGAAGTCGTTGAAGGTTGACGCGGAGAAGACCGAGGCCGACAAGGCGACGCTGGCGGTGAGGCCGCCGCAACGACCGCAAACCTGCCGACCAGATCGTGCGTTATGACTTCGTGCGAGAGGCCAACAGCTGGAAGATCGACGACATCAAGGGTTCCTCCGACGGCGAAGGCTGGTCGATCCGCAAGATGCTGACGGACGCACTGAAAAATTGAGCGGAGATATCATGACCGACGTGATCAACAACAGGGCTCATCACCGCTATGAGCTCGAGGTGGAAGGCCATCTCGCGACCGAGCACTACAAGCTCGACGGCGATGTCATCACATTCGAGCATACCGACGTGCCGAAAGAGCTCGGCGGCAAAGGCGTCGGCTCAAAGCTGGTGCAAGGCGCGCTCGACCAGGTCCGCGCCAGCGGCTTGAAGCTGATCCCGGAATGCCCGTTCGTGAGAGCCTGGATCGAGAAGCATCCGGACTATCAGGACCTGGTGAAGGTCTAACCTCCTGATTGCGAGGAGCCCTGATCTTCATCTTCGCCCCAAAAAGAAGTGGACAGGGTTCAGGCGCCTCGATCAGGGAACAAGCATCGCTTCGGAAGGGTCAGCCATGGCAACAGCGGTTCGGGACAACAAGGACAGGAGCCGCTTCGAGCTCGATGTCGGCCAGGGGACTGGTCACGAGCTGGCCTTCGCCAATTACCGCCTGACGCCCACTGCCGTCATCATCACCCACACCGAGACGCCACGTGCATTGCGCGGCCGCGGTATTGCGTCGGAGCTGATCAAGGGCGCACTCGAGCTGATCCGCCACGACGGCCACAAGGTTATCGCGGGCTGCGGCTTCGTCGTCGACTATCTCGACAAGCATCCGGAGGACGCCGATCTCGTCGCCTGACCGAAAAGGGCCCGCGAGTTCGCGGGCCCTTGAGCATTGACCAATGGTAATCGGTCAGTGCTTGATTTCCGGCGGCAGCTTGCCGCCATTGGCGGCGAGCTTGGACATCACCTGCTTGTGCAACCAGACATTCATGCTGGCGGAGTCGTTCATGTCGCCGGTGTAGCCGAGCTCCTTGGCGAGATCCTTGCGCGCGGCAAGGCTCGAATCGACGTCGAGCGCCTTCATCAGGTCGACGATCGAGGTGCGCCATTCGAGCTTCTCGCCCTTGTGCGCGGCGGCGGCCGCATCAACGATCGCAGCGACATCGACAGTTGCCGGAGGCGCGGATGCGGGTGCAGACGCCGGCGCCGATGCGCCTGGCGAGCCTCCTGCCGGCGCGCTGCCCGCGGGTGCGCCGCCGGCGGACGTACCGGAAGCCGCGTGGCTGCCGAAGATCGCGCCCATGATTTTCCCGAAAATGCTCATGTCTGTTCCCCGAAAAGGATCCGCTGTAAGGTCCTGAGTGACACTTATAGACGAAGTTACGTTGTCGCGCCCGCCAAGTCCCTGCGAACCAACAAACAGCATGAGCTTATCTGCGGCGAAATGACGACCGGATGACGTCATCGGGGTTGCACTGCGGCATCGATTTTCACCCAAGCGTGAGGGACAGGACTCGGAAATAGGCGTACGCTTCTCGTTCAGCTCGCGATGCCGTCCGGAATTCGCGTCTGGTTGACATCGTGAAACTCAGAAGAGCGGCCGCTTGCGCCGTTGTCGGCGCCGAATTCGGCTGCATGGCAAGGGAGCAAGCCGACCATGGCCACACTCTACCAGGGCAATGTCCCCACGGTGGGCCGGACCGCAAACGCGGCCGGACCGATCATCCGAACCATCCAACTGTCCGACCTGCACGACGCGCTCAAGCGCGGTTGGGAAGATTTCAAGGCCGTTCCAAGCCACGCCATCATCCTCTGTGTGATCTATCCGGTGCTGGGCCTCGTGCTCGCCCGCGTGGCGATGGGCTATTCGGTCATACCGCTGCTGTTTCCATTGGCGGCGGGTTTCGCCCTGATCGGCCCGTTCGCAGCGCTCGGCCTCTACGAGCTCTCGAGCCGTCGTGAGCGCCATGAGGAAGCCAGCGCCTGGGATGCGCTGGACGTGCTGCGATCGCCCTCCTTCGGCGCCATGCTTGGCCTCGGTACGCTGCTGCTCGCCTTGTTTGTGACCTGGGTCGCGACTGCGCAGGCGATCTATGTGGCGGCGTTCGGCTATGAGGGTGTCACCGGAATCTCGGATTTCGTGACGCGCGTGCTGACGACATCGCAGGGCTGGTGGCTGATCCTGATCGGCTGCGGCACGGGCTTCCTGTTTGCGCTCGCCGCGCTCTGCATCAGCGCCGTATCATTCCCGCTGATGCTCGACCGCCATGCCGGCGCGCTGGAGGCGATGGTCACGTCGCTCCGCGTCGTCGCCAAGAACCCGGTGCCGATGGCGGCCTGGGGCCTGATCGTCGCGGTGCTGCTGGCGCTCGGCACGATCCCCGCGTTCCTCGGCCTTGCCGTCGTCATCCCCCTCCTCGGTCACGCCAGCTGGCATCTCTACCGCAAGGTCATTGTCTCCGAGCCCGGTGCACGGCCGGTGCCGCCGCCGCCGCAGCGCCCGCGCAAGCCCGCGGCCGATTTCCCTGCTAACCTCTTCCCGTGGCGGAACAGGGAATAGAACGGACGCCTCGGCAAGAAGAAGCGTCTGACGATATTGCTACAGCCCCTCCTGCCCCGTCCCCCGGGCTGGAGCGGCTGACTGCCATGCGCCTTGCTTTGGCCGCGGTTACATCCGACATTACTTCGCCGGTCATGTCACTTCACGGAATCAATTACCTCTGATGACCCTGACGAATTCTCGTCTCACGCTTGCAGCCCTCGTCCTCTCAGCCTCAATCGTATTCGTCGAGCCCGCTCTGGCCGCGGTCGCCTGTGGTTCGGGCAATTTCGACGCCTGGCTTGCGGACTTCAAAACCGAGGCCGCGGCCAAGGGCATTTCGCAACAGGCCATCACCGCCGGACTAGCCGGCGTCACGCTGGACCAGAGCGTCCTCAACCGCGACAAGTCGCAAAAGGTCTTCACCCAGACCTTTGAAGAATTTTCCGGCCGCATGGTGCCGCCGCGGATGACACGCGGCTCCAACATGATGAAACAATACGGCTCGGTGCTGTCGCGCATTGAGCAGACCTATGGTGTGCCCGGCGAGATCCTGGTCGCGATCTGGGGTCTGGAGACCGATTTCGGCGTCAACACCGGCAAGTTCGCGACGATCCGCTCGCTGGCGACGCTGGCCTATGATTGCCGGCGGTCCGAGCAGTTTCGCGGCGAGCTGATGGATGCGCTGCGCATCGTCCAGCGCGGCGATCTCGCGCCCTCCGAGATGAAGGGCGCCTGGGCCGGCGAGCTCGGCCAGACCCAGTTCATGCCGTCGTCCTGGATGAAGTACGCCGTCGATTTCGACGGCAACGGCAAGCGGGACCTGTTGCACAACGCACCTGACGTGCTGGCCTCGACGGCCAACTATCTCGCCGGCTATGGCTGGCAGAAGGGCAAGGACTGGCAGCCAGGCAGCCCGAACTTCGCGGTGCTCCAGCAATGGAACAAGAGCGAGGTCTATTCAAAGACCGTGGCCTATTTCGCCACTCAACTCGCGCACGCCCCTTAAGACGCAGGGAAACAAATAGGGCCGATCGCCCTGCGACCGGCCCTCCCTTGAGTGCGTTGACCTACCCTCTTATTTGCCCATGGTGGCGTGCATCGCCTTGTTCAGGTGTATGCCGCACGCGCCCATTTTGCCGTTGAGCATCGAATCCTGCGCGGAGGCGACTTCCTTCTGAGCGACGATCTTGCCGTCGCCATCGGGCATCCCTTCGACCGCAGTCTCGGTCTTCTCAAGATTGCCCGAGCTGCAGCCACCCGCGCTGTGCTTGGTTGCTTGAACCGGCGCGACGGCGAAGGCGACGGCAGCAATGGCGATAACCCCGAGTAACTTCGTCATGACGTTACTTTCCTTCTCTTGTTTTTGTGACAGATCCAGCGACATCGCGGGAATCCGCAACACGACTTTGCTGCCGACGTGGCAACTTGCCGCAATAAATTCCCCGCGAGAATCGCGTGATGTTGCGTGCGGCGCAGAGGCGCATGCGAAATTTCTGATTTTCATTACAACTTCGTAATCAGGTCTTGCACGCTCAGCGTGTGTGCGACGCACAATGGCTTGCCGCCTCGAGATTGGACCGGAGGAGCGGTCCGGCACCAGGTGAAGCACCGAAGGCCATTCTTGGGATGGGCTCCTTCAGAGATTTAGGCGCGGCTGCAATCCATCACGTCGAAATGAACATTAATTCATATCTTGGAAACCTACTTCATGTGAGTTGCGCATGACGAACTTGGGTTTACATGCTGACTGAGCAGCGCTCCGTATCAGCGAAATGTAACCTGCCACGGCAAGGTTCGGCATGATTGAAATCGCATAATCTAATGACATCGCAGAGACTTATTCCAATTATCGTCCTATCTCACCCAGGCGTTTGACGCGAGTGCCGATGGGTTAATCGTTCCTTACTAGTGCTATGCGTTGTTCGCTTAGCTGCATCGCAACATATGAACTTTCGCGACGCACCACTCTCACTTATATTCATTTCAACGATGACGCCTCGGCAAAGGCTGAATCGAACTACAGGAGACTACAAATGCTGCTCTCGCTCATCCGCATGATCCAGGCCTTCCGGGACTATCAGCGCAACGTTGCCGAGCTGTCCCAGCTCAGCGATCGCGAACTGGCCGACATCGGCCTTGATCGCTCGGACATCCCGCGTGTTGCTGCCGGTCAGTTCCAGGGCTGATCTCGTTTCAGCCCTTCACCGGTCGAACCGATAGCGCCCGCCTCGTGCGGGCGTTGTCGCATCTGGTGGCAGAAAACTCGATTTCGGCGATTCCACTCACCGCTGAAAAGCGCTACCTGTCCGCCCCATGACAGGATCTCTATCCAATATTGTGCACGTCATCGGCGCCGGCCTTGCCGGTTCCGAGGCGGCCTGGCAGGTGGCCAAATCGGGCGTGCCCGTCGTGCTGCACGAGATGCGGCCAGACCGCATGACCGAGGCGCACCGAACCGACGGGTTCGCCGAGCTCGTCTGCTCCAATTCGTTCCGCTCCGACGATGCCGCCAACAACGCTGTCGGCCTGCTGCACGCCGAAATGCGCCGCCTCGACTCGCTGATCATGCGCGCGGCCGATGCCAACCAGGTGCCCGCCGGGGGAGCACTCGCGGTCGACCGCGACGGCTTCTCCGCAGCGGTCACCAAGGCGCTGAACGACCACCCTCTCATCGAGATCGCCCGCGGCGAGGTCAAAGGCCTGCCGCCGGCCGATTGGAGCAACGTCGTTATTGCGACCGGCCCCCTCACCTCCGCCCCGCTGGCCGAGGCCATCCGCGAGTTGACCGACGAGAACGCGCTCGCCTTCTTCGATGCGATCGCGCCGATCGTGCACCGCGACTCCGTCGACATGTCGGTGGCATGGTTCCAGTCGCGCTACGATAAGGTCGGCCCCGGCGGTACCGGTGCCGATTACATCAACTGCCCCATGACCAAGGAGCAGTATGACGGCTTCGTCGCCGCACTCATCGGCGGCGAGAAGACCGAGTTCAAGGAATGGGAGACCAACACGCCCTATTTCGACGGCTGCCTGCCGATCGAGGTGATGGCGGAACGTGGGCCCGAGACGCTGCGCCACGGGCCGATGAAGCCGGTCGGCCTCACCAATCCGCACGATCCCACAACAAAGTCCTATGCGATCGTGCAGCTGCGCCAGGACAACAAGCTCGGCACGCTCTACAACATCGTCGGCTTCCAGACGAAGCTGAAATACGGCGAGCAACAGCGCATCTTCCGCACCATTCCCGGGCTGGAGAAGGCCGAATTCGCCCGTCTCGGCGGGCTGCACCGCAACACCTTCCTCAACTCGCCAAAGCTGCTCGATGGCCAGTTGCGCTTGCGCGCACAGCCGCGACTGCGCTTTGCCGGCCAGATGACGGGCTGCGAAGGCTATGTGGAGTCCGCCAGCGTCGGCCTGATCGCGGGCCTCTACGCGGCTGCCGACGCGCGCGGCGAGACGCTTGCGAGCCCACCAGGCACGACCGCGCTTGGATCGCTGCTCGGCCACATCACCGGCGGCCACATCGAGGCCATCGAACCGGGCACGCGCTCGTTCCAGCCGATGAACATCAATTTCGGCTTGTTCCCGCCGCTCGCGAGCGCTCCCACGAAGAAGCCCGACGGCACGCGCTTACGCGGCAACGAGAAGACGGTGGCCAAGAAGCAAGCCATGAGCGCTTTGGCGCTCGCCGATCTCGATCGCTGGATCGCCGATCATTTGCGTATCGCCGCAGCCGCGTGAGTTTTCGATGAGCCTCCCGAAAAACGACGCCGCGGTGCTCTCGGCGCGCTGGACCGAGGGCGTGTTGCTCAAGCGCGACGTGTTCTCGACCGTCGAGCGCGGGCGCTTCCGCGCCGATGACGGCGAGGTCGAGGCGGTGCTGCGTCGCCTCGATGAAGTGCCCTGGTGGTCGTTCCTGCTGGCACGTCATCTGTTTGCGCGCGAGAAGCACGCGCTGTCGCTCGCCAAGGGCCTCGACGTCGGTCCTGAATTGCTCTGGGCCGGTCGCCGCGCGCTGGTGCGTGGGTTCATCGACGGCGTCGCGCTGCATCTGGCAAAGCCGCATGGTGACGTCGCCTATTTCCGCTCGGCGAAGGACGTACTGCGCCGCCTGCGCCGCGCAGGCATCTGCCACAACGATCTTGCCAAGGAACAGAACTGGCTGATGGGCCGCGACGGGCGCGCCTATGTGACCGATTTCCAGCTGGCGGCGTGCTTCAAGCGGCGTGGCCGGCTTTACCGCATCCTCGCCTATGAAGATCTCCGGCACCTGCTCAAGCACAAGCGCACCTACGCGCCCGAGGCGCTGACGCCGCGCGAGCGAAAGGTCCTGGCGAAGAAGTCCTTTGCCGCCAGCCTGTGGCTCGTGACAGGCAAGAAGGTCTATCGCGCGATCACGCGCGGCCTGTTCAACTTCACCGACCGCGAGGGCGGCGGTCGTCGGCTCGTCAACGATGCGCCGGTGCTTGCCGAGCTGATCCGCAAGAATCCCGCGGTGCGCGACACCGCCATCGTCGCCTTTGCCGACCGTCGCTCAGGTGTTGGGCTCTATGCGTTTGTGGAAGCTGATCAGGCTACGCTCGAGGGCCAGTTGCGGAACGAGCTCACGGCCGCCAAGGGGCCAAAGCCGCCGGAACACATCCAGGTGGTGCACGCGTTGCCGCGCGACACCAGCGGAAAGCCGCGCACCGAGGTCCTGCAACTGGTCGCGATGAATCAGCTCGACCTGATCGAGCCGATGATGAGGAACGACCAGGACCGCGCGTTCCTGAAGGACATCCTGGAGCAACGCAAAAACCTGCGCGATCGCTTCAACTTCGAGGCGGACCTGCCAACCGGTTAGGCGGGCTGCGTTGCGCCTTGAAGCGTCCACAATGCCGGTAGAGAAGCCGGGGACCACGCTGACTTGGGGAACAATGAATCGTTGGGGGACCATGAGGCGCCGCGCGCCCCTGCTAATCGCAGGTCTGGTGCTGCTGACTGCGGCGCCTGTGATGGCGGCCGAGTCGGCCGCCGAACAGATCTCCAGCTTCCGGCTGAAGCATGGCGAGGGCCGCGTCATACGCGACGCAACGCTCGACCGCATTGCCATGGACCAGGCGCGCGCGATGGCGGCCAAGGATGATCTCAGCCACGACGCCCTCGGCCCGTTCAACAAGCGCGTCGCACCGTCAGGCGCGGGCCGCGCCGCCGAGAACATCGCCTATGGCTACGACAATTTCGAGAAGACGCTGGGACAGTGGATCGACTCCTCCGGGCACCGCAAGAACCTGCTGCTCCACAACGCCTCCCGAGTCGGAATCGCGAGCGCGAAGAATGCCAGCGGCAAGCGGACCTATTGGGCCATGGTGATTGCCGGCGATTACGAGCCGAAGCCGGGAAAGGGCAAGAAGGATACCGAACCGCTGGTCGCCCTGAGACGCGAGACCGCGCCCGCAAGCAAGCCCAAATCCAGCAACTGCCACATCAAGCTGCTCGGCCTCTGCATCTGAAGCGAACGCCAAGCCCGTCCCTCGCGGCCTCCGTCTTGCTCGCCCTCCCCAGCGCGTCTAATCCATTCAGCAGGATTGCGAGAGGGAGGCCCACTTGATCGACATCCACCGACTTCGTGCCGACACGCCGGCGGCCTCCCGGCTTGCCTATCTGCACAACGCGGGCGCGGCGCTCATGCCGGCGGCCGTCGTCTCGGCGATGAAGCAGCATATCGATCTGGAGAGCGAGATCGGAGGTTATGCGGCCGCCGACCGCGAGTCTGACCGGCTCGATGCGGTCTACGGCTCGGTCGCGCGCTTGCTGAACGCCGCACCGGACGAGATTGCGCTCATGGAGAACGCAACGGTGGCCTGGCAGATGGCATTCTATGCGCTGCCGTTTCGCGCCGGCGATCGGATTCTGACCGCCGAGGCCGAATACGCCGCCAACTATGTCGCGTTGCTCCAGGTCGCCAAGCGAACCGGCGCCGTCATTGAGATCGTGCCGAGCGACGCAAGCGGCGAGCTCGATGTCGATGTGCTCGAACGCATGATCGATCATCGCGTGAAGCTGATTGCGATCACCTGGGTTCCGACCAATGGCGGGCTCGTCAATCCCGCCGCGGCAATCGGCAAAATCGCGCAGGCGCACGGCATTCCCTATCTGCTCGATGCCTGCCAGGCAGTCGGCCAGATGCAGGTCGATGTCGAAGCCATCGGCTGTGACATGCTGTCCGCCACGGGTCGCAAATTCCTGCGCGGACCGCGCGGCACCGGCTTTCTCTATGTCCGCCGTGAGCTGCTGCAGCAGCTTGAGCCACCGATGATCGACCATTTTGCTGCGCCCTGGGTCGCGCGGGACCGCTATCAGCTCCGCGACGATGCGCGCCGGTTCGAGACCTGGGAGAACAACTACGTGGCCCGGCTTGGCCTCGGCGTTGCCGTCGACTACGCTCTTGCGATCGGCCTCGGCCGGATCGAGCGGCGCTGCCGCTTGCTTGCGGACCGTCTCCGCCGCGGTCTCGCCGCGATCAGTGGCATCATCATTCGCGACCTCGGTCATGCGCCGGGCGCGATCGTCAGCTTCACGATGGAGGGCCGTGAGGCCGACACCATCGTCAGCAGCGCCGCTGCGGCCGGTATCACCATCGGCGCCTCGCATCCGTCGAGCACCCGCATCGACGCGGAAGTCCGGGCGCTGCCGGTGGTCGTTCGCGCCTCCCCGCATTACTACAACACGGAAGCCGAGATCGATCGGTTGATCGACCACCTCGCGGAGCTGGCAGCGCGATAGCGCTGCTCAGGTGCAGCGCGCGCTCAGTCCGGAGGCGCTCAGCTTGGCCATGACCTCATCGAGATGCGCACTGTCGCGGGTCTCGATGACGAGCTGCAGCAGCGTCGCCTTGGCCGGCAGGTCGGAGAAGGTCCGCTGGTGCGAGACCTCGATGATGTTGGCGCCGGCCTCGGCCAGCAGCGAAGCCACTGCCGCGAGCTGGCCGGGCCTGTCGGGAATATCGAGCGAGAGCTGCGTCAGCCGTCCCTCGCGCGCGAGCTCCCGCGTCAGCACCGAGGCGATCAGCCGGGTGTCGATATTGCCGCCGCTCAGCACAAGCCCGACCTTCTCGCCGGCAAAGCGCAAGGGATCGGACATGATCGCCGCAAGTCCCGCAGCACCGGCCCCCTCGACGACCGTCTTCTCGATCGAGATCAGGGTCGCAACCGCGCGTTCGAGCTCGGCTTCGTTCACGAGCGCGATGTCGTCGACGAGACTGCGGACGATTTCACTGGTGATCTTGCCCGGCGATTTGACAGCGATGCCTTCGGCAAGCGTATCGCCGCGCGCCGGCAGATTGCCGCCGTGGATGGCGTTGTACATGGAGGGATAGAGCCAGGCCTCGACGCCGAGAATGCGCACCGACCGCTTGATCGATTTCGCGGCGATGGCGATGCCGCTGATCAGGCCGCCTCCGCCGATCGGAACGACCAGCGTATCGAGCTCCGGCACGGCCTTGAGCATCTCCAGCCCGACCGTACCCTGGCCCGCGATGACAAGCGGATCGTCGTAGGGATGGACGAAGATCATGCCACGTGCTTCGCCGTGGCTCCGCGCAAACGCAGCCGCCTCTTCCAGGGTCGCCCCCGTGACGACCACTTCAGCGCCGTGGTGCCTGGTGTTCTCGACCTTCACCATCGGCGTGCCCACCGGCATCACGATCGTGGCGGGAATGCCGAGCCGCTTGGCGTGATAGGCGACGCCCTGCGCGTGGTTGCCTGCCGACATTGCGACGACGCCATGCGCACGCTCTTCCGCGGTCAGCGCAGCGAGGCGATTGAGAGCGCCGCGCTCCTTGAACGAGGAGGTGAATTGAAGGTTTTCGAATTTGAGCCAGAGCTCGCAGCCGCAGATGCTGCTCAACGTGCGACTGTAGCTACAGGGCGTATCGACGACGGCGCCGTGAATGGTCGCGGCGGCGGCGTGAACGTCAGCCGGTGTAACCGGAAAGCCGCCCAGATCGGGGATTGCGGTTGGGGACATGTCGGCCATGGGACAGCATAGAGCATTTGGCCGGTCCGGGCGATAAGCCAAATGCTATTTGGTAAATTCCCGCGATCGTGACGCCCGCCACAGCGTCCATAGCGCGCGTAGCCGCGATAACGGCTGCGGCGCGAACGGATTGCGCCCGGGCCGCGACAGGCGATCGAGATCAGCCCGCGCCTGACTCAACGGGAGGAACGCCGGCCGCACCGAGGGCGGCAGTTGCACCAGCAGCGACGAGGCCATCGCCAGATGCTGCCGGGCTTCGCCGATGAGCTGGTCCAGCACGGCATGGAGGTTGGGCGTCTGCTTGCCGGCGAACACATCTTCCGTGGCGCAGCCATGGCTGGTCAGGAATTGCTGCGGCAGAAACAATTGGCGATGGGACGAGTCCCGTGGCAGGTTTGCGATCACCTGCGCGATGCCCTGCGCCAGCCCCGCGTGGCGCGCGAGGTGCCCAGCCGCCTCCGAAACTTCGCCCATGATCCGCGCCGCCAGCACAAACAACGCCGAAGAGGTCGCGGCCAGATAGCCCTCGAGCGCCGTCATGGTCGGCATCGGGTCGTTGTAGAGATCGAACTGATGCTCGTCGACGAGCAGCGACAACGGCTCGACCGGCAGGTCAAAATCGGCGATCGCGCGCAACAGCTCCGCTGCCACCGGATTGCCCTCGGCGCTGCCGTGGACAAGGCCCGAGAGCAGATCGGTCCACCATTGAAAGCGGATCTCGCCGGGCAAGGGCTGGCTCACCTGGTCGCGGACGCGGACGATCTCGACATTGAAGGCGTAGAGCGCCAGCAGCGCGCGGCGCTCGGCAGCCGGTGCAAACAGCGTCGCGGCATAGCGTGGAAAGTCGTGGCTGCGCACCAGATCGGCGCAGAAGGTCACGCTGTCGGCCGGCGTCGCAGCGCTGCTCATGGCACGGCAATCAGCGCAGCCGCGACGCGGCGCCGTTCGCCGATCATGATGTTGTAGGTGCGAACGGCGGGGCCGGTCTGCATCGTATCCAGCACCACCCTCACCGCCTTCAGCGCCTGGCGCAGCTGCGGCGGCGGCAGCCAGACGCCGGTTCCGGTCCCGACCAGCAGCGTATCGATGCTGTTGGCGGCGGCGAAAACCCGATCCAGCGAATAGCGGTCGATCTTGGTGGGATCGGTCACGTCCCAGGCCCAGATCGCGTCGGGCAGGCAGAGCAGCGATCCGCGATGCGACATGCCGGCGAAGGCAAAGCCGCCCTTGCCATAGGCCTCGATCGGCGCGGAGCGCGGGAAATGGGGAGCGTTGGGATCGCCGGCCATGAGCCTCGTCCGAATGAGCTGACTACCCTCGCAAACTCATGCGAGGGCAAGCGGTTCGGATCATGCCTTGATTTTCTTCGCCGGCGCAGCCGTTTCCTTCGCATCCTCGCGATGCTCGCCAACGCCGAGATAGATCAGAATCGGCGCCGCGATGAAGATCGAGGTGTAGGTACCGACCAGCACCACGCCGAACATCATGACGGCCGTGAAGCTGTGGATGGCATGACCGCCGAACAGCAGCAGCGCCAGCAGCGCCAGCGTCACGGTGAAGTGGGTGATGATCGAGCGCGACAGCGTCGAGTTGATGGATTCGTTCAGCAGCTGCGGCATCGGCATCTTCTTGTAGCGCCGCAGCATTTCACGGATGCGGTCATAGATGACGACGGTGTCGTTGAGCGAGTAGCCCAGAATGGTCAGGAGCGCCGCGATGCTGGTCAGGTCGAAATCGACCTGGCTGATCGACATGAAGCCGATGGTCAGCACGATGTCGTGCACGTTGGCGATCATGGCGCCGAGCGCGAACTGCCATTCGAAGCGGAACCAGAGATAGACCAGGATCGCGCCGATTGCGAGCATCAGGCCGGCCATGCCCCACCCCAGCAGCTCGCCGGAGACGCGCGGGCCCACCACCTCGACGCGGCGGTATTCGACGGACTCGCCGAGGGCGCCGCGAACCTTGTCCACCGCTTCCTGCTGGGCCTTGTCGCCGCCCGGCTGCTCGGCCACCCGAAGCAGCACGTCGGCGGCGCTGCCGAACTGCTGCAGCTGGACTTCGCCGAGGCCGAGGCTGCCAAGGGTCGCGCGCATCTGCGCGAGATCGGCGGAGCCCGACTTGGCCCGCACCTCCATCAAGGTGCCCCCCTTGAAGTCGATGCCGAAGTTCAGGCCGTGCGTGAAGAACAGCGTGATGGCGACGATCGACAGCGCGGCCGAGATCGGGAAGCTGATGCGGCGAAAGCGCGTGAAGTCGAAATGCGTGTTGTCCGGGACGATGCGCAGCGACGGCAGGAGGCCGAGCACGCTGACCACGGTCAGCACGGCAATCAGGACGCCGAGAGAAATGAGAACGATTTGAGTAGTGGTCACGGTCGGCCTCGAATGATCAGATCGGCACAGTCTTCGGCCGCTTCCACTGCACCCACCAGGCCACGATCAGACGGGTCATGGTGAATGCGGTGAACACAGTGGTGATGATGCCGATGCCGAGCGTCACTGCGAAGCCGCGCACCGGACCGGTGCCGATCATGAACAGCACTGCAGCGGCGATGAAGGTGGTGATGTTGGAATCGAGAATGGTGGCAAGCGCCCGCTTGAAGCCTGCGTCGATCGCCGAGATCGGGCTTCGCCCCCCGCGCAGCTCCTCGCGGATGCGCTCATAGATGAGCACGTTGGAGTCGACCGCGATGCCGACGGTGAGCACGATGCCGGCGATGCCGGGGAGCGTCAGCGTGGCGCTGAGCAGCGACAGCAAGCCGAAGATCATGGCAACGTTGATCGTCACCGCGATGTTGGCGAACACGCCGAACAGCCGGTACGTCAACAGCATGAAGACGACGACCATGATCGAGCCGACATAGGCCGCGAGCTCACCCTTGTCGATCGAGTCCTGGCCGAGGCCGGGACCGACCGTGCGTTCCTCCACCACCGTAAGCGGCGCAGGCAGCGCGCCGGCGCGCAGCAGGATCGCGAGGTCGTTGGCCGACTGCACGGTGAAATTGCCGGAGATCTGGCCCTGCCCGCCGGTGATCGGCTCGCGGATGACCGGCGCCGAGATCACCTTGTTGTCGAGGATGATCGCGAAGGGCACCCCGACATTCTCCTGCGTGGCCTGCGCGAACTTGCGCGCGCCCGAGGTATTGAACTTGAAGCTGACGACCGGCTCATTGGTCCGCTGGTCGAAGGTCGCCTGGGCGTCGGTCAGATCGCCGCCCGCAACCAGCACCTGCTTCTTGACAACGTAGCCGGACGGCGGCGGCGTGGCGGCCGGCAGGAACTCGGTGTCCGGCGGCAAACCGCCCTGCTGCGCCTGGTCCGGCGGCACCGAGGGATCGACCATGCGGAATTCCATCTTCGCGGTCTTGCCCAGCAGTTCCTTCAAATGGGTCGGATCCTGCAAACCCGGCACCTGCACCAGGATGCGGTCGTTACCCTGACGCTGGATGATGGGCTCGACGGTGCCGAGCTCGTTGACGCGCTTCTCGACGATCTGGATCGACTGCTCGATGGTCTTGCGCAAACGCTCGATCATCGCGGTCTCCGGAATGCTGAGGCGGATCAATCCGCCGCCGGCATCCGAGACGTCGATGTCGCGCTGACCGCTGGATCCCATCAGGCCGCCAATCGGCTGTGCAAGCTCACGCAACTTGGCGAGCACCGTCTGGGCGTCCGCGTCCTTGACGCGCACCTCGACGGCATCGCTCTTCGTGACGAGACCGGTGTAAACGATCTTGGCTTCGCGCAGCACGCGGCGGACGTCGTCGCGGATCTGGTCGAGCTTTTCCTTTTTCACATAGTTGGAGTCGACCTCGAGCTGCAGAGAGGAGCCGCCCTGCAAGTCGAGACCCAACACCAGGCGCCGCTGCGCCCACGTGGGCCAGGTCTTGACCTGCGCCTCGGGGAAGAAGTTCGGGACCGCGCAGAGGCACACGATCAGCGCCGTCAGGATAATCCCGAGCGCCTTCCACCGCGTGAAATACAACATCGACTGGACCTGTCAGATCAGGAGATTTGAGATGCTCGCGGGAAAGCGCTCACTTCGCCGCGGCGTCGTCCTTGGCGCTTTCCTTCGCGCTGTCCTTGGCCGGCTCGCCCTTGGCGCGCACGCCCGAGATCATCGAGCGCATCTGGCGCACGCGGACGCCGTCGGAGATTTCGAACTCGATCTGGTCGTCATCGACCACCTTGGTGACCTTGCCGACGAGGCCCCCCGACGTCACGACGGTGTCGCCGCGGCGGATGTTCTTCACGAGTTCGGCGTGGTCCTTCACCTTCTTCTGCTGCGGACGCAGAATCAGGAAGTACATGATCACGAAGATCAGGGCGAACGGCAGCAGCGACATCAACATGCTGTTGGTGTCGCCGGCGCCCGCAGCCTGGGCATACGCAGGGGTAATCAGCATTCGGACGATCCTCGTGGAAACGGGGGAAGCCGGTCAGGCCTTGACGGCGACCGGCTCGGTCAAATTCGCGCGGACTATAGCGACCACCGCCCCAATTGCAACGCTGCCAGACCGCCCTTTTGACCACCTTGCGGCGCGCCGTCAGGCCCGATAAGGCTGCATTCTCAGGAACTTCGGACATGCCCAAAAAACCAAGCAAAAGCCCGGCCGGCAAAGGCCCCCGTACCCCTGCCATGAAGGCCGCCCAGGTCGCGGCAAAACGCCCCAAGGTGGTCCAAAAAACCTCCCTCCAGGCAACCCCGGACCTCACCCAGGAGCGCATCGTCCGCGCGCTGGAAACGATTGCGACCCACCTCGCCGCCCAGGGTATGCCGGCCGCCGAACGCGAGTCGTTCAAGCAGGCGGACGCCTATGTCTGGCATCCGGACGGCCGCCTCGCCGCGGTGCCCCGGGTCAGCCGCGTCGAGCTGTTTCTGCTCAAGGGTGTCGACCGGATGCGCGATATCCTGATGGAGAACACCGAGCGTTTTGCAGGCGGCCTGCCCGCCAACAACGCCCTGCTCTGGGGCGCGCGCGGCATGGGCAAGTCCTCGCTGGTGAAGGCGGCGCATGCCAGCATCAACGCCGACCGCAAGCCGGCCGACAGACTGAAGCTCATCGAGATCCATCGCGAGGACATCGAAACGCTGCCGATGCTGATGGAGCAGCTCCGCGACGCCGACTTCCGCTTCATCGTGTTCATCGACGACCTCTCCTTCGACGGCAATGACGCGTCCTACAAATCGCTCAAGGCTGTACTCGAAGGTGGGATCGAGGGGCGGCCCGAGAACGTCATCCTCTACGCCACCTCCAACCGCCGCCATCTGCTGGCGCGCGACATGATCGAGAACGAACGCTCGACCGCGATCAATCCGGGCGAGGCGGTCGAGGAAAAGGTCTCGCTGTCGGATCGGTTCGGTCTCTGGCTCGGCTTCCACCGCTGCAGCCAGGACGAATATCTCGCCATGGTGGGGGGCTATTGCAGCCATTTCGGCATCAAGGTCGACGACGAAGCGCTCGAGCGCGAAGCGCTGGAATGGTCGACCACGCGCGGCGCGCGCTCGGGCCGGGTCGCCTGGCAGTTCGTGCAGGAGCTGGCCGGACGGCTCGGCGTGAAGCTCGCGGCGAAGTAGTCGAGGCTGTCGCTGCACCCGCAATTGTCATTCCCCGCGAAGGCGGGGAATCCAGTATTCCAGAGACGATTGTGACCGATCGAGAGGCCGCCTGCGTACTGGATCGCCCGCTTTCCCGGGCGATGACAGCGTCTTTGTGGCGATGTCCTGCCTTACTCTGCAGAGGCCTCACGCCCCATTCAAGAACTGAAGCGGGTCGACCGGGCTCGATCCCTTACGGATCTCGAAGTGGAGCTGCGGTGATGCCACCTCGCCGGATTGACCCGACTTGGCAATGACCTGACCGCGCTTGATGGTATCGCCGCGCTTCACCAACAGCTCGCTCGCATGGGCATATGCGGTGACGTAGCCGTTGGCGTGCCGAACCAAGACCAGATTGCCGTAACCTTTCAGCTCGTTGCCGGAATAGGCAACGACGCCGTCTTCAGCCGCCTTGACCGGCGTACCCTCGGGCACCGCAACGTTGATGCCGTCATTGGACTTGCCATTGGTCTTGGCGCCGTAGCTCGTGATCACCTTGCCACGCACCGGCCAGCGGAAGGTCGGCAGGGAACTCGTGGTCTCCGCCGCTTTCGCCGGCGCCTCGGCAGCGGGCTTCTCGTCGATATTGGCGGTGGCCTGGGCGAGGCGCGCGCTCTGCGCGGGTTGGGCAACGGCGGCCATCTTGGTCGTAGGCGCGGGAGCGGCCGCGACCGGCTGCAACGCAGCCGCAACGGGTGCCGCGGCGACGGGCGCGGGAGCCAGCGGCGCAGCAACAGCCGCGGTCCTGGCGCCCGGCACGGTCAGCTTGGTGCCGAGCTTGAGCTTGGTCGACGGATCGAGACCGTTGGCGCGAGCGAGTTCGGCGGCGGAGATGTGGTTCTTGCGTGCGATGCTGGCGAGCGTGTCGCCGTGATTGACGAAGTGGAAGCTCGACGGCGCGGCGACGGCTGCGACCGGCTTCGGCGCCATCGCAGGAGCCGCGGCAACCGGGGTCATCACGGGCGCCGGCGCAGCTGCAACAGCACCGGGATGCGGGATGACGAGCTGCTGACCAGGAGAGAGCGCGCGCGGCCCCTTGTAGCCGTTGGCGGCGAGGATCGCCTGCGGAGTTACGTGGTAGCGCTTGGCGAGCACGTCGAGCGTGTCACTGGTGCCGACGATGATCTTGGTCCCGCCGGCAGGCTGGGCGGCCACCACCGAGCGCTGCGGCACCGTGCCGGTGGCTTCGAGACGCGGCTGGGCGGGCGGCGTGTAGGAGCCGAGCCCGCGACCGCCTCCCGATACGCCGCCACCCGCTGCAACCGGATAGGATTGCGGCGCGGCAACCGCCGGCGCCAACGGCTGGGACTGATAATTGCCCTGCTGGGTCTGCGGCCGGGCATATTGCGGCAGCTCGCGCTGCGGCGGCGGGGCCTGCTGCACCGAGCCGGTCGATTCAAAGGGGTTAGAGAAGTTCGACTGGGACAGGCGCGACGACATGTCGGCGCTACACCCTGCGAAACCAAAAGAGATCAGCGCCAGCACCGCGACCTGCGGTACGCGGCGCGAGTAAAGCAACTCGGCGACAACTGACATGGTTACTCACTCGTACGCAACAGAACTGGTGTTTTAAGTAAACACGCGCCGAGTAAATAACGGCTTAACCCTCCCAATAAGATGTTGGATGCGTTGCCGATCCGGAATTCTACAGCTCCCGCGCCACGCCAGGCAGTGCCGGCACGAAACGGACCTCGACGAGTTCCCTGCGCTCGATCCCGGCCTCGGTGCGGTTGAGGCGTGTCAGTGTCTGCACGCCCTGATGCGGCCCCACCGGTGCGATCAGGATGCCGCCGACCTCGAGCCGCTCGATCAGGTTCTCTGGAATTTGCTCCACCGCGGCGGTGACGATGATGCGGTCGAACGGGCCGATATTTGCAGGCAGATTGAGGCCGTCGCCGAGCATCACCTCGACATTGTGACAGCCCAACTTTTCAAGCCTGGCGCGCGCGGCATCCGCGAGCTTGCGGTAGCGCTCGACCGTCAGCACCTCGCGCGCAAGCTTCGACAGCACGGCGGCCTGATAGCCGGAGCCCGCGCCGATCTCAAGCACGCGGTGGCTCTTCTGGACCTGAAGCTGCTCGGTCATGTAGGCGACGACGAAGGGCTGGCTGATGGTTTGCCCACAGGCGATCGGCAGCGCGCTGTCGCGATAGGCGCCGTCCCGATCAGAGGCCTCGACGAACAACTCGCGCGGCACCTCCTCCATCGTCCGCAGCACGGTTTGATCGCTGATCCCGCGACGCCTCAGCGTGAGCTGAAACATCATCTTTTCCGGCGGGTGCTGATTGGAGGTCATCGCGGGCTGTACCATCTTCGTCGGGGTCCCGGATGATGGCTCGGCGCCAGGATCCGGGCTGGAATCTTGTTCCTGCTCAGGAACCCGTATAGTGTTCTATCCGGGCATTTGACCACAAATCGGCTTGCAGCGGACAAGCCGCGCGGGCCATTTTCAAGTATCGTTTGGCCGAAACGCGCATTGCGTCGATAAGCGTTATCTGCGAACGTTTTCGGGAATGGGCAAGGACTCAACGACAATGACTGCGACAGGGCTTTCCGGCCGCTCTGTATTCCTCGTCGAGGACGAGGTGATGATCCGAATGATGGTGGCGGATATGCTCGAAGAGCTCGGCTACAAGGTCGCGGCCGAAGCCGGAGATATCTCAGAGGCAATGCGGCTGGCCCAGGCGACCGAGTTCGACATCGCCATCCTCGACGTCAACGTCAACGGCAAGGTCATCTCCCCGGTCGCCGACGTCATCAAGGCCAAGGGCTGCCCCTTCATCTTCGCGACCGGCTACGGCTCGTCGGGCCTGCCCGAGCAATATCGCGACCGTCCGGCGCTTCAGAAACCGTTTCAGCTTGACGCGCTCGGCAAGACCATCGAAGCCGCGCTTCGCGGCGGCTAGCCGCTGGTAGCAAGCGCCTTTACTTCAGAGTAGCGCTCAGCTCTTCGGAAAACGCTTCGTTGGTACGATCGAGCCGGAGCGGCGTGACCGAGACATAATGCTCGTGAAGCGCTGCCAGGTCCGTGCCTTCGGCCGCCGTGTCCATCATCGCCGTGCGCTCAAAGCCGATCCAGAAATAGGGGTTGTTGCGGCCGTCCCTGCGCTCGTCGATCCTGAGAAAACCGAGATTGCGCTTGCCCTGTCGCGTGACACGAATGCCGAGCACATCCTCCGGCGCACAGGACGGGAAGTTGACGTTGATGACGGTGTCCTTCGGGATGCCGGCCTTGATCACCTTGCGCAAGATATCAGGACCGAATTTGCGCGCGGTATCCCATTGCGGCCGATCGCGCGTCTCGACGCTGAATTCCTGCGACAGCGCAAATGACGGGATGCCCAGAATGGTGCCTTCGAGCGCGCCGGCGATGGTGCCGGAATAGACCACATCCTCGGCAACGTTGCGGCCCTTGTTGACGCCGGAGAGCACGACGTCGGGGAGCTGCGCACCGAGAATATGGCGCGCGCCCATGATGACGCAGTCGGTCGGCGTGCCGCGCACCGCGAAGTGCCGCGGCCCAACTTCACGCAGGCGCAACGGGTCGTTCAGCGACAGCGAATGCGATACGCCGGACTGATCGAGCTCGGGCGCCACCACCCAGACGTCGTCCGACAGCGCGCGTGCGATCTCCTCCACGACCTTGAGGCCGGGAGCGTGGATACCGTCGTCATTGGTGCAGAGAATGCGCATGCCGGAGGTCGATTCCTGATCTGGAGTGAGGCCGTCTTATCCGGCCGGGACCGATCAGGCAAACCGGCTTCGGCGCAGACCTCACCCGCGCCGACGTTCATTGCCGCAGCGCAGCAATCGAGTCCATTCGCTTCAGCGGCGGACTCGCCATTGCGGCAGGAAGCGCGCGAGCCTGCCCTCGGCGCGCAGCTGCATCGCAGGCGCGACGACCGGGCTCACGACCGGGGTCTCAACCACACCGAGCGCCTTCAGCTGCGCAAGGAACGGCGCAGATACCGCCGTCTCGGGAAAACGCTCGCGCGCCATCGTCAGCGCCCTGTCGAAGTCCTCGGCATTGACCCCGGGCTTCGCCCGCCGGCTCTGCACCAGGCCCTCGTCCCAAAGACGCGCAATGTCGATGTCAAGCACGCCACGCAAACGCTGATCGACGGCCTGGATGCCGGCACCTGTCACCGCCCATTGTCGGCCGATCCAGAAGATATCGCGGTGCAAGGCCATGGACGGTTGGTTTCGCGTTCGCGGGCAGCCGTCAGGATAGCCGGCCGCCCGATCTTCGCAACCAAACGTTTCTACATTTCAGTGGCCAACGCGAATTCTTACTCGCGCGTGACCACTTTCAAGCCACCCATGTAAGGCTGAAGCACGCTGGGGACCGCGATTGAGCCGTCCTCCTGCTGATAGGTCTCCATGACAGCGATCAGCGCGCGGCCGACCGCCGTGCCCGAGCCGTTCAGCGTGTGCACGAAGCGCGGCTTGCCGTCCGGCCCGCGCGAGCGCGCATCCATGCGCCGCGCCTGGAAGTCTCCGCACACCGAGCAGCTCGATATCTCGCGGAACATGCCGCCCTCGCCCTGCCCGGGCATCCACACCTCGATGTCGTAGGTCTTTTGCGACGAGAATCCCATATCTCCTGCGCACAGCGTCATCACGCGATAATGCAGGTCGAGCTTCTGCAACACCTGCTCGGCGCAGGACAGCATTCGCTCCAGTTCGTCCTTGCTGGTCTCGGGCGTCGTGATCGAAACCAGCTCGACCTTGGTGAACTGGTGCTGGCGGATCATGCCACGGGTATCGCGCCCGGCCGCACCTGCTTCGGCGCGAAAGCACGGCGTCAGCGCAGTGAGCCGCATCGGCAGCTGCTTCTCGTCGAGGATGGATTCACGCGCGAGGTTGGTGAGCGAGACTTCGGCGGTCGGGATCAGGCCGAGGCGCTCGGTCTTCAGCCGCTCATGATCGGGCGAAGCCAGCAACTCGCCCTTGATCGCCCAGAATTGGTCGTCCTCGAATTTCGGCAACTGCCCGGTGCCGAACATGACTTCATTGCGCACCAGCAGCGGCGGGTTGATCTCGGTGTAGCCGTGCTCGGTGGTGTGCAGGTCGAGCATGAACTGGCCGATCGCGCGCTCAAGGCGCGCCAGCCCCTTCTTGAGCACAACAAAGCGCGCGCCCGAGAGCTTTGCCGCAGCCTCGAAATCCATGCAGCCAAGCGCAATGCCGAGGTCGTCATGCAGCTTCGGCGCGAAACCGTAGTTGCGCCTGGCGCCGAACACATGATGCTGGACGTTGCCATGCTCGTCGACGCCATCGGGCACTTCAGCGAAAGGAATGTTCGGGATCGCGGACAGCTCTTTGGTCAGCTCCTCGTCGGCCGCTTTCGCGGCAGCCTCGAGCTCCGGCATGGTGGTCTTGAGCTCGGCGACCTCAGTCATCAGCTTCGCCGCGCGCGCCTCGTCCTTGGCCTTCTTGGCGTCGCCGATTTCCTTCGAGGCCGCGTTGCGGCGCGCCTGCGCCTGCTCCGAGGCCAGGATCGCCGCACGCCGACGCTCATCGATCGCGAGCAGCGACGCCGACAACGGCTTGAGGCCGCGCCGGGCGAGACCGGCGTCGAACGCTTGCGGATTGTCGCGGATCGATTTGATGTCGTGCATGGCTGTTTTCCCGTCGTGGCCGGGGTGATCCCGGCCATCCACGTACCTGCCGCCTTAGATCAAGTCGTGGATGCCCGGGTCAAGCCCGGGCATGACGAATCATTGGCTGTACTGCGATATGATAGGACGAAAGTGCCCTACTCCGCCGGATTGGCCGGCGTCGACACGTCGGTGCCGGTGGCCGCCTTCGACGCGGCCGCCTTCTTCTCCACCATGGACACCGCGATGATCGAGCCCTCATAGAGCGCCAGCAGGGGAATCGCGAGCGAGCACTGGCTGAGGATATCAGGCGGCGTCAGGACTGCGGCGATAATGAAAGCGAGAACGATGAAATAGCGGCGCTTGTCGCGCAGCATCTTCGAGGTGATGATGCCGACCCTCCCGAGCAGCGTCAGGATCACCGGCAGCTGGAAGGCGATGCCGAAGGCGAAGATCAGCGACATCATCAGCGAGAGGTATTCACCGACCTTGGGCAGGAGCTGGATCTGCGCGGTCTCGTCACCGCCCATCTGCTGCATGCCGAGCGAGAAGCGCACCAGCATCGGCAGCACGACGAAATAGACCAACGCCGCGCCGAGCACGAAGAAGAACGGGGTCGCGATCAGATACGGAAGGAAGGCCTGCTTCTCGTGCTTGTAGAGGCCGGGCGCCACGAACTTGTAGATCTGGGTTGCGACGATCGGGAACGAGATGAAGCCGGCACCGAACAGCGCGAGCTTGAGCTGGGTGATGAAATATTCCAGCAGCGCAGTGTAGATGAATTTCGAGTTCTCCGCGCCTGCGACCCACACGAACGGCCAGACCAGAACGTTGTAGATCTGCTTGGCGAAGAAGAAGCAGAAGATGAAGGCCACGCCAAAGCCAAGCAGCGCCTTGATCAGCCGCGAACGCAGCTCGATCAGATGGTCCATCAGCGGAGCTTTGCTGGCCTCGATATCGGCGTCGCTCATGACGCTTTGGCGTCCTTGATCGCTTCGGGTGCGGTGTCCTGCGCAACCGGTGTCTGCTCGACCTCGCTGATAATCGCGAGCGGCTCGTTCACCGCCGCGTGCCCCTCGGCTTCCACGAAGATCTCCGGCGTCGGAGCTTCCGGTGTCGTGGGCGTGGCCGGCGCTTCACTTGAAGTCGCCGGCGCTTCACTTGAAGTCGCCAGCGCTTCACTTGAAGCCGCAGGAGGTTCGACGGAGGTCGTCGCCGACGTCTCAGCCGGCTTGTCGAGCGCATCGACGCGGAGTGCGTCGCTGACGTCCTTCTGGAGCGAGGTCATCAGGCCACCGCTCGTGAAACCGGAAGCGGCTTCCTTGACCTCGTCAAAGCTCTTCTTGAGGTCGGCCATCTCCGCCTCGCGCATCGCTTCCTGGAACTGGCCCTGGAATTCGGCGGCCATCTTGCGGGCCTTGCCCATCCACTGACCGACCATGCGCAGCACGCCCGGCAGCTCTTTCGGGCCAATGGCGACCAGGGCCACGACCCCGATCAGAACCAGCTCACTCCAGCCGATGTCGAACATGACGTCTTCCGTTCACGCGAAGCCACGATCGGCCCAATCCCTCACGCGCAGGATCGGGGCCGTTTCCCGCGTCTCGCGTGCTCCTGGCTCAGACGGCCTTGCTGCCGACGTCGGACCGTGCCGCGGTCGGCGCGGCATTGTGCTCGATGGACTTCGAGGGCTCCTGCTTCTCGGCGGGCTTGTCGTCGTCCTGCATGCCCTTCTTGAAGGCCTTGATGCCCTGAGCCACATCGCCCATCAGATCCGAAATCTTGCCGCGGCCGAACAGCAGCAGGACCACTGCGATCACCAGGATCCAGTGCCAAATGCTAAGTGAACCCATCCTGCAACCCTCCAAACGCGTATGGCCGGGACCCGGCCGATCTTGACCGGAACGTAGGCTTCGCAAGCCTCAAAAACAAGGATTAAGGCAGCGCCAATTCGCTGTCGGCGCTACGTAATCTTGCTAGTGTTAACCTGTCGCAGGGGACCTGTCGAAGGCCGGAGGATTACTCCTCGCTCCCGCCGTCGCCGCCCTCATTGCCGCCTTCCGGCGGCGGCTCGGGCTCGACCGCAGGCGCCAAGGCAAGATCGAGCTCCTCGCCCGGTTCCAGCGGATCCTCGTCCTCCCGCAACGCTGGATCATCCGAGGGCGTCGGGACACTGAATCCGGTCGGCAGACGCGAATCCAGCAGGCCCGTGCCCTTCAGCTCCTCCAGCCCCGGCAGATCGCCGAGCTGTTCCAGGGTGAACTGCGACAGGAAATCCTCGGTGGTTCCGAAGGTCAGCGGACGGCCCGGCGTCTTGCGACGGCCACGGGGCTTGATCCAACCGGTCTCCAGCAGCACGTCCAGCGTGCCCTTCGAGGTCACCACACCGCGGATTTCTTCGATCTCGGCGCGCGTCACCGGCTGGTGATAGGCGATGATCGCCAGCACCTCGATGGCCGCGCGCGACAGGCGCCGGGTCTCGGTGCTCTCGCGCGTCATCAGCCAGGAGAGGTCGCCGGCGGTGCGGAACGTCCATTTGTTGGCGACCCGCACGAGGTTGACGCCGCGCGAGGCATAGTCGGCCTGGAGCTGCTCGAGCGCCGCCTTCACGTCGATGCCCTCGGGCATGCGCTTGGCGAGCGTCGCGGTATCCAGCGGCTCACTCGAGGCGAACAGCAGCGCTTCCAGCAGCCGCAATTCTTCGGGACGTGCCTGGGGTTCGTTCTCCATCGGCTCGGCCTCTTCTACCCGCACTTCAGCCAGGCTTGCCATGGCAGCTTCTCCTTCTTGCACTTAACCGACCGGCGCATCGGGCGCAGGAGCTGCGTCCACGACCGGTTTCGGGCGCCCCTTCCGGAAGTAGATTGGCGCAAACGCTTCTTTCTGATTCAGCTCCAGCTGACCTTCACGCACGAGCTCGAGCGCAGCGGCGAAGCTCGAGGCGAACACCGTCGCGCGCTGCGTCGGATCCGCGACGTGACGGATCAGGAAATCATCGAGAACGCCCCAGTCGTCCTGTTCGGTGATGCTGCCGACCAGCCGCTCCAGCGTGGCGCGTGCCTCGGCCAGCGACCACACCGTGCGCTTGGCCAGATGCACGCTCGCCAGCACGCGGGACTGGCGCTGAGAGGCATAGGCCGTGAGCAGGTCGTACAGCGTCGCGGTGTATTTCGGATGCCGGATCTCGGCGATCTGCTCGGGCTCGCCGCGCGGAAAAATGTCGCGCAGCAATTGCTGGCGGTTCATCAGCCGGTTGGCCGCTTCGCGAATGGCCTCCAGGCGGCGCAGACGGTTGGCGAGCGCTGTCGCCATCTGTTCGGCGCTCGGCCCCTCGGCGCTCGGCGGCTCCGGCAGCAAGAGGCGCGACTTCAGAAAGGCGAGCCAGGCCGCCATCACCAGATAGTCGGCAGCAAGCTCGAGCCGGATCTTTCGCGCAGCTTCGATGAAATGGAGGTATTGATCGGCCAGCGCCAGGATCGATATCTTGGCGAGGTCGACCTTCTGTTGGCGGGCCAGCGCGAGCAGCAGGTCGAGCGGGCCTTCATAGCCCTCGACGTCGACGACCAACGCCGGCTCACCCTCGGCGAGCTCTGCGGGCCGGCCGGTCTCAAACGATAGAATTTCTGCGGTCATGCGGATGCCGTGTTTGGGGTCAATGCGTCCAGTTCCGCATTGTCGTTGCTGTGAAGCGGCGTGCCGGCCCTGGACCTGGCGCGACTTCGCTCGCCAATGCTTCCCACTAACGCCTTCCCCGGCCCGTCGTTACTCGTCAACAAACCCTGGAACCCGATTGCGCTGCGAATCACCTGAGCAATCATTGTCGCAGAAGTCGTCGCCAGATGGACCCGCTCGGCGGCGCCATCCACGGGAATGCTGAGGCCAGCGGGATCAGTCGACCGTCGCGCGGTCAATTCCCAAAGAGGGGCTGCAACTTGGAGCGAAATCTCAAAGCTGAGCCCGAAGGGCATGGCACCCCGTGCAATTTCGGCACGGACAAACGCCCGCTCGGCGGCCGTCAGTTCCGTTCCGGATACGCCGGTAATGAAGGCCCGCGTGCTCATGAGGGCCGATTAACCCTGCCCCAAGAGGGGGTCAAGGAAACGGCCGCTAATTCCTCTGGACGAAGCAGGACGGCAGGCCAGCAGATTTCAGATTGTTGCAGGCCTGCACCGCCTCGTCGGCCGAACCGTACGGCCCGGCGAAGGCGCGGTAGACGATTCCCTTGCCCTTGTCAGTCAGGTCGACCCGCTTGATGACCGGCGAACGGCCGCCGAGCACGCTCCCATATTTACTCTGGAGCACCCGGTAGGACGCAGCCGCACTATCCTCACTCTGCTGCGAGGACACCTGCACGACGTAGCCGCCGCCGCTGGGCGCAGGCGCAATCTGCGTCGGGGCGGTCGCAGCCACGCGCTGCGGCGGCTCGGACGGCGTAGGTGCCAGCGAGAGCGGCTGGGTGACGCTGGCGTTGGCAGAGGTCGGCGGCATACGCGGCGCGGCGGCCGCTTTCGACGCCGGCGCTGGCTTGACCGGGGGCGGAGCTGCGGCTTGTGGTGCGGTGCTGTCGGTCTGGTCGCCCCTCACCGCCACGGTCTTGATCGTGCGCGGCGCATTGTTCGGCATCGTGCCGTTACTCGGAACCGGACCGGCGGTTGGCGCCGGAACATTGGATGGCGACACGCTCGCCACCGGCGGCGGGTTTGCATTCTGGTTCAGCGCCGGAAATACCACGCGGGGACCGGCAGCCTTGGCATTGACATCGACCGGGGCCTCCTCGCGCGGCACGATCTTCTCGCCACCGTCACCGGCCACCATGCGATCCGGCACCTTGGTGGAGGAGTCCGATGGCGCCGGTATGATCTTGGTCGGCGTATTGTCGGCCTTGATGATGGGGGGCTCGCCGCTACGGGGCGAGCCGATATAGGTCTTGTAAGCGAAGGCCGCACCGGTTCCGACCACAGCGAGAGCAAGGATCGCAGCAACGGTCATCATGCCGCCGCGCGACTTCCTGGGCTCGTCGAGATCGGCTTCGGCATATTCGCTCTGGAACGCGTAAGGATCGTCCGGATAGGCCGCCTCACGCTGGAAATCCTGCTCTCCTGACTCAAGCCGGCCATAAAGCGCATCATCATAACGCGCCGGATCCGGCTGCTCGTATGGGGCCTCGTAAGCCTGGGCCGGCTCCTGACCATAGGCTTGATCCTGATAAGCGTGGTCCTGATGGGCCTGCGGCTGGCGATATTGCGGCTCGGGCGCAGCCGGCTGAGCCGCATAGCGATGCAGCGGATGAACCGGATTCACTGCGACGGGATAGTCAGGCTCGGGCGCAGGCTGCGGCTGCACGTTGGCGCGCCGCATCCATGAGGGCGGCCCCGGCTGAGGGGGCGCGGCCTGCTCAGCGTAGTCGGGCTGATCATCGTCGCGCGAATAATCGTCGTGCTGATAGGCCTGCGTGGGTGCCGCCGCTGCAACCGGGCGGCCCTGGGCTGCAAACGGATCGGTCTGTCCGATCAGGCGGGCGAGCTCGGCCAACGGATCGTTATCCGCCCTCCCATGCTGGTCGGCTCCGCGACCATAGTCATCGGAAGGAAGCGGTCTGTCGTGATATCGATCGGCCATCGTGATGATGCGTCCCTTCGGGAAAGCCGCGCACCCCTCGACCAAGGCGCGGCTTTCGACCCACAAGGCTTTCAACCAAGTCTAAGCGATCCGGCTTCTGCCGGTACCCCCAAAATTCCCGTTAAGTAGTTCGCCCCAAACTACCGCATCTCGTCCGGAGCATGGACGCCGAGGATGGCGAGGCCCGATGCCAGGACAGAGACGACGCCCTGGACCATGGCCAGTCGCGCCTTTGTTAGAACTGCATCATTATTGATAATGAAGCGTAAATAGGGCAGATCGCGCCCCTTCGTCCAAAGTGCGTGAAATTCGCTCGCTAAGTCATAGAGATAAAAGGCAATACGGTGCGGCTCATGGGCCGCAGCGGCGGCCTCCAGCATCCTCGGATAAATTGCGAGGCGCTTGAGAAGATCAAGTTCGATGGGGTCCGACAGCCGTTCCAGGGCCGACTCACCGAGCCACGCGATCCGCTTTTCGGAATCCTCGGGCAGGTCCGGGAACACCTCGGCCCGCGCGTTGCGGAAGATCGAGTGGCCACGGGCGTGGCCGTACTGGACGTAGAACACTGGATTGTCGCGCGACTGTTCCATGACCTTGGCGAGGTCGAAATCAAGCACCGCGTCGTTCTTCCGGTAGAGCATCATGAAGCGGACGGCGTCCTGGCCGACTTCATCCACCACCTCACGCAGGGTGACGAAGTCCCCGCTCCGCTTCGACATTTTCACCGGCTCGCCGTTGCGCAGCAACTTCACGAGCTGGACGATCTTGACGTTGAGCGAGCCTTTGCCCGAGGTCGTCGCCTTCACCGCCGCCTGCATGCGTTTGATGTAGCCGCCGTGGTCAGCGCCCCAGACGTCGATCATCTCCGCAAAACCACGGTCGAACTTGTTCTTGTGGTAGGCGATATCGGAGGCGAAGTAGGTGTAGGAATTGTCCGACTTGATCAGCGGACGATCAACGTCGTCGCCGTAAGCGGTCGCCTTGAACAGCAATTGCTCGCGGTCTTCCCAGTCCTCGACCGGCGCGCCCTTTGGCGGCGGCAGGCGTCCTTCGTAGATGTCGCCCTTGGCCTTCAAGAAGTCGATGGTCTCGGCGACCTTGTTGTTGCCGGTCTCGATCAGCGAGCGTTCGGAGAAGAACACGTCGTGGCGGATGTTGAGGGCGGCGAGATCGTCCTTGATCTCGTCCATCATCATCGCGATCGCCTTGGCGCGGACCGTTGGCAGCCACTGCGCCTCACTCATCGTGGCGAGCTTATCGCCGTGCTCCTTGGCGAGCGCCTGCCCGACCGGCTTGAGATAGTCGCCGGGATAGAGGCCTTCCGGGATGGCGCCGATGTCCTGGCCGAGCGCCTCGCGGTACCTGAGGAAGGCGGAGCGTGCGAGCACGTCGACCTGGGCGCCGGCATCGTTGATGTAATATTCGCGGGTGACGTCGTGGCCGCCGAACTGGAGCAGGCTTGCCAGCGCATCGCCGAACACGGCACCGCGGCAATGACCGACATGCATCGGTCCGGTCGGGTTGGCCGAGACGTATTCGACGTTGACCTTTGAGCCGCCGCGGACACGGCCGTAATCGGCGCCCTCGCGCAGCACCGTCCGCAGCGCCTCGGCCCAAGCGGTGGGTTGCAGCGTCAGATTGATGAAGCCAGGACCGGCGACGTCGACCTTGGCGATCAGCGCGTCGGTGCGGAGCCGTTCGGCAATCTGCTCGGCGAGGTCCCGCGGCTTCGCCTTTGCCTCTTTCGCAAGCACCATGGCGGCGTTGGTCGCCATGTCGCCATGGGAGGCGTCGCGCGGCGGCTCGACCACCACGCGGGAGAAATCGATGCCCTCGGGCCAGTCGGCTTCCACCGCGAGTGCGCGGCAGGCGGCATGCACGCGGGCGAGCACGTCGGCGAACAAATGCGGGCTTGAGGATGTATCGGGCATGGGCCGCCGCCTAACGCAAATCCGGGGTCGAGTCAAAGAGCCGCTGATGCTCGGTCAGCGCGAAACGGTCGGTCATTCCGGCAATGAAATTGCCGATCCGCCGGGCCCGCTCGCCCTCATTGTCGGCCTCTGACCCGACCAGCCATTCCGGCGGCAGGTCGGCCGGCGATGTCAGGTATTTCGCGAACAGGTCGAACACGATCTGCTCCGCCTCGGCCATCACTCGCATCACCCTGGTGTGCCGGTACATGTGTCCATAGAGGAAGCCCTTGATGGCGGCCTCCTCCTCGGCGACCTCAGGCGGGAACGCGATCAGCGCCCTATTCTGCTGGCGCACGTCCTGGGCCGATTGCGGCCTGACGGCGGCAATGTTCTTCTGCGCCTCTGTGAACACCGCGCCGATCAGATGCGAGATCAGCTCACGTACCAGCTCGGCCCCGCGCCTGACGTCTTCGAGATCAGGGTAATGTGCCGAGGTCTCGGCAATGATCTCCGCCGTCAGCGGCATCACCTTGAGGTCGTCGAGGTGGAACAGGCCCGCACGCAGGCCATCATCGATATCGTGGGCGTCATAGGCGATGTCGTCGGCGATCGCCGCGACCTGGGCCTCAAGCGAGGCGAAGCTCCAGAGCTCGAGGTCGTATGTCTTGATATAGTCGGCGATGCCGACGGGAACGCCGTGCTCGCGATAACGGCCAATTGGCGCGCCGCTGCGATCGGTCAGTGGGCCATTGTGCTTGACGATGCCTTCGAGCGATTCCCAGGTAAGGTTCAGCCCATCGAATTCAGGATAGCGATGCTCCAGCGCGCCGACGACGCGGAGCGCCTGGGCGTTGTGGTCGAAGCCGCCGAAATCCCTCAGGCAGGCGTCCAGCGCCCGCTCGCCGGCATGACCGAACGGGGGATGACCGAGATCATGGGCGAGCGCCAGGGTTTCGGTGAGGTCCTCGTCCAGCCCAAGCTGCCGGGCCAGCGCGCGGGCGATCTGCGCCACCTCCAGCGAATGGGTCAGCCGTGTCCGGTAATGGTCCCCCTCGTGGAACACGAACACCTGGGTCTTGTACTTCAGGCGGCGGAACGCGGTGGAATGGATCACCCGGTCGCAATCCCGGCGGAACGGGCTCCGGGTCCGGCTCGGCGGCTCCGCGACCAGCCGGCCGCGGCTGCGATCGGGGTCGCAGGCATAGGGCGCGCGGGGGGCTGCCATTCCGACGGACACGACGAATTTAGTCCCTATCCATTTGATTCTGCGTATTCTTGCACTTAACTATGCCGGACGCGGGATACCAAATGAATTGGCCAAGCGAATTTGGTATGACGCGGACGACCGGAGATGAGACATGACGACTGCCGTGACCATCAGTGACCGCGCCGCACGCCGGATTGGGGAAATCCTCAAGGGCGAAGGCACAGGCGCGATGCTGCGTATCTCGGTCGAGGGCGGCGGATGTTCCGGCTTCCAATACAAGTTCGACATCGACCGCGACCGCACCGACGACGATCTCGTCATCGAGCAGGAGAACGCGGTGGTGCTGGTCGATTCCGCCTCGCAGCCGTTCCTGGCGGGCTCGCAGGTGGATTTCGTCGACGACCTGATCGGCGCCTCGTTCCGCGTCAACAATCCAAACGCCACCGCGTCCTGCGGCTGCGGCACCAGCTTCTCGATCTAGCCCCAACGCAAAACTGCAAAACAACCCCATGCACAGTAGCCGGGCCGGCCCGGTGCGATTCGGCTTTTGCGAAAATCCGTTGACCCGTCGGGCAAAACAGGGGTAGGATGCCATCATCGCGAGATCACGAAGGGCGACGAGTTCGACCAGATCGCACGCGCTGAATCCGCCCTGACGCGTCTTCATTGAATGCCTTTCAGGGTCATACTCTGCAGGCGTCCCGCTCCAGAAGGCTCTCAGTGCGCCGGCCAGATCGCGCGGATTGTCTTCCTGGACGTTATGGCCCGCGTCAGCGATGTTGCGGGGGCCTCGCTTGGGCCCGGGCTTGCAGCGTGAAGCGGGCGATCTCGGCTCGCAACAGGCTTTATTTCAAAGACAAGATAACCGGGCCCGCAACCGGATCGGTGACTCCGATACCGCCGCCGAGGTCTTCGAGCGTATCGCGAAAAGAATTGAGAGTGGAAATCATGTCTGGCCGCGCCTTGATGCACGCGTCCATGCTTTGCCACTCGGCGATAATGCAGTAGGAACGATCACCGGTCTTAATTATGTTGGCATGCAATAAACCCTGCCAAGTCGCTCCGATTGTCTTGTGTGCGTCCAAAAACTCCTGATCGCGCCCCGGCTTCACTCGAAAACGCACTGCATTGAAAGCGGTCACGGTCTTCTCCCATAGTCCCCTGACATTCCCGAAGATAAATCGCGTCTATGCGTTCGCGTGAGTTGAAGCGCACATCCGCGGCCTGCCTTGTTGCGATCACGGATCGACCAGACCGGACCTACTGAGTCTTGATCATCTTTGCCAACTCACGGCGCAATTCCGGGCTATCTTGATGGCCATGTACCGAGGTTGCGTGTTGAACCGCCGCTTCCAAAAGCTCCTTTTTGGTATCGGCTGAAATCGCGATCGTGCAGTTCATCTCACTTGGATAATCTCGGCAATCCACAAACATTCTGGCCATATCGACCTCCCTAATTGCGATCATACCGATCTTCTCGTTCATTGCCTCGCTCAAGTAGGAGGCATTATCGAGCGTATCATACATTGTGAGAGTGACATGCCGGCCCCTCGCCCTTTTCGTCTGTCCGGGAGTCAAACGCCCGGACACCGGAATTACGAAAGTCGCGCGGTGGTCGCACGACGCAGAGATGCGCCGAGCGCATCGATACGCATGTCGATTTCGGTCGCAGCCGCTAGAACTAGATTAAGGGCGCTTTCATCGGTCTCGCCTGCTTCGCCCCTGCCGCGACGTGCCAGCATTTTGCCGCGTTGGGCCACCCAGGACGCGTAGATCAGCGGCTCCTCGGCCATGCGAACAAGCAGTGCATCGGCGTGCCTGTCGACCTCGTTCCAATCCTCCAACAGCAGGGCTCTTTCGATGCCGTAGCGTCGAAACCAAAAATGGTTGTGGCCGACGGATCCCCGCTCGAGCAGCCCTTCCGCAGCGCCGAGAGCGGCCTCCTGGTCGCTTCGCTGCTCCTCCAGTAAGGCAAGGAGACCTAAAACGATCGGGCCCACAAAACCGGGGCCGGTCTCCTCCGATATGTCCCGACCTCGACGAGCGAGCGCCAAGGCCTCCCCCCTCAGCCCCTTTGCCAATGCAACCTCCGCGCAATGACACAGAATGACGGCCTCGTATCGCCGCGCCTTCAGCGTGCGCGCCAGTTCCAGCGCCTGGGGTTGCACCTTGTCGGCCTCGGAATACCGGCCCGCCGCGGTCAGGCAGAAACCGATCGAGTGTATGGCGAACATCTCTGCATGCCGATTGCCGATCCTCACGGCGACCTCCATCGCCGTGCGCATATCTTCCAGTGCGAGATCAAACGCGCAGGTATAGATCCGACAATGTCCCATCATGACGCGGTTAGGCACCCCGATCCGGGTCAGGCCATGTGCTTCGCAGAGATCAACACAGTCGACAAAGTGACGAAGCGCCGTCGCCATTCGACAATCCATGTACTGCGCGTCCGCGAGACCGCTCAAGGCACGGGCTTGCCATTCCGGCGAATCCACACCTCGCGCGGCTTGCAGAGCCAACTCGTGTTCGCTGCGGCACTCGACCAACTGTCCGCGCGCAAAATGCAGATTGCCCCTGATGTAGTGGATCTCCGCCAGCGCACGATTGTCGTCACGAGAGCTGGCCAGGGGTTCAGCCTCGGCCAACGCAGAAAGGGCGTTGTCGAGGCGCGCGGTCAATCGATTGGACGCAGCACAGCCGATCAGAGCGCGGCACCGGTCAGCCTCATCAGCGGATTCGGATAATGCCCTGAGATAGGCGTCCAGAGCCTCGGTGCCTCGACCGGCATCCTGCTGAAGATCGCCCAGCAGAATAGCGAGCTCAAATCCTTCACGCCCTCGACTGGCAAGGGAAAGGCCGCGTGCCGCAAGATTTATGGCCTGATCGTGCCGAAACAGGCTTGCCTGCATTCTTGCCGCAGCAAAATAGGCGCGCGGGGCCGCTGCATCGCCGGCGCGGTCCAGGTGCTCGGCCCGTAATACCGGATCATCGGCGAAAATCGCCGCAGCGGCAGCGTGCAATTCCCGCTTGCGCGCGTTGGTGAGCGAGCCGTAGACACCCTCACGCACCAGGGCATGGGCAAACGACAGCCCGTCGCGCGTCGGGCGCAAGAGCACGTTCCGCACCAACGTATCGCAGACAAAATGCGGCTCCTGCAGCAGCGTCCTGAGTTGAGGCAGATTGAAGCGCTGGCCGAGCACTGACGCTGCCTGGATGGCGCGCCTGTCGTGGGGGGAAAGCAGATCGGTGCGGGCTAGCACGACACTCTGAATCGACGCAGGGAGACGTCCATCGGTCAGGTCACCCGCGCCCCGAAGCAGTTGCTCGAGGAAAAGAGGATTGCCGCCCGCCCGCTCGACGCATTGGTCGGCGAATGTCGAGACGTCGATGAAACGCCGCGCGATCGACCTCGCATCCTCAGGCGATAGCGGAGCGAGATCGATCGTAACCACCGTCCCCTCGCCGGCCATGCTGCGCCAGTGACCATCGAGCTTGTCACCCTCCAGCCGCGAGGTCATCACAAGTACCGTCCGACTCAGCGCGGTGGCGCGACTTACCGCGGCCAAAAGGCTGAGTGTATCGGGATCGGCCCAGTGCACGTCTTCGACTGCGATGAGAAGTGGCCGGCGGTCTGCCGCGGACTTTACCAGCGCGGTGACCACGCGCTCCTTGCCGTGGGTTCGTGCTGCGGAATCCATCGCCTCATAGAGCTTTCGGGTCGCGTCAGAGTGCCGTATCTCGAGTAAATCCTGCAGATAGAGCGCGTCGTCCTGACGCAGTTGCGATTCCTGCTGCAGTTTTTCGATCGCGCTTTCGGCGACATCCACGGTCGTATTGGCCCCAAGTCCCAAAAGACTGGCAACCACGGTGCGCACGGCGCCATGCCCGCGCGCGGTGCCGAAGTCGAGAACAAAGCCGGCTGTGCAAGTCATGCCGGATTTTGCGGCCACTGATTGCAATTCATCCATGAGCCGCGTTTTACCGATACCGGCCTCACCTCTGATCAGCAGGGTCGTACCGGACGAACCGTTGATGCATGCATCCAGCACCGCCCGGAGTTGACCGAGCTCGGAGCGGCGGCCGACCAATGCGTGGACGTCCGGAGCCGCGCTTCTCATTGCCGTTGGTCGCCAGGCCTTGATGCGATTTTCGACACCCTTCAGCGCCAGCGGACCCACAGCTTCGTACATAACGACATGGTTCGTTGCCTGGTAGACTGCATCGGAAACCAGGGTTTCGCCGCCGGTTGCCCGGTCCAGCAGACGCGCGGCGACGTTCGCGGCTTCGCCGGTCACGGTGTAGCGGCGGTGATGTTGGCTTCCCACCGAACTCGCCATGACCTCGCCAGCCGCAATGCCGATGTGAACGGCGAGGGTCGAAGGCAGGCCGGAGGCGAGCGCCGGAACGGAAGCCTGTATCTCCAAAGCGGCGCGGACCGCCCGCTCGGCATCATTGCCCCGGGCCAGCGGCGCACCGAACAGCCCCATTGCCGCGTCACCTATGTGCTTGTCGATCGTTCCTCCGAAGCGGTCAACCGTTGCATCGACGAGCGCAAAAAAGCGCTCCAGCAAAGCATGCACCTCTTCGGGGTCCAGCACAGAGGAGAGGCGCGTATAGCCGACAAGATCGCAGAACAACACCGTAACCGGACGGCGATCTCCCTCAGGTTCGGCAAGGGCTGTCCCCTTTGCGCCGGCATTGATTTCGACAAGCCCGCGACCGCATCCCCCGCAAAAACGCGCCGCAGCCTCGTTCGCAAAGCCACAATCGCCGCAGAGCTCCGGCAAGGCGGAGCCGCATGACGCACAGAATTTGCGTCCATCCCGATTTTCGTGTTCGCAACCGGCACACCGCACGGCGTCAGGTCCCTCCCGCGAGAGTGAGCCCTCTCACCGCAAGGCCAAAGGCGGATGCTCAATCGCCCAAGACGCTGCGACTTCCGGATCAACCATAGCACTTTCAGGACGTTCTGACCGACCAGGGCGAATATCCAATGCTTCTCAGACGTCACCTGACATGAACGTGTATCTCTGCCGAGGACAGCAAGGCGGGCATTTGTGCGATTGTACGCTGCCAACTCATGAAATTACGTAATTTCTTCAAATAGATAAGAGAATGAGCAAGACCGCGGGTAACCGCGTGGCTGAGCGGCCCCAAATACGCATGGTCCGCTAGTGAATCCATCGGCTTAGCTGACAAACTGTCGGACGTAGTAGAGCAAGGGACCGAGCTTGCGCATTACGACCGGGAGCGACAACCAACAGCTAAGGGATTCCCGGGCCGACCTGGGGCTACTCCAGAATCTTTGACGAGCTGATTGATTAGGTCGTCGCCCGAACCCGAGCCGTACGATGCCTCTTCAAGTCCGCAGCGGCGCCCGGTATTCGGCCGCGAGCGTCTCATCGGCCGAAGTGCGGCTGACCAGATTGAACAGCGGCGTGAGGACGAGCGTCAGAACGAGGTTGAGGACCACGGCGTACAGCGCCGAATAACCGGGAAAGGTGAAGCCGCCGACCGCAAGAGCATAGGTCGGAGTGAGGTTTGCGGCGATGAACATCGCGCTGCCTGCGACGATTCCCGCGGCCCATCCGATGAGGAGCGCCCAATCGTTGAACCAGCGCGTGTAGACGCCGAGCATCACGGCAGGGAGCGTCTGGATGATCCAGATTCCGCCGAGGAGCTGCAGGTAGATCGCAAATTTCGATGGCACGAACACGATGAAGGCCAGCGCGCCGAACTTGACGATGAGCGACACCCACTTTGCCATCTGCGCCTCCTGCTTGTCGGTGGGCGCCCCGTTGATGAATTCGCGGTGAATGTTGCGCGTGTAGAGATTGGCGGCTGCGATCGACATGATCGCGGCCGGCACGAGCGCTCCGATGCCAATGGCCGCAAAGGCAATGCCGACGAACCATGACGGGAAGCTGTGCAGGAACAGGGCCGGCACCGCGAAATTGTTGCCGAACTGCTTGAAGCCGGTCGCATATTCGGGAAGCGAGCCGACGCCCGCGGCAATTGCGAAGAAGCCGACCAGCGCAAGCAGGCCAAGCATGAATGAATAGGCCGGCAGAAGGGCCGCGTTGCGCCTGACGGCATGTCCGCTGCTGGCGCTCAGGATGCCCGTGATCGAATGGGGGTAGAGGAAAAGCGCCAGCGCCGATCCGAGCGCCAGCGTCGCGTAGGCGCCGTACGCGCCGGTGGTGTCGGCGCCGGGCGAAGCCAGCAGCAGTTTCGAGGCCGGTACAGCAGCAAAGATCTTCTCAAAGCCGCCAAGCTGGATGGGAACGGCGACGATTGCCGCGAAAGCCGTGATGTAGATCAGGATGTCCTTGACGATGGCAATCGACGCGGGGGCCCGTAATCCGCTCGAATAGGTGAAGGCTGCGAGAATGATGAACGCGAGCAGCAACGGCAGATCGCCGGTGTAACCTTCGCCGGAAACGCCCATTGCTCCGATCACGACCTGAAGCCCGACGAGCTGAAGCGCAATATAGGGCAACGTCGCGACGATGCCGGTGACCGCCATCGCCAGCGCGAGCCAGCGGTTGCCGAAGCGCCCGCGAACGAAGTCGGCGGCCGTGATGTAGTTGTGCCGGTGGCAGACGTACCAAAGCCGCGGGAAAGCCAGGAAGAGAATGGGATAGGCAATGATGGTATATGGAACAGCAAAGAAGGCGACCGCGCCGGCCCCGAAAGCCAGCGCCGGAACGGCTATGAAGGTATAGGCGGTGTAAAGGTCGCCCCCGATCAGGAACCAGGTGACGACTGTCCCGAAGCGACGTCCGCCGAGTCCCCATTCGTGCAACTGATCGAGGTCGCCCTTGCGCCACCGCGCCGCGGCAAAGCCCAGCCACGTGATCAGGCCAAACAGCACCAGGAAGATGATCAAGGCGGTCCAGTTGACGTCCTGCACTGCAGTCCTCCCGATTGGCCCTCCTCGTTGTCGTCTTCCCTCTTGTGCGGTAGGGCCCGCGGTCTAATCGTCCGTCGCGAAATATACGATTGCGGTCAGGATGGCTCCAATGATGACCCAGAGAAGCTGGTACCAGTAGAAAAATGGGATGCCGATGAGTTCAGGTTCGGCCATGTTGTAAAACGGTGGCCAGAGAACGGCGATGAACTGGATGAGCAGGAGCAGGTACCACCAGCTCCATCCGGCGCGCACGCCGTCCAATCGGCCAGGGGCTGCTTCCCGCATGCCTTGTCTCGAACCGACGCCATTCGACATGGAGGCCTCCTTCATCGAGGTGCGCCGCCGTCGGTGTAACGCATCGCCTGTTCCCGGGTTCCATCCCACTTTCGCCGACTTCTTTGATCGTGCGAAGAAAAGCGCCGCCGCAATCGGCGGCTCAAGCTTGCGATCCTCTCATGACCGGCGAAACGGACTCACGGCGATGCCGGCGCGATCGATACGCAGGAAGCTCTGCGGCGGAACGGAGTCCCAGCCGGTATTCGCGTCGTCGATCGGCTCGGACACGATGAGCGCATCGCGTCCGGACCCGCGCGTGTTGACGTAGAGCGTCGGCGGGCGCAGATCGCTGGCATAGCGGATCGCATAGAGCTTCTCGCCGTCCGACATCGCGGCGGTGAGCCGCAACGGTTCATTGACCGCGCTCGCGGCCATCTGCTGCTCGATCAAGTCGATAACCGCAGCGAACGCGCCCTCGGCATCGGATGCAAACCCGAACGCCAGCAGGAGAAGGAAGATCACTTCGCTGTCGGTCGTGCCGTGGCGACTGGCGTAGTGGTCGTCAGGGATATGCGCTTCCAGGGCGCGGCGTACGCGTTGCCAGCCGCCGATCTGGCCATTGTGCATGAAAAGATAACGATCCGCCGCGAAGGGATGACAGTTGTTGCGGATGGTCGCAGTGCCGGTCGCAGCACGCACATGCGCGAGAAACAGCGAGGAACGAATCTGGTGCGCGATCGACAGCAGGTTCTCGTCGCTCCAGGCGGGCCGCACGTCGCGAAACAGGCCGGGCCGCTCGCGTTCGCCGTACCAGCCGACCCCGAAACCGTCTGCGTTGACCTCGGACTTGGCCTCGCGGCAATGGCGGCTTTGAGCGATCAGGCTCTGGCACGGCTTTGCGATGAAGTCCTCAAGGAAGACCGGCGTGCCCAGATAGGCCAACCATCGGCACATGTTGCTTCCCCGGCTCCCGATCGCGACCGGCTACTCGGCCGACTGGAGCGTGCGGCCGCGGCGCGCGATGCGCTCGTGCATCTGCCGGATCATGCGGCTGGCGGTGGTCTCGAACAGGCAGGGGATGAGGGCGTGCACCAGCGCCGCCAATGCGGCGCCGAACAGGCGCGCCGCGAAGCCGGACGCGACCAGGAAATGCTCGCCATAGGACTCATCGACGCTTTCAGGATGGGACAGAAATAGCCGGTGCAGGGTGGTTTGCATGCGGGACTCCAGGGCGCGGTTGCGCCTTCGATCCCTAGTGGATTCGAGCCAAGAAGATGTCCCAAACATCACGCTATTTGCCGTCTTTTGGTTGAATTTGGACGACAATCTAACGTACTATTGGGATAATGGATGAAACAGATCGCAAACTCCTCAACCTGATCCAGCATGACGCAGCCCTGTCGCTGGACGAGCTCAGCGAGCGGGCGGGGCTTTCCCGCAATGCCTGCTGGCGCCGCATCAAGCGGCTGGAAGATGACGGCATCATCAAGGGCCGCGTGACGCTGCTCGATGCAAGCCGTATCAACGTCGGCCTGACCGCGTTCATCGCGCTGCGCACCACCGAGCACAGCGCGAGCTGGCTCGCGCAGTTTTCGAATGCCGTGCGCGACATTCCCGAGATCATCGGCGTCTACCGCATGACCGGCGATGTCGATTACCTGCTGCAGGCCGTCATCCCTGACGTTGCCGCCTATGACCGCCTCTACCAGCGCCTGATCGGGAGGATCACGCTCGCGGACGTATCCTCGTCATTCGTCATGCAGGAGATCAAGGCGACGACGGTGCTGCCGCTCGACTATACGCCGGAGCGGCGCGGGTAAAGTCGTGGCATCCGGCTGGGGGTCTCATGCACACGATCGATCCGGTTCGCGCCATCAAACCGCCTGCGGAGTCCGGTTCACCTGAAAGCGATTGCCGCGCGAGTCTACGCAAAACCGTGACGGCGCCAGTTTAGGCCCCCGTGATCTGCCTTTCCTCGTCCGTCCACTCCACCTCATCAGACGACAGCTCAGGCTGGAGCGGCGCCTCCTCCGTCATGACGTGGCCGTCCAGCGCGCGCAGGAGCGCGGCGACCAGCGCCGGCTTGCGTAGCGGTTTGGCCAGAAAGTCCGACATGCCGGCCTCGCGGCAGATCCTGGCGTCGTCGGGGAAGGCGTTGGCGGTCAGCGCGATGATCGGCAAGGCGTTGAAGCGTCCGCCCTCTGCACGGATTGCCCGCGTCGCGGCGAGCCCATCCATCTCGGGCATGCGTACGTCCATCAGCACGACGTCGTAATCACCGTCGGCGACGGCCGCGACGGCCTCGACGCCGTCGGTGACGACACGCAAGTCGACGTCGAAGGCACCGATCATCTTGCTCACGACCATGCGGTTGACCGCGTCGTCCTCGGCGACCAGCACCTTCAGCGGCCGGTCGAGGCCGGCAATGCGCGTCCTGAGATCGTCGGCTTCCTCGCGGCCCGCGTCCTGATCGGATGGCTGCGCCTGGCTCCACGGCAGCACCAGCGTGAAGCGGAAGGTCGACCCCTCACCCGGCGTCGAGGTGACGGCGATGGTGCCACCCATCTGCTCAATGATGCGCCTTGAGATCGCAAGACCGAGACCGGTGCCGCCGAAGCTGCGGCTGATCGAGGCATCGGCCTGGGCGAAGTCGCTGAACAGCTGCCCCAGCTTGTCGGGCGCGATACCGATGCCGCTGTCGGTCACACTCCATTCGACGGTCGCGAGGAGATCGCGGCGCGCCTGGCACATCGCCTTGATCGTTACCTCGCCCGCGTCCGTGAACTTCACCGCATTGGAAGCGAGATTGAGCAGCACCTGACGGATGCGCGCGACGTCGCCGCGCAGCGTCGGCGGCAGGTTCGGATCGAGCTCGACCTTGACGCTGATGCCTTTGCTCTTGGCACTCGCCCGCGCGACATTGGCGATTGCCTCGACCAGCGTCTGCGGCGCGAAGTCGATAGCTTCGAACTGGAAGCGCCCAGCCTCGAGCTTGGAGAGATCGAGAATGTCGTTGAGGATGCGCTGGAGGTTGTCGCCGGATTCGCGGATCGTGGTGACGGCCTCGCGCTGCTCCGCATCGAGGTTCGTTTCCAGCAGCATGCTGGCGAGACCGAGCACGCCGTTCATGGGCGTGCGGATCTCGTGGCTCATCACTGCGAGGAAATCTGATTTCGCCCGGCTCTCGGCCTCGGCCTTTTCCGCGCGCCAGCGCTCGGTGACGTCGCGGCCGAAGCCGCGATAGCCCAAAAACTGCCCGCCGCGGTCGTAGGCGGGCTTCGCGGTCAGCGACCACAGCCGCGCCTCGCCGCCGGCGACGACCTTGAGGTTCATCTCATGCAGCGGCTCGGCGTGCTCCATCAGGCCGACAACGTTGGAGGCGGCCGCCTTGTCCTCGGGGCAGAGCATGTCGAGCACGTCGGCGAAGTGCGATCCCTTCAGCAGCGGAAGCGGCAGTTGCGCGACGTCGGCGAACCGTTGCGGCACGTCGCTCAGATGCCCTTCGGCGTCGGTCTGCCACAGCCAGTCGCTGGCGTTCTCCTGAAAATCCTTCAGCAGCAGCGAGATGATCTCGGTCTGCCGCTCGAGCTCGAGCTGCGCCTTGAGATTGCCGAGGAACAGATTGCCCTGCGAGACGATGTTGCGTGCCATGAAGAAGGCGAACATCAGCAGGAACACCGCCGTCGCCAGATAGGGCCCGGTGCCGCATAGCAAGAGCGCGCCCGCGCAGGCGATGGTCATTGTGGCGAGATAGACGAGGCCGGCGCGCGGAAAGGTCGATAGCGTGAAGGCGCCGCCGGACATCATGCCGACCATCAGGCAGGCCAGGATGAGCTGGCTGGCCGGCTCTATCAGGCTGAACAGTGCCAGGGGCAGCGCGCCCCAGATCGCGGCAAGGAAGAACGCCTGTCGCATCGTCTGCCGCGCGGCGCGCGCCGAGGCCTCCTGCGGCGGGCTGCGATGCGAGCGGCGCCACGCCCGCACTGCGAGCGAGGCGGTGACGGCAAGCGTCATGCCCCAGATCGCGAGGAAGCCGTTCCAGCCGCGACCCCAGAACAGGATCAGCACGATGGCGACGTTGAGCATGGTGGCGGCCATCGTCACCGGGATGGCCCGCGTCACCGCGTCGATCTGCTTGGCGCGGATGCGGCGCAGCTCCCGCTCGCTGAGATCGGCGGTCAGCCCGTCCTCGATCTCGAAGCCGCCGAGCCAGTACAGGAACGCGCTGATCAGCCCGTCGCGCGGCTCGGTCGATGCTGTGGATTTGTCCCGCCATCCCATTCCAAGGAACCTTTTCGGTATCCATGACTGCGGCCGGCTTAAGCCGGGTTAATTTTGTGGGAGATTTTGCGGCGTTCTTGACGGGGGCGTTGGCGGTTTGTTCTAACCATGCCCCTTGGTCCGGAGCCCGCCGACATGCCCATCAGAGTTGCCACCTGGAACGTGAATTCGGTCCGGCAGCGGATTGATCTCCTCCTGACCTGGTTGAGGGAGTGTCAGCCCGACATCGTCTGCCTGCAGGAGATCAAATGCGTGGACGAGGCCTTCCCGCGGCTGGAGATCGAGGCGCTTGGCTACAACGTGGTGACGCACGGGCAGAAGACGTTCAACGGCGTCGCCCTGCTCTCCAAGCTCAAATTCGACGAGACCAAATCGGGCCTCGCAGGCGACGACGAGGATGCGCATGCCCGCTTCCTCGAGGGCGTGGTGACGCTCAAGTCTGGCGTGCTGCGCATCGCCTGTCTCTATCTGCCCAACGGCAATCCGGTCGGGACAGAGAAATATCCCTACAAGCTCAAATGGATGTCGCGGCTTCTTGAGTATTCGAAGGAGCGTCTTCAGACCGAGGAGCCGCTGATCCTCGCAGGCGACTTCAACGTCATTCCGCACGCCCGCGACGTCCACAATCCCGCCGCCTGGACCGAGGACGCCCTGTTCAAGGCCGAGACACGGGAGAGCTTTCAGTCGCTGCTCGGCCTCGGCCTGACCGATGCCTTAAGAGCCGTCACCGACGAGGGCGGGCTCTACACCTTCTGGGATTACCAGGCCGGCGCCTGGCAGAAGAACCATGGCCTGCGCATCGACCATCTCTTGCTGTCGCCGCAGGCCAGCGACCGGCTCGCCAATGTCGGCATCGACAGCTATGTGCGGGCCTGGGAGAAGCCGTCCGACCACGTGCCGGTCTGGGCGGATCTGGATCTGGAGGCGGCGTAGCCATCAGCGTCGTCATTCCCGGGCGGCTCGAAGAGCCGAACCTCAGGTGCGCAATTGCGCACCGGGGAATCTCGGGATTCCGGGCTCGATGCTTCGCATCGCCCCGGAATGACAGCGCAATGTTATTATTCGCGGCGGCCCTGCACCCATTGCTCCAGCATTTGCAGGCACATGGCGCGGTCGTCGTTCGACGCCCTGGCGAAGGCGCGGTTGTAGTTTTCCTTGATCCAGATCTCGTCGGCGCCGGCGCTGTCACGCGCGAGCGTCAGCCACATCAGGCCGCGCGCGGCCTGCCGCGGCAGACGGTCGCCGTTGAACAGCATCTGGCCAAGCAGCGCCTGCGCCTCGTGCTGACCCTTCTGGGCGGCAAGGCCGAGCCAGCGCGCGCCGTAGCGGAAATCCTCGCGCGAGGCGTCCGGCGTCTTCAGATACAGCCGGGCGAGATCGTATTGGGCATCCGCGTTGCCGAAATAGGAGGCGGCATAGGAGAACATCTCCCGCGCCCTGTCAGGATCGGCCTTGACCTTCGAGTTCGGGATCCCGCTCAGATAATAGCGGCCAAGCGCCACGAAGGCATTGGCCACCACCTGCGCCTGCGGCGCCGAGGGGCTGTCCTCGGCATGCGCATTTGCGATCCGGGTGAAATAGTCGAAAGCACGCACGTCGTCCTGGGCCACGCCGTCGCCGCTGGCGTACATGCGGCCGAGCTTCCACTGCGCAATGGGGTGACCGCCCTCGGCGGCATATTGCAGGGCGCTGAGCGAGCTTTCCGGGGTCGCGACCGGCGGCACGGCTTTGCGCACAGCTCCTGCGGACCCGGGCAAACTGGTCACCACGGGGATGGTCGCATCTTTCGGATTGACCGGCGCGCCGTCGAAGGCGAGCGCCGGCGCGGCCAGCGCGATAGCCCCCAACACAAACGCAACTATGGCACGCCTAGATGTCCGCATAGCACTGTTTCTCGTGCGCGCCGCCTGGATGGGTTACTGCCCCATCGACCGCTGGTCCAACCTGCTGGGCATATTTCCAGAGCGCACCCGACGTATGGTTAGTCGCGCGGGGGCTCCATTTGGTTTTGCGCTGAGCCAGCTCAGCGTCGCTCAAATTTACGTTAAGGATACCGGCAACGGCGTCGATCTCGATGATGTCGCCATCCTGCAACAAAGCGATCGGGCCGCCGATCGCCGCCTCGGGCCCGACATGGCCGATACAGAAGCCGCGCGTGGCGCCGGAGAAGCGGCCGTCGGTGATGAGCGCGATCTTGCCGCCCATGCCCTGCCCGGTCAGCGCCGCGGTGGTCTGGAGCATCTCCCGCATGCCGGGGCCGCCCTTGGGGCCCTCGTAGCGGATCACGATGACTTCGCCTTCCCGGTAGGTACGGTTCTGGACTGCCTCGAACGCGTCCTCCTCCCGGTCGAAGCACCTGGCCGGACCGGTAAACTTGAGGTTGGACATGCCCGCGACTTTCACGATCGCACCTTCTGGCGCCAAATTGCCCTTCAGACCGACCACACCGCCCGTGACGGTGATGGGCTTATCTGCCGGGTGCACCACGTCCTGGTGCGGATTCCACTTCACGCTTTTGAGGTTTTCGGCGATCGTTCGACCGGTGACCGTAATGCAGTCGCCGTGGAGAAATCCGTTGTCGAGCAGCGTCTTCATCAGAAGCGGGATGCCGCCAACTTCAAACATGTCTTTGGCGACATAACGGCCGCCGGGCTTCAAATCCGCGACATATGGTGTCTTTTTGAAGATTTCGGCGACGTCGAATAAGTCGAACTTAATGCCGGCTTCGTGGGCGATCGCCGGCAGGTGCAGCGCAGCATTGGTCGAGCCGCCTGAGGCCGCAACCACGGCAGCCGCGTTCTCCAGCGCCTTGCGGGTGACGATGTCGCGCGGCCGGAGATTGGACGCGATCAACTCCATCACCTTCTCGCCCGCAGTCATGCAGAATGCGTCGCGGATTTCATAGGGTGCCGGGGCACCGGCGGAGTAAGGCAACGCAAGGCCGATGGCCTCCGAGACGGTCGCCATCGTGTTGGCCGTGAACTGCGCGCCGCAGGCGCCCGCCGAGGGGCACGCCACGCGCTCGATCTCGTCGAGGTCCTCGTCCGACATGGCGCCGACCGAGTGCTTGCCGACGGCCTCGAACATGTCCTGCACGGTGACCTGCTGCCCGCGGAAACTGCCGGGGAGGATCGAGCCGCCGTAGATGAAGATCGAAGGCACGTTGAGACGGACCATCGCCATCATCATGCCCGGCAGCGACTTGTCGCAGCCGGCGAGCCCAACCAGGGCGTCATAGGCGTGGCCGCGAACGGTCAGTTCGACGGAGTCGGCGATGCATTCGCGCGAGGGCAGCGACGAGCGCATGCCGTCATGGCCCATCGCGATGCCGTCGGTGACGGTGATGGTGCAGAATTCCCGTGGCGTACCGCCGGCGGAGGCAACGCCCTTCTTCACCGCCTGTGCCTGGCGCATCAGCGAGATGTTGCAGGGCGCGGCCTCGTTCCAGCACGAGGCGACGCCGACGAACGGCTGGTGGATCTGCTCGGTGGTCAGACCCATGGCGTAGAAGTAGGACCGGTGGGGCGCGCGCGCAGGACCTTCCGTCACGTGACGGCTCGGCAGCCTCTGCTTGATGTTGGTCTTGGTATTGGCCTTGGCGTCCATCGCACCAGTTTCCTTGGCTAACCCTTTCAGACCCGAAAAATCAGCGCCGAGATTTGAATCGACCTTGGGATTTTTTCGCCGCCTGCAAGGGGCCAGCCCAGCCCCGAAACATTAGAGTGATTTTATTCATGTTCGGGTGTGGCCAAAAAGCGGCGCTGATGCGAACGACCGGGCGACGCCGGTGAAATCCCACAGGAATGTTGCACGGGAAGCACAATCGTTACCGGGAAGACACGGGAATTCCTACTGCGATACCTCGCAGAGGTGAAAGCCCACAACCTCGGATTTCAAGACATGAGACGCGTGCAATTTTTGCGGCGACGGCGCTCGGATCGTGATTGTCGGCGCGGGCGCGCACGACCGGTGGGTTTGACAGTTATAGGGTACCCCCCTATCTTATCGGCATGTCCCACACGATCCAGCACAAGTCGAAGCTCATCGGCCGCGTCAGGCGCATCAAAGGTCAGCTCGAAGCCGTCGAGCGCGCGCTCGAGTCGGAGATCGGCTGCGCCGACGTCCTGATGCTGGTGGCATCGGTGAAAGGCGCGATCAGTGGCCTGACCACCGAACTGCTGGAAGATCACATTCGCCATCATGTCGTGGATCCCGCGCACGAGAAGGATCCGGAGAAGGCCAAGGGCGCTGCCGACCTCATCGACGTCGTTCGAACCTATTTGAAGTGAACGCCATGACCGACCTGTCCTCTCTGCTCCAGCAGAGCAGCGCACATGCTTGGCTGTTCGTGCCCAGCGCCATCCTGCTTGGCGCGCTGCACGGTCTCGAGCCCGGCCATTCCAAGACGATGATGGCCGCGTTCATCATCGCCGTGAGGGGCACGGTGCTTCAGGCTGCGCTGCTCGGCCTGTCGGCGACCATCTCGCATACGGCGATCGTCTGGGCGGTTGCGCTCGCCGGGTTGTATTTCGGCCGGGAATTATCAGGGGAACGCAGCGAAGCCTGGCTGCAACTGGCGTCCGCCGCCATCATCATCGGCATCGCCGGCTGGATGATCTGGCGCACCTGGCGCGAGCAGAACCACGACCACGATCATCATCACCACGACGAACCGCAATCCATCTCGCTCGCGGGAGCCTCGCTCCTGCTGGAGGTGTTCGAAGACGGCGTGCCGCCGCGCTGGCGTATCAGGAGCGAGAACGGTACGCTTCCCTCCGCCGATGAGATCACGGTGACCACCATCCGCGAGGATGGCGCGGAGCAGACATTCGCGTTCGCTGCGCGCGACGGATACCTCCAAAGCGTCGAAGAGATCCCCGAGCCGCATGCGTTCAAGGCGCGCATTGCGCTTGCAGGCGACGCCACCGAGCGCCTGTTCGAAGAGCACGATCGCGACCACATGAATCTCGGCGACGAGGACGACGCGCACGCCCGCGCCCACGCCGCCGACATCCGCAAGCGCTTTGCCGGGCGCAACGTGACGACGACACAGATCGTCCTGTTCGGTCTCACGGGCGGGCTGATCCCCTGTCCCGCCGCGATCACCGTGCTGCTGCTCTGCATCCAGCTGAAACAGTTCAGCCTTGGCTTTGTCCTGGTGCTGTCCTTCGGCATCGGGCTCGCGATCACGATGGTGTCGGCAGGCGTTCTGGCGGCGCTCAGCCTGCGCCACGTCGAACGCCATTGGAGCGGCTTCAGCCGCTACGCCCATCGCGCGCCCTACGTCTCGGCGGCGCTGATCGTGTTCGTCGGTCTCTACACCGGCTGGACCGGATTGCACGAGCTGATGGTTTGAGTGTCCCGACGTCTTGCGGTGTCCTCGGGATCCCACATAGAATGCGGCCGAGGGGACAAGGCAGACTCCTCGTGAGACTTCGGTCCAAGTCTGCGCAGCACGCACTTCGTGGAGCTTGCGCATGGACACAAAATCCTCTCGCCGATATTCCGTAGCCATTGTTTCGCGGGGCGATGCCGAGGCGCGCCGCAACACAACCGCACAGAACAGCCGCTTCGTTCGCGTCTTCGACGCCCTCGCCGCCGCCGGCATCGCGGCGCAACCGGCGATCTACGCGATGCCGATGGCGCCGACAGCTACGTTCTCTGCGAGATCAATGCGAGCTCGTGCTTCGCGATCCCCGATGAGGCGCCGGCGGCGATCGCGCGAACGGTGCGCGAGGGGCTGGTGGGTGCGAGGCCGTAGTTGCTGCAAAGCAAGCGGGTCGCATTCAACCGCAACACGCCTGGCTGGGCTGCAGGATCACGCAGTCCGGCGCGGTGCTGCCACAGCATGTCGTCTCGCAGCCGCTGACCAGCCCCGCCACTGTCGTCTCCAGCGTACGCAGCTCCGCGATCTTCTTTCTGATCGAGCGGAGGTGCTGCTCGGCAAAAACCTTGGTGTCGCTACAGGGCAAGCGCCGCTGCACTGAGGCGAGTATGTCGCTGATAGCGTCGAGCGAAAAGTCGAGATCGCGGCAATGCCGGATCAGGCTGAGCACCTTGACGTCTTCGCTGCCGTAGACGCGCTGGCCGCCCTGCCGCGCCGGCGGCGTGAGCAGTCCGATGCTCTCGTAGTAGCGGATGGTGGGAACCGAAACGCCGGTGGCTTTGGCGAGCACGCCAATTCTCATGGAAGCTCTCACTTTTCGCTTGAACCTCAAGTGGCTTGAGGGCGTAGCGATCGGGTCCGAGACGCACAAGCATGAGGAGAATCACATGAGCGTTATTGGACCGTCTTGCGGCCTACCCTCCGAGGCGTCGCCCGCATGCGGCTGCGCGGCCAAGTCCGGCGGCGGCAGGGCCGCGGGCACGGCGGTTGTAACCGCTGTTGTCGCGACAGCCTGCACGGCATGCTGCGTGCTGCCCTTCACATTGCCCGCTGTCGTGCTCGCCACCGCGGGAAGCTTGATCGCCGTGCTCGACCATGCGCATGGCCTGATGACAATACTCTCGATCGCGGTCGTGCTCGGCGCATGGAGCTGGATCGTGTGGCGATGGCGAATGACGGGCCTGAAGATCCGCGCAGGGGTGCTGGCAGCGATGTGCGCGGCGACCGTGCTGACGGCGACGGCTGCGCTGTGGCCGGTGATGGAACAGGCCGTCTTCCACGCGCTCGGCGTTGCCAAGAAGCCGAAGCCGCTGGCCGGCTGATGGACGGCCGCACCACCGTTCGGCTTTGTCGAGACGGCCAGGACGACAATCGCGTTCCGGCGATGGCTCGCAAGCTTCAGGCGCGTTGATCGAAACGCGCGAACATCGCGCTGGTCAGACCGCCGAGCAGCGTCCAGAACACCAGGCTCGTCACCGTCACCGCGGTGACGAACTGATGCGACAGCGACGACGGCACGTTGGTTTCGATATTGGCGAGATCAGGTGCGCCGATCAGGTGGGGCAGGATCAGCAGGATCACGCCTGATATCGCCGCCGGCACCGAGCGGCGGAAGGCGATCAGGGCGAGCCCGCCTGCCGCCGCCAGCACGGCCGCCAGCCACCAGATCTGGCGCGACAGCAACGGCGCGACCGGCACGCCGGGGAGTTCGGGCGGCAGGCCGACGCCAGGCGCCAGGGTAAAGACTGCAAAGCCCGCCAGGCCCCACAGCAGGCCTTCGTGCCAGCGGACGCTCGCCCCGGTGGCGCCGCTGCGCAGGGCGAAGAAGCCCGCCAGCAGCAGTGCAAATCCGATCGCGGTCAGGACGTTGGCGGCGGCGGTATAGGCGTTGCGCTCAAAACCGTCGCGCGGCTCCCACGCCCCGGCGCCATGGTCGTGGTCGCCGGCGCCATGCTCGTGCGCCGCATGGTCGTGACCGGCGCGGTCATGACCAGCCGCAGCGGGCTGCGGCGTCGCCTCATGCTGGTGCGTCTCTGCCGCCTTCTCGAAGACTTCCGCCTTCAGGATCAGGGGGACGGTGCCGAACTGCTGGACGACAGTGACGATGAGACCGACGATGAGGCCTGATATGACCGACGCGAAGACGATCGAGCGAAACGTGCTCATCCCATCGCGGTCAGTGGCAAGGGAACGCGTTCGAGTGGCGCACGTCGTGGGCGGCGTTGTGGACGACGTCGATCTGCGAGAAGCCGACCATCCCGATGACGAACACGCCGAGCACCATGGCCATCACAGCCTGAGACAGCCGTCCCACCTGCCCGGCGGCGACCGGAAGCGTGACCGGGGTCGTGGCGTTGGCGAGCTGGGACTGGCTCATGATCTATTCTCCATCGGCGATTTGGGCGTCTTGTAGCAGCTTCCGGGCGATATCGCGACTGGTAAGATGCAGACTTGTTCCGGGCAAAATGCCCCTGCGGGCGATCTTGCTGGCGGCCGCGGCCCGGAAGGCCAGCTCAAACCGCTGGAAATAGCCGAGACAGGCCTGCGGCGTGGGCTCGGCGCCCAACAGCGTCCGGAACGCGCCGCGATGGACGGCGCAGATCGCGCCATGACCGGTGACGGCAAAGACCAGCGAGGCGATATCGTCGCGCCAATGCACCTCGCTGCTCAAGCTGTCGCGCGCCACGTGAGCACCACGGATAATCGCACCACGGATCTTCTCCTGGCGACAACGCTATCACAAGCATCGACGAATTCCGCCAGGGCGCAATCAGGGCCGCCCCCGCTCCGCGCGCGCCTTGATCTTGGCGCGCTCGCCGGCATCCACGAGCTGGCCAATGCCGGTGCGGCCCGTCAGCGCACACCGGATGATGTTTTCGGCCACCAATTTGCGGAAGCCACGATCCTCGCCAGCGGGGCGATGGCGGCAGACCCGGTCCAGCGCCAGCTTCATGTTGATCCGTGTGCGGGTGTCGAAATGCTCGCTGATCATGCGCCCAGTCCCGGTGCGTTTGCTGTCAGGGCAGAAACGCCCCGAGGGGTAGCCGCGTTCCAAAACCCATGCTCGTCCTCTTGAGCCGGGACGGGTGATCTAGACCCGAGACGGCCGAGCTATGCTCGCCCTCTTGGTCGCTGCGCCTGGGTCCAGGCCGCGGTGACGTCACGCGGCGGAACGTCGATGCGCTTGATCGGGGTCAGCTCACCGGAGGCGGAGATGATGGCGGTCTCTTCGCGTCGGCAGCGTGGACAGACGAAACGCACCTCATGCGGCTGGGCCGACCAGCTCGTCCGTTTCACATTGGCCGCCATCGGCCATGCCGCACACTGCGAGCAAGACACCAGAAACCGACCGGGATCGAGCATACCCATTCCATAGGACTCCGTGTCCGGCCCCCTTTTCTAATGATTAACCCATGCAAATCGTTCCGGTGTCTTGGCACCGCCCCGGGCGCACTCAGCGGTCGCTGTTCCCCGGTCGCGGCCACATCGCGCCACGTTCCATCGCGCATCACCAGCGCCTGCCAGAGTGTTGCCGCGATGTGCAAGCCACGACGGCATAGACGAGCAACGCCAGCGCGTCGTGCTCGACCTCCCCGGCATGTAACGATGCTTGCGCGGTGCGCCGTGCACCTCAGTGCGCGCCCCTCAGCGTGCAGGCCGTGGTGCACGTGACCGTATTGCCGTGGTCGCACGATTTGCAGGCGGCAACGCACTGGTTCATGTCGCGGGGATTGTAGGAGCCGTAGCTGCGCATCGGACAAATCTGAGTCGAGCCCGTGACGTCCTGCTCCTGGTTGCAGGCTGCCGTCATGAACGCAAACAAGATCACCGCCAACAGACGCATGGGATGCAAACCATCAAACGAGCAACGTTCGTGGCAACGTTGCACGGCAACCTTGCCCCAGGCATTCCCACCGCCGGGAACCGCACTGCGCGGCTCCCTGCTTCCCCTCGAGGATGCAGCTCAATTATTAAGAACGGATTGCGACCGGGGACTTCTTGCGATCAGACGGAAGCCCGCATCGCGCCTCGCTCAGCCGGGAACCCTGGGCTATCTCGAGCGGCAGCGTTTTCAAGCGGCGGCTTTTTCAGCGGCAGCCTTGGTCGCGATCGCCTGGCGCATGTCCACCGCGAGCTGGCGGTACTGCTCGCCGAGCCTCAGGTAGAATTCGCGCTTTTTGCTGTCGGTGGCGAGCTTGGCAATCAGCTCGCATTCGGCGGTGAGCGTCTCGAACCGCTCCAGCCTGTCCTCATGTTCTGTCATCGGCGTATCCCCATCAAACGCCTTAGGGACGACAAACCTAAGCCCGGAAATTACGTCACGGCGAACATCGTTATAGGGTAGAATCAATTATTCACGGCGCCGACGGCTATTTGCTGTCCATGCGCCAGGCGCCGTCCCAATCGGCCGCCGGCGGACTGGTCTCGAACTGCGCGGTGCGCGCGAGCATCGCGCGCGACGGGCCATCGCCGGGGATGCTCTCGAGCGCAGCGTTGAACGCGGTGCGTGCGTCGTCGAAGCGGCGCGCGCGATAAGCGGCAAGGCCCTCAGCGTAGCGCGCGCGCAGGCTCTCCTGCGCCGAAGCAAGTGCAGCCGCGCGGCCCATCACTTCGAACACCGGCTGCGGCGTGCTCTGTCCCACCACGGCAAGGCGATCGATCTCGCGCAATTCGAGCCGCGATCCGATCGCCTCGGCCGTGGCCTGCGAGATCAGGATTCGCGTACCGTAGACCTTGTTGGCGGCCTCCAGGCGCGAGGCGAGATTCACGGCGTCGCCCATCACCGTGAAGCTCATCATCAGCTCGGAGCCGATGCTGCCGGTCAGGACCTCGCCGGTGGCAATGCCGATGCGCAGGTCGCAGGGTACCGGCATGGAGCGGATGCCGAGCAGATCCGGGAGTTGCTTCTGCAGCGCCGGCACCTGATCGGCCATGTCGATCGCCGAGAGACCCGCGAGCAGCGCCTGCTCGTCCTCCTCGATGAAGGGCGGGCCCCAATAGGACATGATGGCGTCGCCGATGTATTTGTCGATCACACCGCGGTTGTGCCTGATAGGGCCGGACATCACGGTGAAATAGTGGTTCATCACCTTGACGAGACCGCGCGGGGTCATGCCCTCGCTCATCGAGGTGAAGCCGCTCATGTCGCAAAACATGATGGTCATCACCCTGCGCTGACCGTCGATGGCGACTTCGGGCTTGTCGATCAGGCCCTGCACCACCTTGGGATCGATGTAGCGGCCAAAGGTCTCGCGAATGCGCTCGTTGTGGCGCAGCTGCTCGATCATGCGATTGAAGGCCGCCGCGAGTTCGCCGATCTCATCCTGGGTCGAGACGGTGATGCTCTTGTCGAAGCGGCCGGCCTCGACCTCGCGGGCACCGGCGAGCAGCAGCCGCACCGGACGGGTGATGCCGCCCGAGACGAGCAGCGCAAAGGCAAATCCGACGACGGCTGCGAGCAGCGTCACGATGCCCGAGATGATGATCGCCTGCCGCTGGTGGCGGACCACCGTCGACGTACTCGCGTAGACCTGCTTGAGCATGTCGGCGCGTGTCGCGTCGATCCTCTGGTTGAACTGATCGCGCAGCGCATCGATGTGCTCCAGCGTGCTGCGCGCCTCCACCATCTGCTTGGCCTCGATCTGCTTGAGGAGTTTGGCGTGGTCCTCATTCATGCCCTGGCGCAGTTCGTGGACGGCGGTCTCGATGCGGGTGTCGATCCGTGCCAGCGCGGCATTGTCCGACGGCGTCCTGGGATCGTCGATGATCGCGTTGATCAGCTTTTGCGCGGCCGAGCTCTCTTCCTCGATCTTGCGGTCGGCCTCCTCGAACTCCTTGAGGCGCGCCGCATAGGCCTCCTCGTCCGTCGAGTCCTGCATCTTCACCATGACCATCCGCCGCAACGCCAGCGCGCGCTCCAGCGAGCGGATATTGGCGCGCGCCAGATCGCCATAGGCCGGTATGTAGCGGTTGGTCAGCTCGTCCAGGAGGATGCCGACCTGGCTCGACATCACCATCGACAGGATCGAGGTGACGAGCATCAGGACGATCAATCCGAGGGCGATGCCGACGATCTTGCGCCGGATCGACTGGTTGAAAAGCGGCATGAGGTGTGGGCAAAGGCTGAAAAACTGGTCCGGGAACTCAATACACCGGATTTCCCCCGGGGAACACGCGCAATCGAGGCGCTCGCGGCGCTGGGAGGCACCCGCAACCGTGGCGCGAGGCCCGATCGTTAACAAAGGCTAAAGCCGCCGCCCCTTCGCGTATGCGCGGTTCCCAAGTTCCAATCCGTATTTTGCCGCATTGTTGCGGCAGCGTGATCAATGCGAAACGATGTCGTGGCATCGTTTTGGTGTCGTTTTTGATTCTCAAGCCGCATGTCGTCGCGGACCTTGGTTTGTAGTGGTTTCGCAGGGGGACCATCGAATGAACCAGTGCCTACGCTCGCTCGCGTGTGTCGTTGCCGTGGCCGCTTTGGCCCTCCTTCCCACCGAGCTGGCGGCAAAGAGCAGCCACAAATCATCCGCGTCGAAGAAAACGCATGAGGCGAAGGCCGGCAAGCCGCGCCATGCCGCCGGCAGCAGGCACGGCAAACACGCCGAGGCCAAGCGCAAGTCGAAGAAGCAGGAGGTCGAGCCCGCCGACAAGCCGGCGCCGCCGGCCCTGACGGGCGACCTCGCCGCGCTGAAAGACGCCATCGACCTCGCGCGCAAGGGCAAGACCGATGACGCAGGCGCGGCCCGCGACCGCATCGCCGATCCCGCCGGACAAAAGCTCGCCGACTGGTTCATGCTGCGCCATTCCGAGAGCACTGCGCCGTTCAAGCGTTACGCCGCCTTCCTCGCCGCCAATCCGGACTGGCCGAGTGCTGCGCTGCTGCGCAAACGCGCCGAGGCGCGGCTGTGGCAGGAGAAGAGCGACGCCGCCACCGTGCACGCCTTCACGATGGACCGGCCGATCAGCGCCAAGGGCAATTTCGCGCTCGCGCGCGTGCTGATCACTGAGGGCGACAGCGTCAGGGCCGCGCGTCTCGTGCGCGAGGCCTGGCGCTCGGAGGAACTGTCCGAACGCAGTGAGGAAGATTCTTACGAAGCCTTCCACGATCTCCTGACCTCTGAGGATCATCGCGCCCGCATGGACATGCGCCTCGGGGCCAAGGATTACGCCGGCGCACGGCGTGCCGCAAAACGTCTCGGCGACGGCGCGCTCGCGATCGTCAAGGCCTGCGCCGCCGTCAACGGCAAGGCCGACAAGGCCAAGGATTATCTCGAGGACGTGCCAGCCGACGCACGCCGCGACCTCGGCTATGTCCTGTGCCGGGCGCAATGGCATCTCCAGAAGGACCACGTCGACGATGCGGCCGAAGTGATCCTCGCAGCCGCGCCCGACACGATGGCGGATCAGGACACCGACGCGTGGTGGCGCGAAAGGCGCCTGCTGGCGCGAAAACTGCTCGACCAGGGCAAATTCAAAACCGCCTACGACGTGGTACGAACGGCCGCGGTGCCGGAGAAGGAGGTCTATCGCGTCGACTATCACTTCATGTGCGGCTGGATTGCGCTGCGCTATCTCGACGATCCCAAAACCGCGATGGCGCATTTCGCGGCGATCGACGAAGGCTCCGCCAATCCGATTGCTTTGTCGCGCGCCCATTACTGGCGCGGCCGTGCGGCCGAAGCCATGGGGGCCACGACCGATGCGCGCATGAGCTACAAGGCCGCCGCGCGCTATTCGACCGCCTATTACGGCCAGCTCGCCCGCGCCAGGCTCGGCCTCGACGGAATCGAGCTGCGCGCGCCCTCACCCGTGCTGGCCGCAGCCGACACCCCTCAGGCCGACGAGCGCGTGCGAGCCGCCGACATGCTGTACGGCATCGGCGAGCGCGACGTGGTGGTCTACTATGCCGAGGATTTCGCCAAGGAGAGCACCGACGTCTCGGCGCTCGAAGCGCTCGGCGAGCTCGCCAGACGACATAACGATGCGCGCGTCATGCTGGAGGTCGGCAAGTCGGCGCTCGCACATGGGCTCGCGCTCGACCATTACGCCTTCCCGACCATCGGCATCCCCGAGCACAAGCAGGTCGCGCCCGCGATCGAGACCAGCGTGATCTATTCGGTGGCGCGCACCGAGAGCTCGTTCGACCAGCGCGACAAATCGGCTGCCAATGCCGTCGGCCTGATGCAGGTTACGCCGGAGGCCGGCCGCGACACCGCAAAGCGCTTCGGCGTGACCTTTGATTGGGACAGGATGGTTTCCGATCCCGTCTACAACACGCAGATGGGCGCAGCAGAACTCAGCGCGCTCCTATCGGAATATCGCGGCAACCAGATCATGACCTTCGCCGGCTACAATGCCGGCCGCGGCCGCGTGCGCGAATGGGTGCAGGCGCACGGCGACCCGCGCGATCCCAGGGTCGATCCGGTCGACTGGGTCGAGCGCATTCCGCTTTCGGAGACGCGCAACTACGTCCAGCGCGTGATGGAGAACGTGCTGGTCTACCGCGCGCGGTTCGAGGGCAACGGCATGGTCGCCGGCAAGAGCGACCAGCGCGTGGTGACGCACGAAATCGGCGCAACAGCCCCCGTGGCTGCCGCAGCACCCGCTCCCTAGTCGACGCCGCCGGGGCTGGACGCCGGCGCCCTCCGAGATTGCGTTGCTGCGGCTTCCACGCGAGTGCAGTCGCGCAGCTAGGTGTCACCTCCCTCCGTCGTGATCAGATCGCGACCGTCCAGATATGCGCCGGCCAAGGCTCTCGCGAAGGTCCAGCCCAGCATCGTGCAGCTCCAGCATGAGACGGCACTCAGGACCGCCAACAACTCGATCATGTTCAAGGCAGCCGGTCCTTTGCGCCCAGGCATCCACCACGGCATCAACAGCGTCGCGTGTTCGCCGCGCCGATAGCAATCGTAGTCACAGTAACGCAGCTGTGTCCGCGCGTGACGAACGTAGCCTGACTGGATCAACCGCGAGCATGTGCTGCACGTCGCCGCGCTTGACGGGGGCTCGTGATTGACCAGCACGAATTTCATGACGCCGCCCTCACGCGATCTTCCGCGAAGGTCTCGCAGAACAACGTGTAGCACCGATAATCGCAATACGGCAGACGGGTCGCCATATCGCGGAGATAGCTGCCGCTGATCGCCTCGCAGCACTGCATGCACCAAGTCTGCCGAGACGGGGTCCGGCCATTCACCAGCACGAAGGCGAATTTCATGTCGCACCTCCCAAAGCGAAGCAGTAGACGCTGTCCAACGGAGACAGAGCCGGCGGTGGGGCGCAAAGATGGTTTCGGCCGTCCGGATTATCCCTGTTCCGCTCGACTTTTTGCGGCGGAACCGGGATGTATCTTCCGTCCTCCCTGCGCCGCGCATAGATCTGGCCGTCGACGTATTTGATGTCGGTCGGATAACAGTCAGCGCTGTTGCAGCAACTGAGACTCGGGTTATCAGGCATGCGCCAGGTCGAATAGAACTTCTCGTGCAGCGCCTGGTCCTGGGGTGGATGCTGGCGATGAACAGCACCGTTTCCCGTCTCCTGCGCCTGGATTGTCGCGGTGGAGCACAAGAGAACGATCGAGCACAGGAGCTTGCATGAGCGGTTCAAGGCATGGGCTCCCGGATCAGGCCTGCGGAACGATGTCAGCTCTTCCAGTTCAGCCTCACGCGCACTGAGCTCGAAACAACCACCGGCGGTCGCGTTCGCGGCGTGTGCGGAAGCGGTCGACGCACTTCTTGGAACAGAGCGCAGTGCGCCACGAGTAGTAGCGGATCAAACCAAATTTGCCGCCGCACACCGCACAGCCTTTGGCTGAAGAGCACGGTCTGCACTCGGATTGGCCAACCTCAGGAAGTACGGATGCATCACACATTGTTGTCTCCCTTTGTTGCTTGCCGTTACGCCCGCTTGCGACTGGCTGATCGACATTCCCCGATTGGTCGTGAGGTTAGTCCGCTGGCCACGAAGCGCTCAATTGTACGGAGGTAAATGACCGGCATGACTAGGGTTGGAGGAGCTATACGTAGGTTTGTCCGTAGTCGCCCGGGGCTTCCGCGCTCGTTCATGTTCAACGAGACGGCGCACGATGCTCCGGCTGCACGGTGACCGTGAGAATCCTGCTGACGCGGCTTAGCTGATGTGCCGCGATGGCGAAGCGCCAACGGGACGACGGGGCAAGCGTCGTAATGGCCATCGGGCTCTGGCCGGAATTGCCCCTCTGGCGGCAACGTGCTCTACTTATGTGCACGCAGAGAGCGGCGGGAGCGTCTGCGATGAAGAATGGGCGGGCAGCAACGTTCGGGAAGTCGGCCGCGCAATTCCTTGTCGGCTGCGTCAGGCAAACTGTCGCCGTTAAGCCGCATACCAAACCCGATGGCGACTTGCTGGAGGCCGTCAAGCAGTGGCAGCAAGTCTTCGAGCACAATCCGGTCATGTACTTCATGGTCGATCCGGCAGGAACTGTGGTCAACGTAAACACGTTCGGCGCGGCGGAACTGGGCTATACGGCCGCAGAGCTGATCGGCCGATCGGTGCTGGATGTCTTCTTCGCCGAAGATCGCGACTTTGTCCGCGCGTGTGTTGCACTGTGTCTCGAGACGGTCGATCAATCCCACACCTGGGAAATCCGGAAAGTTCGCAAGGATGGCTCGGTGCTCTGGGTGCGCGAGAACGCCAAGACCATGCTGCGGGCCGATGGCGGACCCATCGTGCTGGTCGCCTGCGAGAACATCACGGCGCGCAAGGAAGCGGAGAATGCTCTGCAACAGAGCGAAGCCTATCTCGCCCAGGCGCAGGAATTGAGCCACACCGGTAGTTTCGGCTGGAGCGCAGCAACCGGCGAGATCACGTGGTCCAAGGAGACGTATCGCATCTTCGCCTGCGATGAGAACTCCAAGCCGAAGATCCCGGTCATGCTCGAGCGGATCCATCCGGAGGACCGGCTCGACGTGCAACTGACCACGGGCCGGGCGGCGCGCGAGGGAAAGGACTACGACCACGAATACCGGCTCCTGATGCCCGATGGTTCCATCAAGTACGTTCGAGCGGTGGCCCGCGCCACGCGAGATTCCGCCGGTCACGTGGGGTTTGTGGGCTCGGTGAGCGACATCACCGCGACCAAAGAGGCAGAGCGCAGGCTGCGCGAGAGCGAGCAGCGCTTTCGCGATTATGCCGAAACCGCATCCGACTGGTTCTGGGAGACGGGGCCAGACCACCGCGTCACCCTGATATCGGAACACACCGATTCCGTCGCGATGCCGGCGGGCCTGATCGGGCTTACGCGTTGGGACATCGCTCCGGACGCGGATCTCGAACCCGAAAAATGGCGGCAACATCGGGCCGCGCTCGACGCCCACCTCCCGTTCCGCGACCTGGTGTATCGCAGCAGGGACCGCAACGGACAGCCGATCTACGTCCGGACCAGCGGCAAGCCGTTCTTCGACGCCGACGGTGCTTTTCTGGGCTACCGTGGCGTCTGCACCGACATCACTGCGGCGATCCGAGCCGATCAGGCCGAAGAGGCGTTGCGCAAGGCGCAAGCCGAGCTCGCCCATGTAACGCGCGTCACGACGCTGGGCGAGCTGACGGCTTCGATCGCCCATGAAATCAACCAGCCGCTCGCCGCACTGATCGCAAATGCCGATGCCTGCCTCACCTGGCTGCAGCGGAGTCCGCCCGATTTCAAAGCGGCCCGCCGCTCCCTGGAATGGATCATCGAGGACGGCACGCGTGCAAGCGACGTGATCCGTCACGTTCGGGCTCTCGCCAAGCGGACCGACATCGAGATGGTTCCACTCGACGCCAACGCGGTGGTGCGCGAGGCCGTCGCGCTCGTTCAGCGCGAGATGGCCAGCCACGCCGTGTCGGTGCGAATGGAGCTGTCGTCCGTCCTGCCCAAGATCTTTGGCGACCGTATCCAACTGCAGCAGGTCCTGATCAACCTGATCATGAACGGCATCGAGGCCATGGAAGGCGTCGATGATCGCCCGCGCGAACTGGCCATCCACTCGGCGGCCGCCGAAGACGGGGCGGTGTTGTTGAGCGTCGCCGACTGCGGCACCGGCATTTCTGAACAGACGATAGACCGCCTGTTCACGCCCTTCTTTACGACAAAGTCATCCGGCATGGGCATGGGCTTGTCGATTTGTCGCTCCATCATCGAGGCTCATGGCGGACGCCTTTCCGCAGCACCGAACCAGGAGCGCGGCGCGACTTTTCGGATCAGCCTGCCCCGCCATCGAGAGGAAACATCGTGACCGAGCGCGCGGAGCCTTCGCCGCCGCCGCAGGACGGCGATCAGCCAATCGTCTTCATCGTCGACGACGACGTGTCGATGCGCCGTGCGCTCACCAACCTCTTCGAGTCCGTCGGCCTCAAGGTCGAAGCGTTCGGCTCGGCGCCGCAGCTCCTTCAGGCCAAGCCGCCACAGGTACCCAGTTGCCTGGTGCTCGACATTCGCCTGCCCGGGGCCAGCGGCCTCGAGCTGCAGTCCGATCTTGCCAAGGCCAATATCCACACGCCCATCATCTTCATTACCGGTCATGCCGATATTCCCATGACAGTTCGGGCCATGAAAGGCGGCGCGATCGATTTCCTGACCAAGCCGGTCCGCGATCAGGACATCCTGGACGCAGTCCAGGCCGCGATCGAGCGGGACCGCAAGCGCCGCGATCTCAACAAGACGGTTTCGAACGTCAAATCGCGTTTCGAGACACTCAGCTCGCGGGAGCGGGACGTATTGGCACTGGTGACCTCGGGCCTGATGAACAAGCAAGTGGCCGCCGAGCTCGGATTGGCTGAGATCACCGTCAAGATCTATCGGGGCCAGATCATGCGCAAAATGGGGGCGAAGTCCCTGGCCGACCTCGTGAGAATGAGCGAGGCGCTCGGAATCGGACCCGGCCGGTCGAACGTACAAACCTAAGTATGAGTATGCAACTATGAGTAACGGGTCCACCTTGCGTGGTGAGGCACCGCCGTAGGGACGGCAAGCTAATCCCGGGCGAGGAGCGGACGTCTTGCCAGCTGCTTCGATCATTTCAGTGCTAGACGATGACCCCTACGTGCGGGCGGCGATCAACAATCTCCTGGAATCGCGCGGCTATGTCGTCCACACATTCGCTTCCGCCGAAGAATTTTTGAGCTCCGCCCATTCCAGCCGCACCTCCTGCGTCGTCGCCGACGTGCAGATGCCGTCGAAGACTGGAATCGATCTGTTGACGCAGATGCGCGCGCAGGGCTCGGCTACGCCGTTCATCCTGATCACGGCTTTCCCCGATGAGGGCGTTCGCATGCGTGCGCTCAAAGCCGGGGCAACCTGTTTCCTGGGTAAGCCGTTCGTCGCTGCGGATCTGATGCAATGCCTGGAGCAGGCGCTGGCGGCGGGTAAGACTAGCACGGAGTGACGTTCCGGCCGCTCATTCAACGTTGATGTTCGCCGCCTTGATGATCGGCCACCACTTGGCGATCTCCGCCTTCTGCCTGACACCGAGCGCTTCCGGCGTGAGCTGATCCTGTGGCGGCATCTCCAGGCCCTGGCTTTCGAGCTGCTTCTTCACGCCGGGATCGTTCAGCGCCTCCACGGCGGCCGCGTTGAGCTTGCTGACGATCTCCTTGGGCGTGCCCTTCGGCACCCACAGGCCCGACCACAACGTCATGTTGAAGCCCTTCAGACCCGCCTCGTCAGCGGTCGGGATATCGGGCGCCGAGGCGAGACGCTTGTCGTCGGTGATGGCATAGGCGCGGATGGTGCCGGCGCGGACCTGGTTGATGGAGTTGGAGGTCTGGTCGACGATGATGTCGATCTGGCCCGCGATGAGGTCGTTCAGCGCGGGCGCGGTGCCGCGATAGGGCACGTATTGCAGCTTGATGCCAGCGACGCTTTCAAGATAGACGCCGGCGATGTGGCTGCCGGAGCCGGCGCCCGCGGTGCCGGCCGTCGGCGGCGTCGGGCGCGACTTCAGCCAGTCCAAAAGCTCCTTCAGGGATTTAGCCGGTACCGCGTTCTTGCTGACCACGATCATCGGGTTGCTCGGCAAGAGCACCACGGGTTCGAGATCAGCGACGAGGTCGTAATTGAGCTTGTAGACGGCGCCGTTGGCGACGTGGGTGCCGAGATGGCCGAACGAGATGGTATAGCCATCGGGCGGCGAGTGCACGGCACGCCCCACCCCGATCGAGCCGCCCGCACCGGTGACGTTCTCGATCACCAAGGCCTGGCCGAGCGACTGGCGCATCCGCTCGGCAAGCACGCGTGCCATCGCATCCGACGGGCCGCCGGCCGCGAAGGGAACGATGATGGTGATGGAACGCGACGGATAATCGTCGGCGCGCGCGACGCCGGCCAGAGCGAGAAGCCCGATCAGCGCAGCACAGACGGCCTTTTTCATCGTTTCCTCCGCAGCGATTCTTCTTCATCTCTCCCGCAAGCGGTGCGAGGGAGAAGCTCTAGAACTGCGTGTAGTCGATCGGCTTGTGGCGATCGAGCGTGCGGGTGACCGGCGGCAGCGGGTATTTCAGGCCGGTGGCGCAATTGAACAGCATCACGCGATCACCCTTCGAGACGCGGCCATCGGCAAGGCTGTCCTTGTAGGCGGCGTAGGTCGCGGCACCTTCGGGGCACAGCAAGAGCCCCTCCTCGCGCGCGACCTCGTTCAGCGCCGACGAGATCTTGTCGTCGTCGACGGCAATGGCAAATCCCTTGCTCTCGCGCACGGCGCGCAGGATCAGGAAGTCGCCGATCGCCTGCGGCACGCGGATGCCAGAGGCGATGGTATGGGCATCCTCCCAACGCGCGGCATGCTCCGTGCCGGCGTCATAGGCGCGGACCATCGGCGCACAGCCCGAGGCCTGCACCGCGACCATGCGCGGGCGCTTCGATCCGATGAAGCCGATCTTCTCCAGTTCATCGAACGCCTTCCACATGCCGATCAGGCCGGTGCCGCCGCCGGTCGGATAGAAGATCACGTCCGGCACGTCCCAGCCGAGCTGCTCGGCAAGCTCCAGGCCCATCGTCTTCTTGCCTTCGATGCGGTACGGCTCCTTCAAGGTCGAGGTGTCGAACCAGCCGACCTTCGCCTTGCCTTCGCCGACGATCTTGCCGCAATCGTCGATATAACCGTTGACACGGTAGACGGTCGCGCCCTGGAGCTCGATCTCGCTGACGTTCACTTCAGGCGTATCGGCCGGACAGAAGATCGTGGTTTTGATGCCGCAGGACGTCGCGTAAGCCGCGAGCGCCGCGCCCGCATTGCCGTTGGTCGGCATCGCCATATGCTTGATACCGAGCGCCTTGCCCATCGACACCGCCATCACCAGGCCGCGCGCCTTGAACGAGCCCGTCGGCAGGCGCCCCTCGTCCTTGACGATGATCTCGCCACCACCGAGCTTCGCAGCCAGCTTGGGCAGCCGGATCAGGGGCGTGGTGACTTCGCCGAGCGAGACGATGTCCCTGCATTTGCGCACCGGCAGCAGCTCGCGATAGCGCCACATGTCGGCGGGACGTTCCTTCAGCGCATCCTTGGTCAGCGCCTTCTTCACGCCCGCGAGGTCATAGCGCACGAGCAGCGGCTTGCCGGCTTTGGAGAGGTTGTGGACCTGGTCCGCCGCGTAATGATCGCCTTCCATCGCGCATTCGAGATGCGTGACGAAGGTCGGGCGCTCGATGGTCAGGTTGTCATTGTCGTGCATGGGATCTTCCCTTCTTTTGTTCTGTCGCTTCGCTGTCTGACCGTCACCCTGAGGCGCTCTTCATGCGGCGCAACGCGCCGTATGAAGAGCCTCGAAGGGCAACGAGCCCGGCTGCTGCATCTCGGCCGCTCATCCTTCGAGGCTCTGCCAACGGTGCCCAGCACCGCTGGCCTCGCACCTCAGGATGACGGAACTGCTGAAGGAGCGCGGCGCCGCCGCCCTCGCCCGTCAGATATTCAACACCCGTCCATACGCATCCAGCACGGCTTCCTTCATCATCTCCGACAGCGTCGGATGCGGGAACACCGTGTGCATCAGCTCTTCTTCCGTCGTTTCCAGATTCATCGCGACGACATAGCCCTGGATCAGCTCGGTCACTTCGGCGCCGACCATGTGGGCGCCGAGCAGCTGGCCGGTCTTCTTGTCGAAGATCACCTTGACCAGGCCCTGGTCCTCGCCGAGCGCGATCGCCTTGCCGTTGCCGACGAAGGGGAAGCGGCCGACGCGGATTTCGCGGCCACTCTCCTTGGCCTTGGCTTCCGTCAGGCCCACCGAGGCGACCTGCGGCTGGCAATAGGTGCAGCCCGGGATCAGGTTCTTGTCCATGGGATGCGGATGCAGGCCCTTGATCGCCTCGACGCAGATCACGCCCTCATGCTCGGCCTTGTGGGCGAGCATCGGGGGGCCGGCGACGTCACCGATGGCGTAGATGCCGGGAACGTTGGTCTTGCCGTAGCCGTCGATCACGATGCAGCCGCGGTCGGTTTTGACGCCGAGCTTTTCCAGGCCGAGATTTTCGATGTTGCCGACGACGCCGACGGCCGAGATCACGCGTTCGAACTCAGTGGTAACAGGCTTGCCCTTGCCGTCGTCGATGGTGGCGACGACGCTGTCGGCCTTCTTCTCCAGCTTCGTCACCTTGGTGGAGGACATGATCTTGATGCCCTGCTTCTCGAGTCGCTTGCGTGCGAGACCGGCGATCTCGGCATCCTCGACGGGCAGGATCTGCGGCAGAACTTCGACGACGGTGACCTCAGAGCCCATGGTGTGGAAGAACGAGGCGAACTCGATGCCGATCGCGCCGGAGCCGACCACCAGCAGCGATTTCGGCATCCGTTCCGGCACCATCGCTTCAAAATAGGTCCAGATCAGCTTCTTGTCGGGCTCGAGCCCCGGCAGCACGCGCGGCCGCGCGCCCGTGGCGACGATGATGTGCTTGGCCTGATAGCTCCCCTCGCCCAGCGAACCCTTCGGCCCCTCGACGTCGGACTTCTTCACCGTGACCTTGCCGGGCGCGTCGATCGAGGCGGCGCCCCAAATCACGCTCACCTTGTTCTTCTTCATCAGGAAGCCGACGCCGTCGTTCAGCCGCTTGGAAACGCCGCGCGAACGCTGCACCACGGCCTTCGGGTCGAACGACACCTTCTCGGCCGAGAGGCCGTAATCCTTGGCGTGCTGCATGTAGTGGTAGATCTCGGCCGAGCGCAGCAGCGCCTTGGTCGGGATGCAACCCCAATTCAGGCAGATGCCACCGAGATAGGATTTCTCGACGATCGCGACCTTGAACCCGAGCTGCGCGGCGCGGATCGCGGTGACGTAGCCGCCGGGGCCCGAGCCGATGATGATCACGTCGAAGGATGTGTCGGCCATGTACGCTCGTTCTCGCTCCAACCGGCCTTAACGTTCGAGACCGTCATCACGAGCAGCTCTTGGCGAGGAGCTCTTGCAACGAAGCAATCCAGTCTGCCGGTCACGTCCTGGATTGCTTCGCTTCGCTCGCAATGACGACGCGAATTTCTCGTCACACCATCATCATGACGGGGTTTTCGATCAGCTGCTTGAAGGCGCCGATCAGCTCGGCGCCGAGCGCACCGTCGATGGCGCGGTGATCGCAGGACAGCGTCACGCTCATCATCGTTGCGATCTCGATCTTGCCGCTCCGCACCACCGGCCGCTCCTCGCTGGTGCCGACCGCAAGGATCGTGGCATGCGGCGGGTTGATCACCGCCGTGAAGTCCTTGATGCCGAACATGCCGAGATTGGACACCGCGGTGGTGCCCCCCTGGTATTCCTCGGGCTTCAATTTGCGGGAGCGCGCGCGCGCGGCAAAATCCTTCATCTCGTTGGAGATGGTCGAGAGCGTCTTGGTCTCGGCGTTGCGGATGATCGGTGTGATCAGGCCGCCCGGCATCGCCACGGCAACGCCGACGTCGGAGTGATGGTGCTTCACCATGCCTGACTCGGTCCAGCTGACGTTGCAGTTCGGGATCTTCTGCAGCGCCACCGCCATCGCCTTGATGACGAAGTCGTTGACCGAGATCTTGTAGAGCGGCTTCTTCTCCTTGTCCTTGGGAGCAGCCGCATTGATCTCCTCGCGCGCGGCGAGCAGCTTGCCGAGGTCGCAGTCGATGGTGAGATAGAAGTGCGGGACATTCTGGATCGACGCGGTCAAACGTTGGGCAATCGTGCGGCGCATGCCGTCATGCGGGACGATGTCGTAAGAGCCGGGCTCGAACAGCGACAGGATCTGCTTGTCCGACATGGTCGGCGCGATCGAGGGCGCGCCGGCGGACGGTGCCGCGGCGGGCGCCTTGAGGCCCTTGCCCGACTTGGCCTGCTCGACGTCGCGCGCAACGACACGACCATGCGGGCCGGTGCCTGTGACCATCGAGACATCGATGCCGGCTTCCTTGGCAATGCGGCGCGCCAGCGGCGATGAGAACACACGGCCGGCGTGACCGTTGCCCTGTGCGGCAGGTGCAGCAGCCTGCGGCGCGGGGGCAGCAGGTGCCGGCGCAGCCTTGGGCGCGGCGGCAGGCGCAGGCGCGGCAGCGGGAGCTTCGGCGGCCTTTGGAGGCGCGGCCGCCGCGCTGGGCTTGGCGGCGCCAGCGGTCTTGACATCCTCACCCTCGGCGGCGAGCACCGCGATGATGTCGTTGACCGGCACGTCTTGCGTGCCTTCGGGCACCAATATCTTGGCGAGCGTGCCTTCGTCGATCGCCTCGACCTCCATGGTAGCCTTGTCGGTCTCGATCTCGGCGATGACATCGCCTGACTTGACCTTGTCGCCCTCCTTCTTCAGCCACTTGGCGAGGTTGCCCTTCTCCATCGTTGGCGAAAGAGCGGGCATCAGGATGTTGATAGGCATGCTGACCTCACGAAGAACTTCTCAAAACGTCGTCCCCGGAACGAGGACGAACAGACCAGGTTTAGTTGCCGATGTCGCCTTGCCACAGGCGCTCATTGGCAGGGATGGAACGCCAATTCTTCATCATGGTGATGGAGCGATCGTCGGCAAGATCGATCCAGGGAATCCCGAACTTGTCGAGGATGTCCTTGGATCCCTCGAAGGTGACGGATTCCCCGATCACCACGAGCTTGACCTTGAACAGAGCGAGCGCGCCGGCACACATCGAGCATGGCGACAGCGTGGTGTACATGACGGTGTCATGGAACGAGATCGCGCCGGCTTCGCGCAGGCAGCTCATCTCGCCATGAAGGATCGGATTGTTTTCCTGCACGCGATTGTTGTGGCCGCGCGCGATGACCTTGTTGTCGCGCGTCAACACGGCGCCGATCGGCAGGCCGCCCTGCGCGATCGAGGCCTCCGCCTCGCGGATCGCTTCCAGCATCAAATCGTAATGGTGGGCTGCGACTACCACGGTCAGTGTCCCTTGCCGCGCGGCGTCGTGGTGCCGGTGTCGGTGGGACGCTCGATCTCCGCCTGGAACATGTCGAGGATTCGGCCGAGCGCATCCTCTTCAGTATACTCGCTCTCGCGCGCATAGGCGCGCGCGGCGTGGCGGGCGAGATCGACGAGCAGGAGGCCCCACATGTCGGGCTCCTCGAAGGCGCGCTGGAAGGCCATCGACAGCCCGCCGTCCAGCACGAACACGCGCAGGATCTCGACCGCATCGTCGCGGGCGATGACGTCGGGCGGCAATGGCTGCTCCTTCGGACCCACCATGGCCTACCTGTAGCAGACGGCTTTGGCGGCCTCGACCACTTCCGCCGCCGAAGGCAGCGCGAGCTTCTCCAGGTTCGCGGCATAAGGCATCGGCACGTCCTTGCCGGAGACGCGTGCGACCGGCGCGTCCAGATAGTCGAAAGCGTTTTCCATGATGCGCGCGGCGATCTCGGCGCCGACGCCGCTCTGGGCCCAGCCCTCTTCCACCGTGACGGCACGCCCGGTTTTCTTGACCGAGTTGATGATGGTCTCGGTGTCCATCGGACGCAGCGTGCGCACGTCGATCACCTCGGCCTCGATGCCATCCTTGGCGAGTTCGTCGGCAGCCTTCAGCGCATAGGTCATGCCGTTCGACCAGGAGATGATGGAGACATGGCTGCCGGGGCGCACGATGCGCGCCTTGCCGATCGGGATCACGAAATCGTCGAGCTTCGGGACCTCGCCGGTGTGGCCGTAGAGCATCTCGTTCTCGAGGAAGATCACCGGATTGGGATCGCGGATCGCGGCCTTGAGCAGCCCCTTGTAGTCGGCAGCCGAGTACGGCGCGATGACCTTGAGGCCAGGGACGTTCGAATACCAGGCCGAGTAGTCCTGGCTGTGCTGGGCGGCGACGCGCGCGGCCGCGCCGTTGGGGCCGCGGAACACGATCGAGCAGCCCATCTGGCCGCCGGACATATAGAGCGTCTTGGCCGCGGAGTTGATGATCTGGTCGATCGCCTGCATGGCGAAGTTGAAGGTCATGAACTCGACGATCGGCTTGAGGCCGGTCATCGCCGCGCCGACGCCGACGCCGGCAAAGCCGTGCTCGGTGATCGGGGTGTCGATGACGCGCCTCGCACCGAACTCCTGGAGCAAGCCTTGCGTCACCTTGTAGGCGCCCTGATATTCGGCGACCTCTTCGCCCATCACGAAGACATCAGGGTCGCGGCGCATCTCTTCGGCCATGGCGTCGCGGAGCGCTTCGCGGATGGTCTGCGTGATCATCTCGGTGCCGGCGGGCACTTCCGGATCGGGCTCGGCGACGGCCTGCGGCGCGGGTGCCGCCTTGGGCGCAGGCGCTTCGGCCTTGGCGGCGGCGGGCGGCGCCGACTCGGCAGCCTTCGCAGCCGGTGCAGGCGCCTTGGCAAGATCGGCCGCGCTTTCGCCGTCGGCGAGGATCGTCGCGATCGGCGTGTTCACGGCAACGTCGGCGGTGCCCTCGGGGATCAGGATCTTGCCGAGCGTGCCCTCATCGGTCGCCTCGACCTCCATGGTGGCCTTGTCGGTCTCGATCTCGGCGATAACGTCGCCGGATTTGATCGTCTCGCCCTCTTTTTTAAGCCATTTGGCGAGGTTGCCCTTTTCCATCGTGGGCGACAACGCGGGCATCAGCACTTGAATTGGCATATCGACTCCAAGGAAAAGCTTGCGCGCGCTTAGCGGTAAACGTCGGTCCAGAGCTCGGCGGCATCCGGCTCGGGATCATGCTGGGCAAAGTCGGCGGACGCATTGACGATGTCACGCACCTCGGCGTCGATCGCCTTGAGATCGGCCTCGCTGACCTTGGCGGCGAGCAGGCGGTTGCGCACCTGCTCGATCGGATCCTGGTCGTGACGGACTTTCTCGACCTCCTCGCGCGTACGGTATTTGGCCGGGTCGGACATCGAGTGGCCGCGGTAGCGATAGGTCTGCATCTCCAGGATGAAGGGACCCTTGCCGGCGCGACACCAGGCCGTCGCCTCATCGGCCGCGGCCTTGACCGCACGGACGTCCATGCCGTCGACCTGCTTGCCCGGAATGTTGAAGGACACACCGCGCTTGGAGAAATCCTGCTGCGCCGAGGCGCGCGACACCGAGGTACCCATGGCGTAGCGGTTGTTCTCGATGACGTAGATCACCGGCAGCTTCCAGAGCTCCGCCATGTTGAAGCTCTCATAGACCTGGCCTTGGTTGGCCGCGCCGTCGCCGAAATAGGTGACGCTGACATTGCCGTTGCTGCGATAATTGTTGGCGAAAGCGAGACCGGTGCCGAGTGAGACCTGCGCACCGACGATGCCATGGCCGCCGTAGAAATGCTTCTCCTTGCTGAACATGTGCATGGAGCCGCCCTTGCCCCTGGAATAGCCGCCGCGGCGCCCCGTGAGCTCGGCCATCACACCATTGGCTTCCATGCCGGTGGCGAGCATGTGACCGTGATCGCGATAGCCGGTGATGACCTGATCGCCCTCCTTCAGGGCCATCTGCATACCAACTACCACGGCCTCCTGGCCGATATAGAGGTGGCAGAAGCCGCCGATCGCACCCATGCCGTAAAGCTGGCCTGCCTTTTCCTCGAAGCGCCTGATGAGGAGCATGTCGCGGAGCGCCTTCAGCTCCTGCTCCCTGGTGAACTCCGGAGGCGAACCGCCGTTGGTCTTGTCGTGCTCAGCGCTTGCGGCGGCTTTCTTGGGTGCGGCCATGGGAATTCCGGGTCAGAGAAATCTAGGTCCTCTCTAACCTAACTCATCAGCGTGTGAAAGCACCGCAGCGGCATGCCACGACTTTCATTATGCCGCACTGCAACGTGGCCGAAATTTTGCAAAACCTTTGGCGCCGATCAGGCAACATTTGCTCAGGGCCGAAGGAAGCTCTGCATGCGGATGAGGCAACGAGATCGGACACGCATATCTCGGGGCGCTGTGCCCTACGCAATGTCCGATTCGTATTGCCGGATTTACCAGCCCATCTCGCGCTGATACGCCGCGCGGGCGGCAACACCAGTGGGCGTGAAATCAGTGAAGACGCCGTCGACGCCGAGACGGAAGAATTTGAGATATTCCAGCGCCGGATCGGCGTGATAATCGGCGGCCAGATATTTCTTCTCGTTACGGAACGTGAAGACGTGCACGAACAGGCCGAGCTTGTGCGCGTCGGCGATCAGGCTGGTTGCCTCCTGCGTCGAGGCCTCCGGCGTCGACCCCTTGTAGGGCGTGCCGTCGGCATTGGTATCCTTCCACGGCGCGACCTTGAGCGGAACGATATAGGCCTTCCACGGGCCGATGCCGTCGGCATAGGTCTTGATCTCGGCAAGGCCCTCGGGCGTCAGCATCGCGTCGTACAGGCGCGCGTCGCCTGAAACCGTCCAGTCGAACGGGCGCGAATTGGTGATGTTGTTGAGCAGCACCTTGCCGGTTTTGAAATCGATGCCGTTACCGTCGATGAGCTGGACCTGCCGGGTCTGAAGACCATGGCTGCGCATATATTTCAGGCTGCCCGGCTCGAAGCTCTGGACCAGGATCGGAGCATCCTTGGTGTTGAGGCCGTTATCCCCAATGATCTTGATCAGCGCATCCTCGAGCGGATGGCTGCCCGGTGCGCCGCAGCCGTTTGCGATGGCCTGGGCATTATTCCAGGTCGGGTTCTTGGTTTCCGGATAGACCAGGATGGACCGCCCGGTCTCCTTGCTCCTGGCCTTGGCGATGTCCAAAATGTCCTGGAAGCTGATCACAGGGAATTTGCCGTTGAAGACCTTCGGCCGCTCGTTGGCGGCATCGTAAGTGGTCCCGCCGATCCACTGCTTCAGCTCGGCCATGGTGAAGTCGGTGATCGACCAGTCGTTGGTGTGATCTTCGCCATCGACGATCAATGACTTCAGCACCGATTTGGGATCAGCGGGATCGGTGAGATCGACGAGGTAGTCGGCCGGCGTGCCTGTAGCGGCAGGCGCCTTGACGCGCACACCGGGCACAGTGCGCTTGCGCGCCGCGACCGCCGGATTGGTCTTCGCCACGTCGGCAATATTGGTGTTATCGCTCAGCCATGGATTGTGGCGCGCAACCAGGACGCAATCCTTGGTGAGGTGCAGATCCTCTTCTAGCGCGTCGGTCCCGAGCGCGGCTGCGAGGTCATACGAGGGCTCGGTCTCTTCCGGCACCAGGCCGGGCACGCCGCGATGGCCGAGGATCAGCGGTGCCTTCCCATCGACGGTCAGGAAGGGTTTTGCACCTGATGGCGCCGCCTGCGCCAGGGCCATCGACGGCAAAAGCAACGCCAGCGCCACCGCGCCGAGACTAGCTCCCACATGGATCTTCCGCTGCAAGGAATTGTTCGTCATGGCCGCGTCTCTCCGTCTGTGGCTCGCATCGCGTCGTCGCGATCGGGGCTGTCGTCTTGTCGCACTTCTCTGACAGACGGATGACGGCGGCCCATTCGACACGAGCAATGCACAACGCGAATGCGCCGACCTTTTTGTCGCGCCATCGTGAGGTGTCGGCAGCGCTCAGTTCTGCGGGATCATCCGAACGAGATCATGCGGATTGACATAGTCGAGCTGGAACCGGGCCCGCTCGTCAAGCATGTCGGGGTCGATCTTTTCCGTGCGCAACAGCGAGACGCGCTGCTCGTTGCGGGCGCGCTCGCGCTTGAGCTGGGCAAGCTCGCTGGTCAGCGCGATGATCTCCTGGTCCAGCTCCTGGCGGGCATTGAGGCCGTATTTGCCGGTATAGGCGTTGACGCCGAAATAGCCGACAATCGCGGCCGCCATCGCGTAGAGGGCGAGACCGGTCAGGACCGATTTGAGGCGCGCGCGGGAGACCATTTCGGCAAGATGGGCCAGCTTGGTTAAGGGAGTGCTAATCTGCCCCTGCCCGCGCCGCCAATCGTCATGCCCGGGGCTTGTCGGGCATGACGCAGGCTCGAGCGGCCTCAGCCGTGGTGTTTGGCCACGTGCGCCGCGAAAGCGTCGATGTACGCCTGGAGCACGCCTTTCAGCGAATCCTTGGTCAGATTGCCTTCGGCGTCAAAGGCGTCGCCGACCGCGTTCAGGTAGGTCTCGGGCTGCTGCATGATCGGGCCGGTGATCCCAGGCAGGATGTTCTGGAGCGTCTTGGCGGCGCTGACGCCACCAAGCGGGCCCGGCGAGTTGGAGACGATGCCGACAGGCTTGCCGTTGAATGAGCTCTTGCCATAGGGGCGCGAGGCGACATCGATGGCATTCTTCAGCACGCCCGGGATGGCGCGGTTGTATTCCGGCGTGACGAAGATGACGCCGTCGGACTTCTGAAGCTTTTCGCGGAAGGCCAGCCAGTCGGCGGGCGGCGCGCCCTCGAGGTCCTGGTTGAAGAACGAGATGCCGGCGGGTGTGACGACCTCGAGCTTGAGTGAAGCAGGCGCAAGCTTTGCGAGCGCGTTGGCGATCTTCAGCGAGAAGCTATCCTTGCGCAGGCTGCCGGCGATCACGACGATGTTGTAGGGCATCAGATTATCCTTGGTTTGTCCTTGAAGCCTCGAGGGCGAAGTGCCGCGCGGCACTTAAGCGATCGCACCATTGGATGCAAGTGCATGAACCGCTCCGATTTGGAAACGCTGCGTTTCGCGAAAGCAGATCGTCGGCCAAACGATCGGGCCGCCAAGCGGCGGCCCTCTCATTCAAATCTGCAAGCGGGATATCAGACGGTCGAATTCCACGCCGATGGGATCAGGCGATATTTAGCGCCGTCCTTCTCTCATGCCTGGAGCAACCTCTTGCCGCATTCGTTCGCTCAGAAGGCAAGACCTCTTTGGCTCACCTGCGGCTGTAGATCACGACTATTTATTTGGATTGATGAGGAATTTTTCGCCGGTGGCACGTTTGGCGTACACCGCGATGTTGGCGGGATCGAGCGCCTCCTGAAGCGAGACCACCTTGGTGTAATGGCTGGCAAAGGTCGTCTTGAGCTCGCTCACGACGCGCTGACGCAGCCGCCCGATGTCGGCGGGTCCGATCTTCTGGAGGAACGGAGTGAGCAGCCAGCCGCCGACACCCCAGGCCATACCGAAGCCGCGCGGCAATTCGATCGGGCGGATATCGAGTGCGCCGTAGACATAGACCTGCTTGTGCACACTGGAGCCGTAACGGCTGTATTCCTTCGCGGTCTTGTTGATCGCGACTTCCATGCAGTTGAGGATGTCGCCGGCGAGCTTGCCGCCGCCGATGGCATCGAAGGCGATGGTGGCGCCGGTCTCGACCAAGGCATTGGTGAGATCGTCGAGGAAGGTTGGCTTGCTGGAATCGACGACGTGCTTCGCGCCGATCTTCTTCAGGATGTCCGCCTGCTCCTGGCTGCGGACGATATTCACGAGCCCGATGCCGTCCTTGATGCAGATCTTGTTCAGCATCTGGCCGAGATTGGAGGCGGCCGCGGTGTGCACCAGCGCCTTGTGGCCTTCGCGCCGCATCGTTTCGGTCATGCCGAGCGCGGTGAGCGGGTTGACGAACCAGGACGCGCCCTCCGCCGCCGTCGTGCCCTCGGGCAGCGGCTGGCAGTCCCGCGCCTTCAGGGTGCGGTACTGCGCGTACATGGCGCCGCCGATCATTGCGACCGTCTTGCCCATCAGCGCCTTCGCAGCATCCGAGGCGCCTGTCTTGATGACGACGCCTGCGCCTTCATTGCCGACAGGCAGGGACTGGTCGAGCCGCGCGCCCATCGCGCGCATCGCACCATCGGGCACTTTCGCTGTGACGATGGGCGCCTCCTTCGTGCCTGAGGCCTTGGCCGTGCTCATGTCGGCCGCCCCGACGAGCAGGCCGAGGTCGGACGGGTTGATCGGCGCCGCCTCGATGCGGACGACGACCTCGTCGTCCGCGGGCTCGGGGGTCGGCACGTCGACCAGCGAGATCTCGAGCTCTCCGCTGGTCTTGATCAGCGAACGCAGTTGCAGTCCGGTCTTGCCGTCGCTCATGTCGATCCTCCCCTGTCCTCGTTGAAGCGCTGGCTTAGGCCAGCGCCTTCAGTGCCGCCTTGCCGCCATAGAGCGCCTGCTTGCCGAGCTGCTGCTCGATCCGGAGGAGCTGGTTGTATTTGGCGGTGCGATCCGAGCGCGCAAGGGAGCCGGTCTTGATCTGACCGCAGTTCGTGGCGACCGCGAGGTCGGCGATGGTTGAATCCTCGGTCTCGCCCGAGCGGTGCGACATGACCGAGGTGTAGCCGGCCTTGTGCGCCATTTCGACGGCGGCGAGCGTCTCGGTCAGCGTGCCGATCTGGTTGACCTTGATCAGGATCGAATTGGCGCGGCCGGCCTTGATGCCCTCGGCGAGTCGCTTGACGTTGGTGACGAAGAGATCGTCGCCGACGAGCTGACACTTGTTGCCGATGAGGTCGGTGAGCTCCTTCCAGCCGTCCATGTCGTCTTCCGACATGCCGTCCTCGATGGTCGCGATCGGATAGCGGCCGACGAGATCGGCGAGATATTTGGCCTGTTCGGAGATCGAGCGGGTCTTGCCCTCGCCTTCATAGACGTACTTGCCGCCCTTGAAGAACTCGGTCGAGGCGCAATCGAGACCGAGCACGATGTCGTTGCCCGCCTTGAAGCCGGCCTTGCCGATGGCGTTCATGACGAACTCCAGCGCGGCGTCGGCGGACGGCAGGTTCGGCGCGAAGCCGCCTTCGTCGCCGACATTGGTGTTGTGGCCGGCCTTCTTCAGCTCGGACTTCAGCGTGTGGAAGACTTCGGCGCCGTAGCGCAGGCCTTCGGCGAACGAGGACGCGCCGACGGGCAGGATCATGAACTCCTGGAAGTCGATCGGGTTGTCGGCATGCACGCCGCCATTGATGATGTTCATCATCGGCACCGGCAGCAGCCGCGCCGACGTGCCGCCGACGTAACGGTAGAGCGGCATGTCGAGCGAGTTCGCGGCCGCCTTGGCGCAGGCGAGCGAGACACCGAGGATGGCGTTGGCGCCCAGCCGGCTCTTGTTCGGCGTACCGTCGAGGTCGATCATGATCTGGTCGATCTGGGCCTGCTGCTCGACATCGAGGCCGCTCAGCGCCTCGAAGATCTCGCCATTGACGGCGCCGACCGCCTTGATGACGCCCTTGCCGAGATAGCGGGCCTTGTCGCCGTCGCGCAGCTCGACCGCCTCATGGGCACCGGTCGAGGCGCCTGACGGCACGGCAGCGCGGCCGAGCGCGCCATCCTCCAGCACGACGTCGACCTCGACGGTGGGATTGCCGCGGCTATCGAGGATTTCGCGTCCGATGATGTCGATGATGGCGGTCATGAGGGCCTCTTTTCGGGGAACAAAGGGGGCAGTTCGCGGCTGCTTCTACCGCAATGCATCGAAGCGGAAAAGGCCGGGTGACGGCCGCGCCATGATTGGCTAAGAGGGCCGCATGTCGAAAAAGCCCAGCAAATCGAACACCTCATCCAACCTGCAACTCGGCCGTGCCGTGGAATGGCCTGATGCGCCCGAGAAGGCCATGCTCGACCGCGTGCCGAATCCGCAAGCCGGGACCGACTATCTCGTCCGCTTCACCGTGCCGGAATTCACCTCGCTCTGCCCGGTCACGGGACAACCCGATTTCGCCCATCTGATGATCGACTATGCGCCCGGCCAATGGCTGCTGGAGTCGAAATCGCTCAAGCTCTACATTGCGAGCTTCCGCAATCACGGCGCCTTCCACGAGGATTGCACGGTCATGATCGGCAAGCGCATCGCGAGCGAGATCAAGCCGAAATTCCTGCGTATCGGCGGCTATTGGTATCCGCGCGGCGGCATTCCGATCGACGTGTTCTGGCAGACCGGAAGCGTGCCGAAGGGCCTCTGGGTGCCGGAGCAAGGCGTCGCGCCCTACCGTGGCCGGGGCTAGCTGGAGACCCATGACGATGACAACGACATCCAGGAAAGTCCGTGGACTCGCGCTCGGCGTTCTCGGCCTTCTGTGGCTCGCCGGCCCGTCCAACGCTGCCGAAGTCCGCGTGATGATCTCGGGCGGATTAACGGCCGCCTATCAGGCGCTCGTGCCGGAGTTCGAGAAAGCCACCGGCAACAAGGTGCTGACCGCCTACGGACCATCGATGGGCACCACCACCAATGCGATCCCGGTCCGGCTCGAACGCGGCGAACCCGCCGACGTTCTGATCATGGTGGGCTATGCGCTGGCCGATCTCGCGAGCAAGGGCAAGGTCGTTGCCGGCAGCTAGGTCGACCTGACGCGGTCGCCGATCGGCGTCGCCGTGAAATCGGGAACGCCGAAGCCGGACATCAGCTCGGTGGACGCCGTCAAGACCGCGTTGCTGGCGGCAAAGACGATCGCCTATTCCGACAGCGCCAGCGGCGTCTACATCTCGACCGAGATGTTCGGCAAGCTCGGCATCACTGAGGCCATGAAAGACAAGGCGCGCAAGATCCCGGCGACGCCGGTCGGCGAAATCGTCGCGCGCGGCGAAGCCGAGCTCGGCTTCCAGCAGATCAGCGAATTGAAGCCCGTGAAGGGGATCGACATCGTCGGTCCGCTGCCGAAGGAGTTGCAGCAGATCACGATCTTCTCGGCCGGGATCGCGACCGTCGCCAAGGAGCAAGAGGCCGGCCGGGCTCTGATCAAGTTCCTGGCCTCACCCGCGGCGCGCGACGCGATCATCGCCAGTGGCATGGAGCCGATCGTGGCTGACGGAGCGAAATAATCGGGTTTGACAGCGGCTACGGCACGACCAAGACCGGCACGTTTCCGTTCACGAGAACCTCGGAAGTCTGGCTTCCCAAAAACAACTTCCTGAGGCCCCGACGCCCATGAGAGGCCATGACGATCAGGTCGCAGCGTCTGGACCTGGCCGTTTCGACAATCGCAGTGGCCGGGTGCGAATTCGGAACATGCAAGAGTTCGACCGACATCCCGATCCGCTCGGCCATGGCTCGTGCCTGCTCGAGCACCTTGCCTGCCCGCTCCCGGCACGCGGCGTCAAAACGATCAATCTCGTCCTGTGAAGGAATCCAGCCTGAGTCAAATCCGCCGCCATAATCGATCGGCAGCGCTTCGGTGACGGTGACGATGGTCGCTTTGGCATTCAAGGCTTTTGCCAGGGCAATTCCGTGCTCGACGCCTTTCCCGGCGACCTCCGAACCATCGGTGCTCATGAGAATGTTGGCGTACATTCGGTGGCTCCTTCGCTTGCCCCGCATGCCCCTCGCAAGTGATCCCTGCGACTATGATCCGATCCCCGCCCCCGATCCATTCGCTTTTGTCTTAATCTCGATATATCGAGACCGAGCTGGCTTCGGCCCGGGGTTTCCGCAGCCGTGCCCGACACCGCGCGCCCTGGTCTCCAGCTCGCCCGAGGCGCTCACTTGTCTCAGGCCAGTGCGTCCGACGGTGCCCGCGGCCTGAGCATCCGGGCGCAAACCAGCCCCAGCAGCACCATGATCCCGGCGCTTGCAAACAGCGTCGGCACCTTGCCGCCGTGCTGGAGCCCGAGCCCATAGGCAATCGGGCCGACCGTCTGCCCCATGAAGAAAAAGAACGAGTGCAGCGACATCGCGGTCGCCCGCGCCCCGATGGACAGCTCGCTGGCAAACACCTGCAAGCAGCCATGGATCATGTAGAAGCCCCACCCCATCGCCAGCATGCTGGCGAATTGCAGCTTCCACTGCGGACCGAAGGCGAGCACGCCAAGCTGCAAGGCGACGAGCCCCGCGCCTGCGATCATCATGCCCTTGACGCCGAGCCAGGGCAGGAAGCGCGAGACGGTGAACGTGTAGAACAGTCGGCCGACCGCAAAGCCGGCGATGACGATGCCGGCGATCGACGGCGACTTTTCGCCGAGATCGAACAGCAGCGCCGCGATGAACGGAAACAGGCCGAACACGCAGCAGCCTTCGACGAACACCGCCGAGTAACAATAGCGCGTGTTGGAATTGGCAAAGATGGTGCGATAACCCTGCCGCAAGGCCATCAGATCGGTCTTCGGCGCCGCGGTCAGCGCGGCCCCGCGAAAGCCCGCCGCAACTGCAATCGCCGCGGTCAGGCCGAGCGCACCAAGGATCATCAGCACGCCGCGCCAGCCGATCAGTTCGCCGATGATTCCGGAAGCGGTCGCGCCCAACAGATTGCCGGTCATCGAGCCCGCCAGCGTGCGGCCGATTGCGACCTGCCGCTTGGCGGGAGCAACGAGGTCCGCGGTCAGACCAAGAGCAACCGGGAACACGCCACCGGAGGCGATGCCGGCCAGGATGCGGCTTGCAAACAGGCCCGAGAACGTGGTCGCGACGGCGCCGAGAATGGAGGCGACACCGAGCAAGGCCAGGCACAATGTCATCAACCGCGCCTTGCCGAACATGTCGGCGGCCGCGCCGATCAGGGGCTGGACCAGCGCGTAGATCAAGGCATAGCCGGCCGCGATGCTCGCAGCCGTCGTGATGCTGATCGAAAAATCCTCGGCGACGTGCGGCAGGATGGGATCGAGCGCGCGCGTGGACAAGGCCGCCGAGAAGCTTGCCAGTGCGATGATGTTGATCGCGGGCGGAAACTTCTGGCCGGACGACGGCCCAGTCGCAGACTGGGGCATCAGTGCGTTGCGCTTTTCGTCACCGCGTCGAATGCCATCAACTTGCGGATCAGCCCTTCGAACTCGCGCAGCGGCACCATGTTGGGGCCGTCCGAAGGCGCGCGATCGGGATCGGGATGGGTCTCGACGAACACGCCGGCGACACCGACCGCGACGGCCGCGCGCGCCAGCACCGGCACGAACTCGCGCTCACCGCCGGAGGAGGCGCCCTTCCCGCCCGGTTGCTGCACCGAATGGGTCGCATCGAAGATCACGGGCGCGCCGGTCGTGCGCGCCATGATCGGCAACGCGCGCATGTCGGAGACCAGCGTGTTGTAGCCGAAGGAGGCGCCGCGCTCGGTGACGAGCACGTTGGGATTGTCGGCGCCGGTGATCTTGCTCACGACATTCGTCATGTCCCAGGGCGCGAGGAATTGCCCCTTCTTGACGTTGATGACCTTGCCGGTCGCGGCCGCGGCGAGCAGCAGATCGGTTTGCCGGCACAGGAAGGCCGGAATCTGCAGGACGTCGACGGCTTGCGCCACACCGGCGCATTGCGCGGCATCGTGCACATCGGTCAGAACAGGCAGACCCAGCGAAGAGCGGATCTCGGCGAAGATCGGCAGCGACTGCGCAAGGCCTAGCCCGCGCGCAGCCGAGGCGCTGGTGCGGTTGGCCTTGTCGAACGAGGTCTTGTAGACGAGGCCGATCTTCAGCCGCGTTGCGATCTCCTTCAGCGCAGAGGCGACCTCCAGCGCATGCTGACGACTTTCCAGCTGGCAGGGTCCCGCAATGATCGAGATCGGCAGATCATTGCCGAATTTGACCGTGCCGACGCTGACCACCGGTGCCGCGGATGATGAAGAGCTCAAGGCCAAGTCCCTCGTTTCGCGGCGACCATAGCGGTGATGGGAGGCCGATCAACCCCATTCGTCCCAGGCTACCAGAATATCAGGGTTGCGCGGCGACTCCCGCGGCAACCCCCGACCTGACGGCCGCTACTTGACGGACGAGAAAGCAGTGGGCGCCAGGATCTGGCTGAGGATGTTGGCAACGATCTGGCCGTCCGCTTCGGACTTGGCGCGCGCCTCGAGCCATTCCGGATCAGTCATGAACGCGCCCCACTTCTTCTCGCGCTCGGCCAGCGACTCCCAGGCCAGAAAATAGGTTAGCTCCTGGTTGGATTCGCCGATCAGCGTGGTGAAGAACCCGGCCTGCTTGATGCCAAGCTTCTCCCAGATTTTCAGCGTCGCCGTCTCGAACCGCTTCAGCAGCGCCGGCAGGCGGCCGGGCACGCAGCGATAGACGCGCATTTCGTAGATCATTGTCGTTTTCCTCCCGAACGGGTGCGGCAGTTATAACGGTCGGCCCCGAGGCTGTCTTGAGGCCCGCTCGACCGCCCCGGCGGCGTTTGGCGCATGGCTGGTCCTGTTCCCGCAATGCTGCCGCAATGATGGGGCGCTAGAATGGCTCAGTTGCGGTTCAGGTGCCTGTTACATGCGGATATTGCTCGTCGAGGATGAGGTGGAGATGGCCGCAGCGCTTTCGTCGGCGTTGCGGCGCTACGACATGGTGGTGGATCACGCCCCCACGCTTGCGGACGCCGAGGAAGCAATTTCGGCCGAGGTCCATGCCGCCGTCCTGCTCGACCGTCAGCTTCCGGACGGCGACGGCCTGAAGCTGATCGCGAAGCTGCGGGCGCGTGCCGGTGGCGTGCCGATCATCGTCCTGACCGCGCGCGGCGAGCTGGCCGACCGCGTCGCCGGGCTCGACAGCGGCGCCGACGACTATCTCGCCAAGCCGTTCGCGCTCGAGGAGCTGTTGGCGCGACTTCGTGCCGTGCTGCGGCGGCCTGCGGGCCTGTCCCCGGACATCATCCGCGCCGGCCGCATCGCGTTCGACCTCGGTCATCGCGAGGCCAGCATCGACGGCCAGCCGTTCGAGCTGCCGCGCCGCGAGCTGCTGGTGCTCGAAGCTCTGATCCGCCGGATGGGCCGCACGGTGCTGCGCTCGGCGTTGGAAGAGGCCGTCTACAATTTCGACGATGAAATCCAGTCGAACGCGTTGGACACCCATGTCTCGCGCCTGCGCCGCAAGCTCGCCGAGGCCGATGCCGGCGTGGAGATTCACGGCATTCGCGGCGTCGGCTATCTCCTGAAGAAGCTATCATGAGCCGGCATGACGATCCCTACTGCCTGCGCTCGCGACTGAGCTGGCGCCTGCTCGCGCTTCAGGCCGCCTTGCTTCTGGCGCTGGTTGGGGTGGTCGTCGGAGCGCTCTGCGCCTCGGGCTTCGTGCTCGCCGAGCGCGACGAGGACCGCGTGATCGATGTCGTACAGCGCGCGCTCACACGTGAGGCCGAAGGCGGTCTGACCCTGCGGTCGACGTCCGAACTGAAAGAGTTGCGCGCCGAGACACCCGATCTCTGGTTCCTGGTGCGCGACCGGCAAGGACATTCGCTCGCTGAAGGCGCCGTGCCGGCCGAATTCGCGGCGATCGGCGGCGGCCTCGACCAGATCAGCCAGGCGCGGCTCGGCTGGCAAATGTTCGAGGACGATCCGCGCAAGCCTGCCGCGCGGCTGAAGCGCGTCGATACCAACGCCGGCAATGTGCAGATCATCACCGCGACTCAGGGCCGGATGACCGGCGCCAAGGCGCTTTTGATGACTTCCCTGGCGTTTCTCGGCATCGCCCTGCCCGGCCTGCTGGTGATGGGCACCGCGACCTTCGTCGCCACGCCGATGATCGTGCAGCGCGCCTTCAGGGGGCTCGATACGACCGCCGAGCAGGCGCGGCGCATCGACATCCATCAGCGCGGCGCGCGCTTGTCGGTGGAGCGCATTCCGCTGGAGGTCGTGCCGCTGGTCACCGCAATCAACGATGCGCTGGCGCGGCTTGATCAGGGCTATATCAGGCACAAGCGCTTTGTCGCGGATGCCGCGCACGAATTGCGCACACCGATCGCGATTCTCAACACGCGGCTGGAATCCTTGCCCTCCGGTCCGGACAAGACCCGGCTCTTGGAGGATGCCGCCCGGCTGGCGACGCTCGCCGAGCAATTGCTCGACATCCAGCGGCTCGACCGCTGTGGCCACCCCTTCAGGCGTGTCGATCTCGTCGCGATCGCGCAAAGCGCGGCCGCTGACCTCGCACCCCTGGCCATTGCCGCAGGTTACGACCTGGCGCTCGATGCACCCGCGATGGCGGTCGAGACGATGGGCGACGCCGCCGCGCTGGAGCGCGCGCTGACCAATCTCGTGCAGAACGCGATCCAGCACGGCCCCCGCCGCGGCATAATCGGGATTCGCGTCAGCAACCCTGCCTGCATCGAAGTCACCGACGAAGGCGCCGCCATTCCGCCCGATCAACGCGAGCAGATTTTCGAGCCGTTCTATCGGCTGTCGCCGCTCGATCGGGGCGCCGGCCTCGGTCTCAACATGGTGCGCGAAATCGTGCTCCTGCACGGCGGACAGGTCTCGGTCACCGACGGCGCGGACGGTGGCACCTGCTTTAGAATGACGCTGCGGCCAAGCCTGCACGGTTGATCCAAATTCGCAATCTCTGCGCGCTGCGCAATGCTGTCGCAATCCACTGCCGCGACATTGCATCGGCATCACCTCTGATTCCCGAGGTGCAATCGAAATGCCGGAGTGCGCATGCCCAACGATTTTCTCTCTTTCTTCCTGTCCTGGATGTCTTCACCGCGCCAGGTCGGTGCCATCGCACCATCGGGGGAGGCGCTCGCCGATCTCATCACGCGCGAGATCACCGAAAAGACCGGCCCGATCCTCGAACTCGGTCCCGGCACCGGCGCATTCACTTACAAGCTGTTGAAACGCGGCGTCAGGCCGCAGGATCTCACGCTGATCGAATACGGCTCGGATTTCATGAAGCTCTTGCAGATGCGCTTTCCCGGTGCGCACGTGCTGTGGATGGATGCGGCACGGCTGGCGACGGAGCGGCTCTATGTCGGCGCGCCCGTCGGCGCGGTCGTGAGCGGACTGCCGCTGCTCAACATGTCGACGCGCAAGGTCGTCTCGATCCTCAGTGGCGCATTCAGCTATGTCCGCCCCGGCGGCGCCTTCTACCAGTTCACCTACGGTATGAGCTGTCCGATCCCCCGCCCGGTGCTCGACCGCCTCGGCCTGCGCGCAACGTTGGTGGATCGCGCCTTCCTGAACGTGCCGCCGGCCGCCGTCTACAAGCTGACACGGCGGCCACAGATGACGCTGATCGCGGGATGGGTTGCACCGGAGCAATCGACGCCGGCCGCAACGGAAGCGGATCGTTAAACCAGCCGGCTCTGCTTCGCCGCAGCCGCAATGAACGACGCGAACAGGGGATGCGGCTCGAATGGCCGCGACTTCAGCTCGGGGTGGAACTGGACGCCGATGAACCAGGGGTGATCCTCGTACTCGACGATCTCGGGCAGCACACCGTCGGGCGAGAGGCCGGAGAATTTCAGGCCGTGCTGCTCGAGGCGGTCCTTGTAGGCGGTGTTGACCTCGTAGCGGTGACGGTGGCGCTCCGAAATCTCGGTGGCGCCGCCATAGACCTGCGAGACGCGGCTGCCGCGGTTGAGCGCAGCGGGATAGGCGCCAAGGCGCATCGTGCCGCCGAGATCGCCGGCGTGCGAGCGCTTCTCGAGCTCGTTGCCCCGCAGCCATTCCGTCATCAAGCCGACGAGCGGCTCCTTGGTCGGGCCGAACTCGGTGGAGTTGGCATCCTCGATGCCGACGAGGTTTCGCGCCGCTTCGATCACCGCCATCTGCATGCCGAAGCAGATGCCGAAATACGGCACGTCGCGCTCGCGCGCGAACTGAGCCGCCTTGATCTTGCCCTCCGCGCCACGCTGGCCGAAGCCGCCGGGCACCAGGATGCCGTTGACGTGCTCGAGGAACGGCGCCGGATCTTCCTTCTCGAAGATCTCGCTCTCGATCCAGTCGAGATTGACCTTCACCTTGTTGGCGATACCGCCATGCGAGAGCGCCTCGATCAGCGACTTGTAGGCATCCTTCATGCCCGTGTACTTGCCGACGATGGCGATGGTGACGTCGCCCTCGGGATTGCGGATACGCTCGTTGATCTGTTGCCAGCTCTGGAGCACCGGCGGAATCCGCGAACCGATGCCGAAGGCCGCGAGCACTTCGTCGTCCAGCCCGGCTGCATGATAGGCTTCGGGCACCGCGTAGATGCTATCGGCGTCGCGTGCCTCGATCACGGCGCTTTCGCGCACGTTGCAGAACAGGCCGAGCTTGCGCCGCTCTTCCTTCGGAATCTCGCGATCGGTCCGGCAGAGCAGGATGTCCGGCTGGATGCCGATCGAGCGCAACTCCTTCACCGAATGCTGCGTCGGCTTGGTCTTCAACTCTCCGGCGCTCGGAATGTAAGGCAGCAGCGTGAGGTGAATGTAGATGGCGTGATCGCGCGGCAGCTCGTTCTTGAGCTGGCGGATCGCCTCGAAGAATGGCAGCCCCTCGATGTCGCCGACCGTGCCGCCGATCTCGACCAGGACGAAGTCGTAATCGTCATTGCCTGACAGCACGAACTCCTTGATGGCGTTCGTGACGTGCGGCACCACCTGGATGGTCGCGCCAAGATAGTCGCCGCGGCGTTCCTTCGAGATGATGTCCTGGTAGATGCGTCCCGTCGTGATGTTGTCCTGCTTGGTCGCGGGACGTCCGGTGAAACGCTCGTAGTGACCGAGATCGAGATCAGTCTCCGCGCCGTCGTCGGTCACGAACACTTCGCCGTGCTGATACGGCGACATCGTTCCGGGATCGAGATTGAGATAGGGGTCGAGCTTGCGGAGGCGGACCTTGTAGCCCCGGGCCTGCAGCAGGGCACCGAGCGCCGCTGAAGCCAGACCCTTGCCGAGCGAAGAAACCACGCCGCCGGTGATGAATATGTACCGCGCCATGGGACCTAACCTCTAATCCCTCGAACCCGATTCGCCAAAGCGATTCGTATTCCGCCCCAAAGAATCTGCGGGCCTGTGGGTGAGCCAAAACTAAGTGTGGTGACAGAGCCTTGATGGGGGTTGTTGATGCAGGACGGTAGCCATCGTCCTGCATGGCCCCCCTGCTTTATTGCGAGCGAGGCACTTGCGGACCGCTCGGCGCTGCCGGGGCCTGCTGCTGCTGATCCGCCTTCTTCAGCGTATCGAGAATACCGCCCGAGGTCGGCGCGGTGATCGGGTTGCCGCCGGCCGGCTGGGTCTGCGACGCAGGCTGGCCGATGATCGAGGTCGGCGCGCGGTTGTACCCGGCGTACCAGGACAGGAACAGGCTGGTCAGGAAAAAGCCGGCTGCGAGGACCGCCGTGGTGCGCGACAGCAGATTCGCGGTGCCGCGGCTCGACATGAAGCCAGCGCCGCCGCCCATGCCGAGGCCGCCGCCTTCCGACTTCTGGAGCAGCACGGCGCCGATCATGACGGCAACGATCATGAGGTGGATGACGACGACAACAGTCTGCATGGTATCCTTCCGTCACAAGCCGACAGCGCCGGTGCCGGCGGCCGATCGCGCTTCGCGGGTTTTCCTGAAGTTGCGCGGTGTTACACGATCGGACGGGGCATTGCCACCCCCGATCGGCCACGGCCCAGCTTTACCCTTAGCTAGGGGCACCCTTTGGCGATCGCAAGAAAATCGGCCGCTTTCAGGCTGGCGCCGCCGACCAGCGCGCCATTGACGTTGTTCACCGCCATCAGCTCGGCCGCGTTCGAAGGCTTGACCGAGCCGCCGTAAAGGATCCGCATCCTGGCCCCCTCGGCCTTGAACCTGGAGGTCAGGAGTTCCCGGATAAAGCCATGAATCTGCTCGACATCCGCGGAAGTGGGGGTCAGACCGGTCCCAATCGCCCAGACCGGTTCATAGGCCACGACCAGATTGGCGGCCGTTGAGCCGTCCGGCAGCGAGCCATCGAGCTGGCTCCGCACGATGTCCAAGGTCTGGCCGGCATCCCGCTGGGCCTGCGTCTCGCCGATGCAGACGATCGCGACCGCCCCGGCCCGCCAGGCCGCCTCGGCCTTCTGCCGGATCAGTCCATCGCCCTCGCCATGGTCGGCGCGGCGCTCGGAATGGCCGACGATGATGGCGGTTGCGCCCGCGTCAACGAGCATTTCAGCCGCGATATCACCGGTATGGGCGCCGGAGGCCTTGGCATGGCAATCCTGGGCTCCGACGGCGACGGCCCTGCCACGCGCCTTCTCGGCAAAGGCCGCGATCAGGGTTGCCGGCGGGCAGACCAGCAGATCGGCCTTGCCTGATACCTCTGCCGCCCCATTGAGCATGGCATCGAATTCGGCGGTCTGGGCCTTCAGGCCATTCATCTTCCAGTTGCCGGCGATCAGCGGTCGGATGGCATTGGTCATGTCAATTTCCAGCAGAATGAGGTTTATGCATGCGCTAGCAGAGCTATCGCGTCAGTTCCAGATTGTTGTTTTGACGCGCTTTCTGACGCCAGCCGGTCTCCACTTCGCCTGGCAGCTTCGAGCGGCGGCCTGAGGCGAGGTTGCGGGGCGAAAGCCGCCACTTTATGATGGCATATCAATTTGGTGACGCGCTTTTGCGGAATCTGCATTAAGACGCGCTCCCGTTCCCCTCCTGCCAAACAAGTTGGACCAAATGCTTCGAGGAATGCGCAAGGCCTCATCAAACTGGGTCGGCAAGACCATTATGGCCGTCGTGATGGGCGTGTTGATTATCAGCTTCGGCATTTGGGGCATTGCGGACATTTTCCGGGGCTTCGGACAGTCCACGGTGGCCAAGGTCGGGCACACCGAGATTTCGCTCAACGAGTTCCGCCAGATCTACACCGACCGCCTCCAGCAGATCGGCCGCCAGTTCGGCCGCCCGCTGACGCCCGACCAGGCGCGCGCGTTCGGCCTTGACCGCCAGGTGCTGCAGCAAACGATTGCGGAAGCCGCCCTGGACGAAGACGCCCGCCGGCTCGGGCTCGGCGAGTCCGACGAGCAGATCCGCCAGCTCATCATGAACGATCCCAACTTCAAGGGCGTCGACGGCAAGTTCGATGCGAACCGCTTCCAGGGCTTGATCCGCAATTTCGGCTACACCGAGCAGCGTTACGTCGCCGAGCAGCGCAAGGTGGCGCTGCGCCGGCAGATCACCGGCACGATCGGCGCCGGTCTCGAGGCGCCGAAAACCATGCTTGAAGTGGCAACCCGCTTCCAGAACGAGCAGCGCTCGATCGAGTTCGTCAGGCTCGACACGGCGCAGGCCGGCACCATCGAGGCGCCCTCGGCCGAGGCGCTCGCCGCCTATTTCGAGGATCACAAGGTCCAGTTCCGGGCGCCCGAATACCGCAAGATCGTGTTTGCCGTGATCTCGCCGGAGGAGATCGCCAAGTGGAGCGACGTCTCCGATGAGGACGCGAAGAAGCTGTTCGATCAGCGCAAGGAGCAGCTCTCCACACCGGAGAAGCGGCAGATCCAGCAGATCGTGTTTCCGAACGCGGCGGAGGCACAGGCCGCGCGCGAGCGCCTCGTCGGCGGGCTCTCTTTCGAAGATCTCGGCAAGGAGCGCGGGCTCAGTCCCTCCGATGTCGACCTCGGGCTCGTGACCAAGTCCTCACTCGAACCCGCTGTCGGCAATGCCGCCTTTGCGCTTCCTGTTGGCGAAATCAGCCAGCCGATCCAGGGCCCCATTGGGGTCTCGATCGTCAAGGTCAACAAGATCGAGCCGGGCGTCGAGGCCGACTACGCCAAATTTGCCGGCGAGCTGAAGCGCCAGATCGCGACCGAGCGCGCGCGCACCAAGGTCGGCGAGCTCCGCGACAAGATGGAGGACGAACGCGGTGCCGGCACCAGCGTCGCCGATGCCGCAAAGAAGCTCGGGCTCACCGCCGTGACCATCGATGCCGTCGACCGCTCCGGCCGCGCACCGAACGGGCAGCCGGTCGCCGACATCCCGCAGGGCCTCGACGTCGTCTCGCAAGCCTTCAACAGCGACGTCGGCGTCGACAACGACCCGATCGCCTACAAGGGCGGCTATGTCTGGTACGACGTGCTCGCCATCACGCCGTCGCGCGACCGCAGTCTCGACGAGGTTCGCGATCAGGTCGAGGCGCGCTGGCGCCAGGACCAGATCGCGGCAAAGCTCAAGACCAAGGCGACCGAGATGGTGCAGAAGCTCGAACAGGGCGGCAAGCTCGCCGACGAGGCGGCTGCGATCAACGCCAAGGTCGAGACCGCCAGCGGCTTCAAGCGCAACGATCAGCCCGCCGGCGTGCCCGCAAGCATCGTGGCCGCCGCCTTCCGCACCGCCAAGGACGGCGTCGGACAGGCGCCCGTGACCGGCGGCACCGAGGTCATCGTCTATCGCGTCACCGACATCGTCGATCCCCCGATCGATACCGCCTCCGACGAGGTCAAGAAGCTGAAGGAGAGCATCGACAAGTCGCTGAGCGACGAGCAGGTTGCCTCCTACGTCAACAAGCTTGAAGCCGACATCGGGATCAGCATTAATCAGGCCGCCTTCGCGCAAGTGACCGGCGCGAACCAGCAGTGAGTTGAAGCACGCGATGGACGACCTGAAATCGATTATTGGAAAAGTGGCGACCGGCGCCAGCCTGTCGCGTGACGAGGCCGCTTCCGCCTTCGACGCCGTGATGTCCGGCGAGGCCACGCCCTCGCAGATGGGCGGCCTGCTGATGGCGCTCAGGGTCCGCGGCGAGACCGTGGACGAGATCACCGGCGCGGTCACGGCGATGCGCTCGAAGATGCTCACGGTCGACGCGCCCGCGGAGGCTGTCGACATCGTCGGCACCGGCGGCGACGGCTCCGGCTCGGTCAATGTCTCGACCTGTGCCGCCTTCATCGTTTCGGGAACCGGACTGCCCGTCGCCAAGCACGGCAACCGCGCGCTGTCGTCGCGCTCGGGCGCCGCGGACGTGCTGACGTCGCTCGGCGTGAAGATCGACCTCAAGCCCGAGCAGGTCGGACGCTGCGTAAGCGAGTGCGGCATCGGCTTCATGTTCGCACCCGCTCATCATCCCGCCATGAAGAACGTCGGCCCGACCCGGGTCGAGCTCGCCACCCGCACGATCTTCAACCTGCTGGGACCGCTCTCCAACCCGGCCGGCGTGAAGCGGCAGATGGTCGGCGTATTCTCCAGGCAATGGGTGCAACCGCTGGCGCAGGTGCTGAAGAACCTGGGCTCCGAATCCGCCTGGGTCGTGCACGGCTCCGACGGGCTGGACGAGATCACCCTCACCGGCCCGACCTTCGTCTCCGCGCTCCACAAGGGCGAGATCACCAGTTTCGAGGTCTCGCCCGAAGACGCCGGCCTGCCGCGCTGCGAGCCCGGCGCTCTCAAGGGCGGTGATGCCGATGCCAATGCGGTCGCACTGCAAAGCGTCCTCGACGGCAAGCCCAGCCCCTATCGCGACGTCGCGCTCCTCAATGCCGGCGCCGCGCTCATCGTCGCCGGCCGCGCCAGGGACCTCAAGGAGGGCGTCGCGCTGGGCGCGAAATCGCTCGACAGCGGCGCTGCGAGCGCGCGGCTGAAGCATCTGATCGCGGTCTCGAACAGCTGAGCCTGTCATGTCCGACATCCTGACCAGGATCGAAGCCTACAAGCGCGAGGAGATCGCGGCGGCCAAGCGCGCCCAGCCGCTCTCGGCCGTCGAAGCGAAAGCCAAGGCGCAGGGAGCCGTGCGTGGCTTCGTACGTGCCATCAGGACCAAGCATGCCAATGGCGACTACGCGCTGATTGCCGAGGTGAAGAAGGCCTCGCCGTCCAAGGGGCTGATCCGCGAGGATTTCGATCCGCCCGATCTCGCCAGAGCCTATGAGGCAGGCGGAGCGGCTTGCCTCTCGGTGCTGACCGACACACCCTCGTTCCAGGGCCATCTCGACTTCATGGTCGCGGCGCGCGCAGCGACTTCGCTGCCGGTGCTGCGCAAAGACTTTCTGTTCGACACCTATCAGGTCGCCGAGGCGCGCGCGCACGGGGCCGATTGCATTCTCATCATCATGGCCGCGCTCGATGACGCCATCGCCAAGGACCTCGAAGACGCCGCGATTGCCCATGGCATGGACGTGCTGATCGAAATCCACGATCGCGCCGAGCTCGACCGCGCGCTCAAGCTGCGCTCGCCGATGATCGGGGTCAACAACCGCAATTTGCGCACCTTCGAGACCACGCTGGCGACCAGCGAGACGCTGGCGCCGCTGATCCCGAAGGACCGCTTGATGGTCGGCGAGAGCGGCATCTTCACGCCGGCGGACCTTGCCCGGCTCGAGCGCGTCGGCATGTCGACCTTCCTGGTCGGCGAGAGCCTGATGCGGCAGGCCGATGTCACGGCGGCAACCCGCACGCTGCTTGCGCGCGAGACCAAGGCCCACGCCACGGGCACGCGCTGACATGGCGCGCAGGCCTGCAAAATCAAAGCTTGCGAACACGGAAATGGCGAGCGCTGCCCTCACCCATATCGGCGCCTCCGGCGAGGCGCGGATGGTCGACGTCTCGGACAAGGCGGCAACCGAGCGGCTCGCCGTCGCGCAAGGCCGCGTCGTCATGGCGAAAGCGACGCTCGACCTGATCATATCGGGCAACGCCAAGAAGGGCGATGTGCTCGGCACCGCGCGTATCGCCGGCATCATGGCGGCGAAGCGGACTTCGGAGCTGATTCCGCTCTGTCATCCGCTGGCCCTGTCGAAGGTCACGGTCGAGATTGAACCCGACGCAAAGCTGCCGGGCTGCGTGGTGCGCGCCAGCGTCAAGGTGACGGGCCAGACGGGTGTCGAGATGGAGGCGCTGACGGCGGTTTCGGTCGCCTGCCTCACCATCTACGACATGATCAAGGCGGTCGAGCGCGGCGTGCGCATCGAGGGCATCCATCTGATCGAGAAGCTGGGCGGCAAGTCGGGCCACTACCGCGCCTGATCGCGTGATCATTCGGCGACGTGCTGATCCTGTCCTGCGCCGTTGCGAACCTCGTTTGCAAAACCCGCGGCATCGAGCAGGGTTGGATGGTTAAGCGCTGGTTGACGTCGCTGCCAGCGGCAAGAATTGACCGTCATCGCGACCACCTCCGGTAAAATCTGCACGCCATCTCGCCCCGCATATCGATCGGATTTGCGCGTTGCGGTTCATGTCGCATTAACCGCGCTTCCTAACGTCGCCTCCACGTCGATCCCGTAAACCGACGGATGTTACGTGGATCATGAGCTGATCCTGGCGTGTGCACGGCAACGATCGATGTGATGACCAAATACGGCAGTCGCCTTCTCGACCAGGCCTTCGTGCGCGGGGGACCGATCCGCTGGCTCGTGGTGGGCGGCACGCTGCTGATCGCGGCGATCGCCGTCGGCGCGGTCCTGATGGCGCAGAATTTCCGCGAGCGCGCGCTGCGCAACTCCGGCCGCGAGCTCGAAAACACCGCGCTGCTGCTCGCTCACCATTTCGATCAGCAATTCCAGGATTTCGCAGTCATCCAGCGGGATTTCGTCGATCACGTCCGCGCCAGCGGTATCGCCGGGCCAGAGGACTATCGAAAGCGCCTCTCCGGCGAGGACATCCACCGGATGCTGCGTTCAAAAATCGAGGCCTTGCCCTACATGGGCGCGGTCAACGTCATCGACGCCGACGGCAACTTGATCAATTCGTCGATGGCATGGCCGGTCCCGCGCGTGAATGTTGCCGATCGCGCTTATTTTCGCACCTTCAAATACGCTCCTTCGTCGCCCGACGTCCTGATCGCGCCGCTTTACAGCCGGGTCTCCGGCCAATGGACGATCCTGATCGTGCGCAAGATCGTTGGACCCGATGGCGAGTTCATGGGCCTCATCGGGCGCGGCATCGAACCGGCCAATTTCGAGAATTTCTTCGAGACCGTCGTGCTGGGCGAGGGCGCGACGATCTCGATGCTGCATCGGGACGGCACCTTGCTGGCCCGCTACCCGCATTCCAGCGAAATGTTGGGACGTAATTTCAGGAAGGGCTCGCTCGAGCAGCAGAGGATCTTCGCACTCGACCATTTTGCCGGCCGCTTCGCGAGTCCGGTCGACGGCGAAGACCGGCTGGTGTCGTCGCGCGCCCTGCCCCATTTCCCTATCCTGGTGATGGCGACGACCACGCGCGCCGCCGCGCTCGCCGACTGGCGCGAGCAGATCGGCATCCTGATCTCGGTCGCCGCCGCCTCTGCGCTCGCAATTGCCGGCGTGCTGATCGCGATCGTCCGCAAGCTGCTGTGGCAGCATCGCCTGTCCCGGGAGCGGCTGACGCTGGAGAAGCAGCGCCTCGACCGCGCCGTCAACAACATGACCCAGGGCCTGCTGCTGTTCGACGCTTCGCAGCGGCTCGTGGTCTGCAACCAGCGCTATATCGAGATGTACGGGTTGTCGCCCGCAGTCGTGAAACCCGGCTGCAGCTTTCTCGACATCATCATGCATCGGAAGGCTACCGGCTCCTTGACCGGCGATGTGGACCAGTATGTCGCACGCGTGCTGCGCGACGTCCACGTGCGCAATTCCATGGTGGTCGAGACCAGCGATGGTCGATCGATCCAGGTCGTCAACGAGCCTCTCGACGATGGCGGCTGGGTCGCGACCCATGAGGACATCACGGAGCGGCGCCGTACCGAGGAGCGCATCATCCACCTCGCCCACTACGACGCGCTGACCGACTTGCCGAACCGCGCCATGTTCCACGAACATCTGCGCGGCGAGCTGGCGGCCATCGTTCACGGTGGACAACTCGCCGTGCACTACATCGACATCGACGAATTCAAGGGCGTCAACGACGCGCTCGGCCATCTCGTCGGCGACGAGCTGTTGAAGTCCATGGCGCAGAGCCTGCGCGCCTGCGCCGGCCCGACCGATTTCGTGGCGCGGCTCGGCGGCGACGAATTTGGGATCGTGCAGACTGCCGTCACTTCGCAGGACCAGGTCAGCGAGCTCGTCGCACGGGTCTTCGCCGCGATCCGCACGCCGTTCGACTGCATGGGCCATCACCTCACCACCGATGCCAGCATCGGCATCGCGTTGGCGCCGGACCACGGCACTGCGCTGGACCAGATCCTGAAGAACGCGGATATGGCGATGTATGCAGCCAAATCCGCCGGGCGCCGCACCTACCGCTTCTTCGAGGCGGAGATGGATGCCAAGGTGCGGGAGCGCCGCCAGCTCGAGATCGACCTGCGCCACGCCATCGCCCAAAGGGGGCTCGAAGGCGGCCTGGACGTCTACTACCAGCCCTGCCTCAGCCTCAAGGACGACCGCATCGCCGGTTGCGAAGCCCTGGTGCGCTGGCGCCATCCCGAGCGCGGCATGGTTTCGCCTGCCGAGTTCATCCCGATCGCGGAAGACACCGGACTGATCAACGAGATCGGCGAATGGGTGCTGGCGACCGCCTGCCGCGACGCGGCCACCTGGCCCGACGACATCCGCCTCGCCGTCAACGTGTCGCCGGTGCAGTTCAAGAGCGACACGCTGGCGCTGAAGATCATAGCGGCGCTGGCCGCGTCCAATCTGCCGGCCAGCCGGCTCGAGCTCGAGATCACCGAGGCCGTGCTGATCCGCGACGACGACACCGCGCTTGCGATCCTGCATCAGCTCCGCGCCATCGGCGTCCGTATCGCGCTCGACGATTTCGGCACCGGCTATTCGTCACTGAGCTATCTCCACCGCTTCCCGTTCGACAAGATCAAGATCGATCGCTGCTTCGTCAGCGACATCGCAGGTCCCGACGGCTCCGCCAGCATCGTGCAGGCCGTGGTCAATCTCGCCAGCGCCCGCCGCATGGCAACCACCGCCGAAGGGGTCGAGACCGAGGAGCAGCGGCGGCTGTTGCGCTCGCTCGGCTGTACCGAGATGCAGGGCTATTTGTTCAGCGCCGCCAAACCGGCCGACAGGATCGTGGAGCTGTTTGCGCTCCATCGCAGCCGCCTCGCCCAGCGCGACGGCAATGGAGCGCGGCGCCGCGAAGCCAGCTAGGGCTTCGCAAGAGACGACTTCGCTCACCAAGACGAATTTGCCCGGAAGCGGTGATCCACTCCCGGGCGATATCGAAGGTCACGATGACCAGCGGAGCCTAGTTCGGCACCGTCGTCTTCGGCGCGGGCTTTGCGGCTGCCGCATTCACGGTGACGCCGTGCAGGAAGTCGAAGGCCGCGTGCAGTGCCTTGTCGTCCTTCTCTTCCGGTGGGACATAGGACTGCGATCCGGTCTGCTCCTTGCCGTCGGCGGCCTGCAGATGGCCGCGCATCTGGGACTCCGCGATGGTGTCGACGCGGCCCTTCAGCTCCGGCGGCACGTCCTGCAGGATCTCGATGTCGGGCGCGATGCCCTGGGCCTGGATCGAGCGGCCGGACGGCGTGTAATAGCGCGCCGTGGTCAGTGCCAGCGCGCCGTTGCCGGCACCGAGCGGAATGATGGTCTGCACCGAGCCCTTGCCGAACGAGCGCGTGCCGATCAGCGTCGCGCGCTTGTGGTCATGCAGCGCGCCGGACACGATCTCCGAGGCCGAAGCAGAGCCGCCGTTGATCAGGACGACCAGCGGCTTGCCCTTGGTGAGGTCGCCGCCTTGCGCGGTGAAACGCTGGGTCTCTTCCGGATTGCGGCCGCGGGTCGAAACGACCTCGCCGCGCTGCAAGAACGCGCTCGACACCGATACCGCCTGGTCGAGCAGGCCGCCCGGGTTGTTGCGCAGGTCCATCACATAGCCGACGAGCTTGTCCTGCGGCACGTCCCTGGAAATCGACGCGATCGCCTTCTTCAGGCCGTCGGTGGTCTGCTCGTTGAACGAGGTGACGCGGATGTAGCCGATATCGCCGTTCTCGACGTGGAAGCGCACCGGGCGCACATGGATGATCTCGCGCTTGATTGCGACGTCGAGCGGCGCGTCGGCGCCCTTGCGCACGATGGTGAGCTTGGTCTGGGTGTCGACGGGACCCTTCATCCGGTTGACGGCCTGCTCGAGCGTCATGCCCTGCACGTTTTCGCCGTCGATCTTGCTGATGAGGTCGCCGGACATGATGCCGGCCTTGGAGGCCGGCGTGTCGTCGATCGGCGAGACGACCTTGACCAGGCCCTCCTCCATCGTCACCTCGATGCCGAGGCCACCGAACTCACCGGAAGTGGTCTCCTGCATCTCGGTCCAGGCCTTGGCGTTCATGTAGCGCGAATGCGGATCGAGCGAGGTCACCATGCCCGTGATCGCACCTTCGATCAGCTTGGCGTTGTCGGGCTTCTCGACATAGCTCGCCTTCACCCGCTCAAAGACCTCCCCGAACAGGTTGAGCTGGGAATAGGCGTCATCCGTGCCCGCGCCGACCGCCGCCCGTGCCGCCCACAGTCCGCCCTGCGGACCGGATACGAGGAGGGTCAGGCATGCGCCGGTGAGCGCGCCCAGGGGGAACAGCAGGGTTTTCCGCATGGAATGGGTGGCCTTTTCGCTTAGCGGTTCTTTTGAGGCTTGGCAGCCGCCATCCAAATGGCGATCCAGCCCGGTTCTCACAATATCATTCTGGTTTCTTCAAGGCCGGCCCGCCGCGCCGGCGGGCACGCGATGAAAATCCCTTCGCCCGAACCTAAACATTTGGCAACGTTCGGAGACCAGCCCTCCCGGACAGCGGGAATCGGTCGGCCGGCGACGCTTCGCAGCTATGCGAGTTTAGGATGGTTTTGGAAGCCCGAACGGGATAGGCGATGGCGTAAGACTTCAAATTCTCGGGAGGATAACAAATGAACGACGCGCCCCGGCCGGAACGGAATGTCGAACTCGGCGCCAGTAACGAGCCATTCCAGAACCTGCACGAATTCATCCGGAAGGCGCGCTCCAACCTGAACCAGAACGCCTGGGACTACATTGTCGGCGCGGCCGAGACCGAGACCACCATGCGTCGCAACCGGATGGCGCTGGACGAGATCGCTTTTCGCCCGCGAGTGCTGCGTGACGTGCGCATGGTCGATGGCTCGGTCGAGCAGTTCGGCCGCAAGATGCGCCTGCCCGTCGTGCTTGCGCCTGTCGGCGCGCTGGAAATCTTCGATCCGCATGCAGCCGCCAGCGTTGCCCGCGCGGCCGGCAGTTTCGGCGCCGCGCATATGCTGAGCTCGGTTTCCGAACCCGGCCTCGAAAAGACCGCCGAAGCCGCCCCCGACGCGTTGCGCATGTACCAGCTCTATGTTCGCGGCGATGACGCGTTCGTGGCCGATGTCGTCAGCCGCGCCGAGAAGGCCAGATATGCCGCCTTCTGCCTGACCGTCGACACCGCCCATTACAGCCGTCGTGAGCGTGACATCGCCAAGCGCTACGTTCGCGAGAGCCGCCTGCGCGCCACCGGCGGCGACTACCAGAAGGGCCTGGAATGGCGGACCGTGAAAATGGTCAAGGACAAGTTCCGGATACCGCTGATCCTCAAGGGCATCGCCACTGCCGAGGACGCCCAGATCGCGGTCGATCACGGCGTCGAGTGGATTTACGTCTCCAACCATGGCGGCCGTCAGCTCGATCACGGCCGCGGTGCCATGCATGTGCTGCCCGAGATCGTCGAAGCGGTGAAGGGCCGCGCCAAGATCATGGTCGATGGCGGCATCTGCCGCGGCACCGACATCGTCAAGGCGATCGCGGCGGGCGCAGACCTGGTCGGCATCGGCCGGCTGCAATGCTGGGCACTGGCTGCGGCCGGCGAGACCGGTGTGTCGCGGATGCTCGAGCTGCTCGAGGACGAGGTGCTGCGCTGCCTCGGTCTCCTGGGCGCCACCTCCTTCGCCGAGGTCGACAAATCCTGTCTGCACCCGGCCACCGCAACCAACGCGCCGAGCGTGTTCAGCGCATTCCCGTTGTTTGACCACGAACCCTACCGATACTGATGGTGGAAAGGACGCAAGTGACCTCGCTCTCACCTGGTAGCGCCGATGCGCTTCTATTCGATCTCGGACGCGTCGTGCTCGACATCGATTTCTCCAAGGCGATCACCTGCTGGGCGCGACATGCCGACTGCGAGCCAGAAGCCATCGTCGCGCGCTATATGCGCGACAGCGAGGCCTACCGGCTGCACGAGGTCGGCAAGATCAGCGACGAGGACTATTTTGCCTCGCTGCGCGCATCGCTCGGCATCGGCATCTCGGACGCGCAGTTCCTCGAAGGATGGAACGCGATCTTCGCCGGCGAGATGCCTGACATCGCGGAGCTGCTGGCGCGTGCGGCGAAGCAGATGCCGGTCTATGCCTTCTCCAACACCAACCGCCCCCATGTGGACTATTTTTCGAAGGAATATGCCGACCTGCTCGGCCATTTCCGCGAGCTGTACCTGTCCTCCAGCATCGGCCTGCGCAAACCCGATGCGGAGGCCTTCGACCATGTCGTCGCCGCGATCGGAGTGCCCGCGAACCGCATCGTGTTCTTCGATGATCTCGCCGAGAACGTCGAAGGTGCACGGGCGCGCGGCCTGACCGCTGTGCATGTGACGTCGACGACCGATGTCGGAAATGCCCTGAAGGCGCTGGGGATCTGACTCGGCAAGCTGGCCCTGATGCCGGAGCTAATTTCACGGGAACTCGGGAACCAAAGCCCTCTGTGCATTTTTATACAGAGTTCCGGGAGCGGAATGCCCCCCTCGCGACTCTACAATCCGTTGGGAATTCTACATCGGACTTATAATCGTGTTGGGCAAAACCTACCTCACCAAGCAGGCCTCCCTGCTGATGAAATACGCCAGGACCACCTCGAATTCTGATCTCTCCGCAAAACTGATCAGCAAGGCCGCCGACCTGAAGGCGCAGGCCGATCCCATCCCCGACAAGGATCCCAAAGCGCCTGATGTCAGTCCGAGCGAGCCGCCGGGGACCTGACCGATGCTGGCCATGGCTCTTGTCTTTGCCGTGGCCGCTGTTGTGCCGGTATGGGTCGCTCTCCTGACGATGCCCCGGCCGATTTGACGTCCCGCTTCGTCCCACGGCTCCTGAGGCGGGATAAATCATCCTGAGGGGCTGCTTTGCCTCGACCCTCCCGCTCGGCTAGAACTCTCGCCGCTGATTTGCCCGAACGGGCGTAGCTGGAGTTTTCACCGTGGCCCTCATGCCGGTATCCGATGCGCTTGCCGCCGTGCTCGCGGGAGCGGAGCCGCTGGCTGAGGAAACAGTTGCGCTCGATCGGGCCTTTCATCGCGTGCTTGCGCGCGACGTCGCGGCGCGGCGGACGCAGCCGCCTGAGGCGATGTCGGCGATGGATGGCTATGCCGTGCGTGCGGCCGATGCCGCCAAGGTCGACACACGGCTCACCGTCATCGGCGAAGTCGCAGCCGGCCGGCCGTTTGCCGGAACGGTCGGCGCCGGCGAAGCCGTGCGGATCTTCACCGGTGGCGTCGTTCCCGAGAACGCGGATGCCGTCGTGATCCAGGAGGACACAATCGCCGACGGCGGGTGCATCACGATCAAGGAAGCCGCCATCGCCGGACGACACATCCGCCCGGCCGGCATCGACTTCCGCGAGGGCGATGTGCTCCTGCGCAGGGGCACGCGGCTCACGGAGCGCGACCTCGCGCTCGCCGCCGGGATGAACCATCCGCAGCTCGCGGTCTGCCGCCGCCCGACGGTCGCGATCCTCGCCACCGGCGATGAGCTGGTGATGCCGGGCTCGACGCCCGGCCACGGCCAGATCGTCTATTCCAATGGCTATGCCCTTCATGCACTGGCTCGCAGCGAAGGTGCTGACACCATCGACCTCGGGGTCGCGGCCGACACGCTTGCCGCCACCACATCGGGCATCCGCCGCGCGCGCGAGAGCGGCGCCGACGTCCTGATCACGACCGGGGGCGCCTCGGTGGGCGACCACGATCTGGTGCAACAGGCACTGAGGGACGAAGGTATCTCGATGGCGTTCTGGAAGATCGCGATGCGACCGGGCAAGCCCATGATGAACGGGCAGCTCGGATCGATGCGCGTGATCGGCCTGCCCGGCAATCCCGTATCGTCCTACGTTTGCGCTTTCCTGTTTCTGGTGCCACTGATTCGCGCGCTGTCGGGGCGTTCGGTGGTTCATCATCGCCGCGAGCGCGCCGTGCTCGGCCGCGATGTCGGCGCCAACGATCAGCGCGAAGATTATCTGCGTGCGCGGCTGGCAGAGCGTGACGACGGCACGCTGGTCGCCGTTCCCGTCGATCATCAGGACTCCTCATTGCTTGCGAATCTCGCTGCGGCACAGGCACTTCTGGTACGCGCACCGTTCGCGCCGAAGGCCGAAGCCGGCAGCGCTTGCGAGGTGCTGCGACTGCCCATCTGACCGCTTCGTTCGCGTGCGTTCCGCGAACTTCGTCGCGTTCACGGTAAATTAAGCAGTTGCGGAACATGTATCGAACATATAGTGTCCGTTCATGATTTGTTTCGAGCATGTAGCGGCTTACGGCTGAATTCAGCGTCTCGGAATCGAACGACATCACCAGGGGGATTTTGGTCGAGATGTTAACGCGCAAACAATACGAGCTCCTGCGGTTCATCAGCGAGCGGCTGAAGGAAAGCGGCGTGCCGCCCTCCTTCGACGAGATGAAGGACGCGCTCGATCTGCGCTCGAAGTCGGGCATCCACCGCCTGATCACTGCGCTCGAGGAGCGCGGCTTCATCCGCCGCCTGCCCAACCGTGCCCGCGCGATCGAGGTGATCAAGCTGCCCGAGCTTCAGGCCGCCGCCGGCAACCGCCGCGGCTTCACCCCGAGCGTCATCGAGGGCAACCTCGGCAAGGTGCGCATGACGTCGAGCCCGCCGGCGGACGAGGGCGAGCGTCCCGTCGCAGTGCCCGTCATGGGCCGGATCGCGGCCGGTACGCCGATCGAGGCCTTGCAGACCCGCAGCCACACCATCAGCGTTCCGCCCGACATGCTCGGCGCGGGCGAGCACTACGCGCTCGAAGTGCGCGGCGATTCCATGGTGGACGCCGGCATCCTCGACGGCGACATGGCGCTCATTCAGCGCAACGAGAGCTGCGACACCGGCGATATCGTCGTCGCCCTGATCGACGACGAGGAAGCCACCTTGAAGCGCTTCCGTCGCCGCGGCGCCTCGATCGCGCTCGAGCCCGCCAATGCCGCCTATGAGGTCCGCATCCTGCCCCCCAACCGGGTCAAGATCCAGGGCAAGCTGATCGGTCTCTATCGCAAGTACTGAGCGCCACGTTCTCGCGCGATCGGTGAACCCCGATCGACGGTTGGAGCGGACGATTGTCCGCTCCGGCTGGATGGTCTTTCTGCTTCTGCACAGATTATCCGGCCACCTCTCCATCGCTACATCCTCGGCATGCCGCAACGAAGCACACTCGCTTCGATGGGCCTCTCGGAGACCGAGGAGACAATGATGCGCAAGATCATCCTGAGCGCCGTCACGATGACGCTGATCGCAGCGTCAGTATCCCACGCCTTCGCTGCGCATGCGCAGCATCGCGTCCGCAAGGTACCGCAGGCGACGAGCGCGCAAGTCCGCGATGCCCGCAACGCCGTCGAGCAACAGGCGCAGCCCGCCTGGCAATATTCTGGCTGGTCCGCGCCGGCCGGACGCTGAGCGCGAAGCCTCCCAAATGCGCGGAAGCAAGCTTTGTTCCTAGCCGTTCGGGAAAGATAATGTGATTGCGGCTCGCGGATCTGAGCCGCAGATTTGCCTACAACCAAGCAGAGTCTTGCAGGCTTCAACTCTGATAGAGGCCAGCGCCTCCAGGACAGAGGCGCGGGTCGCTATCCCCGATGAGGAGCACCCGATGTGTGACTATAGCTTGCATGCCGTCGCGACGCGTCCCGCAGAAGTCGGCGAGACGATCGTCACGACAACGTTCCGCGGCACCTCGACGCGCGGCTTCGCCTCTGAAGCCGACATGTCGGTCGCGGTCTGCCTGCTTCCGGGAACGGAGCTCGCCTTCGCCGACAACGTCCGCTACGACAACAGGTGGATCTGGACGCGCACCATCAACTCCCGCGTCGGCAAGTTCGGCAAGGTTGATCCGCACATTCCCGATCGCCATCACGACGCGATCGAATTCCCCGATGGCAAATACGTGCTGGTGACGCAGCTCGTCGAAGGCCAGCGTGCAACCGTGCTGCAACTGCCCGTGACCCAGCCGCTCGGCGAGCGCGAGCACAAGCCGCAAGTGGTCGCCGACACTCGCACGACGCCGCCACGCCTGCCGATCGGCTGACGCGTCCATTCTAGTCCTCGGCCTGAAGGTCGGCCTCCGACGGAGTTGCGTCTTTGGTCCGCGGAGCTGCCGACCGTGGCTTGAGGGTTTGGTCGAAATCTGCATCGCCGGGCGCCACCGGCGACCAGGAGCGGTTTGCGCCCCTCGCTCTCACCGGCTGAACCGCAAAACCCTCACCGCGCTGCGTCAGCGCAAGCGCGCCCTGGCTCGCCAGACGCGGCCGATCGATCACCATTGCAGCGCAATCGGGCGGCGCAGGCCTCACCGTCACCACCAGCGCTGCGCGGCTGCAATCGTCGGCCAGCGCGTCGATGCGCAGCGCCAGCGCAATCATGCGGCCGTCGGCAAGCGGCGTCACGCAGCCGGCATCGTCGCACGACACGCCGTCACCGACCGAAGCGCTGGCGACATCGCGCGGGTCGGCGTCCGCCGCGAGCCACTCCTTGAGAAGGAAATTGTCCTTCTTCGTCCTGATCAGATGCAGCTGCCCGTCCTTGCCGCGCACCGCGACGTTCTGGCCGTCAGCGCCAATGAGAATGTCGGGTTGGCGCACCGACAAAGCCCAGATCGTTGCGACCGCAAGCACGATCGCACCAGACCAGCGCAGCGGCGTGCGCAACAGGCCCATGAGGACAAGCCCTAGGCTCGCCGCAACCAGCGGCGCGGTCCCGAAGGCACCGACATGGCCGATAGCTCCCGGCAATGCCGCCACCCAGCGCGTGACCACAATCATCCAGTCGATGCCGATCCCCATCAGCCACCAGAAAACGCCGTCCAGCCCGAACGGAGCCGCGAGCAATCCCAATAGCCCGGCCGGCATCACCAGCGCCGAGACGACAGGCATCGCACCGAGATTGGCGAGCACGCCGTAGGGCGTGACGCGGTGAAAATGGAAAGCGGCATAGGGCGTGGTCGCAAGACCCGCGATCATCGAGGCCATGAACAGCATCGCGATCTCGCGGCCGCCCCATAGCGCAATCCGCGCCGTCGTCGAATGATCGGGCGAGGCAAACAGGTTCGGCATGCCGATCTGCACCATTGCCACCAGCCCGAGCGTCGCCGCAAACGACATCTGGAAGCTCGGATGCACCAGCGCTTCCGGTGCAACCGCGAGCACGATCAGTGCCGCCACCGCCAGCGTGCGGAGCGTAATCGCGCGACGGTCGACGATCACGGCGATCAGCACGACCGCGGTCATGAAGAAGGATCGCTGGGTTGCGACTTCCGCGCCCGAGAGCAGCAGATAGAATGCGGACGCCACCAGCGCCGCGGCGGCCGACCATTTCTTGATCGCGAATCCGGCGGCCAGCCCGGGGATCAGCGCCAACAGCGCGCGGACCGCGAAGAAGACGACACCAGCGACGACTGCCATGTGATAGCCGGAGATCGACAGCACGTGGCCAAGCCCCGAGATGAACATGGCATCGTTGACGGGCGTGGTGATCGCATCGCGGCGGCCGGTCAAAAGCGCGGTCGCGATTGCGCGGTTGTCGCCGTCGAGCACGGCGCGGATCCGCGCGTCGATCGCATCGCGCAGGCCCTGCATGACCGCCGCATAGCGCAACTGCAACCCGCCGGTTTGCGGCGGCGTCACCGTCGTGATCGCCCCCATCGCGAAACCGGACGCGCCGATGCCCTGGAAGAACATGTCGCGCGAGAAATCGTAGCTGCCCGGCCGCAACGGCGACAGCGGCGGCATCAGACGGGCCTTCAACTGCACGAAGCTGCCGACATCGGGCGCCGTCCCCTTGCGCACGGAGAGGCGGACCCGCTCGAGCTTGACGTCGCTGCGCTGCGCCTCCATCGCGGTGACGCGCAGCACGAACCGGTCGGTGCGTTCGCGGATGTCGCGGGTCTCGACGAAGCCCGACAGCGACACTGAATAAAGCGGCTTTGCGAGCACGACGTGCGCGACGCTTGCTGTCCTCCAGGTCGCCGCAGCAAAACCGGCCGCGACCGCCGCGATCATGATCGCGGGTGCAAACCACCGGCTCCGCCGCAACAGAACCGCGCCAAGCGTCGGCGCGCCCGCCGTCGCGACCGTGACCCAGAGCACCGGCTCGTGGTCGGCGGCGAAGTACAGCGCGATGCCGCAGCCGAAGGCGATGGGGACCCATGGGAACAGTCGTCCGGCGCCGGCTTCGGCCTTCGCCCATTCACGCAGCGTTCCGACGATCGACGGCCAGACGCCGAAGCCTGCCGGCACAAAGCCGCCGGCCGACGCGGTTCGGCCGCCGCCGGGCCAGGTCCCGGCCATACCTTGCGAGGCACGTTGTGGCCGGCCCGGCTCCGCCATTCCTCAGCAACCCTGCGCTACGCTACTGCGCGGAGGCTACCGGAACGTGCGGCGGCACGGATAGCGGCACAAACCGGGAACGAAGGGGCTCCGCCCTACTTTTCCTCTTCCATCGTCACGGCGACATCGGCCTTGGCGGACAGCCGAACCTTGTTGCCCTCGACGTCGGCAACCAGGCCCTTGTCGATGAAATGGTGATGGCCCTTGTGGCTGCCCTCGCCGCTGTCCTTTTTGGTCAGCTTGATGCGATTGCCTTCGACCTTGTCGACCGTGCCGATATGGACACCGTCGGCGCCGATGACCTCCATATGCTCTGCGATGTTCTGCATGGTGGGATCTCCTGTGGATCCACCTCAACCCGGCGCCTGCGCATTCGTTTCCAGCGCCGGAATGACGATGCCGTGCGCGGCTCGCCTGTCAGATCAACGGCGCCTTCGCCGAGGCGTGGTGATTGACGATCTTCCAGTCGCCGTCTTCGCGAATGATGACCCAGCTCATCTTGACGACGAGGTCAGGCCGTTCGCCCGCCAGGTCGAACGTGATGGTCGCGCCCATGTTGATCGTATCAGGCCCGGCCTGCGCCGCCTGCACGTCGGAGAACGCCGCGCTCGGCTTGCGCCAGCGCGGCAGGCCGTTGAAGTAATCGGCCACGCCATTCCTGCCCCGATAGAGCTTCGGGTTGGAGCCGAAGAAGAATGCGTTCTTCGAATAAAGCGACGACAGCGCAACCGCATCGAGCGTCGCGAAGCCGGCGCACCATTTCGCAATGATGGCGGAAACGGTGGCGTCGGCTTCACTGCTCATCTGGGGTCCCCCAGCCCTTTGCCTCGGCCCCTGCCTCAGCCTTTGGCGACTTCCTTCGCGAAGGTATCGCGCAGGCCGATGGTGCGCGAGAACACCGGCTTGCCGGGCGTCGAGTCCTTGTCGCGCACGAAATAGCCCTGGCGCTCGAACTGCATCGGCTCGACCGAATTGCTTTCCGCGACCGATGCCTCGATCCGGGCGTCGGAGAGGATTTCCAGCGATTGCGGGTTGAGATCGGCCGCGAAATTCGAGGCATCCGGGCTCGGGGTGGCGAACAGCTGGTTGTAGATACGGATCTCCGCAGGGACAGACGTTGCGGCCGGCAGCCAGTGCATGGTCGCCTTGACCTTGCGGCCGTCAGGCGCGTTGCCACCCTTGGTCGCGGGGTCGTAGGTGCAGCGCAGCTCCACAACCTCGCCCTTGTCGTTCTTGATCACGCCGGTGCACTTGACGAAATAGGCATAGCGCAGCCGCACCTCGTTGCCCGGCGACAAGCGGAAGAACTTCTTCGGCGGGTTCTCCATGAAGTCGTCCTGCTCGATATAGAGCTCGCGGCCGAACGTGATCTTGCGCGTGCCGGCGCTGGGATCGTCCGGGTGGTTGATCGCCTCGAGCTCCTCGCTCTGCCCCTCCGGATAGTTCTCGATCACGACCTTCAGCGGCCGCAGCACGCCCATGCGGCGCTGCGCCGTGCGGTTCAGCTCCTCGCGGATGCAGAATTCCAGCATGCCGACGTCGACCACGCTGTTGGCCTTGGCCACACCGATGCGCTTGACGAATTCACGCAACGCCGCCGGCGGCACGCCGCGGCGGCGCATGCCCGCGATGGTCGGCATCCGCGGATCGTCCCAGCCAGCGACGTGGCCGTCGCGGACGAGCTGGGTCAGCACCCGCTTCGACAGCAGCGTGTAGGTCAAATTGAGCCGCGCCATTTCGTATTGATGCGGCTTCGACGGCACCGGCAATCTCTCGATGAACCAGTCATAGAGCGGCCGATGGTCCTCGAACTCCAGGGTGCAGATCGAGTGCGTGATGCCCTCGATCGCATCCGACTGGCCGTGCGCGTAATCATAACTCGGATAGATGTGCCATTTGGTGCCGGTGCGCGGATGGTGCGCATGCAGGATGCGGTAGAGCACGGGGTCGCGCAGATTGATGTTGCCGGCGGACATGTCGATCTTGGCGCGCAGCACGCGCGCGCCGTTCGGGAATTCGCCCGCCTTCATGCGGCGGAACAGATCGAGGTTCTCCTCCACGCTGCGGTCGCGGAACGGCGAATTCTTGCCAGGCTCGGTCAGCGTGCCGCGCGAGAGACGGATCTCTTCCTGGGACTGGTCGTCGACATAGGCAAGCTCGTCGCGGATCAGCTTCTCCGCCCATTCATACAGGCGGTCGAAATAGTCCGAGGCGAAGAACAGGTTCGTGCCCCAGTCGTAGCCGAGCCAGCGCACGTCGGCCTGGATGGAATCGATATATTCCTGCTCTTCCTTGACCGGATTGGTGTCGTCGAAGCGCAGATGACAGCGGCCAGGAAATTCCTGGGCAATGCCGAAATTGAGAGCGATCGACTTGGCGTGGCCGATATGCAGGTAACCATTCGGCTCCGGCGGGAACCGGGTCACGATCTCCTTGTACTTGGCCTGATCGAGGTCGGCCTGGATGATGTCACGAATGAAATCGCGCCCAATCTCAGTCGTCACCGGTTCTGTGCTCATCCTGCAATCCTGTCGGGAAATCAGCGGCCCTTCTGCCAAATTCGCGAGGCTGAGCCAAGGCCTCAGGGGATCCGCCGTCGGGCTTTAGTTATGCTCTGATCCTGATATATACCACCGCTTCCAATGCATAGGCCCTGCCAAGAATGACCGATTCCGTCGTCACGCGCTTTGCGCCCTCCCCGACCGGCTTCCTCCATATCGGAGGCGCCCGCACTGCGCTGTTCAACTGGCTCTATGCGAAGAAGCACGGCGGCAAGATGCTGCTCCGGATCGAGGACACCGACCGGGAGCGCTCTACCGAGGCCGCGATCGGCGCGATCCTGGACGGGCTGAAATGGCTGGAGCTCGGCTGGGATGGCGACGTCATCTACCAGTTCAGCCGCGCCGCCCGTCACCGCGAGGTGGCCGAGCAGCTGCTCGCCGACGGCAAGGCCTACCGCTGCTACGCCAGCGCCGAGGAGCTCACCGCCATGCGCGAGAAGGCGCGCAGCGAGGGCCGCACTCGCCTCTATGACGGCATGTGGCGCGACCGCGATCCGGCGACGGCCCCTGTTGACGTCAAGCCGACCATCCGCCTCCGTGCGCCGCAGACCGGCGAGACCGTGATCGAGGATCAGGTCCAGGGCCGCGTGGTCTGGCAGAACGAGAACCTCGACGACCTCGTCCTGCTGCGCGGCGATGGCAGCCCGACCTACATGCTCGCGGTGGTGGTGGACGACCACGACATGGGCGTCACCCACGTCATCCGCGGCGACGACCATCTGATCAACGCCGCCCGCCAGAAGCAGATCTATGACGCCATGGGCTGGGCGCTGCCGAACATGTCGCATATCCCGCTCATCCACGGTCCCGATGGCTCGAAGCTGTCCAAGCGCCACGGCGCGCTCGGCGTCGATGCCTACCGCGCCATGGGCTACCTTCCGGCCGCGCTGCGCAACTATCTCGTTCGGCTCGGCTGGAGCCATGGCGACCAGGAGATCTTCTCGACCGAGGAGATGATCGCAGCCTTCGATCTCGCCAGCGTCGGCCGCGCCGCCGCCCGCTTCGACTTCGCCAAGCTGGAAAACCTCAACGGCCATTACATCCGCCACGCCGACGATCAATCACTCGTGAAGATGTTCGAGGACGTGCTCGATCACGTCGTGCCCGCCCGTGCCGACATCAAGGCCAAGCTGAGCGACACGACGCGCGCCCAGCTGCTGAAGGCCATGCCGGCCCTGAAGGAGCGCGCCAAGACGCTGATCGAGCTGATCGATGGCGCCTATTTCATCTTCGCCGACCGGCCGCTGCAGCTCGATCCCAAAGCGGCGGCCCTGCTGACGCCTGAGAACCGCAAGCTGATCGGCCAGCTTCATTCCGCGCTGGAGAATGTCGAGACGTGGAGCGGCGCCAGCACGGAAGCTGCGCTGCGCGCTTTTGCCGAGGAAAATAGTCTCAAGCTCGGCGCAGTCGCCCAGCCCTTGCGGGCGGCACTGACCGGCCGCACCACGTCGCCTGGCATATTTGAGGTTTTGGACGTGCTGGGACGCCAGGAAAGCCTGGGCCGGCTGGAGGACCAGTCCAAAGCCCCGACTACGACGTAAGTAGGCCATCGCTGTTCATGATCTTGCAGCGCACACAGCAATAATATACCCATCTTCCCGTACATTCTGGAACATCCGGCCTGCCCCATCTTCTTCTGGGGCCTCCGGGACCGGCCCGTTTCACCACACATCGGGGACCTCTGATGGACGCAAAACCAAGCAACAAGACCGCCACGCTGACGGTCGGAAACAAGAACTACGATCTTCCGATCTACAGCGGCAGCGTCGGACCTGATGTCGTCGATATCGGCAAGCTGTACGGCCAGTCCGGCCTGTTCACCTATGATCCGGGCTTCACCTCGACCGCGAGCTGCCAGTCCAAGATCACCTATATCGACGGCGACGCGGGCGTTCTGGAATACCGCGGCTACCCGATCGAACAGCTCGCCGAAAACGGCGACTTCCTCGAGACCTGCTATCTCCTGCTGTTCGGCGAACTGCCGACCGCCGAGCAGAAGAAGGATTTCGACTATCGCGTCATCCATCACACGATGGTGCACGAGCAGATGGCCCGCTTCTTCCAGGGCTTCCGCCGCGATGCTCATCCGATGGCTGTCATGGTGGCCTCCGTCGGCGCGCTCGCCGCGTTCTATCACGACTCGACCGACATCAATGATCCCAACCAGCGCATGATCGCTTCCATGCGCATGATCGCGAAGATCCCGACGCTGGCCGCGATGGCCTACAAATACACGGTCGGCCAGCCGTTCGTGTATCCGAAGAACTCGCTCACCTTTGCCGAGAACTTCCTCAACATGTGCTTCGCCGTGCCGTGCGAGGAGTACAAGATCAACCCGGTGCTCGCCGATGCGCTGGACAAGATCTTCATCCTGCATGCCGACCACGAGCAGAACGCCTCGACCTCGACGGTGCGCATCGCCGGCTCCTCCGGCGCCAACCCGTTCGCCTGCATCGCCGCCGGCATCGCCTGTCTCTGGGGCCCGGCGCATGGCGGTGCCAACGAAGCCGCGCTGGCGATGCTCGCCGAGATCGGCACCGTGGACAAGATTCCCGAGTTCATCGCCAAGGTGAAGGACAAGAACTCCGAAGTCCGCCTGATGGGCTTCGGTCACCGCGTCTACAAGAACTACGATCCGCGCGCCAAGATCATGCAGAAGATGTGTCACGCCGTGCTCAAGGAGACCGGCCATGGCGACGATCCGATGCTGAAGGTGGCGCTCGAGCTCGAGAAAATCGCGCTCAGCGACCAGTACTTCATCGACCGCAAGCTCTACCCGAACGTCGACTTCTATTCGGGCATCACGCTGAAGGCGATGGGCTTCCCGGTCTCGATGTTCACCGTGCTGTTCGCGGTCGCCCGCACCGTCGGCTGGATCAGCCAGTGGAGCGAGATGATCGAGGACCCGCAGCAGAAGATCGGCCGTCCGCGCCAGCTCTACACCGGCGTCACCAAGCGCGACTACGTCGCGATGAAGGATCGCAAGTAAGTCCTAACCGATAAGGCTTTCGAAACGGCGCCATCTCACGATGGTGCCGTTTTTGTTTGCACGGGTGCCGTAGGCGGCAGAACGGGCAGCGATCGTCCCACGGGTATCATCTCGGTGGGCGGCCGACGATCGACAACGCGCCATGCGTCCGTGCGCGCATAAAAGCCAGCAAATCCGGATGCGGCGGCTCCCGCATCATGGAGTGCAGAACCCGGTGTGCGGCAAAGCTACTAAGACGTCGACTACCGACTTCGAGCACTGGGATTCGCCCATCGCGTTGACCGCGGCGCGCCAGTCGTGATCGCGCGTCACGCCGCCGGCGAAGTCGACACCGACCGGCTCCCAGTCGATCCCGGCGCAGTTGAGAAACAGCGCGACCTTGAACCAATTGCCGGAAGCGCCGACGCAATGCAGCCGAGATCGCACCACTGGGCAGACCTCGCGCGCTCGATGACCGCTGAGATCATGTTCGCAGGCTGCTGACACCCTCATGGCAGCAGCGCCGAGCTTTGTTGCCGCGCACAACAACAAGTCGGCGCATCGTGTCTGCGAGCGCTTGACAGTCGAAGCGCTCCGCGCGCAAATTCTTACACTAAGTAAGAATGACGACAGGGATGGAAATGCCGGAGCAGCCGAGAAGTCGGCGGCAGACGCGCGCTGCCATTTTAACGCATTTGCTTCAGTCTGGCGGTTCGTTCCGGCCGCCGCTGGCGAAGGCCGCGCGCCTGTCCGAAGCGAGCCTGTCGCGCATCCTGTTTGACCTGAAGGCCGAAGGCCTGATCGAGGAAGTGCGCCGCCCTGCTCCTTATGTCGGCGGTCCGACGGGACTGGTGTCGCTTGATCGCACGGTGGCGCTCGCGGCCCTCGAGCTCACCGAACGCTGGCTCAGCGTCGGGGTTGGCGACCTGTCGGGCGAGCTGCAGTACAGCGAGCGTGTGCCGCTGCCGAAAAAGCCGACCGCCGAATCCGTCGGCTGGGTCTATCGCGAGGCGTTGACCTTGCTGCGGGACTGGACGCGACGGCGCCGCATCGAACTCGCACAGATCGGCGTCACCGTTCCCGGGCTTGGCCGGCTGAGTGAGTTCGGCAACCCCATCGTTCCCTGCGACGTCAAACAGATCGGCGGCATGTTCGACGAATTGTTCGCAGGCGTGCCTGTTACCTTCACCAATTCGGTGGTGGCGCACGCCACCTTTCATCGTTATCGCACGGAAAACTATCCGTTCGGCGATGCGCATCTGTTCGTCTTCGTCGGCCAGGGCGTCGCGGGCGCCTGGGTGGATGATCCGATCGAGGACGATGCGCTCGATCCGATCGAGCTCGGCCACATGGTATTCGGAACCGATGGACCGCTTTGCCGCTGCGGACATCACGGCTGCGTCGAAGCCTACACCTCGCTGCCGGCGCTGGCCGAGCTGCTCGGCCTGACTGAAGCCGAACTGCTCGCGCTCGGCAACGACTGGATGATCGAAATTCCACCTTCGCCGCGCGTGCGCCAGGAGCTGCGCCGCAGGCTGTTCCGGCTGGGTCTTGCGATCGGCAACACGCTCAACGTCAAACCCTGCCGCGGAGTCGCGATCAGCGGCTGGCCCTCTCTGCTCGACGAGGACGATCGCAAGGCCGTGGTCGACGGGATCGATGCCTGCCTGCTCGGCGGCCGGAAACTGGCGCAAGTTTCGCTCGCCTTCGTCCCGCCCTCGAACGGCAACGATCCGCAGGCAGCGCTCGCCTTCGCCGCCTTCTGCCTCGCGAGATCTGGCGGCATGCCGACCGCATCGACGGAGGCTGCCTGACATGACCTGAGCCGCGTGCGGCTCGCGCACGCCAAGACCAGCGCAAAAAGGCGCAAAAACTTCACACCCCGGAGAAACTGCCATGCCGATCACAACAACAAGGCGTCGTCTGCTCGCTGGATCCGCTGCCGCCCTCGCGCTGCCGGCCTTTGCCCGCGCACAAGGCGCGGTCAAGCCCCGCCTCACCGCAATCTCGCAATGGTCCGCAGGCAGCGACGGTGCTGCGATCACCGCGCTCGGCAAGAAATTCGAGGAAAAAGGCGGCATCTGGCAGCACTCGCCGGTCCCCGGTTTCACCACGGACATGATGAACAAGCTGCGTGCGCAGATCATCGCCGGCGATCCACCGGCCTGCTCGCAGCTCAAAGGCCCCGAGATCGCCGCCTGGTCGAAGATTGCTCCGACCGTCGATCTTGACGCCGTGGTCGCGGCTGCCGGCTACGAGAAGGTCGTCGCGCCAGACCTTGCCAAATTGCACAAGCCGGCGGGCAAATGGATCGCGCTGCCGCTGCAGATCTACAGCACCAACATGCTGTTTCTCTCCAAGCGCGGGATGGACAAGGCCAAGGCCGACAAGGTCCCCGTCACCTGGGCTGACTTCAACGACCTCGCCGAGAAAATGAAATCGGCCGGAATGAGCTACCCCATCGCCAACGGCGGTACCCGCGCCGACGATGGGCAGAAATTCGAGGCGTCACTGGCCGGCATCAGCCCGACCGCATACCGCGCCGCCTGCATGAATCTCGACAAGAAGGCGCTGGAGGGCCCCGAGATGAAGGCGGCGTTCGCGCAGACGCGCAAGATCTCCGACTGGTGTGACCCCAATGTCGGCGTCCAACCCTATGCCAACAATTTGAAGCGCTTCGTCGACGGCGACATGGGCATGCTGATCATGGGCGGCTGGGCGCAGGGCGTGTTGAAAAACGCCGGCTTCAAGTTCGACGACTATGTCATCACCCCCGGCCCCAGCGACAACGGCAAGCCTGTCTTCCTCTTGAATGCCGATGCCTTCATCTTCTGGCAACGCAAGGAGGCCGATCTCCAGGCCGGGCAGATGTTGATGGCACAGCTCGTGATGGATCCGGCCATCCAGACCATGTATTCGCAGATCACGGGATCGATCCCCGTGCGCACCGATGTCGACCTGTCCGGCGAAGGTTGGTCGGATGGTCAACGGACAACCGCGGCCGCACTGAAGAATGCCATGGGCAACAATCAGGCCGTCCTGAGCCTCGCGCACAACATGGCCCAGGAAAACGGCCTGACCGCCGCGATGATCGACGTCATCACCGAATATGTGAAGAACAAGACGATCAAGCCGGACGAGGCCGTCAGCCGCCTCGCCGACGCCGTCGAGGGTGCACGTTGACCGACATCGTCTCAACAGCAGCACGGCCGGGCCGGCCGGCGACCTCCGAGATGGTGCGCCGGCTGCCCGAATTTCTGATGATCTGGGTGCCGCTGCTGTTATCGGCAGCGCACCTCATCTCGTTTTCGATCTGGACCATCTGGATTTCGTTCACGCCCTCCACCCTTGTTCCCGTGACGGGCTGGGTCGGTTTGCGCAACTACAATTCGGTCCTGGCGTCGCGAAACTGGCAGATCGCCTTCGACAATCTGCTGCTGTTCGGCACCGCTTTCGTGCTGCTCAGTTTGACGACCGGCCTCCTGCTCGCGATCCTGCTCGATCAGCGCATTCGCGGCGAGAACGTGCTGCGGACCATCTTTCTCTATCCGCTGGCGGTGTCGTTCGTCGTGACAGGCACGGTGTGGAGCTGGTTGCTCAATCCCGGCATCGGCATCGAGAAGCTTGCCCATGATCTCGGCTGGACCTCCTTCCACTTTGACTGGCTGGTCAACCGCGACATGGCGATCTGGACCATTGTCATCGCGGCGATCTGGCAATCCTCGGGCTTTGCCATGGCCCTCTTCCTGGCCGGCCTCCGCTCCGTCGACTCCGATATCATCAAGGCGGCACAGATCGACGGTGCAGGGCCTGTCAGAACCTATTGGCGGGTCATCCTGCCGACGCTTTGGCCGATCACCGTCACGGTCATCGTGGTCCAGTTGCAGTTCGCGATCTCGGCCTTCGACCTCGTCCGCGCACTCACCAATGGCGGACCGGGAATCGCGACCCAGCTGCCGGCCCTCGTCGTCTACGATTTGATGTTCCAACGCAGCCAGCTCGGCCGCGGTGCGGCAGCGGCGGTGCTGATGTTGCTCATCCTTCTTGCAGTGCTGCTGCCCTATGCGGCGTGGCGCTACGTCCGGCAACGGCGGGCTGCCCATGCGTGACCGAAGCTTCGCCCCGAGCCGGGCTCTGATCTATCTCGTCGTGACCTTGTTCGCGGCCGCCTATCTCGCGCCGCTGGTTGTCGTCGTCCTGAACTCCCTCCGGACCAACGAGGAGATTGCGCAGAGCTCGATGATTGGCTGGCCGCAACACTGGGCCTTTGGCAATTATGCCATGGCCTGGAGCGGCTTTTGCGTCGCAGAGACCTGCGCCGGCATCCGGCCGTACATGTTGAACTCGGCGCTGATCACGATCCCGGCGACGATCTTCTCCACCCTGCTCGGTGCCGTCGCGGGTTACGCCGTTTCCCTCTGGCGTTTTCGCGGCGATACCTGGATTTACGGCATCGTCACTCTCGGCCTCTTCCTGCCCCAGCAGATGCGCCTGTTGCCCTGGACCATCGTGCTGCGGGACATCGGGCTCATCAACACGCTGTCGGGTCTCGTGCTGATCCACACCATCCAGGGGCTCTCCTTCACGGTGCTGTTCTGCCGAAATTACTATGTGGCCATTCCGCACGAGTTGATCAGGGCCGCACGCATCGATGGCGCCGGCTTCTTCCGCATTTTCTGGCGTATCATCCTGCCGCTCTCTGCACCCATCCTGATCGTCACCGTGATCTGGCAGTTCACCCACATCTGGAACGAATTCCTCTACGGCGTGACCTTCACCACCGGCCAGCAGCAGCCCGTGACGGCCGCGCTGATCGCGCTGTCCACCCCAGTCGCAGATATCCCCAAGCAAGGTGTGCAGAGCGCCGCGGTGATCATCGCAGCTCTGCCGACTTTGCTGATCTATCTGTTCGGCGGCAGGTATTTTGTACGCGGCCTCACTGCCGGGGCCGTGAAATGATGGATGTGTCATGGCAGCACTGAGCATTCGCGCCCTGTCCAAGCGCTACGCCAATCTCGAGGTGCTCAAAGGCATCGACCTCGACATCGAGAGCGGCGAATTCACCGTGCTGGTAGGGCCGTCCGGCTGCGGCAAATCCACGCTGCTCAACATCGTCGCCGGGCTCGATAGCGCGAGCGACGGCACGATCGAGATTGGCGGGCGCGTGGTCAATGATGTCCCGCCCAAGGACCGCGACATCGCCATGGTGTTCCAGTCCTATGCGCTCTATCCGTCGATGACGGTGCGCCAGAACATCACTTTCGGCATGGAATGCCGGGGAGTCGCCAAGGCGGAGCAGGAAAAGGCGCTGGCGAACGTGGCGAAGCTGCTCCAGATCGAACCGCTCCTTGGCCGCAAGCCGTCGCAACTGTCCGGCGGTCAGCGCCAGCGCGTCGCGATGGGTCGCGCGCTGGTGCGAGATCCCCTGCTCTTCCTGTTCGACGAGCCGCTCTCCAACCTCGATGCCAAGTTGCGCGTCGAGATGCGCATGGAGATCAAGCGGCTGCACCAGCGCATCGGCGCCACCATCATCTATGTCACCCACGACCAGATCGAGGCGATGACGATGGCGACACGCATCGCCGTGATGCATCGGGGCGTGGTGCAGCAATTCGCCGATCCCGATACCGTGTACCGCTATCCGGCCAATCTGTTCGTCGCCCGTTTCATGGGCTCCCCGCCGATGAACACGATGCCGGCCCGGCTCGAGGCAGATAGCGGCGGGCCAGTGGTGGTGATCGGCGCCGGTCGGCCGGACGAGGTCCGTCTGCGCCTGCAAGGCTACGACGCGGCGCTGTCCTATGTCGGCCGCGAGGTGGTGCTCGGGATCAGGCCGGAATGCATCGCCGAAGGCGACCGGATGTTCTCCGGCGCCGCCGGCGCGCCCGTCGTCGTCACCGCGCCGGTCGAGATGATCGAACCTACTGGTGCCGAGACCATCGTCCTGCTGCGGCTCGGCGGCGAGCCCGCGCAGGCGCGCATCTCGCCGGACATCCGCCCGACGCCGGGCGCTACGGCTTCCTTCGCGCTGGACACCCGCCGCATTTGCCTGTTCGACCCCGAGACGGAGCGACTGATCGCATGACCAAGACGAACTATGCCGACCTCGCGGACCGCGTGGTGGTGATAACAGGAGGCGCCAGCGGCATTGGCGCTGCCTTCGTGCGCGCTTTCGCCGGCCAGGGTTCCCGCGTCGCTTTCCTCGACATCGACGCGCAGGCAGGCGAAGCATTGGCGCAGGAGGTGACGAAGGATTCCGGTACGGCACCGCTGTTCGTGCCCTGCGACCTCATGGACATCGAAGCCTTGCGCGCCGCCTTGACGAAAGTCCACGCATCGCTCGGCGATGCCGCGATCCTCGTCAACAACGCCGCCAATGACCAGCGCCAGGTGTTGGCGGACGTGACACCGGCGGACTTCGACTGGATGATCGGCGTCAACCTCAAGCACGTGTTCTTTGCAGCACAGGCGGTGGTGCCGCAGATGCAGGCGCGCGGCGGCGGGTCGATCATCAACATGTCGTCGATCGCGTGGATGCGCGGCGCACCGGCGCTGCCGGTCTATGCGGCCGCCAAGGCGGCAATCGTCGGCTTCACCAATTCGCTCGGACGCCGCTTCGGCGCCGACCGCATCCGCGTCAACGCGATCGCGCCGGGGATGGTGATCACCGAGCGGCAGCGGAAGCTGTGGTATCCGGACGAGCGGCAGATCGTCGAGATGCGCGCACGCCAGGCCATTCCCGATGCGGTGACGCCCGAGGATATCGCCAACATGGCGCTGTACCTCGCCTCCGACGCGAGCCAGCGCATCAGCTGCCAGTGTTTTCGTGTCGACGCGGGCCTTGCCTGAGGAGTGCCCGGTTCAAGCCCGGGCACTCGCGTGTCTGGAAAGAACCCGCTCCCGCTTGCGACTACGCAGCTAGTGCTTCCTTGGTGAGCGTCCAAGCCTGGTTGAGCTTCGTGGCGCGCCGATCGAAGTCTGCCTTCACCTCGGCAATGCGGCTGCTGATGCGACGCCTGGCCCGATCGCTTGCCTGTTTGGCCTGATCGGTCAGTGACTGCACCTTTGCATCCGTTTCAGCCTTGGCTTGGTCGAGCCGCTTCTTCGCCTGCTCTTGCACCGTCTTGATCTGAGTCTTGACCTGCTCGATATCCTTCTGGATGGCCGCGCGACTCTCGGCGGCGGAGTGGTTGAAATCATCCTGCAAGGCCTTCAACTCTGCCTGGAAAGCCGCACTTTCCCGCACGAGCTGATCCTCAATGACTTCCGAGCGCAACCGCCGGAAAATGGTCCCGTCGAGCTTGTGCAAGCGCGTATCCACCGGGGTCGTCCAAGTTTCCTCGACGTCCGCCAGCACGGCCGCCTTTCCAGGCGAAAGCTCTTTCGCGACCTCATCGAGGAAAGTCGCACTGATCCCGGTGCTATCCAGATCGAACAGCAATCCGCCGAGGCCGCCAAGAGATGCGCCAATTGCCAGTCCCGCAGGGCCCGCCAGAAGTCCGATCAGGCTGCCCGTCAGGAGTCCGATCGCGGTCCCCACCGGCCCCTGGTCAGCGGCCTGCTTGACCTCGATCTTTCCCGCCTTGTCCTTCACAATCACGGCCGATGCATAGAGCGTGACGTCACCCTCGCGATGAAGCTCCCGCAAGGCACTGAGACCCTCGAAGGCTGACGATTCAGTTTCGAAAACTGCAATCAGCATCTTGTTCATGACAGTCCTCTCGTTTGGCGTTGAAATTCAGGATCGATCTTCGGATCGCTCAGTTGCGACAAGCCCAACCACGAGTATTTCTTTGGCGATCGATGGTCGCCGATTGGCACTCACGGTTGCTTGTTGCTTGTCGGTCAGCGCGGAACTTGAAGGATCTCACAAGCTTCCTCCACTCCAGCGAGGCGACTGACGCCGGCAAAGCAGATACCGAAAACTCTTTCATCATGCCTTCACTGGCGACTACTCGCCTTGATGTGGGTCAATCCGAGGGATCATGCGAGCGCGTCGTGACGAAGCCCTCGGCGAGAACCAGCAACCCCGCGCGGCAAGATGAAAGGTGACACGGGCATTAGCTGATTGAAGCACGATGACATTCAAATGAACCATCGTTGGGCTTGGGCTTGTTGTTCAAGCAAGATCGGAAAACCGTTTGCACCGTTCCGGATCGTGCTTTAGCGGCGGCGCGCGGCACGATCGGCAGGGCCGTATGAGCGCCTATGAGTGTGTGCCCTGGCTCGCGCGCCCCTTCCGCATCGTCGCGAGCACGATGTCGGCGGCGAGCACGCTCGGCGATTTGTTGCCTGTCGACATGATGGTGTCGAGCTGCGCGAAGGCCTCGAGCTGCTGCCTGCGCAACGGCGTGTCCGTCAGCACCTCGGACAGCGCGGCTGCGAGCTTCTCCGGCGTGCAGTCTTCCTGCAAATATTCGGGGATCACGTCCTTGCCGATCACGAGGTTGGCGAGGATCACCGACGAGACCTGGATTGCGCGGCGCAGGATGAAGGCCTCCATGGCGCCGACGCGATAGGCCGTCACCATTGGAATGCCTGACAGCGCAAGCTCCAGCGTCACGGTGCCCGACTTCGCCAGCGCGGCGCGCGCAATCCGGAATGCAGCACGCTTCTCGGTTTCGCCGACTGCGATCCGCGGCTTGACCGGCCAGTTCGCCACACCCTCGCGGATCGTGGCTTCGAGATGCGGCATGGTCGGCAACATCAATTCGAACGCAACGCCCGCGGCCTGCAGCCGGCCAAGTGCCCTGCCGAACACGTCGAGATGATGCCGGATCTCGCTGCGACGGCTGCCAGGCAGCACCAAGAGAACCGGCGGCTCGCTGTCACGGCGGCGCCGCTCCTCGGCGTCAGGCCGCAGCGACGGCAATTGCTCGATCAGGGGATGGCCGACATAGCTGCACGGCGGCCCCTTCAGCTTGCGGTATTCCTCCGGCTCGAACGGCAGCAGACCGAGCACGTGATCGACATAGCCGAGCATGACGCGCGCCCGACCCGGCCGCCAGGCCCAGACTGAGGGCGAGACGTAATCGATCACAGGGATCGACGGGTTCTTTGCGCGCACGCGGCGGGCAACACGATGGGTGAAGTCGGGACTGTCGATGATGACGAGGGCATCGGGTGCTGCGTCCGTCACGGCATCGGCGGTCTCGCGGATCAGCCGCAGGATTTTCGGCAGCTGCTGCACCACCGCGGCGAGGCCGACGATCGAGAGCTCGTCGATGGGAAACAGCGTCTGGAGCCCTTCGCGCGCCATGGTGTGGCCGCCGACGCCTTCGAACTGGATTGCATCGCCGAGGCGCTGGCGCAGCACTTTCATCAGCGCCGAGCCGAGCCGGTCGCCGGATTCCTCCGTCGCGATGAGAAAGATCTTCCTGATGGGATCACGCGTCTGCATCAGGCGGGCAGCCCGACGACGAAGAGATATTTGGCGTCGGCAAGCCCGATCATCGCCTGCGGCTCGGCGGCGATGGTGTTGCCGGCGATGACGGCGACACCGGCAAGGCCGGCCTTGGCGACGCCCTCGATCGTGCGAGGACCGATCGTCGGCAGATCGAATCGCAGATCCTGCCCGCTCTTCGGCGCCTTCACCAGCGCGCCACGCCCCGCAGCCGCGCGGATGCGGCCCTCCTCGCGGAGGCGCGCCACGCGCGCCAGCAGCGCATCGGTGCCTTCGATGTCCTCGACCGCCACCACGTGGCCATCGATCACGACCGCGGCCTGGCCGATGTCGAACGGCCCAAGGGCGGTCAGCACCGCGCGCCCGCGTTCGATGTCGGCCTTGACGTTATCGGCCGGCCAGGCGCGCGTGATGCAGCCCTCGGGCATCAAGAGGTCGGGCGCAACGTCCTTGATGCCGACCATGCGAAAACCGTCCTGCTCGAGGATCCGCCCGACACCGGACAGCAGGTGATCGTCGCCGCCGCGAAAGGCGCGGATGACGTTGCCGAGCAATCGCAGCGTCTTGATGTCGAAGCGGATCTCGGAGAGCGAGGGGCGCACCAGCGTACCGATGAAGATCAGGTCGCGGCAGCCCTCCTCGCGGAACAACCGCATGGCGCGGCCGAGCTGGCCGACCGAGATCCAGCGGTGACGAAATTTTTCGACCTGCCTCGGGTCACAGGCGCCACGCAGGGGAAACAGGACCGGCGTGATGCCACGCGCGGCGAGCGACTCGGCGACTGCGAATGGCATGGCGCCACCGCCCGCGACCACGCCGACCGGTGAAGAAGCCTGTGAAGCCGCCGATGTCATGTCCGCGGCCATGCCGGCGTCACTTCTCGATGGCCGGAAGGCAGAGCGGGCGCTTGCCCTTGCCGATGAAGCCGAGGATCTCGGCGATCGCGGGATCATCGCCCTCAAGCGGCTGCACTGCCTCCAGGCGCTCGGCGAACGTGCCGGAGCCGTGGAAGAGCTTTTGATAGAATGCGCGCACTGTCGCAAGCCGCTGCCTGGTGAACTTGCGCCGCTTCATGCCGATCAGATTGAGGCTCTCCAGCACCGCGTACTGGCCATTGGCGAGCCCGTACGGGATGATGTCATCGCGCACGCCCGAGAGGCCGCCGACCATCACATAGGAGCCGATTCGCGTGAACTGGTGTACCGCCGAGAGCCCGCCGATATAAACGGCGTCGCCGATCTCGCAATGGCCGCCGAGCGTTGCCGAGGTCGCGAAGATGGCGTTGTCGCCGACGATGCAGTCATGGCCGACATGGCTGTTGTTCATGAAGTAGCCGTGATTGCCGACGCGCGTCTTGCCGCCGCCCTTGACGGTGCCGACATTCATCGTCGCGCCTTCACGGATGATGTTGCCGGAACCGATCTCGAGCGTCGTCGGTTCGCCCTTGTAGCTGAGATCCTGCGGCGCGCCGCCGAGCACGGCGAACGGCGAGATCACGCAGGCGTCTCCGACCGAGCTATGGCCGATGATTGTGACCTGTCCGATCAGCTTGCAATTGGCCCCGATCCGGACGTTGCGGCCGATGATGCAGAAGGGCCCGATCTCGGTGCCTTCGCCGATCACAGCGCCGTCTTCCACCCGCGCGGTGGGGTCGATCTTACTCATCAAGAAGGTCTGGCTATGTGTTGAAGTTACTCGGCTTTCCGGTGGTTAGCGCGACTGCGCCCGATCTGTCCAGTGGAAGCCAATAGGGAGCAGCGAATTGCGAATAGTGAACGGAGAGTTCGCGGCCGCGTATTCCACCCGCTACTCGCCATTCGCCATTGGCGATCCTCAATCGGTCAGCATCGCCCCGACATCGGCCTCGGCGACGACCTGGCCGTTGACCTTGGCGTCACCGTGAAACCACCACATCGTCTTGCGGCGGCCGAGCGAGCGCATGTGATATTCGATGGTGTCGCCCGGCAGCACCGGCTTGCGGAACTTGCACTTGTCGATGGTGAGGAAATACACCGCCCGCGGTTTCTCGGTGCCCTCGACCGATTTGATGCCGATCACGCCGGCGGTCTGCGCCATCGCCTCGATCATCATCACGCCCGGATAGACCGGGCGCTCGGGGAAATGCCCTTGGAAAGCCGGCTCGTTGAACGTGACGTTCTTGATGCCGATGCCGCTGTAATCGGCGCGGATGTTGATCACCCGGTCGATCAGCAGCATCGGAAAGCGATGCGGCAGGGTCTGGAGGATCGCATTGATGTCCACCAGCTCGAATTTTACAGGTGATTCCGCCGTCATTCCCGTCCCTCGTCCTTCGGATCGGCCTTGCTGTCGCGTACCAGGCGCTCCACCGCGATAATTTCCTTGAACCATTGTTTGGTCGGCTTGGCAAAAAAACCGCCCCAACGTCCGTTCGGCGGGATGTCGTCCTTGACGCCGCTCATTGCGGTGACCTGGGCCCCGTCGCCGATCTTGAGGTGATTGTTGATGCCGACCTTGGCTCCCAACGCCACGTTGTCGCCGATCGTCAGGCTGCCGGCGAGCCCGATCTGGGCTGCGAGCAGGCAATTCCGGCCGATCGTCACATTGTGGCCGATCTGGACCTGATTGTCGATTTTGGTGCCCTCCCCGATCACGGTGTCACGCAGGGAGCCGCGGTCGATGGTGGTGCCGGCGCCGACTTCGACATTGTTCTGGATCAGCACACGGCCGGTCTGCGGCACTTTCAGATGACCCTCCGGGCCGAAGAAGATGAAGCCGTAGCCGTCCTGACCGATCGAGCAGCCGGGGTGGATCAGCACGTTGTTGCCGATGAGCGCACACTGGATCGCGGTACGGGCACCGACATTGCAGTCCCGGCCGATCTTGACGCCCGGACCAAGCACCACGCCCGCGCCGATCACGGTGCCGCTGCCTATCTCGACATCGGGACCGATGACCGTCAATGGCTCGACGACGACATCGTCCTCCAGCCGCGCCGACGGATCGATGATCGCCGATGGCGCGATGCCGTCGATGCCGGACCAGGATTGCGGCCTCAGCGCATCGCCGTGCCATTCCCGGGCGATCCCGACAAAGGCGCGAAACGGCTGCGCCGCCCGCAGCACCGCGACATGCGCCGGCACCTGGGCCTCGAAGCGGGGGCTGACCAGGCAGGCGCCTGCCTTGGTCGCCTTGAGCTCGTCGGCATATTTGAGGTTGTCGAAGAATGCCAGATGCATCGGGCCTGCCTCGTCGAGCGAAGCAAGGCCCGTGATCACATGGCCACCCCTGGAGGGATCGACCAGCTGCGCCTTGGTCAGCGCGGCAATGTCAGCCAGCGTTGAAGCCGGCGGCTTTTTGAAGAAGGTCGGCTGCGCCATTCCACCCCGCCGCGGTCCGGCTTCGGCATGAAGCGGTCAGGCCGCATCATGCCTCATCTCACGGATTGAGCACGATCTTTCTGGCTGCCGGCCCAAGGAATTCCAAGAAGGAATTCCCAAATGGCCGGCTCATGCCCTGCTGAACGAACTAGAACGAGGTGCCGCCGCCGAACCGGAATTCCTGCGTGCGGTCATATTTGCCCTTGGTGAGCGGCACTGCGTAGTCGAAGCGCAGCGGACCGAACGGCGAGGCCCAAATCAGGCCGACACCAACCGATGACCGGACGACCCTGCTGTCGTCGTAGACCAGACCGGTACAGGTCCCGGTGCTGTTCGGATTGATGGTCGATCCCACGCAATTCGAGTTCCTGGTCGTCGTGTTTTCGCCGGTCAGCGACCACGTCGTCGGCCCTTGGTAGTCGTATAGACCGCCGGCGTCGGCGTAGACCGCACCCTTCAGACCCACTTCCTTCGGCAGGAACCAGAACGGCATCTGCACTTCGAGCGAAGCGCCCCAGTACTTCGTGCCGCCAAGTGCGTCCTGCGTGCCGTACGGGTTGAGGTCGCGCGGGCCGATGCCGTTAGGCGCGAAGCCGCGGACGAGGTTCGGACCCATCTGGAAGTGATCCAGCATGCGCAGATCGTTGTTGCCGATCTTGTTCAGGACACCGCCCTGGAGATGGACGACGCCGACGAGGTCGGACACCAGCGACTGGTAGTACTTCGCATCGGCCGCGGTCTTCAGGTAGGAGACGTCGCCACCGACGCCGGCGAAGTCCTGCCTGAAGTCGATGAGCAGACCGTCGCTGGGGTTCTTGTTGTTGTCGAGTGTGTTGTAGGTCAGCGTGTAGCCGAGCGCCGAGGTCAGCGTCTTGCCGTTCGCAAGCTCCTTGCGGACCGGCAGAGAGGCTTCGCCGTTGGCGTAGCAACCGAGATTGTTCGACAATGCCGGGTCCACCCCGGTCGTCGCGTTAATGAAGGCCGGGCTCGGGTTGAATCCCGGCGAACCGACGATGTTGTTACAATCCGCCAGGTAGGACGGCAGCGTGATTTCCTGCCGGTAGATCGAATAGCGCAACTGGAGCGACAGATCTTCACGCAACGAGAAGCCGAGGCGCGGCGAGAAGCCGAGCGTCTTGGTGCCGTAGGAGATGAAGCTGTTGGCCAGCTGCTGGCGCTGATAGACGTCGAGGCCCAGCGCGACGCGATAATCGAGCAGATACGGCTCGACGAACGACAGCGAATAGCCGCGCGCGTATTGGCCGTAGGTGACCGACGCCTTGGCGAACAGGCCGCGACCGAGCAGGTTGCGCTCGGACACCGAGACTTCGGCCAGCGCACCGTCGGTCGTGGAGTAGCCGCCCGAGATCGAGAAGTCGCCGGTCGATTTTTCTTCGAGATCGACGATCAGGACCACGCGATCGCTGGAAGAGCCCGGCTCCGTCGTGATCTTCACGCTCTTGAAGTAGTCGAGATTCTTCAGGCGGCGCTCGGCGCGGTCGACCAGCGCACGGTTGTAGGCATCGCCCTCGGAGATGTCGAACTCGCGGCGGATCACGTAGTCACGGGTACGGGTGTTGCCGCGAATGTTGATGCGCTCGATATAGGTGCGCGGACCCTCGTCGACGTTGAACACGACGGAGACGGTGTGCGCATCGAAATTGCGATCGCCGCCCGGACGCACCACCGCAAAGGCGTAGCCGCGGCGCGAAGCCTCGATCTGCATATCCTCGACCGACTTCTCGACCGATTCGACGTTGTAGACCGAGCCGACGCTGACGCGCGAGAAGTAGCGCAGCGAGCTTGGGTCGAAGTTCGGGATGCTGGTGCGGAAATCGACGTTGCCGACGCGGTACTGCTGCCCTTCCTCGATCTTGAAGGTGACGTTGAAGCCCTTCTTCTCCGGATCGTATTCGGTCAGCGCGGCCACGACCTGAACGTCGGCGAAGCCGTTCTTCAGGTAGAAGCGGCGAATCAGGTCGCGGTCGGCCTCGACGCGGTCGGGGTCGTACACGTCGCCGCTGCCGAGGAAGCTCAGCAGATTGGTTTCGTGGGTCTTGATGATGTCCCGCAAGCGGTAGGACGAGAACGAATTGTTGCCGATGAACTCGATCGATTTGACCGAGGTCTTGGCGCCTTCGTTAATCGTGAAGACGAGATCGACTCGGTTATTCGGCTGTTCGATGATCTCCGGCGTGACGGTGACGTCGTAGCGGCCGGAGTGACGATAGATTTCAGCGATTCGCAGCGTGTCCGACTGCACCATGGCGCGGGAGAACGTGCCGCGGGCCTTGGACTGCACTTCGGCGGTGAGCTGCTCGTCCTTGATCTTCTTGTTGCCCTCGAAAGCGACGCGCCCGATCACCGGGTTTTCCACGACGGAGACGATGATCTGGCCGCCTGGGCCGCGGTTGATCCTCACGTCCTGGAACAAGCCGGTCTCGATCAGCGCCTTGAGGCCGTCATCGATCGCGCCTTGATCGAGGCGGCCGCCCGGGCCAGGCTTGAAATAGGAGCGGATCGTCTCCAGCTCGACCCGGCGATTTCCTTGGACGGAAATCGACTGCACGGTCTGGGCGAGCGCAGGCGAAGACACCAAAACAGCCCCAACCGGGGCAACCACCGGCGCGCCGAACATGATCAGGGTTGCGAGCAAGCCCCCCCGGAGTCGCAGTCCAAACTTCATTGCGCAACGCGCCCTTATCAGTACCAGACCCAACCCCAACGCCGGTCTGGGAGATTCCCCAAGTTCAAGCCGCTTGTAGCCAATTTCACCGACGCCGCAAACGGCAGAACGCGCCGCAATTTCAATTTCATACCAAGACGTTGCTCAACAGCAACGCCACAAAAAAGCCCTTATCAGGAACCCGGCAATCGCAGGATGTCGTTATAGGCTGAGAACACCATCAGCATCAGCACCAGCGCGAGTCCGATTCGAAACCCGATCTCCTGCGTCCGCTCGGACAGCGGACGACCGCGGACCACTTCCGCCGAGTAGAACATGAGGTGGCCGCCATCGAGCAGCGGGATCGGGAACAGGTTCAACAGGCCGATCGAGACCGACAGGACGGCGCAGAGGTTGATGAGGAACTGCAACCCGGCGTTGGCCGCCTGGCCCGACATTTTTGCGATGCCGATGACCCCGCTGACCTCGCTGGGATTGCCAGCGCCCGTGAACAGCGAGCCCAGGAACTTGAAGGTGCTGGTGATGATGAACCAGACCTGCTCAACCCCGATCTTGAGCGCCTCGCCGATTCCGACCGGCGTCGTCGAAGCCTCACCGGGCTGGGACTTGTGCTCGACCCCAAGCACCCCGACCTGGTGACGATTGCCGAACGGATCCTTGCGCTCGAGCAGCGCCGGCGTGGCGGTCAGCGAGACGAGCCCGCCGTCGCGCTTCACCTGGAAAACCAGCGCCGAACCCGCGCTCGTCGCGACGATCCGCTGCATGTCCGCAAAGCTCTCGATCGGCTTGCCGTCAATCTGGACGACGACGTCGCCGACCTTGAAGCCGGCCGCGGCTGCCGCACCGTCAGCGACGACGCCGTCCACGCGCGCGATGGTGCTCGGCTTGCCGTAATACAGGGCCATGCCTGCGAAAATCAGGGCACCCAGAATGAAATTGGCGATCGGGCCGGCGGCAACGATAGCTGCGCGTGGGCCGACCTTCTTGTGGTGGAAGCTGCCGGCGCGCTCCTCCGCCGACATGGCCTCAAGCGTCGCGGCCGACGGGGTGGACGCCTCGCTCTCGTCACCGAAGAACTTCACGTAGCCGCCGAGCGGGATCGCCGAGATCTTCCAGCGGGTGCCGTGGCGGTCGTTGAAGCCGACCAGTTCGGGCCCGAAGCCGAGCGAAAACGTCAAAACGCGAACGCCGGCCCAGCGCGCGACCAGAAAATGGCCGAGCTCGTGGAAGAACACGACGATGGTCAGGACGACGAGGAAGGGAACGACGTAGCCGAGGAGCCCATGGCTCAACGTGTTGAAACTATGGACGAAAAAGTCGATCATCGAATTCCCTCATCCAGCGCCGCAAGGCCCTGGCCCCCAATTGTCTAGGATGCCTTTAAGGCAATTTGAGGCAATAGGGCGGCAGCTTTATTTCGAGCAACATGGTCAACGGAAATTGCATCATCCGCTGAGGTCATGGGTCCCTGGTTCCCGCCGCGGACCCAGTCCTCCAGCGTCGCCTCGACCAGCCGGGCAATGGCGCCGAACCGGATCTTGCCGGCAATGAAGGCCGCCACCGCGACCTCGTTGGCGGCGTTGTAGACGGTGGTCGCCCCCTTCCCGGTCCGCAGCGAATCAAAGGCCAGCCGAAGCCCGGGGAACCGCTCGAAGTCGGGTGCCTCGAAGGTCAGCTGACCGATCTTGGCCAGATCGAGCTTGGCCGCCGGTCCCTTGATCCGGTCGGGCCAGCCCAGGCAATGGGCGATCGGCGTGCGCATGTCGGGCGAGCCCAGCTGCGCCATCACCGAGCGGTCGGAGAACTCGACCATGCCGTGGATGATCGACTGCGGATGCACCAGAACGTCGATCTCGTCGGGCGTCAGCGCGAACAGATAGGACGCCTCGATCACCTCGAGGCCCTTGTTCATCATCGAGGCGGAATCGATCGTGATCTTCTGGCCCATGCTCCAGTTGGGATGCTTCAGGGCCTGCTCGAGCGTCGCCTGCTCGATGTCTGCAGGCTTCCAGGTACGGAACGGACCGCCCGAGGCCGTGATGATGACGCGGACCAACTCGTCACGATTGCCCGATGCCAGCGCCTGAAACAGCGCGTTGTGCTCGGAATCCGCCGGGAGGATGCAGGCTCCCGCTTTCGCCGCGCGCTGCATGAAGAAATCGCCGGCACAGACCAGACATTCCTTGTTGGCGAGCGCGACATGGGCGCCGCGATCGACCGCGGCCAAAGCCGGCTTCAGTCCGGCAGCACCGCTCACCGCGGCCATCACCCAATCGGCAGGGCGCGCGCCGGCCTCGATGACCGCGCTTTCGCCCGCCCCGCATTCGGTGGCCGTGCCCGCAAGTGCGGCCTTGAGGTCGGCAAGCCTGGAGCCATCTGCGATCGCGACGAAGCGTGCGGAAAACTCTTTCGCGAGCTTGGCCAGCGCCTCGACATTGCTGTTCGCCGTCAAGGCCTCGACGCGATAACGCTCGGGCGAAGCGCGCAGCAGATCCATCGTGCTGTCGCCGATCGAGCCGGTGGCACCGAGGACCGTGACGCTGCGAATATCAGTCGCAGCAAGCTTGTTATTACGCAAAGGGACTGCGCTCATATCCTCACCAAACCACAAGACCGCTTCCGGCGCTATGCACACCGTGGCGGAGAAAGCCGATAATCCAGGCCACGAGAATGGCGGCGACAAAGCCATCCAGACGATCCAGAAGCCCGCCATGACCGGGAATTAAGTGACTGGAATCCTTGACGCCGAAGCGCCTTTTCACCGCGGATTCGAACAGATCGCCGGCCTGCGATACCACCGACAGGACGGCGCTGACCAGCAGCAGGGGAATTGCCTTGCCGATGCCGAATGCCGCAAAGCCAGATGCGACCGCAAGGCTCGCCACAAAGCCGCCGAACGCACCGGCCCAGGTCTTCTTCGGGCTGACGCGCGGCCACAGCTTCGGCCCGCCGATGCCGCGGCCAGCGAAATAGCCGCCGATATCGGTCGCCCACACCACCAGCAGCACGAACATCAGCGCGGCGAAACCGTTGACAAGATCCTTGCGCAAAAGGATCGAGGCCAGCAGCGCCGCCGCTGCATAGGCGAACCCCGTCGCAGCCCACATGAACTTGCCACGCGCGATCAGCGTGATGATCGCGCCGCCGACGCAACCAACGACGACGGCGGTCTTGAGCGCGCCGGCGGCAACGCACAAGCCCATCATGGCGAGGACGAGCGTCCCTGCCCCGGTCAGCGCGGTCGAACCTGCGCCCACCACCATCAGCCATTCCGCGAACAGCCCGATCGATATCAGCGTGACGAGCAGCGCCCACAGCCAGCCGCCGGCATAAGCCAGCGCGATCGTAACCGGCGCCAGCACCAGTCCGGCGAGGACTCGCATCACGAGATTGCTCGGAGCGGGCTTCGTGCCCGCCGGTGCGGCGTCGGATTCGCTCACGAGGCTGATTTCGCGACCAGGCCGCCGAAACGACGTTCGCGCCTGGCAAATTCGGCGATCGCGCTTTCGAGCGCCGCCTTGTCGAAATCAGGCCAATGGACCGGCACGAACACGAGTTCGCTATAGGCGGCCTGCCACATCAGGAAATTGGACAGGCGCTGCTCGCCGCTGGTGCGGATGATGAGGTCAGGATCGGGAATGTCGGGCGCATCGAGATAGGCGCCGACCGTCTCGGCGTCGATCGTATCGGCATCCCGCTTGCCGTCGGCGACTTCGCGCGCGAGCTTCTGCGCCGCTTTCGCGATCTCCTGCCGCGAGCCGTAATTGAACGCGACGACGAGCGTGAGACGCGTGTTGTCGCGCGTCAGCTCCTCGGCTTCGTTCAGCAGCGCGCAGATGTCGCCATCGAGCCCGTCGCGTTCGCCGATGATTCGCACCTTGACGCCATCGCGGTGCAGGCTTGCGAGATCATTGCGGATGAAGCGGCGGAGCAGACCGAAGAGATCGCCGATCTCGCTCGCCGGGCGCGACCAGTTTTCCGAGCTGAAGGAGAAGATGGTGAGATAGCGGATGCCGAGCTCATGCGAGGCACGCACCACGCGGCGCAGCGCCTCGACACCGCGGCGATGCCCCTCCGCCCGCGGCAGACCGCGCGCGGCCGCCCAACGCCCGTTGCCATCCATGATGATGGCGACATGCGCAGGCGCGTCGGACCGATCGGGTCCTTCAGTTGCGGGCGCGGCGGCGTTGGGCATGGGAAAAGCGGCCTTAGACGGTGAGGATTTCTTTTTCCTTGGCGGCCAGCAGCTGGTCGATCTCGGTAATGGTGCCGTCGGTCGCCTTCTGCACCTCGTCGGCGTGACGCTTCTGATCGTCCTCCGACATCTCGTGATTCTTCTCGAGCTTCTTCAGCACGTCGAGACCGTCGCGGCGGACATGACGCGCAGCAACCTTGGCGGCCTCGGCGTATTTATGCGCGACCTTGACCAGCTCCTTGCGGCGCTCCTCGTTGAGCTCGGGAATGCGCAGGCGCAGCACCTGGCCTTCGGTCGCCGGCGACAGGCCGAGATTGGAATCGACGATTGCCTTCTCCACCGGCTTCACCATCGTCTTGTCCCAGACCTGCACCGAGATCAGGCGCGGCTCGGGCACGCTGACGGTCGCGAGCTGATTGAGCGGCATGTGACTGCCATAAGCCTCGACCTGCACCGGATCGAGCATCGAGGCCGACGCTCGGCCCGTCCGCAAACCGCCAAGCTCGTGCTTGAGCGAGGCGACGGCGCCCTGCATGCGGCGCTTCACTTCGTTGAGGTCGAAATTACCCGTGGCCATCACGTTTCTCCTTTAATAACCCGGCGACCTCACCGCACCCCTTGCTCGGGGCGCGCCAGATGAGCCATCAGCCGGCGACGACAGTCCCGTGGCCGGCGCCGCGCAGAATCGCGCCGATCGACCCGGGCTCCGCGATCGAAAACACGATGATAGGCAGTGACGTCTCGCGGGCAAGTGCGAAGGCGGTCGCATCCATCACCTTGTAGCCGCCCTCGATCGCCTGGGAATGTGTCAGCCGGTCGAACCGCGTCGCGGACGGGTCCTTCTTCGGATCGGCGGAGTAGACCCCGTCGACATTGGTTGCCTTCAGCACCGCCTCGGCACCGATCTCGGCCGCGCGCAGCACGGCGGTCGTATCGGTGGTGAAGAACGGATTGCCGGTTCCACCTCCGAGCAGCAGGATCCGGCCCTCGGCCAGGTATTTGTGCGCTGCGGCGCGGGTGAACAGCTCGGAAATCTCGGGCATGACGAAGGCCGACAGCGCCCTTGCCGGTGTTCCCTTGCGCTCGATGGTGGCTTCGAGCGCGAGGCAGTTCATCATGGTGGCAAGCATGCCCATGGTGTCGCCAGTCGGACGCGACACGCCGCGCGAGGAGACCTCGACGCCGCGAAAAATGTTGCCGCCGCCGATCACGACCGCAACCTCGCATCCCAGCTGGCGGGCCGCGATCAGATCGTCAGCCACCCGGTCGATGGTCGGCTGGTCGATGCCGAAGCCCTGCTGTCCCGCGAGATACTCGCCGGACAGCTTGATCACGACGCGACGATAGACCGGATCAGTCATGAGCACTTTCCTCGTCCGGGCGCCGCTTCCGGCGGCCCGCCGGAAGGAGGTGTTCCAGCGCCTACTTCTTGCCGCTGGCCGCTGCGACCTCGGCCGCGAAGTCCGATTCCTGCTTCTCGATGCCCTCACCGAGAGCATAGCGCACGAAGCCTGCGATCTTCACGGCGCCGCCGACCTTGCCTTCGGCTTCCTTCACCGCCTGCGCCACCGACTTGCCGGTGTCGTGGATGAAAGCCTGCTCGAGCAGGCAGACTTCCTTGTAATAGGTCTTCAGGCCGGACTCGACGATCTTCTCGATCACGTTCTCCGGCTTGCCCTGCTGGCGATATTTGTCGGCCAGCACGTCCTTCTCGCGCTTCACGACGGCCGGATCGAGACCGGACGGATCGAGCGCGAGCGGATTGGCGGCGGCGACATGCATGGCGATCTGGCGGCCGAGGCTAGCGAGCTCGTCGGCCTTGCCGGGCGATTCCAGCGCGACGATCACGCCCATCTTGCCGGCGCCGTCGACGACCGCACCGTGGACGTAGCTCGACACCACGCCCTGGCTCACTTCAAGGGAAGCGGCGCGGCGCAGCGTCATGTTCTCGCCGATGGTGGCGATCGCGTCGTTGATCGCGGTCTCCACCGTGACGTCGCCGACCTTGGCGGCCTTGATCTTCTCGACGTCGGCACCGGCGTCGAAAGCGACCTGGGCGACCATCTTGACCAGACCCTGGAACTGGCCGTTGCGCGCGACGAAGTCGGTCTCGGAGTTGACCTCGACCACGACACCCTTGTTGCCCTTGGTGAGCGCGCCGATGAGGCCCTCGGCCGCGACGCGGCCCGACTTCTTGGCGGCCTTCGACAGGCCCTTCTTGCGCAGCCAGTCCTGGGCCGCTTCCATGTTGCCGTCGTTTTCGGTCAGTGCGGCCTTGCAGTCCATCATGCCTGCGCCGGTGGACTCGCGCAGATCCTTGACCATCGCAGCTGTGATCGTTGCCATTCTGGAAAATCCTTCTTGCCTGCCGGTTCGCCGCGGCGTGGCTCCAATTGCCCCCGCCGCGGTCCATCTCAGGAATTCGCGTCAACTGAATGAAATGGTGGCCGGACTTGCTCCGGCCAACCGATCGCCCGTTTTGACTATTCCGCTTCCGCGGTGAGCGCCTTGGCCTTGGCCACCCAGGCGTCCGCACGGCTCGGCAGACCGACTTCTTCGCCGATCTTGTGTGCGGTGTCGTGATCGAGCTCGGCGAGCTGCCAGTAGTGGAAGATGCCGAGGTCGTTGAACTTCTTTTCGATCGCACCCGACACGCCCGGGAGCTTCTTGAGGTCGTCGGCGGTGCCGCGCGGACCGGCAAGGCCCTGGAAACCGGCGGTCGAGGGCAGATCTTCGGCCACCGGACGGGCCGAAGCACCGATGTCGATGCCCGAATCGCCCTGGGCGCGCGAGATGCCGTCGATCGCGGCACGCGCGATCAGATCGCAATAGAGCGAGATCGCGCGACCGGCGTCGTCATTGCCCGGCACCACATAGGTGATGCCCTTCGGATCGGAATTGGTGTCGACGATCGCAGCCACCGGGATGTTGAGCCGCTGGGCTTCCTGGATCGCGATGTCTTCCTTGTTGGTGTCGATCACGAAGATCAGGTCGGGAAGACCGCCCATGTCCTTGATGCCGCCGAGCGAGCGATCGAGCTTGTCGCGCTCGCGCTGGAGCGTCAGACGCTCCTTCTTGGTGTAGGAATTGGCTTCGCCGCCGGCCAGCACCTCGTCGAGGTGACGCAGGCGCTTGATCGAGGCCGAGATCGTCTTCCAGTTGGTCAGCGTGCCGCCGAGCCAGCGCGAATTGACGAAATATTGCGCGCAGCGCTTGGCCGCGTCCGCGACGCCGTCCTGCGCCTGGCGCTTGGTGCCGACGAACAGGATGCGGCCGCCCTTGGCCACCGTGTCGCTGACGGCCTGGAGGGCCGCATGCAGCATCGGCACGGTCTGGGCGAGGTCGACGATGTGGATGTTGTTGCGAGCGCCGAAAATGTACGGAGCCATTTTCGGATTCCAGCGGTGAGACTGGTGACCAAAATGCACGCCAGCTTCGAGGAGCTGACGCATGGTGAAATCGGGTAGTGCCATCGTTCTAATTCTCCGGTTGGTTCCTCCGGAAGCGTGTGAGCAAAACGGAGCGTTGTCGCCCCGGCTGCCACCGGACGGCCTTGTGAGCCATGCTTCCGTGTGAGATGGCGCGCTATATAGCGCCATTTCGGCCAGAAGCAAGGAAATAAGGGCCTCCGGAAGGTGCTTTGGCACCCTCCTCCGTGCTGTCAGCCTTCAGGCACCCCACCCGGGGGCGCGATATCTAGCACCTGGGCTGGTTGGGCGGGCATTTCTTCGCCGCTGGCGGCGGCGCAGTCGGCCGTGGCGGTGGGGCGGCCGGTCGCGGCGGAGGTGGGGGCGCGACCGCCATGCGCGGCGGTGGTGGCGGCGCCGGCCGGGCCACGGGCGGCGGTGGCGCGGGCCGTGCGGCTGCAACTGGCGGGCGCGGTGGCGGGGGCGGCGCGGCCATCCGCGGCGGCGGGGGCGCTACCCGCGGCGGTGGCGGCGCCACGTGCGGCGGAGGCGGAGGCGTCGGCCTTGCGAGCGCCTGCGGGTGCGGCGGTGGCGGCGGCGTCCTTGTGACCTGCGCGGGCGGCGGCGTTGCAGGCCGCTCGCCCTGCGGCTTGATCGGCTCGTGCGCGGTGACTGGCGGCGAAGGCTGCGTCGGCTTCCCGTTGGTCACGTTGGTCGTGGTCACGCCGGGCCTCCCTGCCGGAGCCAGCTTGGCCTCGCCGGGCTTTATCGGCGCATTGGCCGTATTGGCAGGATTGGCCGTATTGGCATGCTCCTGGATGTTCGGATGCGCTCCTCCGTTAGGCGGCGCATTCGACGGCGTTGTCTGCGGTGTAAGCTTGGCGTTGGCAGGCTGCGAGCTGCTGCCAGGCTTGGTGCTTGCGCCAGAGCCGCCGACCGGGTTCCTCGAAGACGTCGACGAGGACGTGCCCGTGGCCGCCGTTCCTGCTTGCGGCGCGCCCTTGATCGCGGGCGCAGTCTGGCCGGGCACCGGCAAGGAGTGGCCGGCCGGCGCACCGGCCTTCGTATCCGCCGTGCTCGGCGCGGTCGCCGTCACCGGATTGGTCTTGCCTCCGGCTATCGGTGCGGCCGCGTTGCCGGTGACCGGCGCGCCGGGGGCTCCCGGCTTCGTCGTGGCGTTACCGGTTCCGGGCGCGCCCGCCTGACTTCCAGCAGCAGCGCTGCCGGTCTGCGTCGTGAGTTGGCTCCTGGTCTTGAAGGCTGCCGCGCCGGCCTTCGTTGTCGGATCGACCGCAACAGTCTTGGGCAGCGGAGCCTTGTTTTCCTGAATCAAGGCCGCCTTTTGCACCACGGTCGGCGGCACAGCCGTCGTTGCCCCGACAGGCTTTCCGGATGCTGCCACGGTCGTGGTGATGGCTGGATCGCCCGCTGCCGTCGCCGGTGCCGGTGCCGGTGCTGGCTGGTTGATCACGGTGTTGATGACTGTGGTGTTGTGGATGTTGTTGACGATGATGTTGTTCGGCGGCGGCGCAACATAGGCCGGCGGATTGTAGAACGCCGGGATCGGCACGAACACCGGCTGCGGCAGCACGAACAGGCCGACCACGGGCAACGGCGGCGGCAGCACCACGAAGTCAGGTGGCGGCGGCGGACAGAAATAGACCGGCGGCGGCGGTGGCGGCACGAAATCGAACACGGGATCGCTGAAATACAGCACCGGACGGTCGACATAGATGATCTCCTCCGGAGGCGGCGGCGGCACGTCATAGTCCATCATCGCGAAAGTCGGCGGCGGCTCGAGCGGCGCGGTCAGGATCGCGAGCCGGCGCCGTGCATCGCCCGCATGCGGCCCGCGCGGATAGCGGCGCAGATAGGACCAGTAGGCGTCCGGTGTATCGGCGCGATAGCTTCGCCGCCAGGTGATCGCCTCGCGGCGCGCCGCCACGATGGCCATGACGCGCTTCGCCATGGGGTCGCCGGGATAGGCTGCGAGAAAATCCTCATAGGCCGGCAGCGTGTCGCGCTCGAGCGCGGCCGCATAGGCGTCCTGGGCGCCGAGATCGCGGATCGGCTTGTTGCGGATCGCGGCGACCTGGTCGGGCGCGGCCTGCGGCGGCGGGGCGTCGGGCGCGCGATCGAAGAAGCTGAATTGCGCGGAGATCTTCTGGTCGTCCCAAGGCACTTGCGCGCCCTTGGAGGTCTCGTTGACGCGCAGGCGGACGCGGTCGAACACCTCCGGCAGCGACAGCCCGCCGGTGCGGATCATCTCGGCCAGCGACTGCGCATAGATGCCATATGGTCCCGGCTCCTCGGGTGCCACCGTGCCGGGCGCCGCATTGAAGGCGATCAGCATGTTCGGGTCCGGCTCGACCAGCGCCAGCCCGCTTGCGATCGGCTGCTGGCCGCCTTCGACGAAGGGCTGCGCGCGCGCGGCATCGAGCACGATGATGTTGGCCTTGAGCGGAATCGCGGCAAGCTGGCGGGCATAGTCGCTGATGCGCAGCGCCTCGGTCGGAATGTCGGTGTCGCGCGTGATGTTGGAATCAACAGGGATGAAATAGTTCTCACCGGCCAGCTGCACGCCATAGCCGGACAGATAGATCATGGCGACGGTGCCGGGCCCCGAGGCCTGTGCCTTCTGGATGAAATCGTGAAGACTCTTGCGCAGCGTGTCGCCGTCGAGATCGCGGGCGCCCACCACGTCGAAGCCGGCCGCCTGCAGCGTCTGCGCGATCAGGCCGGCATCGTTGGCGGTGGTCGCCAGCGGCGACTTCGAATAGGCGCCGTTGCCGACGACGAGCGCGATCCGCTTTTCCTGCTGCTGCGCGCGCACTGGGCCGAGCGCGCCGGCAACGAGGAGGACCGGCAGAAGGAAGCAGAGGAAGACCTTGTATGTCCCGCGCATGGCTTGCTTGCCCGTTATTGTTGTCGAGATATCACCACGCATGAGACGCGCGACCGGCTGAACGGCGCTTGAACGAAAGGCTCGGATTGAGGCGGCGGCATGGCGCAGCCCTGGTTCGGCGTCTCGCGTCAGCTCCTGGTAAGCATCACCGTCAGCCCTGAGCTTCAAGCCTGCGCAATCAGCTCCACTGTTCCCGTCCTGAGCCGGTAGATGCCGCCTGATATCTTCAGCTTGCCCTGCTCGACCGCGGCGTCGAGGATCGGGGCAGCCGATTTCAGCTTGGCGACGTTGTCGATCACATTCTGCCGGATCGCCTTGTCGAGCACCTGCCCGCCCTGCTGCATCGCGGCTTTGGCGGCCGGCGCGATTGCATCGACCAGCGAGGGAATGTGTCCCGGCGGCGGCTTGTCGTCCTTGATCGCCTTCAGCGTCGCATCGATTGCGCCGCAAGCATCATGGCCCAGCACGAGGATCAGCGGCGTGTTGAGCACGGCGACGGCGTATTCCATGCTGGCGATAGTCTCGGCGCCGGCGAAATTGCCGGCGACCCGGCAAACGAAGAGATCGCCGCGGCCGGTGTCGAAGGCATATTCCGGCGCGATGCGCGAGTCGGCGCAGCTCAGCACCGCCGCGAACGGATTCTGGCCGCCCGCCAGCGCCTCGCGTTCGTGCCCGAAATCATGGCGCCTCGTGACGCCCTCGACATAGCGCGCGTTGCCCTGCATCAGTCGCTTCAACGCCGCGTCGGGCGACAGCACGTTCTGCGGTTTCGGCGGGGGCTTGTTGTCCTTGGCGAAGGCGTGGCCGGCGAAGGCCACACTCAGCGCCGAAGCGGCCAACAGCATCGCGGACCGACGTGACGGGCCCACCTGGTTGAAGCGGTCTTGAGAGCATCGGTCGCACATTGTTGGCTCCTCCGCCGTTGCAGCGACATCAGCGCAGACGCGTTTTACATCGCGGCTGCGATGGTGTCACGAACGCCGTGCCGCTGCGCCGGGTCTATTGGGCCAGCTTCAACTCGGCGATCGTCGACGCGTAACGCCGGGAGAGCCGCCGCTGCCAAGAGCAGCACCAGCCCACGCAATAGCATCACGCCCCCGAACATCATGGCCCGGAGGCATGCTAGCCGGAAACATCGTCCGGTTGCAACGGCACGATCACGTCAACCGCGCCGCGTTCGCGACGAAACGCCTAGATCTGCTGCACGTCCACCACGCCGGCCACCGCCTTGATGGCGCCGGCGATCTGCGGCGAGACCTTGAAGCGGCCGGGCAGCTTCATCTCGACCTCGGTCTCGAGGTCGAGCATCATCACGAGCGAGACCTCACCATCGCCGTTGGAGCGCGGCGCGATGGCGGGACTGCCGATCTTTGGCGCCGCGCCATTCGCGCCCGCGGCTTCCGGTCCGGCCAAACGCTTGGCGATCGAGTCGAGCGGCTTGGTGTCGCGCACGAAGATGCGCAGGCCCTTTTGCGTCTTGGCTGCGGCATCATCCAGCGGCTCGGCATGCAGCACGCGGGCGCGGACGTCTTCACCCTGCAATTCGGCGCCGAGCTGGAGCAGCACGGCGGCGCCCGGCTCCAGCACGTCGCGATATTGCGCCAGGCCCTCGGAGAACAGCACGGCCTCGAAGTGGCCCGTGGGATCAGACAGCCCCATGATGCCCATCTTGTTGCCGGTCTTGGTGCGGCGCTCCATGCGCGACACCACCGTGGCCGCGACCTTGCCGGCGGTGGCGCCGGTCTTCACCGCGCGCGAAAACTCCGCCCAGCTCTGCACGCGCAGCCGCTTCAGCACGGTGGCGTAATCGTCGAGCGGATGGCCCGACAGGAAGAATCCGACGGCGTCGTATTCGCGACGAAGCTTTTCGGCCGGCAGCCACGGCTCGATCTGGGGCAGCATGATGGTCGGCGCGTCCGCCGACATGCCGAACATATCGTTCTGGCCGATGCTCTCGGCCTGATGCGCGCGCTGGCAGGCGGCCAGAATCGAGTCCGCGCCGGCGAAGACGCGGGCGCGGTTCGGCTCCAGCATGTCGAACGCGCCGGCGGCCGCAAGACTTTCGATGATGCGCTTGTTGATCGCACGCGGATTGACGCGCGCGGCGAAGTCGGCGAGCGAGGTGAACAGCCCCCGCTTGGTCCGCTCCTCGATGATCTGCTCGATCGCCTGGATGCCGACGCCCTTCAGCGCCGCCAGCGCGTAATAGATGACTTTGTCGCCGACCTCGAAGGTCGCGCCGGAACGATTGATGTTCGGCGGCTCGACCTTGATGCCGAGGCGCTGCGCCTCGGAGCGGAATTCGGAAAGCTTGTCCGTGTTGTTGAGATCGAGCGTCATCGACGCTGCGATGAACTCCACCGGATAATGCGCCTTCATATAGGCGGTGTGGTAGGACACCAGCGCGTAAGCCGCCGCGTGGCTCTTGTTGAAGCCGTAGTCGGCGAACTTGGCGAGCAGCTCGAAGATGGTCTCGGCCTGCCCTTTCGGCACGCCGTTCTTCACCGCGCCCGCAACGAAGATGTCGCGCTGCTTGTCCATCTCGGCGCGGATCTTCTTGCCCATGGCACGGCGCAGCAGGTCGGCGTCGCCGAGCGAATAGCCCGACATCACCTGCGCGATCTGCATCACCTGTTCCTGGTAGATGATGACGCCGAAGGTCTCCTTCAGGATCGGCTCGAGCACCGGATGGAGATATTCCGGCTCCTCGTCGCCATGCTTGCGCGCGCAATAGGTCGGAATGTTCGCCATCGGGCCCGGGCGATACAGCGCCACCAGCGCGATGATGTCCTCGAAACGGTCGGGACGCATGTCGACCAGCGCGCGCCGCATGCCCTGGCTTTCAACCTGGAACACGCCGACCACCTCGCCGCGCGCCAGCATCTGGTAGCTCTCGGCATCGTCGATCGGCAGCGTCGCGAGATCGACATGGATGTTGCGCGGCTTGAGCAGCTTCACCGCGACGTCGAGCACGGTCAGCGTCTTCAGGCCGAGGAAGTCGAACTTCACGAGACCGGCCGGCTCGACCCATTTCATGTTGAACTGGGTCACCGGCATGTCCGACTTCGGATCGCGGTACATCGGCACGAGTTCGCTCAAGGGGCGATCGCCGATCACGATACCGGCCGCGTGAGTCGAGGCGTGGCGCGTCAGGCCTTCGAGGCGCTGCGCGATGTCGAAGGCGCGCGCCACCACGGGATCTTCGTCGCGGAACGCCTGCAGCTTCGGTTCGCTCTCGATGGCGGCCGCCAACGTCACAGGAGCCGCCGGATTCTGCGGCACGAGCTTCGTCAGCTTGTCGACCTGCCCATAAGGCATCTGCAGCACGCGGCCGACGTCGCGCAGAACCCCGCGCGCCTGCAGCGTACCGAAGGTGATGATCTGCGCGACCTGGTCGCGGCCGTAGCGCTCCTGGACGTACTTGATCACCTCGCCGCGGCGGTCCTGGCAGAAGTCGATGTCGAAGTCCGGCATCGAGACGCGTTCCGGATTGAGGAAGCGCTCGAACAGCAGCCCGAACTTGATCGGATCGAGGTCGGTGATGGTCAGCGCCCACGCCACCAGCGAGCCTGCGCCGGAGCCGCGGCCCGGCCCGACCGGGATGCCCTGCGACTTCGCCCATTTGATGAAGTCGGAGACGATCAGGAAGTAGCCCGCGTATTTCATGCGCATGATGACGTCGAGCTCGAACGCCAGGCGCTTGCTGTAATCCTCCTCCGTCGTGCCCTGCGACAGGCCGTGCACGCGCAGACGATTGGCGAGCCCCTCCTCCGCCTGCCGCTTCAATTCGGCCGCCTCGACCGCGGCGGCATCCGTGCTCGCAGCGGCACCAACGGTGAAGAACGGCAGGATCGGCTTGCGCGTCATCGGGCGGAATGAGCAGCGCTCGGCGATCTCCACGGTGGAGGCCAGAGCCTCCGGAATGTCGGCAAACAGCACCGCCATCTCGGCGCGCGTCTTGAAGCGGTGATCGGGCGTGAGCTGCTCGCGCTCGGTCTCCGCGATCAGCCGGCCGCCTGCGATGCAGAGCAGCGCATCATGCGCCTCGTAGTCGTCGGTCGTCGCGAAATACGGCTCGTTGGTCGCGACCAGCGGCAGACCTTTCGAATAGGCGATATCGATCAGCCCGCCCTCGACCCGCCGTTCCTTGTCGATGTTGTGCCGTTGCAGTTCGACATAGAGGCGATCACCGAACAGGCCGGCGAGACGTTCACAGCGCGCCGCCGCGATTTCGGGCTGCCCCGCGGCCAGCGCGAGCGAGATCGGCCCTTCGGGGCCGCCGGTCAACGCGATCAGGCCTTCGGTCTCGCCGTCGAACCAATCGAACTTGATGAAGGGGGCGTGGCTGTCAGGCGATTCGAGGAAGGCGCGCGAATTCAGCCGCATCAGGCTGCGATAGCCGCGCTCTTGCGCGGCCAGCAGCACCAGGCGCGAGGGCGGCAGTGCGTTGCGCGCGTTCGGATCCTGGTCGCCGAAATCGATCGCGAGTTCCAGGCCGACGATCGGCTGGATGCCGTACCCCGCCATCTTGTCGGAGAATTCGAGCGCCCCGAACAGATTATCCGTGTCCGTCAGCGCCAGCGCTGGCTGGTGGTCCTTCTTCGCGAGCTCGCCGAGCTTGGCGATCTTGATCGAGCCCTTGAGCAGCGAATAGGCCGAGTGAACGTGAAGGTGGACAAATCCGGCGCTCGGCATGGTCGCGTGATGGCCTCTGGTGAGATCTGGGAACGGTTGCCGGCATCAGGAGCATCATGCACCCACGCGCCGACTCGCCTGCCAATGGTGGGGACTCACCGCACCAGAGTCCACGCCGGAGCCGCCGATCGGCCGCCTCATCCCGCTTTTCCCCAAGGGCCACGTCGGGGTTCCGGACCACCGGTTTGCAAAGCCGCTGCTCCAGCGCTGCGGGATCAGAGCTGCGGGATCACCTGGGCCCAGATCGCGATCATTCCGACGAACAGCGCGATCGACGTCAGTGCAGCGGCTTCTTCCACGAAAATCCTGAACATGGTTTGCTCCATCACCAGAACGTATGGAGAACATTGTTCTCATTTCGTTCTTTGGAGTCAAGCCATCTCGACCGCACCCAAATGAAATGGTTAACTGGCTGAATCTACGCAAAAAAAGCCCCGGCGCGCGGCCGGGGCTTTCGAGACCACTTCCTGCGAAGCGGTCAGTCTCAGTTCGTTGCTCAGTACCTGGCGATCGCCGGGCCGCCAAACTTGTAGTTCAGGCGGACGAGGCCCATGTCGACGTCCTGACGGACGTGATCGGTCTGAATGCCGGCGAAGGTGATGTCCTTGTCCGACAGGAAGATGTGGTTGTATTCGACACCAACCGACCAGTTCGGAGCGAAGCCGACCTCGAGGCCTGCACCGACGGTGCCGCCCCAACGGGTGTCGCTGACGGAAGCAGCCGTGACGCCGCCGAAGCGGAGTTCGTTCTTGGTGCCGACAACAGCCGCACCACCCTTGGCGTAGAGCAGGACGTTGTTCCAGGCATAGCCGATCTGACCGGTGATCAGGCCGAACGAATCGATCTTGGAGCGATCGGTGAAGCCGGTGAGCCCGCTGACATTGTCGCCGGAGAAGTCGGCCCAGTTGCCCTGGCCTTCCACACCGAACACCCACTGCGCCGACTGCCAGCGATAGCCAACCTGACCACCGACCGTGCCGCCCGTGGCGTTGTGGGAACCTTCGCCGCCAACCAGCGGAGCGCGCTGATCCCAGGTCGTGTGAGCCGAAGCGCCGCCGCCGTTGATACCGATGTAGAAGCCGCTCCAGTCATAGACCGTGGCGATCATCGCGGGCGCCTTGGTGTAAGGCCGCGCAGCGAGGTCAGCAGCCAGCGCCGGTGCAGTCGCGGTGATCGCGACAAGGCTCACAGCTGCGAGCAACAAATTCTTGTTCATTTGAATCCCGTTCCAAGTTTCGTCGTTAGGCCCCCGGGCCGTGGCGACGTCATAACAGCGATCGACGGAATTGCTGTAACCTCACCGCAACAGTTCGCTCCAAAGGGCCGGGCTTCATTAACGAAGGTTTAGCAGCGCCTGCGCGGAAACCCTTTGAAACAAGACTCTTCAGCAGTTCCAAGCCCATCCACGTGCACGGCGTGCACGCGTAACATCATCGCGCGCACGATTCTGTGATGGGGAAAATCTTGGAACTGCGCGACTTCCCATTGTCGCCACATTTTCGCTCCTCTTCGCCACATTCGCGTTCACGTCGAACGTGAGCACGCGGCGCGCGCAGTTTCTGCAGGATTGCACTCTCGCCGCTCGCTGCGCGTCGAGAAGCGACGCGCCCATGGCGTGCCCGGCCCTCTTATTGCCAGGGCGGAGTGCGCAACGATAACGCGATATCGACGGCGCCCTCCTCGCCGCGCTGCGCCAGACCATCGCAGAGCAGCAGCTCCGTTTCGTTCAGCGTCAGGTGCGGTTCGCATGCCGAGCGCCAGCTATCCCAAGCCGAGGTCTCGCGCTTGGCAAGCGCGAGCAGATCGCGCACCAGGTTGACGCGCGCAAAAAACAAGCCTGCCGTCGTTCCGTGACCCAGCTGCTCCGGATCGATCGCGCCGGTTCGGCATCGTTGCCACGCTTCGATACCGGTGATGAATGCCGAGCGTGGCACGTCGGTTGGCTCACAATCGAATTTCAGAACGGTGCGATGGGGCTCGTCGAGTTCGGCATCGACCAGGACCCAGCGTTGCTCGGCTTTCGCCCAGTACTCGCACACCCAATGATCATGATAGGCATGCCCGGTGAAGTAGCTGCCGAAACCGCAGCGGACGCGGGCTGGCACGCGGTGATGGCGCAAAACCGCGCATAGCATCAATGAAAAGTCCCGGCACGTTGCCAGAGCTCTCAACTCCCCTGGCCGTGCGATCGTCAACGGTCGCGGGTCGATCGCCAGCAGCTGATCCAGACGGTCGGACACAGGCAGCGTGGTACGGCTTTGACCGGTGAACGCAGCGAGGTCGAAGCCCTGCCTCTCGATCCACGCCTCGTGGACGAGCAGGCCGTGCAACATGCGACACAGGGCCGGGATATCCAGCGGCAGGCCGCTGATCAAACTCGCATGAGCGCCCGGATCGGTCAGCGCGCTATGGCCGGTGTAATAGTCGGAAGACGCCAGTTCACTCATTCAGGACCTGTCTAGCCAGCGTTAGCTCTTCATATCGGTCTGGCTTAGCCCGCCGCCGCGATCTTCGCGCGGAAAGCCTGCTGTCCCTCCACGATCTTGTCGATCAGTGCATCGAGCGCCCAGAAGCGCTCTCTGATATCGAAATCGACCGCCCGGGTCTCGATGCAGGAAAAGGTGCCGAGACGTTGGTGATAGAGTTTCGCAAGTTTCGGATAGCCCATGGGCTCCGCCATCGCCGCGAGCGCCAGGTACACCGAAAGCTCGTTCGCGAGCACCGGATGCTTGTGGTGTTGCGTCAGCAGCCATTTGTAGAGATCAGGGTGGAAGTTCGTGAACACGCCGGTGAACCCGGGAGCCCCCGACTTGATCGCGTCAAAGGCGATCGCGGCGTTGGCATTGACGATCGTGAGCGGGGAGCCGTTCGTCAGCTTGACCCGGCGCTGCACGGTCGCAAGATCGCACGACACGTCCTTGAGGATCGCAAAGCGTCCGCTGTCTGCGCAAAAGGCCAGCTCGGCATCGGAGAGAAGCCGGCGGAACGGCGCCGGGCATTCATAGAGGCCAAGCGTCATCTCTCTGGGCAACCGGTCGAGCAGCCAAGCCAGGTTGTCGGTGAAACTCGTCCGCGTCAGATCGGGCGAGGCCAGACGGTTGGTCACCAGCACCAATCCATCGACGCCCGTCTTCGCGATCGACGTCAGCTCGGTCAGCTGGTCCTTCCTGGATTCACTGATATGGCCTGAGGCGATGACCGGCAGCCGGCCCGCCGCCGTCTTGACGACGAACCGCGCCAGGGCCACCCGCTCGTCCAGCGTCAGGAACTGCATCTCGCTCGACTGGGCGACCGCAAACAGCGCGTCGGCACCGTTGGCAATGTACCACTCGATCAGCCTTTCCAGGCCGGCATAGTCGATCGTCCTGGCTTCGGTGAATGGCGTCAGCATCACGGGAATGATGCCCTTGAGAGCGATGGTCACAGGCGAGCTCCAAACAACTGCTGATGTGGCCGGCGAACCTACCCCGAAACTTCGTCGTTTCGCAAAGAGGTTCGGCGGACCAGGTCCTCCTCCCCTGTCCGTCTTACGGACCTGCGGCCGGACGCACCTGTGTCATGGCGACACCTGATATCGCGAGCAGTCCGCCGACAAACAGCTTTGGCGTCACATGGTCGCCAAGGAACAACACGCTCGATATCAAGGCGAACACCGGCAGCAGCAGGCCGAATGGCGCGATGCGGCCCATGGAGCAACGGGCGATCAGCCAGAACCAAAGGCCGAACCCGACGATCCCTCCGATGAAGATCGTGTAGGCAAGCGCCAGCCAACCACGTTCATCCGCAACGACAAGGCTCGCCAATTGCCCATGTTCAAGCAGCAAGGACATCAACAGCACCTGCGGCACCGTGAGCAGCGACGACCACCCCATCAGCATCAGCGGATCAAAAGGGCCATAGCGCTTGGTCAAGACGTTGGACACCGCGAACGCGAATGCGGCTCCGACCACGAGCAGCAACGGAAGTGCGTTGGCCGACAGGCCCGCCCCCGCAGCCAGCACGGCCACACCGGCGAACGCGATCACGACGCCGGCGGAGGTTGCGAGCGATGGCTTCTCCGCCAGCAGCGGCCAGGCCAACAGGACGGTGAACGGCGGGGCAAGCTGGTATGCGACGGCCGACAGGCTTCCCGAGCCGAGTCCAAGACCGACATAGAAGAGCCCGAAATTCAGTCCGCCGAAGAAAAGCGAAATCGCCGCGACAGGGCCGAATTGTTGCCGCGTCGGCCGCCGGACGAATGGAACGAGCAGCAGCGCGATGGCCAGGAAGCGCAGCGCGAGGAAGAAGAGCGGCGGAAACTCCGTCACGCCGACCTTGATGACCACGAACTGATAACCCCAGAGCAATGGAACGGCCACGGCGCAGGCGATCTGGATGGCGGACATGCCATCGTTACTTTCAAGACCGTTCGGTCCAGATATCGGCGTGCGAGCAGCGGAAACGTCCATGGCTTGTCTACCTGATGAAGCGATCGAGCAAAGCGTCGACGGTGGCTTGCGAAATGATCCGTGCCGGTGCCGTTTTCCCGACCACCCGCATGCCCTCGACGAAACAGACGATAATCCGGGCGGCACTCGAAGGCTCGACGCCGGCGGCCAGCTTGTCCGCGGCCTTCGCACGGGACAGCGCGTCCGCCACCCTCGCCTCCATGGCTTTGAAGAAGCTCGCGATGCGGCGATCGACCTCGGCATCACGGCCGGCCAGCTCCATGGCTGTGGCGACCAGCAGGCATCCGCGCCGGCCATTGGCGCCGCTGTTGCGCTCGACATAGCCGGCGAAGTACGCCCGTAGGCCGTCGACCGGATCTCGATCGGAGGCAAATTCGACGTCCATGCGAGCGAGCGCATCGGCAATGTAGCGATCAAGCGCACGCAAGAAGAGCGCGTGCTTGTCGCCGAAGGCGGCGTAAAGGCTGCCGCGCGAGAGCTTGGTCGCACGAAGAAGATCAGGCAGCGCCGTGGCGTGATAGCCGCGCGTCCAGAACACATTCATCGCGCGTTCGACAGCAGCCTCCGTGTCGAACGTTCGGGGACGGCCACGGGGCAGCGGCTCGAGCGGGGCTTGGCGTCGCATAGGTACATATATAGACCATTCGGTCGTTAAATCCAAGAGTGCATTTCGCCCCAAGCGGTATGGCTCAGTTTTCAAAAGCCGATGCAAGTTCCCGCAAGCCCCATACCGGCTTGTAGATCACGAGCGCGAGACACGTTTCGCCGTCAGGCCGGAGGCGAGAGCGCCTGCAGGACGTCCTTGAACACGCCGAACTGCAATTTGAAAGCTTCAGGGCTATAGTCCTGATAATATCCCGCGGTCACCGCAACCACGAGATCGAGCTCCGGGACGATGCGAATCGACTGGCCACCGCGGCCCTGCGCGGCAATCGACTGGACGACACGCCCATTGAGCCGGGTGCTCCGCAGCCACCACAAATATCCATAGGACTGACCGTCGGTCGCCTTAAGCTTCGATGTGGTCGACGCCTCGATCCATGCCCTGGACACGATTTGCCGATCGTTCCAGCGACCGCCCGCAAGAACGAGTTGGCCGATCTTTGCCATGTCGCGCGGCCGCAGGCGCAATCCGCCTCCGGCATCGCTGTCTCCCTTGAACCTGCTCCACTCGAATTCGGTGATGCCTAAGGGATCGAACAGCACGCGACGCGCGAATTCATCGAGCGGACGGCCAGTGGCTTTGCGGACGATCGCCGAGACGAGCGCAAGCGCGCCGGTGTTGTAGAAGAACCCCTCGCCGGCCGGTGCGGTCACGGGAAGGCCGAGGACGTAGCGACAGGGATCCTTCGCCATGTGCATGCGCACCTCGTCGTTGTCGTCGCCCGTCGCCGGAGTCGCCTCCACCCATTTCAGGCCCATCGACATCGTGAGCAAATGTGAGAGCAGGATGCGATCCCTGTCCGGGGACCGCAGGTCGGACAATTCGGGGAAGAAGCTGAAGACCGGTTCGTCAATGCTGCGAATGAGCCCCTGGTCGATTGCGATCCCGACGACCAGCGAGGCGACGCTCTTCGAGCACGACTTCAGATTATGCAGTGTATCGGCATCAAAGCTGATGTCCCTGACCCGAACGCCCAAGAAGCGACTGGGGACCTCATCAGATCCTTTGAAGTACCGCTCGAAGGCCAGCTTGCCATGGCGAGCGACCAGCACGGCATGGATATTGGCGCCCGCGCTTTCGAGCCGATCGGCCATCCCGCACAGCGCGGCATGATTGATGTCGTTGTCTCCGTCGGCAGACGGAACCGCCCAACCGTCGTCACGCTTGCCCGGGATCGCACAATTCGCCTGAGAGTCGGCAAAGACTGGCGTCGCGGCTATCGGCGTCAGCGCTGCCCCGCCAAGCAGCGACATGAATTGCCGACGTCTCATCCGGCTGGCTCCTTTTGGCCTCGTCTTCGCTCGCCGTGCCACTCCCTGACGGGGAACGACTTACACTAAAGATTGCAAGATTACCACCCTCAACCGCAACGATGGGCTGATGTGCTAGGGGCACTACTGCCCAGGCCAGCTCTCTCTATTGCCATCCTTCCCCACGGGAACTCGCAAAATCGAAACGAGCTTGGTCGCGAGCGCGAAGCTTGTCACGCCGTTTGGTCCCTCCTGCGTCGTCATTCGTCACGGCCCTCTCATCTTGGTCCCATTGCACCCTCCGTTCATCCCTCCTGGCTCGCTTTCGGCGCAAATTCGCGGAGAAATCGGTCGAGCATCGCCTGGAGAACCTGAATGAACCGTCGCGACTTTCTAGCCACGGCCCTCGCACTGGCCGCAGGCCCGGCACTCGGCAATCAGCCAGCGGGCATAGCCGCTACCAGCCGCCCGCGCCCGGGACAGGCTGGCTGGCCTTCCGATGCGGACTGGTCGGCGCTGAATCAAGCCACCGCGGGACGCCTCACCCGTGTGACGCCTCCGAACCTCGCCCCGGCTGAAGCAAAACAGCTCCTCGCGAATCCGTTCTACATCGGTGATCAACCCGCTCTGACGGAAAGTTCGGGCTGGTTCGAGGCCTGGCGCTCCGAGCCCAGCGCCTACATGGTCGCGGCCGAGAGCTCGGCAGACGTTGTCGCGGCGGTGCGCTTCGCCAAAGCGCACAATTTGCGCCTGGTCGTGAAGGGCCGCGGCCACAGCTATCTTGGCGGCTCCTGTGCGCCGGATTCGCTCTTGTTATGGACCCGCAAGATGGACGCCATCACCGTTCATGACGGTTTCGTTCCGCAAGGCTCAAGCTCCAAGCCGGCGCCGGCCATCACGACGGGCGCGGGCTGCATGTGGCTCCACGCCTACCAGGCGGCCGCCGGGGCCGGGCGTTACGTTCAAGGTGGCGGCTGCACCACGGTGGGTGTCGCGGGTCTGGTGCAGGGCGGCGGGTTCGGGAACTTTTCCAAGGGGTTTGGAACGGCGGCGGCGAGCCTGCTCGAGGCCGAGATCGTGACAGCCGACGGCGATATTCGTGTGGTCAATGAAACGCGCGAGCCGGAGCTGTTTTGGGCGCTCAAGGGCGGAGGCGGCGGCACTTTCGGGGTCACCACACGGCTGACGCTCGCAACGCATCCGCTGCCCGCATCCGTCGGGGCGGTCAACGCCACGCTGCGCGCCCGCTCCGATGATGCCTACCGCAAGCTGCTGGCCCGCTTCGTCGCGTTTTGCGCGACGAGCCTGTGCAATCCGCACTGGGGCGAACAGGTCCGGGCGTATCCCGACAACCGCCTCGACATTCGCATGGTCTTCCAAGGCCTGACAACGGACGAAGCGCGCGCAGCTTTCAAGCCCCTATTCGATTTTGTTGCAGCCAATCCTGACGATTACGCTGGCAAGGAAACGCTTGAAGTCGTGGGCGTGCCTGCCCGCTATTTCTGGAACGGTTGGCTTTATCGCCTGTTCGCCCGCTCCGCGGCCAACTTCGATGAGCGTTCTGGAGCGCCATGGACCGATTATTGGTGGAAGGGCGATGGCGAGCAGGTTGGCGCCTTCTGGCACGCGTACACGTCGGCCTGGTTGCCGAGTTCGCTGCTTGATCAGGAGAACCGGACCCTCCTCGTCGACGCGTTATTTGCCGCAAGCCGCGACTGGGCGGTCGGGCTGCATTTCAACAAGGGCTTGTTCGGCGCATCGCCTGAGGTGATCGCAAAAGCAAGAAACACGGCGACGCATCCGGACGCATTCGACGCCTTCGCTCTTGCGATTATCGCAGCATCCGGCCCGACCACCTTCGGTGGTCTTGCTAAGCCCGATCCTGTTCTCGCCAGCGCGCATCGAGACCGCGTGAACGCCGCGATGGAGGCGCTGCGCGCCGCGGCGCCGAACAGCGGTGCGTATGTCAACGAGTGCGATTATTTTCAGTCGGACTGGCAGAATGCATTGTGGGGCCCGAACTATCAGCGGCTCCTCGACGTCAAGCGACGCTACGATCCGGACGGGTTGTTCTTCGTGCACCATGGCGTCGGCAGCGAAGGCTGGAGCGCGGATGGGTTTGCTCGCTTGCCCTCGTAGCGAACGCAAATCCCTTCGCGACGCCACGCCTATACCGGCGTGTAGATCACGAGCTTCAGCGCGGGATCGTCATTGGCCTGAAAGCTGGCGTGCTCGAAATGCAGCACGCCCTTGGTCGGATGGGTCATGGTCTTGCGGCCGGACAAGGTGCCGTGCACCTCGTGCGCGCCCCACCATTTGACGAACTCGGGGCTGCCTTCGCGCAAGCGCGTCAGCAATTCCGCGAACGCAGGATCGCCGGCCCAGACGTCGTGGGTGGCGCGAAACATCGCGACCATGCGCTTGGCGACATCGGCCCAGCCCTCCCCGTAGGATTTCCGAGCCTTCTTGTCGGTCATCATCAGGAGCAACGTATTGCGATCCTCTTCGGGCAGCCGCCCGAACGCGAAGATCTCCTCGGCGGCCTCGTTCCAGGCCAGCACGTCCCAGCGCCGGCCGGTGATGTAGGCCGGATGCGGCAGGCTTTCGACCAGGCGCCGAATGGCCGGCGGCACCACCTCGCGGGTGAAGGGGCCCCTCGCGCCGTCGCGCGCGAGATCCCTGAGATGCGCGTGCTCGGTCTTGCTGAGCCGCAGCGCCCGCGCCAGCGCATCGACCGTCGTGACCGACGGGCTGACGGTGCGGCCCTGCTCGAGGCGGATGTACCAATCCACCCCGATGCCGGCGAGCTGGGCGACCTCCTCGCGGCGGAGCCCTGCGGTACGCCGCCGCTGCCCCGCGGGAAGGCCCACTGACTTCGGCGACAGCTTTGCACGACGGGAGCGCAGGAAATCGCCGAATTCGACACGGCGTGGGTCGGCCATGGACGGACTCGCGTGAAGGAGGGTCGGACAATACTAGGATAATACCAGGCCTTCCTGCCGCGCAACAGCCCTCGCATAGTCCTTGGCACCTCACAATGAGGTGCGAACGAAGGTCAACATCATGAAGGCTGCCGTACTCAAATCTTTCGGATCCCCGCTTGCTATCGAGGACGTCCCCGACCCCGTGCTCGGTACCGGCGAGGTGATCGTCGATGTCGTCGCCACCCGCGTGCTGTCCTACTCCAAGGAAGTGTTCAGCGGCGAACGCAAATACGCGCTGGATCTGCCCGCCATTCCAGGGGCCGGCGGCGTCGGACGGGTGCGCGCGATCGGCCCGGACGCAACCAAATTGTCGGTCGGCGACTGGGTCGTCTGCGATCCGACGGTCCGCTCGCGCGACAACGCGATCGCTCCCGACATTCATCTGCAGGGCGTCAGCGCGCGCGGCGAAGGCGGCATGCGGCTGCAGAAATATTTTCACGACGGTTCGTTCGCCCAGCGGATGAGGGTGCCGACCGAGAACGTGACGCGGCTCGGCGAGATCAGCGAGGACAAGGCCGCGCAATGGTGCGCGCTCGGAACCTTGCTGGTGCCCTATGGTGGTTTTCTTGCCGCCAGGCTGCAGCCGGGCGAGACCGTGCTGGTGAGCGGCGCGACCGGCAATTTCGGCAGCGCTGCCGTGGCGGTGGCGCTCGCGATGGGGGCGGCTTGCGTCATTGCGCCGGGCCGCAACGAGAAGATGCTCGGCGAGCTCGTGCGTCGCCATGGCGCGCGCGTCAGGCCGGTGAAGCTGACGGGCAACGAGAACGACGACCGCGAGTTGATGAAGCGCGCCGCACCCGGCCCGATCGATTGCGCGTTCGACATCATGCCGCCCTCGGTCGCGACGACGGTGGTCCGCGCCGCGATCATGACGGTGCGGCCCAATGGCCGTGTCGTGCTGATGGGCGGCGTCAACATGCAGGGCGGCCCCGGCCTAGAGCTGCCCTACAACTGGATCATGCGCGAGTGCATCACGATTCACGGCGTCTGGATGTATCCGCCTGAAGCCGCGGTTCGCCTGATCGCGCTGGTCCGCGCCGGCCTCTTGCGCCTCGATCACTTCGAGACGACGGCATTCGATCTCGACCACGCCAACGAGGCCGTGGACCATGCGGCCGCCAATGCGGGCGCGTTCAACATGACGGTGATCCGGCCGTAATTGTCGCAGCAGCTGCGGCGATGCGTCGCCGCAGCTGATATGCCTGCGGTGTCAGATGGCTGGGAGACGTCACCCCTGATGCAGCCGGCCACGGCCGGCTACTGTGCATGGGGTTGTTTTCGCATTTGGCTATTCGAGCTCGACCACCTGGCCGTTGGACAGCGATACCCGCCGATCCATGCGGCCGGCGAGCTCCATGTTGTGGGTCGCGATCAGCATCGAGACCTTGGTCGCCTTGACCAGCTGCATCAGGGCCTGGAACACGTGGTCGGCGGTGTGAGGATCGAGATTGCCGGTCGGCTCGTCCGCCAGCAGCACGCGCGGCGCGTTGGCGACCGCGCGCGCGATCGCGACGCGCTGCTGCTCGCCGCCCGACAGCTCTGCCGGACGATGGGTGATGCGGTCGCCGAGGCCGAGATAGCCCAGGATCTCCTTGGCGCGCTTGACGCTCTCGGATTTCTTCAGGCCGCGGATCATCTGCGGCAGCATGACGTTCTCGAGCGCCGAGAACTCCGGCAGCAGCCGGTGCGACTGGTAGACGAAGCCGATATCGCTGCGGCGAAGCTGGGTGCGCTCGATGTCGGGCAGTTGCGAGGTCGGCGCGCCGTTGACGTAGACCTCGCCGGAATCGGGGGCCTCGAGCAGGCCCGCAATGTGCAGCAGCGTCGACTTGCCCGACCCCGACGGCGCAACCAGCGCCACGGACTGTCCCGCCCACAGCGCCAGCTTGGCGTTGTCCAGGATCGTCAGCGCCGCCTCGCCCTGCAAGTACTGCCGTTTTATCTCGTGGAGATAAATGACCGGTACATCCTCAGCCCCCTGCTGCTGCTCCATCAGTCCCTCACTCGTACCGCAGCGCTTCGACAGGATCGAGGCGCGCGGCGCGCCAGGACGGGTACAGCGTCGCCAGGAACGACAGCGTCAGCGCCATGATGACGACGGCCGTGGTCTCGCCGATGTCGATCTCGGCGGGCAGCTTCGACAGGAAGTAGAGCTCCGGCGAGAACAACTCCGTGCTGGTCAGCCAGGACAGGAATTGCCTGATCGATTCGATGTTGAGGCAGATCACCAGCCCGACGAAGAAGCCGACCAGCGTGCCGACCACGCCGATCGAGGCGCCCGTGATCAGGAAGATCCGCATGATCGAGCCTTGCGAGGCACCCATGGTCCTGAGGATCGCGATGTCGCTGCCCTTGTCCTTCACCAGCATGATCAGGCCGGAGACGATGTTGAGCGCCGCGACCAGTACGATCATGGTCAGGATCAGAAACATGACGTTGCGCTCGACCTGGAGCGCGTTGAAGAAGGTCGAGTTGCGCTGACGCCAGTCGACCAGGAACACCGGCCGGCCCGCCGCCTCCGTCACCGCCTTACGGAAGGAGTCGATCTTGTCCGGATTGGTGGTGAACACCTCGATCGAGGTGACGTCATTGCTGCGATTGAAATAGGCCTGGGCCTCGGCGAGAGGCATGAACACAAAGCCGAGATCATACTCCGACATGCCGATCTCGAACACCGCGACGATCTTGTACGGCTTTATGCGCGGTGTCGTGCCCATCGGCGTCACCGCCCCCTTCGGCGCCACCAGCGTGATGCTGTCGCCGGCATGCAGCGACAATTGGTCGGCGAGCCGCCGTCCGATCGCGACGCCCTGCCCCTCGTCAAAGCCCTCGAGCGAGCCCTGCTTGATGTTCTTTGCAATCGAGGTGAGGTTGTTGAGGTCGTCAGAACGGATGCCGCGCACCAGCACACCCGAGGCGTTCCAGGGCGATGACGCCAGCGCCTGGCCATCGACCACGGGCGCAGCGAGCCGGATGCCCTGCACCTGGCTGATGCGCTCGGCGACGTCCTTCCAGTCGGTCAGCGGCGATTCCAGCGGCTGGACCAGGATATGGCCGTTCAGCCCCAGGATCTTGTCGAGCAGCTCCTTGCGGAAGCCGTTCATCACCGCCATCACGATGATCAGCGTGGCAACACCGAGCATGATGCCGAGGAAGGAGAACCCGGCGATGACCGAGATGAATCCCTCCTTACGCCGGGCCCGCAGGTAGCGGGCCGACAGCATCCACTCGAACGGTGCGAAAGGCGCAGTTTGGACGGCTTCGGTCATGGTTTCATCCATCGCTCGATAATCCCATGATTCGGGGTCAATTGTGGCCGGATTGGCGGCCGCGATCTCGGGCGATGAACAATATTCAGCCGACCAGCCGGGCGACCGCGTCCGCGGGCGACATCGTCTCGCGGGAGCCGTCGCTGCGCTTCTTGATCTCGACCTTGCCCTCGGCGAGCCCCTTCGGCCCGATCATGATCTGCCAGGGGATGCCGATCAGGTCGGCGGCGGCGAATTTCGCGCCGGCGCGCTGGTCGGTGTCGTCATAGAGCACGTCGACGCCCTTGGCGGTGAGTTCGGCGTAGAGCTTCTCGCAGGCACCATCGACGGCAGCATCGCCCTGCTTGAGGTTGAGGATCGAGACGCGGAACGGCGCCACCGCCTCCGGCCATTTGATTCCGGCATCGTCATGGCAGGCCTCGATGATGGCGCCGAGCAGGCGCGACACGCCGACGCCGTAGGAACCGCCATGGATCGGCACGTCGACGCCATCAGGGCCGGCCACCAAGGCCTTCATGGCGTCGGAATACTTCGTGCCGAAATAGAAGATCTGGCCGACCTCGATGCCGCGCGTATTCACGCGCTTCTCTGCCGGCACTTCCTGCTCGAACCGGGCCGCGTCATGAACATCTTCGGTCGCGGCATAGACCGAGGTCCATTGCTTGATGATCGGCGTCAGGTCGCTGTCGTAGTCGACGTCCTCGCCCGGCACCGGCAGGTCCAGAACGTCGCGATTGATGAAAACGCCGGATTCGCCGGTCTCAGCCAGCACGATGAACTCGTGGCTGAGATCACCGCCGATCGGGCCGGTTTCGGCGCGCATCGGGATCGCCTTCAGCCCCATCCGCGCGAAGGTGCGCAAATAGGCAACGAACATCTTGTTGTAGGCGACGCGCGCGGCGGCCTCGTTGAGGTCGAAGGAATAGGCATCCTTCATCAGGAACTCGCGGCCACGCATCACGCCAAAACGCGGACGCTGCTCGTCACGGAACTTCCATTGGATATGATAGAGATTCAGCGGCAGGTTCTTGTAGGACTTCACGTAAGCGCGGAAGATCTCGGTGATCATTTCCTCGTTGGTCGGCCCGTACAGGAGCTCGCGCTTGTGGCGGTCGGCGATGCGCAGCATCTCCGGGCCGTAGGCGTCGTAGCGACCGCTCTCGCGCCAGAGGTCGGCAAGCTGGAGCGTCGGCATCAGCAGTTCCAATGCACCGGAGCGGTCCTGCTCCTCGCGCACGATCTGCTCGATCTTCTTCAGCACGCGGAAGCCGAGTGGCAGCCAGGCGTAGATGCCGGCCGCCTCCTGCCGGATCATGCCGGCACGCAGCATCAGCCGATGCGAGACGATCTCCGCCTCTTTCGGATTTTCCTTCAGGATGGGCAGAAAGAACCGCGACAACCGCATGGTAATACTCTGGGAATCAGTGATGGCCTGCAGTGAAACCGGATTGGGAGCGAAAAGACAAGACCGGGAATGAGGAAAAGCCGCTAACGCGGCGGAATTCCTGTCATTTTTCCGTCGACTTCAGGTTGGACCTGAACCGTGTCGTGCTACCGCGGCGCGACCTCGAGTTCGTCTTCGAGCGTGATCTTCTCGAAATCGGTTACCAGCGCATCGATCCGCACATGCCAGCGGCCGGCGAACGGCAGCTCGACCTTGTGCACGTGCCAATAACCGTCAGCGCTGAGCTCGGCGTCGCGTTCCATCGGCTCGATGCCGCGCTCGGGCAGGCTCAGCGTCAGCGTCGCCTCCCTGGCGTTCAGCGGCGCCGCCTCGCCGGTCATGAGCTGGAGCACGAAATCGTCCACGCCGGCCTTGCCCCGGGGACACCAGGACCTGGAACATCGCCTTGTCGGTGTGAATGTGGATCGCCAGCGGCGTCTCCGGCACGATGGTGCGTGGCGGCGGCGTGAAGCGCCAGCCGGCGACGACGGCGAAAATGCCGAGCGCGGCCCCGCACTCAAGCAGGATCGATCGTTTCAGCGCCGGCGCGGCCGCCTGATCCTTTGCTAACGCGGGGGTCAGCCGAAAGCGATTGATGGCTGCAAGGGCCAGAAGGAATAGGACCAGCGCCAGCTTCACCGAAAGAATAAGGCCATAGCTCGTGTCCACCAGCGCCGCTGGCTTCTCGAGCTGGATGATCGCAAGCACGACGCCAGTCAGCGCCAGGCCCGCGACCACCGGCATGGCGATGCGTGAGAATCGGTCGAGGAGCGGCAGCATTGCCGGCATCGGCTTCGACGGCAGCGCTGCAAGCGGCGCCAGCGCGCCAATCCAGAAGGCTACAGCGAGGCCATGGACGAAGACCGCCGGTCGCGTCAGCACCTCGGGCGACGCCGTTGCGGCGTGCCCGGTCATGGCGAGCGACATGCCCACACCGACGAAGGCGATGAGCGCGAGCGCACGCGCGTACCAGGCCCGGCCCAGCGCCATCAGCGCAAGCAGCGTCGCCGCGATCGCGACGAGCAAAGCGGGACCGGCGCTGGTCGCAAATGCGATTTTCCAGGGGGCTGCAGTCGCAAGCGCCGTCAGCGGCAGACCAAGAAGATCAAGACCCACCACGCCAAGCGAGACAATGGCACTCGGGAGACCAACAAGCAGCGCCGCGCGCGGCACGCCCATACCCATCATCGACCACGCAATCCAGAGCCCAAAGAACACGCCGCCCACGCCGACAAACAGCCCGAGATAGAGACCGACCCGCGACAGCCAGATCAGCGCGTCCAAGCCACCATCCACATTTGCCGGAGCTTGCGTCGCCGTCGGCATGCCGATCGAGAAGATCACCGATCCGGCGACGGGATGACCGTCCTGCGAGATCACCCGATAGCTCAAGACCGCCGTGCCCTTCGGCAAGTCCGGCGGCATCGCAACCGAAATGCCCACGCCTGACGCCGAGACGCGCGCATCATCGCGCCCCCTGCCCGCGCCGTCGATCAACTGGATCGCGCCCGGCGTCACCGCTTCGTTAAAGCGCAATTCCACCGCCTTGGGCGCGCTCGCCAGCATGCTGCCGCTCGCCGGCTCGACCGAAATCAGCGCCGCATGCGCCAATGCGCCGGTCGAGGTGCCGACAAGGAACAGCAGCGTCGTAACCGCAGCCAGAAAGCGCATTACGGATTGGGCAGCAATTTTACGCCAGGCGCCGGCGACTTGTTCTCGTGCGCTGCCCCTTCCGCCGGGATTTCGATCCAGCGGCTGACACCCTTCTCGCATTCCTGCACCACAGGGAAGTACAGCGTGGTGTTCGGCATCAGGCTGTCAGTGAGGAAGCTACTGACGACGAATTCATCGTAATTGCGGTCCGGCAGATTGCCGCCGGACCACACCACTTCCTTAACGCCCGAAGTCAGCTTGTTGCCGTGATAGTCGTAGGCGTTGCTATATTGTCCCTCAACGACATCGACGTTCCAGCGGCCTTCGGCATCGGCTTCACCGCGATCACACCTTCCGGGATTTGCACACGGATCTTGACCGTCGGCGAGCCGGAACAGCCGTGCGGCACGGCGAAGACGGCCTTGTACGACGCGCCGACCGTGGCCTGCTTGCCTTCCAGATAAACGTGGGCCGCCGCAGGCGATGCGACGAGCGCACCGATCAGAATTAGCCAAGATGTCTTCGACATGCTCGATCTCCGGGAGGTTAGATCACATCAGTCACATTTTCATTCCCGAATGATCCGGCATTTTCTTCATCATCGTGCCCCCGCCGCTGGGCGCCTGGGCGCCGACGCCCTTGACGTCGAGCGACACCGCGACCTTGCCAGCCTTCTCGAACTCGAGCGTAACAGGCACTTTTTCGCCCTCCTTGAACGGCCCCTTCAGATCCTGAAGCATCAGATGATTGCCGCCGGGCGCGAGCTTCACGGTCTTGCCCGGATCGATGACGAGGCCCTTGTCCAGCGGACGCATCTTCATCACGCCATTGTCCATTGTCATCTCGTGGACCTCGGCTTTGCCGGCGATCTCTGCCGACACGGCGACGAGCTTGTCGGGCGCCGTGCCCTTGTTCTCGATGGTGAGGAACCCGCCGGCGACCTTGGCGCCGGCAGGCGTCGCCCGACTCCAGGCTTGGGAGATGACGAGATCGCCCGCCTTGACCTCGTCGGCTCGGACGGGGGCTGCGAGCACAACGGCCGAGAACGCCGCGAGCGCGAAGAGAGTTGAGAGCTTGTTCATGTCGATTGCCTTTCTTGTCGGCGCCGAGAGTCCGACTCCAGTCAGAACGTGTACTTGCCGGCAAGAACAAAAGTTCGTGCCGGAAACGGATGAAACAGGAAATACTGCTCGTTGAAGAGATTATCGATCCCGAAGTCGAACGCGAAATTCTTCGTCGCGTTGTAATGGATCTTCAAATCCACGACGAAAAAATTATCGAAAGCGCCGTAGACGTGCGGGATGATATCCGAGTTGTCCAACGTCGAATACTGCTTGCCGCTGTAGCGCGCGGCGAGGGTATAGGCCCAGCTATCATTCGGCCGGTAGGTGACGCCGAACTTGGCGCGCCAGTCTGGCACGAAGGGCACACGCTTGCCAACGACGCGGGTCGGGCCTTTCCAGTTCGGATCGGAGATGATCCTGGAATCGACGAAAGTGACGCTGCCGAAGATCTGCAGGCCGCTCACCAGCAAATTGTCCTTATCGGCCGACAATTCCACGCCCTGCATACGGATCGCAGCAACGTTGCTGACGGCCGTCTGCACCGACTGCGTTCCGGTTGCATCGGTCACCGTAGTCGATTGTGAGATCAGTGCATTGTTGGTCCGCTCACTGAACATCGTGAGCCGCACGCGGCCATCGGCCCAGCGCCGTTCAAGATTGAGTTCGCCAGTGAAGTCCTGCTCCGGTGACAGCAGCGGATTGGCCAGATAGGTAATGCCGCCCACGCTGATGTTCTGATAGAGCTCAGTCACCGTCGGATAGCGGTACGCCTCGCCGAAATTCGCGGTGATGTTCCAGTCCTTGTTCGGATCGATCGACAGCGATGCCTTTGGCGAGAAATTGCTCGAGGACAACTTTGGCTGCCACGTCGGCACCGCCGATGTGATGACGCCGGCGCTGGTCGTCATGCTGTTGAGATTGAAGCCCTCGACTGCCTGCCAACTCTCCAGCCGCCCGCCTAGCGTCAACTTGACGATCGGCGTGATCTTCCAGGCGTCCTGTCCCCAGAGAGCTTCGGTGCGAGTCTCGCCCACACCGGTCGAATAGAGCTGGCCATTGCCGGTCGAGGGAGCATTGAACCAGACCGCCGAAGCATAGACCGGATTTTCAAGCCGGTAGCGGTCGCCATGTATGCCGAAGCTGGTCTCATGCGGACCATCGAGGCCATCTGGACGCCAGATGCCCTTAGCGTCGGTATTTTGCCAATTGGTGCCGTCCATTCGCGTCACTTTACCGTTCAGCGAATAGCCAAAGCCCGGCGATGGCACGACCGTAAATGGGTTACTCAGATCGTCCTGGAGATAGTTGTAGCTTGACGCCGCAAGGTCGAAGTCGAACACGCCCTTGGTGTCGCTCTTGAGCGAGATGGCATTGCTCACATGGAGTTGATCCCAAGTGTACTTGCTACTCGCAAAGCTGCCGATGCCGCCGAACGTCGGCAGGCCGGTTGCGATTGACTCGAGATAAGTCTGCGGGTCAGAGGTCTGATGATTGTTCCAGATCCCCAGAGAATAGGTTGCCTGCACCAGCGGCGTGATGTCGTAAGCAAGTCGCAGATTGCCGGAAGTCTGTTGCGAATGCGCCAGCACGCCGGTGCCCACCACATTGGCAACGCCCCCGGTCTTGTTGAGGGCGGCAAAGCCACCGATCATACCGGCCGGGAACGAGGAGTTGGTGGTGTAGGTCAGCGGCTGCTGATAGCTGTCGAGATAGTTGGCGCTGACCAGCCAGGAGAGCTTACCCTCGCGATTGCCCGCGGCGGCGCTGGTCTGGCTGGTCATGTAGGTGTCTTTGGTGCCGTATTGATTCCATGGCATCACCGAGACGATTTCCTTTGCGACCGCAAACGGCTTGTCCGGTATCCTGGATGTGATCAGCAGGACGCCGCCGATCGAATTGCCGGGATAGGCAGCCGCAAAGGGACCATTGAGGAAATCCATCCGCCCGATCGCCTCGGGCGAGATCAAATTCCATTTTGGCGAGGCGCCGGAATTGTTGTTGCCGATCAGGGCCGAGATCAACAGATCGTCATAGTAGATCAACGAGCGCGCGCTCGAATTCAAGCCCCAGCTTCGCGTCGCGAGCACGGCCTGATTGTCGCCGTCATTGCGCTTCCGCACGAACAGGCTCGGCATGTATTTGACGGCGTCCTCGGGGTCCTTGAGGTTGATGGTCTCGTCGGCCTCCTTCGCCGTGATGCTGAAGGATCGTTGCGGCAGCTGGTAGCGCGCCACGGCCGCCGGCCGACCAAGCGAGGCGCGGCCGCCGCGCGTGACCTGCTCCTCGTTTGCGGCAACCGACGCTGGCCGCTCAACCCCCGGCCTTGACTGATTTCTCCTGGCGGCCGCCGCATGCACCGCAGGCTTGCGCGGCTTGGGTTTCACCGTCGCTGGCGCATCGACGGTCACCGCGGGCAGCTCTCTTGGGCTGCTCTGGGCGCAAACGCCGCTCGACGGGGCAAGCAGCGCGGCCTGAACGGCAACGACGCTCACGCCGCAGCGGGCATGACGGGGTAACATGGAGCATTCCTGACGCCGGCTTTCTTTCCGGCCATTCGACAGCATCAATCGCCCGCGGATCAACCGAGGCGATCATGAGGGGTCGTCAGGACAAATGGGGAGGTCCGCGCGCCTGGCCGCTTGAACTCTTGTGGGTGGCGAGAGCAGACGTATCCGCTTCACGCCACACTACTCGCTCCGCATGGCGGAATGGAGCGGGAAGCGCAGCATGCGGCGGCGAATCGAACGACGCGTTGGCTTGCGCCAGGCAACAGAGCGCGCAGATCCCGGAATGCGAGGCCGGCGAACCGCCTTGATCGTTCGGAGCGCCCTGCTCACTAATACTGTGGCAAATGGCACCGGCAGGCAGCTGATCGGCAACGGCCCGGCCGGCCGCCCAGCAGGCGGCAATCGGCGCCAGCACCTGCATCGCGAGCGCGAGCAGGACGAGGGGTAGGAATTTTTGCAGCCGCGCGCGCATCCGCCGAACCAGTCGTTCGTCTACTAACTAATCACCGCACCAGCTCCGAGTCGAGATGCCTTCATCGGCCGTGTTGGGCTGGCGCAAACTTCTCGAAAAAATCGTGTTCGGCCGCCTCCAGCTGGGACCGGCCTCCAGCATCTGAGCAACAGGCCACCACAGAACACCAAACAAATTCTTATATTTGTCATATACTTAAGAGCCGAACAGCCCGATCATTTCGCTAATTGCTCGAATTTTGAACATTCGTTGCCGAAAATGATGACAAGTGAGAAAAGTTGATCTAGCATCCCTCTTGCTCAGGCTTGACCGTGAGGTCGACGTCTGGTGGTCCAAGTCTCGGGAGGAGCCCCTGGCGCGCAAAATGCAGCGTCGCCCCGCCAATCAAGATCAAATCTTAGAATCGGGGATAATAGGGTCGACACAATTTTTGAGCGGGGCTAGGGCCCCGCTCTTTTTTTATCTGCGTGGCTCATGCCCCATGAACGCTTTCTCCAATCCGATCGAAAACAGCATCGCAATGGCGGCGTAGCGCTGCGCGGACCTCTCGTCCTCGCCTATCAACGGCTTTTCAACGAGCGCCCCGAAACGGAAGCGCTCCATTACGCGATGCTCGGCGATGAATGGTCGGACGGGAGCTGCTCCTCCAGATCAGGCGTGCTGGCATCGCAGCGTAGCGCTTTGCGCTGCACCAAGGCGATCACGATCTGGTCCTTGATTGCACGTTGAGTGGCATCAACTCTTGTGAGACACTTCACGCATCGGTCGTGCAATCAATGACGCGCCGACGATAAAATATATGGGAGCGAGCGATGTCCGGGACGAAAGAATTCTCGAAGACGAGGCGCGATCTTCTTCAGGCGGCTGCGACCGCCGGCGCCGCAACTGCCATCCTCGGCAGCATGGGCATAAACCCAGCACTTGCAGCTGAAGTTGGACGATCAGACAAGCCGCTGAAGGCGGCATTCTCCAACGCGGGCCTGCAGGCGACCTGGTGTGCGCAAGGCAAGCAGGCCGCGGAATTCTGGGGCAAGCTGTTCAATGTCGAGGTCACTTGGTTCGACGGACAGCTCGACGCGGTGAAGCAGCGCGCGGCGATCGACAACATGGCCTCGCAGAAATGGGATTTCGTCGCGATCCAGGCCTTCGGCATCGGCACCCTTACCCAGCCCGTGCAGAAGATGATCGACGCCGGCACGCCTGTCATCGACATGGACACGCTGATTGCGCCGCTCGACCAGATCAACGTCCACTCCTTCCTCGCCCCCGACAACGAGTTCATGGGCGCTTCGGTGACGCAGGCGCTTTGCAACGCGATGGGCGGCAAGGGCAAGATCATCATGACGCAAGGCGCTCTCGGCCACACCGGCGCACAGGGCCGCGCCAAGGGCTTTGAGTCGGTCGTCAAGCAATTCCCGAACATTGAGGTGCTCGACACGCAGCCGGCCGACTGGGACGTCTCAAAGACCGCACGCCTCTGGGAAACCTATTTGACCAAGTACCCGCAGATCGACGCGGCGTTCTTCCACAACGACGACATGGCGCTTGCCGCCGCCAACATCATGAAGGCGCACAACCGCACCAACATCCTGATCGGCGGCGTCGACGCCATGCCGCCGGCGATCCAGGCGGTGAGCGAAGGCCGGATGTTCGCAACCGTGCGCAATCCGTCCTGCCGCATCCATGGCGGCGCGATCGTCGCGGGCGTCGCGGCCGTGGTCGGCGGCGAGAAGAGCGGCCAGGGCATTCCCAAGAACGTCGTCACCGACGGCCCTGTCGTGACCAAGGCCAATGCCGCGGGCATGCAGTGGATGGAAGATCACTTCCTGATCTGAAATCCTCCATGCCTGAGGGTCGTCAGCCCATCCTGGAACTGCAGGGCATCACGAAGAGCTTCGGCGGCGTCGAAGCGCTTCGTGGTGTCGACTTTGCGCTTCTCCCTGGCGAGATCCATGGTCTCGTCGGCGAGAACGGCGCGGGAAAAAGCACGCTGATGAAGATCATCGCCGGCGTGCACACCGAATTCTCCGGCCGCTTCCTGATCGACGGGGCGGAGACCCATTTCCGCTCGGCGCGCGATGCGCATGCAGCCGGCATCGCCATGGTGCATCAGGAGCTCTCGGTCGCGCCTGACCTGACGGTCGCGGAGAACGTGTTCCTCGGCAATCAGCCGACCAACGCCCTTGGCCTCGTGCAATGGCGACGGATGGCGCGCGAGGCGGGCGAGCAGCTCTCCCGGTTCGGCATCGACGTCGACCCTATGAGCAGGCTCGGCGACCTGCCGATCGGGCTCCAGCAGCTGATCGAGATCGCACGCGTGCTGTTCTCCGGCGCACGAATCGTCATCCTGGACGAGCCGACCTCCGCCCTCTCCCCGCCCGAGGTCGAGCGCCTGTTTACGACGCTGCGACGCCTGCGCGAGCAAGGCACGGCCATCGTCTTCATCTCGCATTTCATCGAGGACATCCTGCGTGTCTCCGACACCGTCACGGTTTTCCGCAACGGACGGAAGGTCACGGAGACCGCGAGCGCCGACACCACCAAGGGGGCGCTGATCGAGGCCATGATCGGCCGCGGCGGCGAGGCGCTCGAGCACAGCTATAGCGACGACCTGATATTGCCGCGGCCGAGCGACAGCTCGGTCGTGCTGAAGGTGGACCAGCTGTCGCTGACGCGCAGCCTCCAGGACGTCTCCTTCGAGGCCCGCGCGGGCGAAGTGCTCGGCATCTACGGCTTCATGGGCTGCGGCCAGCAGGAGCTGTCGCGCATCCTGTTCGGCAAGCTGAAACCCGACGCCGGCACGCTGATCGTCGAGGGCAAGCCGAAGACCTTCGCGAGCACGGCGGCGGCGCGGCGCGCCGGCGTGGCGCTGGTGCCGGAAAGCCGGCGCGCCATGCTGTTTCACCAGGAGCCGGTCTTCAAGAACATCTCGATCAGCATTCTCGATCGGATCTCCTCGCTGCTGCTCAAGCCGGCGCAGGAGCGCGAGATCGCGAAGCGTCAGGTCGAGCAGTTGCAGATCCGGCCCCCCGTGGTCGGCCTCGATCTCGGCATGCTCTCCGGCGGCAACCAGCAGAAGGTTGCGCTGGCGAAATGGCTGACCTACCCGCCCAAGCTGCTGGTGCTGTGCGAGCCGACCCGGGGCATGGATGTCGGCGCCAAGAACGACGTCATCAACATCGTCCGGGACCTCCGCGCCAGGGGGCTCGCGATCATCGTGCTGTCGACCGAGCCGGAAACGGTGCTATCGCTGGCCGACCGCATCCTCGTGCTCAAGCGCGGCGCGGTGGTGCGGGAATTCAAGAACGAGCCGGTCAGCAAGGACCGCCTGCTGGAAGCGGCGTGACGGAGAAGCACAATGGCGAGCAGTGAGACGGCACCGGCGGCAGGTCAGCGCGGCAAGGGCCTCGCGCCCTTCCTGCGCTCGCAGATGCGCAACATCGCACCGTTCCTGACCCTGATCTTCCTGTCCGCCTTCTTCGCCTTCGCGAGCCCCTCCTTTGCGACGATCGACAATCTCGGCAACATCCTGACGCAGGTGTCCGTGACAGGCGTCATCGCCGTCGGCCTCACCTTCGTGATCCTCTGCGCCGAGATCGACCTCTCGATCGCCAGCATCGCCAACGTCACCGGCATCGCGGTCGCCTACTTCACGCTGCAGGAATCCTACGTCAACATCCCCAACATCCCGCTGCCCGGCGCCGCCGCGATCCTGCTCGCCGTCTTGCTCTGCGCGGCTCTCGGCCTCGTCAACGCGCTGGGGCTGACCGTGATCGGCATCCCCTCCTTCATCATGACGCTCGCGATGATGCAGATCGCGGCGGGCATCTCGGCGCTCCTGGTGCGCGGCCAGATCGCCTACAAGGTGCCGAGCCTGATCTCGACGCTCGGCTCCGGCTCGATCGGCGGCATCCCCTGGATCGTCATCGTCGCGGCCATCATGCTGCTCGCCGGCCACCTGGTGCTGACCTACACGCGCTTCGGCCGCTACGTCTACATGGTCGGGGGAAACCGCGAGGCGGCCGAATATTCCGGCCTCAACGTCAAGCTCATCCTCGGTGCGGTCATGGTGATCTCGGCGGTGTGCTCCGGCGTCGGCGGCATGCTGGGTGTTGCCCATTTCGGCAGCGCGCAGCAGAACGAGTTCGACACGTACCTCCTCGACTCCATCGCCGCCGTCGTGGTCGGCGGCACCAGCCTGTTCGGCGGCCGCGGCGGCATCGGCAACACCATCGTCGGGCTTTTCGTCCTCGGTGTCCTCAATAACGGCCTCGACCACGTCAACATCGACAGCTTCCTGAAGATCCTGATCCGCGGCGTGATCCTGCTGGTGGCGCTGATCATCAACGTCTACGCCCAGCGGCTGAGGGAACAAGCAGCGGAGTAGACACCCGCAAATCCAGAGCCGCGAAAACAACCCCGTGCACAGTACAAATCATTGTGGAATTTGACGCGGCGGTTGTTTGCGCCCTTTCCGAAATCAAGTTTGACACGTCGGGACAGGAGCATGATGTCATCATAGGAACGACCGAATGACCGGGCAGCACTGAGCTCAAAGCCGGGGCCGCCCCCGCTCTGTCGTTCGCGCCACGACAGGCGCACCACGCAGTCGTCGCACCACGCAGTCGTCGCACCACGTCTGCCGTTCTGCTATAATGTCACCATGACGATCGGGATTTCCGGGCCCGGACGGAAGCCGCCAAGGCCAAGCGCTATGGTGGGATTCATCATCGCGGCCATCATCGTCGTCATCAGCCTGATCCTGCTCGCACTCGTGGGCGACTTCCTGGTCGACTGGATGTGGTTCTCGTCGATCGGCTACAGCCAAGTCTTCTGGACCACGGTCGGCGTGAAAGCCGTTGTTTTCCTCGTCGTTTTCGCGGCGACCGCGGTCGTCTTGTGGGCGAACGCACGGCTTGCACTTGGCCATGCCGGGCGCCGAAGCCGGTTGCCTGCGGCCTTCGCCCCGACGCTCGTGGCCGCTGCGGTGATGCCCGATCCATTTGAATTCCTGCGCGAGCGGCTACCGTGGCGCAAGGTGATAACGGTCAGTGCCGGTCTCCTGGCTCTCTTCATCGCCTGGGGAGAAGTCGGCAACTGGAACACCCTTCTGCGGTTCATCTATCAAGTGCCCTACGGCACCAACGATCCATTGTACGACAAGGACATCGGCTTTTACCTCTTCTCCCTGCCCGCCCTGGTCGGCACCAAGAATTGGGCATTGCTGACGCTCTTTATGGGCGCACTGTCCGCCGGATTTATCTACTGGGTGCACGGCGACATCGAGTACCAGGCCCAGCGACGCTCGATGTCGCCAACGGCGATCTCCCACGGCTCGGCCATTCTCGGCCTGTTCTTTGGCGTGAAGGCGTGGTCCTACGGTCTCGACCGCTATCTCCTGCTGTTCGGCGACAACGGCGTCGTGGTCGGCGCGGGCTACACAGACGTCAATGTGGAGTTGCCGATCCTGTGGCTCTTGATCGCGCTTTCGATCGTTGCCGCTTTGGCGGCATGGGCGAACCTGTGGGTGCGTACCTACCGCCTCCCCGCCGCCGCGATTGTGCTGCTGTTCGGTGGCGCCTTCCTGCTATCGGGCGTCATCCCCGGAATGTTTCAGCGCTTCTACGTCGCGCCGAGCGAGTTGGAGTGGGAGCGGCCCTACATCGAACGCAACATTGCCCTGACCCGGGAGGCCTACAATCTCAGTCGAATCGCACCGAAGCCGTTCCCTGCGGAACAGACCCTGACCTTCGGGACACTCGAGGCCAACAAGGCCACCATTGACAATATAAGATTGTGGGATTGGCAACCATTGGCCGACACCTACGCGCAACTGCAGGAGATTCGCACCTACTACAAACTGCGCAACCTCGATGTCGATCGTTACCGGCTCGGCGACAGCTATCAGAGCGTGATGCTCTCGGCGCGCGAGTTGAACTCCGCGCTGCTGCCAGCCAACGCGCAGACCTGGGTCAACCGCCATATCCTGTTCACCCACGGCAATGGTGCGGTAATGAGTCCGGTCACGCAAAAGAGCGGTGAAGGACTTCCGCTGCTCTATCTGCGCGATATTCCTCCGGTTGCGCACGGAGGTCCAGACATCCGCGAGCCGCGTATCTATTACGGGCAGCAGACCGAGGACTACGTCATCGTCAAGGGAACCGTGCCGGAATTCGATTATCCGAAAGGAAAGGATAACGTCTACGCGTCCTATGACGGCTCCGGCGGCGTGCCGCTGTCGGGCATGGCGCGGAGACTGATCTTCGCCCATCATTTCAGCGACGTGAACCTGCTGCTTTCAGACTACATCGGCGACGACAGCCGAATCATGATCCGGCGCAACGTCCAGAAGCGGGTCGGCACCATCGCCCCGTTCCTCACGCTCGATCGCGATCCCTACCTGGTCATCAGCGACGGCCGGATGTTCTGGATCCAGGACGCCTACACGACGAGCGACTATTTTCCTTACGCCCAGCCGGCCCCGGGCCTCAACCTCAACTATATCAGAAATTCGGTGAAAGTCGTGATCGACGCCTATAACGGCACCGTCGATTTTTACCTGATGGACCCGGCCGACCCGATCGCCGCGACCTATCAGCGAATCTTCCCGACCCTGTTCAAGCCGTTCGCGGTCATGCCGCACGATCTGCAAAAGCATATTCGCTATCCGGAAGACCTCTTCCTTATCCAGGCGCGACTCTTCCAGACCTACCACATGGAAGCTGCCAATGTTTTCTACAACCGCGAGGACCTTTGGCAATTTCCGCGTCAGCCAGCCGGCGACGGCGTCTCTTCAATGGACGGCACGACTGCGATGGTTCCTTACTACATCATCATGCGGCTGCCCGGAGAACCGCAAGCCGAGTTCTTCATCATGATCCCGATGGCCCCGAGCCGGCGCGACAACATGATCGCATGGCTTGCCGCGCGCTGCGATGCGCCCGCGTATGGCAAGCTGATCGTGTACGAATTTCCCAAGGAGAAGCTGGTCTATGGGCCGTTCCAGATCGAGGCGAGAATTCATCAGAACACGGACATCTCGCAGCAGATATCGCTGTGGAACCAGATGGGGTCGCGGGTGATCCGGGGGAATCTGCTCGTGATCCCCATCGAGAATTCGATCCTCTATGTGTCGCCACTGTACTTGCGGGCCGAGCAAGGACATTTGCCGGAGCTCAAGCGGGTGATTGCAGCCTATGGCGAGCATGTCGTCATGAGGGAGACGCTTGCCGAGGCCCTGTCGGCCCTCTTCGTGGACAACGTACCCGCGTCGGCGGCGCCAGATGCTTCCGCGGAAACACGCAGCGAAGGGGCCGCGGCGGCACGCGCGCAGGAGGCGCTCGCTCACTACGATCAGGCCATGGAGCGGTTGAAATCGGGCGATTGGGCAGGCTTCGGCAAAGAGATTGGCGCGATGCGCGGTATTTTGGACGATATCCGCCGGCAACCGGATAGCCGCTGAGGTGCCCGAGAAGCACTGTTTTCGCAGGCGGCCGAATATTCCGGCCTCAATGTTAAGCCCATTCTCGGCACAGTCGTGGTGCGGCGTGAGCCTGCTGGCCGCGCTGGATCACCAACGTCTATGCGCAGCGGCTGAGGGAAAAAGCAGCGGACTAGAGCATTTCCTTGCTTAATTGAATCGGAGGGATTCCGGTTTTTGGCGGATTGTGATTCAAGATGCTGGCTGGATTGGAGGCCAGCATCGCA
>NZ_FOQM01000020.1 GCF_900113735.1 Bradyrhizobium sp. Gha
CTGCGCGAAGGCGACATCGTCATTCTCGACAATCTCGGAAGCCACAAGTCGAAAGCTGTCAGGCAAATGATCCAAGCTGCTGGCGCCAGGCTCTGGTACCTGCCGCCATACTCGCCCGACCTCAACCCGATCGAACAGGCATTCTCCAAGATCAAACACTGGATGCGGCAAGCTCAGAAGCGCACCATCGAGGACACTTGGCGCCACATCGGTCACCTCATCCAGGGCATCCAGCCTCGCGAATGCGCCAACTACTTCGCCAACGCAGGTTATGCTTCCGTCAAAATGTGAAACGCTCTAGCTCGCCAGATCCAGCTTCGAGGCCACGGTCGAATCCGCGTTGAGCCGGTAGATGATTGGCACGCCCGTCGCGAGCTCGCGCTTCAGGATGCCTTCGGGCGACAGCTTCTCCAACACCATGATCAGCGCACGCAGCGAATTGCCGTGGGCGGCGACCAGGGTGCGCTTGCCGTTGAGCACGCCGGGCAGGATTTCCTGCACGTAATAAGGCAGCGCGCGGGCCAGCGTGTCCTTCAGGCTTTCACCGCCGGGCGGCGGCACGTCATACGAGCGGCGCCAGATCAGCACTTGCTCCTCGCCCCATTTCTTGCGGGCGTCGTCCTTGTTGAGGCCGGAGAGATCGCCGTAGTCGCGCTCGTTCAGCGCGAGGTTCTTCGAGGTCGGCAGCCCGGTCTGGCCGAGCTCGCCGAGAATGAGATCGAGCGTGTGCTGCGCGCGCGTCAGCACCGAGGTGTAGGCGACGTCGAACACGAGGCCCTCGGCCTTCAGCTTGCGGCCGGCTTCGGTTGCTTCCTTGACGCCGAGCTCGGTGAGATCAGGATCCTTCCAGCCGGTGAACAGGTTCTTCAGATTCCATTCGCTCTGGCCGTGCCGCACCAGCACGAGAAGACGTTCGCTCATTGACTGCTTTCCGTTCAGGTTATCGTTAGATGTCCGCGAGGCCGAGCACGTCGGCCATGGAGTAGTGCCCCGGCTTCTTGCCATGCGCCCACAGCGCCGCCTTCAGCGCGCCGTGCGCGAACAGAATGCGGTCTTCGGCGAGATGGGACAGAGTCAGCCGCTCGAACGGGCCGAGGAAGGTGACACTGTGCTCGCCGGCGACGGTGCCGCCGCGCAACGAGGCAAAACCGATGGCCCCGGGCTTGCGCGCGCCGGTGATGCCGTCGCGGCCGCGTTCGGAATGCGCTTCGTCGAGCGGGATGCCGCGACCGGCGGCTGCCGCCTGGCCCAACATCAGCGCGGTGCCGGAGGGCGCATCGACCTTCATGCGGTGATGGGATTCGACGATCTCGATGTCGAAGCTCTCGTCGAGCGCCTTGGCGACGCGCTTGACCACGGCGGCGAGGAGATTGACCCCCAGGCTCATATTGCCCGACTGCACCACGACCGCGCGGTTGGTGACGCTCTTGATCACGGCATTGTCCGAGGCCGAAAGCCCGGTGGTGCCGACGACGTGGACCAGCCCGCGCTCGGCCGCGATCGCGACATTGGCGATGGTTGCGGCCGGCACGGTGAAATCCAGGATGCCGTCGGCGTTCTTGGACATCGCCCAGAGGTCGGCTGACAATCTGATGCCGTTTTCAGGCAGACCCGCAAGCACGCCGGCATCCTTGCCCAAGAGCTCCGAGCCCGGCGCCTCCAGCGCGCCAGCCAGCACCGCGCCTTTGCTGTCGGCAATCGCCCGCACCAGGGCGCGGCCCATCCGGCCCCCGGCTCCAGCAACAATCAAGCGCATGTCTGACATGGTGTGATCCTCTCAGCGCCGTTGTAGCGGCGGGATGCAGTTCCGGCAACCGAGGGGATCGGGGGCGTGTCGCCACGTTCACCGTCATTCCGGGGGCTCGCAGACCCGAACCCGGAATCTCGAGATTCCGGGTTCGCCTTCGGCGCCCCGGAATGACAGTGTGTTTCAGCCGTCCTGCGGCTGCGGGCCCTCATAGCCCTCGATGATGATGAGGTCGGCGATCGAGTGTGGCTGGCGCACCTTGATATTAGCCTGGTATTCCGGCGAGTTGTAGCAGGCGATCGCGGTCTGGTAGTCCGGGAATTCGATCACGACGTTGCGGGTGCGGCTGGCGCCCTCGACTGTGGTGAACTTGCCGGCGCGGACGACGAAGCGACCGCCCCATTTCTTGAAGATGGGACCATTGGCGACGGCATAGGGCTTGTAGCCCTCGTCATTGTTCACATCGACGCGCCCGATCCAGTAGCCTTTTGCCATTGTTCTTCTCCTTGGTTGTTATTCAGCCGAGCGCTTGCGCGATTTCACTTTGGATGGCTTCAGCGACCGCCTTCGGATCGGCGGCTTCCACCACCGGCCGGCCGACGACGAGATAATCCGCGCCCGCGGCAATTGCACGGCCCGGCGTCATGATGCGCTTCTGGTCTCCGGCCGCCGATCCAGCCGGACGAATGCCTGGCGTGACGAGATGCATCTTGTGGCCGACGATCCTGCGCAAGGCTCCCGCCTCCTCGGGCGACGATACCAGCCCATCGATGCCGAGCGCCTGTGCCTGCCCCGCGCGCGCTTCGACGAGCTCGGAGACGCCGAGCGGGAAACCGGCCGCGTGCAGATCGTCCTGATTGTACGAGGTCAGCACCGTGACGGCGAGAAGCTTCAGCTTCGAGGAGCCGCGGCCCTCGACGGCGCCCTTCATGGTCTGCGGATAAGCATGCACGGTGAGGAAGGTTGCGCCCAGCCTGGTGATGCTCTCGACGCCTTGCGCCACGGTGTTGCCGATGTCGTGCAGCTTGAGATCGAGGAAGACCTTCTTGCCCTCGTCGGCAAGCCTGGCGACCAGCGGCAAGCCGCCGGCATAAGCGAGCCGATAGCCGATCTTGTAGAAGGTGACGCTGTCGCCGAGCCCAGCGATCATCGCCTCCGCGGCATCGACGCTGGGCAGATCGAGCGCGACGATCAGACGGTCCTTCGGAGCGATTTCGGCTGGCGTCATGTCACCTCACATCATGCGTTGGGAAATGTCGATCAACTGCCGCACCATCTCCTTCAGCCCGTCGCTGTCGGTCTGGCTCTTGAGCCTGTCCATATCGTCGTAGGCCTGGTCGGCAAAGGCGAGCGTGAATTGGCTGGCGATCACATTGGCCTGGCAGGACGTCAGGATCAGCCGCAATGCCTGAAGCGCACGGGCGGCACCCAACCGGCTCTGCGACGCACCGGCGAGTGCGAAGGCGCGGTTGCGGAAGACATCGCCGCGTGCCTCGTGCAGATCGTGCACGCGGCTCACCCAGTCGATCGCGTTCTTCAGCAGCGGCGGCACCGAGGCGTTGTATTCGGGCGAGACGATCAGCACGCCATGATGCGCGCCGATCATGCGCTTGAGATTGATGGCGTGCTTCGGGATGCCTGACTTGGCCTGGAGATCGCCGTCATAGATCGGCAGCGGAAAATCGGCCAGCGAGATGCGGGTGATGTCGACACCGGCCTGGGCGAACTCATAGGCAGCGACCGCCGCCAGCTTCGCATTGTGCGAGCCGGTGCGCAGCGAGCCGGGAATGACCAGGATTTTCGGTGCGGACATCCGCTTCCATACGTTCGGCGAAACAAGCCCGCCGCGCAGAGAAGAAAGCCGGCGGAATTAGTCCTTGCGATACACCCAGACGCGGGCCGGCGGAAGGTTCATCCAGATCCGTTCCGAGGCCTCTGTGGACACGCCGGGCAGCGATTTCGGGATCGGCGGCACCACCGCATAGGTGAACTGGACGAACGGCGCGCCGGGCGCCAGCGCCAGGAAGGAATCGCGAATGAGCCGCAGCCGGGTCAGCATCGGCTTCGTGACCAGCGGCAGGCCGGAGACAACGGCGGAGGCCGGCGCGCTCAGGACGTTCCAGAGCGTGTCGCGCAGGCGATAGGCGTCGCCCTGCACCACAGTCGCCTGCGGATAGCGGTCGCGCAGCAGCGCGCAGAAGCCGGGATTGTATTCGACGAGCACCAGACGCTTCTGGTCGACGCCGCGCTCGATCAGGGCCGAGGTGATGGCGCCGGTGCCGGGCCCAAGCTCGACCACCGGAGCGTCGGAATCGACATCGACATAATGAGCCATGGTCCGGGCCAGCAGCTTGCCCGACGGCATCACCGCGCCCATGTGGAGGGGCTTTTCGATCCACGATCTGAGAAAGCGCACCTCGTCATCTAGACGGGGCTTCTTCAACGCACGCGCGGACGATGGCAATGGCATGTCAGGACCGGACGGGACCGCGTGACAGCGGCGTGTCAGAAAAAGGTCATAAAGACGTATAGGCCGAAGCCGATACGGTCAAGCCGGCTCAGTTCGCTCGATTACCGAAGAAATCCTTGACCTTGGTGAAGAAGCCCTCGGATTCCGGCTGGGTGTTGCCGGAGGAGAGCTTTTCGAACTCGGCCAGCAATTCCTGCTGCTTCTTGGTGAGGTTCTGGGGGGTCTCGACCACGACCTGAACGTACATGTCGCCCATCTGGCGCGAGCGCAGCACCGGCATCCCTTTTGATGCGATGCGGAATCGGCGAGCGGATTGGGTTCCGGCAGGCACCTTCACTTTGGCCTTGGCCTGATCGATGGTCGGCACCTCGAATTCGCCGCCGAGCGCCGCTGTCACCATCGAGATCGGAACCCGGCAATGCAGATCGGCGCCGTCGCGCTGGAAGAACTGGTGCTGGGCCAGCGACAGGAAGATGTAGAGATCGCCGGGCGGGCCGCCGCGGACGCCGGCTTCGCCTTCCCCGGCGAGCCTGATCCTGGTGCCGTCCTCGACGCCTTGCGGGATATTGACCGACAGCGTGCGCTCGCGGGTGACGCGGCCCTGGCCCGAGCAGGTCGGGCAGGCGTCCTCGATCATCTGGCCGCGGCCTTGGCAGCCGGGGCAGGTGCGTTCGAGGGTGAAGAATCCTTGCGACTGCCGCACGCGGCCGGCGCCGCCGCAGGTCGAGCAGGACTTGGGCTTGGTGCCGGCCTTGGCGCCGATGCCCGAGCAGGCCTCGCAGGTGACCGAGACCGGAATCTCGATCTGCGCGGTCTTGCCGCTGAAGGCTTCCTCGAGGGTGATTTCCATGTTGTAGCGCAGGTCGGCGCCACGCTCGCGACCGCCGCGGCCACGCTGGCCGGCCATGCCAAACAGATCTTCGAAAATATCGGAGAAGGAGGAGGCGAAGCCCGCACCGAAGCCGGCGCCACCGCCGCCGGGACCGCCCTGCTCGAACGCGGCATGGCCGAAGCGGTCATAGGCCGCGCGCTTGTCCTTGTCCTTGAGGACCTCGTAGGCCTCGTTGATCTCCTTGAACTTGACCTCGCTGGTCTCGTCCCCGGGATTGCGGTCCGGATGAAACTTCATCGCCAGCTTGCGGAACGACGATTTCAGCTTGCTCTCGTCGGCCGTGCGTTCGACTTCGAGGGTTTCGTAGTAGCAGCGCTTGGTGGACGTGGACATGTCTGACTCAGGTCTATCCGATCGCGATTCAAGTCGGAGCGAAACAACGTCGCCACGCGACGATATGGGCGGCCTTCCGCGTCGTGGCAGCGGAGTGCATGGGAGCGTTGAGCATAAATGCCGGGAATTGATTGATCGTAGCGGGCGCATCGCCCGTCTGTCCCGACACGAAAGCCTCCCCCCTCAGGGGGGAGGCCGACGAAGCGTGTGGGGTCCAAGCCGTCCGCATCATACCCTCTCGGGGCTTCAGGCGGACTTCTTGTTGTTCTTGTCGTCGTCGACTTCGGTGAATTCCGCGTCCACAACGTCGTCCTTCGCAGCGTCCTTGGCCGCATCGGCCTCGGCCTGCTGCTTGTACATGGCTTCGCCGAGCTTCATCGAGGCCTGCGCCAGCGTGTTGGTCTTGGCCTTGATCGCCTCGGCATCGCTGCCCTTCAGCGCTTCCTTCAGATCGCTAACGGCGTCCTCGATGGCGCGGCGCTCGGTTTCGGCGACCTTCGAACCGTGCTCGGCCAGTGCCTTCTCGGTGGAGTGCACCAGCGCATCGGCATGGTTCTTGGCGTCGACCGCCTCGCGGCGCTGCTTGTCGGCCGCGGCGTTGGCCTCGGCGTCCTTGACCATCTTGTCGATGTCGGCTTCCGAAAGGCCGCCGGAGGCCTGGATGCGGATCTGCTGCTCCTTGCCCGTGGCTTTGTCCTTGGCCGAGACGTTGACGATACCGTTGGCGTCGATGTCGAAGGTCACCTCGATCTGCGGCATGCCGCGCGGCGCCGGCGGGATGCCCATCAGGTCGAACTGGCCGAGCATCTTGTTGTCGGCCGCCATTTCACGCTCGCCCTGGAAGACGCGGATGGTGACCGCGTTCTGGTTGTCCTCGGCGGTCGAGAACACCTGGCTCTTCTTGGTCGGGATCGTCGTGTTGCGGTCGATGATGCGGGTGAACACGCCGCCCAGCGTCTCGATGCCCAGCGACAGCGGGGTCACGTCGAGCAGCAGCACGTCCTTGACGTCGCCCTGGAGCACGCCGGCCTGGATCGCGGCACCGATCGCCACGACTTCGTCCGGGTTGACGCCCTTGTGCGGCTCCTTGCCGAACAGCTGCTTCACGACTTCCTGGACCTTCGGCATGCGCGACATGCCGCCGACCAGAACGACTTCGCCGATCTCACCGGCGGTGACGCCGGCGTCCTTGAGCGCCTTGCGGCAGGGCTCGACGGTCTTCTGGACGAGGTCGTCGACCAGCGCCTCGAACTTGGCGCGGGTGAGCTTCATCGTCAGATGCTTCGGACCGGTCTGGTCCGCGGTGATGAAGGGCAGGTTGATCTCGGTCTGCGTCGTCGACGACAGCTCGATCTTGGCCTTTTCAGCGGCTTCCTTCAGGCGCTGCAACGCGAGCTTGTCGTTGCGCAGGTTGATGCCCTGCTCCTTCTGGAACTCGTCGGCGAGATAGCCGACCAGCCGCATGTCGAAATCTTCGCCGCCGAGGAAGGTGTCGCCGTTGGTCGACTTCACCTCGAACACACCGTCGCCGATTTCGAGAATGGAGATATCGAACGTGCCGCCGCCGAGATCGTACACGGCGATCGTACCGGCCTTGGTCTTGTCGAGGCCATAGGCCAGCGCGGCCGCGGTCGGCTCGTTGATGATGCGCAGCACCTCAAGGCCCGCGATCTTGCCGGCGTCCTTGGTCGCCTGGCGCTGGGCGTCGTTGAAGTAAGCGGGAACGGTGATGACCGCCTGGTCGACCTTCTGGCCGAGATGGGCTTCCGCGGTCTCCTTCATCTTCTGCAAGATGAACGCAGAGACCTGCGAGGGCGAGTAGGTCTGGCCGTCGGCCTCGACCCAGGCGTCGCCGTTCGAAGCCTTCACGATCTTGTACGGAACGAGCTTCTTGTCCTTCTCGACCATCGGGTCGTCGTAGCGGCGGCCGATGAGGCGCTTCACTGCGAAGAACGTACGCTCTGGATTGGTCACGGCCTGGCGCTTGGCGGGCTGGCCGACGAGGCGCTCACCGTCATCAGTCACGGCGACGATCGAAGGCGTCGTGCGCATGCCTTCGGAATTCTCGATAACTTTGGCGTTCTTGCCGTCCATCACGGCGACGCACGAATTCGTGGTGCCGAGGTCGATCCCAATGACCTTTCCCATGGTCCTGATATCCTTCTTTTTGCGGCAGGTTGGCTGGGCCCAGAAGGCACCCGAACCGAAACCCCCTAAGATCAAACATTCGCGATATTGCGATGGTTGAGGCTCATATAGGAGGGGGGCAGGAGCCCGCAAGGACCGAACGCAAGTTTGGACCGTGAAAACATCGGGTTTTGGAAGATCATATCCGGGCTTCACCGCCCTTGCAGGTGAGGATTTGTTAACAGGTTCAGCCCCCGGGCCGTCCCCGCTGCCGTGATCGGCCCGGCCCTGTTGCCGGCGCACCAAACCCGCTAAAAGGCGGACCGGCCGGGCAGCCTCGTCACGGGGCTGCTTCGCGCGACAAAGCGGCCAATGGCCGACCATCGTACGGCCTCAATATGAACCAATCAGAGTGCCCATGAAGCTGATCCGCCCCCTCGCCGCGCTCGCCCTTCTCGTTGTCTCCGCGCTTCCGGCGCTTGCTGCCGACGCCGTGTATCCGCCGGGTCTGCGTCTCGGCATGGTGCCGCTGGTCGGGCTGAGCAAGGCCAAGACCTTCCCGGGCTTCGAGAACGAGGACGGCAGCGTCAAAGTGCTGGTCACCGAACTGCCGCCGGCGGCCTATAACGAGGTCGCAACGGCCTTCAACGCCAATCCGGCCGGCGCCAACGGCGTCAAGCCGGAGAAGATCGAGACATCAGCGGGGCTTGCCTATTTTACCACCGAGAGCGGCAAGGCCGGGGACACGCTGGTGAAGCGCTATTCGATGATCGTGCCGGGCACTGGCTTCTCCGGCTATGTCGCGGTGCAGGTCCCGGAGAACGCCACGAAGATCTATACCGACGAGGCGGTGCGGCAGATGTTTGCGACCGCCACCCTGCGCAAGGAGGTGTCGGCTGACGAGCAGCTCGGACTGATGCCGTTCAAGATCACCGATCTCGCCGGCTTCAAGGACATCCGCACGCTGGTGCCGGGCTCGAGCATCATCCTGGCCGACGGTAGCGAGAGCGCGGGCTATGAAGCGAAGCCGTTCATGATCCTCGGCCTGATCGGCGCCACCCCGCAAGCCGCCGACGACCGCGCCCGCTTCGCCCAGGAGGCCGCGCTCCAGATCCCCGGCCTGCGCGAGTCCCGCGTCACCATGTCCGAGCCGATCCGCATCAACAGCCAGCCCGGCTTTGAGACCCGGATCGACGGCGTCAGCGGCAAGGACAAGACCCCGGTGACGGTCGTGCAATGGATCCGGTTCGGCGGCGGCACCTCGCTGCGCATCATCGCCAGCGCTCCGCGCGACCAGTGGTCCGACGCCTTCACCCGCTTCCGCGCCGTGCGCGACGGCATCCAGCCGAAGGGGTAGCGCCCATCCCCTCACCAGGGCCGGCTGCATTTTCGGGCTTTCGTTTGTACACGAACGGAACTAGGCTTCCCTCCACTGGATCAACCTTGAGGGAGGCGGACGATGCTAAATCGACGACAGATATTGGCCGCGCTGGGGACGACCACACTCGCGAGCCTCGCGCCATCGGCACTTTTCGCAGCAGGCTCGATCAAGCCGGACGATGCATCCGCGCTGCTCGTGATCGACGTGCAGAACTGCTTCCTGCCGGGCGGCAGCCTCGCCGTGAAGGAAGGCGAGCAGGTCGTGCCTGTGATCAACAAGATGGCCAAAGCATTTTCGAATGTGGTGATGACGCAGGACTGGCACACGCCCGGCCACGTCTCGTTCGCGTCAGTGCATGCCGGCAAGAAGCCGTTCGAGACCATCGACCTGCCCTATGGCAAGCAGGTGCTGTGGCCCGACCATTGCGTGCAGGGCACCGATGGCGCCGCGCTGTCGAAAGACCTCTCGATCCCGCAGGCCGAGCTCATCATCCGCAAGGGCTTCCACAAGGATGTCGACAGCTATTCGGCCTTCCTCGAAGCCGACGGCAAGACAACGACAGGCCTCGCCGCCTATCTGAAGTCCCGCAAGATCAAGCGCGTCTTCGTCGCGGGCCTCGCCACGGACTTCTGCGTCGCCTGGACCGCGCTCGATGCGCGCAAGGCCGGTTTTGAAGTCTATGTCGTGGAAGACGCCTGCCGCGGCATCGACAATCAGGGCTCGCTCGCGAAGGCCTGGGCCGACATGGCCAAGGCCGGCGTGAAGCGGATTCAGTCCGCGGATATCGCGGTGAGCGCGTAGGATACTATCGGTCGTTCCGGGGCGATGCGAAGCATCGAACCATGGTGCGCAGTTGCGCACCTGAGAACCTCGAGATTCCGGGATCGGCTCTGCGAGCCGCCCCGGAATGACTCTCAAGAAAACTCAGTTCGCTTCGTTGCTGTTCGCCGCGGGCGCGCGCTTTGCGCCGCCCTTGGCGACGCCGACCAGCGCCGGGCGCAGCACGCGCTCGCCGATGGTGTAGCCGGCCTGCATGACCTGCACGACGGTGCCCGCGGGCACCGACGCATCGGGCACCTCGTACATCGCCTGCTGGAAGTTCGGATCGAACTTCTGGCCCTGCGGATCGAACTTCTTCACGCCATGCTTTTCCAGCGCGTTGAGCAGCGAGCGCTCGGTGAGCTCGACGCCCTCGATCAGCGCGATGAGGCCGGGATCGGCCGCGGCACGCGCTTCGGCCGGAACGGCGTCGAGCGCGCGCTGGAGATTGTCGGCGATGTCGAGCACGTCGCGGGCAAAGCCGGTCACGCCGTAGAGCTTGGAGTCGGCGACCTCCTTGGCGGTACGCTTGCGCAGATTTTCCATCTCAGCCAGCGTCCGCAGCATGCGGTCGCGCGCCTCGGCGGCTTCCTTCTGCAACGTTTCGACCGAGCCGGGCTCGGGATCGTCGGGCATGATGTAGGGCTTCGACACCACGGGTTCGCCGGTCGGCGCGGCCGTGTCTTCGGGTTGCCGGTTTGGATCGGTCATCGGCTGCTTCTCGAACTCGTCTCAAGGGAGGTTTGCTGGCCCGGATATCGTGCTTCGGACGCCGAAAATCAAGCGCCCGTGATCGGCTCAATGCCGGTCAGCCCGCCCAGCAGGCGGCTGACGATGCGGGCGGCGTAGTCCACGGTCGGGATCACACGGGCATAGTTCAGCCGCGTGGGCCCGATGACACCCAGAACGCCGACGATGTGGCCGGCGGCATCCCGATAGGGCGAGATGATCGTGGAGGAGCCCGACAGCGAAAACAGCTTGTTCTCGCTGCCGATGAAGATTCTGACGCCTTCGGCGGTTTCGGCGCGCCCCAACAGGTCGATCACCCCGCGCTTGGTCTCGAGATCCTCGAACAACAGCCTGACACGCTCGAGATCCTCGAGTGCGTGCAGATCCTCCAGCAGGTTGGCGTGCCCGCGCACGATGAGCTGGCGGTCCTCGTTCTCGCCGCCCGACCAGCTCGCGATCCCGGCCGAGATCACCTTTTGCGTCAATTGATCGAGCTCGGCGCGGGCCTCGGCGAGCGCGGTTTCCAGCTCCAGCCGCGCCTCGGCGAGCGTCCGCCCGCGAATCCGCGCATTGAGGAAATTGCCGGCTTCCGTGATGGCCGAGGAGGGAACCCCCGGCGGCAGCGCCAGTACGCGGTTTTCCACCTGGCCGTCCTCTCCGACCAGGATGACCAGCGCCTTCTCGGGTTCCAGCCGGACGAATTCGATGTGCTTCAGCCGCGCATTGGACTTCGGCGTCAACACCACCGCCGCGGCGCGCGTCAGGCCGGAGAGCCGGGTCAACGCCTGATCCAGCGCCGCCTCCACCGATTGGGCGTGGCCGACCGTGGCGAGCTGGCCCTGGATCGATTGCCGCTCGGACTCGTTGAGATCGCCGACCTGCATCAGGGCGTCGACGAAGAAGCGCAGGCCGAGTTCCGTCGGCAGCCGGCCGGCGGAGGTATGCGGAGCGTAGATCAGACCGAGCTGTTCCAGATCGGCCATGACGTTGCGCACCGAAGCCGGCGACAGCGGCATCGCGATCAGGCGCGAGATATTGCGCGAGCCCACCGGCTCGCCGGTCGCGAGGTAACTTTCGACAATTTGACGAAAGATGTCGCGGGAACGCTCGTTGAGCTGGGCGAGGCCTGCGCTCGGCGCGATCAGATGGATCGGATCGTGATGGGCCACAGACGTTAACTCCTGTCAGTTCCTCGTAATTTGTCCATCCCGGGCGCGTCTGACAAGCGTGGCGTTTGCGGGGCAGATATCAGGGGCGAAAAAGCCTTGCTGCCCACCCTCACCCCCCCTACAAGCACCGCGAATAGCCTGACCTTGCGAGTTTTGGAGGATTTCCCATGCGGCCAAGCCGCCGTGCGCCCGACGAATTGCGCCCCGTGACGCTCGAGCGTGGCGTGGTCAAATATGCGGAGGGCTCCTGCCTCGTGAAATTCGGCGACACCCACGTGCTTGTGACCGCCACGCTGGAAGACCGCCTGCCGCCGTGGCTGAAGGGCCAGGGTCGCGGCTGGGTCACCGCCGAATACGGCATGCTGCCGCGCGCGACCTCGGAACGCACCCGCCGCGAGGCCTCGGCCGGCAAGCAAAGCGGCCGCACCGTCGAGATCCAGCGCCTGATCGGCCGCTCCTTGCGCACCATCGTCGATCTCGAAGCGCTCGGCGAGCGTCAGATCACCGTCGATTGCGACGTGCTCCAGGCCGACGGCGGCACCCGCACCGCCTCGATCACCGGGGCCTGGGTCGCGCTCGCCGACTGCATCAACTGGATGAAGTCGCGCAACATGATCAAGGCCAACGTGATGCGCGACAACGTCGCCGCGATCTCATGCGGCATCTACAAGGGCACGCCGGTGCTCGATCTCGACTATGCCGAGGACTCGGCAGCCGAAACCGACGCCAATTTCGTCATGACCGGTGACGGCCGCATCATCGAGGTGCAGGGCACTGCGGAACGCGAGCCGTTCACGCAGGACGAGTTCCTGGCGTTGATCGCATTGGCGCAAAAAGGCATCGCGCGTCTGGTGGACTTGCAGAAACTGGCTGTCGCGTAGTCAATAGGCCCATGCACCGCCGAATCACCGGAAAGCTCGTCATCGCGACCCACAATCCCGGCAAGCTCGCCGAGATGAAAGAGCTGCTCGCGCCTCACGGCATCGAGGTGGTGTCGGCCGGTGAGCTCGGCCTTGGCGAGCCTGACGAGACCGGCAACGATTTCCGCAGCAACGCCGCGATCAAGGCGATCGCGGCCGCGCAGGCGACCAAGCTACCGGCTTTCGCCGATGATTCCGGAATCGTCGTCGACGCGCTCGACGGCGCGCCCGGCATCTACAGCGCACGCTGGGCCGGTCCGTCCAAGGACTTTGCCGCCGCCATGGCGCAAATCGAGCGCCTGTTGCAGGAGCGCGGCGCCACCACGCCGGATAAGCGCAAGGCGCATTTCGTCTCGGCGCTGTGCGTCGCCTGGCCCGACGATCATCTCGAACAGGTCGAGGCGCGCGTCGACGGCACGCTGGTGTGGCCACCCCGCGGCACCGCCGGCTTCGGCTACGATCCGATGTTCCTGCCCGACGGACACGACCGTACCTTCGGTGAGATGACCAGCATCGAGAAGCATGGCCTGCCGCCGCTCGGCCTCGGCCTGTCGCATCGCGCCCGCGCCTTCGTGAAACTGGCGGAGATCTGCCTTGAGCCGCGCTGATAAAGAGGCGTTCGGCGTCTACGTGCACTGGCCGTTCTGCCTGTCGAAGTGTCCCTATTGCGACTTCAACAGCCACGTCCGCCACGCCGCCATCGACGAGGCGCGTTTTGCGGCCGCCTTCGCGCGCGAGATCGAAACGACTGCGCAGCGCTCGCCCGGTCGCGAGGTCAGCTCGATCTTCCTCGGCGGGGGCACACCATCGCTCATGCAGCCCGCCACCGTCGGCGCGGTGCTCGATGCGATCGGCAAGCACTGGCGCGTTGCCAACGACGTCGAAGTGACGCTGGAGGCAAACCCGACCAGCGTCGAGGCCACGCGCTTCGCCGGCTATCGCGCTGCCGGTGTCAATCGCGTCTCGCTCGGCGTGCAGGCGCTCGACGATGCCTCGTTGAAAGCGCTTGGCCGCATGCACAGCGCCCGCGAGGCACTCGACGCCGTCGCCATCGCGCGCCGCTCGTTCGATCGTTATTCGTTCGACCTGATCTACGCCCGTCCCGACCAGACCCCGGCGATGTGGGCGGACGAGCTGCGCCTTGCGATCGATGAGGCGGCCGAGCATCTGTCGCTCTACCAATTGACGATCGAGGAAGGCACGCCGTTCTTCGGCCTGCACCAGGCGGGCAAATTGAAGACGCCGGACGAAGTGGTCGCGCGCGCGCTCTACGATGTGACGCAGGACACCTGCGACAAGCTCGGCCTGCCCGCCTACGAGATCTCGAATCACGCGCGACGCGGCGCCGAGTGCCGGCACAATCTGGTGTACTGGCGCGGTGAGGAATATGCCGGCATCGGCCCCGGCGCCCATGGCCGCCTCGACATCGACGGCATCAGGCACGCCACCGCCACCGAGAAGCGCCCCGAAGCATGGCTGATGCGGGTGGAGACCAACGGCGACGGAATCGTCACCGACGATCTCCTCAACAGCGAGGAGCGGGCCGACGAATTCTTGCTGATGGGATTGCGCCTGGCCGAAGGCATCGACCCCGAGCGCTACAAGGCTTTGTCTGGCCGTCCGCTCGACCCCAAACGTATCGCGCTGCTGCGTGAGGAAGGCGCGATCACGGTCGACGCGGCGGGACGGTTGCGGGTGACGAGCAGCGGTTTTCCGGTGCTGGACGCGGTGGTCGCGGATCTCGCGGCGTAGGACTACGCCCCAAAACTCTTCGGCGAGCCCGCGACCGCCACACCGCCGCCCGTGGTCACCTTCATCACCGCAAGGCCGCGCTCATTGGTGCCGTCCGCACGGAAGCGGAACAGGCCATCGATGCCGGCGAAACCGGAGGGATTCGTGAGCACGTCGGCCGAGAAGCGCGTCGTACCCTGCGTGCGCGCAAGCGCTGCGACGAGCGCGACCGCATCATAGGCGAGCGTCGCGGTGCGGATCGGCTCGGCGCCATATTTGGTGCGGTAGCGGCCGGAGAACGCGCGGAAGCCGGCCGGATCCGGCGCAGCGTAGAGGCCGCCCTGCAGCGCCGGGCTCGCATAGACGCGCGGGCTGTCCCACAGGCCTGTCCCGAGCAGCTGGATGTTGCGCAAATTCGCGCCCGCTGCGGTCATCGCGTCTGCGACCGAAACGACGGCATCGCCGTCGTCGGCAATGAACAATGCGTCCGCGCTGCCGAGCTGCTGTGCCACGTTGCGCGCCGGCGTGGCTCGATCGACGCCGTATCTTTCGAACGCGACGACACGTCCACCGCGCCTGGGCACCGCGGCCTTCACCGCGGCTTCGACGACGTTGCCATAGGCATTGTCGGGCACGAGCACGGCAACGGAGCGTTTTCCGATGCCGGCGGAATATTCGATGATGCGGTTGACGTCGGACTCCGGCAGGAAGCTCAGGAGATAGACGCCGCGGCCGGCGATGCTGGAATCGGTCGAGAACGCCATCACCGAGATGCCGCGTGTGCGCGCGACCTGCGCCACCGCCGGCACCGACTGCGCGAACAGCGGCCCCAGGATGATCTCGGCACCTTCGTCGACCGCCTGCTGCGCACCGGCTTGCGCGCCCTGCGGGCTGCCATTGTCGTCCTTGATCAGGAGCTGGATGTTCGGGTTCTGGAACTCGGCCAGCGCCATCTCGGCGGCGTTGCGCATGGATTGCGCCGCAAGCCCGGCATTGCCCGCGGCCGAGAGCGGCAGGATCACCCCGACCTTCACGCCGCCGGTGCCGGCGGTCGTCGCCTGCTGTGGCGGACCGGCCGGCTGGGCCGGAGGCGGCGAGGAGCTGGAGAACGGGCTGGAAAACTGACTGAGGCTCTGCTGCACGCCGGCGCAGGCCGAGAGCAAGGGCGTGCCGAGCAGCAGGCCAAGCGCACTCCGCCGGGTCGCCCCCGACATCGGGGGTCCCTGAACGGAAGACTTCGGATCACGCGGGCCCACCATGGCAGCTTCTCTTCTGACCGGCCGCGGGCGGCCCGTCACTTCACTTTTGTCCGCAACACAAGCCGCGGATTCAGGCATGTTGTCTGCAAATAGTTAACCAGAACAAAAGGATAATGACCGCTTAACGCGGCTGCCCGTCGTTCCTGGCCAGCTGTTCGCCGTCCGTCACGCAGCATCAAGGCGGGGTTTCCGCCGCGAATATGGCACTGACGCTTCATTCCCCTCGAATGTGATGCCAGATGGATCACATTCCAGCCCCCTCTCCAATATGATCTTTTTCCGGGGACTGGTTCCCAGCCCTCGGGATCATGCCTAAGTTCGATTCATTATGCGCGCAAAGCCGGCCCCGATAAATACGACTGAAGCTGCGGACGCCGCGTCGCGCGGTTTCTCCATCGACGCCCATCGGCTGTCAGCTCCGAAGCCGGCCGCCGGCCTCTATCTGGTCGCGACCCCCATCGGCAATCTCGGCGACATCACCTTGCGGGCGCTCCAGACGCTGGCCGGGGTCGACGTCATCGCCTGCGAGGACACCCGCATCACGCGGCGCCTGACCGAACGTTACGACATCTCGGCGCAGCTCAAGCCATATCACGAGCATAATGCCGAGGCTGCGCGGCCAAAGATCCTGCAGGCACTCGCGGCGGGCGGCTCGGTCGCGCTGGTGTCAGACGCCGGCACGCCGCTGATCTCCGACCCCGGTTACAAGCTGGTGCGCGAGGTCTGCGCCGCCGGCCATGCGGTCTTTGCGCTGCCCGGCCCGTCGTCGGTGCTGGCGGCCCTGTCGGTTGCGGCGCTGCCGACCGACCGTTTTTTCTTCGAAGGCTTCCTGCCCGCCAAATCGGCCGCGCGAAAATCGCGCCTGGCCGAGCTCGCGCGCCTCGATGCCACCCTTGTGATGTTCGAATCCGGCAATCGCGTGCAGGACACGCTTGCCGAGCTCGCCGAAATCATGGGGACGCGCGAAGCCGCGATTTGCCGCGAGCTGACGAAATTGCACGAGGAGGTTTCGCGGGCGATGCTGAGCGAGCTTGCGCGCGAAGCCCACACGCTGGAGACGCGCGGCGAATTCGTGCTGGTGATCGCGCCGCCCGCGGCCGACGCCGACATGTTGACATCGGATGCACTGGACGATCTCCTGCGCGCGCAGCTCGCCACCAACAGCGTCAAGGACGCCGTCGCGCATGCCGTCGCGCTTTCGGGGCGGCCCCGCCGCGAGATCTATGCCCGCGCGCTCGAACTCGCCAAGAGTCTGCACGAGGATTTGCGGGGCGGCGATGGCGAAGACTGAGAGCGTCGCGGAACCCAAACCGGAGCGAAAGGTCGCCTCGCCCGAGCGTGTCGCCGCGTTCCGCACCGGCATCTCGGCCGAGAGCCGCGCCGCCGCCTTTCTCATCGCCAAGGGTTACCGCATCCTCGCCAAACGCTACCGCACGGCGCATGGCGAGATCGACCTCGTGGCGCGCCGCCGCAACCTGATCGCCTTCGTCGAGGTCAAGGCGCGCGCCAGCCTCGACGAGGCCGCCTATGCGGTCACGCCACGGCAGCAGCAGCGCATCATCGATGCCGCGCAGGGCTGGCTCGCAGCGCATCCCGAGCATGCGGAATTCGAGTTGCGATTCGACGCCATGCTGATTGCGCCGCGGTCACTTCCACGCCATGTGTTGGCGGCATTCGACGCCTCGACCTGAAAGGCAGCCCATGAAACTGAACGTCGCCGTCCAGATGGACCCCATCGCCCGCATCAACATCAAGGGCGATTCCACCTTCGCGCTGCTCCTGGAGGCGCAGAAGCGCGGCCACGGCCTGTCCTATTATACGCCCGACAAGCTCTCGATGATCGGCGAGGAGATCGTCGCGCCGGTGCAGCTGCTGACGGTGCGCGACGAGCCCGGCGATCATTTCACCCTCGGCGAGCCCAGGCGCGAAGCGCTCAACGGCTTCGACGTGGTGCTGCTGCGCCAGGATCCGCCGTTCGACCTCGCCTATATCACCTCCACCCATCTGCTCGAACGCATCCATCCAAAGACGCTGGTGGTCAACGATCCCGCCGCGGTGCGAAACGCGCCCGAGAAACTGTTCGTGATGAACTTCCCGCAGCTGATGCCGCCGACTTTGATCTCGCGCGACTTGGATGAGATCAACGCGTTCCGCGACAAATACGGCGCCGTGGTGATGAAGCCGCTGCACGGCCATGGCGGCGCCGCGGTGTTCCGCGTGATGCCGCAGGACATGAATTTCGGCTCGCTGTTCGACATGTTCTCGGTGACGTTCAAAGAGTCCTGGGTGATCCAGCAATTCATCCCCGAGGTGAAGCTCGGCGACAAGCGCATCATCCTGGTCAATGGCGAGTTCGCAGGCGCCGTGAACCGCGTGCCGGCGACCGACGATCTCCGCTCCAACATGGTGCGCGGCGGCGCGGCCAAGGAGACCGAGCTGACGCCGCGCGAACGCGAGATCTGCGCCACCGTCGGACCCGCGCTGCGCGAGCGCGGCCTCCTGTTCGTCGGCATCGACGTCATCAACGGCAACCTCACCGAGATCAACGTGACCTCGCCGACCGGCATCCGCGCCATCGCACGCCTTGGCGGCCCTGACGTTGCGGCCAAAATCTGGGACGTGATCGAGCAGAAGCGGGCGAAGTAGCTCCGCATCCATCAGCGTCACCCTGAGCGGGAAGCTCCTTCAGCGGCCCCTGAAGGGCAACGGCCCGGCTGCATCTCGGCCGGTCATGCTTCGAGGCTCACGGCGCGCTGCTTTGCATCGCGCCGGTCGCACCTCGGCATGACGGATCAATGTCGTCACCGTGACGACGCGCCTCGCCGTCACTAACCACCCATTCACCATGACGCCGCCGCGCTTCCTCCGAAGGTAGGAGTGCACCTGCGTGAAACTACGGGGCCACTGACCGACCGGGATAACGCGGCATTCACCATCCGCCCAAAACGCGCACCGTCACTGGACATCACACTCGGCCTCGCAACACCCCTTATACTTTTACTCCCTACTCATCGACGCGGGGGAACCCGCCACGTGCGGTTCGAGTGCCCCGCGTGAGAGTAGAAGCGTATGAACACCGCACGCATTGTCGTTCTCGTCATCGCGCTGAGCGCCGGCGGCCTCGCTGCGTATCTGGCGAGCAGCTACGACAACAAGCCCGCGCCGGTCGCCCCGGTGGCCGAGAAGCTGCCGACGACCGAGGTGCTCGTCGCCAAATCCGACATCCAGCTCGGCCAGGCCGTGAAGACTGAGGATCTGCAATGGCAGACCTGGCCGCAAGCGACCGCCAGCAGCGCCTTCGTCCGGCGCGACAGCAGGCCCAACGCGCAAGCCGAGATCGCCGGATCGATCGCGCGCGTGCCGTTGATGCAGGGCGAGCCGATCCGCGAGCAGAAGCTGGTGAAGGCCGACGGCTCCGGCTTCATGGCCGCGATCCTGCCCTCGGGCATGCGGGCCGTATCCACCGAGATCTCGGCAGAGACCGCTGCCGGCGGCTTCATCCTGCCAAACGACCGCGTCGACGTCGTGCTGACGCGCCGCCTGAAGAACCCCGACACCAGCGGTGCGACCGGCGGCAATGACCTGATCCTGTCGGAGGTCGTCCTGTCCAATATCCGCGTGCTCGCGATCGACCAGGCGCCGAAGGAAAAGGACGGCCAGACCGCCGTGATCGGCAAGACCGTCACGCTCGAGCTGAAGCCCGAGCAGGTCGCCACGCTGTCGGCCTCGCGCCAGGGCGGAACTTTGACACTCGCACTTCGCAGCATCGCCGATGCCAGCGCCGCCGACGGCGCGGCGGAAGACCAGGCGCTCAAGCAGCGTCAGAGCGGCGTGAACGTGATCCGCTACGGCGTGCAGACGCGACAACTAACGTCACAGAAGTGATGGAGACATGATGAACGACGGGGATTATCGGATGGGCCTGCGCATTCGGGGGAAGCGCGCCGGCTCGTTCTGGGCAGGGGCGATGGTGATGGTGGGGCTGGTCGCAGCCCCCAATCTCGTGCGCGCCGCGGATGCGCCGGTCGGAGACCAGGCGCCGATGCAGGCGCCGGACCTCGGCGTGGCGCCGGTCGCGACCACCGCGCCCGCACGGACGCGTTCGCTGTCGCTTGGTATCGGCAAGTCCGTGGTCATCGACCTGCCGCGCGAGGTCAAGGACGTGCTGGTGGCCGATCCCAAGATCGCCAATGCGGTGATCCGGTCGTCGCAGCGCGCCTACATCATCGGCGCACAGGTCGGCCAGACCAACGTGGTGTTCTTCGGCGCCGAGGGCCAGCAGGTCGCCTCCTACGACATCGCGGTGAAGCGCGATCTCAACGGCATGCGGACGGCGCTGCGCCAGTCGCTGCCGGGCGTGCAGATCGAAGGCGTCGGCGACAGCGTGATTCTGACCGGTTCGGTGTCGAGCCCGGTCGAGGCCCAGCAGGCCGGCGACGTCGCCGCGAAGCTCGTCGGCGGCAGCGACAAGGTCGTCAACAACATCGTCGTCCGTGGCCGCGACCAGGTCATGCTGAAAGTCGTCGTCGGCGAAGTCCGCCGCGACATCGTCAAGCAATTGGGCGTCGACCTCAGCGCCAGCCTGAATGCCGGCACCGCGGTGGTGAACTTCAACAATTCCAACCCGTTCACTGCCAGCGGCGGACCGCTGGTCGGCAACAACGGCCTCGGCGTCACAGGGCTTGCCAAGGGCGTCGCCACGGTCAACGCCACGATGCGCGCGATGGAGAGCGCGGGCGTGATGCGGACGCTGGCCGAGCCGAGCCTGACCGCGATCTCGGGTGAATCGGCGACTTTCATCGCCGGTGGCGAATTCCCGATCCCCGGCGGCTACGCCTGCGATCCGGCCACGCATGTCTGCACCACCCAGATCACCTACAAGAAGTTCGGAATCTCCCTGAACTTCACGCCGGTGGTGCTCAGCGAGGGCCGCATCAGCCTGCGCGTGATGACCGAGGTTTCGGAGCTGTCGAGCCAGAACGCGATCACGGTGTCGCAGGCGCTGTCCGCGAACTCGACCAACTCGATCACCATTCCCTCGGTCCAGACCCGCCGCGCCGAGACCACGCTGGAAATTCCCTCCGGCGGTTCGATGGCAATGGCCGGCCTGATCCAGCAGCAGACCAAGCAGGCCGTCAACGGCCTGCCCGGCGTCGACCAGATCCCGATCCTCGGCGCGCTGTTCCGCAGCCAGGACTTCGTCAACAACGAGACCGAGCTGATGGTGATCGTGACCCCCTATGTGGTGCGCGCGGTCGCCCAGAAGGAATTGTCGCGGCCCGATGACGGTTTCGCACCATCTTCGGATGCGCAGTCGGCGCTGCTCGGTCGCATGAACCGCCTCTATGGCATCGCGCGCCACGTCGATCCGATCGAGGGCATCAGCGGCGATTTCGGCTTCATCATCGACTGACACGAACGGTTTGGGGACCGGGACAGCGGTAAGAGGGGACCAGGCGATGACGACGACGACAGAAGATCGATTTCGCAGATTGCGTATCGCGCTCGCGCTGACCGGGCTTTCCGTCATGCTGGGAGCCTGCAACACCACCAGCGACGTCGTCACCACGCAGACGGTGCCGACCGATTACCGCATGCGTCACCCGATCGCGGTGCAGGAAGGCACGCGCTCGATCGTGATCTTCGTCGGCAAGGCGAGAGGCGGTCTTTCGGCCCCGCAAGCCGCGGACGTGATGGGCATTGCCCGCGACTGGGTGCGCGAAGGCACCGGCTCCGTGGTCGTCGACGTGCCCATCGACACCGCGAATTCGCGCGCAGCAGCTGCGACCTATCACGAAATCCGCGCCGTGCTCGGCAGTGGCGGCGTGCCGTCGCGCGCCATCGTCCAGCATGCCTATCGCCCCGAAGATCCCGGCCTGTTGCCGACCATCCGGCTGAGCTATTCCAAGATCACTGCGGTCGCCGGCCCCTGCGGGCTGTGGCCCGAGGACATGGGACCGTCCATCGTCGATCCCGGCTACAACGAGAACAAGCCCTACTTCAATCTCGGCTGCGCCACCCAGCGCAATCTCGCGGCGATGATCGACAATCCCGCCGACCTCGAGCAGCCGCGCGCGGAGACGCCCGCCTATACCGCGCGGCGCGACATCGCCTTCGACCGCTACCGCAAGGGCAACCCGACCGCGACCACCTATCCCGAGGCCGACAAGGCCAAACTCAGCGACACAGGCAAATGACTGAGATCCACGACGAGGCGGACGATCCGCAGCACCCCGACGAACACATTGCGCCGGTTCCTCGTATCTCGGTGCAGGCCTTTTGCGAGACCGAGCAGACGCTCGCCTCCATCACTGCGGCCGGGCAGGACCGCCGTCTCGCCAAGGCGCATCTCACCGTCAGGAGCGGCGGTCTCGCCGCGGCCATCGACGTCTATGACACGATGCCGACGCCGAACGTCATCGTGATCGAATCCGACGGCACACGCGACATTCTCGAAGGCCTCGACGACCTCGCCGGCGTCTGCGATCCCGGCACGCGCGTGGTCGTGATCGGCAATCCCAACGACACCGCGCCTTATCGCGAGCTGGTGCGTCGCGGTGTCAACGACTACGTGATCGGCCCGGTCCAGACCATCGACGTGGTGCGCTCGATCTGCAGCCTGTTCTCGGCTTCCGAGGCCATCATCACCGGCCGCATCATCGCGGTGGTCGGCGCCAAGGGTGGCGTCGGCGCGTCGACCATCGCGCACAATTTGGCCTGGACCATCGCCCGCGATCTGGCGCTCGACTCCGTCGTGATCGATCTCGACCTCGCCTTCGGCACCGCCGGCCTCGACTACAACCAGGATCCGGCGCAGGGCATCGCCAACGCGGTGCTGTCGCAGGACCGGCCCGATACGGCGCTGATGGAGCGCCTGCTCGCCAAATGCACCGAGCGCCTCAGCCTCCTTGCCGCACCTGCGACCCTCGACCGGGTCTATGATTTCGGCGCCGAAGCGTTCGACGCGATCTTCGACACCTTGCGCATGACCACGCCATGCATCGTGCTCGACGTGCCGCACCAATGGTCCGCCTGGACCAAGCGCGCGCTGGTCAATGCCGACGACATCGTCATCGTGGCCGAGCCTGACCTCGCAAACTTGCGCAACACCAAGAACATGCTGACCGTGCTCAAGGCGGCGCGGCCGAACGACCGGCCCCCGCTCTATTGCATCAACCAGGTCGGCATGCACAAGCGGGCCGAGATCGACGTCAAATCCTTCGCCAAGACGATGGAGGGCCAGCCGCTCGCGGTGATCCCGTTCGACTCGAAGCTGTTCTCGACCGCGGCGAATAACGGCCAGATGATCGCGGAGGTCTCCAAGAGCCACCGCACCACCGAACTGTTCCAGACCATGGCCAACCGCCTCGCCGGGCGCGGCGAGGTGAAGAAGCCGAAGCGTTCGCTGCTCGGACCGCTCCTGAAGAAGCTGAAGGGCAAGAGCGGACGCGCATCAGCGCCGCATCGCAAGGCGTCGTAAAGCGCGGAGCGTTTTCGAGCGAACGAAATCGGCGGAGATTATTTCTCCGCCCGCTGCTGCTGCTTCTTCGACAGCAGCTGACGCAGCGCCGTGACCTTTGCCGCGGCCTGGTCCGGCGGCAGATCGGCCTTCACGATGGTCTCGGCCTCGGCCTGCTTGCCCTCCAGCCCCAGCACCAGCGCGAGATTGGCCCGCACGCGGGAATTGCCGGGATCGCGCTGATAGGCGCGGCGCATGGTTTCCTCGGCGCGCGGCAGGTTGTTCTGCAGCATGTAGGACAGGCCGAGATTGGACAGCACCGACGGTTCGTCCGGCACGATCTTCAGCGCGCTCGCGTAATATTGCTGCGCTTCCTCGTTGCGGCCGAGCTGATCAAGCACGGCGCCCTGAGCCGACAGGATATGCCAGTCGGGATCTTCAGGCGCATGCGCGCGGCCCAGCACGTCAAACGCCTGCTGGAAATTGCCATTGTCGGCGAGCGCGCGGCCGTAGCCGGCGAGCAGCGCCTTGTTGCTGGGATGCAGAAGGACGGCCTGCTCCATCACCGCCGCCGCCTGGGCCCGCTGGCCGCTCTCGCGCAGCGCCTTGCCGTAGTCGAGCGCAACGTTGGGATCGCTGGGATTGGCACGATAGCGCTCGCGCAGGGCGTTCATGTCGGGCTTGGCGTCGGCCGTGGCGACAGGCTCAGATCGGCCGCCGAGCGCGCCGGTCACGTCCTCCAGGCCTGTGGTCTGGCAGCCACCGAGGGCGAGCACCGCGAGCGCGGGAAGCAGAAATCTCGCCGGGGAAGAGGCAAGGGACGAACGCTTGGACATACTCTGATCACCGCCGGCGGACTGATCAGAGATGCTTTGCCGATTAACCCTAAAGTCCGGTTAAGGACCCGCCCCTGTTGGGCTCAGTCGGTAAATTCCGCACCGAATTCGCAACCGATGCGCCAGCGCAGGCGGCACTGACGGGAATAATCCGGCGCGAAGATGATGGTGAATTGCGGCGGCACCTCGATGAATTCCGCCACGACCTTCACACCTCCGTCCGAAATGTCAGTGATCGTGCAGTCCCGTGGCAGCGAGCCGGCTCCAAAATGGATCTTGGCAAGCCTGGTGCACACCCGTCGTTCGCTTCTGCGGCGATTTGCAAGCATTTGAATTGTTCACCCGTTAGATCACGGCCCATCCCGCAGGCTCAGGAGTAGCGGACATTCGTTGGAATGTGCTGAGGAGAGCCGCTCGCATTCGAGACGTAGTGTCGGCACCTTGTTGACGCCTCGGTAAGGATCGGCGCCCCCTCGCCCGCCGTTCCCGTATTGTTCTTGCCAGGATCGTCGGGCTCTGCTACCCTTGGATGTGCGAGGGGGCAGCATATGGTCCAGCGGGTTTCGACAGTCGCCTTTGAAGGGATCGAGGCCCGCGCGGTCGACGTGCAGGTGCAGGTCGCGCCCGGCCTGCCGGCCTTCGCCATTGTCGGCCTGCCCGACAAGGCGGTGTCGGAGGCGCGCGAGCGGGTCCGCTCGGCCTTGATCGCCTCCGGGCTGGCGCTGCCGGCGCGGCGGATCACCGTCAATCTCGCGCCTGCCGACGTCCCGAAGGAAGGCAGCCATTACGACCTGCCGATTGCACTGGGCCTGATGGCGGCGATCGGCGCGATCCCGCCCGATGCGCTGACCGGCTTCACCGTGCTCGGCGAGCTCGGACTCGACGGCTCGATCGCGCCTGTCGCCGGCGTTCTGCCCGCCGCGATCGGCGCCAATGTGCGCGAGGAGGGCTTGATCTGCCCCGCCGCCTGCGGCTCGGAGGCGGCGTGGGCGAGCCCTGACATCCAGATCGTCGCCGCGCATTCGCTGATTCAGATCGCCAACCATTTCAAGGGCACCCAGGTGCTGTCGCGGCCGGTGCCGAAAGTGCACGAAGCGGCAAGCTCGCCGCTCGATCTGCGCGACATCAAGGGCCAGGAAAGCGCCAAGCGGGCGCTGGAGATCGCAGCTGCCGGCGGACATCATTTGCTGATGATCGGCGCGCCCGGTGCCGGCAAATCGATGCTGGCGGCGCGGCTGCCCTCGATCCTGCCGCCGCTGTCACCGGGCGAATTGCTCGAGGTCTCGATGATCGCCTCGGTCGCCGGCGAGATCGAAGGCGGCGCGCTGACATCGCGACGTCCGTTCCGCTCGCCGCATCATTCCGCCAGCATGGCGGCGCTCACCGGCGGCGGCGCGCGCGCAAAGCCCGGCGAGATCTCGCTGGCGCATCAGGGCGTGCTGTTCCTCGATGAGCTGCCCGAGTTCGATCCGCGCGTGCTGGATTCGCTGCGCCAGCCGCTGGAGAACGGCGAAGTCTCGGTCTCGCGCGCCAATCACCGCGTCACCTACCCTGCCCGCTTCATGCTGGTCGCGGCGATGAATCCCTGCCGCTGCGGCAATGCGTTCGAGCCAGGCTATGCCTGCAAGCGCGGCCGCGTCGATCGCTGCACCGGCGATTACCAGGCCCGCATCTCCGGCCCGCTGATGGACCGCATCGATCTGCGCATCGAGGTCCCGGCCGTGACCGCGGCCGATCTGATCCTGCCGCCGCCGGCCGAAGGTTCTGCCGAAGTCGCGGCGCGCGTGGCGGCGGCGCGCGACATCCAGCGCGCACGCTACGCCGATGCCGGCCTGCCCAAGGTGCGCACCAATGCCGAGGCACCGGCGTCCATTCTGGAAGACATCGCCAAGCCGGATGCGCAGGGTCAAAAGCTTTTGCGCGATGCTGCCGAAACCATGCGGCTGTCGGCGCGCGGCTATCACCGGGTGCTGCGGGTGGCGCGCACGCTCGCCGATCTCGCCAACGCGGACAAGATCGGCCGGCTGCATCTCGCCGAGGCGCTGTCCTACCGCGCACTCGCGGAGGATGTGCGCCAGCTGGCGTGATCATATCGCGCGTCAACCCGGCGGTAACGAGTTTCCTTTACGCTCTGCAAACCATAAGGCCCACAAGTTCCTGTAAGGGCCCGGCGAGTAGCGTGTCATGTTGCGTTTCAAGATCCTGGCCTCGGTGGTTCCCCTGTTGGCGGCTGCGGTATTCGCCCGCAACGAGACCGGATCGATCTCGCACCCTTGCGTCGCCATCGGCGATACCTCCGTCGAGCTCACCTCCTTGTTCTGGACCGCCGGCGTGCAGATCGCATTCACCGACGATCCCGCGCAGGCGACGGTGCGGGTGCAGATCACCGACGATCCCGACGCGGCCGACTTTGCCGTCGTCGACGATGGCGAAAGCGATGAGCCCGGCGCCTGCCAGGGCAATCCGTCCACGCAGCTGGTCGCCATATCAGGGCAAGGCGGCGGCAACCGCCCGACGATCTATCTCAGCAGCGAAGGCCCGGCCGATTACCGCATCTATGTGCGCTCGAAGACGTTCTCGCGAAGGGAAGCGGCAGCCTTGATCGTCGGCGCCCGCGACGGCCACCGCCATCTCCAGGCCGCTTCGCTCTAGTTCGCGTTAACACCTCGTCAACCCTGTTTCGAGGCGGCCCCGAAGCCTCAAGCTGTTCGCAAGGTGGTCAAGACATCGTCGCGCAGGGCGGTGGCGGGTTTCGGACAAGGGTCGGTGGCGATGGGTCGGACGTTCCGGATCAAGGTGCACATGCGCCGCTTCAGGCGACAGCATCCGCGCATCGCCTTCGCGATCCGCTCCTTCATGATCTTCTCGGCGACGTTCGGCGGTGCCTACGGCTTCGTCACCGGCAGCCGCTCGGAGAATTCCGGCTACGATCCCAACACTTTCGCGATCGGTGCGAGCTTCCTGTTCGCACTGGCCTGCCTTGGCCTTGCCACGCTCAGCATGCGGCTGCGCTTCGTCAACAAACGCATGCGCAAGCTCGCGGCACATAACGAGGCACTGATCGACCGCAATTGGGAGCTGAAGGAAGCCGAAGAACGCGCGCGCAGCCTGTTCGAGCAGCAGGGCGATCTCATCGTGCTGCGTGACGATCAGGGCCGCATCACCTTCGCCAACGACGCCTATTGCGCGCTGACCGGGCAGGCGCGCAGCGCGCTGGTGGGCACGCGGTTCGACTTCGACGTGCTGGAGCAGGGCGACAGCGCGCGCGAAAGCAACGGCACGCGCATTCACGACCAGAAGATCTCGACCCCGCTCGGCGCACGCTGGATCGCCTGGCGCGAAGGCTTTGTGCGGCTCGATGCCGGCCAGCCCGCCGAATTGCAGAGCGTCGGCCGCGACGTCACCGATCGCACCGAGACCGAACGCGCGCTGGCCGACGCCCGCGACCAGGCCGACGCCGCCAACCGCGCCAAATCGCGCTTCCTCGCAATGGCCTCGCACGAAATCCGCACCCCACTCAACGGCATCATCGGCATGGGCGGCCTCTTGCTCGACACCAATCTGACGCTGGAGCAGGCGACTTACGCGCGGGCGGTGAAGACATCAGGCGAAGCGCTGATGGCACTGATCGAGGAGCTGCTCGACTATTCCAAGATCGAAGCCGGCAAGCTCGATCTCGAGCAGCGCCCGTTTGCGCTTTCGATCCTGATCGAAGAGGTCACCGAATTGCTGGCGCCGCGCGCGCAGGCGAAGAACCTCGAGATCGCGGCTTATGTCGACGAGCGGCTGCCGCTCGAGGTCACCGGTGATGCCGCACGGCTGCGCCAGGTGCTGCTCAACCTCGCCGGCAATGCGATCAAGTTCACCGCAGCAGGCGGCGTCGCTCTGATCGTCGAGCCCGGCATCTGGCCGAACGAAATCAGCCTTCTGGTCCGCGACACCGGCATCGGAATCGCGCCGGAAGCGCAATCGCGCATCTTCCGCGAGTTCGAACAGGCCGACGACCGCGTCGCCCGAACCTATGGCGGCACCGGGCTGGGCCTTGCCATCAGCGAGCGCATCGTCAAGCGCATGGGCGGCCGCATCACCCTCGAGAGCGAACCCGGCAAAGGCTCGACCTTCGAGGTCGCAATTCCACTCGCGCCCTCGCAAGCCGACGCCGGACGGACGACGTTTCCGAGCCCGGACCTCACCGGCAAGTCGATCCTGCTGGTGGCCGACGGCATCGAGGCATCGCTGATCGCGCGGCGGCTGGAACGCTGGGGCGGCCAGACCTGCCTGGTGACGGATGCGGCGGTGGCCGAAGCGCTGCTGCCGGAGCGCTCATGGCATGCTGTACTCGTTGACCGCGCGCTCGGCCCTGACGTGGCCGATCGCCTCGGCGAGGCCGCCCGCGCCCATGCGGCGCAGCGGCTGGTGCTGCTGACGCCGAGCTCGCGCCATGACAAGCTCTCGCCTGATTTCACCGGCTTCCTGGTGAAGCCGCTGCGTGCAGCCTCGCTCGCCGCACGTCTCGCGCTGACACCGGACGTCGCCTCGCCCGATCTCGCGCCGGAGCCGGTCGAGCCCGCGCCTGGCAGAGCGCCGGCCGGCGGCCTGTCGATCCTAGTCGCCGAGGACAACGAGATCAACGCGCTGCTGATGCGGTCGCTGCTGACCAGGCTCGGTCACCGCGTCGTCATCGCTGTTCATGGCGAGGCCGCGCTGGAGTCCTGGCTGGCGGCGAACACTGCCGGCAGCCCCTATGATCTGGTCCTGATGGACATCCAGATGCCGCAGCTCGACGGCATCGAGGCAACCAAGCGCATCCGTGCGCACGAGGTAGCCACCGGTCGACACCACACGCCGATCCTCGCACTCACCGCGAACACGCTGGTGGAAGATCGCTCCGCCTGCTTCGAGGCGGGCATGAACGGATTTTTGATCAAGCCGCTCGATCGCGAGAAGCTGGACGAGGCGCTGGCCGGGCTGGCAGCGACGCGGCCACTGGCGGTGTAACTACGACCGACATGGCGCTAAGCGGCAAGAAACCGCGGTGCCGAAAGCTTCTCAGGCGGCAGTCTGGTGCCCTTGAAAACGGTGTCTGCCTGGGCCGCGCGCTTGCAATGGGGGCACACGAAAAGATGCGCAATAACAGGAGTGGGCTCGTCCGCCAGCAACTCTGAGCGGTACCATCTCATCTCAATATGGCAGTCCGGGCAGGTGGGTGCTTCGAGCTGTTCCGCTGCACTTTTGAGACGATCAACCATGGAGGCCCTCGCGTTTGCGGAACCATAACTGAATACCCTTGGTCGGTCGGTAACAAAAGATACTCGGCCCGAAATTTAATGGACGCGGCCGTCGCGCCTACAGCCTTCTCAGCGCCACGCTCTCGACCGCATGATCGGCGCCCTTCTTCAGGATCAGCGTCGCGCGGGGGCGGGTCGGCAAGATGTTGTCCTCGAGATTGGCGAGGTTGGTGCGCTCCCAGATCGCAGTCGCGGTCGCAATGGCCTCTTCGTCCGACAGCAGCGCATAACGGTTGAAGTAGGACTTTGGATCGGTGAACGCGGTGTCGCGCAGCGCCAAGAAACGTTTGATGTACCAGCGCCGCAGTGCAGCTTCGTCAGCGTCGATATAGACCGAGAAGTCGAAGAAGTCCGAGACCACAGGCACCGCCTTGCCGTCACGCGGCAGCTTGCCGGTCTGCAACACGTTGACGCCTTCGACGATCAGGATGTCGGGCTGATCGATTTCGGTCCATTCGTTCGGCACGATGTCATAGGTCAGATGCGAATAGACAGGCGAGCGCACGTGGCGGCGGCCCGACTTGATGTCGGACAGGAAGTTGAGCAGCAGCGGCAGGTCGTAGCTCTCGGGAAAACCCTTCTTCTGCAGGATGCCCTGCTGCTCCAGCAGAGCCTTCGGGTAGAGGAATCCGTCGGTGGTGATCAGCTCGACCTTCGGCCGCGGCGACCATCGCGCCAGCAGCGCCTGGAGCACGCGGGCGGTGGTGGATTTTCCAACGGCGACCGAGCCGGCGACACCGATGATGTAGGGCACCTTGCGGTCGCGGATGTCGAGAAACTGGCGTTCGGCGTAATACAGGCGCTGCATCGCATCGACGTAGATCGAGAGCAGGCGCGACAGTGGAAGATAGATGTCCTCGACCTCCTTGAGATCGAGGCGATCGTGCAGCGAACGCAGCCGGTCGAACTCGCCCGGCTCCAGCGTCATCGGCGTGTCGTCGCGCAGTCGCGCCCACTGCTCGCGCGTATAGATGCGGTATGGATTATACTGCTGCTCCGGTGCGCGGATATCCATGACGCGATCTCTCCACCTCGGCTAGTTGCCGTTTTTACGCGACGCCTTTTCTTCCAACCCGGACATGTTCGTCCGCTTGTCCAGCGCGGCTTCGACCTCTTCCAGCTTTACGCCGCGCACCTTGAGCAGCACAAGGAAATGGTAGAGCAGGTCGGCACTCTCCGCGATCAGATGCGCGCGATCGTTTTCGACTGCTGCGATTACGGTTTCGACTGCTTCCTCACCGAACTTCTTGGCGCAATGTTCGGCGCCCTTGTCGAGAAGCTTGCGGGTATACGAGCCTTCGTCACCGGAGGCCGCGCGAGCGTCGATGGTGACGGCGAGATCGTGGATCGTGAAACGCGGCATACTGAACACTCGAAACGCCGTCTGGCCGGCGGGGCCAGTCCCCGCGGATGATGTAGCACTTTTATGACCTGGAGTCGTCAGGCATCCAGGCGCATGGGTAGCCCGCGCCGGGCCATATGCTCCTTGGCTTCACGGATGGTGAATTCCCCGAAGTGGAAGATCGAGGCTGCCAGCACGGCGGTGGCGTGTCCGTCGCGGATACCGTCGACGAGATGGTCGAGATTGCCGACGCCGCCCGAGGCGATCACGGGCACGGGAACAGAGTCGGCGATCGCCCGGGTCAGCGGAATGTCAAAGCCCTGCCTCGTGCCGTCACGGTCCATCGAGGTGAGCAAAATTTCACCCGCGCCGAGCGCGACCACTTCCTGAGCATATTCTATGGCGTCGATGCCGGTCGCGTTGCGGCCGCCATGGGTGAAGATCTCCCAGCGGTCGCCCCCCGGGCGTTTCACCCGCTTGGCATCGATCGCGACCACGACACATTGCCCGCCGAACTTTTCGGCGGCTTCCTTGACGAACTCACGCCGCGACACCGCGGCGCTGTTGATCGAGACCTTGTCTGCGCCCGCACGCAGCAGCGTCTTGATGTCGTTGACCTCACGCACACCACCGCCGACGGTCACAGGCATGAAGCAGGCTTCCGCCGTGCGCCGGACCACGTCCAGCATGATGCCGCGGTTCTCGTGGGTCGCGGTGATATCGAGAAAGGTCAGCTCGTCGGCGCCAGCGGCGTCATAGGCGATGGCGGCCTCCACGGGATCGCCGGCATCCCTGAGGTCGACGAAGTTGACGCCCTTGACGACGCGGCCGTCCTTGACGTCGAGGCAGGGGATCACGCGCACCTTGAACATGTGTCAGCTCCTGCGCGCGTCGTGGATCAGGTTAAGGGCGGCGGCGGGATCGAGCCGGCCGTCATAGAGCGCGCGGCCGGCAATCGCGCCGGCGAGCTTTGTCGCGCGTGGCGTCAGCATCGCCTTGACGTCCTCGATCGAGGCGAGGCCGCCGGAGGCGATCACGGGGATCGAGATGCTGTCTGCCAGCGCAATGGTCGCGTCCAGGTTCAGGCCCTTGAGCAGGCCGTCGCGGGCGATATCGGTGAAGATGATGGCGGCAACGCCCGCATCCTCGAAGCGCTGCGCGATCTCCAGCACCGTGACCTGCGAGGTCTCGGCCCAGCCTTCGACGGCGACCTTGCCGTCGCGCGCATCGAGGCCAACAGCGACACGGCCGGGGAATTTTTTCGCGGCCGCCTTCACCAATTCGGGATCGCGCACCGCCGCCGTGCCGATGATGACGCGCGTGATGCCTTTCGCGAGCCAGGCCTCGACGGTCGCGAGATCGCGAATGCCGCCACCGAGCTGCACCGGAATCCGGATCGTCTTCAGCATCGCCTCGACCGCCTGCGCATTGACCGGCTTGCCGGCGAAGGCGCCGTCGAGATCGACGACGTGGAGATACTCAAAACCCTGGGCGACGAAACTCTGCGCCTGGGCGGCGGGATCGAGATTGAACACGGTCGCGCGCGCCATGTCGCCTTGCTCGAGGCGCACGCACTGGCCGTTCTTGAGGTCGATGGCAGGGAAGAGAATCATGATTGAGCCAGGATTTTTCCGCGCGAACGGTGCGCTCCCTCCGGCCTTGTGGGGGAGGGTGGGGGAGAGGGGTAAGCCACGGACACCGCCGTTGCGGCTACCCCCCTCCCGAATGCTTCGCATTCGACCTCCCCCACAAGGGGGGAGGTAACAAGAGAGAGCGAAGCCACCATCACGGTTTCCATCGCAAAAAGTTCGAGATCAGGGCCAGGCCAAAACGCTGGCTCTTCTCGGGGTGAAACTGCGTGCCGATGGCGGTGTCCTTCGCGACGATCGCGGTGACGGGACCTCCATAATCGGCGCGCGCGAGCACGTCCGCCTCGTTGGCGGCGTTGAGGTGGTAGGAGTGCACGAAATAAGCGTGCTGCCCCTTGGGGCCGAGCGGCAGCTTGTTCAGCACCGGATGCTCTTGCAGCACGTCGAGCGTGTTCCAGCCCATGTGCGGGATTTTCAGGCTTTCATCGCGCGGCGTGATCTTCTCGACGTCGCCGCCGATCCAATTGAGGCCTTCGGTGACGACATGCTCTTTGCCGCGGCTTGCCATCAGCTGCATGCCGACGCAGATGCCGAAGAACGGCCGTGCCTTGACGCGCACGGCTTCCGTGATCGCCTCGACCATGCCGTTGACCGCATCGAGCCCGCGCCGGCAATCGGCGAAGGCGCCGACGCCCGGCAGCACCAGGCGATCGGCCTCATAGGCCTGATCGGGATCGCTGGTGACGAAAACCTTCTGCGGATTTTCGAGGCTGCGCGCGGCACGCTCGAACGCCTTGGCGGCGGAATGCAGATTCCCGGAACCGTAATCGATGATGGCGACGCTCATCTTGACCCTCCCGGTTCTGGAAACAATCCTATGATGCCGCCGGCCGGCATTGGAGGCGGGTTGGAAAATGGCTGGCCCGGCATGTTCCGGGTCGGCGGCGGGCCGCCGCGCTCGACGGCCCATCGATCATGGACGATGCCGCGCTGTGACTTGCTCCAGCGTTCGAAGAAGCGACGTTCGGCGGTGTCCTCATTGTCGGCGAGCACGACATCGAGTTGCCGCCAATTGCCGCGCGACAACGTCCAGCGGCGCAGGCTCGAGGCCTCGAAGCCCATCAGCACCGCGACGATGATGTTGGCAAAGAAGATCGAGCGGCGGCCGACACCGAGGCTGGATAGCCCGGCATCGAAGGCGGCGAAAAACACGATCCAGCCGATCAGGGCCAGCCAAAGCCTGTTCCAGAGCAGCCAGATCGGACCGAACACCATCGCCCAGAAATGGAAGCCGTCGCGCACGAACACGAATTTGTCGGTCGCGCGCAGATCGACCCCGCCTGGGGTGGGAGCGTGAACTGTGTAGACAGGCATTTTCGATGCCCCGTGCTCGAGAATTTAACTCAATGCCGCCGGCAGCGCGTGGCCACCGGGACGGAGATGTCAGCCGCCAAGCGAGCCCTTGGTGGACGGGATTTCGCCCGCCGTCTTGGGATCGATCGCAACCGCGGTGCGCAGCGCCCGCGCCAGGCCCTTGAAGCAGGACTCGGCGATATGGTGGCTGTTATCGCCATATAGGGTCTCGACGTGCAGAGTCACGCCGGCGTTGATGGCGAAGGCCTGGAACCACTCGCGCACCAGCTCGGTGTCGAACTGACCGATCTTGTCGCGGGGGAAGTCAGCCCTGAACACCAGGAACGGGCGGCCCGAAATGTCGATGACCACACGCGTCAGCGTCTCGTCCATGGGCATGTGCACGCCGGCATAGCGGGTGATGCCCGCCATGTTGCCGAGCGCCTGCTTGATCGCCTGGCCGAGCGCGATGCCGGTGTCTTCGGTGGTATGGTGATAATCAATGTGCAGATCGCCCACCGCCTTCACCGTGAGGTCGATGCGGGAATGGCGGGCGAGGAGATCGAGCATATGGTCGAAAAAGCCGATGCCGGTCGCGATATTGGCCACGCCGGAGCCATCGAGGTTCACGCTGACCTCGATGTCGGTTTCCTTGGTCTTGCGCTTGATCGTCGCGGTGCGCATTGAAAGCTGGCTTTCATCCTAGCTTGGGAGCCGAAAACGCCAGTCTCTTAACAGCCAAATGACGCCTTCGCTACTGCGGGAACGGCTGACCGGGCCTCTACTTCTGCCTATGGTGAGCAAATTCGGCCCGGAACGGTCGTTGTGCGCCTGTTGTCCCCTTGGCCATGACCGCCTAAATCAGCCGGGACAACGAGGTGATGATGCAAGATTCCCAGAACAGCTCGCCGGTCTGGCACGGCACCACGATTTTGACGGTCCGCAAGGGCGGCAAGGTGGTGGTCGGCGGCGACGGCCAGGTCTCGATCGGCCAGACCGTGATCAAGTCCAATGCCAAAAAGGTCCGGAAACTCGGCAAGGGCGACGTCATCGGTGGCTTTGCCGGCGCCACCGCCGACGCCTTCACCCTGTTCGAGCGGCTGGAGAGCAAGCTCGAGCAATATCCGGGACAATTGACCAGGGCTGCGGTCGAGCTGGCCAAGGACTGGCGCACCGACCGCTACCTGCGCCGGCTCGAGGCCATGATGATCGTGGCCGACAAGGACGTCTCCCTGGTGCTGACAGGCACCGGCGACGTGCTCGAGCCCGAGGCCGGCGTGATGGCGATCGGCTCCGGCGGCAATTACGCGCTGGCCGCGGCCCGCGCCCTTGTTGACACCGACAAGGACGCCGAGACCATCGTCCGCCGCTCCCTCGACATCGCCGCCGACATCTGCGTCTACACCAACCGCAACGTCACCATCGAAGCGCTGACGGCCGGTTGAAGGATCCATCGATGGATGAACAGCCTAGCGGCGCGCTCGGTCTAACCTCTCCCGCTTGCGGGGGAGGTCGCGCCGAAGGCGCGGGTAGGGGCTCTCGCCTCTTGGGAGCCCTCGCGAGCGGAGACACCCTCTTCCCAACCCTCTCCCGCAAGCGGGAGAGGGAGCGCACCGCTCTTTGGGCATGACCCTCGCGCCCGCCAGCACCAGGACGGTGATCCCCGCGGTCTACTGGGTCGGCATCGCGCTGTTGCTGCTGGCGCTGCAGGCCTCGATCCTGTTTGCGATGGGGCGGGTGCCGATCTGCACCTGCGGCTACGTGAAGCTCTGGCATGGCGTGGTGAACAGCTCGGAGAACTCCCAGCACATTGCCGACTGGTACAGTTTTTCGCACGTCCTGCACGGCTTCCTGTTCTATGGAGTGACGTGGCTCTTGTTCTCACGGCGGCTCGGCTGGCCCGCGCGGCTGATCATCGCGATGCTGATCGAGGGCGCCTGGGAGATTGTCGAGAATTCGCCTGTGATCATCGAACGCTACCGCGCCGGCACGATCTCGCTGGATTATTACGGCGACAGCATCGTCAATTCGGTCTCGGATACGCTGTTCATGGTGCTGGGGTTCCTCACCGCACGCGTGCTGCCTGTTACCGCGACTGTCGTGATTGGGCTTGCCTTCGAGATCATGCTGGCGCTGCATATTCGCGACAATCTGACCCTCAACGTCCTGATGCTCATTCATCCGGTCGAGACCGTGAAGCAATGGCAATCCGGTCCACCGATCATTTGACAGTCAAAAGGCGGCTTGTCGCCGCCGGCTTCTAATCCTAGCTAAGGTCCCATGACAGACTTCTCTCCCCGCGAAATCGTTTCCGAACTCGACCGTTTCATCGTCGGCCAGACCGACGCCAAGCGCGCCGTCTCGATCGCGCTGCGCAACCGCTGGCGCAGGCAGCAGCTCACGGGCTCGCTGCGCGAGGAAGTGCTGCCGAAGAACATCCTGATGATCGGTCCGACCGGCGTCGGCAAAACGGAGATCGCACGACGGCTTGCCAAGCTCGCGAATGCGCCATTCCTGAAGGTCGAGGCGACCAAGTTCACAGAGGTCGGCTATGTCGGCCGCGACGTCGAGCAGATCGTGCGCGACCTCGTCGAGGTCGCGATCGCCCAGGTGCGCGAACGCAAGCGCAAGGACGTGCAGGCCCGCGCCCAGCTCGCAGCCGAAGAGCGCGTGCTCGATGCGCTTGTTGGTGCCAATGCCAGCTCGGCGACCCGGGAATCCTTCCGCAAGAAGCTGCGCGCCGGCGAGCTCAACGACAAGGAAATCGAGATCGAGACGCAGTCGTCGGGCGGCGGCCTGCCGATGTTCGAAATCCCGGGCATGCCGGGCGCGCAGATGGGCGCGATCTCGATCGGCGACATCTTCGGCAAGCTGGGCGGCCGCAGCAAGACGCGGCGGCTGACCGTCGAGGGCTCGCACGAGATCCTCGTCAACGAGGAATCCGACAAGCTGCTGGACACCGATCAGCTGACGCTGGAGGCGATCAGCGCGGTCGAGAACAACGGCATCGTCTTCCTCGACGAGATCGACAAGATCTGCGCCCGTGAAGGCCGCGCCGCCGGCGACGTCTCGCGCGAAGGCGTGCAGCGCGATCTCTTGCCGCTGATCGAAGGCACCACGGTCTCGACCAAGCACGGCGCGGTGAAGACCGACCACATCCTGTTCATTGCCTCTGGCGCCTTCCATGTCGCCAAGCCGTCCGACCTGCTGCCGGAATTGCAGGGCCGCCTGCCGATCCGCGTCGAGCTGCAGGCGCTGACGCGCGACGACATGCGCCGCATCCTGACCGAGCCCGAGGCCTCGCTGATCAAGCAATATGTCGCCTTGATGCAAACCGAGGGCGTGACGCTCGACATCACCGACAGCGCCATCGACGCGCTCGCCGACGTCGCGGTCGCCGTCAATTCCACCGTCGAGAACATCGGCGCAAGGCGGCTGCAGACGGTCATGGAGCGGGTGCTGGACGAGATCTCCTTCACCGCCCCGGACCGCAACGGCGAGACCGTTCGGGTCGATGCCGATTTCGTGCAGAAACACGTCGGCGACCTCGCCAAGAACGCCGATCTGAGCCGGTTCATTTTGTAATTCGGCTGTGGTCAGCTATCTATCCCGCTGTCGTCCCCGCGAAAGCGGGGACCCATAACCACCCAGCGGTTCTTGTCAGAAAAGATAGCGGCTTCAACCTTGGCTCAAACAGCATCCTGTGGTTATGGGTCCCGGGTCGCGCTTCGCTTGCCCGGGACGACGGCGGAGTTCGACGCGCCGCGGGTGCCACGTGCTCGCTGACGTCAAGAAAAACCCCTGGCGGCTGCTGCTCGCGATCAACGCGGCGGTGATCGCCGGCGTGTTCATCCACAAGGTGAAGCTGCCGCCTTACGTCCCCTATATCCATCTCCTCGTCGACTACCATTTCGGCTTCATCAAGCGCGCGCTGATCGGAGCGATCGTCGCGCTGTTCACGGACAAGGTGCCGGTCTGGCTGGTGTTTGCGATTTCAGGCGCGGCGTGGCTGGTGACGCTGGGCCTCTATCTCAGGCTGTTCCAGAAGACGTTCGGCTTCACCGCCAAGACGCTGCCGCTGTTCGTCTTCATCGCGGGCTCGCCGTACTTCCTCAAGAACTTCATGCACACGCTCGGCCATTTCGACATCTATGGCTGCCTGCTGGCACTCGTCCTGCTGCTGATGCCGGCGCGGTCACTGCTGTTCGTGGCGGCGGCGGCGCTGTTCTCGATCATCCTCGTCCTGATCCACCACATCCATCTGCTGATGTATGTGCCGACCATCATCACCATCGTCGTGATCAGGCACTATCTGACCTACGGCTGCAACCGGACCAACATCGCGTTTGGCGTCGTTGGCGTCGTCGCCGTTTCCGCGCTGTTCTTCGCGGCCCAGTTCCTCGGAACGATGCCGATCCCCGAAGCGGATTTCGTGGCCTATCTGAAGACCCGGATGGTCGATCCCTCGCGCACCGATCTGCTGCAATTCGCCTATATCTGGTATCAGCCGCTCTCGAAGGAGATTTCCGACACCTGGGACTGGCTGCCGCACAACAGCCTCGGCATTCCCGTGTTCGCGCTGCTGCTCTGGCTGCACACGCCGCTGTGGCGCTATTTTGCCGATCTGATCCGCGCAGTGGCGAGCGATCTGCACCGACGCCTTATCATCGCGACGCTGATCGGGGTCAGCCTTGCCTATGTCGTGATGTTCGCGATGGTGTTCGACTATTCGCGCTGGATGTCGAGCTGGGCGGTCTGCATGTTCCTGATCCTGCACGCTGTGAAGATGCTGCCGGCGAAGCACGAGACGCCGCTCATACCGGCCGAGGACAAGAAGACCAATATTTTCGGCCTGATCATCACGCTAATCCCGCGCGTCGGGATCGTCCGGCCGTTTTGATGGTGTGCTCCCTCTCCCGCTTGCGGGAGAGGGTTGGGGAGAGGGTGCGGCCGCAATGGGGCACTGCCGATGCGGAGAGAACCCTCACCCGGCGCGCGGGACGATGCTTCGCATCGCCGACCTCTCCCGCAAGCGGGAGAGGCGTAGAGCCGCTAAAACCTCGCGCGCCTGATCCGCACATACAGCGCGCCCTCGCCGCCATGGCCGATTGCGGCCTCTTCAAACCCGACCACGAAGGCACGGAATTCCGGCAGGCTCAGCCATTCCGGCACCTGGCGGCGGAGCACGCCGCTTTCACCGCCGCTGCGGCCCTTGCCGGTGATGACGAGCACAAAGGTCAGGCCCTCGTGATGGGCGCGATGGAGGAAGCCGGTCAGGGCGCGATGCGCGCGCATCTGGGTCATGCCGTGCAGATCGAGCCGTGCCTCGATCTCGCTGCGGCCGCGCGACAGCTTCGTCCGCTCGCGCTTGCCGAGCGGGGCGAGCGGCGGCATCGCCGGCTTCGATGGACGCGGCGCCGGCGGAGCAGCCGAAAGCCGCGGCGACAGCGCGGACTTGGCAGCCGGCGATACCGGCGACGGCTCGGCGCGCGACGCGGTGTGCAGCTTCGTCGCGCGATGTTTCCGCAGCGGCTTGACCTGCCTTGCCACGAGCTCCCACAGCTCGCGATCTTCCTCGGTGAGCACACGACGGCGTGGCTGGGGACGCGGATCCAGCACGGGCGGACGGGACGATCGCTTCATTGCTGGAAACGGATTTTCATATGCCTGCGCGATTCGCGGGCAGGTTCTATCACGGGCCGCGGCGACGGCAGCGGCACCGGGCCGGCAATGGCAACGGTCTCGTCCTTGCCCGGCGTTGAAGCGGCCGGCTGCGGAAACAGTTTTGCGATCTTCTCCGATGGTCGCGGATCCGGCACCGGAAGCCGCGCAGCGCGCAAATTGGGATCGAGGCTCTTCGGCACCAGCATCACGAAATGCATGGGGTGCCGCAGCCGACCCGAGACGCGGCCGGCGTCAGCGCCCGCGCCGAAATAGAGATCCGCGCGGGCGGGACCGATGATCGCCGAGCCGGTGTCCTGCGCGATCATCAGGCGATGGAACGGCGTCTTGGCGCGATCGGACTCGATCGGCAGCTCGCCCTCGATGAAGAACGGCGTGCCATAGACATGCAGCGATTTGTCGACCGCGATCGAGCGGCCGGCGGTCAGCGGGATGCCCTGCGCGCCGACCGCCTCGTCCTTGTCGGACAGGTTGACCTCGTGGAAGAAGATGTAGGAGCGGTTCTGGCGCCGCAGCTCCCTGGCACCGTCAGGGTTCTGCGCCATCCACTCCCTGATCTTCTGCATCGACATCTCTTCCTTGGGAATGATGCCGCGCTCGATCAGGATGCGCCCCACGGCCGTATAGGGATAGCCGTTGTAGGAATCGTAATTGAGCCTGATGCTGCTGCCGTCTTCGAACTTGATCCGCGCCGAGCCCTGGATCTGGGCAAACAGCAGATCGGTCGGGTCCTTCAGCCAGGCGATCTCCAGCCCACGACCGGCGATCTTGCCGTCCTCGATCTCGCCACGGTCGTAATAGGGCACCAGCTTGCGGCGACCGATCTTGCGGTAGACCGGTCCCTTGTTGGGCAGGCTGACGGAGGCCTGGTTGAATCCGCGCACGAACAGGTTCGAGGGGCGGCGATAGACCGGGACGTTGTAAACCTCGGTCTGGGTGCGCGAACCGTCCAGCACCGGCTCGTAATAGCCGGTGACGAAGCCGTCGGGCTCACCGAGGCGCGAGATGCGCAGCGGCGAAAAGTTTGCCTCGAAAAAGCTCTTTGCGGTCGCGTCGTCGGTCGACTCGCGTGACCTAGCGAGTGACCTATCGAGTGACTTGGCGGCTCGGCAGGGTTCAATCAGCGAGCCCGCCAAGGCTTTCGGCTCAGGCGGAGCGGTCTGCGCATTGATCGAATGGCAGCTGGCGCGGAAGGTCTTGTAGGCGGCGAGATGATCGTCATCGCCCCAACCCTTCACGTCGGCCCAGGCCACCGGCAGATATTGCGCGCCGGGAATCTCGAACGGGAGAGGGAGCTGCGGATAGGGCAAGGCACGCGGAGGGATCGCGGCCTCTTCGGGAACGTGATGGGAATGGCTGCGGTAGTGGCGCCGTGCAGCCTCGGCGCCAAGCGAAAACGAAGCCAGTACGACGAGACCTGCGCAAAGGGCGGTCGCGCTGGTCTTCAGGAAGGTCTTAATTCGCGCTTCCAGTGCCAACCAGCTTCCAGTTCGGATCGCGAGAGGTGGTGTCGCGGGCGAAAGTCCAGATGTCGGTGATATCGGCGACCTTGTCGGCGTTGCCGTCGACGATGTTGCCGGCCTTGTCGCGGGTCACCGAAATCATCTGCGAGACGAAGCGCACCGTGAGCTGAGCCGTACGGTCGCGCAGTTCGGCGCCGACAAGCTCGGCCTTGTCGATCGAGACGAAACGCGTCTCGGTCTTCTGATCGTTCTTCTCGCGTTCCCGGATGGCCGCGTCGAAGCTCTCATAGACCTCCGATGACAAGAGGTCGCGCAGCGCACGGCGATCGCCATTGGCAAAGGCCAGCACGATCATCTCGTAAGCGCCACGGGCGCCCGAGATGAAATGGCGCGGGTCGAAAGTGGAATCCCTGTCGACGATGGCGTCGAGGCCCTGGGCGAGCGCGGTCCCTGGCTCGGCCAGGCCCTTCCAACGGTCGGAAGGCGGGGCGGGCTCGGCAGTCGGCGGCAGCGGAGCCTGGTCGATCACCTTGCCCGGCATGGTCACGACGTTCTTGTCCGGGGCACCACCCAGCGTATTGCGGGCCGTACGATCGAACGGCGGCCGCTCGTTGCCCGTTCGCTGGCCCAGCACGCTGCGCAGTCGCAGGAAGATAAAGACCGCCAGCGCAAGGAAGATGATGGTGTAGATGTCCACGTCGTATCGCTTTCTGGTCTTTACTCAGGTCTTCTTTGGGGTCGCTGCCGCAAAAATCAATCCGGCCAGTAGACCGTTCCATACCGGAACGGCAAGATGACATCACCCTTTTAGGCCCGCGCGTCACGTCCGCCCGATGTAGGCACGAAATTTGGCCCGGCCAATGGCGCCTTTTGGCACAGTGCGAAGTGTAGCGCGTTTTATGCTCAAGGGGAAACCCGATCCTGGACGGAAATCGCGCAGCTTCAAGCGTTTAACGTCCGGTTTCGTGTCCGGGGCAGGTCAGATGTCGCAATTGCGGTCGCGGCCCCGATCGAGGCTTTGGAGCCGTTCGTCCTTGTGGAATGAGGCGGGCCTATGTTAGCCAACCGCCGCGAAATTCAGCCCAAATCGGGTAAGGAGACACTTCGATGACCAACGGTAACGGCACGCCTCCCGACGCGGCCCAGGCTCCCCAGCTCAACGTGCTGGCGCAATATACCAAGGACCTCTCGTTCGAAAATCCGAACGCGCCGACCTCGCTCCAGCAGCAGAGCCAGCCGCCCCAGATCAACATCCAGATCAATGTCAACGCCAGCAATCTCAGCGAAACCGAATTCGAGGTGACGCTGGCGGTCGAGGGCAAGGCCGAAACCGCGGGCAAGGTGATGTTCTCGTTCGAGCTCGCCTATGCCGGCGTGTTCCGCATTGCCAATGTGCCGAAGGAGAACCTGCACCCGCTGGTCATGATCGAGTGCCCGCGCCTGCTGTTCCCGTTCGCCCGCGAAATCATCGCAACGGCCGTGCGCGACGGCGGGTTCCCGCCGCTGATGCTGGACCCGGTGGACTTCGTCGGTCTGTATCGCCAGAACATGGAGCGGCAGATGGCCTCCGCCGGGGGCCAGGTCGGCCAAGCCTAACCAGCAGGCGTGGCAACTGGAGCGGGCAAAAACTCGTTCCAGATCGCCTTTTCGCCCATCGTTGCGATGAAGGCCCGATGAGCCTCGCGCTCGGCGTCTGATACCCGCGGCGCAAGCGGCACGGGCCGCTGCCGTCGCGGTGTATCGCTGCCGGCATTCACGCGAATCTCCTGCGCTTCCGACGCCAGCAGGAGCTGCGACTGCCGCGCCCCGACCAGATCAACATAGACTTCTGCCAGCAGCTCGGAATCGAGCAGCGCGCCGTGCTTGGTCCGGTGCGAATTGTCGATCGAATAGCGCGAGCAGAGATCGTCGAGCCGGTTCGACACGCCAGGATGCTTGCGGCGCGCCAGCAGCAGCGTATCGACCAGCCGCTCACGCGGGATCGCGGCGCGCTTGATCCGGTCAAGCTCGGCATTGATGAAGCCGATGTCGAAGGAGGCGTTGTGGATCACCAGCGGCGCGTCGCCGATGAAGGCCAGAAAATCGTCGACCACCTCGTGGAACAGCGGCTTGGTCGAGAGAAATTCAGCCGATAGCCCGTGCACGGCGAAGGCTTCCGCCGGCATGTCGCGCTCGGGGTTGATATAGACGTGATAGGTCTGTCCCGTCGGCATGCGATTGAAAATCTCGACGCAGCCGATTTCGACCAGGCGATCACCGCGCAACGGATCGAGGCCGGTGGTTTCGGTATCGAGAACGATTTCACGCATGTTCTAAGAGATCTGAGATGCCGGTGTGGACAGCGAATCAGGCTCGCCGCTGCGGCATCTTAACGACCTCGGTCAGGATGTGGGTGATTTGCGCGCGCACCGGCTCAAGTCCGTGTGAGGTATCCACGACGAAATCAGCCCGCTTGCGTTTTTCGGCGTCGGGCATCTGCTTGGCTATGATGGCATCGAGCTTGGCCTCGTCCATGGTTCCGCGCGCCAGCACACGCTCGCGCTGCAGTTCGGGCGAGGTCGAGACCACAACGACCGCGTCGACCCGTTTCTCGCCGCCGGTCTCGAACAGCAAGGGAATATCCAGGACCACCACCGGCGCCCCGGCGGCTTCCGCGTCAGCAAAAAATTTTTGCCGGGAGGCGCCGAGCATTGGATGGACGATCTGTTCGAGCTGCTTGATCGCGGCGGGATCATGAACGACGCGCGCGGACAATTTGGGCCGGTCGACCTTGCCATTCGCGGTCGTGCCGGGGAAGGCGGCCTCGATGGCGGGCGCCGCCTCGCCTTCATAGAGTTGATGGACGGCGGCATCGGCGTCGTAGACGGGAACGCCGGCCTCCGCGAACAATTTCGCGGTGGTGGATTTGCCCATCCCGATCGAGCCGGTCAGTCCGAGAATCCGCATCGGCGCAAAACCATCCTGTCAGTCACACCGCAATTAGCTGTTCGCGCCGCAGGAACGCAAGCAGCGGCAGCAGCGGCAGGCCGAGGACGGTGAAATGGTCGCCCTCGATGCGCTCGAACAGATGAACCCCGAGACCTTCGAGCTGATAAGCGCCGACGCTCGTGGTGACGGCGTCGCCTGCGGCATCGAGATAGGCTGACAGCTCGGCCTCGGACAGTGGCCGCATGGTCATGCGTGCGACCGAGACATCCTCGAAGACGATCTTGCCGTCATGTGCGACGGCGACGGCGGAATTCAGCTCGTGCGTGTTACCGACAAGATCATGCAATTGCGCCAACGCCTGTGCGCGGCCGGCGGGCTTGTTGAAGAGGCGATTCCCCAGCGCCAGAGTCTGGTCGGCACCGATCACATGGCTTCCGGGACGCTGGACTGAGACCGCTTTTGCCTTCTCGCGTGCCAGCAGCAGGGCGATCTCGCGCGGATTGGAAAGTTTTGAGGCGGCCTGAATGCCGCGTTCGTCGATATCAGCGGTCACAGCCTCGAATTCGAGCCCGGCGTTCGCCAGCAGCATTTTGCGCGCGCCGCTCTGCGAGGCCAGGATGAACGGAGTTTTGCCGCGCCACAAAGCCATCTCAAAAACTATTCCGAGGGCCGGTTGCGCTGACGATCGCTGTAAAGCTTCATGATCGCGGCTGCGGTTTCCTCGATCGAACGCCGCGTCACGTCCAGCAACGGCCAATCGTGCTTGGCGCTCAGCTTGCGCGCAAAGGCGACCTCCTCGGTGACCGACTGCCTGTCGGTATAGCTGTCGCTGCCGGATCCCGATTCGGCGCCCATGGACAGCAGGCGGTTCTGACGTATCTGGATCAAGCGTTCCGGCGTCGCGTGCAGGCTCACGACCAGCGGCCGGGTCAGCGTCTCCAGTTGCGCCGGAACGGGAATGCCGGGAACAAGCGGCACGTTCGCAGTGCGGATGCCGCGGTTGGCGAGATAGATCGAGGTCGGCGTTTTGGAGGTGCGGGACACACCGACCAGGACGACGTCGGCTTCCTCGAGCCCGTCGACGTGCTGGCCGTCATCGTGGATCATCGTGTAGTTCAGCGCGTCGATGCGCTTGAAATATTCGGCATTGAGCACGTGCTGCGCACCGACGCGACCGGTGGTCGCGGCGCCGAGATAGGCTTCGAACAATTGCATGACCGGGCCGATGATCGAGAGGCTCGGCACGTTGATCGCCTTGCACTTGTCCTCGAGCCTGGAGACCAGGTCCTTCTCCAGCAGCGTGAACAGCACGATGCCAGGCGCTTCCTCGATCTCGTCGAGCACACGATCAAGCTGCTTCTGGCTGCGCACCAGGGGATAGACATGTTCGACCGGCGTGACGTTGGCGTATTGCGCCGCGACGGCGCGTGCGACCGTGATCAGCGTTTCGCCGGTGGAGTCGGAGACCAGGTGCAGGTGGAAATAATTGTTCGAGGTCGGCACAAAAACCCTTTGTATGGAGTCGGTGTGATCTGTGGATTTCTGTGGACCTTAACCTCTCGGAAAGGGTTGCGCGACACCAGGGGCGGGACAAGTGCCAATTTTCTTCACATCACTGCCCGTCAGAACAAGTCCGAAGCCCCGCCGACATGGACACGGGAGGGCGCGGATAACCCCCTTGATAAGCTGCCGACAGGACGGCGCAAGCCATTGAGGCTGGCTGACTTATCGAAAGGCGCGAGAGCCCGCAGGGATATGTTGATGGATGTGAACAAGCGCGAGTGAACTTGCGGACGGAATTGCGTGAGTCCAATCCACGGTCACATAGACTCAAACCTTAAGAATCTAAGATTCTAGATTTGAGGAAGGTCCTACGGACGGATATGTGTGCAGGTGAGACCTTAACGGGTTCTTACTATCCCCAGACCGTCTGATGGCTGGGCGCAAAGCCGGATGCCGCGACATGTTTGAAGACGTCTATCTCTGGATCAAGGCGCTGCACGTGATCGCGGTCATCTCCTGGATGGCCGGCATGCTCTATTTGCCCAGGCTGTTCGTCTATCACTGCGAGGCCGAGGTCGGCTCGAAACAGTCCGAAACCTTCAAGATCATGGAACGCCGCCTGTTCAAGGCGATCATCAATCCCGCCATGATCGTCACCTGGCTCGCCGGGCTTTATCTCGCCTGGGCCGGCCATTGGTTCACTTTCGGCTGGCTGCACGTCAAACTGGCAATGGTCCTGGTGATGTCCGCGGTCCACGGCTTTTTTTCCCGCTGGCTGAGGGATTTCGCCGCCGACCGGCGCCCGCACGGCCAAAAATTCTTCCGTATTATCAATGAGGTGCCGACCGGCTTGATGATCATCATCGTCATCATGGTGATCGTGAAGCCGTTCTAGGCAAAATTCCAGGCAGGAAACGTGAACGATCGCTCAGCGCTTCGGCTTGCGGAGTGGAAAGCGATTTTCTATATTGGCGATATCCCACCCAACGCAGGCGGATGTGGTTGTGTCTGAGCTCTTTTAAAGGCCGGACACCGCATCAGGTTTGAAGCCCCCACCGGCACTTAACCTTGCCAGACCTGCGGACCTTACCTTCTCACGTCCGCATTTCAGAGCCTCCTCGCACCCCCTCCCAAGGTTACCCCACAGGACCACCCCAATGCGGGAAATTAAACTCCAGGACCTCAAGTCGAAGACGCCGGCCGAGCTCGTCTCGTTCGCGGAAGAGAATGGGGTCGAGAATGCCAGCACCATGCGCAAGCAGGAGCTGCTGTTCGCCATCCTCAAGCAGCTCGCGCTCGCAGAAACCGACATCGTCGGTGAGGGCGTCGTCGAGGTGCTGTCCGACGGCTTCGGCTTCCTCCGCTCGCCCGATGCCAATTATCTGCCGGGCCCAGATGATATCTACGTCTCGCCTTCGCAGATCCGCCGCTTCGGCCTGCGCACCGGCGACACCATCGAAGGCCATATCCGCAGCCCGAAAGAGGGCGAACGTTATTTCGCGCTGCTGAAGGTCAACACGCTCAATTTCGAGGACCCGGAAAAGGCCAAGCACAAGGTCAATTTCGATAACCTCACACCGCTGTTTCCGAATCAGCGTTTCCGCATGGAAATCGACGATCCGACGCGGAAAGACCTGTCTGCACGCGTGATCGACATCGTCGCACCGATCGGCAAGGGCCAGCGCGCGTTGATCGTGGCGCCGCCCCGCACGGGTAAAACCGTGCTGATGCAGAATATCGCGCATTCGATCACTGCGAATCACCCGGATTGCTACCTGATCGTGCTGCTGATCGACGAGCGTCCGGAAGAAGTCACTGACATGCAGCGCTCGGTGAAGGGCGAGGTCGTATCGTCGACCTTTGACGAACCGGCCGTGCGTCACGTCCAGGTCGCCGAAATGGTGATCGAAAAAGCCAAGCGCTTGGTCGAGCATGGCCGCGACGTCGTCATCCTGCTCGATTCGATCACGCGCCTTGGCCGTGCCTACAACACCGTGGTGCCGTCGTCAGGCAAGGTGCTGACCGGCGGTGTCGACGCCAACGCGCTGCAGCGGCCGAAGCGTTTCTTCGGTGCCGCCCGCAACATCGAGGAGGGCGGCTCGCTGACCATCATCGCGACCGCGCTGGTCGATACCGGCAGCCGCATGGACGAAGTCATCTTCGAAGAGTTCAAGGGCACCGGTAACTCGGAACTCATCCTGGACCGGAAGGTCTCGGACAAGCGTACCTTCCCGGCGATCGACATCTCGCGCTCCGGCACCCGCAAGGAGGAGCTCATCACCGATCCGCAGGTGCTCAAGAAGATGTACGTGCTCCGCCGCATCCTGAATCCAATGGGCACAATGGACGCGATCGATTTCCTGCTCGACAAGCTGCGCTCGACCAAGAGCAATTCGGAGTTCTTCGATTCCATGAATACCTGACCAGGATGCATCAAAAGATCAGAGGGCGCCTTCGGGCGCCCTTTTTTCTGCGGCTTTGCTGCGGCAAATGTGCAGCCATGGGGATAGAGTGCTACCCTTCTAAGACTTTGGTTTTTCTAAAAAAATACTGACCTGGCGCGAGCCGAAACCGGCTCGAGTCCGTGAAGATGCAGCAAAATGCTGCGGTCCATATTGCGATGCAACAAAGGTGGATGCTGCGGATTTGCACCGCAGCAAAGTGGGGGGCTGGCGTCGAACAACGCGCCGTTTGCGTTTTGGTCTGGACCCGGACAAATAAGCCATGCACCCGCGAGATCAGACCATCTTTGCGCTGTCGTCCGGCCGTCTGCCGAGCGCGATCGCCATGGTGCGCGTGTCGGGCCCGCGGGCTAGCCTGGTGCTGACGACTCTCGCGGGCAAATTGCCGGCCCCGCGGCAGACCAGTCGCCGGCTGCTGCGTGACAGCGCGGGCCAACAGATCGACGACGCGGTCGTACTCTGGTTTCCCGGGCCGGGCAGTGCAACCGGCGAGGACGTCGCCGAATTCCATGTTCATGGCGGCCGCGCGGTGCTGGCCGCGCTCCTCGCAGCTATTTCTGAGATTCCGAATACCCGCGCGGCCGAGCCCGGCGAGTTCACCCGGCGCGCCTTCGAGAACGGCAAGCTCGACCTCGTCGAAGCGGAGGGCCTCGACGATCTCATCCACGCCGACACCGAGCGCCAACGTCGCCAGGCACTGCGCCAGCTGCAGGGCCTGCTCGGCGATCGCGCGCGCGACTGGCGCGAGCGCATCATCGAAGCCTCGGCACTGATCGAAGCCGGAATCGATTTTTCCGATGAAGGCGATGTGCCTGCGGAATTGAGGGCGCCGGCCGTGAAGGCGATCGAAGCGTTGCACGATGAGATTGCAAAGGCCCTCGCGGCACAGGGACATTCTGAACGCCTGCGCGACGGCCTGGTGGTCGCGATCGCGGGCGAGCCGAATGTCGGAAAATCGACGTTGATGAATCAGCTCGCCCGCCGCGACGTCGCGATCGTCTCGCCCCACGCCGGCACCACGCGCGACGTGATCGAGGTGCAGCTCGACCTCGATGGCTATCCCGTTACTGTCATCGACACGGCCGGCATTCGCGAGACCGACGATCCCATCGAGCAGGAGGGCGTGCGCCGCGCGCGGGCGAGGGCCGATGACGCGGACCTCGTCCTTTGGCTGGTGGACGGAAAGAGTGCCGTTGATCCCGCGACGAAATCGCGCAATCGGCCCGGCCCGGTCTGGATCGTGCGCAACAAGATCGATCTCGGAGCGGGCGGCGTCCAGAGCGAGTTCCGAATCTCGGCAAGCCGCGGCGATGGCATTCCTGAATTGGTCGAGTCCCTCGTGAAATTCGCCGCGGACTTCTTCGGAACCACTGAAGGGGCATTGGTGACCCGGGCTCGCCAACGAGATCTGTTGAGCCGAGCTGCTGGCAGCTTGCGCCGGAGTCTGGAGCTTGTAGAAGATGGCGAAGAACTCGCCGCCGAAGAGCTGCGTACCGCAGCCTATGCCCTGGGTCGGCTGCTGGGCCGGGTCGACGTCGAGGACGTCCTTGGGGCCATTTTCCAGAAATTTTGCATCGGAAAGTAGCGCTAGTTCTTCAATGTAGAACTAGCGCTTGTTCCATTGCTTGTGTTTCACGTGAAACATTTGGGCGGCCCTATTTCACGTGAAACACCAGCGCTTCGCGAGCCAGCTGTGGTTGTTTCGCCACGCTCTATCCGCGTCATTGCGAGGAGCCCTAGCGACGAAGCAAATCCAGACCCTCCTGCCGAGTGATTCTGGATTGCTTCCCTTCGGCCGCAATGACGGGTGCGGCGCGGCGAGACGGCTCATGACCAGCGTCGTGCCAGCGCCAGCTTGTTTTACGTAAAGGATGCCCCACGCCCACCTACTATCCATGGGGTTGTTTTGCGCGAAGCCGCGGCGCCCGTTTCACGTGAAACACCATCTCACCCAGTTTCCACTTCCGGCTTTCAACCCTCTGAGCTAGAAGTCCGCTCATGCGATCAGAGCGAGAGAGTTACGACGTCATCGTCATTGGCGGCGGCCACGCCGGCTGTGAAGCCGCGGCTGCGGCCGCCCGAATGGGTGCTGCGACCGCTCTGGTGACGCATCGTTTCGCCACGGTCGGCGCGATGTCCTGCAACCCCGCCATCGGAGGTCTGGGGAAGGGCCATCTGGTCCGTGAGGTTGATGCCCTCGACGGTCTGATGGGCCGGGTCGGCGATGCCGGCGGTATCCAGTTTCGCGTCCTCAATCGCCGCAAGGGTCCTGCTGTTCGCGGTCCCCGGGCCCAGGCCGACCGGAAGCTCTATGCGGCGGCCATGCAGGCCGCGATCCGGGAGACTGATGGCCTTTCTGTCATCGAAGGCGAGGCCGACGAGCTGATCGTGGTCGAGGGACGGGTCACCGGACTGCGGCTGGCGGATGGCCACGAGCTCCGGGCAGGGGCTGTGGTCGTCACCACCGGCACCTTCCTGCGCGGTCTGATCCATCTTGGTGAGAAGAACTGGCCAGCCGGCCGGGTCGGCGAAGCGCCCGCGATGGGTCTTTCCGCCTCCTTTGAGCGTGCCGGTTTCACACTGGGACGGCTCAAGACCGGCACTCCACCACGTCTTGATGGCGCGACCATCGACTGGTCTGCGGTCGAGATGCAGCCCGGGGACGAGCCACCGGAACCGTTCTCGGTGATGACCGGGCGGATCACGACCCCACAGATCCAGTGCGGGATCACCCGGACGACATCGGTGACCCATAAGGTGATCCGGGCCAACGTCCATCGCTCCCCGATGTACTCCGGCCAGATCAAGAGCTCGGGGCCGCGCTATTGCCCGTCGATCGAGGATAAGATCGTCCGCTTCGGCGACCGTGACGGCCACCAGATCTTCCTGGAGCCGGAAGGGCTGGACGATACCACCGTCTATCCCAACGGCATCTCGACCTCCCTCCCGGAGGAGGTCCAGCTCGCGATCCTCGCCAGCATCCCCGGTTTGGAGCGGGTGAAGATGGTCCGTCCGGGCTACGCCATCGAATACGACCACATCGATCCCCGCGAGCTCGATCCGACCCTCCAGACCAAGCGTCTGCGCGGTCTCTTCCTGGCGGGACAGATCAACGGCACCACGGGATATGAGGAAGCTGCGGGCCAAGGCATCGTTGCCGGTCTTAATGCAGCCCTCTGCGCCAGCGGGGCTGCTCTCACTGTGTTCGACAGGGCGGACGGCTACCTCGGCGTGATGGTCGACGACCTTGTCACCCGCGGTATCAGCGAGCCCTATCGAATGTTCACCTCGCGGGCCGAGTATCGGCTGACCTTGCGGGCGGACAATGCCGATCAGCGCCTGACGGAGAAGGGGATCGCTCTCGGCTGCGTCGGCAGTGCCCGAATCCAATTCCACCGAACCAAGATGGACGCCTTGAACGCGGCCCGAGCTCTCTCGAAGTCCCTGACCATCACCCCGAACGAGGCGATCAAGCACGGATTGTCTCTGAACCGGGATGGTCAGCGGCGCTCGGCCTTCGAGCTGATGGCCTATCCTGATATCGGCTGGCGCCAGGTCCGGGCGATCTGGCCGGAGCTGTCCGCTATCGACCCGGTGATCGCGGCCCATCTCGAGATCGACGCCAAATACGATGTCTATCTGGAACGCCAGAGTGCCGATGTCGAGGCTTTCAGGCGCGACGAGGGGATGGTGCTGTCGGAAGTCGACTACAGCCAAGTCCCCGGTCTCTCCAACGAGGTCCGGGCCAAGTTGGAGAAAGCGCGGCCGTTCACAGTCGGACAGGCTGGCCGGATCGACGGAATGACGCCGGCCGCCCTCGGCATCCTTGCGGCCTATCTTCGCCGCGAGGCGCGGAAGTCCAAAGCAATCGCATAGGCGTTTCACGTGAAACAGCGCGGACCGGGCGGGGACAGGCCGCAATCGCGACGACCCGGAGCGGGTGAGGGCGACAGGCGTCGAACCGATCCGGGGTCGGCCAAGCTGAAGATCGACAAGGCCGGCGCCAATGATCAGGCGCTTGATTCCATCATCGCCGCCGACAAGCGCACCGCGTTGAAGCTCGCGCCCGTTTCACATGAAACGGAGGCGCGGCTCGATCGCTACATCACGCTGCTCCGGGAGTGGCAGGCCAAGACCAATCTGGTCGCGCCCTCGACCCTGCCGCAGCTCTGGACCCGGCACATCGCCGACTCGCTTCAACTCGTCGATCTCGCACCCTCAGCGACACGCTGGGCCGACCTCGGCAGCGGTGGCGGCTTTCCCGGCGTCGTGCTGGCTTGCGCCATGGCGGGGACTCCAGGTGCGAGCGTGCACCTGGTCGAGCGAATCGCCAAGAAGGCCGCTTTCCTACGCGAAGCTGTTCGCATCACCACATCTCCGGGGGTCGTACATCTCGCCGAGATCGGGGATAATGTGGATAGAATCACCGGCCCTGTCGATTGCGTCACCGCCCGCGCGCTGGCTCCGCTACATCAACTCATCGGCTTTGCGGAGCCGCTGCTGCGTCAAGGCGCAAAGGCGTTATTTCCGAAGGGTCAAGATGTAGAGGCTGAATTGACCGAAGCCGCTAAATATTGGAATATTCAGCCGCAACTCCACCGAAGCCGGACGGGCGATGGCTGGATCGTCGAGCTGACTTCAGTTGAACGGCGCGCCTGAGGCGCCAGGGGTTGAGTTGGGGAATTTCGATGACCGTGATTGACGTGCCGCAGCAGGATCAGACGGACCAAGAAAAGGCTGACGTCCCCCATGGCCACCCGCGCATCCTGGCGCTGGCGAATCAGAAGGGCGGCGTGGGAAAGACAACCACGGCGATCAATCTCGGAACGGCACTCGCGGCGATTGGCGAGCGCGTCCTGATCGTCGATCTCGATCCGCAGGGGAACGCCTCGACCGGCCTCGGGATCGATCGCCGCAACCGCTCGTGCTCGACCTACGACGTGCTGATCGGCGAAGCCCCGCTGCGCGAGGCGGTGGTCTCGACCGCGGTGCCGCGGCTGCATATCGCGCCCTCGACCATGGATCTCTCCGGCCTCGAGCTCGAGCTCGGCACCACGCCCGGCCGCGCCTTCAAGCTGCGCGACGCGATCGGCGCGCTCAACAACAACGTCTCGCCTGAGGCCGACTACACCTACGTGCTGATCGACTGCCCGCCTTCGCTGAACCTGCTCACGGTGAATGCGATGGCGGCGTCGGACGCGATCCTGGTGCCGCTGCAGTGCGAGTTCTTCGCGCTCGAAGGTCTGTCGCAATTGCTGCAAACGGTGGAGCAGGTGCGCTCGACGCTCAACCCGAACCTGTCGATCCACGGCATCGTGCTGACCATGTTTGACTCGCGCAACAACCTCTCCAACCAGGTCGTCGCCGACGTCAGGCAGTTCATGGGCGAGAAGGTCTACAAGACCATGATTCCGCGCAACGTCCGCATCTCGGAGGCGCCGTCCTACGGCAAGCCAGTGCTGGTCTACGATCTCAAATGCGTCGGCAGCGAAGCTTATCTGCGGCTCGCCACCGAAGTGATCCAGCGCGAGCGCGAGCTGCGCGTCACGCATTGACGGTGAGATCCGTAGGGCGGGTTAGCGCAGCGTAACCCGCCAAGTCTCTCGCCTCGAACAACCCTCTGGCGGACTACGCTTCGCTAATCCGCCCTACGACCACAATTTGAAATTCAGTTCTGGAGTGCTGCAGCGTGAATCCAAGGGAGCTGGCGATGGCCGATGAAGCGCGTTCGCGACTGGGCCGGGGTCTTGCGAGTCTGATCGGTGACGTCGGCGGCGAAGCTCAGCACGTCGACCGTCCACGCGCGCAGCGCAAGGTACCGATCGAATTCATCAAGGCCAATCCTCGCAATCCGCGCCGCACCTTTTCGGACACCGAGCTCAAGGAGCTCTCCGAATCGATCAAGCAGCATGGCGTGATCCAGCCGATCGTGGTCCGTCCCGTGAAGGGCGCGCAGGATCGCTTCGAGATCATTGCCGGCGAGCGGCGTTGGCGCGCCTCGCAGATGGCCGGTCTGCATGAGGTGCCGATCGTGCCGGTCGACATCAGCGACAGCGATGCGCTGGAATTCGCGATCGTCGAGAACGTGCAGCGCGAAGACCTCAACCCGATGGAAGAGGCGCTCGGCTATCATGCGCTCGCCAACGAGTTCAAACGCAGCCAGGACGACATCGCAAAGGTCGTCGGCAAAAGCCGCAGCCACGTCGCCAACATGATGCGGCTGACCAAGCTGCCGACGGAGGTTCAGACCCTGATCACCAGCGGTGAGCTGACGGCCGGTCACGCCCGCGCTCTGATCGGCGTGCCCGATCCGCTCGCTGCCGCCAAGCGCATCGTCGCGGAAGGCCTCAACGTCCGCCAGGCCGAAGCGCTCGCGCATGAAGAGGGCGTGCCGGAGCGCAAGCCGCAAAAGCCGCGCGCCACCGCGGCCAAGGAGAAGGACGCCGATACGATCGATCTCGAGAAGCGCGTCAGCGACGCGCTCGGCCTCAAGGTGACAGTCAATCACCGCGACCCCGGCGGCTCGGTCCAGATCAACTACCGCAACCTCGATCAGCTCGACGAGGTGATGAAGCGGCTGGCAAAGGGCGCGCTGTAGCCGCGTCCCTGGTGTCGTCCAGCGGGCAGGCTCCATCCGCTCGTCATTGCGAGCGCAGCGAAGCAATCCAGAGTCCCTCCGCGGAAAGATTCTGGATTGCATTGCTGCGCTCGCAATGACGTGGGTGAGAGTTGCGCTCCCGATGAGCTGAAGGGCGTCGGCCTTACCCCCGCCGCTTCGCATTCGCGGCGATCGCCATCAGCGTGCGCTGGGCGATGGCGGCGGCGAGCGTGGATTGCTTGCGGGTATCGAGTGCGGCGGTCGCAAGCTGCTCGATGATGGCGGCGAGCCGCGTCACGCTGAAATTGCGCAGCGCCGCCTCCACCGCAGGCTTTCGTGAAAAATGCAGACGCGGATAACCGCTATCGAGCACGGCCGAGGCCGGTGTGCCGTCGGCGATCGCGAGCGCCGACTTGTGCAGCCACGCGGCCTGGCGCTGCGCGGCGGAGATGATCACGCCGGGATAGGTGCCGGCGACCATGGCCTTGGCGAATTCAGTCTCGACGATGTCGGGCCGGCCGGCGAAGGCGCCGTCGACGATCGGATCGAGCTTCAGCTCGGACGCATCGGCGACCACCGACATCACGTCTTCAAGCGTGATCTCGCCCTTGCCGTGGGCGTAGAGCGTGAGCTTCCGCAGCTCGTTGCGCGAGGCCTGGCGGTCGCCGCCAAGGAAGGACATCAGCGCGGCGCGGGCATCCTGCGCGATGCGCAGATTGGCGATGCGGAGCTCGTCCTCCATCAGCTTCGCGAGATCGCGCTCGGTGTCGGGATAGCAGCCGATCGCCACGGCGGTCTTGGCCTTCTCGCAGGCCTTGCGCAGCGGCGATTCCGGCCGCAGCTCGCCGGCCTCGATCACGATGCGGCAATCCTTCACGCTCATCTCGGACAGCGTATCGACGCCGGCGGCAAAGCTGCGCGAGCCCGCGCGGATGCGAATGGCGCGGCGACCGCCGAACAGCGGCACGGTCATGGCTTCGTCAACGAGGCGCGACGGCTCGGCGGAGAGTTCGTCGCCGTCGAGTTTGACCAGCGAGAAGGGATCATCGGGATCGTCGACGGCGGACGCGATCAGCGCGTCGGCGCGTTCGCGCACGAGACCGGCATCAGGACCATAGAGCAGGACGATCGGCCGGCCCGCATCGGGTCGGGCGAGGAAGGCGTCGATCTCTTTTCCGCGCAGCGCGACCATGTTGCTCGAGTTTCGTCGCTCCGGGTTCGCGCTTCGCGCCCCCGAAACGATAGGAAACGGATCAGGTGCCCGCGGTGAAGAACGCGGCAAGCCGGGTGTTGATGTTCTCGGCGATCTCGTTCGCGGCACGATCCTCGGCGTCACGCGCCGCACGGTTGCGGGCGAAGCGCTGGTACGAGCCGGGCAGGTCGTAGGACACGCGCGAGAACGTGGTGCCGGTCATCACCGATTTGCCGGTCGCGACCTCGATCAGGTTGTACTGGCAGTCGATGCCGTAGTTCTCGGTGTTCGGCAGGCCGGTGTTGGGATCGACGATCAGCGACGACTTGCTGGAGCTGAAACGGATGTCCAGCCGATGGGTCGGGGGCATGCCCGTTGCCGAGCCGTACAGCTTGAAGGCGAGGGCGTTGCGGACTTCGACGCCGACCCGGGCCTCGCGCGAGGCGTTGGCCTTGCTGATCGGCGGAAGCTCGACCCCCATCAGCTTTTCGCGCAAGCCCGGGGTGCCATCCGTATGCTCGGCATACATCGGCTGGAAGCAGCCGGCCGTCAGCGCCGCCAATGCGCCGACCGCCAGCAAGCGGGCTGCGATACGGATCCTAGCCGACAACATTCACGATCCTCTTGGGAACGATGATCACCTTGCGGACGGGCTTGCCGTCCAGGGCCAGTTTTACAGCATCGAGGGCCAAAGCGGCAGCCTCGATTTCCGGATTTTGGGCCGCTGTTGCAACTGTGACTTCACCCCGCTTCTTGCCGTTGACCTGGACCACCAGGGTCACGCTGTCTTCAACCAGCAAATCGCGTTCGATTTGCGGCCAATTGGCCTCGGAAACCAGCCCGGGCTGGCCCAGAACCTGCCAGCACTCCTCGGCCAGATGCGGCATCATCGGCGAGACCAGCTGGACCAGGATCTGGCTGGCCTCCCGGATCGCCCACGCCAGATCTGGAGCCAAATCAGCAGCCGGCTGGCCGGGGCGCTGCAGCACCTCCGAGAAGGTGTTCGTGAACTCGCGGATATGGGCGAGGCAGACGTTGAAGTGCAGCCGCTCGATGCCGGTCGTGACCTTGTCGAGCGCGCCGTGGGCGGCCTTGCGCAGGGCAATCGCGTCGTCGCCAAACGAGGCCGGCCGAGCCGCTGGCGCGCCTTTACCGAGTTCCAGTGCGTCATTCACCAGCCGCCACAGCCGCTGCACGAAGCGCGAGGCGCCCTGGACGCGCTCGTCGCTCCAGATCACATCGCGGTCGGGCGGGGAGTCCGACAGCATGAACCAGCGGGCGACGTCGGCACCATAGGTCGCGATGATGTCGTCGGGGTCGACCGTGTTCTTCTTCGACTTCGACATCTTCTCGATCGGACCGATCGTGACGTCCTCGCCTGTGCTGAGCAGCACGGCGCGGCGTCCGTTGCCGCCGACCTCGATCTTCACCTCGGCCGGCTGCACCCAGCTGCCGTCGGCCTTCTGGTAGGTCTCGTGCACCACCATGCCCTGCGTGAACATGCCGGCGAACGGCTCGTCCAGCGCAAGGTGTCCGGTCGCCTTCATGGCGCGGGTGAAGAAGCGGCTGTAGAGCAGATGCAGGATCGCGTGCTCGACGCCGCCGATATACTGGTCGACCGGCAGCATCCGGTTGGCGACATCAGGCGTCGTCGGCGCGTTCGCGTTCCAGGGATCGGTGAAGCGCGCAAAATACCAGGACGAATCCACGAAGGTGTCCATGGTGTCGGTTTCGCGGCTCGCCTTGCCACCGCACTTGGGACACGTGACGTGCTTCCAGGTCGGATGATGATCGAGCGCGTTGCCCGGCTTGTCGAAGCTGACATCCTCCGGCAGCACCACCGGCAGGTCGGCATCCGGCACCGGCACCACGTCGCACCTCGGGCAGTGGATGACGGGAATCGGGCAGCCCCAATAGCGCTGGCGCGAAATGCCCCAGTCGCGCAGGCGGAAATTGACCTGGCGCTCACCGACCGGCGCGTTGCCGCGCAGCTCATTTTCCAGCCGCTTTGCGACCTCCTCCTTGGCCTGCTCGATCGTCATGCCGTCGAGGAAGCGGGAATTGATCATGCGGCCATCACCGTCATAGGCGGTGTCGGTGATGACGAACGTCTTGGGATCCTGGCCCTCGGGACACACGACGGGCGTGTTGCCGAGATTGTACTTGTTGACGAAGTCGAGGTCCCGCTGGTCATGCGCGGGGCAGCCGAAGATCGCGCCGGTACCGTATTCCATCAGCACGAAGTTGGCGACATAGACCGGCAGCTTCCAGCCCGGATCGAATGGATGAACCGCGCGGATCCCGGTGTCGAAACCCTGCTTCTCCGCGGTGTCGATGATCGACTGCGCGGTTCCGATCTTCTTGATGTCGGCGATGAACTCCGCAAGTTTCGGGTTCTTTGCGGCTGCTGCCTGCGCCAGCGGATGATCCGCCGAGATTGCCATGAATTTCGCGCCGAACAGCGTATCCGGGCGGGTCGTGAAAATCTTCAGCTCGCTCTCGCCGGCCGGCGTCGTCGCCTGATCCAGCGCGAAGCGGATCAAGAGGCCTTCGGAGCGGCCGATCCAGTTGCGCTGCATCAGCCTGACCTTGTCGGGCCAGCGGTCGAGGCCATCAAGCGCCGACAGCAATTCCTGCGCGTACTTCGTGATCTTGAAGACCCACTGGCTCATCTCGCGCTGCTCGACAACGGCGCCGGAGCGCCAGCCGCGGCCGTCGATCACCTGCTCGTTGGCGAGCACGGTCATGTCGACCGGATCCCAGTTGAGCTTGCGGTTCTCCCGCTCGGCAAGGCCCGCGGCGAGCATGTCCAGGAACATCTTCTGCTGATGCTTGTAATAGCTGGGATCGCAGGTCGCGAATTCGCGGGACCAGTCCAGCGACAGCCCGATCGAGCGGAGCTGCTTCTTCATCGCGGCGATGTTGTCGTAGGTCCAGGCCTTCGGCGCGACCTTGCGCTCGATGGCGGCGTTCTCGGCCGGCAGGCCGAAGGCGTCCCAGCCCATCGGATGCAGCACGTTAAATCCCTTGGCGCGCATGAAGCGGGCCAGCACGTCGCCGAGCGTATAATTGCGGACATGGCCGATATGGATGCGCCCGGAGGGGTAGGGGAACATCTCCAGCACGTAGTATTTGGGCCGGGAATCATCGTTCTTCGAGACGAAGATCGCCTGTTCGTCCCATATGCGCTGCCAGCGCGGTTCGGCGTCGCGGGCGTTATAGCGTTCGGAGGTCATGGAATCGTTGGGTTTTCGAGAGTTCGGGCCGCCTTGAGAGGGCGGACTAGGCCACAAAAGTCCTCAGCGGGTCAATGGCTTGCCGAAATGCAATAGGCCCCCCGGAGCACCTCAACGCTCGAATCAAGACGGCGGAGGCCCGGCTTCAAGACGCGACCAGGGAGACACCGCTCATCATCATGTCCGTGGCGCCGTTCTCGATCGCGTGCACGCCATGCTCGACCACGTTGTTGCGGCCGCGATGCTTGGCGGCGTAGAGCGCGGCGTCGGCGGCTTCGATCAGATCGCCCGGACGCAAGCTCTCGTTGGGCCGCGTCGCCGCAACGCCGATCGACACCGTAACCACCATATGGGCGGAGGTGATGTGCGGCAGGCAAAGCTTCAGCACGGCCGCGCGCACCTGCTCGCCGATCTCGACGGCGTGGTTCACGTCGGTGTTCGGCAGCAGCAGGCAGAACTCTTCGCCGCCATAGCGTGCCGCAAAGCCCATCGTGTCGGCGGCGATGCCGGACAGCGACTCGCCGAGCCGGGTCAGGCAGGAATCGCCTTCGAGATGGCCGTAGGTGTCGTTGAACAGCTTGAAATGGTCGACATCGATCATCAGCAGCGCGAGCTCGCTGCCATATTGCTGGGCGCGCATCCATTCGAAGTCGAGGCGGCTCTGGAACCCGCGGCGGTTGGCGAGGCCCGACAGCATGTCGATCGATGCCATCACCGTCAGCCGGTCATTGCTTGCGATCAGCTCGCGCTCGCGCTGGCTGAGCTGCGCGGCCATCGCGTTGAACGCGCGCGCCAGCGGCACGAATTCGGACGGCAGGCTTTTACGTGCTGCGCGGGCCGACAGATCGCCCTCGCCGAGACGCTTGGCCATGTCGGCGAGCATTTCGATCGGCATGATCACGAGCTTTTCAGCGGCAATCAGCGCGCCGAGCAGCACGAACACGACGACGAAGGCGAGCTGGAGATAGGCGGTCCTGATGTCGCGGCTCACCGCTGCGGACACCTTGTCCTCATCGATACTGGCGATCAGGCGGGCATTGGTGCCGGCGATACGCGTGTAGCTGACGGCGCGCCGCGAACCATCGGCGGCGAGGAACGACAGCGAACCTTCGTCCTGGTCGGAGCGCAAGGCCTGGTCTGCGATCGCGGACATCAGCGGCATGTCGTCGAGCGGACGACCGACCGCGCCGTGCTGGTCGGCGGGTGCGGCCATCACGGTGCCGGCGCTGTCGACCAGCACCGCCGTGATGCCTTCGCGGCCGCCAAGATTGTTCATCACCTTCGACATCCAGTCGAGGTTGACGGTTGCGAGCACGACGGCATCAGCGGCACCACTGAACGCGGAGACCGGGTAGACCGCCATCACGGTCGGCGCCTGCACCGGTCGCGACAGGATGAAGTCGGACAGCACGAAGCGGCCGGTCTGCTGGGCCTGCTGGAAATAGGGCCGATCGGAGAGGTCGAGGCCGACATACATGTTGTTGGTCGCGCACTGGATCCGGCCGTCCTGGCCGGCGATCAGGAGCGTGCGGATCCAGGGGAGGCTCGTCGGCAGGCTCGCACGCAGCACGTCGCAGCTCTTGCTGACGCCGCCGGCGGAGGCACGGATGAAAGCTTCTGATTTCAAGATGGTCTCGACCGACGAGATCACCTCGCGCTGCGCATCGGCGCTGTGCCTTGCGACGGTGGTGAATTCGGCCGTGGCCTGCGCAATCTGCTCGGTGCGGGTGTGCTCGAGCGATCGGATGCGCTCGAGCATCAGGGGCGCGACCAGAATCACCGCGAGCAATGCAAGCCTGGCCCTGATGCCGAGGACCTGCTTGAGTTTTGCTCGTTTGCGGTTGAAACTAACGTTTGCCATATGCGCGACCCACCCCGCGCACCAAGGTAAAGCGAAGGGTTCAAAAACCCTTTCTTGAACTCGGTAAAATTGGACCTACTTCCGTTACGATCACGGCTCAACCGACACCATGACAGAACACGACACGGCGCCGGTAACCGGCGATTCACCAAATGCGCTCGCTGCGGTCCAAGCGGAGATTGCACGCGCCTGCAAGGATGCGCGGCGTGATCGTGCGTCCGTCACGTTGATCGCGGTGTCCAAGACGTTCGCGGCGGACGCAGTCATCCCGGTTATCGGCGCCGGACAGCGCGTATTCGGCGAAAATCGCGTGCAGGAGGCCAAGGGCAAGTGGCCGGCACTAACATCTGTTTACTCTGACATCGCGCTGCATCTGATCGGGCCGCTGCAATCCAACAAGGCGAAAGAGGCGGTCGCGCTGTTCGACGCGATCCATTCTGTCGACCGTCCGAGCATTTGCCAGGCGTTAGCCAAAGAAATCGAATCCCAGAACAAGCACCCGCAACTCTTCGTCCAGATCAACACGGGCGAGGAGCCGCAGAAGGCCGGCGTCCCGCCCGGCGAGGCGGACGCCTTCCTCGAGAGCTGCCGCGACACCTATGGTCTGACGATCTCGGGCCTGATGTGCATCCCGCCGGTGGACGAGCCGCCGGCGGCTCATTTCGCGCTGACGGCCAAGATCGCCGCGCGCAACGGACTAAAGAACCTGTCGATGGGCATGAGCGCGGATTATGCGACCGCCATCATGTTGGGCGCCACCCATGTGCGCGTGGGAAGCGCCATCTTCGGGCATCGGTGATTGCCGACGGCAAGGATCGAGCCCGGCGACCGCTCTCGAATTCGTCATTGCGAGTCGCAATGACGGATCCTTGCCGAGCATGAACCATCACCCGATGATGATTCTTGTTCTTGGTCCTATCCGCCGCAGCAGATGGAGCATCGCCGCTCTGGTCATGGAGACGCAGCCGGCGGTCGGGCCGAAATTCTCGCGCGCCAGATGCAGGAACACGGCGCTGCCGCGGCCGGCGATGCGCGGCCTGGTGTTGTGGTCGATTTCGATGATGAAGTCATAGAGATGGTCCGCCCGCTTCAGCCGGTCGCCGCCCTCGCCCTCCCCGCGGCGGATCCACTGGTTGTAGTGGCGATCCCTGGGATCTTCGCACCAGGCATCCATGTCCCCGATCGTCCGTGCCGGCAAAAAGGTCTTGGGCCGGCTGTGGCGGTCGCCCCGCCACCACAATTGCCGCGGACGGAAATGGCCCCTGGGGGTGCCGCCATCGCCCTCGCGCTTATTGGCCAGAATGCCGCCGCGCCCCAGCGCCACTGGAATCGTCAAGCCACCTGCCGTCAGCCAGCCCCGGCGCGGATTGCCGGCGGCAGCCTTTACGCGGATCGCGGAAAGCGGTCCTGATCCACGATTTCTGTTGTAACTGGCTGAAACAGCTCTGTTTTTCATGTGAACGCGCCATGCAATGTACATTACAGGACATTCATCGGACCGCCCTGCTATTCTGGGTTAGAGTAATTCCGGCTTGTGAATCGGTCACAGCCCACTACTTCAACACGAACAACAATAAAAATAGCGATCGTTTTAAACTTCCCACCACGGCTGAGTGCGGCATGATGCGCCTCGCCGGACTCCAAAAGGATGACCCCCTATGGCCAATGCCCGCAAGATCCTGATCGTGGATGACGATACCGATCTGCGCGACACGTTGGTGGAGCAATTATCGCTGCACGAAGAATTTGAAGCCTCCGCCGTCGATACCGGCGCCAAGGGCGCCAGCGCTGCAAAGGCCAACGCTCCCGACCTCGTTCTGATGGATGTCGGCCTTCCCGACACCGATGGCCGCGAAGTGGTTCGCTCGCTGCGCAAGGGCGGCTTCAAGGCGCCGATCATCATGCTGACGGGGCATGACACCGATTCCGACACGATTTTGGGCCTGGAATCCGGTGCCAATGATTATGTCGCAAAGCCATTCCGTTTCGCGGTGTTGCTGGCCCGCATCCGCGCGCAGCTGCGACAGCACGAGGCCAGCGAGGACGCGGTGTTCTCGGTCGGTCCCTACTCCTTCCGCCCCGGCTCCAAGATGCTGACCGCGGCCAATGCCCGCAAGGTCCGTCTCACCGAGAAGGAAACCGCGATCCTGCGCTTCCTTTACCGGGCCGGCCAGATGCCGGTCTCGCGCGAGACCCTGCTCCAGGAGGTCTGGGGCTACAATTCCGGCGTGACCACCCATACGCTGGAAACCCACATCTACCGCCTGCGCCAGAAGATCGAGAAGGACGCCGCCAACCCGGAAATCCTGGTGACGGAAGCCGGTGGCTACAAGCTGGTGCCGTGATACGTTCCGGAAACGCGCGATTCGTCGTAAATTGGCGCGTTCCACGAGCCACGGACCGGAATGTCAATCGATGACGACGTAGCGCTGCTCGAGCGTGTCCCGACACTGCGCCTGTTGGGAGACGCCTCGTTGCGCATGCTGGCGATCGGTTCCGAGCAGCGTGACTTCGTTCGAGGCGATATCCTGTTCAATCTCGGTGATGACGCCGACGCCGGCTTCGTGGTCCAGCGCGGCGCCTTTCGCGTCGATGACGGCGCCGGCGCCGAGATGATCGCCGGCCCCGGTACGCTGATCGGCGAGCTCGCGCTGGTCGTGCCGATGAAGCGGCCGTCCGGCGCGGTCGCACTGGAGCACTCCTCCGTCATCCGCATCGCGCGCAGCCTGTTTCAGCGTGTGCTCGAGAGCGATCCCGCTGCGGCGGTCCGCCTGCGCGACGAATTCGCGGTTCGCTCCAGCCAGATCGCCAGCGATATCCTGATGGCGGGTTCGAAGCTGAGTACGTGAGTCTCTCTATCCGTCACTCCGGGGCTCGCGACTTTGTCGCGCCCCGGAATGACGGCGGAGGCCTAAACCTCCAGAGTCACCGTGACAGGGACGTGATCCGAGGGACGCTCCCAGCTCCGTGCATCGCGCAGGATCTTGAAATCGCTGACCGCATCCTTCAGCGCGCGCGAGACCCAGATGTGGTCGAGTCGCCGGCCGCGGTCGCCGACGGTCCAGTCGGCGGAACGGTAGCTCCACCACGTGTAGACTTTTTCCGACATCGGAATGCGGTCGCGCGCGACGTCGATCCATTCGCCGGCTTCGAGCGCCGCCTTCAGCTTCTCGGTTTCGACAGGCGTATGCGAGACCACTTTGAGAAGTTGCCTGTGCGACCACACGTCGTTCTCGTGCGGCGCGACGTTGAGATCGCCGACCAGGATATGGCGATCCTCCCCGCGGGGATGCAGCGGCTCGCACGCCTTCAACTCGTCGAGGAAGCGGAGCTTGTGGTCGAATTTTTCGTTGAGCGCGGGATCGGGAATGTCGCCGCCGGCGGGCACGTAGAAATTATGCAGCACCAGCGGCTTTGCCATGTTGGCCTTCTCGCCGAACGACACCGAGATATGGCGCGAATCCACCTTGTCGCAGAAGGTGCGGATGTCGGTTGCCTCGAACGGAATCTTCGAAACGATGGCGACGCCGTGATAGCCCTTCTGCCCGTTCAGCGCGACGTGCTCGTAGCCGAGCCGCCTGAAGCGCTTCAGCGGAAAGGCGTCGTCGATGCACTTGGTCTCCTGGAGGCACAGCACGTCGGGCCGTGCGCTCTTGAGAAACTTCGCGACCAGATCGATGCGCAGCCGCACCGAGTTGATGTTCCAGGTTGTCAGGGAAAGACGCATGAGAGTTGCGTCTTAGCATGGATTGTCGCGGGCGGCAGTTTGTAGGGTGGATCAGCGAAGCGTAATCCACCGACTTGCTTTTCGCTGAGGCAGAAGCGGTGGGTTACGCCCTGCAGATGCGCCTTGCGCATCTGCAGGGCTAACCCACCCTACGGACCGTCAACCCGGCGACGGCACGCTGTAATTGGTGAAGTCGATCTTGAACATGCTGGGATCGAGCTTCTTGCTCGCATCGAGATTGTAGACCGCCACCGTGGTGTCATAGCCTTGGGGATCAGTGACGGTCCATTGCTTCAGCTGGCCGTCCTTGGCGCCGATCATCAGCAGCAGGCGGCTGGTGCCGACCAGGGCCTGCTTCTCTTCGATGGTGACGCTGATGAAGAGATCGTCGGCGGTGACGTTGACGACATTGGTGTCCTTCATCAGATCGATGCGGTCAGACAACAGGAAGCGCAGCGGCGTCTGCGACAGCGGATAGACGTCCTGCGTCGCGAGCTTGCGGTCGCGCACCACCACCGACGATCCGTCGGCGATGATGTCGATCGGGCTCGGCGGATCATATTCGAAGCGGACCTTGCCCGGCTTCTGGATGTAGAAATCGCCTTGCGTCTTGCTGCCGTCGGGGCCGACCTGGACGAAATTTCCGACCAGCGTCGAGAGCGACGACAGATAGGCGCTGACCTTGGCCGCCTGCGCCTTCTGGTTCGCATCGAACGTCTGGAAGATGCTGCTCGGCACGTTGCGCCGCGGATCGGGAATGATCGGATTCGGCGGCGCCTGCGTCGCGCCTGTATTCGCCGGCCCTCCCGAGGGCGTAGCATTGTCACGGCCCTTCGGCGCCGGCTTCGGCACCGGCACGTTCTGCGCGAACGACGCTGCCGTCACCATCGCGGCGGTGACGAGAAGCACACCGGCTACGCGCGTGCTGCGGGCAGCAAGAGAGGCTGCGAATCCAATGTCCGGAGGTCTGGTCAACGCGTCGTCCTGTGTGGCTGGGCGCCGTTTTAACGTGATTTCGAGCAAAAGCAGAGATCGATTTTCCGTGAAAAGTCATTTCGAGGCGGGCCGGAAGCCCCTTGCCTCACATGTGACTGTCTTCCTCTTCGACCAGAATCTCGCGTTTGCCGGCGTGGTTGGCGGGTCCGACGATGCCTTCCAGTTCCATGCGTTCCATCAGCGATGCGGCGCGGTTATAGCCGATTTGCAGCCGGCGCTGGATGTAGCTGGTCGAGGCCTTGCGGTCGCGTTTGACGATGGCAACGGCCTGCTGGAACAGATCGCCGCCGCCATCCGCGCCCATTCCACTGGCGTCGAACACGGCGCCGCCATCTTCGTCCTCGCTCGGCTCTTCGGCGGTGACCGCTTCCAGGTATTCCGGCTGACCCTGTGTCTTGAGGTGGCGAACCACCTTCTCGACTTCGTCGTCCGAGGCGAACGGTCCGTGCACGCGGCTGATGCGGCCGCCGCCGGCCATGTAGAGCATGTCGCCCTGGCCGAGCAGCTGCTCGGCGCCCATCTCGCCCAAAATCGTGCGGCTGTCGATCTTCGAGGTGACCTGGAAGGCGATGCGGGTCGGAAAGTTCGCCTTGATCGTGCCGGTGATGACGTCCACCGACGGACGCTGTGTGGCGAGAATCACGTGCAGGCCGGCGGCGCGCGCCATCTGCGCGAGGCGCTGCACCGCGCCTTCGATGTCCTTGCCGGCGACCATCATCAGGTCGGCCATTTCGTCGACGATGATGACGATGTAGGGCAGCGGATCGAGCGAGAGCTTCTCTTCCTCGTAGATCGCCTTGCCGGTCTCCTTGTCGAAGCCGGTGTGTACGGTGCGCGTCGGCTCTTCGCCCTTGGCTTTCAGTTCGCCGAGGCGCGTGTTGTAGCCGTCGATGTTGCGCACACCGAGCTTGGCCATGTTCTTGTAGCGCTCTTCCATCTCGCGCACGGCCCATTTCAGCGCGACCACCGCCTTCTTCGGATCGGTCACGACGGGGGTGAGCAGATGGGGAATGCCGTCATAGACGGAGAGCTCGAGCATCTTCGGATCGACCATGATCAGCCGGCACTGATCCGGGCGCAGCCGATAGACCAGGCTCAGGATCATCGTGTTGATTGCAACCGACTTACCGGAGCCGGTGGTACCCGCGATCAGCATGTGCGGCGTGCGCGCGAGGTCGATGATGACGGGGTCGCCGCCGATGGTCTTGCCGAGGCAGAGCGGCAGCTTTGCCACCGTGTCGACGGCTTCCTTGGCGACCAGCAGCTCGCGCAGATAAACCTTCTCGCGATGCGCGTTCGGCAGCTCGATGCCGATGGCATTGCGGCCAGGCACGACGGCGACGCGCGCCGAGAGCGCGCTCATGGAGCGGGCGATGTCGTCGGCAAGCCCGATCACGCGCGACGATTTGATACCGGGCGCCGGCTCGAGTTCGTACAGCGTGACGACGGGTCCCGGATTGGCTTTCACGATCTCGCCGCGCACGCCGAAGTCCTGCAGCACGCCTTCGAGCGAACGCGAATTGGCTTCCAGCTCGGCCTTGCTGAGCGGCTGGCGATCGCCGGCCTTGGGCGCAGCCAGCACGGACACGGATGGAAGCTCGAACTTGTCGGAGGATCTTCTGGAAGCGGCTTTCGGTGCAGCCTTCTTGCGTGGCGCACGCGCGACCGGCTCCTCCTCTTCCTCCTCTTCGTCGTCTTCTTCCTCGTGCTCCTCCTCGTGGTCCTCGTCTTCGGATTGCGGCGAGATCGAGGGCGCGGCGCGGCCGCCGCCGAGATTGGGTTCTTGTCGGCTGAACGAAACGGCCTTGGTCTTCGATCCGCTCGAAACCAGCGAGCGATAGGCGGCGCCGCACAGCCAGATCAGCCGCGCCTTGGTGCTCATCAGCGCATGGAACAGCCAGCCCAGCGACACCGAACCGCGATCGCTGTCCTCTTCGTCATCGAGCGTCTTGTCGCCGTCCTCGATCTCCGCGAGCTCATCATCGCGCTCGCGGGCGCCGAGGCCGCAGGCGATCAGGAAGGTGGCGGCCAGCGCGACGAACAGGATGGTGCCGAGCACCATCCGATAGATCACGCCTGGTGGCCCGAAGATCACCGCGGGCGCACGCACCAGCGCGTCGCCGACCACGCCGCCCAAACCGGTGGGGAGCGGCCAAGCGCCGCCATGCGGCCAGCAGCTGACGAAGCCGGCCGTGATCACGGTGCAGAGAATCCAGGCGCCGAGCCGCAGCGCCTCGCGATCGAACGGACGGTGGGTCATCATGCGCCAGCCCCACACCGCGACGGTGAGGATCAGCATGATCGCGCCGAGCCCGAGGATCTGCATGGCGAGGTCGGCGCCGATGGCGCCGGCGTAGCCGAGAATGTTGTGGATCGGTCGCGAGGTCGCGTGGCTGAGGCTCGGGTCCTGGACCGACCACGTCATCAGCGCGGCGGACGCGACGCCCGACAGCGTGACCAGGCCGAAGCCGGTCAGCTCGCGCACGCGCCTCGCCAGCCCCTCGCGGATCGAGGGCGGCAGATGGCCGACCAGGGGAATGACACGTTCGATCGTCGACATGCTCATGGGCCCGCCTAACCCAGAGTTTCGACCAGCCGGTGCAGCGCCTGCGCCGTGGTCTCACTGTCCTGCACCAGCGCCAGCCTGATGTAGCCGGCACCGGGATTGAAGCCGTCGGGCTGAAGCCGCGCCAGGTAGGAGCCGGGCACCACGCGCACGCCGGCCTCCTTGAAGAGCTTCAGGGTCACGGAGACGTCATCGCCGATTTCCGACGTATTGAGCCAGACGCAGAAGCCGGCATCGGGCCGGCGATAGCCATAGCGATTGCCGATGATCTGGTCGGCGAGATCGAATTTGATCCGGTACAGCCTGCGGTTCTCCTCGACATGCGCCTCGTCGCCATAGGCAACCGTCGCGACATGCTGGAGCGGCACCGGCACCTGCGGCGCTGCGATGTTGCGCAGCTCCAGGAACATGCCGATGAGCTTCCTGTCGCCGGCGGCGAAGCCGACGCGCAGGCCCGGCAGGTTGGAACGCTTCGACAGCGACTGGAACGCGAGCACGCGGGTGAAATCGGCGCCCGCGCATTCGAGCGCGCTGCCCGGTGCTTCCCTTGTGTAGATCTCGGAGTAGCACTCGTCGCTGAGAATCACGAAGCCGTGGCGGTCGGCGAGGCTTTTCAGGCGCGTGAAATAATCGCGCGATGCGACCGAACCCTGCGGATTGGCGGGCGAGGCCAGGTAGAATGCCACGGTGCGCGCCAGCGTCGCCTCGTCCATGGCGTCGAGATCGGGGAGGAAGCCGTTGTCGACGGTGGTCGGCAGGTAAACCGGCTCGCAAGCCGCTGCGCCGGCGCCGGCGCCATAGACCGGATAAAACGGGTTCGGCATCAGGATGGCGGGCTTGCCGGGCTTCGGGCCGACATAGCGCGCTGCTGCGATCGCGGCGAGGAACAGCCCCTCGCGGCTGCCATTGAGGACCAGAATCTCGGTCTTTGGATCGAGCGGTCGCGGCAGCCTGAATCGCGACGACAGCCAGGCGCTCGCGGCCTGGCGAAACGGCTCGGTGCCCTGGTTCATCGGGTACCGTCCGAAATCGGCGATGTGCTTGGCCAGCACGGGGCCGACGAAATCGGGCACCGGATGCTGAGGTTCGCCGACCGCGAGCGAAATCAATGGCTTGCCGGGTTGATGCGGCGCCAGCAGCTCGTTCAGCCGGACGAAGGGCGAGCGTTCGTTGTTGGAGCTTCCACCTTCGAGCGGCGCACGGGATGAAGCGGTCATGACCATTCTGGGCGCCAGTACTCTCGGAACGGCCGGTCGCACGCGGGCGCCGGCGGGAAGGCGGTTCAATTCACCATAGATAGGGCGAGGTTAAGACGCGATTAACCATCGGCCGTCCGGCCCGTCCAGAGCGGGAATAATGGGACCGGATAACAACGGGATGCGGGGCGGGCTCGTCACCCCTCCCGCGTGCGGGAGAGATCGACGCGAAGCGTCGGGTGAGGGTTCTCTCCTCTTGGGGGTTCTCGCCCGCGGAGGCACCCCCACCCCAGCCCTCCCCGCAAGCGGGAGAGGGAGCGCACCGTCACCCTGGCTCGATTCAAACTTCAATGCCCCGGCAGTTTCTCGAACGTCGGCATGCCCGTGGGGATGGCGTGGAACTCCTGCTTGTCGCAGGTGTAGATCGCCAGCTGCGGCTTGAAGTGTTCCGGCTCATCCAGCGTGCCGACCTTGACCACGACCGCAGGCAAGCCGGGTATTCTCGTGATGAGATGCGTGCCGCATTCGGCACAGAATTCCCGCGTCACGGCGCGAGCGAGGTCCTTGCGCGTGAACTGCTTGGGCTGGCCGCTGATGTAGCTGAAGCCGTCCGCCGGCATCGCGATGAAGGTGTTGGGCGCGCCGCCCGAGATGTACTGGCACTCGCGGCAGTGACATTGGCCCTGCATCATCGGATCGCCCTCGGCCACATAGCGCAGTTCGCGGCAATAGCATCCGCCTTCCAACCGCATGACGACCTCCCGTCTTGTTGTTCGTTGTGACCGCCATCTCTGCGCCGGCGATGCAAAATGGCAATCCTTTTTTGATCACCGAATCGAAAACAAGCCTGCCAAAAAAAAGGGGCTCCAACTTGCGCTGGAGCCCCTCAACGGTCGGGGCATTGCCGGGTATGTGCCCAAACCGCAGGAGTGAACGCGATCTCCAGGGAGATCGCGCCCGGGAGAAAGGTTACATGTTGTAGGCGCGCTCGGTGTGCTCGGTGATGTCCAAGCCCTCACGCTCGGTCTCGACGTTGGCGCGAAGGCCGACGATCACGTCGACGACCTTGTACAGGATCGCCGAACCGATGCCGGACCACACCAGCGTGGTGCAGACGGCTTCGATCTGGGAGAGCATCTGCGCAGCGAAGTCGTAATCGGCAACCTTGGGCGGGATCGCGGTGTAGTCGATGATGCCAGCACCACCGAGAGCCGGATTGACCAGGATGCCGGTGCCGAGGGCGCCGACGATGCCGCCGATGCAGTGCACGCCGAACACGTCGAGCGAGTCGTCGTAGCCGAGCGCGTTCTTCACGACGGTGCAGAAGAACAGGCAGACCACGCCGACCACCAGACCGAGGACGATGGCGCCCATCACGCCGGAGTAGCCGGCGGCAGGCGTGACGGCCACGAGGCCCGCGACAGCGCCGGAGATGACGCCGAGCACCGACGGATGGCCCTTGATGATCCACTCCGCGAACATCCACGACAGCGCGGCGGCTGCAGTGGCGACGAAGGAGTTGGTCATGGCGAGCGCAGCACCACCATTAGCCTCTAAGTTGGAGCCGGCGTTGAAGCCGAACCAGCCGACCCAGAGCAGCGAGGCGCCGATCATCGACATGGTCAGCGAGTGCGGAGCCATCAGCTCCTTGCCGTAGCCGACGCGCTTGCCGATCAGGAGAGCGCCGACGAGACCCGCGATGCCGGCGTTGATATGCACCACCGTGCCGCCGGCGAAGTCGATCGCGCCCTTCTTGAAGATCCAACCGGCGTCGGCGTTGATCTCGTCGAGCTTGGCCTGAGCCGCAGTCTTCGCCGCCGCGTCAGTCGCGGCAGCAAGAGCCTTGGCCGCATCCTGGATCGCGTCCGGGCCGGGCCAGTACCAGACCATGTGCGCGATCGGGAAGTAGATCAGCGTGACCCAGAGCGGAATGAAGAGAGCGATTGCCGCGAACTTCATGCGCTCGGCGAAGGCGCCGACGATGAGGGCCGGCGTGATCGCCGCGAAGGTCATCTGGAAGCACACATAGACGAGCTCCGAGATGTTGGCGTCGACCGAGAAGGTCGCGGCCTTCGAGTCGGTGGTGACGCCCATCATGAAGGCCTTGGAGAAGCCGCCGATGAAGTCGGAACCGCCGGTGAAGGCGAGGCTGTAGCCGTAGACGGCCCAGATCACGGTGACGACGCAGACGGTGTAGAACACCTGCATCAGCACCGAGAGCATGTTCTTGGAACGAACGAGGCCGCCGTAGAACAGCGCGAGGCCGGGGATGGTCATCAACAGCACCAGCACTGTCGATGTCAGCATCCAGGCGTTGTCTCCCTTGTTGACCGTTGGCTCGGCATAGGCTGCGGTCGCAGCGAACAGGCCGACTGCGAGAGCCGCCAATCCCGCGCCATAGGGACGCTTAAACGTCATTTCATTTACTCCTGATTGGATTTTGGTTGAGCGCGAAATCAAAGGGCCGCGGCGTCGGCTTCGCCGGTGCGGATGCGGACCGCATGGTCGAGGCTGATGACGAAGATCTTGCCATCGCCGATCTGTCCGGTTTTGGCGGCAGACGTGATGGCGTCGATGGTCTTGTCGACCTGCTCGGAGGCGATGGCGACTTCGATCTTGATCTTGGGCAGGAAGCTCACGGCATATTCGGCGCCGCGATAGATTTCCGTGTGGCCTTTCTGACGGCCATATCCCTTGACTTCTGTCACCGTGAGACCGTGAACGCCAATGGCGGTCAAGGCATCACGGACTTCTTCCAGCTTGAATGGCTTGATAATCGCCATAACAATTTTCATGGGTCCTATCCCCGCTTCGCTTGGGCCCGGTCCGGACATGGCCGGGCGTTTCTCGACTGGTTCGCCACGAGGGAGAAGTTCACTACGCGGGCACAGCCGGGACCCTTAGAATCAAATGCCGTGCCAGAACCGGCGGCTTGCCTAACGGACTATGAAAACGGGGGCTTTTCGCGTTGGGCGGGTAATCCGCCGCAATGCGCCAATACGTCGCGCTCAATACGTGGTCAGACCTGATCAAAAACTGGGCATGACAGGGTGCCGACACAATTGCTGCTCACGTGTCGGGCACCAAGGCAGGTATCTGATTACAGAGGTGGCCTCTCAGCTGGCTTCGCGATCAGCCGGCTGGCGCTCGGCAAATACCCGATCGATCAAGCCCCATTCGACCCCCTGCTGCGCGGTCATGAAGTGGTCGCGGTCCAGGGTCCGCTCGACGTCCTCTACGGTCCGGCCGCAATGCTGCGCATAGAGCCTGGTGATGCGCCGCTTGGTTTCCTGCATCTCGTTGGCGTGGATCAGGATGTCGGACGCCTGGCCCTGGAACCCGCCGAGCGGCTGATGCACGTGAAGGCTCGCATTGGGCAACGCGGCGCGGTGGCCGGGCTCCCCGGCCATCAGCAGGAACGACCCCATCGAGCGCGCGGTGCCCATGCATAGCGTATGCACCGGCGCCTTGATGAACTGCATGGTATCGTACATCGCAAGACCGGAGGTGACGACGCCGCCATAGGAGTTGATGTAGAGATTGATCGGCCGGTTCGGATTCTCCGCCTCCAGGAACAGGAGCTGCGCGCAGACCAGGCCCGACATCGCGTCATTGACCTCGCCGTTGAGGAAGATGATGCGCTCGCGCAGCAGCCGCGAGTAGATGTCGAAGGACCGTTCGCCGCGTGCGGATTGCTCGACGACCATGGGGACGAGCTGAAGCATGTCGCGCATCGGCGACCTCCATGTCTGCTGGTAATGAGGTTCGGTTGGTGTCAGGCCGCCGCGCGCATCAGGCAGCGATTGCTATTGGCCGGCTGCGGCAGTTTTACACTGATCTCGCAGGCCTGCTGGATGATGCGGAAGCGGGTGCCGCCTGACACGTTCGGCTCGATTCGGAAGATGACGCGGCTCTCGCGATACGGCGGTTCGGAATCGCGAAGCCGGTAGCGCACCTCTTCGCCCGGGATCGATGTTTCCGGCTCGGCGCCCGCAAGATCGCAATCCGGCAGCCAGCGCTCGCGCAAGGCTGGAATGGTTACGGCGCGCCAGACTTTTGCCGGTGGCGCGTCGAATTCATATTCGAGCACCAAGGCTTCTTCGAGCACCAGGGCTTCGTCAGGATGTTCGGGCTTCGCGGCGTCGCTCATTGATCCATATCCTTCAGGAGGTCAGCGAGTGCTTCCATGCGCTTCGGCCAATAGGCGCGGTAGCGCGCAAGCCAGGTACCGATGGCGACGATTCCGTCGGGATCGACTTCGTAATTCACAAAGCGGCCTTGCCGCTGCTCCCGCACGAGGCCTGCCGCGCGCAGCACCGAAAGATGCTGCGACATCGCCGGCTGGCTGATCTCCAATCCGTCGCGCAAGGCGCTGGCATTGAGGCTGCCGTTGGCGAGCTTCTCAAAGACCCTGCGGCGGGTCGGGTCGGCCAGCGCCCTGAAAATATCGGCTTCGATCATGGCAACACATAAGCACGCGCTTATGTGTTGCGCAAGCCCTGATTATTGCAAAGCTTCGCCGTGCTGGGTGATGTCGAGGCCCTCGAGCTCCTGCTCGCGGGACACGCGCAAGGGCACGAACAGGCCGACCAGCTTGAGCAGGATGAAGCTCACGCCCGCCGACCAGACGAAGGTGACGGCGACGCCATAGAGCTGGATCAGCACTTGCTGCGGATGGCCCTCGAGCAGGCCGGCGGTGCCTCCGATGGCGCTGGTCGCGAACACGCCGGCGAGCAGCGTGCCGGTCAGCCCGCCGATGCCGTGGACGCCGAACACGTCGAGCGAATCGTCATAGTTGAAACGGTGCTTCAGCCAGGTGCAGGCCCAATAGCAAATGGCGCCGGCGGCGATGCCGATGACGATGCCGTGCCACGGCGCGACGAAGCCCGAGGCCGGCGTGATGGTGCCGAGGCCGGCCACCGCGCCCGAGATCATGCCGAGCACCGAGGGCTTGCGCCGCGTCGACCATTCGATCGCCCCCCAGGTCAGTGCGCCGGAACAGGCCGCCAGATGTGTCGCGATGATCGCCATCACCGCGCGCGAATTGGCAGCACCCGCCGAGCCGCCATTGAAGCCGAACCAGCCGACCCACAACAGGCCGGTGCCCATCACGGCAAGCGACAGATCGAACGGCGACAGATTTTCGGTGCCATAGCCGTAACGCCGTCCCATCACTTTCGCGGCGACGAGGCCACCGGTGCCGGCCGACAGATGCACGACTAATCCGCCGGCGAAATCCATCACGCCCATGCTGTTGAGGAAACCGCCGCCCCACACCCAATGTGCCAGCGGAATGTAGACGAAGATGAACCAGGCCACCGAGAACAGGAGATAAGCGGAGAACCGCATCCGGTCGGCGACCGAGCCCGCCACCAGCGCCACCGTGATGATCGCAAACGTCATCTGGTAGAGCATGAACAGCGCTTCCGGGATCGTCTTCGCGGCCGGGTTGACGCTGTCCATGGTCATGCCGGCGAGGAACCAGCGATCGAGCGAGCCGATCCACGGGCCGTCGCCGACGAAGCACAGCGAGTAGCCGAACGCGACCCAGAGAATGGAGATGATGGTCACCGCGGCAAGGCTCTGCGCCATGGTCGCGAGCACGTTCTTCTTGCGCACCATGCCGGAATAGAACAGCGCCAGTCCCGGGATCGTCATCATCAGCACCAGGGCGGTAGCGACGATCATCCAGGCGGTGTCGGCGGTGTTGATCTCCGAAGTCGCGGCGTGGGCCGGCGCGGCCATCACCGACAACAATCCGAACGGCGCAGCCATAGCGGCCACGCGGCGCAACAATCCCGCCATGTCGTTTTCCCCCAGCATGAGTGATTGCGTCGCTACGGCGTCGTTGCCCGCGGCGAACGAAAGTAGAGTTTGCGTTAGAGCGCGTCGCTGTCGGTTTCGCCGGTGCGGATGCGCAGCGCATGGTCGATCGGCGTGACGAAGATCTTGCCGTCGCCGATCTGCCCGGTCCGGGCCGAGGCGGTGATCACGCTGACCGCCTTGTCGGCGATATCGGAGGCGACCGCGATCTCGATCCGCAGCTTCGGCAGGAAATTCACGACATATTCCGCGCCGCGATAGATTTCGGTGTGACCCTTCTGGCGGCCGTAGCCCTTGACCTCGGTCACGGTCATGCCGTGGACGCCGATCGCCGTCAGGGCCTGGCGGACTTCATCGAGCTTGAAGGGTTTGATGATCGCGACGACGAGTTTCATGGTCAGGCCTATTCCCCGGGGATGCGCCCCGCCGTATGTCCCCGGCGCTGCGTCAATCTGGCATCTTTCCGGGCAAATGGCACAAAAAACTTGCACATTGAAGCGGAAAAACGTTCGGCCAAGGGGGGCATGTGAACGGCCGCCTCTGTACAGGGCATCTGTTCATCCCCCACAATGTATCTTTGGCATGGATGCGGTGAACCCGCGCCTGGCGGGCGGTACATAAGTATTTTGGGGGGCGCGTCATGGCGAGTTGGTTCTATGCATTCGAGGGCAAGCAGCAGGGGCCCTATCCCGAGGGGCAATTCCGCGACCTGATCGCGCAAGGGGTCGTGCGTCCGGATACGCTGGTGTGGTCCGAAGGCATGGCCGGCTGGCAGAAGGCCGCCGAAATTCCCGGACTGATCCCTGGCGGCGGCGCGCCGCCGGTCATCCCCGCCGGGGGCCCGCCGATGATGGGCGGTGGCGCCTATACCGGCGCAGGCAGTGCGGCCGGCGGATCGCTGTCGGTCGATTTCGGCATTCTCGACTTCACCTGGCGCACGCTGGTGATGGTGATCCTTTCGGCCCTCGTCATCCCGGTGCCGTGGGTGTTCGTCTGGTACACGACATGGATCGTGTCCTGCGTCAGGGTCCCGGGGCGGCCGAACCTGTCCTTCACCGGCACTGCGATGACGATGGTGCCCTGGTTCTTCGGCTTCATCGTTCTGGCCGTCGTCGTCGGCTATTCCGGCGTCCAGGTGCTCAACCTTGCGCTCTTTATCGTCGAGATCGTCCTCTACTGGATGCTGATCAAGTGGATGGTCGCTAATCTCGCCTCCAACGGGCAAGCGCTCGGCCTCAGCTTCAACGGCTCGATCCTGGGCTATATCGGCTGGAATCTGCTGTTCGCCATCTCCATGATCACCATCATCGGATGGGCCTGGGTCGCGGCCGCCCAGCTACGTTGGATCTACCGCAACATCGAGGGCACGCGCCGCGAGATCATCTTCCATGGCACCGGGCTCGGAATCCTCTGGCGCGGAATCGTGGCGGCGATTCTGTGCAGTTTCCTGATCCCGATCCCGTGGGTCTATCGCTGGATCCTGAACTGGTTCGCCTCGCAGACCGAGCTCGCGCCGCGCCGTTCGATGTAAGCACGATCAGGGCCTCGCAAGCGCGATGAACTCGCGCTCGCGATCATCAGCTATCGAGCTAGCTTCTGCGCTCGCGTACCGAGCCTTCCTGCGCGACGGAGGCGACGAGCGTGCCGTCCGGCTTGAAGATCGAGCCGCGCGTCAGGCCGCGGCCGCCTTGCGCGCTCGGCGAATCCTGCGCGTAGAGCAGCCATTCGTCGGCGCGGAACGGGCGGTGAAACCACATCGCGTGATCGAGGCTCGCCGGCATCATGCGCTTGTCGAACAGCGTGCGGCCATAGCGCGCCATGATCGCATCGAGCAGCGAGAAGTCCGAAGCGTAGGCCAGCGCGCACATGTGCAGCGCCGGATCGTCAGGCAGCTTTGCTGCCGTCTTGATCCAGACATGGATGCGGCCGTCCTCGATCTTCTGGCCGAAATAGCGGCCGAGCTCGACCGGGCGCAGCTCGATCGGACGATCGGATTCGTAGTAGCGGCGGATGAACTCGGGCATCTCGCGGAACATCGGCTGCTTCGCCACCTCCTCCGCCGTGAGCTTTTCCGGCGGCGGCACGTCAGGGATCTTGTCCTGGTGGTCGAACGCGCTCTCTTCCTCGGCGTGGAACGAAACCATGATCGAGAAGATCGCATTGCCGTGCTGGATCGCGGTGACGCGACGCGTGGAATAGCTCTTGCCGTCGCGCAGGCGCTCGACCTGGTAGATGATCGGGATCTGCGGATCGCCCGGCAATATGAAATAGCAATGCAGCGAATGCGGCAGCCGGCCCTCGACGGTGCGGCAGGCCGCCACCATCGCCTGTCCGATCACCTGCCCGCCGAACACCCGCTGCCAGCTCGTCTTCGGGCTGTTGCCGCGAAACAAATTCACCTCGAGCTGCTCGAGATCGAGGATCGAAATCAGGTCGATCAGGCTTTTGGACATGGTGGTGCTTTCAAATGCCCCGTCATTCCGGGGCGCACGGAGTGCGAACCCGGAATCTAGAGCTGATAACCTCTGGATTCCGGGTTCGCGCGTTGCGCGCCCCGGAATGACACATCAGGCTGTTCCGCCTTCACCGCACTGTTTCGCCCACCTCAAGTCTGCTAGCAAGACCCCAGAATTGGCCGGGAAGCTTGGTATGTCGGGACAGAACAGCATTGTCATTGGCGGCGGCGCATTTGCGGGCCTCGCGCTCGCGCTGGCGCTGCGCCAGGGCCTCGGCCCCGAGATACCCGTCATCGTCGCCGATCCCGCGCTCGCCACGCGCCCCAGCCGCGATCCCCGCGCGACCGCGATCGTCGCGGCCTGCCGGCGTCTGTTCGAGGCGCTCGGCGCCTGGGACGACGTCAAGGCTGAGGCGCAGCCGATTCTCGACATGGTCGTCACCGATTCCAAGCTGGAGGACGCCACGCGTCCTGCGTTCCTGAATTTCGCCGGCGATGTCGCGCCCGGCGAGCCCTTCGCGCACATGGTCGAGAACCACCGGCTGATCGATGCGCTGGTGGTGCGCGCCGAAGCTGAAGGCATCGATCTTCGCGCCGCCACCGTGTCGTCCTACGACGCGCGCGCCGAGGGGATCGACGTGACGCTCGGCGATGGCAGCGTCATCGCGGCGAGCCTGCTGGTCGCGGCTGACGGTGCGAAGTCGAAATTGCGCGAGCGCGCGGGCATTGCGACGCACGGCTGGGAATACGACCAATCCGGCATCGTCGTCACCGTCGGCCACGAGCGCGATCACGAAGGCCGCGCGGAAGAGCACTTCCTGCCCGCGGGCCCGTTCGCGATCCTGCCTCTGTCAGGCAAGCGATCGTCGCTGGTGTGGACCGAGCGCCGCGCTGAGGCTGCGCGCATCATCGCGCTTGGCGAGGACGAGTTTCACGCCGAGCTCGAGCAGCGTTTCGGCTTGCATCTCGGCGAGGTGAAAGCGCTCGACAAGCCGCGCGCGTTTCCGCTGTCCTATTTCGTGGCGCGCTCCTTTGTCGCCGAGCGCCTCGCGCTGGTCGGCGATTCCGCCCACGTCATCCACCCCATCGCGGGGCAAGGCCTCAACATGGGGCTGAAGGATGTCGCCGCCTTGGCCGAGGTCGTCGTCGATGCCGCCAGGCTCGGCATGGATCTCGGCGGCGCCGACGTGCTCGATCGCTATCAGCGCTGGCGCCGCTTCGACACCATGGCGATGGGCGTCGCCACCAACTCGCTGAACTTCCTGTTCTCGAACCAGTCGACCTTGCTGCGCACGGTGCGGGATATCGGCCTCGGCATCGTCGACCGCACCCCGCCGCTCAAAAACCTCTTCATCCGCCAGGCCGCGGGGTTGACCGGCGAGATCCCGCGGCTGTTGAAGGGCGAGGCGCTGTAAGGGCGAATGGCGAGTAGCGAATCGCGAATGGCTGCATTCGCTATTCGCTACTCCCTATGCGCCAACCTCAATCGATCTTCCGCGCCTCTTCCGGCAGCATGATCGGGATGCCGTCGCGGATCGGATAGGCGAGCTTGGCGCTGCGCGAGATCAGCTCCTGCTTGGCGGAGTCGAATTCCAGCGGACCCTTGGTCAGGGGGCAGACCAGGATCTCCAGCAGTTTTGGATCGACGCTGTTTTCGGGACGTTCGGTCGGCGCGTTCATTGGGGTCTCCGGCGATCGGCTGGCTGTAGCATAGAAAATCACGCCCGCCCATTGCGCGCTATGCCGAGACCATCCGCTCGATTTCGTCGAGCAGGCCCTGCAGCCGCGCGGCCGGCATCGGCGTGCTGGCGAGTGCATAGCCCAAAAACGTCCAGTACAGGATCTGCGCGCGCGCCTGCGCGACCGCGGGCTCAACCCCCCGATGCACCAGCAGCGCCTCGATATAGTCGAGCCGGCGGCGGTCGATGGCGCGAACGGCCGCTTGCGCGGCCAGATCGAACGCGGCCCAGTTGCGCACCGCGCGCTCGAGATCGAGCCGGGCGCCAAAGGTCCTGCGCAGCAGCGCCCTCACGGGCTCGTCGCTGTCGGCCTCGACGCGAGCGATGATCTCTTCGGCCGCGATCTCGCGCCAGCGCTTCAGCACGGCGGCGTGGAACGCGCCGAGATCGGCAAAATGCCAGTAGAAGCTGCCCCGCGAAACGCCCATGCTCTTTGCCAGGGGCTCGGCCTTCAGTGCAGTGAAGCCGCTCCTGGTGAGCGCCTTGACGCCCTCTTTGATCCAGTCCTCCGCGGAAAGTTGCCCGGCCATGTCAGCTTCCGAAATCCGACCATACACTAGTGTATTGACAGGCGGCGCGCCAGCGCTTATCCAACCATACACAAATGTATGGAGCCTCGATGCGTGATCTCTTGCTGCAATGCGCCGGTGTCGGCGCCATCATCGTGGCCGTCATCCACGGCATCCTCGGCGAAACCAAGGTCTTTGCCCGCGCCACCATCGAGCCGGAGCGGCTCCGCACCTTGATCCGCCTGGTCTGGCAGGCCTCGACAGTGGCCTGGATCGGGTGCGGCGCGCTGCTGGTCGCGGCGCCCTTGATGGATTCGGCGCTCGCGCGCCACTGGATCGTCGTCACCATGGTCTGCGTGTTCGGCCTCTCCGCCTGCGCCAACGCATGGGGAACGCGTGGTCGCCACTTCGGCTGGATGGCGCTCAGTGCGGTCGTGGCGATGACCATTGCCGGTTATTGAATGCAGCCACCGAGCCGTGAGGCGTAAGGCCGCAGCACACCGCAAAACACGCGCGCCCGTCGGAGGGCGCTGATCTTTTCGCGACGGCTGGAATAGCTCTAAGACGTCGCCGATCCGAATCGGAATTGACTTCCCCTTCCCCTTCGCTTCCTTCGCGTGCGTCGCGCATCGGCGACAGAGGAGGACATATCAGTGAAAGTCATTCGCGTTCTTGCCATCGCATTGACGGTCGGCGCCGGCATCGCCTCGACGGCGATGGCCGATGGCTTCAAGGATTGCACCAAGCTCGCCAAGGCGTCGTGGAAGCCGGCGACCGAAGCCGAAGCCCAGGCGAAAGCGTTGGGTTATGAAGTGCGCCGCTCCAAGATCGAAGGCTCATGCTACGAGGTCTATGTCGTCAAGGAAGGCAAGCTCTACGAGCTGTTCTACAGCCCGGAAGATCTCAGCCTGAAGCACACGATCGCCAAATGAGGGCCAAGTAAGGGCCCAGTAAGGGCCCAGGTTGAGAGGACTCGGCTTGATCGACACAGCGCTGCGCCGGGAGCCGAAAGCGATCCTCGCGGATCGAACGGTCGCCGTCTGGGACCTGCCGCTGCGCCTCTGGCACTGGGCCATCGCAGCATGTGTCCTGGTCGCCTGGTTCACGCCCACGGTCCATGACGGCCTGCATCGCATCGTCGGCTATGCGGCCATCGGGCTTCTCGCCTTCCGCCTGGTCTGGGGCTTCTGGGGCGGCCGCTATTCACGCTTTCGCATGATCGGCGTCCGCCTTCATGCAGCCCCCTCCTATCTCTGGAACCTCCGCCGCGGCATCGCCGGACGCTATATCGGGCTCAATCCCGCCGGTACTATGATGCTGTTGGCACTGTTATCGTCACTCGCCGTCTCGGCGGTCACGGGCGCATTGTCGGTCACCGTCAGCTTCTTCGGCATCTGGTGGGTCGAGGACACCCATGCCTACGCATCGGATGCGGTCATCGTCCTGGTCGTGCTGCATGTTGCAGGCGTGGTGCTGATGAGCGTGCTTCAGCGCGAGAACCTGGTGCGCGCCATGATCACGGGCCGCAAGCGCATCCGCAACCATCCCTAGGCGGAGCTGGCAAGGTTCGAACGGGCCTTCCTTTACCCGGGTAGTTTCAAGGGGGCCCGCGCCCGCTTACCGCACGAATACCGCCAACGGCGTCATTTGCCGCATAATGTTTACCTGGCAATAGGCATACAACTGGACATTGTGAAATATTAACGCGGAACAAGCCCGCCTGGATCAATCCTCGGTAGTATTGACGAAGGAGCGATATTGCATGTTCCGTGTTTTTTCCTGCCTGACCACCGAGCACGATTGGCGGCTCGTTGTGCTCGCTGGCCTGGTTTGTTTCGTTGCAAGCATCGTGGCGGTCAGCATCTTCCATCGCGCGATCGCGTCGGGCGCCTGGACGCGGCGGATCTGGATTGCGATCGCCGGTGCCGCTATCGGCTACGGAATCTGGGCGACGCATTTTGTCGCAATGCTCGCCTACGACCCCGGCGTCTCGACCGGCTACGGCCTCGGCCTGACGGCGCTGTCGCTGGCTGCCGCGATGGTGCTGACGTCAGGCGGCTTCGGCGTCGCCGTCAACAATTCCGGCCGCTGGCGCGCAGCTGCCGGTGGCGGCATCATCGGCGCCGGCATCGCAAGCATGCATTATGTCGGCATGTGGGCTCTCGAGGTGCCGGGTCATGTGGTCTGGTCGCCAGCGTTGGTGCTCGTCTCGGTCGGTCTCGGCCTGGTTCTGAGCTATGCGGCACTCACGGTCGCGATGGGCCGCAAGGACAAGCGGGGGACCTTGGCCGCTGCGCTGCTGCTGACGCTTGCCATCGTGTCGCATCATTTCACGGCCATGGGCGCCGTGCAGATCGTTCCCGATCCGGCGCTGGCGAACGATGCATTGTCGCTTTCGCCGACCGTCCTGGCCATTGCAATTGCCGGTGTGGCGCTGTCGGTGCTCGGGATGAGCTTCGTCGGTGTCCTGGCGGATCGTCGCCTCGCGGCCAGAACCGGCAGATTCGAGGAAATCATCGGCGAACTTTCTCGCGCCAGGCAACAGGTGGAAGATTCGCAACAGAAGATCCAGGAGCAGAAACTCAGGCTGGATACGGCCATCAACAACATGGTCGAGGCCTTGTGCATGTTCGATGCGGAGAAGCGGCTTGTCGTCTGCAACGAGCGTTATGCCGGGCTCTACCGACTGCCGCCGGAGCTACTGAGAACGGGGACGCCGCACGCCGACATCATCAGGCACCGCGTCGTGACCGGCATCCTCAAGAGCGACACCAGCGAGGGCGCCGCCGAGCAATTCCTCTCGAAATTGGCCGCGTTGCCGTTCGATGCCGTCTCGAGCAGAATCGACGAGTTCGCGGATGGTCGGTTGATCTGCGTCACGCGACAGCCGATGGCCGGCGGCGGTTGGGTAGCCACGCATCTCGATGTCACCGAGCAACGCCGGTCCGAGGCCAAGATCGCTCATATGGCGCAACACGATGCCTTGACCGATTTGCCAAATCGAGTGCTGCTCCGCGAGCGGATGGAGCATGCACTTGCGGTGACGCGCAATGGCGACCGCGGTCTGGCGGTGTTGATGCTCGATCTCGACCGGTTCAAGGAGGTCAACGACACGCTGGGACACCCCGCGGGCGATTCCCTGTTGCGCGCCGTCGCCACGCGTTTGCGCGAATGCACCACGGACACCACGTTGATTGCCCGACTGGGCGGCGATGAGTTCGCCGTGATCGACTATGTGACCAGCCCCGCTGTTGAGGCCGCCGCGCTCGCCGAGAACATCAGAAAAGCGCTTTGCGAACCCTTCGATCTCGACGATCACCGGTTCACGGTGAGCGCCAGCATCGGAATTGCCATCGCGCCGCGCGATGGCGACGATTCCGACGTGCTGATGAAGAGCGCGGATCTCGCACTCTACTCGGCCAAGAGTTGCGGGCGTGGTGCATTCCGCTTCTTCGAGCCGGAGCTCGACGAGCTCATGCATGCGCGGCGCGACCTGGAGCGCGACATGCGGGATGCGCTTGCTGGCGGCGAATTCGAGCTGCACTACCAGCCGTTCGTCAATACCGCGACCGGTGAGATCCGCGGCTTCGAAGCCCTCCTACGCTGGCATCACCCGCGGCGAGGCCTGGTCATGCCCGGCGAATTCATTCCGCTCGCGGAGGAGGCCGGCTTGATCGTGCCGCTGGGAGAATGGATTCTGAAGACCGCATGTAGCGAAGCCGCCAAATGGCCCGCCCATCTCAGGATCGCGATCAACCTGTCTCCAGCCCAATTCAAGAGTAAGGAGCTAGTCCAGGTCATTGTCGGCGCACTGGCGAATTCGGGAGTTGCGCCACACCGACTTGAGCTCGAGGTGACCGAGACGGCAATCATGCATGACAGCGAGGCCGTGTTCGCAGCACTTGGCCAACTGCGCGAGCTCGGCGTGCGAGTAGCCCTGGACGACTTCGGCACCGGCTACTCTTCGTTGAGTTTCTTGCAAAGATTCCCGTTCGACAAGGTCAAGGTCGACCGCAGCTTCGTCAATGAACTGTCCAGCGCAAGCCCAGACGCGCATCATCTCGCGCGGGCGGTCGTTCGCTTCGCGGTCAGCCTGGGCAAGACGACGACCGCCGAAGGCGCCGAAACGAAGGAGCAGCTCGATATCCTCCGTGAAGAGGGCTGTGTCGAAACGCAAGGCTACTATTTCGGCCGGCCCATGCCTGCATCCGGCATTGCGAAAATGCTGAGTGCCAGGCGAGCCGACAAGGCGGCCATCCGCGCGGCCTGAATCAGAGCCTGATCCGGGAAAGTGTGAAGCGGTTTTCCGAAAAGATCATGCTCGAACAAGAAGCCAGAGCGCGATGATGATTCGACCCAATCTCATGGCGCGTTAGCACCGCTCATTGCAACGGCGGATCGCCGCTGGTGCGCTTCTTGGCGAGGTCCATCTCGGTGACCGCGATCAGGATCTCGGCGCGCGTCTTCAGATCGGGCGCTTCAAGCATGGCCTGCTTCTCGGCCGGGCCATAGGGCGACATCATCGCCAGCGCGTTGACGAGCGCCTCATTGGGCGCGCTTTCGACGCCCTCCCAGTCGACCTTGAGATTATTGGCCTTGAGAAAATCCGCCAGCGCCACCAGCAGCGCCTCGCGGTTGACCTCGTCCTCGCCCATGCGCGCGGTGAAATCGTCGGTGAAGGCGAAAAAATCGACCTTGCACTGCCGGTAGGGGGTCAGCACCTCGAGCTCTTCGACCACCTTGAAGCGCGCGATGCCGGTGAGCTCGAGGATGTAACGGCCGTCACCGGATTCGGCGAGCTGGGTGATACGGCCGACGCAACCGACGCGGAACAGCGTCGGCTTGTCGGAATTTTTGGGCGAGTGCGCGACGTCAGGCTGGATCATGCCGATCAGCCGATGGCCGTCGCGGAATGAATCGTCGACCATCGCGAGATAGCGCGGCTCGAAGATGTTGAGCGGCATCTGGCCGCGGGGAAGCAGCAGCGCCCCCGGCAGCGGAAAAACCGGAATTATTTCCGGCAGGTCGGCGGGGCCGCGATATTCGATATTGATCGGCATCTGGTCCCCGCTAGAGCATGATCCGGAAAAGTGCGCAGCGGTTTTCCGACAAGATCATGCGCAAACAATAACCGCACGCTATCCCTATGAAAACAGGATCGTCGACAAGCGCTTGCGGCCCTCGACGGTTGCTTCATCCGTGCCGCCCCAGGCCTCGAAGAACTGCACCAGCTGCTTGCGGGCGCCGTCGTCGTTCCATTTGCGGTCGCGCTTGACGATCGCGAGCAGCTGCTCGGTGGCCGCAGCGCGGTCGCCCTTCGCGTTCAGCGCGGTGGCAAGGTCGAAGCGGGCCTGATGATCGAGCGGGTTTGCGGCGACTTTCTGTTCCAGCTCTGCGACAGGCCCGAGCTGTTCCGCTTGTTCGGCAAGATCGATCGCGGTCTGCACGGCCTTCACGGCCGGGTCGTTGCGCTTGGATTCCGGCACCATGGCGAGCGTCTGCTTGGCTTGCTCCATCGCGCCCGAGACGGCGTAGCATTTTGCCAGCCCGGCCAAAGCCGCGATGTTGGTCGCCTCGTGCTGCAGCACTTCGGCATAGATCTGCGCGGCCGCGGCGGCATCGCCCTCGGCGAGCACGGCCTCGGCCTCCTGCAGGATCTCGGCAATATTGGGCTCGCCTGGAGCCGTCACACCCTTGGTCAGCTTCTCGATGAAGGCGTTGAGCTGGCTCTCCGGCACAGCGCCCATGAAGCCGTCGGCGGGCTGGCCGTTGACGAAGGCGATCACGGCCGGGATCGACTGGATGCCCATCTGGCCGGGGATCGCCGGATGCTGGTCGATGTTCATCTTGACCAGCTTGACCTTGCCCTTGGCTGCCTTGACCGCCTTTTCCAGGATGGGGGTGAGCTGCTTGCAGGGACCGCACCACTCCGCCCAGAAATCGATCAGCACCGGCTGGCGCTTCGATTCCTCGATGACGTCCTTCACGAACGTCTGGGTGGTGGTGTCCTTGATCAGATCGGCCGCAGCCGGGCCCGCTCCGTTAGCCTGGTCGATGATCGTCACGGGATCCCCTCGTCTGATGTCTGGAATGGCGGGTCTTTAGCACGTCGCCATCGCATATGCTTCGTTTCAGGCCCTAAAGTTGGGCCGGGTCGGCCGAATTTCAATCCATGGCCGCCGATTCGACAGTTCCGGACCATTTTTGGTCGATTTGGCCGGGATGGGGCTCATATAGGGGCTCCGAAAGCGAGATGATGCTGCCGGTAGCTGTTGCATTCGCCTCCCGCTTTTGGCATACGACAGCCGTTGCCGGCGCGTCACGCGACCGACACAGGATGCGGGTGTAGCTCAGTGGTAGAGCACGACCTTGCCAAGGTCGGGGTCGAGGGTTCGAGCCCCTTCGCCCGCTCCAATTTTTCCCGGTGCGATCCTCCGGGCTCCGGCACCGCGGGTCGCCGGCCGCCGTCGTCCTACTGTGCATGGGGTTGTTTTCGCGAAGCGCACGCTGTTCGTCGGCGCCGCGATGGCCGATGCCGCCTCTCACATGAGCGACGAGGAAATCACCGCCGTCGCACACTATCTCGCGTATCTCAAATAATGCTGGGCGCGATTACCCCGCGCGCTGCTTCTCATACGCCTTTAGATGCGTGTATGCGATGCGCAGCTTCGGCACCGGCACCTTGGCGGCATCGGCGCGCGCGATCAGGTCGCCGATCACGTGATCGGCCTCGACGGGCAAGCCCGCCTTGATGTCCCGGAACATCGAGGCCGTCATCGGAGAGCCCTCGGTGGTCAGGTTGCCCTTCACGCGCTCGAAGAACGGGCCGCCAGGCGTGTAGCCGGACGCGGTGGCGATTGCGCTGGTCTCGTCGAGGATGCCGAGCAGGAAGTCCCTGCCTCCGGGTGCCGCAAGGATGTTGCCGACAGAGGTCCGCATCAGGCTGGTAGAAGCTGCGAGCGAGGAGAGGAACACCCACTTTTCCCACATGTCCTGCATGATGTTCTCGCTGACGGTGGCCCCGACGATGCCACTCTTGAAGGCCTCGTCGATCGCCTTGATGCGATCCGACGACCCGCCGTCGCGTTCGCCGTAACTGATCGCCTGCATCGGCTGCAGCTGCACCACTTCCCGCCTCTCGTTCAACGTCGCCGCGATGGCGCAGAGACCGCCGAGCACGCGCTCCTTGCCGAACCTCTGGTCGAGCGTGTCGAGATGCTTCATGCCGTTGAGCATCGGGATGATCGCAGTGTTCGGGCCAACCGCCGCGGCGAACGAGTTGATGGCGTCGTCGAGGTCGAACGCCTTGCAGCTGAGCAGCACGACGTCGAACGTGTCCTTGATGGCGTCGGCCTGCACGGTCGGCGGATTCTTCAGCGTCGCGTCGCCGTTCGGGCTCTTGATGGTCAGGCCGTCGCGCGCGAGTTCGCCGGCGCGCCTGGGACGGACCAGGAAGGTCATGTCGCGGCCCGCCTGCAACAGCCTGCCACCGAAATAGCCGCCGATGGCGCCGGCGCCGACCACGAGGATACGCATGGGACAAACTCCGTTATCGTTGCTCTTTGGACAGAGGCGAATGGCGAATAGGGAGTAGCGAATAGAATAGCAGATGACGAAATGCGAGTAACGTTTCGACTATTCGCCATTCGCCATTCACTACTCGCCATTCTCCAGCACCATCTCCTCGACGTCCCGCAGTTGCTCCTTGCCAAAAAACATCTCGACGCCGACGAAGAAGGTCGGCGAGCCGAAGGCTCCACGCGCGACCGCCTCCTCGGTGTTCTTGATCAGCTTGCCTTTCACGTCCGGCTGCTGGGCGCGGGCGAACAGCTTTTGGGCGTCGAGTCCGGAAGACGCGAGCGCCTTCGCCGCGACTTCAGGATCGTCCATCTTCTTCGGCTCGCGCCACATGTGATGGAAGGCGGCGTCGACATATGTCTCGAACACGCCCTCGAGCTGCGCCGCGATGGCGGTGCGCATCAGGTTCAACGTGTTGACGGGAAAGTTGGGATTGAAGACGTAAGGCTGAACCTTGAAGCGCTTGACGAAGCGCTCGGTCTCGACCTCTTGGAACTCGCGCTTGTTCTTGATGCCGGCGAGCGTCTCGGCCGGCGATCGGTTGTTGGTCGCTTTGAAAATGCCGCCGAGCAGGATCGGCACATATTCGAATTTGACGCCGATGCGCTGTTCGATCGCAGGGATGGCGAGATGGCTGAGATAGGCGTTCGGGCTGCCGAAATCGAACAGGAATTGCGGGGCTGTGCGGGTCAAATGCGTTCTCCCTGACGTCACTTTTCGCCCATTGTGGCGCAGGGCGCGCCACAGGTCCACCGTTTAATGATGGTCATAATATCTTGGTGATCAGACCAGACGCCGGATGGCCCGCTTGCGCCACACCAGGAGGTAATAGCCAATCTGCAAGACGAACATGGCGCAGAATACGATCGGGTAAGCGGCCCATACACCCGCAAGGCCGATGGTGCGACTGAGGATCACCGCACTGGGCAGCTCGATCGCAACGATGGCTGATATCGACAGCAGCATCGGCGTCAGCGCCACGCCTGCGGCACGCATCGCTCCGGAAAACGTCGTCGCAAGACCGAACGGCACTGAGCTCCACAAGGCGACGAAAAGCAGTCCTTGCGCCAGATCGAGCACGGCGCCGTCGGTGATGAAGATGCCGAGCACGGCGCGAGGCGCGAGATAGATCAACGTTACCAGCCCGCCCGTCAGTACGAGGTTGAATGCGAGGCCGGTTCGCACGATGCCATCGAGCCGCGTCCGGTCGCCGCCGCCGATGGCCTGCGCGCCGAGAATCGAGACCGCGATCGAGATCGACATCGCCGTGAACTGCGTGTAGCCCATCACCTGGTTGACGGCGCCATACGCAGCCGTGGCGTGGGACCCGAAGCCGTTGACGAGGCCGAGCAGCACCAACTCGGCGATCGCCATCACGACCATGCCGACGGCGCTCGGCAAGCCGATGCCGAGGATTTGTCCGATCACCGCGCGATTGATCCGCACATGGCGCAACAGTGCCGCGTCCGGTGCGAGCACGTGCTTCCTCCGCAGCAGATAGGCGGCGAGCGCGATCAGCGTCAGTGCGTTGGAGATCGCAGCCGCCCAGGCCGGGCTGGTGATGCCGACCGCCCCGTGGATCAGCATCGGTGTCAGGATCAGACCGATCGCGGTCGACAACGCCAACGCCAGCAGCGGCGTCACTGCGTCGCCGACACCGCGGATCATCGCGGTCATCAGCAGGAAGGTGAAGCCAAACGGCATCGTCAGCAGCATGATGCGCGCATAGCGGCTAGCCGGCTTGAGAATGTCGGCGGGCGTCGCGAGTGCGATCATCAATTGCCGGCTGAACAGTCCACCGACCAGTCCCACTGAGATCGAGAGGAGCAGGCCGACCGCGAGCGTCGCGCCGGCGACGATCTTGATCCTGTCGAGCTTGCCCGCGCCAAAGGCCTGGCCGATCAACACGGTGGCGCCGGTGCTCAGGCCCATGACGAAAGCGAACAGGAAGAAGAATACCGGGAAGAAGATCGAAGCCGCAGCGAGTGCGTCCACGCCGATCATGTGACCGACATAGACATTGCTGACCGTGCCGAACAACGATTGCAGCGCGTTGCTCAGCATCAACGGCGCGAGGAAGCGCAGGAAGGATTGCCAGAGCGGCTTTGGAGCGGACATGGTTCTGCCTTTCACCAGGGCGTGCGAAGCCGTTGCCGAGCAATGCGCGGCTTGGCCGTCGATAGGGGCGTGAGACGTGCTGCGCGGCTAAGCGCGGTCGTTGTAGGCGAGCTTGACGATGTGGTCGCGGATATCGGCGGGCCAGTCGGCGATCAGTCCGGTGAAGCGGCGCCGGTCATCTGCGAACAGCGCGCGCGAAGCTTCCTCGAACCGCGCCAGATTGCCCGCCATGGTCGACATGAAGTGATAGGCGGCATCGCGCGCCTGCCGTGCGCGATCCTTGTCGCCGCTCGCGCGCCTGGCCTCGTCGACGAGTTTTCGCAGCGCGACCGAAGCGCCGCCGGGCTGCACGCCGAGCCATTCCCAATGCCGCGGCAGCAGCGTCACCTCGCGCGCGACCACGCCGAGTTTCGGCCGGCCGCGTCCGCGCGGCTCGGCCGGCGGCGCGGCCTCCTCGACCGGCGGCGGGATCAGCTTCGCCAAACGCGCCAGCACCTCGCGATCGCCGCCGCGCAGATCGAAGTCGATCGATCGGCCCGTGGCGTCCTCGAAGATGATGATCGCCTCGTCCGCCCGCGGGGCTACCCGCTTGACGACCAGAGCGACCTCTCCCGCCGGCCCGGACACCAGGCGGCGCTGCCCTTGAAAGGCGGTGAAAGTTGCTTGCATTGATATCATTGCCATATTGACGACCGTGGCGCTTTTAATACCCGGGTAAATAATTGCCGTCAATATACCCGGGTGAAAATATCCTCCGAACGGCTCGACATTGTGGTTCCGGGCTGGCAGGTACGCGGTCGGCCCACCAAACCAAGCCCGGGGATTCTCGCGATGCTGACCGTCCATCACCTCAACAATTCGCGCTCGCAGCGCGTGCTGTGGCTGCTCGAGGAGTTGGGCGTGCCCTACGAGATCGTGCGCTATCAGCGCCAGCCGGACATGCGCGCGCCGAAGGAGCTGCGTGCGATTCATCCGCTCGGCAAATCGCCCGTCATCACCGACAACGGCAACACCATCGCCGAGTCAGGCGCGATCCTCGAATATCTCGTCGCGACCTATGGCAATGGCCGCCTGATCCCGCCGCCTGATACGCCGGAGCGGCTGCGCTTCACCTATTGGCTGCATTACGCCGAGGGGTCCGCGATGTCGCCGCTGCTGTTGAAGCTGCTGTTCACGCTGATGCCGAAACGCGCGCCGGCGCTGCTTCGCCCGCTGGTGCGCAAGGTTTCGAACCAGGCGCTCACGGCGCTGGTCAATCCGCAGCTCAAGCAGCACATGGACTATTGGGAGGGCGAGCTCGGCAAGAGCGAGTGGTTCGCCGGCAGCGAATTCACCGCCGCCGACATCCAGATGAGCTTTCCGCTCGAAGCGGCCCAAGCCCGCGGCGGACTCGAGCAGGGCCATCCCAAGGCGATGGCCTTTCTGGAACGCATCCACGCGCGGCCGGCTTATGCGCGCGCGCTGGAAAAGGGCGGACCGTACCAGGTGGGGCGGTAAGTTTCCTCACCCCGCGATGATCGGTCAGTCGGGCTGCAGCCACCCGCCCGCGCGGCAGGGGCCCGCGTTACTGTCCCGCTGCTTCCGCGCCACGCGTGCGCGGATCGGGCGCGCCAAGCGGCCCGTTCGGCGTCACGAAAATCGAATTGGCTGACGTCTGCCCCATCGGCTCCACGACGAGATGATCCATCGCCTTCAGCTCGAACAGCACGTCGTCGGGGAATCCGTGCTCGACGCGCACTTCATCCGGCAGCCATTGATGATGGAGCCGCGGCGCAGCCACCGCCGCCGCGACGTCCATCCTGTAGTCGAGCACGTTCACGATGACCTGGAGCACGGTCGAGATGATGCGACTGCCACCAGGCGAGCCCGTCACCAGCACCGGCTTGCGGTCTTTCAGCACAATGGTCGGCGACATCGATGATAGCGGCCGCTTGCCCGGCCCGGGCAAATTGGCCTCGTAGCCGACAAGACCATAGGCATTGGAGGCGCCGACGGCGGCGGTGAAATCGTCGAGTTCATTGTTGAGCAGCACCCCGGTGCCCTCGGCGACCAGACCGACGCCGTAGCTGAAGTTCAGTGTGTAGGTGTTGCTGACGGCGTTGCCGCCACTGTCGACGACCGAATAGTGCGTCGTATTGCTGCCTTCGCGCGGAGATGTGGCGGTGGACACGAGATCCTTCGACGGCGTGGCGCGCTCGGTGGAAATGCCGGCGCGCAGCTTCGCGGCGTAGTCCTTTGCAATCAGCCTGTCGATCGGCGCGTTGACGAAGGCGGGATCGCCGAGATAGCGCGCACGGTCGGCGTAGGCGCGCTTCATGGCCTCGATCAGCAGATGAAGCGAGGCCGGCGATCCCTGCTTCAGGTCCGCAAGCTGAAAGCCTTCGAGCATGTTGAGGGTCTCCAGCAGCACCACGCCGCCCGAGGACGGCAGCGGCATCGAGACGATGTCGTAGCCGCGATAGGTGCCGCGCACCGGCGTGCGGATCACCGCCTGATACGCCTTCAGATCAGCTGGCGTCATGATGCCGCCGGCATCGGATACGGCCTTGGCGATCTTTTCCGCCACCGGTCCCTCGTAGAAGCCGCGCGGTCCTTGCGCCGCGACGCGCGCCAGCGTGTCGGCGAGGTCGCTCTGCACCAGCCTGTCACCTTCGCCAAACGGCTTGCCATCGGAGCTTGCGAAGATCTTGGCTGAGGACGGCCAGCGCGCGAGCCGCGGATACCAGCCAGGCAGCGTATCGGCGATGTCGTCGGTGACGATGAATCCATCACGGGCCAGTGCGATCGCGGGCTCCAGCAACTGCGCCAGCGTGAACCGACCCGAGCCGTATTGATCGTGTGCCAGAGCCAGGCCTGCGATCGTGCCGGGCACGCCGATACCAAGCCCGGAATCGCGCGATTTTGCGGGATCAGGCTTGCCGTCGGCTCCGAGGAAGATTTGCGCCGTGGTCGCCGCGGGCGCGGTCTCGCGATAGTCGATCGCGACATCTTCGTTGCGTTCGGCGGAATGGATCACCATGAAGCCGCCGCCGCCGATATTGCCGGCGCGCGGATAAGTCACCGCCATTGCGAAGCCGGTCGCGACGGCAGCATCGACGGCGTTGCCGCCTCGTCGCAAGACGTCGGCGCCGACTTGCGCCGCCATCTTCTCCTGTGCCACCACCATGCCGTGCTCGGCCGGAACGGCGTGCACGCTGTCGAGCGCGGGAGGCACATAGGGTAGCCGCGCACCTTGTGCGACCGCTGACGCCAGACCAAACGCCAGAGTAGCAATGAGCGCGAAAAAAGCGCGCCGTGTCGAAAATGTCGCCATCATCAAATTTCCGCTGGGCTCTCAGGCGAATTCAAGCGCGCCGCGACAATGCTATACGGTTTGCGCTAGGAGAGGCAAAACTGTTTGTGATGAGGACAGGGTGATGACGACGATCGCCCCGGATGCGCCAGTCACCGGCGCCTCGCGGACCTATCCGCCGCGCTCAGCGGTCGTCAGCTGGATCTTCTTCGATTGGGCCGCCCAGCCCTATTTCACGTTGATCACGACCTTCGTGTTTGCGCCCTATTTCGCCACCAGTATCGCGCCGGATCCCGCCACCGGCCAATCGCTCTGGGGGTTTGCGATGGCGGCAGCTGGCATGGCGATCGCGTTGCTGTCACCCGTGCTCGGCGCCATTGCCGATGCGTCGGGCCGGAGGAAACCGTGGATCGCTGCGTTCGGCGCGGTTCTGGTGGTGTCCTCCTGCGCGCTGTGGATCGGCAAGCCGGGCGATCTCTCGATCATTCCGCCGCTGCTGATTGCGGTCGCGTTGGCCAGCGTCGGCGCGGAATTCGCCACGGTCTTCAACAATGCCATGATGCCGACTTTGGTGCCGCCGGACCGCATCGGCCGGCTCTCGGGCACCGGCTGGGCCACCGGCTACATCGGCGGCATCGTCAGTCTGATCTTCGTGCTCGGCTTCCTCGCCGCCAATCCGGAGACCGGGCGCACCCTGCTCGGCTTCACGCCGCTGTTCGGGCTCGATCCCGTCACCCATCAAGGCGAGCGCGCCGCAGGGCCTTTGACCGGGTTGTGGTTCATCATCTTCGTGACGCCGATGTTCCTGTTCACGCCCGACTATCCGGCGAAGCGTCCGGTACGGCAGGCTCTGTACGAAGGTCTGCTTGATCTCAAGCAGTCGCTGAAGGATTTGCCGCAGCAGAGGTCGCTTGCCGCGTTTCTGCTCGCCAACATGATCTACACCGATGGTCTGGTGTCGCTGTTCGCTTTCGGTGGCATCTATGCCGCCGGCACCTTCGGCTGGCATACGATTCAGATCGGCACGTTCGGAATTATTCTGGCCATCGCCGGCACCTTTGGCGCATGGCTCGGCGGCAAGCTCGACGATTTCCTCGGTCCGAAGCGCGTCATTGCCGGCAGCATGCTGATCCTGCTGCTCGCGGTCGCTGCAATTCTGCTGGTCGACAAGGACAGCGTCCTGTTCGTCAAGGTCACGCCGCCGGTGCCGGGCGGTCCGCTGTTCAGCGCTGCGGCTGAGCGTGCCTATATCGTGCTCGGCTGCCTGATCGGCGCTGCCGGTGGGCCGCTTCAGGCGGCGTCGCGAACGCTTCTGATCCGGCTCGCGCCGAAGGATCGTATCGCGCAGTATTTCGGCTTGTTTGCGTTGACCGGGAGGGTGACGTCCTTCGTCGGCCCGCTGCTGATCGGCGTGGTCACCGCCGCAACCGCGAGCCAGAAGGCCGGCATGGCCGTGCTGGTGGCGTTTTTCACGACGGGGTTTGCGCTGCTGATGCGGGTGAAGGAGTAGCCGCCCTCTCTCCGGTTTCACCACCGTCATTGCGAGGATTGAAGCGACGAAGCAATCCAGACTTCCTCGCGGAAAGATTCTGGATCGCTTCGCTGCGCTCGCGACGAGTTGATAGATCAGTGCCTGAAATGCCGCGTGCCCGTGAACACCATGGCGATGCCGTGCTCGTCGGCGGCCTTGATGACCTCGTCATCGCGCATCGATCCGCCGGGCTGTACCACGGCAGTAGCGCCGGCTTCGATGCAGGCGAGCATGCCGTCGGCGAACGGGAAGAACGCATCCGACGCCACGACCGAACCCTTGGTGAGCGGCTCGACGAGCTTCAGCTCGTTGGCGGCGTCTTGTGCCTTGCGCGCTGCGATGCGGGCCGAATCCACCCGGCTCATCTGGCCCGCGCCGATGCCGACGGTGGCGAGATCCCTGGCGTAAACGATCGTGTTCGACTTGACGTGCTTTGCCACCCGGAACGCGAACTTGAGATCGCGCATCTCGGCATCACTGGGCGCACGCCTGGTCACGACCTTGAAAGTCATGTCGTCGACCACGGCGTTGTCGCGGCTCTGCACCAGAAGACCGCCGGCCACGGTCTTGGCGGTGAGGCCGGGGGCGCGTGGGTCGGGCAGGCTGCCGGCAAGCAACAGACGTAGATTCTTGCGCGCGCCGATGATGGCGATGGCTTCCTCGCTGGCGTCGGGCGCGATGATCACCTCGGTGAAGATCTTGGTGATCTCGCGCGCGGTGTCGGCGTCGAGCGCGCGGTTCATCGCGATGATGCCGCCGAAGGCCGAAGTGGAGTCGCAAGCCAGGGCCTTGCGATAGGCCTCGACGAGGTTCGCGCCTTCAGCAACGCCGCAGGGATTGGCGTGCTTGACGATGACGCAGGCAGCGGTGCGCTTGGTGTCGAACTCGCCGATGCACTCATAGGCCGCATCGGTGTCGTTGATGTTGTTGTAGGAGAGTTCCTTGCCCTGGAGCTGCCGTGCAGTCGAGACGCCCGGGCGCTTGTCCGGTGTCGCATAGAACGCCGCCGTCTGGTGCGGGTTCTCGCCGTAGCGCAGCGACTGGATCAGTTTGCCGCCGAAGGCACGGAAGTCGGGCGCCTCGATCTCGAGCTGGCGGTTGAACCAGTTCGATATGGCAGCATCATAGGCCGCGGTGCGGGCATAGGCCTTTGCGGCAAGCCGCCGGCGCAGCTTCAGCGTGGTCGCACCGTTGTTGGCGGCGAGCTCGTCGAGCACGGCCTTGTAGTCATCGGCCTCGACCACCACGGCGACGTCGTCGTGGTTCTTCGCGGCGGCGCGGATCATCGCGGGACCGCCGATGTCGATGTTCTCGATGCAATCCTCGAATCCCGCGCCTTTGTCGACGGTCGCTTCGAACGGATAGAGATTGACGACGAGCAGGTCGATCGGCGCGATACCGTGCGCCTTCATCGCTTCCGCGTGCTCCTTGTTGTCGCGGATCGCGAGCAGGCCGCCATGCACCTTCGGATGCAGCGTCTTGACGCGGCCGTCCATCATCTCGGGGAAGCCGGTGAGGTCGGAGACGTCCTTCACCTTCAGGCCGGCGGCGGCGATGGCTTTGGCGGTGCCGCCGGTCGAGACCAGCTCGACATCATGCGCGGCCAGCGCCTGGGCGAACTCGATCAGGCCTGATTTGTCGGAGACGGAAAGAAGGGCGCGGGTGACGCGGCGGGGGCGGTCGGTCATGAGCAAGATCCTCTGTTCAGGGAGTGTCTATGCCCAGGCGCGCGGCGGATATGTATCGCGCTTCCCGATGGTGCTCCATCCAAGGTCGCCAGTCGCGCGAACGAGCGTTCGATAGCAGTTTTCGACGCCCTTCACAACGATCGGATAGCGCCGAATCCCGGCTCTTTACAGCGGAAGTTCCGGCTCCCGGCGGGCGTTGCGGCGGGCATTGGTGACCGCCGGCGATGCGGTCGAGCGCACAAAACTCCAGCGAATCGAGGCCGCTTGGCGGGCATCCTGGCGGATCACGATCTGGGCGGTCCGGCGCGGGCCGTCATTGCCGGCCAGGAACACGCTGTCCTCCAGGTCGACCTTCTCGTCCAGCGCTTCAAAGGTCCAGACGTCGCGGTTCGGCAGCACCAGCATGACGCCGCGGGCATCCGACAGGCGGCTCGCCTTCACCGCGGGATGCAGGTGGAAACGCAGCGCGAAGTCGGCGCCGGCGCCTTTCAGCCGCGCGCCCTGCGGCGGCGACAACGTATCCTCGCCGTCAATCCGCGCTCCGTCATTGGCCATCATCAGCACGCGGCGATGGATCACGCCGAACCTGGCGAGATAGCCGTCATGGGAGGTCGTGAGCAGCGTGCCGTCCTGGATGATCTCGCGATAGCTCTCGACGTCGTGGGGGCCGCTGGTGATCGGTGCACCGTGCAGCAGCCGCTTCATCGCCGACATCTCGACGAACTGGCAGGACGAGGTGTCGTGATAGGTCAGCGTCGAATGCGCCGCGGTGCCGCGCGCGAACGGCCGCCAATTGTCGCGGCCCGTGGCCGGCATGCCGCAATTGGTGACGATGCGGCTGATGCCGGAAGACAATTCGAACGACAGGCAGCCGGCATGCGCATCGTGGCTGACGCCGGGCGGCGGCGGCGGGCCAGTGTCGATGATCACAGTGGTCGGCCCGGCATCGAGGCGCTGGAAGCCGGTGTGCGGCATGTTCGCCATCGGCGCGCCATGGGCGTCGTCATAGGCGAGCAGCGTGGCCAGCAGATCCGATGGCGTCGCGCTCATGCCGTTGAACAGCGCGAAATTGCCGTCGCCGTGCCGGAAGAAGCGCAGCATCGGCATCATGCGATCGATTGCATTGAGCAGCGCCGGCGGCGGCGCGATGTTGCGCGCGGCAAAGGTCTGCCGCAGCGGCAGCAGGTCGATCAGCAGCTCGATCAGCGCGCCGGGATTTCTGGAGATATGCCCGCCGTCGGGGAGGATCTGCCGCTGCAATTCGTCTGAGAGCTTTTTCGACGCGCTGCGGATGTGACGGGCCTGGTTGGCGAGGCACAACGTCGTGTAGCAGAGCGCGATCTGCACCTGGAGTCTCGGCACCCCATCGGGGATGTTGACCATGGTGAAGCGCAGCAAGCGGATCTCACGTGCGAGCGCGCGCAAGTAACGGCGGTAGAATTTGTTGTCGGTGTCGTTGAGCACCAGCGGCGCTTGCGACAGCAGCGAGATCACGCGCCGCGCCAGCACGTCGGCGCGGCGGGCGACCGGCCGGCGCTTGTTGGCGGGGTTGCCGATCCAGTCCTCGACCAGCGCGCGCGCATTGGCCCGGGTCAGTGCGGTGTCGGCGGCGCGTAAGTGTCGCAGCCAGCCGAAGCCGAGCAGCGCGACCTCCCAATCCTCCGAGGGCGGATCGAGATCGAAGATGGAGCGTCCGTGGCAGTTGACGATCTTTCCGGCGAAGACGAAGCGCCCTGCATAGATCTCCGCGGCGCGCGTCGCATCCGCGGTGCGCAGATCGTGCGGCGCGATGATCAACCGGTCGGTGCGACCGGGCCAGACCCGCGACAGCGCAACGGAACCGCCGCTCGCGCGCGCGAGCATGTTCCGCGCGAAGCGGTTCATGACCAGCGTCGAGATACGTCTGCGTTGAGCGACCGACACGCCTTACCTTGAAGGGGGGAGAGGATTCCGACGAATCCTTATTAATCCCAAAATCGGACCGCGGACACCACCTTGAAAGACCCCGAATCAGGGTCGTGGCTGCAAAATCCGGTGCAAAATCAGGATTTAACCAGCCGGGCCGCGAAAAATCCGTCGAGCCCACCAAGCTTCGGGTCGGCGTGCGGCAGATGGCTCGGCAAGGTCCGGAGATCGCCCTCGGCGGTGATGATTTCGCCGAGCCCGGAGACCTCGCCGGTCTCGATCGGCACGCGGCGAAGCGAGGGCTCTGCGGCCAGCAGCGTGGCGATGGCTTGCTCGCCTTCCTCGGGTTCCAGCGAACAGGTGCAATAGACCAGCGTCCCGCCCGGTTTGAGCAACGAGACCGATTTCTTCAGCAGCCGCTGCTGGAGAACGGTCATCGCGGCAACGTCTGAATCCTGCCGCAGCCATGCAACATCAGGATGCCTTCGAATCGTTCCGGTCGAGGTGCAGGGCGCATCGATCAGGATTCCATCGAAGCCGTCCGCTGGGCCCGTCCATTCCACGGCGTCAGCGACCACAGTCTCGGCCTGGAGCGACAGCCGGTTGAGATTTTCGCGCAGCCGCGCCACGCGGGCGGGCGAACGGTCGAGCGCCGTGACACGCGCTCCGGCTTGTGCCAGCTGCGCCGTCTTGCCGCCGGGCGCGGCGCAGAGATCGGCGATGGATTTGCCGGCGATATCTCGGAACAGCCGGACCGGCAGCGCGGCGGCGGCGTCCTGCACCCACCATTGTCCTTCGGCGAAACCGGGCAGCATGGTCACCGAGCCATGCAGCAGCGTGCGCACAGATCCGGTCGGCAGCACTTCGCCATGCAGACGGCTTGCCCAGTGTGCGGCGTCGGACTTCACAGTCAGATCGAGCGAAGGTTCGTGGCCGAGCGCGAGCGCCATGTCCCGTGCGGTCGCCTCGCCATAATGCGCGCTCCAGCGCGCCAGCAGCCAGGGCGGCAGGTCCAGCGATTGCGTCGCGATCTCCTCGACCAGCGCCTGGCCCTCGCGCGCGCAGCGGCGCAGCACGGCGTTGACGAGGCCGGCATAGCGTGCGGCGCGCCGGTCGGATTGCACCAGGCGCACCGACAGATCGACGGCAGCGTGATCGGGCACGTCCATCCAGAGGATCTGGGCGGCACCAATTAGCAGGGCGCTCTGCGCGCGCGGTGCATCGGACGGGATACCCTTGTCGAGCAGGCGAGACAGCACATGGCCGAGCGTGCCGAGCCGACGCAGGATGGTCGCGACCAGACGCCGCATCAGCGCGCGGTCGCGGTTGGCGAGCGTCTTCAGTCCGGGATGGGCGCCGGAGCCGTCGAGCTGGTCGTCGAGCGTGCGGTGCTTGTGTAACACGCCGTCGACGATGTCGGCAGCGATCCGCCGCGCCGCTAGACCAGGCACTTCGGATGGAGGGGCAAAACGTTGAGATGGCATGCGGACGTAAGGTTCTGAGCAAGCGGCAGTTCCGCCGGGTAGGCGCATGCCTTAAGATCAGCTTCTGTGGCATGCGAATATGCCAAATGTAAGAACGGCCTCTGGCGATTTCGGCCCGCCGGAGCCATTTCAGCAATGCGTTATTGAACGTCGCGCGCCTGACGATCCTGCGCTAGGACCCGAACGATGAACGACCAGCCTGCTGTCCCCAATCGCAAGCCCTTGCCGCCGGCCGCCCAGCGCGCGCTGGCCGAAGCGGAGGCACGCCGGCAAGCCGCCGCGGCCCGTGCCGAAGCTGCGCCGAAGGAATTGCAGGGGCCGAAGGGACCCGAGCCCACGCGCTACGGCGATTGGGAGCGCAAGGGGATCGCCTCGGATTTTTGAGGTTCGGATTTTTTAGGTCGCTTGTCGGTCTGGCCGACTCAGCCCTAGCGTGCGCGGATGTCGCGCTTCGACCCAGATAGGTCTCGTCGGCCCTCTTATGGCGGCTCGCCATTTGGCCGTCGTCTCTCCGGACTGGTGCCGTGGATGTTCATCGTCGCCGTCGCGGTGGCGATCGTGCTCATCTTCCGGCACGGCACCAACTGGCCGCTTCGGCATCCGGCCGATGGCCGCGCGCAGGATGCCGAGATCATCCTTCAGCATTCAGGCTCTCCCGAGAATCGCCTGCAGGTCGACGTGGTCCGCACCATCGATGGTGACACCTTCCTGGCGCGGGTGCATCAACGCGACGGACGCGATCTCGTCGCGCGGGTTCGGCTGCGCGGCATCGATGCGCCCGAGATGAAAGCATCCTGTCGCGACGAGCTCGACAAGGCGGAAGCCGCCACCGAGGCGCTGCGCAACCTGCTCGGCCAGGGCGGCGTCACGATCTACAATCTCGGGACGGAAAAATACGGGCGCGTTCTGGCCGATGTGGCGACCAGACGAACCGCCAACGTTTCGGCGGCGATGCTCGCAGGCGGTTACGCGCGCAGCTACGAGGGCGGCCATCGCGACGGCTGGTGCACGCGCGGCTGGCGCTTCTGGTAACAAAAAAGCCGCGTCGAAACGCGGCTCTTTCAATCGCTGTTTGGCCGCGGCGATCAGCGTGTCACGACGACCTTCGTTCCCACGGACACGCGGCTGTAGAGATCGGTGATGTCGTCGTTGAGCATACGGATGCAGCCATAGGAGACGAAGCCGCCGACCGAGTTCGGCACGTTGGTGCCATGGATGGCATATTCTCCCCCCGCAAGCGTCATCGCTGCTACGCCCATCGGGTTGCGCGGCGATCCGCCCGGGATGACGTCGGGAAGCTGCGGCTTGTCGCGCTTCACCTCGGCGGGCGGCGACCAGGCCGGATTGCGATACTTGCCGTCGATGCGGGTAACGCCGGCCCATTGCTTGCCTGATTTGCCGACGCCGACCGGATAGCGCATGGCGTGGCCGTCATCGAGGATGAGATACAGCCTGCGTTCGTTGGTTTTGACCACGATGGTGCCCGGCGAGAAGTCGGCAAGATGGGCGCCCACCAGTTCCGGCCGCGCCTCGGCTGTCGTCGGCATCAAGGCCCCCGCGGCGATGGTCGCGGCCAGCGCGAATGCAATCTTCATCGACATCAATTTTCCCCTCGGCCCGGAACGGATCGTCCAAATTCACGCAAACCTGAAATCGCCGGCCTCGCCCAGACATTCTTAACCGCGCTTGTTAACCGGACGGTTTCCACGCGCGGCCGCCGAGGGCGAGCCGGCAGGGGAAGAAAGGAAATGTTCGAAATAAAGTAAATGACCTGAAAACAACACTCCGCGGGAAAGACGCCGCCGCGCCGGCGGGCGGGCTGACAAGTGCGTGAGCACGTGAACGGCGGTTTGCGGGCTATGTCTAAGCTCGTGTCCCGGACGCGGCGCGGCACGCAGTGCTGCGACGCAGAGCCGGGACCCGGAAGCCAAGCGTTCTGCCGTGACATGGATCCGGGCTCTGCAGCGCACCGCACCGAACGATGCTTCGCATCATCGGCAGCGCTGCGCTGCGTCCGGGGCACGAGAGCTTACTTCTTGTTCTGGCGGTTCTTGACGAGATCATCGACCACGGCGGGATCGGCCAAGGTCGAGGTATCGCCCAGGCTGCCCGGCTCGTCCTCGGCGATCTTGCGCAGGATGCGGCGCATGATCTTGCCGGAACGGGTCTTGGGCAGGCCTGGCGCGAACTGGATCTGGTCGGGCGAGGCGATCGGCCCGATCTCTTTGCGCACCCAGGTGACGAGCTCCTTGCGTAGCTCCTCGGTCGGTTCGATGCCGGCCATCAGGGTCACGTAGGCGTAGATGCCCTGGCCCTTGATGTCGTGCGGGAAGCCGACCACGGCCGCCTCGGAAACCTTATCATGCGCGACCAGCGCGCTCTCGACTTCCGCGGTGCCCATGCGATGGCCTGACACGTTGATGACGTCGTCGACGCGGCCGGTGATCCAGTAATAGCCGTCGGCGTCGCGCCGGCAGCCGTCGCCGGTGAAGTACTTGCCCTTGTAGGTCGAGAAATAGGTCTGCTCGAAACGCGCATGGTCGCCGTAGACGGTGCGCATCTGGCCCGGCCATGAGCGGGTCAGGCAGAGATTGCCCGTGGTCTCACCTTCCAGCACCTTGCCGTCGGCATCGACGATTTCAGGCACCACGCCGAAGAACGGCTGCGTCGCCGAACCCGGCTTCAGCTTTGTCGCGCCCGGCAGCGGCGTGATGAGAATGCCGCCGGTCTCGGTCTGCCACCAGGTATCGACGATCGGGCACCTGTCGTCACCGACGACGCGGTGATACCACTCCCAGGCCTCGGGGTTGATGGGCTCGCCGACCGAGCCGAGCAGGCGGAGCGAGGCACGCGAGGTCTTCTTCACGGGCTCGTCGCCGCCTTGCATCAGCGCGCGGATCGCGGTCGGCGCGGTGTAGAAGATATTGACCTTGTGCTTGTCGATGACGTTCCAGAACCTGGAATTGTCGGGGTAATTCGGCACACCCTCGAACATCAGCGTGGTCGCGCCGTTGGCCAGCGGTCCATAGAGAATGTAGCTGTGGCCGGTGACCCAGCCCACGTCGGCGGTGCACCAGTAGATGTCGCCATCGTGATAGTCGAAGACATATTGATGCGTCATCGCGGCGAACACGAGGTAACCGGCCGAGGTGTGCAGCACGCCCTTGGGCTGGCCGGTCGAGCCTGAAGTATAGAGGATGAACAGCGGATCCTCGGCATGCATGTGCTCGACCGGGCATTCCGTCGTCACCATCGCCGCTGCCTCGTGATACCAGAGGTCGCGGGTCGGGTTCATGTCGATCTTGCCGCCGGTGCGCTTGACGACGACGACCCAGTCGACGCCCTCGGCCTTGGCGAGTGCCGCGTCGACATTGGCCTTCAGCGGCACCTTCTTGCCGCCGCGCAGACCCTCGTCCGCGGTGATGATCACCTTGGACTGGCAGTCGTTGATGCGCTGGGCGAGCGAATCCGGCGAGAAGCCTGCGAACACCACAGAGTGGATGGCGCCGATCCGCGCGCAGGCCAGCATCGCGTAGGCCGCTTCCGGAATCATCGGCAGATAGATGGTGACGCGGTCGCCCTTCTTCACATTGCGGGTGCGCAGGATGTTGGCCATCCGGCAGACCTCGTCGTGCAGCTCCTTGTAGGTGATGTGCCTGGACTGCGAGGGATCGTCGCCCTCCCAGATGATCGCGGTCTGGTTGGCGCGCTTGTGCAGATGCCGGTCGATGCAATTTTGGGCGACGTTGAGGATGCCGTCCTCGAACCATTTGATCGAGATGTTGCCCGGCGCGAAGGACACGTTCTCGATCTTGGTCGGCGCGTGCATCCAGTCGATGCGCTTGGCCTGCTCGGCCCAGAACGCGTTGGGGTCCGCGACCGAGCGGGCGTACATGTCCTTGTATTTGGCCTGATCGACCCAGGCGCGCTTGGCCCATTCCGCGGGGACGTCGTAGATCTTCTCGGACATGCTTCCCTCCACATACGGCAAGCCGAGCACAGCAGACTGGCGAGCCGACTTCATCGTTGCACGATTATGCGTCGGGCTAACCGGCCCCGACAAGGAGCACAAGCTGGACCTTGGATGAGCGGCCGGCCATGCGGAGAATCAAACTGCAATGACTGGCTGTCGCAAATCTGAAACAGGCCGGACGGCGGCTTGGCTCTTTACCCAAAACCCGGGAACGGCCTCGCGCAGGGCGCCCATGCGTCGCAGGAGGTATTTAGAGACCGCTTCTTGCTGATTCGGGACTCGCAATGCGGTTCGGAACACCCTAAGTGGCTAACCCGGGTCCCGAGAGGCCCTCCAGGCAACGCCTGGAACAAACATCAGAACAGCGGCATTGAACGGTAACAGACAGGGTCAAGGCGTAAGACTATGATGGAACAGCAGAATCTCGGGACGATGCGGCCTGCCTCGGCCGATCCTGCTGCCATCGCGCTGGCCAAAGCCCTCGGACAATGGCCGAAACCATCAGGTTCCACCCGTCCCAGCCCCAAGAAAGTGTTCGACTCGGCGTCCCCGGCGACGGTCGAGGCGCTGGCGAAAGAGCTGGGCCTGCGGCTCGGCGACCAGAACGAGCTGACCATCCGCCGCATCAAGCGCGGCAAGGGCTATTCCTTCGTCCGCCCCAACGGCGCGCATATCCGTGACGCCCGCACCATTCGCCGCCTGCACGCCATGGCGGTGCCGCCGGCCTATCGCGAGGTGCGCTACTCGGCCGATCCGAGCTCACATCTCCAGGCGGTGGGACGCGATGCCGCAGGCCGGCTGCAATATCGCTATCACGCCGACTGGGAGAAGGTCCGCGAGCATCGCAAGGCGCATCGCCTGGAAAAGCTGGTCGGCGCGCTGCCCAAAATCCGGCGCAAGGTCTCGGCGTTCCTGTCGGGCGACGAGCCGACCCGCGAATTCGCACTCTCGGCCGTGATCGAGCTGATCGCGCGCACCGCGATCCGGCCCGGTAATGAATCCTACGCCCGCCTCAACGGCACCCGCGGTGCCACGACGCTGCTGAAGTCCAACGTCACGCTGGAAGACGACTGCTTCGTGCTGACCTTCAAGGCGAAGGGCGGCAAGGCCGTTCGCAAGGAGTGCGACGCCGCCAAGCTGGTGCGCGCCATCGGCATTTTGCAAAGCGTCCCCGGCAAGCGCATGTTCCAGTATCGCGATGCCTACGGCATCGTGCGCGCCGTCAGCACCACGCAGGTGAACGCGTTCCTGCGCGAGATCGCGGGCATCAAGATTTCGCTGAAGGATTTTCGCACCCTGATGGCCTCGGCCGTGGTCGTGGAATCGCTGTCGCGGATCACGCCGGCGACCAGCCAGCGCGGCCGCAAGAAGCAGGTGCTGGACGCGATCCGCGCCGCCGCCGACAAGCTCTCCAACACGCCGGCGATCTGCCGCAAGAGCTACGTCCACGACACCATCGTGACGGCGTTCGAGGAGGGCATCCTCGAGCGCTTCGCGGCGACCATGAAGGGCCAACGCTCTCAAGCCCGACGCGAGCAGCTGTTGCAGCAGGTGGTGGCGACCGCAGCGGTGTAACCCTCGCGTCGCTACATATTGTCCGAGATACCCCGGTCCGGACCTGGATCGCCGCCGGCGGCGGCGCTCGTGAGTCGATTCAGATAATGCGCCCAGCCTTTCGCGTGGGCGGCCATCTGTTCCTCGGTCGGCAGCCCGCTATGCGTCATGCGCAGCAGCGTGCCGCCGTCGCGTTCGATCAGGTCGATCTCGATCAGGCTCGATCCGGGCGGCACTTCCTGACCGCCCTCCCAGCCGAACGTATAGGCCAGGCGATGCACCGGCACGACCTCGCGGAAGGCACCCCGGGCGATGCTGCCGCGCGGCCCGATACCCCTGAGAAGATAAAGCCCGCCGGGATGCGGCTCGGTGGTCGCATCCGAGCCCATCCAGCTCAGGATTTTCTCCGGGTCGGTCAAATAGGCGAAGACGGTGGCGCGCGGGGCGGCGATCTGGGTCTCGCGTCGCAATACGAAGGGCTCGGTCATCGGGATCATCCCTGGGCTAGAGTCCCGTTCCGACGGTGTCGGAACGGGACTCTAGTTTCTGTCTTGACGCGTTTTCTTTACGCGAACCGGCATCCACTTCGCTTGAAAACGCGCTGATACCGGCACATGGCGGCGCCAAAGCAGCCCGTCAAGGATTGCCCGTGACAAAGGCGGCCCTCCTTCGCCATCATCGGATCATGCAACTCTCCCCGACCCTCGCCTGGCTTGTCGATGCCGCCTCGGAAACCGCCGGCGCCGATCGCCTGCTCGCGGACCTCGGCGCGCATCTGCTCGCCGACGGCGTGCCGCTTGCGGCCGGCGCCCTGACGCTGGAGGTGCCGCATCCGCTGATCGCGAAGCGGACCTGGTTGTGGCGTGCGGACAACGGCCGGGTGATTGAGGCGCTCGGTTTTGCGCCGGGCGGCCTGGCGCCCGATTTGCCTGACGATGCCGGTCGCCGCTGGCTGCGCGATATCGCAGGCGGCGATGTGCACGAGGACATTGTCGGGCGCGATGGGCCGCTGCTCGGCTGGATCGGTCCGCATCCGTTCACATCAGACCAAATCGACCAACTGCGTCAGGCCGCGCGCTTTGCCGCGACGCCGCTCGCCGCGCTCGCTGCACGCGCGACGTTGCGCGCGACGCTGGAGGCCTATCTCGGCAAGCGCAGCGCCGAGCGGGTGCTGGCAGCGCCGTTGCGGCGCGATCTCGGTGAAACCATCCAGGCTGCGCTGCTCTATGCCGATCTGCGCGGCTTCACGACCCTGTCGGAAAGCAGTCCGCCTGCCGATGTGATCGCCGCGCTCGATGCCTGGTTCGATCGCATCGCAGGTGCCGTTCACGCCTTCGGCGGCGAGGTGCTGAAATTCATCGGCGATGGCGTGCTCGCGATCTTTCCGGTGGTCGAGGCGTCGCCGCGCCGCGCCTGTGATGCCGCGTTGCGTGCCGCCGGCGCGGCCGAAGCCGGGATGGCGTATCTCAACGCGGAGCGAAGCGCGCTGGGATTGCCGCTACTTTCCTTCGGTGCTGCCCTTCATCTCGGCGAGATGCTCTGGGGCAATATCGGCGCCGCCAATCGGCTCGACTTCACGGCGATCGGTCCTGCCGTCAACCTCGCCAGCCGGCTCGAAGGTCTGTGCAAGCCGCTTCGTAGGACCGTGCTGGTCTCGGGCGCGCTCGCCGCCGAGACGGACATGCCGCTGATCGCGCTCGGACTGCACAAGCTGCGCGGCATTGCCTCGCCATGCGAGGTGCTTGCGCTGCCGGAGACGCAAGGGCGGATAACGTAAGCCCCTAGAGCCCGCCCATCTTGCAGACGAGCTTCCATTCCTCAGGCGTCACGGGCTGCACCGACAGGCGCGAATATTTCACCAGCGCCATCTCGGCGAGCTTCTTCTCGGCCTTGATCGCGACCATCGTCACCGGCGTCTTCAAGGGCTTGTCGGCCTTGATGTCGACGCAGACGAACTTTTCGGTCTTGTCGGTCGGATCGGGATAGGCTTCCTTGATGACTTCCGCGATTCCAACGATCTCCTTGCCCTCGTTGGAATGGTAGAAGAACGCCTTGTCGCCCTTCTTCATGTTCACGAGATTGATGCGCGCAGTGTAGTTGCGCACGCCGGTCCAGGCTTCGCCTTTGGCGCCCTTCGCGACCTGCTGGTCCCAGGACCACACCGATGGTTCGGATTTCACCAGCCAGTACGCCATGCTCATTCCTCTGCCTTGAAGGGCCGCGTCAACAATCCGGAGATCGCAGCGTCGATCGTGCTTCTGCCGCCCAGGATTGATGCGACTGCTTCTGATACCGGCATCTCGATGTTTTGCGAAGCCGCGAGCTCGATCAGCACCGGCGCGGTGAATTCGCCTTCGGCAAGCTTGCCCGCGGGCGGCGGCTCACCGCGGCCGAGCGCGAGCCCAAGCGCGAAATTGCGCGATTGCGGGCTCGAGCAGGTCAGGATCAGATCGCCGAGCCCGGACAGGCCCGTGAGTGTCTCGCCGCGTGCGCCGAGCGCGCGGCCAAGCCGCGTCAACTCGGCAAAGGCGCGGGTGGTCAGTGCAGCCTGGGCGGAAGCACCGAGCTTGCGCCCGACCGCAATGCCGACCGCGATCGCCAGCACGTTCTTGGCCGCGCCGCCGATCTCGACGCCGCGGATGTCGGTGGAGTGATAGGGACGGAAGGTCGGCGAGCCCAGCGCCTGCACCAGCGCGCTCGCCAGCGCCTCGTCCTTCGCCGCCAGCGTCACCGCCGTCGGCAATCCGTGCGCGACGTCGTCGGCAAAGCTCGGGCCCGACAGGATCGCCGGCTGCGCATGCGGCGCGGCTTCCGCGATCACGTCAGTCATGAATTTGTGGGTGCCGTGCTCGATGCCCTTGGCGCAGGCGATGACGGGCACGGACGGGGTGATCTGCGCGGCCAGCATGTTGACCACGCCGCGCAGATGCTGCGCCGGGGTCGCGATCAGCAGCAAGTCGGCGCGCGCGGCTTGTGCGAGCTCGTGTGTGACGATGATCTCCGGCGCGAGCCGCACGCCGGGAAGGCGCGGATTGTCACGGGTCGATCCGATCCGTGCAGCATGGCCGGCGTTGCGTGCCCATAGCGTCACGCTCCTCCCGGCGCGCGCGGCCACCGTCGCCAGCGCCGTGCCCCAGGCGCCGGCACCGATCACCGCGACGGAGCGGAACGGCGTCATGGTCAATACCCCGCCCGCGTCTTGCCGTAGCCGTCAGGCGCGGTGGCGTTGGCGTCGAGCAGCCAGCGGGCGCGCGGCTGTGCGTCCATCGTATCGGTGATGCCGAGCGCGAGGCGTTCGGCGCCAGCCCAGGCAATCATCGCGCCATTATCGGTGCAGAGCGCGGGGGGCGGCATGATCAGCTGCGTCTTCGCTTCGCCGGCAACGTCGAACAGTGCGCCGCGGATCGCCTGATTGGCGGCGACGCCGCCGGCGGCGACCAGCGCGCGCGGCGCGCCGAATTGCTCGCGGAAGAGTTTCAGGCCGACGCGCAGCCGGTCTGCGGTCGAGTCAAGCACTGCGGCTTGGAAGCTCGCGCAGAGATCGCTGATGTCCTGCGGCGTGATCGCGCTGAGCCGGCTCGCCTCGGTGCGCACCGCTGTTTTCAGTCCCGACAACGAGAAGTTGGCGTCGGGACGGCCCTGCATCGGCCGCGGAAACGCAAAACGCGTCGGATCGCCAGTCGCCGCCGCGCGCTCGACTTCCGGTCCGCCGGGGTAGGGCAGGCCCAGCATCTTCGCCACCTTGTCGAAGGCCTCGCCGATGGCGTCGTCGACGGTGGTGCCGAGCCGCACATATTGGCCGATACCGGTGACCGCGACGATCTGGGTGTGGCCGCCGGAGGCGAGGAACAGACAATACGGAAATTCGATGCCGTCCGTCAGGCGCGGGGTCAGCGCATGCGCCTCGAGATGGTTGACCGCGACCAGCGGCGTGTCATGCACCATTGCGATCGCCTTCGCAGTGGTGAGGCCGACGATGACGCCGCCGATCAGCCCCGGTCCTGCGGCTGCCGCCACGCCGTCGAGCTGGGCGAAGTCGATGCCCGCCTCGCTCATGGCGCGGTCGATGATGCCGTCGAGCAGGTCGACATGGGCGCGCGCGGCGATCTCCGGCACCACGCCGCCGAAGCGGGCGTGCTCCTCGACCTGCGACCGCACGATGTTGGAGAGGATCTTGCCGCGGCCGTCCGGCGCGCGCTCGATCACGGCTGCCGCGGTCTCGTCGCAGGTGGTCTCGATGCCCAGTACCAGCATTGGCGAATTGTTATCCAATTTGCGCCCTTGCGCTCATCCGTAAAGCAGAGTTCTGGTACGTCCGACAGCATTCGTCAATGCGTCACGGCCACGTGGATCGGGAACACAAGCGATGTCCATTCTTGTCACACGGCCGCATCCCGACAATCAGGCAACAGCGGAGAATCTGCGCGCGCGGGGGCATGTGGTGCTGCTCGCGCCGGTGCTCAAGTTCGAGCCGGTCGCTTTTCATGACGAGAGCGAAACCGGCTACAGCGCCATCATCGTGACATCGGCCAATGCGATCCGCGGCGTCGCGTCGCAATTGCGCGAGCGCGGCCTCTTGGAGCTGCCGCTGTTCGCGGTCGGAGAGCACACCGCTGCCGTGGCGCGCGACGTCGGCTTCACGAAGGTGCTCGTTGCCGGCGGTGATGCCGCGTCCCTGCGCGATAGGATGATGCAGGGTGCGCGCGACAAGGTGCTGAAGAAAAAGAGTACGCTGCTTTATCTTGCCGGGGCCGATCTGTCGCGGGATCTCGGCGGCGAGCTTGGCGCGGAAGGGTTTAGCGTGGTCACGCAAACGACGTATCGCATGGCCCCCGTCAATATCCTGCCGCGCGAGGTCAGCGACGGCTTTGCCGACCATGGCATCGAGGCGGTGCTGCACTACTCCCGGCGCAGCGCGCGCGCCTTCCTGGATGCGGCCCGGGACGAGGGCGTCGAAATCTCGGCACTGTCGATCCCACAATGCTGCCTGTCCGAGACGGTTGCGAGCGTACTCCGCGATGCCGGCGCGTCGCAGGTTCTGGTGGCCGCGACCCCGGACGAAAATGCCCTGTTTGACGCCTTGGAGCGTGCTTTGCGGACCCGTTTGGCGTAAGAGGACGGGCCGAATCCGACGCAATCGGGCTCGTCTCTGGTATGCAAGTGTGAGGAACCGTCACGATGGCCGACGACAAGCCTGAAGAGGCAGGATTGGCTCCCGAGTCCGGCCGTGCCAAGCGCACCCCGCCCACCATCGACCTCGAGGCGACCGAAGTCTCCACTCAGCCGCAAGAGGTCGCGGCCGGGCCGGAGGCACAGCCGTCGGCTGAGCAGGCAACATTCGGGCAGGCCGGTGTCGATGATGGCACGGTCGAGACCGGAAAGGCTGAGACAGCCAGAGCTGACACGGACAGGGCTGAGCCGCAGCGAAACGACGCGCAAGCTGCTGCTGCGTCGGCCCCGATCTCTCCCTGGGTCATCGCGCCATTTTCCGGCGCCGTCGCGGCCGCGCTCGTGATCGCGGTCGGTTGGGTGCTGGGCTGGCCCGCGGTCCAGGCGCCGCCGGCCGCGCCGCAAGTGACGAGCGCGACCATCGATGCGCTGAGCGGACGTGTCGCCGCAATCGAAGCCAAGGCGGTCAGGCCCGCGCCAGATCCGGCGATGACGTCGCGGCTCGATGCGTTGGAAAAATCCGTCGGCACGCTGCGCAGCGATATCGCCAATCTGCGTACGCAGTCCGACAAGGTCGCGGGCGCATTGAACGATGCTAAATCCGCGCCGCGCGATGCGGCGTCGTCATCCGGCCTCGCCGCCCTCGACGAGCGCGTCTCCCAGCTCGAGCGCGCCAGCACCTCTGCCCGCGCCGAGCTCGCGCAGCAGAGCGAAAAGATCGCCGCCGATGCCAAGCAGACGGACGACAAGCCGTTGCGCTATGTCGTTGCCGCCACCCTGCTCGACGTTGCCGTCCGCCATAACGACCCTTATGAGGCGCAGCTCGCAGCGGCGCGGTCGCTTGCGGCCAAGCCCGAGATGCTGAAACCGCTCGACATGTTCGCGGCCTCAGGGATTCCGACCCCGGTCGCGCTGAGCCGCGAGCTCCTCAACATCGTGCCAAAGCTGTCGCCGCCGGCAGAAGCTCCGGCCGCGGGGGCCGGCATCGTCGAGCGCCTCCAGGCTGGAGCATCGAAGCTCGTCCGCATCGAGCGTACCGACGGGGCCGGCACCGACCACGGTGCCGTTGTCGCACGGGTCACGGCGGCGGCGCTGCGCAACGACGTCGTCGAGGCGCGTCGCGAGTTGAAGACACTGTCCGAGGCCGATCGTGCGCCCGCGCAAGGCTGGCTCGACAAGGTCGATGCGCGCGATGCCGCGCTCGCGGCCTCCCGTCGATTTGCCGACGACGCTCTGGCCGGTCTCACCAAGCCTGCGCAATAAGATTCGCGCAACAATCCGCGCGTATAGGGATAGCCATGCTTCGCATCGTCCTCTTCCTCGTTCTGATTGCGCTCGCAGGCGCCGGCGCGGCCTGGGTTGCCGATCAGCCCGGCAATGTCGTGATGACCTGGGGCGCTTATCGGGCCTCACCGAGCATTCCGGTGTTCGTGCTCTGCCTCGGCATCTTTGCCGTCTTGATCGTCCTGCTCTGGAGCATCTTGACCGCGATCTGGCGCATGCCCGGTCGGATGCGTCGCCGGCGGCACGAAAAGCGCCACGCGCGCGGCCGCCACGCCATCACGCATGGTTTGCTTGCGATCGGCCACGGCGATACCGGCCTTGCCCGCCGTCACGCCGAAGCGGCGCGGCGCCATGCGCCGGATGATCCGCTCGCGCTGCTCTTGCACGCGCAATCGGCTCAGCTCGACGGCAATCGCGACGAGGCGCAGCGCGCCTTCCGCGCCATGGTCGAGCGCGAGGACACGCGGCTGCTCGGGCTGCGCGGCCTGTTCATCGAGGCGCAGCGCGCCGACGATGCGGTCGGCGCGGTGATGATCGCGGAGGAGGCGATCAAGCTGTCGCCATCCTCGACCTGGGCCTCGCATGCGGTGCTCGGCTTCCGCTGCGCGCGCGGCGATTGGAGCGGCGCGCTCGCGATCCTCGATTCGAATCTGTCCGCAGGCCTGATCGACAAGCAAGCCTATCGGCGCCAGCGCGGCGTGCTGCTGACGGCGCGCGCGCTGGAGTTGGAAACCGTGGACCGCGACGTCGCGCGCGAGAGCGTGATGGAAGCCGTCAAGCTCGCGCCGACCTTGGTGCCGGCCGCCGTGCTGGCGGCGAAATTCGAGAGCGAAGCGCATCAGGTGCGTCGCGCCATGAAGCTGGTCGAAGCCGCATGGCTCGCCAATCCGCATCCCGATCTGGCCGACGCCTACGCGCATGTGAAGCTCGGCGATTCTGCGCGGCAGCGCCTGCAGCGGATCGAGACGCTCGCGGCGAAAGCGCCCGCTGACAAGCCCGGCCATGTCGAGGGACAGCTGGCGATTGCACGCGCCGCGATCGATGCCTCCGAATTCGCCCGCGCGCGCGAAGTGCTGGCGCCCTATGTCAACGACCCGACCCAGCGCGTGGCGCTGCTGATGGCCGAGCTCGAGCGCAGCGAGCACGGCGACGGCGGACGCGCCCGCGCCTGGACGTTGCGCGCGGTGCGTGCCCGGCACGATCCCGCCTGGACCGCCGACGGCTATGTCAGCGATCGCTGGCGTCCGGTCTCCCCGGTCACCGGGCGGCTCGATGCCTTCCAGTGGCAGACGCCGGTCGCGAGCCTGCCCTCGGACAAGGGCACCACGATCGAGTCCTCCGCTTTCGAGGAAGCCATGCTCGCCGCCCCGCCGCCAAAGCGTGTGACGGCGGCCAGCGAGACGCCGGCGGAACCCGTCGTGATCACGCCGGCTGCGACCCCTGTTCCTGCCCCAGCCCCCGCTCCGGCCGCGCAGGACAATGCGCCTCCGGCGGCCCAGGAAGAGCTGGCGGTGGCGCCCGCCGAGCCGGTCAAGCCGGCCCCTGAAGCCGCCGAATCATTGCCAGCAGCGGAAACGCCGGTGTTCCGGACCCGTGCGGACCTCGGCAAGCCCGCGCAGGCGCCGATTCAGGCCGTCATCCCGATCGTCCGTGCGCCCGATGATCCCGGCATCGATGATGACGGCCCGAGCGATGAATTTACGGAACAAATCGGCACACCCAGGGACCATGCAAAGGCCCAGGCCGGAGGCTGGCGCGGATTCTGGTCCCGCTGGGGTGCATGAGGCCCATTTCCTCGCCCGCTTCTCCTTGCCAATTCCGGCCATGCCCGATATCAGGAGCGCGCGTATCGGGGCCGACCTATCCGGGCCCCGGCAGGGTTCGCCGCAATAGCTCAGTCGGTAGAGCACGTCATTCGTAATGACGGGGTCGGGGGTTCGAATCCCTCTTGCGGCACCAGCACCCCGTTTGTTCAGCCCCTGTCCGACCGTCACAAGCCGGCTTGTTCTTTCCTGAAGCGTGCGCGTGTCGCGTCCACGCTTGTGTCACTGCTATGCGCAGCTGAAAATCGGCGAGGGCGGCCTCCGTGATTTCCATCACATAACCTCCCGCAGCGCGCCCCTACTGTCCCCGTCACGCAAATACGGGGAGGTTTCACATGCGCAAGCTCATTCTGGTGGCCGCCATGGTTCTGGTCTCTGGCTCTGCCCAGGCAGGTGGCCCGCGCAGCCTTTCGCTGGCCGCGGCCAGCGACCAGGCGCAGGCACCGCAAGCAGCGGCCGCGCCGACGTTTACCGCCATGCAGGTCAGTGAAGTCGCGCCAGCCGCTGTGCCTCCGGTCTATGTCGACCGCCCGTCGGTTTCGACCACCGCTCCATCTGCTCCGGCCGCAACAACCACGCCGGCGTCCGCGCCGGTTGCGGCTCAGCCCGCACCGAAGACGAATGCGAAGGCGGACAGGCCCAGGCACAACCAAGGCTGGTCCGAAGGCCGCATCATCAGCGAGCTGCACCGGCACGGCATCTATTGGTAAGCGACGGCTCTGCTCTCGAAACAAAAATGGCCGGGCTGAGCCCGGCCATTTCGTGTCGTCAACTCTGTCGCACTCAGCGCTGGGAGACCGTCTGCACCACGCTCGAGACCGGGCGCGCGTTCGTCGCACTGCTCGACGCCGGCACCTTCATCTCCTTGAGCACCGCTTCGTCATACTCGGGCAGCGATTCGAACGTCGTCTTCGCCTTGACCTGCACGACCTTGTAGCCGCCGGCCTTGAGACGCGCGAGCAGCGTCGGCAGCGCCTCGCCGGTGCGCTTCTGGAAGTCGTGCATCAGGATGATGCCCTTGCCGAGCTTGTCGAGCTTGGTCATCACGTTGCTGATGATCTTGTCCGGCGTGCTCTCCTTGCGGAAATCGAAGGAGTCGAGGTCGGTCGAGAAGATCCCGATATTGCGGCTGCCGAGATAGCTCACGAGCGCCGGGCTCTGCGAAAGCTGCGGAAAGCGGAAGAACGGCGACGGATTGGTGCCGAGCGCCCATTTCACCGCGCTGAAGCCTTTCTCGATCTCGTCCTTGGCCTGCTGCTCCGTCATCTTCTTGCCGGCGAGATTGACGTGCGACCAGGTGTGCGTGCCCACCGTGTGGCCCTGGGCCAGAACCTGGCGCAGGATTTCCGGATGCCAGCTGGCGTGCTTGCCGACCGAGAAGAACAGGCCCTTGGTGCATTCGTCGGCCAGTGCCTTCAGCACGGCCGGCGTGTTGTGCGGCCACGGGCTGTCGTCGAAGGTCAGCACGACCTCCTTGTCGGCGAGGAAATCAAACTGCTTGTACTGCTCGAAGCCGAAGCCCGGACCGCCGGTCGTGTCGATCTCGACCACGCGCGAGACGCCGAGCGCATTGGGATTGGTGCAGGTCGTATCCTGGACCGGCGCCACGGCTGGTGCAGGCGCAGGAGCGGCCGCGGCGGCAGAAGCCGCGGGCTTGGCGGCGATCGCCGCGGTGGTCTCGACGTCATCCTTGGCGGCAAGCTTGGCCGGCGCGAGCAGCGGATCTGCGGCGCGGGCGGCCGTCGTCTTGGGGGCGCCCTGGTCGGCGCGCGAGGAATAAAAATACCAACCTCCGGCGATCACGATCGCCGCAACCACACTGGCCAGCATCAGGCCCAACGCATTACGCATCGCTACTCTTTCCAAATACGCAACCAAAACAGCGGATTTTCTCCGCGCCGAGCCATTAATGCGAAGGAACAGTTAACGTGACACCAACACGACAGCGGTTGCGGAGGAATTTCAGGCAGGTGCGCCAAAGTGACAGAGGTCACAGAGGGTGGGCGGCCCGTGACTGCCATCACAGTGGAAAGGATTTTCGGGGAGCATGGTCATTCCCATCAACAACGGGTCCCGCTTTGCGCGGGTTGCCAATGGGAGCCTCACATGACGACGGCGTTTCCTGGGAAGTCCCTGACTGCGAAGATCCGCGATACCGGCCTGGCCCTTGGCTTTGCCGCGATCGTCTCGATCGTCTCGACGACCTCTAGCTTCGCCTTCTCGGCCGAAGCGCAGCAGATGTGCACCGGCGATGCCTTCCGCCTGTGCTCTTCGGAAATCCCGGACATCCCGAAGATCACCGCGTGCATGATCAAGCATCGCTCGGACCTGAGCGCCGGTTGCCGCGCGGTGATGGACAAGGATCTCGCCAAGGGCGCCTCACGCAAGGTCGCTGACGTCCAGGACCGGCAATAAGCACGGCCAATGAGAGCACGGACAAAAAGCCGCGCTTCAAAGCTCCTGGGCGATGTGCCCCGGCTCGATGCCGGAGACATCGGCCGGCGCCGGCAAGCCATCAACAAAGCCGTTGCGGCTCAGGGATCGTCGCACTAGCTTCGCCCGCTCATTGACCGGGTACGAGGCGTTACGCGATGACCAGATTTCTTTTCATCATTCCTTTGCTCCTTGGTGCATCGAGCGCGTCTGCGCAGCAGCAGACCGGCCACGACGCATGCGCGCGTGATGTTGCGCGCTTCTGCCGTGCCGTGATGAACAATGGTGATAGCGCCGTGCTGGCCTGTCTGAAAGAGCACCGTGCTCGCCTCGGCAAGGCCTGCGACAAGGTGCTGACGGATCACGGGCAATAGTCCGGCCACGCAACAAACCTTACGTGCTGCTGCCCGCCGCGGTCGCGACCACGGGCAGCACTTCGCTTGCAGCCCGGTCCGGCGTCTCTTCCTTCCAGCGCACCGATCCGAACGGCCGCTCGAGCATGCGGCGGATCCGCACCGGCTCGACGCCGATATGGAGATCGTTCGCACGCTGATAGAGCGCGCGTTCGGATTGGGTCGCGCGGTTGCGCTGACGCAGATAGTCGAGCCAGGTCGGGCAGTGATAGCGCTCGGTCCACAATTCCGGATCGGCGATGTCGCGCGCGATCGACCAGCCATAGGCGCCGTTGCGCTGTCGGGAGAGCTGCACGTCCTGCATGATGTTATGGAAGGCGCGCGCGTTCTCCTGGGCGACCCGATATTCGATCTCGACCACCAGCGGACCGCTGCGAGCGGTGAGCGAGAGCTTGACCTCGGGGTCGGCCAGCACGTCCGCGTCTTCGTTGCGGGCGCCGACGCGCGGCATCGTCAGCCAGATCCCGAGCACAGGCGAGATCAGCATCAGGCTCGCCGCAGTCAGGAGCGCGACCTCGACGCCGGCATAGTCGGTGAGGTGACCCCAGCCCCACGCGCCGATCGCGATGCCGCCGGAGATCGAGGCCTGGAACGCCGCGAGCGAGCGTCCGGCGACCCACCGCGGCGCCGAGAGCTGCACGCCGATGTTGAACAGCGCCACCGCGGCCATCCAGACCGCGCCCGCCAGCACCAGCGCGGCCGCAGTGAGCACCGGCTCGGTGCTCAGGGCAATTGCCGCCATCGCAAGCGCCATCGAGATCGTGCAGGCGCGGATCGCAGCCTCGCCGCTCATGCGCTTGCGCAGCTCGTGAATGTTGAGCGCGCCGACCACCGCGCCCATCCCGAATGCGCCCAGCATGATGCCGTAGGTCTGTGCGCCGCCGTGCAAGAGGTCGCGCGCGACCAGCGGCATCAGCGCCATGATCGCGCCGCCGATCAGGCCCATCACCAGCGTTCGCAGCAGCACGATCTTGATCGGCGGCGAATTGGTGATGTAGCGGAAGCCCGAGACCATGGCGCGGTTGAGTTTCTCCCGGGGCAGCCGCGAGGGTTCGACCACGCGCCGCCACAACAGCAGCACGACCAGCAGCGGCAGATAGAGAACCGCGTTGCAGGCGAACGCCGCCACCGCGCCCGCGGCGGCAACGATCACGCCGCCGACCGCAGGACCGAAGCTGCGCGCGATGTTGTAGCTGATGCCGTTCAGTGCCACCGCCGACGGCAGTGCGTCCTGCGGCACCTGCTCGCTGACCGAGGACTGCCAGGCCGGTCCGAACAACGCATTGCCGCTGCCGACCACGAAGCAGAAGGCCAGCAACGATTCCGGGGCGATCAGCTTGAGCCCGGCCAGGATCGTCAGGGCGGACGCGCCGGCCAGCGCGATCATGAGCGCGATCAGGGTCACGATACGGCGGTCGTACATATCGGCGATGGCGCCGGCCGGCATCGAGATCAGCATGATCGGCAGCATCAGGGCGGTCTGAACCAGCGCCACCTTGTCGGCCGAGGCCGCCATCTGCGTCATCGCCCAGGCCGCGCCCACGCCCTGGATCAGGAGGCCGAGATTGGAGAGCAGGCTGGCGAGCCAGATGCGCCGGAATATGGTGTACCGCAGCGGGGCCGTGATGCCGTCGGCGGAACGATTCTGACGGTTCGTCTGCTCGGTCATATACCCTTCCAAGTCCTCTGGCAGAAATGGCTTCAAGGATTCCGGCGAGATCAGTGATGCCTGCGAAAGTCCTTCGCTGTCCAGTGGTTAGGCCGCTATAAGCGGTGCAAAGACAAGGTTTTGCCGGGGAGGAACACATGAAGCTGTCACGACGGACGATCCTGCAAGGTGTGGGAAGTTTGCCTTTCGCGGTTACGAGCATCCGGAGGGAGGCGCTGGCGCAAACGAAGACGGCGACCCAAGGCGACGAGACGCCGCCGATCCTGTTCGTCCACGGCAATGGCGATTACGACGCGCTCTGGATGACGACGCTGTGGCGGATGGAATCCAACGGCATCGCGCATGACCGTATGATGGCGATCAATTTCATCGATCCAACGGCGCGCGCTGACGACATGGTCGAGCAGGCCAACCGTTCCTCGACCGAGGATCAGCGCCGCGAGCTTGCTGCCGCCATTGCGGAGCTGAAGCGCCGCACCGGTGCGGCGCGCGTGGCGCTGGTCGGTAATTCGCGCGGCGGCAATTCCATCCGCAACGTCATCAAGAACGGCGGCGCTGCCGACGTCAGCCACGCAATCCTGTGCGGCACGCCCAATCACGGCGTGTTTGCGCTCGACGATCTGCTGGGCAGCGAATTCAACGGGCGCGGCGCCTTCCTGCGCGGCTTGAACGCGGGCGACAGCGAGGTGACGCCGGGCACAGCCTTCCTCACGCTGCGCAGCGACGGCATGGACAAATATGCGCAACCCGACGGCCGCTTCATAGGCAAGCCCGGCGTGCCGACCAACGTCACCGCCGAAGGGCCGGAGCTGAAAGGCGCGACCAATCTCGTGCTCGGCACCGTCGACCATCGCGAGACCGCCTATCACCCGCGCGCGTTCCGCGAAATCTACAAGTTCATCGCCGGCCGTGAGCCCGCCCGCATCGCGATCACGCCGGAGCGGACCGTCCGCCTCGGCGGATTGGTCACGGGTATGGTGGATACCGTGCCGACCAACCGTCCGGTGGCCGGAGCGGTGGTGGAGATCTATCATGTCGACCGCGAGAGCGCGGAACGCAGAGGCGATGTGGTGTCCCGCTTCACGACGGGCGCCGACGGCCGCTGGGGGCCGGCCGAGGTCGATCCCACCTCGCCGCTCGAGATCGTGCTGACCTCGTCCGGCGCCCCGATCACGCATTTCTATCGCTCGCCCTTCCCGCGCTCCTCCGACGTCGTGCATCTGCGCGCCGCGCGCCCGTTCCTTCCGGCGGACAAGGATGCCGGCGCGGTCGTGATCATGTCGCGCCCGCGCGGCTATTTCGGCCTGCCGCGCGACATCGTTCTGTTCGACGGCCGGGAGCCCGCCGACGTCCATCCGGGCGTGCCCACGGATGCGACAGCGACCCTGCGCCTTCCGGCGAGCGAGTTCGGGCGTAACGTTGTGGCCGAGTTCAACGAAGAACGAATTGTGACGCGCGCCTGGCCTGCCTCAGAGAACAGGATTGCGATTGCCGAGCTGACTTACTAGCTATCTGCCTGCGCAAGCCTTTAGTGCGACGACATCCGCGGGAGCGAGCCATGAACATCGCCAGTGTGCGTCGGCCCATCATCCCCCCGACACCGCCGCGCGCGCCGGACAATTTGTCGTTCTTCGGCCGGATCGCGGTGATCAGGCAGAACATGATCGCGACCTGGGGGCAGCGAGCCTACGAGGAAGAGATCATCCAGGGCCGCTTCTTGCTGCACAAGAGCTTCATCCTGAACCAGCCGGACGCGATCCGGCATGTTCTGATGAGCAATTACGAAAACTATGCACGGACGCCGGCGGGCATCCGTATGCTGCGACCCGTGCTCGGCCAAGGCCTCCTGCTTGCCGAGGGCCACGCCTGGGCGCATCAGCGGCGCACGCTTGCGCCCGCCTTCACGCCGCGCGCGACCGCCAACCTCGTTCCGCACATGACGGCCGTGCTCGACGAAACCATCGCAAAGCTGGATACGCGCACGAACGAGCCGGTCGATCTGCGCGAGATCATGCAGCGCGTGACGCTCGAGATCGCCGGCCGCACGATGTTCTCGTTCGGCATGGACCGGCACGGCCCGACCCTGCGCAATTTCGTGATGGAATATGGCGAGCGGCTCGGGCGCGCCTATTTCCTCGATATGGTGCTGCCGGTCTCCTGGCCGACGCCGATGGATCGGGCGCGCGCCCGCTTCCGCACGCGCTGGACCGAATTCGTCACGATGCTGATCGCCGAACGGCGCGCGTCGGGCAAGAAGGACGGAGCGCCGCCGCGCGATCTGTTCGATCTCATGGACGAGTCGCGCGATCCTGAAACGGGCAAGGGATTTTCGGACGAGCAGCTCGTCGACGAGGTCGCGACCATGATCCTGGCGGGGCATGAAACGACCGCGACCGCCCTGTTCTGGGCGCTCTATCTGCTTGCGCTCGATCCTGACACGCAGGAGGAAGTTGCCTCCGAGACACGCGGCGAGCATCTCGACAGCATGGCCGATATCGACCGGCAGAAATTCACCCGCGCCGTCGTCGACGAAACCATGCGGCTCTATCCGCCGGCCTTCCTGATCGCCCGGGCGGCGCGCGGCAAGGACAATGTGGCCGGCGCAGAGGTCAGCAAGGGCGATATCATCATGATCGCGCCCTGGCTGCTGCACCGGCACGAAAAGCTGTGGGATCAGCCGAACGCGTTCGTTCCAAAACGCTTCATGTCGAAGGAGCCGCCCGATCGCTTCGCTTATCTGCCGTTCGGCGCCGGGCCCCGCGTCTGCATCGGCGCGCCGTTTGCGCAAGCCGAGTCCGTGCTGGCGCTGGCGCGGCTGATCGGCGCGTTCCGCGTCGAGCTGGCGGATGCGACGCCGGTCATTCCGTATGGTGTCGTCACGACCCAGCCGGATCACTCACCCATGTTCCGCATCACACGCCGGTGACGGGCTCTGGCGGTTGAAATGTTCCAGCCCAGATAGAGTTGCGCCATGAGCGATATCCAGGCCCAGTTATCCGTTCTGAAGCAGACCGCCGATCCCGTCGTGGTCGAGGCTATCGCCGAACTGATCGCCAACGGTCACGATCGCGATCTCAATCGCATCAATGCGCTGGATTTTGCCGATCGTACCGGGCTCGATCAGGAGAGGGTCATTTCCGGGCTCCTGCACGCCTCGCGGCTCGGCCTGTTCGACATGAGCTGGAACGTGCTGTGCCCCGGCTGCGGCGGCGTCTTGGGCGCGCATACGACCCTGAAATCGCTCAAGCACGAAGACTACAATTGCGCACTTTGTGCAGCCGGATACGAGGCGTCCGTCGATGAGATGGTCGAGGTCGCCTTCACCGTCAGTCCGCGAGTCCGCCGCATCGGTGCTCACGATCCCGACACGTTGCCGATCTGGGAATATGTACGGCAGATGTTCTGGAGCTCCGGTGTCGACATCAACGAAGAGGCCTTTTCGCGCCTGATCAACGAAGTGACGCTTGAAGCGCTGGAACTGCCCGCCGGCGAAAAGGCGATCCTGTCGCTGAACCTGCCCAGCCAGTTCATCATCGTTTTCGAGCCGGTCACCCATTCGGCCCATTTCCTCGATGTTCGGGGTGATCCGACCAGCGAGCGCCAGCAGCTTTCGATCATGTTCAACAATCTGGAGGCGCCTACGGGGACCACCGTGATGCGTCCCGGGCCGTTGCGACTCACGCTCGAAAATCAATCAGGCAATCGCGTGCTGCCGTCGGTCTGGATTGCCGCCGACGCACTGCACGAGATGATCGGCAAGCGCAAGCCGATCCTGACCGCCAAAAGGATGCTGTCCAATCAGACGTTCCGCGATGTCTTCAAGGCCGACAATCTCAATGTCGATCAGCGACTGAAGATCACGTCGCTGACGTTCCTGTTCACCGACCTGAAGGGATCGACGGCGTTATACGAGCGGGTCGGCGACCTCAGCGCCTTCGACCTGGTGCGCGCGCACTTTCGGGCGCTGCTGGACATCATCGCCGCCGAGAAAGGCGCCGTCGTGAAGACGATCGGCGATGCCGTCATGGCGACCTTCGTCAGGCCCGAGCATGCGATTACCGCAGGACTGCGGATGCGCGCGGCCATGGATGATCTGAACAAGCAGCGCGGCGCCAACGATCTGGTTCTCAAGATCGGCATCCATGAAGGTCCGTGCCTCGCGGTGATGCTGAACGAGCGGCAGGATTATTTCGGACAGACCGTCAACATCGCGGCGCGCGTGCAAAGCCTGTCGACCGCGCAGGAGATCCACATCACCGGTCCGGTGCTGGATGCGCCGGCGGTTGCCGAGATCCTTCAGCGGCGTGAGATCAAGCCGATCCAGAAGCAGGCAGCGCTCCGCGGCATCGCCGACAAGATGGTGGTGTACGAGATACCGTGAGGGCCCGTGCGCAACTGCGCACCAGGCCGGGACGAGAACAGATTGCCGAAACGTAATGCAGCGCGCGGGACTGACGCTTGTTGCGCCGGTTGAGTTCCTCGCTCATATAGGGCTGGTAGCCGCCGCGCTCCTCGCGGCGCCATCGATTTCGGTAGGATCTTATGCTTGACGGCCTGCGCCAATTCATCGCGGACATTGTTGCTCCCCAGGCGCAGGACCGTGCCTTTGGAGACAGCGATTACCGGCTGGCGGCGACCGCGCTTCTGATCCATGTGGTCTCGCTGGACGGCCAGCCGACGCAGGCCGAGCAGCGCAAGCTGCACGGCCTGATCGAAAGCCATTTCAAGCTCGATCGTGGCACCGCCGACCGGCTGATCGCGGACGCGACGGAGGTCGAGGGCGAGGCGGTCGATCTCTATCACTTTACCAGCGTCATCATGCGCTCGCTCGACGAGGAGGGCCGCAAGCGCATCGTCCAGATGATGTGGGAGCTGGTCTATGCCGACGGCCAGGTGACCGAGTTCGAGGACAACGTGGTCTGGCGCGCCTCCGACCTGCTCGGCATTTCCCAGCGTGACCGGATCGATCTCAAGCACGCGGTCGCGAACCGCGCCGGCGGCCAGGTCAAGGATAGTGCTCTCGGCGGCTGAGCCATCGGCAACGCAGCGATTGCTGATTGTATCGACGACATGACGAAACTTTAATGTAGCCGTCGAAATCTCGCGGCGCCGAATTCCCCTGTAAATCTGCGGTTTTTCTCACTTCCCTGTACTGCGCTCTGGCAGCCATGCTGCCGGCGCCGCTTGCTTGTCGCGCATGGCTTATGCTCCAGTTCCCCCATTACGGGGCCAAAAATCTTCAATTCAAGAGATAGCGATCGTGACTGAGCGGGTAACGTTGATCACCGGCGCTTCGGCGGGCATCGGTACGGAGCTGGCGCGTGTGTTTGCCGCAAACGGGCACCGGCTTGCGCTGACGGCGCGCCGTGCCGACCGCCTCGAGGCGTTGGCGAACGAGCTCGCCTCCACGTGCGGCAAAAAGCCGATCGTGATCGCCTGCGATCTCCAGCAGGCCGATGCCGGCGAAAGGATTGCAGCCGCGCTCGCTGCCGAGGACGTCGAGCTCGATCATCTCGTCAACAATGCCGGCTTCGGCGTATTCGGCGACGCCATCGAGCGGGACCGCGACGAGCAGGTCGGCATTGTCGATGTCAACGTGCGTGCGCTGACCGATCTGTCGCTGCGCTTTGCCGATCAACTGGTCAGGAACAAGGGGGGCCTTCTCAATGTAGGCTCCGTCGCGGGCTTCCTGCCGGGTCCCGGGATGGCCGTGTACTACGCGTCCAAGGCCTATGTGATTTCGCTCACTGAGGCTTTGCGGGCGGAGCTCGCGCCGCGCGGCGTCCGTGTCACCGTGCTTTGCCCCGGTCCGGTGCCGACCGAATTCCAGGCGCGCGCCGGCGTCGGCTCCGGGCATGATACGGCCCTGCTCAATGTGTCGGCAGCCGAGGTTGCGCGCGATGCCTATCGTGGCCTGATGGCGAACAAGCGGGCAGTGCTGCCGGGTCTTGGCATCAAGATCGTGCCATTTGCGCTGCGTTTCTTCCCGCGCGGCTTCATCCTCTCGGCCACCAGCCGCTTCCAGAGGCAGCGGCACTGAAGATCGCCAGACCACGGGAATGGCCCGGAGCTTGCTTCAGTCTTGCGGTGTGTGTGCGCAAACTCACACGACGTTAACCATCGCTTAGCTATGCTGATGGCTTGAACCGCTTGCACTCGCAAAGGCCATGTCGTTCCGGACGAACAGGTTTGGTGGCGCAGATGTGGTGCCCTTCTCCGGAAGGATGCCGAGCGCGGCCGCCTCCGAACGCCGGCTCCCGGTTCTGATCATCCTGCACCAGGAATCCTCGACGCCAGGCCGGGTCGGCAATGCGCTCCGCGCGCTCGGCCATCGCCTCGACATCCGCAGGCCGCGCTTTGGAGACCCCTTGCCCGACACGCTCGACCGGCACGCCGGTGCCGTCGTCTTCGGCGGCCCGATGAGCGCAAATGATCCCGATGACTACGTCCGCCGCGAGATCGACTGGATCGAAATTCCGCTCCGCGAGCAGCGGCCGTTCCTCGGCATCTGCCTGGGCGCGCAGATGCTGGCGATGCAGCTCGGCGCACGCGTCGCGCCGCATCCGCAGGCGCTGACCCAGATCGGTTACTACCCGATCCGTCCGACGACGGCAGGACGCGCGCTCTGCCCGGATTGGCCCGCGCAAGTCTATCACTGGCACCGCGAAGGCTTTGAGCTGCCTGATGGCGCCGAATTGCTGGCGGAAGGCGATGATTTTCCTAACCAGGCGTTTCGATCAGGCAATGCCTTCGGCGTGCAGTTTCATCCTGATGTGACCTACGCCATGATGCATTGCTGGACCACGCGCGGCTATGACGGGCTCAGCGCGCCCGGCGCGCGCGAGCGGCATCATCATTTCGCGGACCGTGCGGTCCATGACGCCGCGGAACGCGCCTGGCTCGATCATTTCATCGACGGCTGGTTGCCGCGCCGGCCGGTGCTGGCGCAAGCCGCCGAGTAACCTAGCCGGCGCCTTTGCGCAGGTGCCTGCTCCAGCCCTGACTATGCTAGGCTCGCAGCCAACGAGCGCGCGCGAACGCGTGCCGGCAGCAAAGGGAGAGCGTCATGGCCTATGAGCATATTCTCTATGAGGTGACCGACAAGATCGCGACCATCACGCTCAATCGGCCTGATCGGATGAACGCGTGGACACCTGTCATGGAACGCGACGTCCGCCATGCCATGGAAGCCTCGAGCGCCGATGACAATGTCCGCGTCATCGTGCTGACGGGCGCAGGCCGCGCCTTTTGCGCCGGCGCCGACATGGACGCGTTGAAAGGGCTTGATCCAAACGACGTCAGGCGCGCCTCCAACCTGCCGCCCTTCGACATGAATCGCCGTCCGGACTGGCAGACGCGCTACGGCTTCTATCCGTCGATTGGAAAACCCGTCATTGCGATGCTCAACGGCGCCACCGCCGGCATCGGCCTCGTGCATGCGCTCTATTGCGACCTGCGCTTTGCCGCCGACAACATCGTGTTCACCACAGCCTTCGCACGGCGCGGTCTTATCGCCGAACATGGCATCAGCTGGATGCTGCCGCGCATCGTCGGTCATGCCAACGCGATGGACTTGTTGCTCTCGGCGCGCCGTGTTTCGAGCGACGAGGCGTTGCGGATCGGCCTGGTGAACCGGCTCTGCTCGCCCGACAAGCTGCGCGAGGAGACCTATGCCTATGCCCGCGACCTCGCTGATTTCGTCTCGCCGAGCGCGATGGCCGTGATCAAGCGGCAGCTCTACGAGGTGCCGTTCCAGACGCTGGCGGAGGCGACGATCGAGGCCAACCGGGAGATGATGGTGGCGCTGAACGGCAGCGATTTCCGGGAGGGCGTCGCGAGCTTCATGGAGAAGCGGCCGCCAAGGTTTACGGGAAGGTAGGGGGCTGCTTCGGGAAAAGTCCGCCGTCGCCCTTCGGGCTATGGCGGGACAGCCTTCGCTCACTTCGCTACGAGAGAGCCGGGCTGGCTTGCCTAGCCGTAGCTCGCGAAGCGAGCGAAGGGCTGGTGGAGCCAGGCGGGATCGAACCGCCGACCTCGTCATTGCGAACGACGCGCTCTCCCAGCTGAGCTATGGCCCCTTTGCTGGCCGCTCTGGTGAACGCGGCCGACAACCGGGCGCCATTTAAGTCCCCGCCAAGGTCAAGTCAAGGACGGGTGTAAGGGGGTTTTACCCATCCTGGCGCCGACTTCCCTTGTTTGGGCCAGGGGGAACCGGTATCTAGCGCTGATCACCCCATGACACCGGCCCAGAGAGTGTTTCGCTGATGCGCCCGATAGTCTTCATTCTGATCCAGATCATCAATCTCTACATCTATCTGCTGATCGCATCTGCAATCCTGTCTTGGTTGATCGCGTTCAACGTCGTGAATACCCGCAACCAGTTTGTCGGGGCGATCGCGGAGTTTCTCTATCGGATCACCGAACCGGTCCTCGGACCCATCAGGCGCCGGCTGCCCAGCATGGGCGGGCTCGACATGTCTCCGATCGTCGCCTTCTTCGTGCTGTGGTTGATCCAGCTCTACCTCGCCGAGTACGTCTATCCGAATGTGCCGTAGGCGCGGCGGAACCGCGGCTGAGCCTTGACCGCACCTTGGCGCGTCTCCTCCGCGGGCATCAGCATCGCGCTGCGGGTGACGCCGCGCGGCGGACGTGACAGCATCGACGGGATCGAGCAGCTGTCCGACGGTCGCAGCGTGCTAAAGGTGCGCGTGCGTGCCATTGCCGATGCCGGCGAGGCCAATCGCGCGGTGCTGGCGCTGCTGGCGAAATCGCTCGGCGTGCCCAAGGCCAGCGTCAGTCTCCTGTCCGGGACGACGTCGCGGCTGAAGCAGGTCGCCGTCGCGGGTGATCCGGCCAGGCTTACCGATACGTTGCGCAAGCTCGCGCCGGTCAAATCGACAGACGAGGGGAACTGACAATGACGGCCAGGATCATCGACGGAAAACTCATCGCGGCGGACCTTCGTGCCCGCGTCGCCGACGAGGTCGCCCGCGTCAAGCGCGAGCACAATCTGGTGCCTGGCCTCGCCGTGGTCCTGGTCGGCCAAGATCCCGCCAGCGAGGTCTATGTCCGCTCCAAGCATACGCAGACCCAGGCGGCCGGCATGGCGTCGTTCGAGCACAAGCTGCCCGCGGATGTCTCGCAGGCCGATCTGCTGGCGGTCGTTGCCAAGCTCAACCGCGATCCTGCGGTGCACGGCATTCTCGTGCAACTGCCGCTGCCCAAGGGGCTGAACACCGAGGCCGTGATCAATGCCATCGATCCCGCCAAGGACGTCGACGGCCTGCATCCGAACAATGCCGGCCGGCTCGCCGGCGGCTTCCAGGCGCTGTCGCCATGCACGCCGCTCGGCTGCATCATCCTGACCAAGAGCGTGCACGCCTCGCTCGACGGCCTGAACGCCGTCGTCATCGGCCGCTCCAACCTGGTCGGCCGTCCGCTGGTGCAATTGCTGCTGAACGAGAACGCCACGGTGACGATCGCCCATTCGCGCTCGCGCGACCTGCCAGGGATCGTGAAACAGGCCGACCTCGTCTACGCCGCTGTCGGCAGGCCGGAGATGGTGCGCGGCGACTGGCTGAAGCCGGGCGCGACCGTGATCGACATCGGCATCAACCGCATCCCGAAGGAGGACGGCAAGACCCGTCTCGTCGGCGATGTCGCCTATCAGGAAGCACTGGGCGTTGCCGGTGCGATCACGCCGGTGCCTGGAGGCGTCGGCCAGATGACGGTCGCCTGCCTGCTCGTGAACACGCTGCGCGCGGCGTGTGCGATCGCCGGCCTGCCCAAGCCGGCGGTGTAGCTGGTGGTCATTCCGGGGCGCACGAAGTGCGAACCCGGACTCTCGCGCCACGGCTTCTGGATTCCGGGCTCGCGCCAAGGCCCGCCCCGGAATGACAGTCAGCCTTTCTTTTTCTTCTCGCGCTCGATGCCTTCGAGGATCAGCTTCTGCGCTTCCTCGGGGCCACCCCAGCGCGTGATCTTTACCCATTTGCCCTTCTCGAGATCCTTGTAGTGCTCGAAGAAGTGCTGGATCTGCTGCAGCGTGATGTCGGGCAGGTCGGAATACGACCTCACCTTGTCGTAGCGCTGCGTCAGCTTCGACGACGGCACCGCCAGAATCTTCTCGTCGCCGCCCGCCTCGTCTTCCATGAACAGCACGCCGACCGGGCGCACGCTCATGACGGCGCCGGGGATGATGGCGCGGGTGTTGACGATCAGCACGTCGCAGGGATCGCCGTCGTCGGACAGCGTGTGCGGGATGAAGCCGTAATTACCGGGGTAACGCATCGGCGTGTAGAGGAAGCGGTCGACCACCAGCGTGCCGGCCTCCTTGTCCATCTCATACTTGATCGGTTCGCCACCCACGGGGACTTCGATGATGACGTTGACGTCCTCAGGAACGTTCTTTCCGATTGAGACCGCATCGATACGCATTGAAAAGGCTCCGTTATTGCCGACGTTAAATCTCGCCCGGCAGCGATTTTCGGCGCTGTCATACGCGGGCTTGGCCCGCTGATCCATCGTGATTTTGTGAAATAATGAATCCGGCTATCATCGGCGCAGAAGGCTGATGGTATCGACGGATGCGCCTCGCTGCCGGCTAAGGCTTCAGCGGCTCGGTAGCAATCTTAGTTGGTCCAGGCGAAGGCGACCTTGTCGAGCGCCTTCGGCCCGAACCGCTCCGAGGAGCGCGCCACCATGCGACCGCCAAGCGCCCGGTAGAACTCGGTCGCCGGATCGTTGTCCGAGAGCGCCCAGACCACCATGCTCTTCAGATTGCTCTGCATGAGGTCGCGGCGGGCTGCCGTGAACAGGCGGCGGCCGAAGCCGAGGCCTTGAAACTCGGGGCGCAGGTAAAGCTCGTAGATCTCGCCATCGAAGTGCAGGCTGCGGGCGCGGTTGCGACCGTAATTGGCGTAGCCTGCGATCTTGTCGCCGAACACGAGCACGCTGACGCGGCTGCCCTTGCGGATCGCGCTGTCCCACCATTGCGGACCGCGGCGATTGATCAGCTTCTCCAGCTCGGCGCCCGGAATGATGCCCTGATAGGCGGAACGCCAGGCTTCGTCATGGGTGGACGCCACCGCAGCTGCATCGGCAGCTTTCGCCGGCCGGATCTCGATCAGGGTTGTGCTCATGGAGGCGATCAAACCAAGTCGCCGCGCCGGCGGCAAGACCTATCGTTAATTATCGGTTAACCTGTGGACTTTCTGCATCAGTTTTTTTGACCATGCTGTACCGAAAAAAGACAAGACGTCATTTCGAACCGCGGTGGTCGCCATGTGCCGGTGCAAAACTCCGCAGGCGCAACCAATGAACCATGATGGCAACGCAGAAAGTCCGCCCGGAGTGATTCGTTCCGACTAATCTGGCCCGCGCCATCCGTGTTCGCTCTCGGCAATTCATGCAGTTCTTCAAGTCTCTTACCCCTCTGCTTGTGCTGGCCTTGCTGACGGCGCCGCCTCTGCGCGCTCAGGTCGCGTTCGGCGCATCGGGTGCAGAGGGCGAGCCGTTTCGTCGCCAGGAATGGCGCGTGCCGTCACCGGATACCGACATCGCTGCGCGTGCGCTGCTGTTTCGCCCCCTTGGTCGCGGTCCGTTCCGGCTCGCGGTGATCGCTCATGCCTCGACGCAGAACGTGTTGCGTCGCGCGCAAATGCCGCAGCCGGAATACCGCGCACTCGCAGCCTTTCTCGTCGCGCGCGGCTTTGCCGTGCTGGTGCCGGAGCGCCTCGGCCATGGTGCGACCGGTGGCCGATATGTCGAGGACCAGGGCGGCTGCGACGAGGCGGACTACGCGCGCGCGGGCCGCGCCACCGCCGAGGAAATTTCGCTCGCGCTCGATTATCTGCAAAAGCAGGATTTCATTCGCAAGGACGCCGCTATCGTGCTCGGCCATTCCGCCGGTGGATGGGGGGCACTGGCGCTTGCGAATGCCGATCCGAAAGCGATCTCGGCGATCGCGGTGTTTGCGCCCGGGCGCGGTGGACACGCCAATGACGAGCCGAACAAGGTCTGCGCGCCGCATACGCTTCTCGCCGCCGCTGCCGAGTTCGGCAAGTCGGCGCGCATTCCCGTCACCTCGCTGGTTGCAGCCAATGACAGCTATTTTGCGCCGGGCTTTTCGAGAGCCTTGGCGGATGCATTTCGCGGCGGCGGCGGCAAGGACGATTTTCGTATGCTGCCGGCCGTGGGCAGCGAGGGGCATTGGATGATCGAGACCGAGCCGGGCGTCGAGGCTGCAAGCAGCGAACTGACGCGTGCGCTGAAGCTGCCGAAACCTGTGGCGACCAAACGACCATGACGCTGTATTTCGGATGAGCGCGCTCGATATCGAGTTGCCGATCCTGTCGCTCGACGCGACCGCCCTGACGGCAGGATCGGCGAGCGAAGTGGATCCCGGTTCGCGTGAAGGAAACGCGCCAAAAAAGAGAATCTGATGCCGACATGGCCTGATGATGACGTAATCCTGTTCGACGGCGTCTGCATCTTCTGCTCGCGCTGGGTGCGCTTCGTCGCACAGCGCGATACGACGAAGCAGTTTCGCTTCACGCCGATCCAGTCGGATTATGGGGCGCGGCTCGCGCGCACGTTCGGCATCGACCCCGATGACCCTGATACCAATGCCGTCATCCATGGCGGCGAGGCGTTCATGAAGTCCGATGCAGCGCTGACGGTGCTGTCGCTGCTTCCCGGCTGGGGTTGGACGCGCGCTCTGCTGGCCCTGCCGAAGCCGCTGCGCGACCCCGTCTACAGCCTCATCGCGCGCAACCGTTATCGCATCTTCGGCAAGTATGACGCGTGCTTCGTGCCGGATGCCGATTTGCGGGCGCGGGTGATCGAGTAGGAGCTCCCGTCATTGCGAGGAGCGAAGCGACGAAGCAATCCAGAATCCCCAGCGGCGGTAGTCTGGATTGCTTCCGCCTTCGCCAAGGCTTCGGCGGACAAGTCGCTGCGCTCGCAATGACGGAGTGTATTGCTACGGCTTGCCTAGTCCAGAGCTGCGAGCACTTCCTTTGAGGCTCGTTCACCCGAGTCCCGCGCCCCATGGGCCGTCGTGAAGAAATTCGGCGACGTCGCTTCACCCGCAAAGAACAACCGCCCATCGACCGGCGCAGCCAGGACCGCGCGGTCCCCCGCATGCCCGGGCAGCGCGTGCGAGTAGGACCCTCGCGCGAACGGGTCATGGCCCCAGCGCGACTCATATAGCGGCTTCAGCTTGCGGCGGATGTCGTTGCCGAGGAAGCCTGCGATCTCGTCGATGCTGTGCGCGGCGATGGCGCCTTCGCCTGCATCTTCGAGCTGGCGAGCAAAGCTGCCGCCGAAAAAGCCTTCGATGCAGGGTTGGCCGAACGGGCGGATGTGATAGGTGCCCATTCCGGTGCGCATGGTGGCGCCGCGTAGATTGCCTTCCTTCGGGAAGGCCTCGGCGCCGTCGAGCGCGAGTGTCACCTTGTCGTCGACGCCGAGCGGCAGGCCGGCGGCGGCATCGACCTTCGCGGGAAGCGGTGGTGAGAAGCGGATGGCTTCCTCGGCGATGAGGTTGGTCGGCACGGTGACGATCACCTTGTCCGCGGTGAGCCTGCCCAGGGATGTCGCAAGGCGGACGTGCTTGCCGGAATGGTCGATCAGCGTGACATTGCAGTTCAGCGCGACCGGGCTGGGCGCGCCATAGGCGGCGATCAGCGCGCCATAGCCGCGGCGGACGCGCCAGTTGAGCTCGCTGTCCTCATAGGCGTCCCAGTCGAGCGTCGACATGTCCTCGAGTTCGCAGCCATTGATGTAGGTCGAGATCGCGTCGATCATCGGATTCCAGCGATTGCCGGGTTCGAGGCTGCGGCTCGCGGGCTCGTCCTTGCCCTTTTGCGCGGACTGCCACAGGCGCTCATAGAAAGCGTCCATCGCGCGCATGAAATCGTCGCGGAGCTGCTGCGGAAACGCATTGCCATAGGCGCGCTCGCGCCAGGGCGGCAGGTCCTTGTTGAGCTCGAAACCGAGTTCTCGCGCGATCGCGACGAAGGAGTTCTTGTCCGCTGAATGAAGCCAGCCGCAGCCGACGTCGAACGTGACCTCAGGCGAGGCCTGCACGGTCCAGGCGCGGCCGCCGAGGCGGTTGCGCGCCTCCAGTACGATCACGGACAGCCCGGAGCCTTCCAGCGCATGTGCCGCGCCGAGGCCGGCTGCACCGGCGCCGATGATTGCGACGTCAACGGAGGAGGGGAAGGACATGCGTGGGCTCTAGCACGTCTCTGATACGCTCTAAAGTCACCACAAGCTGAACTGTCATCGCCCGCGCAGGCGGGCGATCCAGTATTCCAGAGGCGTGGTCATAGAGTCGCGGGGCCGCGGCGTACTGGATTCCCCGCTTTCGCGGGGAATGACAGCGAGCGAGAGTGGCAGCTTACGCCACCGCTTCCTTGGCCTTTTCCGCGCGCTTGCGTTCGTTGGGGTCGAGGTGCTTCTTGCGCAGGCGGATCGACTTCGGGGTGACCTCGACGAGCTCGTCGTCCTCGATATAGGCGAGCGCCTTTTCCAGCGTCATGCGGATCGGCGGGGTCAGGCGCACGGCTTCGTCCTTCGAGGTCGTGCGGATGTTGGTGAGCTGCTTGCCCTTGAGCACGTTGATCTCGAGATCGTTGTCGCGGGTGTGCTCGCCGACGATCATGCCCTTGTAGACCTTCCAGCCCGGCTCGATCATCATCGGGCCGCGGTCTTCCAGCTTGAACATGGCGTAGGCCACCGCTTCGCCCTGGTCGTTGGAGATCAGCACGCCATTGCGGCGGCCCTGGATCTCGCCCTTGTACGGGGCATAGCCGTGGAACAGGCGGTTCATGATCGCGGTGCCGCGGGTATCGGTCAGCAGTTCGCCCTGGTAGCCGATCAGGCCGCGGGTCGGCGAGTAGAACACCAGCCGCTGGCGGTTGCCGCCCGAGGGCTTCATCTCGATCAACTCGGACTTGCGCTCGCTCATCTTCTGCACGACGACGCCGGAATGCTCCTCGTCGACGTCGATCACGACTTCCTCGATCGGCTCCATGGTGGCGCCGGTCGCTTCGTCCTTCTGGTAGACGACGCGCGGGCGCGACACCGAGAGCTCGAAGCCCTCGCGACGCATGGTCTCGATCAGGATCGCGAGCTGCAATTCGCCGCGCCCTGAGACTTCCATCGCATCCTTGTCGGCGGCCTCGACCACGCGCAATGCGACGTTGCCTTCGGCTTCGCGCAGCAGACGATCGCGGATCATGCGGCTCGTCACCTTGTCGCCTTCGGTGCCGGCGAGCGGGGAGTTGTTGACGATGAACGACATCGACACGGTCGGCGGATCGATCGGCTGCGCCGGCAGCGGCACTTCGACGGTCGGGTCGCAGAAGGTGTCGGCGACCGTGCCTTTGGTGAGGCCCGCAATCGCGACGATGTCGCCGGCTTCGGCTTCATCGAGCGGCGTGCGCTCGAGGCCGCGGAACGCCAGGATCTTGGTGATGCGTCCGGTCTCGACCAGCTTGCCGTCGGCATGCAGCACCTTGACCTGCTGGTTCGGCTTGAGCACGCCGGACGAGATGCGGCCGGTGATGATGCGGCCGAGATAGGGGTTGGCCTCGAGAATGGTACCGATCATGCGGAACGGGCCTTCCTCGACCTTCGGCGGCGCGACGTGGCGCAGCACCAGGTCGAACAGCGGCTCCATGCCCTTGTCCTGCGGACCCTCGGGGCTCTCGGCCATCCAGCCCTGCTTGGCCGACCCATACAGGATCGGGAAATCGAGCTGCTCCTCGCTGGCGTCGAGCGCCGCGAACAGGTCGAACACCTCGTTGATGACTTCGGTCGGACGCGCGTCCGGACGGTCGACCTTGTTGATGACGACGATCGGCTTGAGGCCGACCTTGAGCGCCTTGGAGACCACGAATTTGGTCTGCGGCAACGGACCTTCGGCCGCGTCGACCAGCACCAAGGCGCCATCCACCATGTTCAGGATGCGCTCGACCTCACCGCCGAAATCGGCGTGGCCGGGCGTGTCGACGATGTTGATGCGGGTATCCTTCCACTGCACCGAGGCCGCCTTGGCCAGAATGGTGATGCCGCGCTCACGCTCCAGATCGTTGGAGTCCATGGCGCGATCCGTCACCTTCTGGTTCTCGCGGAACGTACCGGACTGCTGGAGGAGCTTGTCGACGAGGGTCGTCTTGCCATGGTCGACGTGGGCGATGATGGCGACGTTACGGAGGTTCATGAGTGAGCTTCTTTGCGGTCGGACAATGGGTTAAGCGCGATCTCGCCGGTCAAGCCGGGACCTCTTCACGGACAACGCTGAAACGTGGAAAACGGGGCCTATTACACCCAAAAAGGAAGCCCGGCCAGATCGACCGGGCACTCCATACGTTTGCGGCGCAATATAAGCAAAAACCGCCAAAAAACAATGCGTTCTTTCGGGGTTGGTTGATTGAATTTTGCCCGGGAAATCCCGGGCTCAAGGACGGTTTGGGCGCTGAACCGGCCGCGGCGGGTGCCGGCACATCAGCCCTGCGCCGGACTGCTGTTCGCCTCCTCGGTCGGATAGACCCCCCGCAGCACCTCCTCGAAATGCAGCTTCACGGCGTCGTTGCACAGGCAGGCCCGCAGGCGCAGGCCGTCATGATTGCGGACCAGGATCGCGCCGCGCCTGGTGTCGAGGACGCCCTCGGCCTTGAACGATTGCAGCACGCGGCTGGCATAGCTGCGCCCGACCCCGAGCAAGGTGGCGAGCTGCTCATGCGTCAGCGGCACGCTGCTTTCGTCGCCGGTCCGCTCCATCGCCGCGATGATCCATTTGGCCGTGCGCTGCTCGATCGAGTGGATCGCGTTGCAGGCGGTCGACTGGAAAATCTGCGCCAGCATGCAGTCGGCGTACCGGGCGAAGATATTGCGCAGTGTCGGCGAGCGCGCCTTGGCCGCCTCCAGTCTGCCGACGTGAATGTGCGCAAATGGCCCGCCGAACTTGACGCAGATTCGGGTATAGGCCGGCAGGAATCCTTCGCTGACGATGCCGCCGACGGCGCCTTCGCGGCCGACCAGAATGGTCTCGACGTCGCGCCCCTCTTCGTTCGGGACCAGGAAGGTCGCGAGCGACGGCCCGCAGGGAAAGTGCACCACCTGGACATCGTCGCCGGGGCTGTAGAGCAGATGGTTTGCGCCGGCGTCGTCAGCGGTGACATAGGGTGCGAGCAGCGCATAATCCGCCGGGCTCAGACGCCGTAGCAGATTGTTGGCGGGCCGGCTCTCGATCTCGCTTGTCTTGCTGATACGCGCATCCATCGTGAACTCCCGTCCTCCTCCTCACACTAGCGAGTTCCGTCCACGGCCTGTGTGCACATGTGGACAGACGTAAAAACTGTTCTGTGGTGAGTTTCGTTCCGGGAACCCTCCGATGCGCTGGGCGCAGGCGTCGGCCTGGGGCTGTCCTGACCGGTGATCCCATGCAGCCCTCAATAGCCATGATCATGATACCTGCTTCCCCGGACGGCGCGGCCGACATTCCTGCCGATGTGCTGATCGTCGAGGACGATCCGATCATCGCCATCGATTTCGAGGATCGTCTGCTCGGTTTCGGCGTGAGAAGCGTGCGCACCGTGGGCACGGTCGCGCAGGCACTGGATGCGATCGCGAGGCGCGCGCCCGATTTTGCGCTGCTCGACGTCTCTCTGATCCGCGAAAAAAGCTTCGCGATCGCCGAGCGGCTCGCGGCGCTGAAAATTCCCTACGTCTTCGTCACCGGCTACGGCGCGGAGACCAGCATTCCCGCGCAGTTTGCCGCGCGCCCGCGGCTGCAAAAGCCGTGCTCCAGCGATGCGCTGGAGGCAGCGTTGCAGACGCGCGGCGGCTAGATCAGCTCAGGCGAATTTCGGATCGAGCGTGGTCGACCACAGCGCGACATCGGCGCGGTCGCGCAAGGTCACCGTCATCTGGCCGGACGCGCCGTCGATCTTGACGTGGCCGAAGAACTGCATGCCCGCGGACGGCGGCAGGTTCTGCTTGTCGTTGCCCGGTGCCTTGACGAAGCGCACCTCCGGTCCAAACGTATTGTCGAGCTCGTTCGGACCGAACGTGCCGGCATGCAGTGGACCCGAGACGAATTCCCAGAACGGCTCGAAATCCTGGAATTGCGCCTTGTTAGGATCGTAATAATGCGCGGCGGCGTAGTGCACGTCCGCGGTCAGCCACACCGTATTCTTGATCGGCGCCATCTTGATGAAGCGCAGGATGTCGGCGATCTCGAGCTCGCGGCCGCGCGCCCGGCCATCGCCTTGGGCGAATGCTTCCGAGCCCTTCTTGTTGGTGGCATCGTCGTAGACGATCAGGCTGAGCGGCATGTCGGAGGCGATCACCTTCCAGGTCGCGCGCGAATTGAGCAGTTCGCGCTTCAGCCAGGCCATCTGCTCGGGGCCGAGGAAATAGCTGGCCGGGCCGTAATCCGTCTCGAGATTGGCGCCGTTCGGGCCGCGATAGCTGCGCTCGTCGAGCACGAACACGTCGAGATGCGGGCCGTAGGAGATCTTGCGATAGACCCGGCCCGGCTCATTGATGCTCTCGCGCATCGGATACATCTCGTGGAAGGCGCGGCCCGCGCGCGCGGCGAGCAGCGAGATGTCGCGCACCTTGTATGTCGACGGCAGGTCCTTCGACAGCGACCAGTTGTTGGTCACCTCGTGATCGTCCCACTGCACGAAGATCGGCACCTCGGCATTGAAGGCACGGACATTGTCGTCGGTGAAATTGTATTTGTGCGCGGCGCGGTACTCGTCCAGCGTCTCCGCGACCTTGGCTTTTTCGGGGATCGTGACGTTCTTCCAGACCTTGCCGTCGGCGAGCTTCACTTCGGAGGCGATCACGCCGTCGGCGTAGATGGTGTCGCCGGAATGCAGAAAGAAGTCCGGGCGGTGCTTGCGCATCGCCGAGAAGGTGGCCATGCCGCCGTCATCGGGATTAATGCCCCATCCCTGGCCTGCGACGTCGCCGCCCCAGACGAAGCTGACGTCGCGGCGGTCGGCCGGCGCGGTGCGGAAGCGGCCGACCACCGGCTCGCCTTCGATCGCGGAGTGGGAGAGATCGCGAAAGCGGACGCGGTAGAAGATGTCCTGTCCGGCAGGGAGATTGTCCACCAGCATCTTCGCGGTGAAGTCGCTCTCCGGCAGCGCCGCGATCGGCGGCAGCGCGCGGGCGTCCTTGAAGGTATCAGTCGTCGCCACATCCACCAGCATTTGCGCCGGCCGGTCGGTCCGTGCCCAGACCACGCCGCCATCGACGGTGATGTCGCCGGACTGCACGCCATGGGTCACCGCAGGGCGGTCGGCGGCGCGCGACAGATGCGGCATCGCGATGGCACCGAGCGCACCGGCGCCGGTGGTGAGGAAACGACGGCGGGAGAATTTGATCTTCATGGGCTCGCTGCCTGGCTGTCTTGCGCTGTCATTCCGGAGCGCGGGAAGCGCGAATCCTGAATCTCGAGATTCCCCGGTACGCAATTGCGCGCCTGAGGTCTGGTCCTTTCGGACCATTCCGGAATGACAGGGGAGCTATATTGAGACAATGTGACGCGGCGATTACACGCGCGCGGTTATGCGTTGCCGGCAGCCCGGAATTGCGCGCCGGCGCGTTGCAGGTTCTGCGGCAAGGCGATCAACACGGCCTTGCGGTCGGCGACCGCTGCGTGGAATTGGTCGAGCGCGATGTTGAAGGCGGTCAGCGCCCCTTCGTCGATCGCGCCATGATCGTAGCAGCGCAGCGTGTCGCGCAAGATGTCGTCGGCTTCGGCCTGCATCTGGTCGAGGTCCTCGGTGGTCTCGCTCTTGCGGGCCGCGGCGAGCATGTCGAGCAGGCGCTCGCGCAAATGGCTGTTGTTGTCGCGCTCGTCCTTCTTCAGATAGCCGGCGAACCAGGCGCCGATCGAGCCGGTGGCCGAGAGCGCCATCAGGCTCCACCAGATGTAGTCGCTGTATTTGTCGAGGAAGGTCTTCTCCTCGCCATCGACGAAGGCGGCGGCGCCCGGATGCACGGGGATCACGGCGTCCTTGTCGGTATCGGGCGTTTCGATCTTCGCGGCTTGCGGGAATTCGGTCAGCAATTGCTGGCGCACGGCGAAGAGCTGCCGGGTGAAAGCTGCGACCGTGGTCTCCGACAGGCCTTTGCGCGCCACGATGTGATGCGAGAAGCTGATGGTCTTGACCTCGTCATCGGGACGATCGGGAGACCCGCCGTAGGTGCCGGCGGGAATTTCCGAGGCCTCGTAGACCGGATGGTTCTGCGCGATCGCGTCAGCCGAATCGATCGCGAGGAAGGTCGGCGAGCCGCCATCCCTGGCGGAGGCCGCGATCGCATCCGCCGTGATCTTGCTGTTGACCGGGCCGGCCGCGAGATAGACGTCGGCCTTCTGGGTCTTGATCGCTTCGGCGACTTCGCTCGCCGGGAATTGCACGATCTCGACCTTGGCGGGATCGACGCCATATTGCTGCAGGATCACCTTGAGCAGATTGACATTGGCCTGCGTGCGGCCGATCACGCCGATGCGATGGCCGGCGAGCTGGGCGATCTTGGTGATCTTCGCGCCCTTCTTCTTGCCCCTGCCGGGCACTGACCAGAGCACCGCGACGTTCTTGCGCAGCGTGGCGACCGCTTGCGCGTTCTTGGGGACATCGAGATCGCCGCGCACGATCGCAAGATCGGCCTTGCCTTCGGCGAGTTGCTCCGCGCTGGCGGTGGCGCCGTCGGTCTGGATCGGGCGCAGCCGCACGAAGCCCTTGCTCTGTGCGAAGGCCTGCGTGAGGGCCTGCACCACCTTGACGTCGTCGCTGTTGGCCGGACCGACCGCAATCTTCAGCGTCACCGGTCGCATCGCGAAATAATAGCCGCCGGCGAGCGCGCCGACGATGGCGAGCACCAGCGCCAGAGACACGAGCGCCGTCTTCCGCGCCGCGGATCGCGGCGAAGGCGGAGAGGGCGTTTCGGCCAGGTTTGAATCCCCGGTCATCGATCTCCCAAACAGGCGCTTCAGGCTCAGTCTCATCTTGGCCGGCGGTTTGCACCGGCAATTGTAGCAAATTTCTTGCCCCTGGGGGTTACATCTCGGTCATGGTTAGCGGAGCGATCTGAACCCGGGCCACCGGCACGGTGTTAGGGTAAAGTTCCCCTGAAGGACGGAGGCGATGATGGCAGAACGGCTATCGGCGGACACACGCAAGCAGGCATTGGGCGGTATCCCGGGCTGGACCGAGGCCCAGGGCCGCGATGCCATCGGGAAAACCTTTGTCTTCAAGGATTTCAACGAGGCCTTCGGCTTCATGACCCGCGCGGCGCTGGTGGCCGAGAAGATGGATCACCATCCGGAATGGCGCAATGTCTACAAGACGGTCGAGGTGATGCTGTCGACCCATGATGCGGGCGGCGTCACCAAGCTCGACATCGAGCTTGCCACCGCCATGAATGCCATCGCCAAGCCGGCAGCAGGCTGACACTTGCAGGCAGGATGCGCATCCCCATGTTGTGATCAGCACCCGATGCGGCGATCCGCCGCGTCCGGCTGAACGGGAGTTTCCAGACATGGCTGCCGAACACAGCGTCGGCTTCGAGCCGGCCGATCGGCTCGCGGAAGATCGCGACAGCGTGCGCCGCCGCTTCTGGAGCAAGCTGAAGCGCGTCGCCGCGCATCTGCCGTTCGCTGAAGATCTGCTCGCCGCCTATTATTGCGCGTTCGACCGGCAGACGCCGCGCCATGTGCAGGCATCGCTGCTGGGCGCGATTGCCTATTTCATCCTGCCGTTCGACTTCATTCCTGACGTGATGCCGGTGCTCGGCTTCACCGACGACGCCGCCGTGCTCGCCACCGCCATCCGCATGGTCGCGAGCCACATCACGCCGGAGCATCGGGAAGCCGCGCGCGCTGCACTGAAGCGCGGTGTGGAAGCGGCGGACGCCGCGCAATGAGCGGAGGGCTCGCTACTTCTTCTCCGCCCGTGCCTTCTCGGCGTCCCAGGCCTGGAATTGCTTGAACAGCGTCTCCCTTTCTGCGTCGGACACCTTCGCACCTGCCGGGCTCTGCTTCAGGAAGGCCTCGAAGCGCTGCCGCGTCACCGGCTCGATGCCATGCCGGTCGAGCCATTGCTGCGCCACCGGCAATCTGTTCCAGCCGGCGAGCGGCGCCGCAAGCGAGACCTCCTTCCACTTGGGATGAAAGGGCGGGTTCTGGAGCGCGGGGAATTTCGTGAAGAACGCGTCCACGAACAGCGCGAGCTTGCGATAGCGCTCGGTGTTCGGCCCCCAATTATAGGCCGCAAGCACCGCCGGCACCGCGATCGTGTCCACGCTCTCGCCGTCCTTGATCAGGTTCGGGTAGTCCTTGGGCGTCAGCGTCGCCGGCAGATAGTCGCTCTGGAGCGGCTTTGCATAGTCGACGCCCGCAAGATGGAAGCGTCCGTCATTGCTGAAGGTCGAGACCGATTTGTACGGCTTGCCTCCGACCACGATGACGGCGTCGATCTCTCCAGCCTTCAGCTTCTCCATCGCGATGCGCTGCTCGACATAGACGAATTTCGCCTTGATCCCGAGCCGCTCGAACACGGTGAGCGCGGTGACGAAGGTGCCGCCGTTGGGCAGGTCGACGCTCACCGTCTTGCCTTCCAGGTCCTTGAGGGTGGCGATCGATTTCGGCGCGATCACCTGCATCTCTTCATTGTAGAGCTTGGACACGTAGGTGAACTGCTTCTTGATGTCCTTGGCGAAGCCCTTGCGCTCGAGATAGTCGAGCGTGTCGGCGCGTACGATGCCGAGATCGACGCCTTGCAGGAACAGGATGTCGGCAACGCTCTGCACCGAGCCGCGGCCGACGATCGGCAGCACGCGGATCTTGTTGCCGTCGTCGAGCACGGAGGCGAGGTCGGCGCCGAATTGCACATAGGTGCCGCCGATCGTGCCTGTGATCAGCGTGACGGTGTTGGCGTTCAGCGCCTGCTTGGTCGAGTTCGAGCCGAACTGGAAGATGGCTTTCAAACCATCCGAGACCTTGGCCGGATCGTATTCGGTCTGCTCGGCGCGTACCGCGAAGGCACAGATCGTCAAGATGGCGGCAAGCGCCATCTTCAAAGTGTTACGCATGATGTCCCCTGCTAGATTTAGTTCTGAAGTTGGGTGAGGCGCTGCTTCGCCTCGGCCGATCCAAGCTGCACGGCTTTCCGGTACCAGTCGCGCGCGGCTGCGGCGTCCGCAGTGATGCTCCGCGTGTCCTTGGTGCCCAACACGGCGGGATCATAGGTTTCCGCCAGCACGAACGCCGCCGTCGCATCCTGTGCATCGGCCGCGCGTTCGAGCAGGAGCCGCGCCGCGGCGATGTCGCCGACGGTCATCAGGCTCCTGGCGCGCGCCATCAGCCCCGCCAGCGTGTCCGCGTCGAGTGTCCTGGCAGGCGGAAGCGGCTTGGCGGGCGAAGGTGGCTCGGGTGCTGCAGCAACCGCGGCCGCCACAGGTGCCGGTGCCTGCGCCTGTAGCGCGCTTTGATACGCGGTCGCTATCGCTTCGCGGCTCGGCGTCGAGGGCGCAGGAAGATCCTGCGTGTCGGCAGCCGCCAGCCTCGTATCGCTCACGCGCTCCGGATCCTTGTCGGCCGTCTGCGGTACGGCGGGCGCATTGGTCGATGCCATGGCCTGGTCCGCCGCGACACCCATCCAGTTTGCCGCATTGGCGGCAAAGAGGCCCTGAATCTCGGACTGAAACAACACGGCCAGAACAGCCACCGTGGATGCCACCAGGACCGCCGCGAGAACTCGCGGGATCAGTCTGGAGCGCACCTCCATCGGTGCATATTCGCGTGGGTCCGGCGCACCCAGCGGATCGGACAGAAAGAGTGGAATTGGATCGTCCTGCGATAGATCGGCCCGTGCGGCACGCGCCCGGATAAAGGACGCGGTCGGTGAATGTGATGCTGCTCGATTGGACTCGAGTGCCCTCGACTCCGTCGACGGGCGATGCGCCGTCGTCTCCATGGTGATGCTCCCCTTACCAACGCAACGCAGGGGCATTCCCGGCTTCAGTCTTCTTGCTTTTGTCCAGAAGTGTCCCGCAAATGGAACCGGTAAAACGCCGTTGGAATCAGCCCAAAAAACGACGGCGGTTTGCGCGAATCAGGAAATAGTTGGGCTTGATTCGGGCGAGGCGGGCCGATGCACCGCAATTTTGGCGGTGAGAGTTGAGAAAGGCTCAACCGGACGGCGCTGCGCCAAAACGCCGGCGCAGCTTCAGCGACGCCGGCGATTCGCGCGATCACGGTTGCGCATGTGGCGGCGGCGCCTAGCGACCTCACGGATGCAGGATCACCTTGCCCATGGCCTGGCGTCCCGCCAGCACTTTCAGTGCATCGGCGGTCTGGGCCAGCGGGAAGGTGCGGTCCACATGCGAGGAGATCTTGCCTTCCGCCGTCCACGTCACGAGCTTCTCGAGATTGGCGCGGTTCTTCTCCGGATTCTGCCGGGTCCAGGCGCCCCAGAACACGCCTCTGATGTCGCAGCCCTTCAGCAGCGCGAGGTTCAGCGGCATCTTCGGAATATCGCCGGCGGCAAAGCCGATCACCAGGAAGCGGCCTTCCCAGGCGATCGAGCGCAATGCCTGTTCGGCATACGCGCCACCCACCGGATCGAAGATGATATCGACGCCCTTGCCGCCGGTGAGCTTGCGCAAGCCTTCCTTCAGGTCTTCCTTGGCGTAGTTCAGCGTCAGCTCCGCGCCGTGTGCTTTGGCGAATTCGAGCTTCTCGTCCGACGAGGCGCAAGCGATCACCTTCAGGCCCATCAGCTTGCCGAGCTCGCAGGCCGCAAGGCCGGTACCTCCGGCAGCACCCAGCACCGCGAGCGTCTCGCCCGGCTTCGGGCTCGCGCGATCCTCCAGCGCATGCAGCGCGGTGCCGTAGATGATGATGATGCCGGCCGCGCGATCGTAATCGAGATTGTCGGGAATCTTCACGATCCCTGCCGCCGGCAGCGCGATCTTTTCGCGCGCACCGTTGTGGCCGCAGGAGGCGACGACGCGATCGCCGACCTTGAGATCCGTCACGCCGGGCCCGATGCTCTCGATCACGCCGGCAACCTCCGCGGCTGGCGAGAACGGGAACGGCGGCTTGATCTGATACTTGCCCTGAATCATCAGGATGTCGAAGAAATTCAGCGCCGCCGCCTTGATCGCGATCACGGCTTCGCCGGGACCAGCCACCGGATCCGGCACGTCGGCGAGCACGAGATCGTCGGGCTGACAATATTGCGAGCAGAGGATGGCTTTCATGGCGGCACCTGACGCGTTTTGAGTGGAGTCGTAGTTGGCCCGTTTCTGCCGGATTTAGTCACGGGCTACAATCCGGATTCTTTGCGAGAGCCCGGGTTCGGCCTATCCTCGTCATTGCGAGTCTCGCAATGACGGAGTGTGCAGAAACAGCGAGGATTCAAACGATGTTTGAAACAGGTTTGCTTCAGAACAAGCGCATCCTCGTCACCGGTGGTGGCTCGGGCCTCGGGGCCGCAATGGGGCGCCGCTTTCTCGCGCTCGGCGCCGAGCTCGTGATCTGCGGGCGCAAGCTCGATCGTCTCGAAGCAACCGCGCGCGAGATGCGCGAGGAAACCGGCGGCAAGGTGACAACATCCGCGTGCGATGTTCGCGACGGTGCCGCTGTCGACGCGATGATGGATGCGATCTGGCGCGAGGCGCCGCTCGATGTCCTCGTCAACAACGCTGCCGCAACCTTCATCGCGCAGAGTGAGCATCTCTCGTTCCGCGCGGCCGATGCGATCCTGGCACCGACGCTGCATGGCGCGATGTATTGCACGCTCGCCGCCGGCAGGCGCTGGATCGATGGCAAGCACAACGGCGTCGTGCTCTCGATCCTCTCGACCTCCACCATCACCGGCCGCGCCTTCACCGTTCCTTCCGCGATGGCCAAGTCGGCTGTGCTGGCGATGACCAAGAGCCTGGCGGTGGAATGGGGCCCGAAGGGCATCCGCAGCGTCGCGATCGCGCCGGGCCCGTTCCCGACATCAGGCGCATCGGGGCAGCTCCGCCCCGAAGGCCGTGACGAAGGCTGGACCGCGCGCAACCCGCTGGGACGCACCGGTGAGCACAGCGAGCTCGCCGACCTGGCCAGCTTCCTGGTTTCGGACCGCGCCGGCTATATCAATGGCGAGATGGTGGTGATCGACGGCGGCGCGCATTTGCGCAGTTCCGGCGCCGAGGACCTGCTGCAATGGACCGACGCGCGATGGGCCGAGCAGCGCGCCGCGCGGTCCAAAAGCTAGTCGCGCTCACCCGCTAACTGCCTTCCCAAATTGGACTTTCCCCGTTATCCCTGAGTCCTGGACAAAGCGCGGCCGGGCCATCTTCCAGTCACAATATTGAGGGAACCACTCCAGCATGTGGCGGGTGCTGATTTTAGCTTTGATGACTGGCGTGGCGGCAGGCGGAGTCACCGATTCCGCACGGGCGCAACCGGCGCCCAAGGCCGCGACAAAGCCAGCCGCCAAGACGGCAGCGAAGCCCGAGAGCAAGACGGCGGGCGCTGCCGCTGCGGTGGCGGGTGGCGCAGAGCCGACGCTGATTGGCCAGTTCGGCACCTGGGGCGCCTATTCGGCGACGCCCAACGGCAAGAAGGTCTGCTTCGCGCTGGCAAAACCCTCGTCGTCGAAGACCAACCCACCGAACCGGCCGCGCGATCCCGCCTATGCCTTCGTGTCGACCCGTCCGGCCGAGAAGGTGAACAACGAAGTCTCGGTCATGATCGGCTATGCGCTGAAGCCGGGCTCGGAATCGACTGTCGAGGTCGGCGGCGCGTCCTTCGCGATGTACACGCAAGGCGACGGCCTCTGGATCAAGAATGCGGCCGAGGAGGAGCGGATGGTCGAGGCCATGCGCAAATCGGCCGATCTCGTCGTCAAGGGGGTCTCGGCCAAGGGAACGGAGACGACCGACACGTTCTCGCTGAAGGGCCTCGCCCAGGCGCTCGACAAGATCGCACAGGATTGTCGGCGGTAAGGCTACGTAATAGCCACGGTCGCAATCGGCAGTTCCGGTTGCTATATAGGGGCGGTTCTTAACCCTCTTCCGTCATTCCGGGGCGATGCGCAGCATCGAACCCGGAATCTCGAGCTTCCGGGTCTGGTCCTCAGGGTCGCTTCGCGATCCCTGCGGACCATCCCGGAACGACCAAGAAAACTTTCAGGCCCATTCGATGCAACCGACGACCGAGCCGCGCGACACAATCCTGGTGGAGAAGACTCCGCTCGAAACCTATGTGCCGCCGGCCAAGCCGTCGCTGATCGGCCTGTCGCGCACCGAGCTTGCCGACCGCCTCGGCGAGATCGGCGTTGCGCCGGCGCAGCGCAAGATGCGCGTGCAGCAGCTCTGGCACTGGCTCTATTTCCGCGGCGCCCAGAGCTTCGACGACATGACCTCGATCTCGAAGGGGATTCGCGCCGAGCTCGCCCAGCATTTCACCGTCGACCGTCCCGAAGTCGTGGCCGAGCAGATCTCCAACGACGGCACCCGCAAATGGCTGCTGCGGCTGCCGAGCGGCGACAATGTTCAGAAGGCGCATGAAGTCGAGTGCGTCTACATCCCCGAGACCGATCGCGGCACGCTCTGCGTCTCCTCACAGGTCGGCTGCACGCTGAACTGCTCGTTCTGCCACACCGGCACGCAGCGTCTGGTGCGCAACCTCACCGCCGGCGAGATCGTCGGCCAGATCATGGTCGCGCGCGATCGCCTGAACGACTGGGCCGATCGCGAGGACGGCACGCGCCGCGTCACCAATGTCGTGATGATGGGCATGGGCGAGCCGCTCTACAATTTCGACGCGGTGCGCGATGCGCTTTTGATCGTCGGCGACAACGAAGGCATCGGCATCTCCCGCCGCCGCATCACGCTCTCGACCTCGGGCGTGGTGCCGAACATCGTGCGCGCCGGCGAGGAGATCGGCGTGATGCTCGCGATCTCGCTGCATGCCGTGCGCGACGAGCTGCGCAACGAGCTGGTGCCGCTCAACCGCAAATATCCGATCAAGGAGCTGCTGCAGGCCTGCCGCGACTATCCCGGCGCTTCGAATGCGCGCCGCATCACCTTCGAATATGTGATGCTCAAGGGCGTCAACGATTCGCTCGACGATGCCAAGCTGCTGGTGAAGCTGCTCAAGGGCATTCACGCCAAGATCAATCTGATCCCGTTCAACCCGTGGCCCGGCACGGCCTATGAATGCTCGGACTGGGACCAGATCGAAAAGTTCTCCGAATACATCTTCAACGCCGGCTATTCCTCGCCGGTGCGCACCCCGCGCGGCCGCGACATCCTCGCCGCCTGCGGCCAGCTCAAGTCGGAGACGGAGAAGCTCAGCGCACGCGAGCGCCAGGCGCTGCGGGCCATGGCGATGACGGATTGAGGATGTGATGCCCGCGCTGTCGCCACCTCGTCATTGCGAGGAGCGCAGCGACGAAGCAATCCAGACTGTATCCGCATGAATTGCTTCGCTTCGCTCGCAATGACGACGAGAGTGACACCATGTCCATGATCGGCCGGCTCATCGTCATCTTCATCGGCTTCCTCGCAGCCTGTTTCGTCGGCGGCATGATCGTGGTCGCCGCGTTGTTGTTTCCGGAGTTCTCCGATCTCGGTGCCGGTCCCGTCGACCAGGGCACGATCGACATCCTGCTCGGCTTCGGCTTCATTTTCGTTTCGGGCTTCGCACTGGTGCCGGCGGCGGTGATCGTCGCGATCACGGAGGCGCTCTACATCCGCAGTGCGCTGGCCTATGCCGTTGGCGGCGGCCTGGTCGGACTCGCCTGCTATCTCGGCCTCATTCCGTTTGACCCGGACACCTTGCAGTTCGAGGGTATCGTGCGGCGGCATCTGGAGATCATGACCGGTGCAGGCATTGTCGCAGGCGTGGTCTATTGGCTGATTGCGGGCCGCAACGCCGGCGCCTGGCGCATACCGTCGCCTCCGCGCAACCCGCCTCCGCCACTCCCGTCGAATTCGAGGCCAGAATGAAGAGCCGTCATTGCGAGGAGCGAAGCGACGAAGCAAATCCAGACCGTCGCCGCGGATGCAGTCTGGATTGCTTCACTTCGCTCGCCATGACGGAATCCAGGGTGGGCCTCCCCTAAATTGGTGGACACCTATAGCTTAGGCAGAGAGAGGTGTCGGATGGCGAAACGGCAGCGTCGGTCATATTCGGACGAGTACAAGGGGCAGGCAGTTGATCTGGTTTTGTCGAGCGGTCGCTCGGCGAAGTCGGTATCGAAAGAGCTCGGGCTCGATGGCTCCGTGCTCAGTCGATGGGTGAAGGAGCGGAGCACGGTAGCAGCCGGCGGCAGCGCCGCGGCGCCCACGTCGCAAGCGTCGGTGCCGTCGGCGGACCAGGCTGACGTGATCGCACGGTTACAGCGGGAAAACGAGCAGTTGCGCATGGAGCGCGACATTTTAAAAAAGTCGATCGCGATCCTTGCTG